>JAMPGY010000009.1:66183-85063 GCA_023663705.1 Clostridium sp. | reverse complement strand
CAGCGCCTGTAGCATCCCCTCATTTTCAAGGAGGGGCCGGGGGGGGGTGGTTGCAATCTCCCTGCGATGAAACAGTTACGCCTTACGGCGAAGCCTTCATCCACTCCTTACGATGTCACGGCAAAGCCGTCTCTCCACAGGCGGCTACCCGTTGGTGCCGGTGTCCTCGCCGCCCGCAGACGAGCCCGAAGAGCCGCCCACCACTACCGACGCCTTGCGCAGCGTTGCCTCGAGATTGAGCGACACGGCAGACAGCGACCCCGTGGCACGGGCGCGGAGCTTCACGCCGCGGATGTTGCGGTTCACACTGAAATCCTCCTCGCTGTCGGCGCCGCCCCATGCGTTGCGTATGCCGCACGAGAAGATGGCAAGGTCGTCTATCTTCACGTTCTTGCCCTGCAGTATCATCTCCTTGATACAGCGTATCATGGCGGTGATGACGCCCAGACACATCGCCTCGGAGAATCCGGAGTTGTGCTCCGACATGTGCTTGACGAGCGCCCTGAGGTCCATGGTCTCCTCGATGACGGGCCAGGCGTAATACTTGCCACGCGAGGAGTTTCCGGGAATGGAGTTCGGCTTGAGAATGAATCTGATCATAATGTTTACGGTTTTAAGAAGTTATACATAAAGTTTTTTTTGCCGGACTTGCGGTCTTCGTGCAGTGCGCGCCGCTGCATGTGCCCTCCGTCCTTCTGTATGTGCAAAGTTACTGTGCGGCAGCTTCCGGAGTGTGCGTTGGCGTGCGCCCGTGTGCGCCCCGCTTTTCCTCCGCCGGAAACCGCCGGAGGCTCCGTCAGGGCTCGCCGAGATGCTCGTACAGGATGCGCAGCTGGCGCACGGTGAGCAGGCGGTTTGCCGGACGGTAGCCCGCCTCTGTCAGGCGGCGGCACAGCTCGTCGGACCGCTTTATCCAGCGGGCAAGGCGGTTGGTTGCCGTGCGGGGGTTGGCACCCGGGAAATAGAGCAGGGCAAGTTCTCGTTTGGTGTATACTTTCATTGCTGTAAGGTTTTAAAAATTAAACGGTTGTTTATCTGCCGGAAAGAGGCGGTTTACGCATCGGAATCCAATGGATGGCGAGGCGCAAAGCGGTGGATGGCTGACCGGAAAAAGGCGCTCCGAAAATGTGAATGCCGCCATATATCCCATGAGACCGCTCCCCGACGTTCCGGAGCATGACCTGCGTCGGATGCGACAGATGCGACGGATACTTTCCATAGAAATCTGTCATATACAAAAAATACGTGTCCTTTAAAGGAGTGCTATTTTTTCTCATAAAATATATCTCCATAAAAAAAGTGTCGCATCCGACGCATCCGACGCAAATCACGCCTATTAGCAGAGTGTCAGAAAGGTATTTTCTCCTCCTTCGGCATACCGCCGGGCAAGTTTTTGCCCACATCAGAGAGTTGAATTTCAACTACTTTCCAAAATTTGCTGTAATGGTTCCGAACCTGCTCATACTCCAGCTCGCGCATCACGCGCCCCACCGCCACGGGCGACACCCTGAGCTGCGGGGCGAAGCGTGCGGCTATCTGCGTGGAGGTGAGGTAGAGGCAGGATTCCAGCCTCGCGGGGCGGCGGAAATGCGTGACCACCAGCTCGCGGGCGCTGTCGGGCGTCTCGAACTCGCGGTTGTGCCGGTTGATGTCGCCGATCTCCTCGCTGTCGAACCAGTATTTGAACCCGCCGTCGATGAGCGCCCGTGCCTGGGCATACACGCCGTCGTGATCGATGCCTGCCTCCCAGGGGTTGTCGATGCTCTCCACCTCAAACACCAGCCAGCGGCGGTTGCCGGTGTCGTCGGTGAGAAACTGCAGGTTGTTGCCCGTGGCGCAGAACGAGGCACGGTGGGGCAGACGCACCTTGCGGCGCCCGTAGGCGGGACGGTCCTTGATGTAGGGCACGGTGGTGAGCGCCTTCAGCTGGTTCAGCTCCGTCCGCTGCATGGAGTCAATCTCCTCAAAGTTAATCAGGAAGTTCTCCGTCAGCGCAAAGGCATCGTCCTTGTCCATGCGGTGGCTGTTGGTCTTCACACTATAATACCGGCGCAGGCAGGGCGGCAGGATGTTGTTCATGAACGACGACTTGTAGGTGCCCTGACGGCCGAGCAGCACCAGTATCTCATGGTTCACCACGTTGTCATACAGTCCGGCGGCAACCATCGCCACGAGCCAGCGGCGGGCATAGCGGTCGAACTCCTCCGCCGTCACGCTGCGGCAGTGCACCAGGGCGAGCAGGCTGCCGATGTGGTCGGTGTGTCCGTCCCAGGGGGGCAGACCGTCCAGATAGTGGGCAAGGGGATGAAACGGCCGCACGAAATCGCTGCGGAGCAGCGTGGTGAGCGTCATCAGGTCGGTGTTGATGCCGGCATGGCGCATCTCGCGCCACAGCGAGTTCTCGAAACAGTCGTCTATCTCGCGGAACTCTCCGCATACCGTGCCGTCCGCCGCGAGCGGTGCCCATTCGGCGGTGTTGCTCACCGTGTTGGCGCGCAGCCGGTAACTCTCCGTGATGAACAGCTCCATCTCGGCGATATTCGCCCTGCGGCAGCCTCCCCCGTCGTCCCCCTTGCCGCCACGGCCGCCCCTCGGCGGCTTCATCGTGGCGTGCTCGTCGCGATGATTGGCATAGACGCTGCGCACCATGGCGGACAGCGGCGAGCCGTTGGCGGCGTTGTAGTCGGCATACTCGGCGAGCAGCCATTCCAGCGCCTCGCTCTCGCCCACCCCGTAGCGGTTGAGCAGATAGACGAGGCGGCTCACATACTCGTTGCGGCGGTGGGGCTCGTAGCGCAGTCCCTCGCCCTCAATCACCCTCCTTGCCGCATCCGCGGCCGCAGAGATGTCGCGCGGACGGCCCTTGCCGCGGGCGGCCTTCGGCGCGCGGCGCTCAATCTCCAGCGGCACGGCATCGGGGCGGTAGAGCGCGCCGGGGTCGTGACAGACCACGGACATGCGGGTGGCGTTGGAGCACTGGCGGTCGAACGGGCAGCCGCACAGCCGCGCATAATAGGCATTGGCGGTGGTCCATGCGTCGCGGAACGTGTCCTTGTCCACCACCCCATTCATGCGGCACACCACACGTATGCCGCGCCCCGACACGGTGACGTAGGCAAGCACCGTGTGCACATCCTCCTTCACCGCCTGCAGGGCGGCGTCGAAAGCGTCGTCGGGCAGATGATCGAGGTCCACCATCACATAGCCGGTATATCCGGTGATATGGGCTTCGGTGCGCCCGCCCTTCAGCATCACCCACGCCACAAACGCGGGCATGGCAGCCTTCAGACGGCTCAGTTCGCCCTTCAGCCTCTTCACCCCGGCGGCATCGCCACGGGCTTCGGCACCGGCAAGTGCGGCAGCCGTGCAGCGGTATTGCGCGGTGGCGGCATCCAGGCTTCCGCCGGTAATCATCCGCACCACCTCAGCGCAGCTTGAGGGCACGGGCTCGCAGCTGCGCAGATTGCTGAACATAAAAACATTGATTTCCATACAATAAAATCTACTTTAAATTCGTTAAACAGATAATCTTTCAAAACATTCCATGAAATGACATTGCAAACTTAGCACAGTTTCACAACAAGGTGACGCACTCCATGGAGTGCAGCACACAGACAGGAGACAGAGCGGATTTTAACTTGTATTAACACCATTCGTGACGGCTGCTTCCACCATCAGGACAATGTGGGAGCCACGCCGGGTGTGGAGCCATTCGCTACACGTCCAGGACCTTATATGCGGCCCTCCGCAAACGGAGAGCAAAAGATATATAAACCTGAGACAGTATGGCCGGCAAGTTATCACTCGAGAAAGAGCGCGAGTGGATGGCCGTTGCCGCCCGCGTTGTCGCAACGCTCCTGCAGGAGCTGGGCTTGAATTCCTGCCGGCTTGCCGCCAGACGTCTGAGGATGAATGCACGCACCATGTCCAAGCTCAATCCGGCCCGTCCGGGGACGGGTCTTAAACCGGAGACTCTGGACAAGATACTTTACCGCATTGAGGCAACACTCCTATACGAACAGCTGCACAGCAGACAGGAAATTGACAGCATGATGTCGAAAGCGAGAAACGAGATTTCCCTGGCTTTCTTCGGCCCCTTCGAACCGCGTTACTGACGCGCCGACAAGGCGGTCGGGCATTCCTCCCCACGAAGGGATGTGCACATGGAAAACCGAGGCAAAGCGTCCGGTCTGCGGCACCCACACACACATGTGCGGACACGCCGGGGCCGTAAGAAACGTACCTCACAGATGCGCCCTCCGCCCACCCTGCCGGAGGCGAGGCGCCGGAGGAACTGCCATACAGAGTGACGGTGTGAGACAACAAACAATGCGGAAGCATGCGGCAGTGCCGGGAGCGGAAGCCCGCAAGGTGAAGCAGCGATGCTGCGGGACGGAACCTCCCCAACGGCGGCTGAAAAACGCGATATGCCGCACCCACCGGACAAGCGGTAAAAGACGACATCCGGACGGCACCGACACACACATCTCCCCGGAAATGGCGGCACAAGCCGCGCCAACGAAACTGAAAGACATCCCCGCAACACCGCGCGGAGGGCAGGCACCGCCCGTTGCGGGGATTTTCTAAAAGAAAAGAAACTCCACACAAAGAGCCGCCCGCCAAGGGGGACGGAGAGAGAGCGGAGAAGGGATAACCGCATTAAAAAGAGAAAGATATATCCGTTTTTTTGAATAAAAATCATTATCTTTGCAGAAATAATCAATCAGCGATGGAACAACTCACATTAATATTTGACAATGCGTCGGTCAAGAACAGACTTCTCAAGGTTCTTGAACTGATGAAAGGTGTCACCATAGTTAAAGAAGAGACGAACGTGAAGAATGGTCTCGACAAGGCTTTGGATGATGTGAAAGCCGGTCGCGTCTACAAGGCAGAAAATGCCGATGATATGTTCAAGCAGATTTTAGGCTGAAACATGTACAGCATTGAATACACGGGTCAATTCAAAAAATCTCTGAAGCTATGCAAGAAGAGAGGATTGCCCGTGGAATTGCTTCACAAGGTAATATCCTTGCTTATGGAAGCCGGAAAGTTGCCTCCGGAATATAAACCTCATGTACTTTCAGGAAAATATGCCGGCATTTGGGAATGCCACATCCGCCCCGACTGGTTGCTGTTGTGGAAACAAGACAATGACACCTTCACCCTGTTGATGCTTGCAACAGGCACGCATTCGGATTTGTTTTAATAATGGATTAAGAAATAAAGGAAAACAAGTCCCTGATTTTGACGATATTTAGAAAAAAACTTTGGAATTTGAAGTTTAATTGCTATTTTTGCATACAAAGACATAGAAAGGGCATATGGATGAGGACAAGAAACGAATTTATAGCTTTGATAAAGTCACATGCCGATGAGTTACGAAACGTTTTCGGGCTACATTCACTCAGAATTTTCGGTTCCGTATCACGCGACGAGCAGTGCGACGGTAGCGATGTTGATGTATGTGTAGAAATGGAGGCACATCCGTTTATGCTTGTCCGTTTAAAAAAATTCCTGGAAAATCTTTTAGGCTGTAGCGTGGATGTTGTACGCATGCACAAGCACATGAATCCCTATTTATTGCAAGAAATAAACAAAGACGGTATCTATGTCATCAAATAAGCGATATCGTGTTTGTTGTATCTTTAAGCAAATAGAGAACGCCATTAATCAACTGAAAGAATGGAATGTCGATGTTGGCAATGCGGATTATTATTATTCATCATCATCCGGTATGCAAAAATTAGCGGCCAGTTGCATGCTGATAGAAGCGATAGGTGAAAGTGTACGTCAGATTGAAAAAATAACAGGTGATGCGTTATTGTCGCAACGTCCCGAAATACCATGGGGTGACATTATCGGAATACGAAACCATATCGCTCACGGTTATTTTGATATTGACGGAGAATTAGTGTTTAATGTCATCCAGCAAGAGTTGGATACATTACTTCTTGCTGTTCGTTTTTTTATAAAAACACTTGAACATTAAAGGCAGGCGCACTCTTTAACAGAAGGATTTTATAAAACTCCACACGAAGAGCGGTCCGCCAAGGGGGACGGAGAGAGAGAGCGGAAGACAACACGAACCGACGCACTCTAATGCCATAGACAGTGTAACCAGGAAATAGATTTTTCAAAAAAACTTTTTTAACCGGCATTTTATAAACCATACTTTACAGATTCAACGCGGATTTATAAAGTACGGTTTACAACATACTGTATCCGTGATTTTATTTTAAGCCGATACGCCGTGGCGGTTTTCGTAAACCGGCAGGGGTGTGCCGGACTTGCAAACATACGCATACAAACTTTATTCACAAAAAACTTAATTAAATCATGAAATTCAGATTTTTGGGCTCAGGCGGTCGTGCCTGGTGGCTGATGTTTCGCATGAAACACGCCATAAAAGTACTTAATTACAACAAGTTGCACAATGTAGGGGGGGGGGTAAAAACCCGCATCTCCATTTCTATGTAATCGGTGTAAACTTTCATAGTGACGGACTTTTCTCAATAGTAAGCTGTGTTCTGTCACATATCGAGTACGCCACAGAAAGAGGAATGGTTCCGGTTGTAAACATGCGCGACTTCCCGAGCATCTACAGCAAGGAAGGAATAAACGTATGGGAGGAATATTTCGAGCAACCGGCAGGCTACACACTGGACGACGTATATGGTTCGCAACATGTCACATTCAGCTACGGCATCCCACACATGCGGGGTCATGAACTTTGGTCTGTAGCAGGAATGGAAGGAAGCGAACGGTTTGAGAACCTGAAAAAGCTCTATGCGCAGTATATCCGTTTCTCAAAAGAAATAACAAGCTATGTGGAAGAAGGATGCCGGCAGACTTTGGGCAACCACCGGAATATAATCTCATGTATCTGCCGAGGCACAGACTATAACAACACTCTCGTAGGCATAACCAAACAGCCCACAGCCGGAATGGTCATAGACAAGGTGAAAGAGCTGATGCAGGAATCAGGCTGCAAATACATCTACTGTGCCACGGAGGATAAACGCATATATGAAAAGTTCCGGAAAGAATTCGGCACTGCCCTATTGCCCAATATCCAGCAGAAATACGGTGACAACGAAGGCAAATTGCTTGCGAAAGTCAATGTAGAGCGTAATATTGATGTCCACAAAATCGCACGCGAATACGTCCGCTCCATCTACATCGTATCCCGATGCCAGGCATTTGCCGGAGGTCAGGTGTCCGCAACAACGGCGGTAATGCTTATGCCCAATGAATTTGAAAGGACGTACATTTTCCGGTTGGGAAATGTCACGCCCGAGGATATTATAAATGCAAAGAAATAAATACAAAGATAAAATAATAATATAATTTATGAAAGTTGTTCTTCTTGCCGGTGGTTTCGGCTCACGCATCAGTGAAGAAAGCCAATTTAAGCCCAAACCTATGATTGAAATTGGAGGTATGCCTATACTTTGGCATATCATGAAAGAATATGCCTATTACGGCCACACCGAATTCATAATCTGTGCCGGTTACAAACAGGAGTATATAAAGGAATGGTTTGCCAATTACTTCCTGCATAATTCAGACGTAACCTTTGATTACCGCAACGGCAATAATGAGATGACCGTTCACCGGACGGATATGGAACCTTGGAAAGTGACTGTTGCAGACACAGGATACAACACCATGACCGGTGGACGTATCAAACGTATTCAAGAGTATGTGGGCAACGAATCCTTTCTGATGACATACGGTGACGGAGTTTGCGATGTGGAAATTAACAAACTCGTTGAATTTCACAGGTCTCACGGCAAACTTGCCACATTAACGGCAGTGAAAATGGCTCAGGACAAGGGGGTGCTGGACATTTCTGAAAACAATTCCGTGCGCTCTTTCCGTGAAAAAAACGCAAGCGACGGCGCACCAATCAATGCCGGCTATATGGTGCTGCAACCGGAAATCTTTGATCTGATTGACGGTGATGACTGTGTTTTCGAAAAGACAGTGCTCGTGGAGCTTGCCCGGCAAGGCCAGCTGATGTCGTATATCCACGAGGGATTCTGGCAGTGTATGGACAACATCCGGGAAAAGAACCTGCTGGAGAATCTCCTTGCACAGGACAAGGCCCCATGGAAACGCTGGAGCCGTCAGATACCAAGTATCGAAGCCCGCAAAATAACCGGTAATATTTAGATTCAACAAACTACATAAGAGCTAATAATATGTCACAGATAGACAAAGTAAAAATCATTCCCCGGCGGTTGATTGCCGATGACAGAGGCTGGTTTCTGAAAGCGATTACAGGAACCGAAGAAAACATTCCCCGTCACACAGGTGAAGTTTACCTCACCATGGGCAAACCGGGACAGGCCAAAGGGGGACACTATCACCCCGAAGCCGTTGAATGGTTTACGATAATCGAGGGCAACGCCATTCTTAAACTGGAGGATATGGAAACCCACGAGCACAGATGCATAGAGTTGTCACTTGAAAAGGCGATTACGGTTTTCATACCGAGTAATGTTGCCCATGTGGTGATAAATAACAGCGACAGGGATTTCATCCTTCTGGCATATACCGATAAGCTGTACGACCCCCAAGACACAATCCCCTATACGATAGAATAATCATGTAAATTCAACAACTATGGATATTGATATATTTAACGGTTTCTTTCGTGGAAAGAAAGTTCTTGTAACCGGCCACACAGGCTTCAAAGGCTCTTGGCTTTCCATTTGGCTGCACGAACTTGGAGCCGAAGTGACAGGCATCGGGCTTGAACCGTATTCTGAGCGTGACAATTTTGTCCTCTCCGGTACAGGCTCGAAAATAGAGGCAGACATCCGTGCGGATATACGGAATTTCAACCAGATAAAGGAGATTTTCGCAGAATATCAGCCGGAAATAGTATTTCATCTCGCCGCCCAGCCTCTTGTCCGTCTCTCTTACGAGATTCCCATTGAGACCTACGAGACCAATGTAATGGGCACCATCAATATAATGGAGGCCATCCGCGCCACGCCAAGTGTAAAGGTTGGTGTAATGATTACGACAGACAAGTGTTATGACAACAATGAACAGCAGGAAGGATATGTCGAGACGGATCCGTTCGGAGGTTACGACCCTTATTCATCCTCAAAAGGGGCATGTGAGATAGCCATCCAATCGTGGAGACGAGCTTTCTTTAATCCGGAAGACTACGGAAAGAAACACACGGTCTCTCTGGCCTCTGTACGTGCCGGCAATGTAATAGGCGGAGGTGACTGGGCAAAAGACCGTATTATCCCCGACTGTATCCGTGCGCTGGAGACAAGCGGGGTTATTGACATCCGGTCGCCACGGGCTGTCCGTCCTTGGGAACACGTGCTTGAACCCCTTTCGGGCTACATGCTTCTGGCACAGAAGATGTGGGACAATCCGACCGGCTATTGCGAAGGTTGGAACTTCGGTCCCGAGGCAGAAAGTGTTCTGACGGTGTGGGACGTTGCGTCTGCCATTGTTGAGAACTTCGGCTACGGAGAACTGAGAGATGTATCGGACCCGAATGCCCTTCATGAAGCGAATCTGCTGATGCTCAATATCAATAAGGCAAAAAAACGTCTTGAATGGCGTCCCAGACTTACGGCAAAAGAATGTATAGACCTGACTGCGGACTGGTACAAAAAATACAAGACGGAAAATGTGTATAACCTCTGTATTGAAGAAATAAAAAAATTCCTCGCATAATTATGAAAATCAGTATTTTGGGAACAAACGGTTTCCTTTCAACGGCTATAGCAAAATACGCCAACCAAACCGGATGGACACTTGATGTTTACGGTCTTGACAAACCGACGGAACATAAGTATGACCATTTCTATAGGGTAAACCTGATGAACGAAGAACTGGACTGTTCACTACTAATGGACTCGGATCTCATCATCTATGCTATCGGTGCCGGAATACAAGCCAATCTGAAAGAAGGGTACAATCTTATATACAGTCTTAATGTGACAGTGCCCGTAGCGATTTGCAATGCACTGAAAGGGCTTGGCTATCAAGGACGTTTCGTTTCCTTCGGAAGTGTTTTTGAAATGGGCGAGACAAAGGAAAGACGATTCTTTTCGGAAGAAGACATCCTGACCTCTTCCTGTACGGCTCCTAATGATTATACTGTCAGCAAACGGATGCTAAGTGCGTTTGCATCTTCGTACAAACACGGTTTCACCCACTGGCATTTCTACATTCCCACCATTTATGGTGCCGGCGAAAATCCTAAGCGTCTGATTCCTTATGTTATCAATGCCATCCGCAACAATGAAGAACTTCACTTTACGGCCGGAGAACAGACACGCCAATATATTCATGTGGACGAAGTGCCGCGTATGCTTGCATTAGCTGTGGAAAAGAACCTCCCGTCCGGTCTCTACAACATTCAAGGCTGTGAGACGGTGACGGTTAAAGAGATTGTCACCCTTATTCATAATGCCATGGGCAAGGCGGTTCCCGCCGATTGCTTCGGCACCATACAGCGCGCCGATGCCGGCATGATGTATCTTGCACTGGACGGGACAAAACTGAAAGAGGCCATTGGATTTGAAGCTGAAACAAAGATAACAGACGTTGTCGGGACATACTGAAAACATGGTAAAAAAAATCATACAGGTTACGAATTTTGATGTAGCCGGCATCTACAGATGCATCCTGCAAGGCGAGCCTATCGCCAAACACAGTTTTTTGTGGGGATACGATGCCCTGATAGAAAACGGGTATGACGTGATTGTGGCTACCGCCCCGTCAAAACTGTCAGTGCCCGTGCGTATTTTCCGCAAGGCATGTGAATACATCGGGTTGCACCGTATTGAATTTGCCTTGTCTGCCTTAAAGGCATACCGGGAGAATAAAGACGCCGCGCTTATTTACACCCACTACATCCAGATGACCAGTGCCCTATCGTTTTTCCGCAAAATAGGAATCATTAAAATTCCGGTTATCGGGATAACGCACGATGCATTCGGTTTTCCGTCTACCGGCTTGAACGTATGGTTGCGTCATGATAATGTGGCATGCCTTTGTGAAGGCACGCTTCGTTTGGCTGAAAAGAAACATGTACTGGACGAAAAACATCACGGTTATGTGGACTGGGGAGCCGACCTTGCCATCTGCGAGAAATTCAGACCTTCCGAACCTCCGGCACGTGATCATTTTCTGGCAACAGGAATAGAGAACCGAGACTATGAAATGCTTGTTGAGGTATTCAGACAATTGCCTCAATACCATTTAGAAATATATTCTTCCAAATGCAACATACAGAATCTGCCCTCCAACGTCTCGCTACACACCGATGTCAGCAACTATTCTTTTACTGACATGATACCGTTGTTTTATCATGCTGCGGCAACCATTATTCCTTTGAAGCAGGAAAGCGCATGGTGCTGCGGAGCCACCGTGCTGTTTCAGGCCATGGCAATGGGAACACCGGTCATCATCTCCGATAATCCCGCCAATGTGTTCGATATTGAAAAAGAGGGAGCCGGCCTGAATGTCGGAATCGCCGATGCAGAAAGCATGAAAGCCGCAGTTGTGAAAATGATGGAAGACCCGGACTTCAGAGAAAAATGCGGCAAGAGATGCCGCTGGATGGCGAAAGAAAGATACAACTATAAGAACTCATGTGAACAGATTCTGAACATGATAAATAACAACTTATAATTGAACACAAACGCATGCTATACGTCGTAAATTTTGCTGACCGTAATTACATACCACAGCAGGAATTGAACACCCTCTCCGCTTATGAAAGAGGAAAGGCAGATAAAGTAATTGAGTTTCACGAGGATGACATCATGGAACTCAAGGCGGAGTATCCTGAGCATTTCAAAATCCAACGGGGATACGGTCTTTGGTTTTGGAAGCCTTATCTCATCATGAAGGCCATGGATAAGGCCAACGAGGGCGATTATCTGTTTTATTGCGACTCGGGAGCTGTTTTCATCAGCGATATTCACGGACTGATTGCGGATTTGGAAGCAAGCGGAAAGGATATGATGGTGTTTGAGCAACCCTTGCTCGCCCGGGCATTTACGAAAGGAGAAACTTATCATTTGCTCGGATGCCGGGATTATAGCGGGAATCAGCTTTTAGGAGGTTATATTTTCCTGAAAAAAAGCAAAGAAAGCAGGCGATATATGCAGGAATGGCATAATGCCATGAGCGATATACGCGTGTTGAGCGGAGAGAAATTCCTACCGGAAATATCAGATCAGAAAGACTTTCGACAGCATCGAGAGGATCAAAGTGTACTGACCATACTCTGCAAAAAGTGGGGAATTGAAGGGCACAGGGATCCTTCTGATTGCGGTGTATTCCCCTGGCTGTATATGCGGGCCGGAGGATATAACAGAAAGAAGTACCCGAATTCCACATATCCGGTGATATTGCTGTGTGTAAGAAAATCCGATCCGGCAGCTTACGAAGCAAAGTACCGGAAAATGCTCAGACTTCAGAAATACGGCCTGTACACAGATGGTTGGAAAAGACTGACACTTCTTCCCATGTTTTGCAGACATACCGGAAGAACAGTTGCAGATAAATTAGGTTTGGGATTGGTATTAAATAAAATATTGGGCAAATGAGCTATATTAAGAAACATATATTGCATCCCCTGAAGATGGGATGGTATAATCTGCAGATTGCAGTAGGAGGAGCATGGCATTTCTTCTGTAAACAACAGAAGCAACAGGAGGAACGGATGATGAGTACATATTATAACGGTCCATTTGCAGAAGAACCGGACAAGGCTATTATTTTCCAATGCAACGGTTTTACATGGCATGGCGGGCTGGCAGACAGGCTGAAAGGCATTGTTGCTGTGTATGAATGGTGCAAACGCAACAGGCGTATTTTTCAAATTAATTTTGAAGAACCTTTTATCCTGCAGGATTATCTCACTCCAAATCAAGTTGACTGGATTCCTCATCATATATCCTACAACAGAGAACAGACCGAGGTGAAACAATGCTTAATGGAGCCAAGAACATGCTACAAGAAGGAGGTTATCGAGCATCAGGACGAGCTTTTGGAGGCATGGCTGAATGACAATCTGTCCGAGACAGACAAGCAAATCCATGTATATACGAACATGAAACGCTTTGATGTCCGGTTTGACAAATCCTTTCATGAATTATTCCGTCCATGCCTCCGGTTGCAAAAAGAGATAGAATACCATCTGAACAAGATAGGAGGTAAATACATATCCATATCTCTCCGCTTCACAACGTTGCTCGGAGATTTCACAGATTGCACGGGACGTCCATTATCCGTAAAAGACAGGGAAAGACTAATAGCCGCGAGCATTGAGACGGTTAAAGGAATAGGGCGATTGAAACCGGAACATAAAATTCTCATCACTGCCGATTCAATGACATTTTTATCGCGTATACAGGTTCTCCCCAATGTATATGTGATTCCCGGCAAAGTAGGTCATATTGATTATGACCATGGTGACGACATAAACATGAAAACATTTCTGGATTTCTTTATGATAGCTAATGCCGAAGCTGTGTATCTGGCCAAGACACCCGAAATGTATAAAAGCGCTTTTGCCGAAACCGCAGCAATGGTGAACAACCGAAATTTTAATGTGATTGAATACGATTGGAAATGAAGAATTATAGTATAAAGAAAGCATTTAAACTTGGCGGCCTGCCCGGATACTTGTTGTTAGGGTATTATGTTATCCAATTTGCGTTTGCAAGAACCAGGGAGGATATGGCTGCCGTGGATCCGTCTGCCATGATATTTGCAACCTATGCACTTGGAACAGGATTGTATTCTTTGGGGACTCTATATAGAGGAAAAAACAAACATTTCCTTTCATGGGTTTTCACCCAATCCCCCCTCAAATGGTTCGGGCTATACACCTTATTGTGCCTGATGTCCGCACTGTGGAGCCCTAATTTAGTACTTTCCGCCTACCGGGCTGTGGAATGCATCGGACTGCTGTTGCTGAACATGTCGTGCGTATGTTATCTTATTCAACGATACGACTACAGGACAATCATGTTATGGAGCGTGACATACGCGTTTCTCAACCTATGTCTGACGTTTGCGGCGGGAATCATACAAATAAACTTGGACTATGCCTTATATAAATGCCAATTCCCTGCCACAATCTTTTTCTATCTGGCATTCTATTGCGCTCCCAAGAAATATATCAAATATCCGATGATGCTCATCGCATTTCTGTGTAAGTCTGTTACCGGTTATTGCGGCATGGTGTTGGGCATGTGTTCCTTTATGTTCGGCAACAGGAAATACCGTATATGGGGAATCCTCATAGCCTTTGCCGTTGTCGTTGCCATGTCCACAATGGGAACGGAAGAGTTCTTGAACAGCACTATTTTCGCATCAAAAGGTGAGGTTATCGTAAACGGACAGATAGATGAGAACAAGACTTCCGGACGCAGCAAAATTTGGGAGAACGCCAACGAGATGATGGTGCAGGAGAACCGACAATGGCACGGCTTCGGCTTCGTGGTCGGAGAGATGATGATGGCTCGTGAGCTTATCGGCAATCAGGTAATCGGCATGCACAACGGCTTCTTGTCCGCCTATGTAGGTACCGGCTATATCGGTCTGTTTCTTTTTATCCTGTTCATGGCGATGACGGCATGGCTTGCCTACAGGAATCATATACCCAAGGAACAAAGGCAGGTGCTGATTGCGTGCATCTGCGTGATTTTGGTCCACACGTATGGAAATCCCGGACTCGGGTTCCGCGTGTACGGCACCTGGATGCCTGCCATGTTTATCGTGATGCTGACAATCGGCATGGAGTATAAAAGTTTGTTTTTAACCAGGAAATAAGTTAATTCATGAAAGTATTATATTGCAACCCTATTTTTTTAGATTACAGATTGCCTTTCTATAAAAGACTGAACGAACTGTTTGAGGGCAATTTCTATGTCATGTATTCCACCATACGTTATAAATTACGCTACAATGAACATTTACTGAAACAGATTCCGGAAGTTTTGGGCAAGAACGCCATTCCTTTCGACAACGAAAAGCTATTCAATACTCATGAGATGTCTTTTCAGAAATACAACGGTGAGAAAGGAAAAAGAATACCCGTAACAAGAGGCCTGTTACGTGCCATTAGAAAAATAAAGCCGGATGTATTGATCACGGAGGGATTCTATCAGTGGACACCATTGATTGTGCTTTATTCCATTATTTTCAGGAAACCTTTGTTTATCGGATATGAACGCACGGTATGGACAGAAAGGAATACGAACAGATGGAAAACATGGCACCGAAAACTGACCGATAAGTTTGTGACCGGTTATCTGGTAAATGGTAGCGAGACGAAAAAATACCTGCTGTCAATCGGAGTAAACGAAGAAAAAATCCATATTGGAGGGATGAGCGCGGACAGCGAAGGATTAAAACGTGACGTTTCAAAATTCAGGGAAGCAGCAGAATACAATGAATTCAAAGAACGTTTTACTTCTAAAAAGAGCAAACAGACGGGACATGCCGCAAAAAAAGGAATCATATACTTATTCTCCGGCAGGGTGTCTGTGTTGAAAGGGGCAGACCTGCTGTTGGCTGCTTGGGAAAAACATATAAAGAAGCATCCGGAGGATCATATAATTCTGATAGGGTATGGCGATAAATCGGAAGAGATGAAAGCCAAATATAAGAATGAGCCATCCATACATTTAGAAGGCAGAATAGACTATACAGAAGTACATAAATATTATTCCATAGCAGATGTGTTCATTCTGCCAACTTTAACGGACAACTGGAGTCTGGTGATACCCGAAGCCATGAGTTGCGGTCTGCCGGTTTCCACATCCATATACAATGGCTGCCATCCGGAACTGGTAAAGAAAGATGTGAACGGAATTACATTCGACCCGTTCAAGCAAGAGAGCATCCTTGAAGCTCTTGATTATTTTCACCATGCAGACTTGGAACTGTTAGGCAAAAACTCAATCGAGCTGGAAAAGGAATTTAATACGGAAAACTCCGCAAGACGGGAGTTTGAGGGTATAATGAAAGGATTGACACAGAAATGAGTTTGGAATACAAAGTAACCATGGAGACATGGGCCGTATGGCGAAAAGACGATACTGCACGTGCACTGAGTTCATCAGGCGGTATGGCAGCTGTCGTATCTGAGGCGTGGATACGGGACGGAGGAATCGTGTATGGTGCCGCCTTCGTAAAACCATTCAACTTTAAGCACATCCGATGCACGACGTTAAGCGACTTGGCAAGGCTCAGAGGTTCGAAGTATGTGCATAGTTCAATAAAAGGCGTATCGGAGCTAATCAGTAAAGATATAAATGCAGGAAAGCACGTGCTGTTTATCGGTACTCCCTGTCAGGTGGCAGGCGTAAAGAGCCGCTTCGGTGATGCCGTCTGTACTATAGACATTATTTGTCATGGCACACCAAGGGTGGAAACATTGAAAGCATCCATCCCCCAAAAAGCCTTGCAGATGGATTTTGATAATGTGGAGTTTAGAAACAACGGAGAATACAAGATTTCGTTCAAAAAGGCAGGTCAAACAGTATGGAGTCGTCCGTTGGCACATGATCTTTATATAAAAGGCTTCTTCAAAGCATTATTCAACCGCGAGTGTTGTTACAGCTGTAAATTTGCAAGGAAAGAACGCATCAGCGACATGACATTAGGCGACTTTTGGGGACTGGACATGACAAGCGTCAATACCACCATGAACAAAGGCATTTCGTTGGTTTTAGTAAACTCTGATAAAGGTAAGCATCTGTTGAATATGGTTAAAAATGAAATCGAAATGATAGAACGCCCTTTGGCAGAAGCCGTAGCCGGCAATAATCCGTTGCGCCACCCGATGCCATCAACATGGAGACATCATGTCTACAATGTGTTAGGTCCACTGACAGGCTTCCGGTTCGCAGCCATTGCCGCCATGCCAGACGTTGTATTAAAAAACATCTTCAAATGAAAATAAAAACCATCACCACCTGGGCGGACTATAACTATGGAGCCTCCTTGCAGGCTTACGCCCTATTGAATTACCTGCAGAACCAAGGACATGACACGGAACTGATAAAATACCTGCCCCATTATCAGACACGGATGTATGACTATATGTGGGTGAATCCGGAATCAAAGGCATCCCGATATTGCGTTACCCGCTGGATATATCGGGTGGCAAAATTTGCGCAACGAATGACAACCCTCAAACGGAAAAAGGTTTTTGACGAATTTAATTTCAAGACACTCAATACGACTGTTGCGAACTATCGCTCGTATGAGGAACTTTGCGCGAATCCTCCGGTTGCCGACTTGTATATTGTGGGTAGCGACCAGGTGTGGAACGTGCTTTATGACGCGGGACGCGACCCAGCCTTCTATCTGGAATTCGTGAAAAGCGGGAAGAAAGCATCTTATGCCGCAAGCTTTTCTTATCTGGACATTGATGAGAACAACAAGAAACGCATCGCAGCGTCATTGGCAAAGTTTGAGGGAGTGGCTGTCAGGGAATATCAGGGCAGAGAGTTGCTTGCATCAATGGAAATAGAGAGCACTTGGGTACTTGACCCTGTATTCCTTTTATCCTTATCGGAATGGAACAGACTGGCTGCAGAGACGGATAAATCCATATACGATGCTTCCGAAAAGTATGTATTGATATATGACTTTGAAGGGAATGAAATACTTAAGAGGTTCGCACAGGAGTATGCTGAGGCGCACAATCTGAAGATTTATGCCATTACGGACAAATATCCGCTGAAATATGCTCATAAGAATTTCAAGAATGCCGGTCCCAAGGAGTTCGTGAAAATGATTTCCGGATGCGAGGCATTTATAAGTAACAGTTTTCACGGTACGGCATTCTCCATCATGTATCACAAACCGGTGTTTGTATTCAACCGGCATCGTCACAAAGTAAACAGCCGTATGGAAAGTCTGCTTACTATGTTCGGGCTTCAGGATTGTATTGTAACGGAAAAAACGCACTTCGGCACTGTCATGACCAAAAGTTTCGATTGGGAAAAGGTTGAGATGATACGCAAAAAGAACCTTGCTACGTCTGTTCAATATCTGAAGGACTTAGGAGTGTGACAAGCAGGAATAACGGCTAAGAATCGGTGGCAAGATACAGAAATAGCTGTGCAAAGATGCTGTATTAATATCTTAATGTCTTAAAATATTGATTTTTACCTTCCGTAATTCGCATAAAATGAATATCTTTGCATAAGATAAGCTGCATCTCGGCATAACACTCAAGCAAGCTTGATGACTCTGCTCTCGATTTGCATTATCTTTGCATAAGATAAAAATACAGTTATGACACTACAGAATCTACCGATAGGTGTACAGAACTTCGAGAAGATGCGCCGCGAAGGGTATCTCTATGTAGACAAGACGGCGCTGATGCACCGGCTCGTCACCACGGGCAGCTATTACTTTCTGTCGCGCCCGCGCCGCTTCGGCAAGAGCCTGCTGCTGTCCACCATACATGCCTACTTCGAGGGGAAGCGGGAACTGTTTGAGGGACTGGCCGTGGAGAGGCTGGAACAGAAGTGGGAAGTGCACCCCGTGCTGCACCTCGACCTGAACACGCGCAACTACAACTGTCCGGAGGCGCTGCAAGGCATCCTGAACGAGTTTCTGGAGAAGTGGGAGGCGCTGTATGGAGACGAGAAGCGCGACCGCGTGCTGGAGGAGCGCTTCACCTACGTCATCGAACAGGCGCACGCACGGACGGGACAGCGCACGGTGATTCTGGTGGACGAATACGACAAGCCCATGCTGCAGGCCATAGGCAAACCCGACCTGCAGAACGCCTACCGCGACACACTGAAAGCCTTCTACGGAGCGCTGAAATCGTGCGACCAGCACATCAAGTTCGCCA
>JAMPGY010000009.1:0-66083 GCA_023663705.1 Clostridium sp. | reverse complement strand
CTGCAGCAGATACAGCAGAAGGACTACGCCCTGCCCTTCGACACGGACGGCACACAGGTGGTACGCATCGGGGTGAACTTCTCGTCCGAAACACGAAACATCGAAAGGTGGGTGATGGAGTGAGCGTGTGTTCTCTGCGTGATAGAAGAACATTTAGAACAAATCAGATAAAATAAAAAAACAACATATAGCAACTGATTTTTGCATTTTAAGTGCAATTTTCAGTTGCTTACTGACTTTATTAATCAGAGGGCTATCTAAATAGCTGTTTTTCATTTAAATATTCCAAGAATGCTGCTACCATCAAATACTTTTTTGACAGAGCAACATCTTTCCGCCTGAAAATGTGATTTTTCTCACGTTTTTCCGACTAAAAATGTGTAAAATCAATGATTTTAATATACTTATCATGGACTTATCTATCATAATTCCTGTCTACAATGCAGCCGCATTGATAGACAGATGCCTCAATTCTATCTTCAGCCAGACCACACAATACACATACGAGGTGATTTGCGTGGACGACGGGAGCACAGACAGTTCCGTGGAACTGATTGAGGCAAGAAAGGAACCGAATATCCGGCTGTTCAAACAGCAGAATGCCGGTCCGGCCAAAGCCAGAAACAAAGGACTGGCCGAGGCCAGCGGAAGATACATCTGCTACATCGATGCCGACGATTATTGGGAAGATACATTCTTTGAAAAAACCATCTCATTTTTGGAGGAGCATAAAGAGTGTATTGCCGTATCCGTAGGGCAAAGACACCTGACGGTGTCGGGCAATCATACGGCACCGGTCTGTCTGGACAAATACAATGAACCGGTGGTGCTGGACGACTTTTTCTCTTTTTGGGCACAATGGATGCACGTGTGCACAGGCAGCATCGTGATACGCAGCGAATGCGCCCGTAAGACCGGAGGACAACGAACAGAACTTCGCATAACCGAGGATCTGGAGTATTGGGCACTGTTGGCTACACAGGGTAAGTTCGGTATGATACCCGAAATCCTCTTCACCAGCGACGGAACTGATTTGATAAAAGGAAATGGCTGGTTGAAAAAGATGGAAATCAGGTGGCGTAATGCTCCGAGCATCGCAGAATGGGAGAAGCGTATTATCGCCATAAAACCAGAATTAGAGAAGAATGAGGGCTACAGACGCGCACGAGGGCGCATCTCCCGCAACCTCACTTATTGCCAACTCCTCTCCGACCGCATCTCCCTGAGCCGTCGGGAAGCACTGAGATACGGCAAGTACTTCCTCAAAGACCCCATCGGGCGGCTGATGAACGTGGCTAAATACACATCCGTCACATGGTGGATGCTGGCAAAATTTCTGAAATACAGGGAGTATCACAGGAAAGGTTTATAAAATTATTCCTTTTTTTGCTGAATACAAACAAAATAGTAATACCACAAAGATGGACACCATACGGTATTCCTCCAGAATTTTATACCTGCGTAGTTTATGCGGTAGTGGAATAACATCAGAAGATATCAGGAATGACAAACGTTTGGCCTATCTGCTAAACCACTGAAATATTCCTTAACCACTATATTTGTTTGCAGTAGACTGCAAACTTTTCCTGATTTAACAAAAAGAATGCACTCCACTGCAAACTTTTCAATGATGGAACAAGTGAAATATTCACCGAAGCTATACTAAAACGACTCCATCAGCAAACTTCTAATTAAACACTTACAAATACATGCTCTACAACAGTTTTACGTTCTTACTGTTCTTCCCGACAGTAACGTTTCTCTATTACCTCGTCCCACAAGCGTGGAAACGATGGTATCTGTTAATCATCAGCTACCTGTTCTACATGAACTGGCATCCGGCATACGCCCTGTTGCTGGCGTTCGTTACGCTCGTCACGTTTTACGGAGCCAGACAAATAGTAAGTAAATCCGGTGAAAATAAATCGGGGGGGGTATTGTTAACTGTCATTCTGATATTTTCGTTTGCCGGACTGTTCGTTTTCAAGTACCTGAACTTCATCAATGAATCCGTTTGGAATCTGTTATCGGTCATGGGGTGCAGGCTGGAGATGCCTCATTGGGATCTGCTGCTTCCGGTGGGTATATCGTTCTATACATTCCAGGCTTGCGGATATGTGATAGATGTGTATAAAAAGAAGATTGAGGTTGAAAAAGATTTGGGATATTATGCCCTGTTCGTCTCGTTCTTCCCTCAGATAGCTGCCGGTCCAATAGGTAGAGCCGGACAATTGCTTCCGCAGTTCAAAGCACAACGATTCTTCAAACCTGAAAATATCACACGGGGATTGAAATGGATGCTATGGGGATACTTTATGAAGGTGGTTGTGGCAGACAGGCTGGCTCTCTATACCGATGCCGTGTTCGGCAATATCGGTCATCATTCAGGGGTGTCTGTGATGGTGGCAGCCGTGTTCTTCACCATTCAGATTTATTGCGACTTTGCCGGATATTCGTTTATCGCATTGGGATGTGCCAGAGCTATGGGCTATAATCTGACTGTGAACTTCGAGCGTCCGTATATGGCACAGAGTGTGCAGGACTTCTGGCGCAGGTGGCACATCTCGCTCTCCACATGGTTCAGGGACTATCTGTACATTCCACTTGGAGGAAGCCGGTGCGGAAAGTGGCGCACCAGACTGAACCTCATGATAACGTTCATCGTGTCGGGACTGTGGCACGGAGCCAACTGGACGTTTGTGATATGGGGCGGACTGAACGGGTTGTTCCAAGTTGCCGGCAACCTGATGAAGCCTTGGAAACAAAAGTTGAAAACCGTATGCAGGCAAGAAGACGACAGTGAGGTACTGAAAATATTCAACATCGTCGTCACCTTTATATTGATGACCGTTGCCTGGACATTCTTCAAGGCACATACATTCGCGGATGCCTGCATGGCAATCCGAAAAATGATACTGCCCACGGGAACGTTGTATAAATCGGACACCTCCACCCTGCTCTATTGCATAGTCGGAATTATCATCGTGATGTGTTCGGACATTATAGAGGAAAGAAACGGACGTCATCCACTGTTGGAAAACAAGAATCCTTTTCTGCGCTTTGCATCCTACCTCCTGCTTGCCACCCTGATTATGTGCATGGGTGTATTTGACGGAGGACAATTTATTTACTTTAAATTTTGACGGATATGAGTTTCAAACAATTTGTGATAAAAGCACTCGCATTGTGTGTATTGTTGTTTGCGGTAGACAGGGGCGTAGGTGCCATTATGAAATGGATGTATTTCAATCAGAAAGGAGAAGATTTTTGCTATACGACCAAGGCTTTGGACGAGCAAACCTGCGAAATGATTGTATTGGGTTCATCGAGAGCAAGAAATCATTATAATCCTGACATACTTACAGACACCTTGGGCATGAGTTGCTACAATGCGGGAAGAAGCGGTTGCTTTCTGGTCTATCAAAGCGCACAATTGGATTTGATACTGGACAGATATACCCCGAAAGCCGTCATATTGGAAGTTACTCCGTATGACATGACAGTGGGAGAAGGAGACTACGACCGCCTGTCGGGGCTGTTGCCTTATCAGCATCATGCGTCATTCAAGAAGGTTATCTGCAAGAAATCGCCATGGGAGCCCTACAAATGCTGGTCGAGGATATATCCGTACAATTCCCGTATATTGAAAATGGTAAAGAACCTGAAGGACGGAGGTGAATTCGGTTCCAACGGTTTTCAGCCGCTTACGGGAGAGTTGACAGAACCGATAGGTACGTATGGAGATGAAAATCCCATTGACGCACGCAAACAGCAGGAAATGGAACATATCATTGATGTGTGCCGACAAAAAGAGATACAACTGATAATGGTGACTTCGCCTATGTTCGCACATTGCAAACAGACACGAACATTGGTCATCACAGACTCGTTGTGCAAGGCAAACGGAATTGAATATATCTCATTTCTTAACAGTCAGAAGTATGAGAACGGCAAACTTTTCCAGACATCAGACCATCTGAACGCCCAAGGGGCAGAGATGTTCAGCAAAGATGTCGCGCACAGAATCAAGAACTTATTCAAGACCTCTACATTAAAGTAATGTAGAAATAACAAGAATATACAAACGGTTTTCAAAAAAATGACTACCATTCTTTTTATCCTTCATCTTCCCCCACCCGTTCACGGCGCATCGATGGTGGGAAAATACATTCACGACTCGAAGATTGTGAACGAGACGTTCGATTGTCATTATATCAATCTGACCACGGCAAAGGACCTGACGGACATCGGTAAGGTGGGCATCAGGAAATTGAAGGTGTTTATTTCTTTGCTGAAGCAGATACGCCGCGAAGTGAAACGGCTGAGACCGCAATTGGTGTATGTCACTCCGAACGCCTGCGGCGGTGCTTTCTACAAGGACTTTATCGTTGTGCAGATGTTGAAGAGCATGGGCTGCCGTGTGGTGCTGCATTATCATAACAAAGGAGTGAGCACACGGCAGGACAGGCGGCTTGATGATTTCCTTTACAGAAGTTTTTTCAAGGACGTGAAAGTGATGTTGCTTGCCGAGGCGTTGTATAAGGATGTGAAGAAATACGTCAGTAGGGAGAATGTTTTGATTTGCGGCAACGGCATCCCCGATGTATCCTCCGGCATGTGTGCGGCCAAGGACAGGGATGATGACACGCCCCGCCTGTTGTTTCTCAGCAACATGCTCACCACCAAAGGCGTGTGGGAACTGGTGGAGGCGCTTGCCCTACTGAAAGAAAAAGGGCTGCGCTTCGTCTGCGACTTCGTGGGCGGTTGGAAGGACATCACGCCGGAGGACTTCAACATGCGTCTGCGGGAAAAAGGACTGACCGGGTGTGTACAGGCGCACGGCGCAAAGTACGGACAGGAGAAGGAGGAGTTTTTCAACCGGGCGGACATCTTCGTTTTCCCGACCTACTATCCCAACGAATGTTTCCCCTTGGTTTTGCTGGAAGCCATGTCCCACGGCATTGCCTGTGTAAGCACCAACGAAGGAGGAATATCATCTATCGTAGACAACGGAAAAACCGGTATTCTTGTTGAAAAACAAAATCCCCGCCAACTTGCCGCTGCCCTGGAGGAGCTGATGCTGGACATGGACCGTTGCCACGCCATGGGGCAAGAAGGGCAGGCGCGCTACTGTCAGGAATTTACGCTGCAACGCTTCGAAGAGCGGTTCTGCGGATGCCTGCAGGCATGCACGGACAGGCTGCACACGACTACCCCGCCATCGAGGTAGGTGGCCCCTACAGAACCCAGACGAGGCTGTCTAACAAGTGAACTGCACCCCAGAAGTTTTGTGTCTGACTTTTGGGGTGCAGTTCACTTGTTAGACAGCCTCCTTCGTTTCTATCCCCCTTCCGACTTCTCATCCGGAAGGACGAACCAGCGCAGCATCAGTCTACGGCCACCTTGCGATGACCCACCACATAGATGCCACGGGGCAGCCCGGAAGTGGCTGTGGCAGCCGGCACACGGCGGCGCAAGGTGATGCCGGACAGCGTGCACACATCAACGCATTCTCCATCGGCCGTGCCGCCGATGGAAGCTATACCGTTGGCCGGCTCGCCGCCCTTGCGCCACAGACGCACATTGTCAAGATAAACGCGGGCATTGTTGGCCGCACCCACCTGGGCGGTAGACCGTAATCCCAGGCTCACCGTCACGTCCGTCGTAGCGTCCAGCGTGAAGGGGATCTCCATCTGTTCCCAACTCTGTGCCACCGAAGGATAGACATAGCGGGCATTACCGGCATAAGCCACGCCGCAGAGGGAGTAGCACTCGTTGCCGGTGGTGGAGATGCAACCGGCCTGCTTACGCATCTCGTTGGGGCATACGTAGTTCATCAGAAAGGTGAGCTTGTAGTCGCCCTCGGGCAGGGAACACAGCTGGGACACACGGTTGACGCCCTCGTTCCACGAGTTGAGCAACGAAAGGCAGCGCTCGCCACAATCAGCATAGCGCGCGGGAGCCGACATGATGGAGGCGGAGTTGCCCACGCTGGAGGGCGACACGCAGTAGCGGGTGTCGCTGTAGGGCATGGAATAACGCACAGCATAGTTGTAGTTGTTGGAGGCTCCGGCCAACGTGCTCTCCGGCTGCCAGCCCACGACAGGCAGAATCTGCTTCCAGCGGCTGTCCACCGGCTCCACGTTGTTCACATAGCAGGGGTTGTAGGTGATGCCCCCCAGGGTGACGCTGCTCTCCGTGCCGTAGGTCTCATCTTCCTCGAACCCCGTGTTGGCCAGATAACGTGCCGTGATGTCTACATACTCATCCTCGTTGCCGGCCGGTTCCACGGGCTTCGTCTGGAGTGTGCCGTCGTCGGCCGGACCGACGCGCAGGGTGGTTCCGGCCTCCACAACCACCTCGGCCATATGCTTCCGGCCGTCGGCCCAGATGACCACCTGAGCCGTGCGCTGCGCATCGGCGGCGTTGTGGAGATAGGCGCTGCAGGAGTCCTCCTCGGCCTGCCAGGCCGTGAGACCCTCGGCACGGACGAAGACACGCAGCACATCGCCCACGCTGTGGTTCATGTCGCAGTCGAACGTGGCCTCAGCACCCTTGGAGGTGATTTGCGTGGGCACGCTGAACACCGGCGCTCCGTCCGGCAGGGCAATGCCCTTGAGCGTGCAGGCCGACTCACCCGCAAAGCGGGCCAGCAAGAGATAGCGCGCACTGTCGGGGTCGGCGGCGATGACACCGTTCCAACCCTCGGCCACGCGGTCGGACAGCGGCATGGCCAAGGCACTGAGCGTGGCGGTGGCCAGTGAGTCCACGTTGCTGTAGTAGATGATATGGCGGCGGTCCACCACCTCGTCCTTCCGGAAGGCACGGCTCTGTGCGGAGTAGGACGAATAAATCTTGGCCATATAAATGGAGTTGCTCAGACCGCGGTCGCCGAAGGCCATGCGGTTGCCGGATGCGGGCACCACGATGCCCACGGAGTTGTCGATGTTCACCCACGGCGTCTCCATCTCGGTGAAGTCGGTGCCGTTGGTCTGCTTGCGTCCGTTCTTATAATATAAGGTGCGCTGTTCCTTGGTGAATGGGTCTGTGCTGATGGCCATCAGTCCGCCCTGCTGGCGGGTGATGGTGCCCGATGCGCATCCGCTGACGCGGTCCACATAGATGAAGGCGTTGCCGGGCGTGGCATAGAGGGCGAAACTGTTGCGCAGGGTCTTGTCGTTGGTGAGCAGCGAGCCGTTCATCGTGTAGCTGTTTCCGCGCAGGTTGTACACGCCGCTCACCTCGGGCGTGGCGTTGGTGCCCTTTCCGCTCACGGTGTACCATCCGAGGATGTTGCCGGTGTTGTTGGCCTTGTAGGGGGCGATGATTTTGTTGCGGTCCGGGTTATTGGCGGCCAGATAACCGGTGTAGCTGCCCAGTCCGGTGCTCCAGGAGAACACCGTGAAGCGATCCCTGGTGTTGGAACGCACGATGTTCTGCGAGGTGAACAGGCGTGCGGCCTCGTAGCGGTGGCTGAAGTCGTCCCATGCGGTGGGTTGTAGGTCGGCCGTGGAGGCAGCCTCGTGCATGAGCCAGGTCATCATCACGCGGTGCCCCTCCACGCCCATGCGGCGCGGGCCGATGTCGCTGTTGAGCAACCAGCTGCCGTCGGGCGTGGTGGTCTGACGGGCCTTGATGTATTTATAGGCCATGTTCTCGAGCATGAGGGCGTTGGGGTCGCGCAGGAAGCAGGCTGCCGTGGCATAGGAGGTAATCTGGTCGTAGAGAAACATGCTCCAGTCGTTGCCGTTGGGCATGGCCAGTTCGCCGTCGGCCAGCGCCAGCCAGCAGAGCACCTCGTCCATCACCTCGCGGTTGCCGTGCATCAGCGCCCGTGTGGTCCACTTGGTTTTCTCGCCCTGGAAGAGCATGAGCGCCAGCTGTGCCTCGCCCAGTTCCTGCATCACCACGTTCTGGTAGGACGTGTGGAAATAGTTGTGGTTCTGCAGCGTGTAGTCGTCGTAGAGGTTCTTGCCCTTGTAAAGGTCTTTCACGGTCTTGCCGTCGTAGTGTTCGTCAATCACGGTGTCATCGGTGGCATCGTCGGCCTGGGAATAGCTGTTGACGGCAAACTCGCGCAGGCGGTCGAACCATCGGGGAGCCAGCGCATCGTCGGGATAGAGTCCGAGGGCACAGGCCAGAATGTCGGCTTCCCATCCGTTCTCCTCGGCCTTGGTATCGCCGGCATAACCGGTGGGCACGCTGCGCTCCAGTTCGTAGTTACACTCGGCTTTTATCATATTGTAGATGTAGCCCTTCTGCTCGTCGCTGAGTTCGTCGCTGAGGAAGTAGGACGAATAGGCCAACGACATGGCCCACAGGGAGCTCTCCCACACGTAGTCGGACGAGCTGACGGAGCCCCAATAGGCGTTGTTGGACGTAATCTTGAACTTGTTGGCCTTGTGGGTGGAGTAGCCGAACACGAGCGCCTTGACAGCCATGTCCTTCACATCGGCCCAGGTGATGCCCTCGGGAAGGGTGACGCTGCCCTGCGCATACTTATAGAGGAAGGCGCATATCATGGAGAAGTCGGCATTGGTGCGCACACCGTCCTCGTTGCTGTTACCGGCACTGTTGGCCTTGAAGAATCCGCAGGCCTCGTTCTTGCTATTGGGCGAAGCGCAGTTGTACCAGATGTTGGCGGCATAGCGGGTGGAGTTGGCCAGCATCTGCAGCAGATCCTGCTTCATGTCCGCCTCGCTCACAAACTGATGGTTGATGACGCCTTCGGTGGGCGATTCCACCTCGTCCTCGCGGCCACCGCTGATGTCGGGCATCACGTAACCGACGGGGTATTGCGTCAGGCGGAAGTCGTCGTAGGCAATGCAGCTGCCGCCATTGCCCCAGGTCATCTCCGAGGTGAGGCCTACCGTCTGCGACTCGGCCACACTGAACTTGACGGTGTAGGTGCCCCACTCCGAACCGGCCATACAGTCGGCCGCTCCGGCCGCACAGGTGAAGGAAGTGCTGCCCAGCACAGTCCCCTGCGCATCAGTCACCTTCACGAAGGCCGAGGTGACGGCACCGTTGGCGGCAAATCCCTTGGCACGAAACGTGAGCACGTATTCACCGGCCGGCAGTTCGCCGTTGAGCGTCTGGCTCATCACGGACGAGGCCGAGCCCCATCCGTAGCGCTGGTAGTAGGCCATGCGCCCGTGGGCAGCGGCGGTCTTTCCGAAGTTGTTGTCGGTGAAGCAGTCGGCATCAATAAGCAGGGACACACCGGGCGACGTCACCGTCCAGCCCTGCGGACTGACGTTCCACCCGCGCAGTCCGTCGCTGCCGTTGTTCACCACCGACGAGGCATCCTGCACGCAGGCTGCGGCATCGGCCTCGAAAGAAGAGTTGTTCACGTAGGTCTCCGTCACGTCCGTTTGGGCTACAGCAGGCAGAGTCCAACTGCCCAGCGCACACAGACCGGACAAAACTAAAATTCGTTTTCGCATAGATTAGTTGTTTTATTTCTGTTTGTTTGACGGGCAAAAATAGCAAATAAAACCACAATATGCACAATAAAATAAAGGTTTTCCGACGGGCACTGAGTATATTTGTGCAACCCGCCCCCGAATCAAGGGGGATTCGATTTGCACAGCATCCGATTTATTGCTACATTTACACCCACAGATATTACCATTAAGACTAAAGACACATGAATTTAACTGAACGTTTTCTTACATACGTCAGCTTCGACACGCAGTCTGACGAGGAGGGGCAGGGCTGCCCCAGCACGGACAAGCAGATGGTGTTTGCCCGTTATTTGAAACAGGAATTGGAGTCATTGGGACTGGAAGAAATCAGTCTGGACGAACATGGCTATCTCTTTGCCACCCTGCCGGCCAACACGGACAAGCCTGTGCCCACCATAGGATTTATCGCCCACATGGACACCTCGCCCGACTGCAGCGGTGCAGACGTGTGCCCGCGCATTGTATATGGATATGATGGCGGCGACATTGTGCTCTGCGCAGAGGAAGGCATCGTGTCCTCGCCTACCCTCTTCCCCGAACTGCTCGACCACGTGGGCGAGGATCTGATCGTGACGGACGGACACACGCTGCTCGGCGCGGACGACAAGGCCGGCATTGCCGAGATCGTGCAGGCCGTAGTCTACCTGCAGGAGCATCCCGAGATCGAACATGGAAAGATACGCATCGGATTCAATCCCGACGAGGAAATCGGCATGGGTGCCCACTTGTTCGATGTGGAGCGCTTCGGTTGCGAATGGGCCTACACGATGGATGGCAGCGAGACGGGCGAGATAGAATTTGAAAACTTCAACGCCGCATCGGCCAGAATTACCGTGAAAGGACTGAACGTGCACCCGGGCTATGCCAAGGGCAAGATGCGCAACGCCGCACTCATCGCCACGGCTTTCGCCCAGGCCATGCCGGCCGACGAGACCCCGGAGACCACCGAGGGATACGAAGGTTTCTACCATCTGATGGGCATCAAGGCCACCGTGGAAGAGGCCACGCTGTCCTACATCATCCGCGACCACGACCGCCAGCGCTTCGAGGAGCGCAAGGCCGGCATCGCGGCACTGGCCGAGGAATTCTGCAAACACTACGGCGAAGGCATCGTGACGGCCGAAATCAAGGATCAGTATTACAACATGCGCGAGCAGGTGGAGCCGGTGATGCACATCGTGGACATCGCCACCGAGGCCATCCGCCAGTGTGGCATGGAGTGTAAGGTGCGGGCCATCCGCGGAGGTACCGACGGGGCGCAACTGTCGTTCAAGGGACTGCCTTGCCCCAACATCTTCGCCGGCGGTCTGAACTTCCACGGACGCCATGAGTTCGTGCCCATCCAAAGCATGGAGAAGGCCATGATGACTGTGGTGAAGATAGCCGAACTGACAGCCGCACGCTACTGACCTCTCACTCCCGGAAGGACGATTTCCTCAGCCCGGGCAAGTTGTCTGTCCCGGCAATACTAAAAAGAGAAGAGCCTTATCCCCGCCCTGATACAGCATGGGATAAGGCTCTTTTCTTTTTTCAGAGGCATCCGGAACGGACGCCCTGCTTACCTGTTCATCAGTCAGGGCATGGACACATAACGTTTCTGCCCGTTCACGATGTAGAGTCCCGGGCGAGTGATCTGTTCCAGACGCCGTCCCTGCAGATCGTAAATCTGTTCTGCGGCTTTCCCTCCGTCCGGCTCCGATTCCTGAAGCACTTCGCCCATGCGGGATGTACGGGCTGCACTGCGGGTCTGCACACTTTCCGCCGTGACTGTCACCGGAACAAAGAACCAGCGGGAACCGTCGCTTGTGCCCCATCCCACGATCTTCTTCGTGCTGTTGCAGTGGAGCGCCTGCGCGTTGTCGTCCTGACACTCGGCCACCAATGTGCCATCGCCCATGTCTGTCACCTTGTAGCCACATACCCTTGCATCCGTACTGTCCGTAGCCACGGCCGATATCTGTGTACTGCGGGTCAACGCACCGAGGTAGGTCTTCGAGGCCACATTCCTGATGTAATAGACATCTTTGGTGCCGGTAGCCTCGAACGTCCATTTCCGGTCATCAGTGTCGGCTGCATCCGCCCCGATCAAGGCCTTGCCGGAATTTACGGCCATCACCACCGACGGATAGAGCTTGTTGCGCAGCACATACGTGCCCGGACGCATTTCCACACGGGTGCCGGTGGCTGCCTTCAAATTTTTCACTTCCTGCTTCAACAGATTGTAGGACTGCACGTATTTGTCACCTTCACGCCGGTCGTAAACGCCCTGCGCCTGAGTGAGCGCAGCCTCCAGTACAGCCACGGCCGACGACTTGTAGCACCCGGGCTGATTGTCGTTCTTCATCGCAAGCTGCTCCCCGGCCTCCGCCATAGCCACAGCCAACACGGCACGGCGCAGATCGTCCTTGTCATAGTCCACATGTCCGAGGGTGTTGTCCGCATTCACGGCCTTCACCTCAAAATCGCCCTGGAGAATGGACTCCACCACCGCGGATGAGAGCGGGAAGGTGAGACGGTCGGAAAAACCGATTACCTCTCCGACAACATTGCAGATCATGAATCCCACACCGCCCTGTCCGTTCATCACCATCGTGCTGCCGTTCATCGTACACGTGTAGTCCGCCGGGGCATTGTTCCCAAACGTTGCGTAGTTGCCCAAATCCGCATTGATGAGTTTTCGGCCTCCGCTCACGTCGTAATGGTTGAGCGTGACTCCCTTGCTTCCGATGATGTCTTCACCGGTGCAGTCGTTGATAAACAACACAGCCAGATTCTCTTTATATCCCTTGCTCTTGATCTCGGCCACGGCTGCATCCACCTGAGCCTGCGTCATATTGTAGACCGAGGTTCCGTAATCGCCCTGCGAATAGTTGGTCAGCGGACGCAAGAAACCGTAGGCACGGAAGAACTCCGTCAGATCCTCGCCGGCTGCCGCACACGTGTATCTGTAGAACTTAAGCATCGCCTCGTCGCCGTCCACTTTGGCACCCATACCGTTGAGCGGATCCTGCCGGAGCATCTCGAACAAACGGGGATAGAACTTCGTGTTCTCGCCCAGCACGTGGTAGTAAAGGAAGAGTTTGTAATACATGTGGGTCAGTGCCCAGATGTTGTAGCTGCAGAAAGGCTTTCCGGCGTAGAAATCAGCGAGGGCTGTAGCCAATGCCCCTCCGGTGCCGTTCATGCGGGAAGTGGTTTGCCCGAAATTCCAAAGCACCACGTTGGAGAACAGATTGTTGGTAACTTCCGTCTCACCGCGCATGGTGAACACTCCCTGATGCTGATGGCCGATCTCGTGGGCGGGTCCCCAATGGGAACCGCCGGAAGTGGTCAGATCGCGGATGATACCGCCCATGGTGGTGAAGTTGTATCCCGTGTGATCCCATCCGGCATACATGTGGCCGCTGTTCACTCCGTAGGCCAGACCATGCACCCGGTAGTAATCGCTGTAGTCGCTGCCGTAGCCGTCGGTGTCGTTGCCCGTATACGTGTAGATGGAGTGAGGAGCGGGATAATAAGACTTCCACTTGCCGTTGGCCTCATCGACGTCCGCCTCGCTCATGATACCAAGCAGCAGTCTCTCCCACAGCATGATATTGTCCCATTCGGCAATGGTAGCCTCCACATTTACCTGTTCGTTGAAGAAGGAGGCAAGGCCTTTCTGTCCTCCGGCATCCGCATCACGCAAGGGGAACTGCAAGGTCATGTACTTGCCCAGCACGGTCAGGTCTGTCCGTGTGGCACGCTCTTCGTAATAGTCCCAGTCAGCATTGGTGTCGGGCGTGTACAGATCGTCTCCCATGCGATTCCAGTAGCCGTTGATGTATCCTCCCTCAATATGAATCTTCACATTGCCATGCTCCGACAACCTACGCGCCTTGGCCTTGTTCCCCTTGCCCTTGCTGGTATCAAAGGTATGCACCACATAGTTGATGCACAGATTGTTGTCGTCCGTCAGATAAGGCACCACGTTCAGTCCCTCGCGCAAGGCGATTCCTGTGCCATAGCCACTAAGCTTGCCGTGTCCGCTATAAGCGGCCAAATAAAGTGACGAACCGCCCTTCAGGGGACCTTCCACCATGATATAAAGCACCGAGCGGTTGTTGGCAAACAGTCCTGTGGGATTGTTGAGATTTGTGTGTGCCTTCAGCCCGAGAGCTTTTGCAGCGGCCTCCGGTTCGCTGTACGGCTCATACAATTGCACACGGAACTTACGGGCATAGTCGGAGTCCCAACCTTTCTTGGAACTGTCGTAGTTGGCTTCCGTCCAGTCGCCTCCCCACACTTTGCGCACCATCTGCTGCAAGGTGGAGGGCAATGCTTTGTAGTCCGTGTCGGCTGTCAGTACGGCTTCGTTGGCGAAGCTCTTTTTCAACACGGTACAGGCCTTATCGGCAAACAGGTTGCCCAGGGCCGTCTGCCATGCGACACGCATGGCCTCCGTCACATTCAACTCCGACAGTTCCTCCCAGTTCGCATTCAGTTCCTCCTCAGTCAAGTTCACTTGATTGATGGTCCATTGCGTGGCATGGGCGGACGTTTCCCATCCAACGATCTTTCCGCTTTGCGAGGCGGCATAGTGGGCGTTGTCGTAACCGCTCGTGTTGTTTGTCAGACTCAATGTGTTGTACGTTCCACCCACAACCTGCAGATACAGTCCATTGGTCTCCGAAGTTGATGCCACTGTGGTCCAAACAGCCGATGTGCCGTTTCCCTTCAAATAGTTTCCATTACCCAGATTCCGCATCGTATATTTACCGTCTGTCACCGACGTCACCTGCCACAATTGTGCATACTCCGATGCATCGGCCGCCAGCCCCTTCACTTCCGTCAGGGATGTCGTCCCCATAGCCAATCCGTTGGCCCGGTTGATAAACTGATAAACTTTTCCCTGCACCAGGGTTGACAATTGTGCCCGCACGTCCACAGCGACAAACGGGAGTGTGAGTAGCACACAAGCCAGCAATCTCCATTGAGTAAAATGTTTCATCGTTGTTAAAAAGTTTAAGTGGTTAATCAATCGTGCCATCCGTTCCGGACCGGAATGGCCATCCGATTCCTGCATGCCCGACTGTCTCCGTTCAGGATAGTTCACACGCTGTTCGGACGCTGCAAAACTACAATAAATAGAATATTGGTTGCAAACGCACGCTTGGATTCCTTAACATTTAATTTTATGAAACCAAGCGTTAAAATACATATTTACATGCCGCACACAAACTGAAAACAAGAGTATTACAAAGATGCGGAGTGACGACACTTTTTCACATTTCATTCCGGATGTCCTGCGGCTTAATATCGTTTACGCCACATCAATGTTTTTTAACCACCGTTTCCCGTTCTGAAGCAAACGGGGATTCCTTCCTCACAGGTCTACGAAATGCGCAGTCTTTCGTCACCGTACTTAAATAGGATAGGGAACTCCCGCACGCGGAGCCTTGTTATCTCCAGTTTCATTACAAAACGAGACTGATTAAAAAAAACAAGGTTTCCAGTTGGAGATATAAAAATTCCCAGTTGGAAAGTTCTATTTTTCCAGTTGGGCATTTTAGCTCTTCCTGCATGGAAGAGCACATATAAAGGCACTCTGCTTGCTTTACAGTATCGATGCACCCGCAAATGAAAGAGAGAGTGTGTGTGTCCCACACATGGGCCACACACTCTCTCCGTATATCACATAAGATTTTCAGCTATTCCAATCAGAACAGCTTTGCCGGATAAACGCCCTCGTCAACGAGCGACTGAATCTTGGCAACCACAGAGTCGCGGTCGGCGGCATAAGTCACACCAAACCACTTGCTGGTGGTGTCGAGCACCTTCACTGTAGCCGTTCCATCGTTGATGAGTTTGTCTACCATCAACGGGATGAAGAACTCAGCCTTGAGGTTTTCCATATTTTTCGGATCGCTGAGGAATTCCTTGAAGAATTCCTGGCTATATTCAAAGTAGTCGGGAGTGAAGCCCCACATGTTCATCGAAACGGGCACATTGTCGCCACCCACGGGCACCCATTCGCCTTTCTCGTCCTTGTAGCAGATCTCACCGTCCACACGCATGATTTCCGTACGCTCCACAACGTCTGTCAGATTGCCGTTGTCGTCCTTGCCACACACGCCACGCGCCACAGACCCGTTCTCCGACAATGTGTTGCCAATGCGGAATCCCACCATGGCGTAGTCGTTCTTCGCTCCTTCCGGCAGTTCGTTCAGGAACTTGCCGATGGCCATGAAAGCATCACGGTTGTAGAAGTCATCGCAGTTGATCACGCAGAAAGGTTCCTTGATGGCATCCTTACCCATGAGTACGGCATGGTTTGTACCCCACGGCTTCACACGGCCTTCGGGGCATTTGAAGCCTTCGGGCAGATCGTCCAACGCCTGAAACACAAGTTCGCAGGGAATGTGACCCTCGTACTTGCTTATAATCTTGTCGCGGAAATCCTGTTCAAAATCCTTGCGGATAACAAACACCAATTTACCGAATCCGGCCTGGATAGCATCGTAGATCGAATAGTCCATGATGGTTTCACCGTTCGGGCCGAGGCTGTCCAGCTGCTTCAGACCACCGTAACGGCTTCCCATACCTGCAGCCAAAAGGAATAATGTAGGTTTCATTCTTATGTTTATTTTAAAAGTTTAAAGTAAGTAGATGCAAATCTACAAAATATAATTTGAAACCATGCAGGAATCGTCTTCTTTTTTTTGACAGCCACTCATCAGAACGGGTATCCCACAGCCAGATGAAATCCGAGACTGTCCCCAAATTTAGGCATATTGTAGTAGCCGCTCCGCCCCGTGTCGAACGGAGCATGCAGCCCCACACCCACATCGAAGCGCAGCACGAGAAAGTCGAGATCGTAGCGCAGGCCTATGCCCGTACCCAGGGCCAGGTCGCGGGCGAAAGACGACAAGCGCAGTTCTCCGCCCGGACGAGCCTTGTCGGACTTCATGAGCCACACGTTTCCTGCATCGAGAAACACGGCTCCATAGAGCGAGGAAATCACCGGGAAACGGTACTCTACGTTAGCCTCCAGCTTGATGTCTCCCATCTGGTCGATATAAGAATAAGCGGATGTGCCGGGATGATAGCTGCCGGGACCTACACCCCGCAGGGTAAAGGCACGTATACTGTTGGCTCCTCCCACCGAAAAGAGATCGTTGTAGGGCGCCGAAGTGGAGTTTCCATAGCTGTAGACCACACCTCCTCCGATGCGGGCGGCAATGGACTGTCGGGGTGTGAGACGGAAGCTCTCGCGAAATTCGGCCGTGACCTTGACAAACTGGGCAAAAGGGACACCAAGAATATGCTTGTCCCGTTCACCGAAGGGTTTCCCACAAGCGGCAAAAATGCCGGAAGTGATGTTGCCGGCCTCCTTCACCTCCAGCATGAACGAACGGGGATTGCGTGCCCTGCGCCGGCTGGAATAGGTGAATGTGTAGCGCATGGAGGGCACGAACTGGTCGCGCATGCTGACATACAGAGCCTGGTTGAAGCGCATGATGGAATCGAAGTCGGCCGTAGTGTGGAGCAGTTCGTCGTAATCAAGACGGAAAGGCACGAATTCGTGCTTGACGGTGGGACGGGCCTGATAGGTGTAGGCCACACGGGCACCCAGCGACACCATGTTGAAATAACCGGCCCGGTTGAGCCAGTTGGCATCAAGCATGAAGGATGTGGTGCTGCGCGAGCGCATTGACACCCTTTTAGCTCCGGGCAACAGCAACCGCGGATAATCGAGCGAGAGCGATGCGCCGTATTCGTAGGAATTGATGGCCGATCCACGTCCTTCCACAGTAGCTCCGGTCTGCCATTCGTAGGAACCGTGCACTTCGAATTTTAAGCGTTCGGCTCCACGGAATGCATTGCGTTTGGACAATCCGAAGGACAATCCGGGCCCCACCTGACCGTTGCTTTTGGAGGTTATCTTGGTCTCAAACTCACCGTCGTAGGGTTTGTCAAGAGTGGCGGACACCAGCACATCAAGCGTTGTGTTGTCCGGTGTTGTGTCGCGCGGCACATACTTAATATTGGCCTGACTGAACATGCCCATCCCATTGAGCCGCTCCACCATCAGTTCGTGGAGACGCTGACGATAAAGGTCGCCCTTCTTATAGAAGAGATTGCCGCGCAATGTACCGAAACGCAACGGAGACCGATGGTTTTTCCCTTTATATATAAAGGTGTAGTCGCGCAGCACCACGGTATCCGTGGGTGCGCCTCCCTTGCTGTCGCGCAATTCTATCGTGGTGCGCCCGAAGAAATAGCGGTTGCGCACATTGGACGGCACACCGGGCGCAGGAATCACCTGCAACTGCACACGCTGGGGAGTCTGCACGGTGTCGGCCCTATAGGTGATGTATTCGGGACGGAAGTAGTAGAAACCGTTGTTGCGGAAGAGTGTGCTCAGGCGGGTGCGCTCACCGTCGAGGTTGACCACATTGAAAGCATCCCCCCTGTGGAGCAGAGACTGCGGCATGGAGCGCCGCACCAACGAATCGGCATAGTCGGGAAAGGCCATATAGGCGATGGAGTCCAGCCGGAAGAGAGCGTTGGGCATCACGGTATAGGACACCTTGGCCTGACGGGCCTTCTTCTGAGGTAATATCTCGTAGGACACCGTGCCACGGAAGAAACCGTAGTTGCGCAGGGTGTTCTGCGCCACGAGGGCACGCGTCTTGGGATTGACCATACTGATGGTGACCGGTGTGGAGGCGAAAGTGTTGAATATCCATTTGCCGAATTTATTTTTGGAATTGACGAAGCTGTTGTAGGTCCATAGCCCCACAGGAAACGGGATGCGCATGGACGAGCTGCCGAAAAGCGCATTGTTGGGCTTGTAGGCCAACGCGGCATCCACTTCATCGGTCATCGTGCCGTAGGCCTCCTTGATCAGTTCCGCCTCGGCTTTCACCGAGTCGCGCTGCTCCTTGGTCAGACTACCTGCCTCCTGCTTTTCCGTCAGCCCCTGCATGGCGGCCGCACCGTGTCCGGTGAGAAGTTCGTCCACAGCTCTGTAAGCATCAGCGATGGAGGTGATCACACCCTCCTCCCCTTTTTTCTTATTTTCCTTCCGGTTTATCTTGTGCCCGTAGGTGATACTCTTGATTCCCGTGTAGAGGGTTTCTTCCTCGGGCAGGTTTGCTGTGGTGGAACAGGATCCCGACAACAGACCGATCGCAATGGCCGCAAGTAATGTACGTTTCATGTGTCTTGTTGCTTGTTGTTATTGTTTTTCATCCGTCACTGCCTGATTGTCCGCATCCTTCTTGCGGAAAATGAAAAGCTCGCCCAGCTTGTCCATCTTGCGCCGGAGCACCAGACCGGCTCCCATCTCGATGAGTTCTCCCTCCAGCACCGACTCGTGGTTCTTATCATAAAAGATCTTTACGTAGCGCGTGGCGCTTTTGTCAAGACGGTATTCGAGCGAAACGTTGTCAATAAGCGTCTGACCGGTGTTTTCCACCTCGTCACCGGTGGACACCTTTCCGCCCACAATCAGGCTGATACGATTCCCCCAAAACCGCTTGGCGAAGCGGAATGAGTAGTCGGTCTGCTCACTGCCGTCTGCCGATGTCCCGCTCTCCATGCCCACCGAGAGGTCAATGGTGCGGAGCGCCTTTCCGGCAATGCTGTTGATTTCGCTTTGCAACAATGAGTTGAGTGCATTCTGGGTGGAGAATCCCCCCGTGCCGCCACCGTTGTTCTCATTGAGATACATGCCGGTGGCCAGCATCGTCACGGCCAACCGTCCACGCTGTTCGGATGACATGGCCGACAGTTCGTTGCGCACGGTCATGTCCTCGGGAGCGTCAAGTGTAAACTCCAGCCCCATGTTCTCCAGGTTCTGCGTGATGGACAATCCCACATCGAATCCCACCGTGCGAGGCACGTCGTTCTCGGTGACAGTGGCTCGCACCCGCTCCGATGCCGAAAGATTTAGCGTAGGATTGGCCGGATCTCCGGTGAATTCGATGTAGCTTCCGCTCTTCAGTGTGAAGGTCTTGAGAGGAATCACCGGCAACGAATATTTCATCTCGCCGCTCAACACTGTGTAACGCCCGCTCAACTGCAGGTCCCCCTCGGGCGAGTAGCTCATGATGAGCGTGCCGCCGCCCTCTATCTCCACGTAGTTGGACTGGTCGGCACTGAGTATGCAATACACCTGGGCCGCCTGATCGATGCTGAGCCGTACTTCCATGTCCAAATTGAGCGGAGCGGCCTTTTTCCCTGCGGCCGTCCCTGTGGTGTCGGCAAAATCAACAAAAGTCACCAGATCGCTCAGTCTGTCCTCCACCGTGAGAGGCGAATCTTTAAGCACATAGGTGACATCGGTGTTGCCCAACACGTTCAGTTGTCCGCGGATGGAGACATTGTCCGGTGTACCCTGCATGCGGGTGTCCACATCCACATACACCTTACCATAAGCCGATGCCTGCTGCGTGCGGGGAGCATTGATCAACTCGTAATTGCGTGCCGTAACATGCGTGTCGAAACGTATGTCATCGAAACGGCTGAAGTCAACCTTACCGTCCACCAGCAGGGGATTGTTGTTGAGCGAATAAATCTTCAACTTGTTCAACAGCAACCGACTGTCATCAATACGTATCGAGTCGTCGCCCATCCGAAGGTTCAGACTGTATTCGGCTGACTTCACCCTTACAGAGTCCAAACCGAAACCTCCGTTCACATGCAAGCGGTCTACTGGTCCTGTGGCAGTAAGGCTGCCGTCTATTGTTCCGGCCAACGACACCAGCCCAGGCGAGACGAAACCGTTAGCCAACGTCAGCGGGAAAGCCTCCAGTTCCACACCGGCATCCAGCACTCCGCCCTGCTTATCATCGGTGTAGGTTCCGGACAGGAGCAGCACATCGTTGTCGTAGTGGAGCACGCGGGCGTCCACGAAGTGCGAGCCGTCCTCGTTGGGCAAGTAGACAGCATTCAGGCCCACCTGTCCCAGCGGGGCTTCCTCGTAAGTCATGTCGTCCACCGTCATGTCCGCCATCACCGACATATTGTCCGCCGTCTGCACCAGATGGGCGTCTCCGTGCAGGAAACCCGTGATGCGCGGGGCATAGGGCAACACGTTGGTCAGTTCGCCCAGATTGAGACGATTGAGCGACAGGGATATGTCCTGCAGGGCATCTTCGTTAGGAATGGTGTAAAGCTTCACGCCCGTTCCGTCGTCGGCCAGCAGATCCACATCGGCTTTCACCCGACGGTCATTGCCCAGAAACACATAGTTATCGGCATTGAGGCGGAAGTTGCGGTAAGCGATGATAGGATCGAGCGGTTCGAAAACCACCCGCACACCATCGTCCGCCAGATCGGCACGCAGTCCCAGATTGACCCCCTTCCGACCGTTGCCGTCTACATAGGTGAGATGGCATCCGGCTCCCGAGGCCAGAATATAGGAATTGAGCGTGGCATCGAATACGAATTGTTTGTTCTTTGGTCCGTTGCGCACGCGTCCGTCCATCTTGACTCCCGTGGAATCCTGAAACACGTGCCACTGCAGGGTGTCGAGCAGTATTCCCGCTGTGTTAAGCGCATACACATGTCCTCCGCCGTTCAGTCCGATCTCGGGATCGGCCGTCAGTTCGAGGTTGAAATCCCGGAACTGCAATCCCTGTGTGGCCAGCATATTTCCCAAGGGATTGTGGCGTCCGGATCTGATGTGCAGACGGGCTTCGGGCAACAGGGCTTTCAGGGCATTCTGATCGATGTGGCGCTCCGCTGCCTGACGGTTGAGTTCCTCGACAAAAGCATTGGCCTTTGTCACGATTCCGTTCAAAGCCCCCTTGCCGCTGGCATTGAGTAGGAAGTCGCCGGCCTTGACGTAGGCGTAGAGCGTGTCGGGTCGCATCAGCACATCGAGCGAGAGTGCGGCCGGACGGTAAACGGTGTCGGGCAAGATAAGCGACAGATCGGCCAGTTCGCCTTGCAGGGCGTGGCGGTCTTTCAGATTGGTACTCCCGTCCACATGCATGCAAAGCGAGGTGGAAAAAGGCTTGGGCGAAAGACGCAAGGCATGCCAATCGGCCTTGCGCATGTCTATGCTGAACGTCAGATTTACGTCATCGCGTGCGATCAGGGCATCCACCCGGGAACGCAGGTTGAGCATCTCATTGTCGCTGTTCAGTTCCACCACACCTACGCCTTCCCGCAAAGACGCTTCCAACAAGGTGCCCGTCACATCCAGACTATCGTATTGGAGACGCTCCAACTCTGCACGCGCTTCCATCAGCGTGTGGCGGGACAAGGGATCGAATCCCCGTCCGCCAACTTCCAATTTGGCCGAAAACAGGTAGAGTGAATCGTGAGGAAGAAAGTCGTGCAACTGCATATTGTCCACAACTAAATTGGCATTATAGGCCGAACGGTCGGTATCATACCGGGCCTGCAAATCCACCCGTCCCTGCCTCTCGCGTAAAGTGAGATCAGCCTGATAAGCATTGCCCTTCATCCCGGCTGTCCCTTGCATCCGCATGGGGGGAAGCGCCACATCGGGCAGGCCGCGTTCATCGGCCAGCCATTTTACGAAGTCAATGTTCTGCGTGCGGAAGTCGATCTTCATGTCGGCGGCACGGGCTTCCTCCAGCAATCGGGTCAACGTCCCGTCCATCTCCAACCGGAAGGCGTGGTCCAGTTCCACCCCGGCCTGATGCACCGTCAGACGATCCACATTGCCGTCGGCCGACAGACGGAGCATGAGCGGGGTGTTGGGATAGCGCTTCACGAAGCCCGTCGGCAAACTGCCGGCCGCCAGCATGAGATCCTGTTTGCCCAGTTCGGCCTGCAGGCGGGTTGTCATCCGTCCTCCGCCTCCGGCCGTCACCGCCGTGAAGTCCATATCGGCCTGCGCCTGCAGACGGGAATCGGGAGTCTCCAGCACAAGGTCTGCCACGTGCAGCGTCTGCGCGTCCATCATCACTCCGGCCCGGAATTGCTCCACCGTCAGCCCGCACTTCTCGTGCAGTGCCAAACGGCGCAATCCCATGGACAACAGCAACGGTGCCTGTGCGAAACGCACTGTGTCTACCTGCAAATCCAATCCGTCCAGACTGAGGTGATTTACGTCCAATCCGTCCACCACAGGCTCGTAGGTCCGGTCATAGCGCACACTGTCGGCCTGAACACTCAGGCTGCGCACGGCGTATACCCCCCTCTCCAGATCGAGGTCTCCACCTTCCAACAAGGCTTGCCGGATGTCTGTGGCCACCGACATGGAGTCCAGTGGCATATCTATCTTTAGGCGGGTGGACGACAGGGACACGTGCTCCACAGCTATCTGCCAATCGACAACGGAAGAGGCGGTATCGGTAGCCGCCGTGTCGTTGAGCAGGATGCTGATGTCCGCCTCGTCAAGCTCCACATTGTTCACCGTCACCCGGTGGGCGGGAATGTCCACCCCATGGGCGTCGAGAAAGAACCGTTTCAGCCGTCCGTTCACGGCCAAGCCTTCTATCAGAGTACCCGTGTTCACATCGGCCCCATTGATTTCCAAGGCATCCACATCCACCTTTCCCTGCAACAGATGCCACAGGTTGAGGTCGACAATCACATCCTCCACCTGCATCCGCATCCCCTCCCGCGCATCGGACACGCTGACGCGCCGCAAGTCAAGATCAAGGGGGAAGGACAGGCGCAGGCGTTCCATCGAGATGTCCATGCCCGTGGCCTCGGCCGCATAGGCCGTGGCTTTTTTCACGGCAAAATCCTGTATCGGGGGGATATAGAGTAATATGGAAAGGAGGAAGAACAAAATCACCGGACTCAGCAGCACGGCAATCATCCATTTCAGAGCTTTCTTCATAAAAGGGGTATTCTTAATTCAATTACAAAGGAAAAGGTTTTTTCCCTATTCTACGGTAGAATTCCACTAAAAAGCTTGAACATAATTTTGAATTAACTAAATTTGTAGCTCATTGGAGCTTTTTATCCGATAAAACATGAAAAGACGTTATATTATATCAACACTATTGGGGCTGATGGTCTGCATCGGCTGTAAACACAACTCGGCTACTATGGAACAGAACGAAACACGCGTACGCATAGAAACGTCTATGGGTGAATTTGAAGTGAAACTCTACAACGAGACACCCCGCCACCGGGATAATTTCCTGAAATTGGTGCGTGACGGTGTGTATGACCATGTTCTGTTTCACCGCATCATACGTAGCTTCATGATACAAGCCGGAGATCCGGCTCAAAGGGCGGACGGTCTGCCGATTGCCGCAGACACCAACGAATACCGTTATACCTTACCGGCCGAAATCGTATATCCCCGATATTACCACAAAAAAGGAGCTTTGGCCGCCGCACGCATGGGAGACGACACCAATCCACTCAAGGAATCAAGCGGCACACAATTCTACATTGTCACGGGAAAGGTATTCACCGCCGGACAACTGTCCGAACTGAAAGCCGCCGTCTATCAGAGCAAAGTGGATGCCCATTATGAAAAACTCAGCCACAAGCATATGAAAGATATGTATCTGATGCGCAAGCGGGGAGAGACCGAGAAGCTACAATCACTGAAGGATTCGCTGCTGTATGAAGCCGAGTCGTATATAGCCACCAACCCGCCGGCACCTTTCACAGAGGCGCAGAAGAAAGCTTATTCCACAATCGGCGGTGCTCCTCATCTGGACGGGGAGTACACGGTGTTTGGAGAAGTCACGGACGGTATGGCCGTGGTAGAGGCTTTGGAAAAAGTGAAGACCAATGGAAAGGATTATCCCACGCAGGAGGTCTTCATCAAAAAAATGACCGTCGTAGACGGAAAATAATATGCATGCGGCTCACTATGGGCTGCGTTATGTCCCGACGGATTGCACCACAGCGTCCAATTGTCGGACACGGCAACATTTGGGTTCACAGATAATAAGGCCTATTGATTCCTTCATGGTTTTAGTCCTTATATGGATGAGTTTCCTATGGTATGTCGATCAGTTTGTGGGTCTGCAGGCTGAGTCGCCAGCGGGGATGGCTCATCACGGCGGCCACCGTCTCGGCCGTGTTTCGGCACGAGCAGGGCTGTAGAAAAAAATGACGGGCAGGCAACTGTTCATACGGCTCCAACCGTTGCCCCTCATACACCACCTTCACCTCATCCATACGCTCCACCTGCAACGGGCCGCCTGCCTTAGGCGAACAGGTCACCCAGTCGATGGCTGCAGGCAAGGAGCGCGTTCCGTTGGTCTCAATGGCCACGTACTTGCCGGCCTCGTGCAAGCGATCCACCAGTGCGTCGTCTATCCACAACGCGGGTTCTCCGCCCGTCAGGATCACCATGCGGGCCGGATACTGTTCCACGCGGGCCACAATCTCTTCGTCGGTCATCATTGTGCCCGTCTCGTGCCGGGTGTCGCAGAAAGGACAGCGCAGGTTGCAGCCCGAAAAGCGGACAAAGACGGCCGGAGTGCCCGTGTGGTATCCCTCGCCCTGCAGACTGTAGAATATTTCGTTGATTTTTCTCATGAATCGTTTCTCCTCCCCTTCTCAACGCACCACTTCAATGTTGGTCTCGTAGATGGCCGTGTTGCCCTCCGACTCGTGAACTTCCACCTTGTAGCAACAGGGTATTTGCTCACACACCCACCGGGCTATGTTTTCCGCCGTGGGGTTGAAGGGAAGCACCTCGTTGAGACACCTGTGGTCGAGCTGTCCCATCACCACCTCCTTGATGTGGGTGAAGTCCACCACCATACCGTCGGCGTTCAGCTGTTCCGCCCGGCAATAGACGGTGATAATCCAATTGTGACCGTGCAGACGGGTGCATTTGCTCTCATACGAAAGATCCAGCCGGTGAGCGGCCGAAATTTCCATACGCTTGATAACTGTATACATGTTCTACGTCTTTAATGAAAAATGTTTCGTCGCATCTAATGTCACCTCAATGCGTCGGCAAAGGTATACGTTTTATGCCGGAATTCATAATTCCGGAGCATAAATGGTGGGAAGAAACAAGGCACAAATGCACGATTTGACACATACGAAAACAGAAACGCCAATATATCAGCCATAACCATTCGTATGCAACGGGGACTGGCGATATATTGGCGCAGACGGCAGGCGGGGGCGACGGACGTTGTACCCTCTGCACGGGGCCTCAGCGGGCATGCACGGCACGCACGCTGAAGCCGTAGGAGCGGCTGGCCGTCCACTGTCCGGCATAACCGGCGAAATTGATGTTGTGGGCGGCCGACTGCAGGGTGGCGCTCCGTGTGGACGTCCAATAGTAGCCCTTGATGCCCGTGTCCTCGGGCTTCGTGCCCCGGCAGCATCCGGCGGCGGGCAGGAAGATGGACGTACCCACAGGGCCTGTCACCCTGTAGCCCGCCACGCCGTCCAGCGTGTCCGGCGTCCACTCACACTGCGTGACCAGTTCCTCGGCCTCGGCCAGCGTAGGCATGCGCCAGCCGTTGCCCATGACGGCCTGCGCCGCATCGTAGCGCGTGGCGGCGATGTCGGTACCGATGTGGGTATACTGCTCGTTCACGTAATAGAGGTAGCGCTCCTCGCTGTAGTCGTCCTTGGGTCCGGTCTCGCCCCAGGCATAGAAGTGTCCGCTCTGTGCGGGCGTTGCCGCGCCCACGTTGTTCGCAGCCCACATCACGCTCAGCCCCAGGTCTACGTAGTCGTGTCCGCCATAGGGCAGTTCCTCCACGCGGATGCTGTCGATGGTGGCGATGTCCACCGCCACGCGTGTGCCGTCCGTGCGATACACCACCATGTGGCGGGTCTGCGCCTGCAGTGTGGCGAGAGTAGCCCACAGGGCAGTCAGGGCAAAGAGTAGTCTCAGTTTGTTCATCGTCTGTATGTTTTCTGTTGATTAATGATACTGATTTTGGGAAAAACGAAGCGCGACCGCCTTGTTCCTTTCCGTCAAGGGGTCGCGCTTTCTGTCTGTCGGGTTCAGATTAGCGCATCAACGCCAGTCCACCGAGTAAACCTCCGAGCCGTCGGCCATCTCGCTGCCGTCCACCGTGGTGCCCGTGGAGGCCGGCATGTGGATGCGCGAACGGTTGTTGAAGACGTACTTGAAGTTTTGGTCGATGATGGCCGCATTGAGCGCGTCACCGCCACAACTGCTGTCGCCGCAATAGTCGTAGAAGATGAATCCGGCACGACCTGTGCATGCGTTGAGAAGCAATTGGGTGGCAGGGTTCACGGTCTGAGCATAGGTCTTCGGGCTGTTGGCAATGTTGAGCCAATTCAGATACCACGTTGCAGAGAGGTCTCCGGCCGCCAAATCGAGCGTAGACTTCACATACGTTTGCTTGTCGGACGTTGAAGCATTGTAATTGTCCTGCACGTAAGCGTCAGCCACCTTCGCGCTCCAAGTATGATTGATTACCGTCTTTTCTCCATTTGTCGCATCGGTCCAAGACAAACGTCCTCCGTAAACAACATCTTCGTTTGCCGTGTTATTACCAGCTTCTGTTCCGTACACGTTGCTTACCGTAACCACCAGTTTTCCTCTGCATTCTTCCAAGGTCATGCCGGCCGTTATGCGCCCCAGCACATCACCGAACTCGTAATATCCGCCCAGGCAAGTGCGGATAGATTCACGCCATGTTGAACTTTGATCCGTCGGCTCAATTAACAGTTTACTGTTTTCCTTACTGATCTTCACATAAACCGCTTCCGTAGAGTTTGCCCTCACAAACTGCACCAACGTGCTCATCGCATCCTTAAACTTGACACCGGTGGCTTGGGAACCATGGAATATCTCCAGATTATCCAATTCAATATCCGATTGAGTGTTGGAATTATAACGGGGACGCAAGTCGAATCCTCGCACGCCGTAGGCCAACAATTCACTAATAGTCTTGGATTGGGTCTTGGCTGTAGCTAAAGTCACTCCGCTCGTTGCCGCGTCATGTGCACCGGGCACTGACAGCTGGCACAGGGGGACATTGCCCGGAATCGTAGCCATCCAGTTGTTGAGTCGTGTGGCCTTGGAGGCTGCACCGAAGTTATACTTCTTGTAGTAGGGCTTGCAGGCCGTGGCGCCGTCCACACCACTGATGGAAGAGCCTTCTACGGGCGTACCCACCGTAGCCGAAGCCGTCTTGGTGTAGTAGGTGCCGTCGGTGGCCTTCACCGTGATGGTGACACCGCCCTCGAGCACCACGGGCAGCACATAGAGGCGTACTGTCCGGGCATCGGCCGGGATGCCGCCCACAGTCACCACATCGCTCTGCGTGCTGGCCGCATAGTCTGTCTTGTCGGTGGAGCTGACCGACAGGCTGCCGCCGGCACAGTCGTACTTCACCAGTCCCGACAGGCTGACGCCGCTGTTGGATTTCACCGACACGGCTTCCGGAACTACACCCAGCGAAGCCAGGTTGACATCGATCACACTGGCCGTGAGGTGGAAGTTGAAGAAGGCCATACCATCCTTCAGCGTGGCCGGCTCGCTGGCCATGTAGGCCCCGAACAAGGCGCCGTCCACGTTCTCCTCATACTTCTGCTCGGCAAACACCATGGCTTTCACCACCGAACCGGTCCAACCGCCGCGGCCTCCCGCACCGGTCACAGCCGTGGCGGGATAGAAAGCGTAGAACGAAGTGCCTTCGGCACCGCCGGTAAACTCCCGGCCGCCTTCCACCACCTCGAACGAACAGGTGGCGCCGTCCGTATCGTCCTTCACCTGATAGGCATAGGTGAGCGTGCCGTCCGATACGGTCACCACATCACCCTTGCTCCATCCGGCCAACTGTCCGTCGGTGATGACCGAACGGGTGGCAGGCACAGCCTCGCCTTCCTCGTCCAGCATCTCCAGTTCGTCCACAATGCGGCTGGCAAAGGCAATGGCCTCGCCGCCGTTTCCTGCCACCCCGGCAGTCTGTGCGGCCTCATTCTCCACCGCCAGTTCATCGCCGGCGCAGGCCGTGAGGCCCAGCGCAGCGGCAAAGAGATAGATATATTTATTGTTCTTCATCGTGATTCTTTTCGTTTTGTCTGTTCATTACCATTCGTCCCACACATTGGAACTGCCGAAAGATACGGACGTCTGTTCGCCGTCCATATCGGTTTCTCCCTGATTATCCAGATTCCCATCTAAGTTTCCGCTTGTGCAGAGCATCTCTTCGTTCTCCAGTTCCACGGTCACCACCGCGGGGGATATATATATTCTTTTTTTCATGTCGTTTTTTTTGTCTGTGTTTATCATTTCACCATCACTTTGCGCACGCTGCCGTCGCTCATGCGCACAATGTTAAGTCCCTTCTGCGGACGGGCCATCTGCACACCGGCGGCATTGTGGCGGCTTACCTCGCTGACGCCCTCGGCAGTCTCAACGGCACCGATGCCTGTCTCGTCGCCGCATCCGAACACCACACTCAGCACATCCAGGCTCGCAGCCTCGGCCTGCGGACGGATGTAGGCACGGAAGGGATTCACCGCGGGCTGCACTTCCTCGCCCACAAGATAGAAGGCCACCTTGTCGCCGTGCTTCTGCAGCACATAGCTGCCCACGGGAGCTGTTGTCCGGCTATATACGCCCACCAGTTCGCCGGCCTCGTATGCCGCGCCGGCCTGCGTGGCGCTCACCTCCACATTGCTGCCGGCATACTCGCCCTTGGCCTTCACCAGCACGGGGGTATTGGCGGGAATGGCCGTGGCTTCCGTGGCATAAAGTTCGCCACCCACAGTGGCGCCCTGGTCCAGTTTATAAGCCTCACCGGCCAGCGTAGTCACCTCGAAGGGCAGACACAGCGTGCCGAAGCCTTCGCCGGCTGTAGTCAGAGCCACAGCAGACATGGTGTAGACGGCATGGGTGGCCGTGAAACCCGTGGGAACGACAAATGTGTGCTTATCCTCCAGTCTCAGGCTTGCGCAGACACCGTCCACCACAATGTTTTCGCCTGCACCCACCTGTCCGCTCTTGGCATAAACCAATCCGTTGGGATTCGTGCGGGCCACCTGCGCATTGTTCATCGCAGCCTGTGTCAGATCGGCCACGGGCGTGGCGTCGGTCACTTCAACGGCCGGAGCCTCGTCAAACACACCGTAGTATCTGATGGTGCCATCGGCTGCATGCACGTGGTTCTTACCGATGTAGTAGAGTTTCATGCCGCCGCAATCGGCCTCGCGGTTGCGCGAGTTCCAGTCCGACAGGTTTATCGAGATCGTCTTCTTCAGATCATCCGCCGAAGTGGCTCCGAAATACAGATCGTTGTACACCCAGCCATACCCCTTGTTGCCGTTGGCAAATGTCTTTCCGGCGGCGATGCCGGCCTCCACGCTTTCCCATTCCGTTCCGTCTGTGGCAATGGTTCCGCCGGTGGTGCCCAGCACCTCGGTGGTCGTTTCCGACACGTCGTCCACGCTGATTGTGGCATAGGCATTTTCCTTCACGATGCGGACGGAAGTCTTCAGGAGATAGGCACCCGGCCGATCCAATGTGATCATCTGCGAACGGGCGGCTCCGTTTTCGTGGTTCTGAACGAAATAGACACGGTTTGCGTCACCGCTCCAGTGCTGACCGGTTTTGGTCTCACGACCGCTTCCCGCCCAGATAACGGCATCCTGAGCCGTACACTCGGCATAACCGATCTTGTCCGTCACATCATACGGATGGTCGATGTCGGCATTCTCCAGTGCATAGGCACCGAATGCCTCCCACAGGGTCTTCACGGCGGCATCTATCTCCGCAACCGTTGAGTAAGTTTTATTCTCATAGGCTTGCTGATACCCGGGGTAGGTATTTTCGGCATAGAGATCGCCGGTGGTCCAGGGCTTGCAAGCCTCCAGCGCACTCTGCAACTTTTTGTAATACACCGCCTCGAAGGTGGCCTTGTCCATCTTCAGCGAGATGTCGGAGAAACTTCCCCAAGCCCAACCGGACGTTGTGATGGTGGCTGTCAGCGTGACGTTCTTTTCTTCCGACAGTTGCAGATGCACAAATTCCCACTCCCAGCCACGGCCTTTTCCGTCGTTAGCATAGACACCGCTCTCCGAGAAATTGGCCCGGCCATTGGTTTCGATACCATATCCCTCATCGCCCTTTGCCGTAAAGGTCACTTTTTCATCGTCTATCCTCAGTTCCATCTTGGCGTTGGCGTGTGAACGTCCGGCTGCCATCAGCACGTATTCGCCGGCAGGAAGCGTGACCCCCGAAGTCAGGGAAGCGGTTATATCCGTACCATTCGTGTCGTAATAAGTCCGATCCGGATCACCGCTCCAGTGCTGTCCTGTGGCCGCTCCGATGCTTCCCGTCCATTCGTCCACAGGAACCTCGTATCCATAACCGGCCTGTACCTTCTCATACGTAGCGACATTCAAGCGCCGGGCAGCCTCCACCGCGGCGTCATTGTCATAAGTGCCGGCAGAAACAGCCGCTTCCTCCTCCTGTACATTTATCTCAAAACTTTTGGCCGTTGTCAACTCGCGCTGCAAATAGGCGTAACGTTCCACACTGATTTCCGCATGGGCGACAGCCGTCTGCAAATCTAAGATGGCTTGCAACAATTCATCCCGCGATGCTTCCTGGGTCAGCTCCACATTGCGGACAATCGCAGCCTTATATTCCGAGTACATCGCAGAGGCGAGCAACCCGTTAGCCTTTTCGCGCAAGGCATCATAAACAGCGTAGGGATTGGAGATACCACTATAAGACAAATGGAAATCATCGGCACCGGCCCACCTGCCGCTTCCACATTCCGCATAGAAACCTATCGTGAGGCTTCCGGCCGTCACCTGTATGTCATCGACTACGGTCCAGCCCCAACCATTGCCCAAGTCATTGTCTGCCGATCCGACACGATGAATATCCTTACGATAAGTGTTTCCGTCGGACTCCACATAAATATTACCCGTTGTCACATCCGTGCTTGCGCGGGTGGCGGCTTTCAGCGTATAGTTTCCCTCCGGCAAGCCAGCCACAGTCTGCCGGGCATTGATGGTGGCATTCCATATATCCAGATATGTGTTGTCCGGAGCGCCGTCATACTGCTGACCGGAACTCGTTTTGGCCGACGACCAGCCGGACGTTGACGCAACGGCTGCATTCACGATTTTGAAAGTCAGATCGAAGCTAAAACCGTCTTTGGGCTGAGCCGCAAGCACATAGGTCTGACGGGCACCCTCCAATGTTTCTGCTAAAGAGATAACTGCAGCCGTGCTTTCGGCTGTTTCAACAGCCGTCTTAGCCTCCTCTATGGCCAGGCTGAAAGCGGTTTTGCCCGACGCTATAGAATGGTCTCTCACCGATTCGCATGCTGCAATGGCATTTAATACAGCAGGATACACGGCAGTCATTCCATTCGCTTCAGCAACGATAGCCTGCAAAGCCTCCGTTGCCGCCTTCAACGCCTCTTCCGTCTGCTCCACATTTTCCGTCCGGGCAAGCGTCTCGTTCAGTTTGTTTTTGAGGCAGGCATTCAACTTATCCTGATCCACGGCCTTGGCCGAAGCTACCGCTGCGGCAAGCGCTTCTTGAAACAGACTCAGATCCGCTCCTTTATACTTCAAAGAAACAGCCTTGATGATAAACCAGTTCGGCCCCACTTCGTTAATAGTGGCAGCTATCTTAAGTGTTCCATCCGTCACTTTAATATCTGTAAAGGTATACCGTTCATCTTCTTTCGGAGTGGCTACACTCGTACGATTGTAAGACGGGATGTTCTGCGCCTGATCATTGGCAGAAAGAGTCACATACCGGCTATCGCCATCCTCCACTGCCTGAACATTTCCATCTCTGCCGCTTGTACTCGACGGGCAACACTCTATCACCAAGTCATAAAGTCCCAACGGCAGATTGGTCAGCGTCTGAGAAAGATACTCACCCGTAGGAGTGCCATTGGTGTAGCGTTCCGGATAGGTTCCATATGTACCGGAGGCGCCTGTCCACGAAGCTTTGTCATTACCTACCCACACGGTGAAATCCTCGGGTGATTCAGGAGAAGCGTTCAATCCAAATTGAAACAAACGCACATTGTCCACAATCAATTTTGGTGTAGAACCGGAACCCACATTTGCCACCTTGAATCCTGCATCTACAGAGCCGTTGGTTTCTTCCGTCAGACAAAAAGCCACCACGGATGTTGTCCAAGTATTGGCCGGATAGGAGGCATCGGTTGAATAGAAGTTTTTTCCAGTAGATTTGAAGCCAAAATAACTTTCGCTGAAATTTGCGTTTTGCCCTACATTATTAATAATGTAACTAAGCTGATAGTAACCTGCAGGCAAAACTACCGGTTGGGAATAAAGAACCGTATTTGCCCAAGACGCCGTCATGGCCAAACATCCCCCATCCGTATTACCGTCCGGTCCCGAAGCAGGAATACTTCCACCATTTATTTGTCCGACCGTGGTTCCGTATTGAAAGGCGCCACCTGCCATCCACCCCGTTGAAGCACTTGCAAATGTCCAATCCGTTACAGTCCCCGTCACGACCGGAGAAACCGTTGCATTTTGCGTGAGCCAGTCTGACTGTACATTAAAGTCCGGATTCTTGATGTACTGCGCCGTCACATCCGTCTGCGCGGCCACAGGTTGCGCACCCATCCATGCGCACATTAATCCCGTCAGGATTAAATACTTCTTTTTCATCGATATTAGTTATTTATGTTTGTGAATAAAATTATGGTCGTGTTGTGCCATACCCCACCGCCTTATACTCACGCATATACAGCACGGGCAAAAATAATGACACGGCAAAATTACTAAAAGATGTTCATTTTACCCCCCCTAAATACTAAATAAGGTTAAAAAGAAGCCCTATGAATGGGATTTTATAGAATCCGGCTCGAGAATTAAAGATGGAATTACTGTATGTGTTTTCCTGATTTCGGCAGACTGTCAGGAGCAGCAATCCCTCTTTTCCTCCGGAATCCACCTCTTTTTCGGCGAAATCCACTGGATTTGATGCGGGAAACAACCGGTTTGCATCGGCGTTTTCGGTGGATTCCGGTTCGCGGCACGGAGCGCGAAGCGACACGTTTAGCGTGCCGACGGGAGCGGTGGAGACGGGCGTCGCCACGGTGGGAGACGTCTGCGGCTGTCGGTCGTGGTCGCGGCCTCATGCAGGGTGCCTTACAGGGCCGCCCACAGGGATGCTTATCTCGTTACAACGCAAGCAGTCCTCCCCCCCTCCATGAGTTTTGTCGAGAAAAAGCTTCAATGGTTCAGACTCCCTCAGAATCAGCGAGAAAAGGTTCAGCTTTCCTTCATTTATCGTTCATCTACATTTCATCTTTCGGGGGTAATGGGCAAACATTTAGAATAATGAATATTTATAAATCCACGTTCAGTCTATCGAACGGCAATGCCGCCATCCTATATGCCCTCTCCATCCTTCGGCATTGAAGGATAATTGAAGGAAAGCTGAACCTTTTCTCGCTGATTCTGAGGGAGTCTGAACCATTGAAGGATAATTTGCGCAAAACCGTATTGTAGGGAGAAAGTGGCCTTTCGGCGCGATGTTCCGCCGGATGCAGACATGACCGTCTGCAATAAACGTAACGAGGCATGTTCGGTAGACGTAATGAAGATACTTAAGTAAATGTAACGAAGCCCCTTAGATAGACGTAATGAAGATACTTGGATAGACGTAACGCAGAAACTCGCGAAAGCGTCCGGCGGGATATACCGTAGGCCTGTCCAAAGGAAAAGCCGTAGGCCTATGGCTTGTCGAGCCACTTGCCTACGGCTTACCCCAGCCGCTTGCCTATGGCTCAACAAGCCGTAGGCAAGCGGGAGTTCTGCCCCTTGGTTGTTCCCATCCCCCAGCCGTCTGTTTTCGAGGATCTGTGCCCGCGGGGCAACGCGGCCGGAGAACGGAACGGCCCGGAATCAGGCCCGGAGCGCGGCAGCCACCTCGTCCACCGTGAGCGACTGCTGTTCGCCCGTCTCCATGTTCTTGAGCGTGATGCGCTCCTGCTGCATCTCGTTCTCGCCCACCAGCGCCACGAAGGGGATTCCCTTGGCATTGGCATAGCCCATCTGCTTCTTCATCTTGGCGGCATCGGGGTAAATCTCGCAGCGTATGCCTGCGGCACGCAGGCTGGCCATGGCCGACAGACACCAGGCGGACTCTGCCTCACCGAAATTGACGAAGAGCAACTGAGTGCCCGTGATGGTCTCGCGGGGATACAGGTCGAGCTGGTTGAGCACATCGAATATACGGTCGGCCCCGAAGGAAATGCCCACCCCGCTCACGCCGGGCAGTCCGAAGATGCCGGTCAGGTTGTCGTAGCGTCCGCCTCCCGTGATGCTGCCTATCTGCACGTCGAGCGCCTTCACCTCGAAGATGCAGCCGGTGTAGTAGTTGAGGCCGCGGGCCAGCGTCAGATCCAGTTCCATCTCGTTGCGGAGCCCCAGCCGGGCCAGCGTATCGAGCACAAACTCACACTCGGCGACACCCCTCAGTCCCGTCTCGCTCGATGCCAGCACCTCGCGCATCACGGCCAGCTTGTCGGCATTGGTTCCGCTCATGGTGATGATGGGCTGCAGACGGGCAATGCCCTCCGCACTGATGCCTGCGGCGGAAAGCTCGGCGTTCACGTTGTCGAGCCCGATCTTGTCCAGTTTGTCCATAGCCACGGTGATGTCCACAATCTTGTCGGCCTCGCCGATCATCTCGGCAATGCCGGTGAGGATCTTACGGTTGTTGAGCTTGATGCACACGCGGATGCCGAAACGGGTGAACACGGTGTCGACAATCTGCATCAGCTCCACCTCGTTGAGCAAAGAATCGCTACCCACCACGTCGGCATCACACTGGTAGAACTCGCGGTAGCGGCCCTTCTGCGGACGGTCGGCACGCCACACCGGTTGTATCTGGTAGCGGCGGAAGGGAAGCGTCAGTTCCTCGCGGTGCTGCACCACGTAGCGGGCGAAAGGCACAGTGAGGTCGTAGCGCAGTCCTTTCTCACACAGGCGGGCGGCCAGCCGGTTGGTTCCCTCTCCGCTCATCTCCTCGGCCCGGATGCCGGACAGGAAGTTGCCCGAGTTGAGTATCTTGAAGAGGAGTTTGTCGCCCTCGTCGCCATACTTGCCCATCAGTGTGGACAGGTTTTCCATGGCGGGAGTCTCTATCTGCTGGAATCCATAGAGCGCATACACGCTGCGTATGGTGTCGAAGATGTAGTTGCGCTTGGCCATCTCTACGGGCGAGAAGTCGCGCGTGCCCTTGGGTATGCTTGGTTTCGTTGCCATGCCGTATCGTCGTTTGTTTATTTATACATTATTTATTATAGGCTGCAAAGTTACATTTTTTTTTGTTTGGAGCATCCTTCGGGTGAAACCAATAGCGGTTATCCTTCTTAATTTTTGCAGAGCAGGGCAAGGGACATCCGGCAGGAAGCCGGAAGAAATACACCCGTTTCATTCGCAAATTCGGATATTTTAGCTAAGTTTGTACGTTAAATAAACATATAGATTTCAAGTTATGCACTTTTTCAAGAAGTCGGCCGGCACACCGCAACCTGCGCAAACCCCGCAGACCGCACCCCCGCCCGACACATCTCCGACCTCCGCCGCCACAGAGCTATCGCCCGAGGAACAGGCACGCCGATGGTTTCAGCAACGGTTCGGCACGACTATGCCCGATGAGGTGGTGACCCTGTTTCGCTCCGTGGCCCGCGCAGAAGCACAGCGCAACAGGGCTGCAGGCGAACGCTGCAGCAAGCAGGAACTGACACAGATCAGGGAGGCCAGACGACTGTGTGAGACCAAACTTGAAAACACGGAACAATCGCTCGAACGGCTGCGTCATCAGCAGGAATGGTTCACCACCTTCATCACACTGACCCATAAACTGGACACGGAGAAGGCCACACTGTATGAACTGAACAAGCGTTTTGCCGCCGTGACGGGACAAGCACGCGAACTGGATCGCTACGAGGCTTTTGAATCGGTGCAGGGCATCTTCCAGCGCATCCGCGTGTGGGAAGAACTGATCCGCCGCAACAAGACGGCACAGACGGAGGCTGCCATCCGCGCCCGGCAGTTGAAGGAACATACCCGCCAGGCCGAGGAGAGCTACAACAAGGCCGCCGGACTGTTTGCCGAGGCCGAGGACCGGCTGAGCCGCACCTACGACACACTGGCCGAAGGGCACCACATCAACGGAGCCATGAGCGTGCTGCAAACCGACCTGAAACGGGCGGAGAGCCAAGCCGCACGCCTGCAGCAAACCCTGTTTGCCCTGGACAAGGAACGGCTGGAACTGACCAACGAGAACGAAAGACTGCACACCGAGAACGACCGGCAGAAACAGGAACTGCAAAACCTGTCGGCACACCGCATGATGCTCGACCACAACGAAACCGTGCAATGCAAACTGGACATCCTGCTCGAGGCACACCGTCAATGTATCCAGTTGCAACACAATCTGGAGAGCAACCGCAAACGGCAGAACGAGCAGAACGAACTGCTCAACCGCCTCTTCCTGCAGCATCAGGAGCTGGACCAACAGATCCACTCTCTGCAGAGCGAACTGCAAGTGCACCGCCGGAGCAACCACGGCCTGGACAACTACTCGCTACAGGAACGGGCCATGAAACTCAAGGACAGACGGCAACGGCTGCAGAGCGCCAGCCTGCTGTGGAAACGGATATCGGCCGGATATGAGGGTATCAACGAGAAAGAACAGGCCATCATCCGTCTGCAACTGCACACAGAGCACCAAGCCACCATCATCCTGCAACTGGAGCGCGAAACCACCGTCCTGAGACAGCAATGCGAGGAACTGAAATATGCCTATACACTGAGCAAGAGCCAAAACGTCATCCAGTTGCGCGGCGACCTGCGCGAGGGACAGCATTGCACCGTGTGCGGGGCAACACACCATCCCTTCCACTCCGACACCATGCTGGAGCAAAGCAAGCTCATATCGGAGATAAAGACAGACTTCGAGCTGACGGCCGACGAACTGAAAAAGAAAGAGCAGTTGCTGCTCCAGCTGAAACTGGAACAGGCCTCGGAAACCAGCAAGCTGACCGAAGAGCGCATCCAGCTGGAAGAGATGAAGCAGCGCCACAAGGCAAACGTGCAGGAATGGGAACCTTATCAGGCCGTGGACCGCTCATTCGCCGACTGTTCGTCGTCGACCAACATGGAGGCACGCAAACTGATGCTGCAACAGTTGATCGAGAAGACCGGCGTGGATGCCGAAGAGGCACAGAAAGAACTGGACTCGTTCAACTTCCACCAGAATCGCATCAACCAGATCAACGAGCGCATAGCCCAATGCGAACTGGACAAAGGCAATATCGTGGTGCGCCTCAACGAAGTGAACACCGCCTGCCAGGTGCTGGCCCACAATGTGGAGAATCTGCAGAAATACAACAGCGACGCCAACCGTCGCTACAGCCAGCTCTATGAGGAACTGGACCGCATGGTCTCGCTGCCCGGATGGCAGAAAGAGTGGCTGGCCGGCGCCGAAAACATCAAGATGAGAATACAGCAGATGACCGAACGCTGGATACAGCTCAACAACAGCATCAAGGAAAACGGGGCCGTCATCAAACAGAAAAAAGACATGATCGGGAACCTCGACCTGCGCATCAAGAATCTAAGAGGGCTGCTGGACAATATCAACGAAGCGAAAACCGCCACCGAAGAACTGATCAAGGACAAACAGAACACCTATCGCAAACTGCTGGGCGAAAAGGACGTGAAGAAATACTCGACCGAACTGAAACACGCCATGGACGAACGCCGGACAGAAGAGAGACTGAAGAGAGAGGAACTGCAACAGGCCAAGGCGAAATATCTGCAGGCCGAAGGCGAGCTCACAGCACTGGAAGACGACAGCCGCAGGCTGGAAGAGATGACGGCCGCCGAACGAGAGAAACTCGACCTGTGGATGAGACGCTACAATGCCAATCATCCTCCGGTGCAACTCATCGAACTGGAGCGCGTGTTCGCCTCGGAACACGATTGGAACCAAATACGGGAAACCGTGCGCGGACTGAGCCGGGAAATGGCGTTGGCTCAAGCACGCGTGGACAGCATACGGGCCGAACTCACCGCCCATCAGGCCGACGGCATGCGGCCGGCCGAAAACGAGGAAGACACCCGCGAGGCCATGAAGAACCGCCAGTTGCAACTGGAACAGAAGAGACGGGAAATATTGTCGCAAATAGCGGCTTACGACGTGCGGCTGGCCGCCCACGAACGGAGCCTGGAACAAATAAACGTATGTTCGGAAGAAATTCAAGATCTCACCTCGCCTCCGGTGTGACGGGAATGGCTCTGGGGATTCTGCTGCTGTCGGCCACAACCGCACTACCCCTGTCCGCACGTTCCGGCCAACGTCCCTTCACCGTCGTACTCGATCCCGGACACGGCGGACGCGACCTGGGAGCATCGGGACGACGATCGCACGAAAAAGACATCACCCTGCGCATCGCCCGCCGGACAGCCAGACAGTTGCGCCGCAGATGCAAAGGGGTGCGCGTGATTCTCACCCGCACCAAAGACGAGGCCATGTCCTTGGAGGACAGAGCCGGAATGGCCAATTTCTACGGAGCGGATCTCCTGCTGTCCATCCATGCCAACTCCGCCCCCACACTGACCCAAGGCACAGAGACCTTCATCCATCCCAAAGCCTACGACGGACGAAGCAAGCGGCTGGCACTGCTGATCCAACAGGCATACAAGGAGGAAGCCCACCGTGAAGACCGGGGAGTGAAGACGGCCAACTTTGCCGTGCTACGCCTGAGCCGCATGCCGGCCGTGCTCACGGAAGTGGGCTTTATCAGCCATGCCCGCGAAGAGAAGTACATCAAATCGCGGCGAGGCTGCAAACAGCTGGCCCGTTGCCTCGGCGAGGCTGTGGCACGATGGAAAGCAAGCCAATAGGAAACCGGAAGAACCGGAATGAACCTCACGGCAGGTATATCAGGGGTAATCATGCCGCAGAAAAATTCATCCGTATCATCCAGGCAACCCTAAAACCGACGGATGATACGGATGAATTTTTCTCCGTATTTGTCTCTCTTATACTCACCGATACCGCTTACGGCCCCGAACTCCTCAAGCGTGTGCGGACGTGCCTCACACAGGGCACGGAGCACCTTGTCGGACATGACTATATAAGGCGGTATATTCTGCTCGTCAGCCAGTTTTCGACGCAAGGCACGCAATTCCTCAAACAAGTTTTCGTCATCCGGACGAACAACCGGCGATCCGGATCCGGGCAACGGAGGCACACTGAGCCTCAACTGCGGATCCGACTTTCTCTTACGGCCCGAAGCCTGACGCTCCTCACGACGTATCCGAGCCAGCATAGCCTGCTCGCGCCCAAACAGCACCGCACGGCCGCTATCCGTCAGTTTGAAGTGGTTGTTCTCGTCGTAGGCAATCTCCACATAGCCCATCTGCATCATCTGCAGCACATAGTCCATCCAGTCCCGACCGGGCACTTCGCGCCCCGCACCGAATGTCCGCAGACGGTCGTACCCCATACGCTTCACCTCCGGCGAATAAGTGCCCCGCAGAATATCCACCAGAACCGACATACTCACCTGCTCATCCGTCCGCACCAAAGCACTCAGCGCCTTCTGCACCAGCACCGTCCCATCGAACCTCTGCGGAGGATTGCGGCACACATCGCAATTGCAACAATCCCGGTCGGCCGGCTCACCGAAGTAATTGAGCAGTATCCGCCTTCGGCACACATCGGCCTCGGCGTACTCACGCATACGGTCGAGACGCTCCATGTTAATATCCCTCTGACCGCTCTCGCGGGCAAAGTTCTCCAACTGCACAATATCCGCATAAGAATAGAATAGCATGGTCTCGGCAGGCAGACCGTCCCTTCCGGCACGTCCTATCTCCTGATAGAAACACTCTATACTCTTGGGCAGGTTGTAATGGACAACAAAACGCACGTTCGACTTGTCGATACCCATGCCGAAAGCCACCGTGGCGCACACGACACGGACCCGGTCATTGATAAAATCATCCTGTGCCCGTTCACGCTCCTCCAGGGTGAGTCCGGCATGATAGACAGCTGCCGGCACGTGTCTCGCGTGCAACAGACCGGCCACCTTCTCCGTGGTCTTGCGGCTCATACAGTAGATCACCCCGCTCTCACCTTTATGGCGGGCAAGCAAAGCCATGATGGCCCGCATCTTCTCCTCCTGCTTATAGCCCCGGCGCACCTCCAGACTGAGGTTGGGACGATCGAAAGAAGATACAAAAACACGAGGATTGTCCAGTTCCAGTCGGTCGAGAATGTCCTGCCGTGTCACCTTGTCGGCCGTAGCCGTCAAGGCCACCACCGGCACCCCGGGAAACTCCCGCCTGAGCACATTCAGCTGAGCGTATTCCGGACGGAAATCATGGCCCCACTGCGATATGCAATGCGCCTCGTCGATGGCAAAAAGAGACACCTTCACATCGTGACGAAGGAAAGACAATTCACCCTGCAGACGCTCCGGCGAAATATAAAGTAATTTCACCGTGCCTTGCAAGCATCCCCGCCTCACACGGATATTCTCCTCCTCATCGTTGGTGGAATTCAGTGCCACCGCCTCGACCCCGTTGGCACGCAAAGCCTCCACCTGGTCTCTCATCAGGGAAATCAAGGGCGACACCACCACAGTCGTTCCCTCCATCATCAGGGCCGGAATCTGGTAGCAGAGGCTCTTTCCCCCACCCGTGGGCATAAGTACAAGAGCATCCTTCCCTGCCAGAATATGTGTGATGATTTCCTCCTGCAAAGGGCGAAACTTTGTGTATCCGAAATACTGTTTCAGGGTCTTAAGCATGGTGTTTCCTTTATTAAGGTATATTAATTGACGCAAAATTAACTCTTTTAATTATTTTATCGGGTAAAATATTTGTATAATCGAAAAATTAATTGCAATTTTGCCTTACCAAATTCAATCAAGGGGAAGTATATTGCGCCCAAACTCTCATACAATTGAGGACTACGGGAGCAAGCTACAAAATTTAGAAAAAATGGGAAAGTATAATTTAACCGAAAAAAAGGAGAAAAGCGCGGCCTACCGTTCATTGGTCAGAGCCGAACTGGTAGACGAACTTTACGAGAAGATTCTTAATATCTTTGTCGTACAGAAGAAATACCGAGACCCGGACTATTCTGCCAAGAAACTGGCGGAAGAGTTGAATACGAACACACGTTACATCAGTGCCGTTGTCAATATTCGCTTCAACCAGAACTATTCAAGTCTGGTCAATGAATACCGCATCAAGGACGCCCAATACCTGCTGGTGGACAAACGCTACATGGACAAAACCATGGAAGAGATTTCCACCATGGTGGGATTTGCCAACCGGCAGTCGTTCTATGCCGCCTTCTACAAAATTCTGGGCATGACCCCGCGAAGCTACCGCATGAAATTCATCGCCAAGGAGCACGAGAAATAAACCATTCAATAAACATAAATCAAGGGGATAGATTCGGAATGAGGATTTATCCCTTTTTTCATTAATCATAAAAGACACAATGAAATTTCACACCATGATTGGAACCTTAGCCCTCAGCGCAGCCGCCGGCCTCTCCACTCCCGCCACAGCCGATACGTTTGAATACAACGACGAGAAGTTTGCCGACCTGCAAATGTTGCGTTACCAGGTACACGGCTTCGACCGGCTCAGCCTGCAACAGAAAAAACTGGTGTATTTCCTCTCACAGGCAGCCCTGACGGGACGCGACATCCTATGGGATCAGAACGGGAAGTACAACCTGCGCATCCGCAAGACCCTGGAAACAATATACACCGACTACAACGGTGACCGCGAGACCGACGACTACCGCGCCTTCACGGTCTATCTGAAACGTGTGTGGTTCGCCAACGGCATTCATCACCACTACGGCTGCGAGAAGTTCGTACCGGGATTCAGCGAGACCTTCTTTCGCTCGGCTGTGATCAGTGTCCCGGCCGACAAACTCCCTCTGGCTGAAGGACAGACTGCTGAACAACTTTGCAACGAACTATGCCCGGTGATCTTCGATCCCGCCATCATGCCCAAACGGGTGAACCAGACCGACGGTGAGGATCTGGTGATCACATCGGCCGGAAACTACTACGGCGACGGAGTGACACAGGCCGAGGCCGAAGATTTCTACAATGCCATGAAATCGCCCGAAGACCCGCAGCCCGTGATGTTCGGACTGAACAGTCGCCTGGTGAAGGAAAACGGCCAACTGAAAGAACACGTATGGAAGTCGGGCGGGCTCTATGGCGCAGCCATCGACCGCATCATCTACTGGCTGGACCGCGCGGCCGAGGTTGCCGAGAACGAACAGCAACGCACCGTCATCGAAAAACTGGTGAGCTTTTACCGCACCGGAGACCTGAAGGACTTCGACGACTACACCATCCTGTGGGTGAACGACCTGCAGGGACAAGTGGACTTTGTGAACGGATTCACCGAGAGCTATGGAGACCCGCTGGGCATGAAAGCCAGCTGGGAGGGACTGGCCAACTTCAAGGATATGGAGGCCACACAGCGCACCGAAAAACTGAGTGCCAACGCACAATGGTTTGAAGACCATTCTCCCGTGGACAAACGGTTCAAGAAGGAGGAGTGCAAGGGCGTGTCGGCCAAAGTGATCACCGCAGCCATGCTGGGCGGCGATCTATATCCCTCCACCGCCATCGGCATCAACCTGCCCAACTCCAACTGGGTGAGAGCCGCACACGGTAGCAAGAGTGTCACCATAGGCAACCTGACCGATGCCTACAATAAGGCGGCTCACGGCAACGGCTTCTCCGAAGAGTTTGTGATAGATGAAGCCACACGCCAACTGATAGACAAATACGGTGACAACTGCGACGACCTGCACACCGACCTGCACGAGTGCCTCGGACACGGCAGCGGCAAACTGCTTCCCGGCGTGGACGGAGACACGTTGAAGGCCTACGGTTCCACCATTGAGGAGGCACGCGCCGACCTGTTCGGACTCTACTATCTGGCCGACAAGAAACTCACCGAACTTGGACTTACGCCCAATAACGAGGCTTTCAAAGCACAGTATTACACGTATATGATGAACGGCCTGATGACCCAGCTCGTGCGTATCACTCCGGGGCAGGACATCGAGGAAGCACACATGCGCAACCGTGCCCTCATCGCCCGTTGGGTGCTGGAGCAGGGCAAGGCCGACAAAGTGACCGAACTGATCAAGAAGGACGGTAAAACCTACGTGCGCATCAACGACTACGACAAGCTACGCACACTCTTCGGTCGCCTGCTGGCCGAAATCCAGCGCGTGAAGAGCGAGGGTGACTACGAGGGCGCCCGTCGTTTGGTTGAGACGTATGCCGTGAAAGTGGATCCCGAACTACATGCCGAAGTGTTGCAACGCTACGAGCGCCTCCACCTGGCCCCCTACAAGGGGTTCATCAATCCGGAATACGAATTGGTGACCGATGGAACGGGAGAGATCACCGACATACGCGTGCGCTATGGCGAGGCCTACGACCATCAGATGCTACGCTACAGTCACGACTATTCCACCCTGCCCTACATCAACGAATAATCATGGACAATCACGAAACCATATTGAGCATCAAGAAGGAGCTACGCCTGGCCATGAACGGCGTAGCCTCCACCCTGATGCGTGAGAGAGGTATTGATTACAAGGTGAACTTCGGAGTGGAACTGCCCCGTCTGCGGGACATCGCAAGCCGGTTCACCCCCGACCATGCCTTGGCTCGCGACTTGTGGAAGGAAAACGTACGCGAGTGCAAGATACTGGCCACCATGCTTCAACCGACCGACAGTTTTCTGCCTGAGATTGCCGACATTTGGATGGAAAGCATCACACAGCCCGAACTGGCTCAACAGCTGGTGATGAACCTGATGGCCGAAATGCCCTACGCCTCGGACAAGGCCTTCCGATGGATGGCGGACGACCGCCCTATGTTCCGCTATGCCGGCTTCCTGCTCATCGCCCGCCTGCTGATGCGCGGAGCACAACTCAATGAGGATGCCCGACAGGAATTCCTCGACCAGGCGGAAGCCGCCCTCCACGATGAATCCTTATTCGTGCGCAAAGCGGCACAGAACGCGATGACCAGAATCGGATAAAGAAGATTTCATAAATCATAATTCATAATTGAATCATTCGCACGCGACCGATTATGAATTATGAATTATGATTTGTGAATTAAAAACCTTACCTTTGTCCTCAACTTAGCACAGAGCGACATGAGCCCCGAAAAATTGCACGGAATCACCACGGAACAATTTGCACGCTATTTGCAAACCAACAAACTAAGAGCGACCCCCGAACGATGGGAAATCCTCAAAGCCGTGTATGAACTGGAAGGGCATTTCGCCTACGAAGATATTGAACGGAAGGTGATCGAGACGGACAGATTTCCGGTGAGCCGAGCCACACTCTACAACACCATCGACCACCTCATACGAGCCAACCTGCTGGTGAAACACCAATTTGCGGGCAGAATCATGTATGAAGCCGTAGTGGGACGTGAACCACACGTGCATGTCATCTGCACACAATGCGGCAGCTGCACCGAAATAGCCGTCGACAGCCTGCCCGCCCTACGACTCACCGGACGCAAGCGGATGGCTCATACCCATTGGACGGCCTATCTGTTTGGCGAATGCATGAAGTGCGGTGCAGCGGAACGAAAAGAAAACAAGAAAACAACTAAACAATAAGATATATCCTCATGAAACAAGGAAAGGTTGACGCCCTTTTGGGCATTGTGTTTGGCGACGAAGGCAAGGGTAAGGTAGTAGACGTGTTCACCCCCCGTTACGATGTAGTGGCACGCTTTGCCGGAGGTCCCAATGCCGGTCACACCATCATCTTCGAAGGCAAGAAGTTCGTATTGCGCTCCATCCCGTCGGGCATCTTCGACGAAGGGAAAGTAAACATCATCGGCAATGGCTGTGTCATCGCGCCCGACCTGTTCATGCAGGAGGCACGCGAACTGGAAGCCGCCGGATACGACCTGAAGAGCCGGCTCCACATCAGCAAACGCGCCCATCTGATTCTGCCCACTCACCGTGTGCTCGACCGCGCCTACGAAGCAGCCAAAGGAAAAAACAAAGTGGGCACCACAGGCAAGGGCATCGGCCCCACCTATAGCGAGAAAGCCAGCCGAACCGGACTGCGCGTGGGTGACATGCTTGACCGCTTTGCCGAGAAATACGCAGCCCTAAAGGCACGCCACGAACAAATTCTGAGCGACCTCCACTTCACCGACTACGACATCACCGACGAAGAGAAACTGTGGCTCGAAGGTGTGGAATACATGAAACAGTTCACCCTATCGGACACAGAAATTGAAATCAACCGCTACCTGAAGGAAGGCAAGAACGTATTGGCCGAAGGCGCACAGGGCACCATGCTTGACATCGACCACGGCACGTATCCCTTCGTATCTTCGTCCAGCACCACCAGCGGCGGTGTGTGCACCGGACTGGGTGTGGGCCCCAAAGCCATCGGCGAGGTGTTCGGCATCTTCAAAGCCTACAGCACGCGCGTGGGATCGGGTCCGTTCCCCGTGGAGCTGTTTGACGAGACCGGCAACACGCTGCGCGAAATCGGCCACGAATACGGTGCCGTGACAGGCCGCAACCGCCGCTGCGGATGGGTGGATCTCGTGGCACTGAAATATGCCATCATGATCAATGGTGTCACCCAGCTGGTGATGATGAAAAGCGATGTGCTCGACACGTTCGACACCATCAAGGCCTGTGTGGCCTACCGCAAGGACGGCCGGACGATGGAGCACATGCCGTTTGAGACGGAAGGCTGCGAAGCCGTCTACAAGGAACTTCCGGGCTGGAAGTGCGACCTCACCTCCCTGACGGACGAGTCGCAGTTCCCACAGGCCTTCAAGGACTACATCCAGTTCCTCGAAACGGAACTGGAGACACCCATCACCATCGTGTCCGTAGGCCCCGACCGCGCACAGACCATCCTGCGCCACCAGTAAGACCGTGCGTGCGGCAATCCTCGCGCGTACCTATTATAATACAGTGTCCCGATTCGGCAAGGCATCCGCCTCCCGCATCGGGACATTCCTTTTTCCTGCCATCCTATGTATGTCCGGCAGTATACCGTACTTCCCGACCCATTCCCCCTTAGTGAGCCATCGCATCGCCATCCTATACCTTATTACATATAGCCCCACACGGCTCTCCGCCCTCCCTCCTTCCGTCTCTTAAAGCTCTATTATAGCATTATTTTTAGTCAATTTGCATCATTTAACATTCGGGGGGGGTAATTTTAGCTTTTGTTATTACTTTTGTCTTCGATTTGATGGGAATAGAGAGGATTGTTTGTTGAAGTGTAGTGTTGCGCGTCCTCGCCCGCTGTCCCTGTCAGGCCAAACCTGTCCGCAGGACAAACCATGAAAAACGAATAACAACCATATTATTAAACTTCTTATGTATATGAGAAAAACTACATTACTAACCGGCATCCTCCTTTACGCAATGGGAGCTATGCCAGGACAAGCACAGACGGTTTATCGTCCTGTAGAACGAGTATCAACATTACAGAACAACACCAAGTACTTCATCTACAACACAACTTTCAACAATCAAGAAGACCGTACAGGTTTCTTATTTGACAACGGTTCTGCAAACAATTTGGGACACAGTGGTTCTCCCAAACAAAAACCGGCTACGTTTTATACCTTCGAAGCAAAATATCTGTGGACAATCGAATCTACAGACGAAGACAACATTTACTATATCAAAGCCAATAGCGATAAATATGTAAGCCAAGGAAAGCCTAATTCTGATACAGGAGTTGCCCACACGATATTACCTTGGCAGGATGCAACAGAAGGAAAAAGCGAAGCACGTTGTGAAGCGGCAGATGGTTCTGTTGTCGAGAATGCAAATATCAGTGTAAACGAAGCTGTTTGGATTATAAAGGACAATTCCATAACCGACGGAAAACCCTATTGGAATGGAAATCTAAATAATTGGGCTAAATGGGAGAGCGCCCATCCCTATGCCTTCTATACCGTTGAATCCATTGACGCTTCCAACTATTACTCCATGAAGGAAGCCCGCAAAAAACTGACGGAGGCTCTTAACTATGTCACCACCCGCAGAATTGCGTTGATTACCGATGCCAACGAAGAAAACGGTCAATACACCAGCAACAAGAAATCAAACGCAGAGGGCACGTATGGAGCACTTATTGACGGTGATGCCACAACTTACTTTCACAGTATGTATAATCATGGCGATGACCAAGTAGGCACAGACCCACACTATCTACAAGCCGATTTAGGGAAAGAAGTCTCCGAATTCAGTATATATACAAAAAAAAGGCACAATAATGACCTTAACCGACCCACCACGATAGAAATAGCGGGTAGCAACACTGCTGATGGCACATTTACCCCCATCGTCACATTGACCCAGGAAAAAGACGGACTGATTGACAACGATGACTACCAGTCTTATCCCATAAAAAGTACAACGGCCTACCGCTATCTTCGCTTCACCGTCAAATCCACCAACAACGGTACGATATTCTTCACCTACTCTGAATTTCAGATATACGATGAAAGCCAAAGCGAATATAGCATAACGGCAGAGCAAGCCGCCACAGCCAAGAATGCGCTCTATGCGGTACAAGACATTACATTTGACGACATTTTGAATAACCACGAAAAGATTGAAAGACTAACGTCTAAAAACAAAGATTTGACGGATGCATTCGACCAACTGGGAGATGATACCTTTATGGGTATTGCCAATATCAGCAATGGGTATTACATGATTTATCACACAGACAACAACGGTGAAAAACATTATCTGCAAATTGCTCCCGAAGGAGCAAACGGCGCACTGAACACAACCGCCAATCCGGTTTACTCGTTCAACATCAGTAAATGCACCACTGCAAACGGTGAAGCCGAATGGGGCTACTACCTGACGATGAACGGATGTAGAGTTTCGCACTGGAACGGAAGTATTTTCAACACCAACAATATAGAAACCAACGACACCCACTGCGAAGGGCTGTGGCACTGTCAGGCTATATTTCAAGATGCAAAAACCGGGAAATATGCCATCCGAAACACCAATGCTGCCGGCACAGGATATAATGCAGGTTATTACATAATCCCGGGTGAAAACGGCACTCTGACAGCCGTCTCTCCCACAGACCACAAACAATCTGACTTGTATCAGTGGGAACTCAGAAGCGGTTATCCGATAGATCTTACAACCGAAGACAGCAATCCCATTGCCTACAGTATTAAAAGCGGTAGAACCAACAACGGACAAACGTGGTGGTACACCTATACAGACGAAGGAAAAATCGATTTGACTCAGTTTGTAAGTAATAACAAACAGCAATATTGGTATTTCAAAGAAACAGAAGAGAGCGGTAATTTCTATCTGCGACTCTACCCCTATGCCGGAAACGGTAAAGTTATCAGTTATAGCGATACCAACAATGGAGACGACAAAGTGTCCGGACAAGAAGTTGGTACGGAAGGATACGATAATAAATGGATTATCGAGACCACAAATCTCAATGCCCCCTATGCTCTGAGAATACCCAACATATCAGCAACAAGATATTTAAGTAACATCTATGGAGTAGGAAATAAACTTGGCCTATGGCAGGACGGACCTTCCGATGGCGGAACAGCCATGTATATCATGCCCTTTACCACTCCCGACATCGACTTCTGGTCGGAGTATATCGGCACGGAACTTGGCAAGTATAACGTAACGGCTCCCGACCTGACAAACGCCACCACCATCACCTCCTACTATCAGGCTGTGGATGATTTCTATGCTACACTGAACACAGAGAATATCGTGAAACCTACAGCAGGTTTCTACCGCTTCAAAGGAAAGGCTTCGGGCAACTATATGGATGCAACGGAGAATGTAGGAAACATGATGAGCATGAAGGCAGAATCGGAATGCAGCAATGCTGGAAGCATATTCTATCTTAGCGATACCCAAAAACTCCTCAGCTACTCTGAAGGTACCTATCTTCAAGAAACATATCAGGTAGGGGCTATCGGTTCCGACAACTCCAATAGCAACACACTGACATTTGTTTCTCCGGAAAGCAAAAACTACGGTTACTACACCATTAAAACCAACCTGTCCAGCCCGTATCTCTACGACAACACCACAAAGTTGGACCGCAACAGCGGATATGTAGCCAATCGTTGCGACTGGATCATCGAACCTGTCACCGAACTGCCCGTTGCTATCGGCCAGGCAGGATGGAGCACCTTCTGCGCTCCCGTCAACCTGGTGATTCCCGAAGGCATGACCGTCTACTATGCCAGCACGGAGGAAGAGCGCGAAGGCGTGGTGGTGGTCAAACCCGTCACCTCCGCCATCCTGCCCGCCGGACTGCCCGTGATGCTCTCTGCCGCCCAAGGCAACTACAGCTTCACCATCACCCCCTATGAGCAGGACGTGCCCGCGCAGGTGAACGAAACCCTGAAAGGCACCGAGGCCGGAAAGATTACTGCGACCACCGATGGCAGTACCTACGTGCTCACCGTCCTGAAGAGTACGGGCAACGTGGGCTTCGCCAAGAACAAGAGCGGTGCCGTGCCCGGATTCAAGGCCTATCTGGAGCCCGGCAACTCAAACGCCGAGTTGTTCAGCATCAGCTTCAGCGACAACGTGACCGGCATACAGAGTGTGGCTCGCGAAGACGACAAGGCTACGGAATACTACGACCTGAGCGGACGCCGGGTGTACTTCCCCACCAAGGGTATCTACGTGACCGGACGCGGCGAGAAAGTACTGATGAAATAAATTAACCCTGAAAAAGTATTGATAATGAAAAAGAACAGTTATATAGCCCCCTCGCTGATTATCGTGCAGATGGATACGGAAGACAGCATCCTGCAAATGATTACCACCAGCATCACTACGTCCGATAAGGAGGAAGATGATGTGACGGAGGTTGAAGACATCCTGAGCACCGGTGAAGGCATCGGCTGGCAGTCGTCCATCTGGGACGACTGAGGAAAAGGAAAGCATTAAAAGGTGGCGCGTAAAAAACGATCCTCATAATAGTCGGGGGAACGACGGACCGCGAGGTTAGTATCCCCCGTTTTTACCGCCCCTTTTTTCACCCCGCACAGGGAAGCATCGGCCACACGGATATACATCCGGCACGTCCGAATTTCCCATATACCACTGGCAGGCAGGGCACGACAGCCCTGCCTGCTGTTTTTTTTATAACTTTATCCGGCAATGAAAAATGATAAAGCAACGCTATCTGCGATTAATTTGCTATTTTTGCAAAAAATAACTTATTCCTATGATACAATCCATGACCGGCTATGGCAAGGCTGTAGCCGTATTCGCCGGAAAGAAGATCCACGCGGAAATCAAATCACTCAATAGCAAGGCACTCGACCTGTCCACACGCATAGCCCCGCTCTACCGGGAAAAGGAAATCGAGATACGCAACCTCATCGCCGCACGGCTGGAACGAGGTAAGATTGACTTCAACCTGTGGATTGAGAAGGAAGAGGGACAGAACACCACCCCCATCAATACGACTGTTCTGGCCGGATACTACCGCCAGATAGAGACCATCAGCCGCGAGATGGACATCCCCCTGCCCGCCGACTGGTTTGCCACCCTGCTGCGCATGCCGGACGTGATGAGCCGCACGGAATGCGAGGAACTCACCGACGAGGAGTGGACGGCAGTGAAGGACGCCGTGGAGGAGGCCGTGAACCAGCTTACCGACTTCCGCCGCCAGGAAGGACAGGCACTGCACCGGAAGTTCTGCGAGAAACTGGACAACATCGAAACATTGATGAAGAGCATCGAACCCTACGAGAAGCTGCGCACCGAGAAGATTCGCCAGCGCCTGGTGGATGCACTGGAGGCCATCCCCGAGGTGGAGTATGACAAGAACCGGCTGGAACAGGAGATGATTTACTACATCGAGAAGCTGGACATCAACGAGGAGAAGCAACGCCTGGCCAACCACCTGAAGTATTTCCGCGAAACGATGGAGAGCGGACACGGACAGGGCAAGAAGCTGGGCTTCATCGCCCAGGAGATGGGACGTGAAATCAACACCACCGGCAGCAAGAGCAACCAGGCCGAGATGCAGAACATCGTGGTGAAGATGAAGGACGAGCTGGAGCAGATTAAGGAACAGGTGCTGAACGTAATGTAACGCAGAGGGAGGCTGCACACACAGAACATGAAAGGAAAAGTAATCATATTCTCCGCGCCCAGCGGAAGCGGAAAGAGCACCATCATCAACTATCTGATGCAGCAGAACCTGAACCTGTCTTTCAGCATCAGCGCCACCAGCCGGCCACCGCGCGGCACGGAGCAACACGGCGTGGAGTATTTCTTCCTCACGCCCGAGGAGTTCCGGCGGCGCATCGCCAACGATGAATTTCTGGAATATGAGGAAGTGTACGAAGGACGCTACTACGGCACGCTGAAGGCACAGGTGGAGAAGCAGCTGGAGGCCGGACAGAACGTGATTCTGGACGTAGACGTGCACGGCGGCTGCCGCATCAAGGACTATTACGGCGACCGCGCCCTGAGCGTCTTCATCCAGCCGCCTTCGGTAGAGGTGCTGCGCCAGCGCTTGAACGGACGCGGCACCGACGCGCCCGAGGTGATTGAGAAGCGCATAGCACGCGCCGAGTATGAGTTGGGCTTCGCATCGAAGTTCGACACCGTAGTGGTGAACGACGACCTGCAACTGGCCCAGCAGCAGGCTTTGAAGTGCCTGCGGGATTTCCTCAACAGATAAGCATAGAGATAATGACGGGCAAAAGAAGAAAACAGAACCTGCGGATGAATCTGGCGATGGAAGGCGTAGGGCTTTTGGTTACGGGCGTGTGCCTGTGGCTGGATTTACGCACCGAAGCCACCATTATCGGCGCACTGCTGGTGGTGAATGCCCTGATCACCGGAGCCTTTCTGTGGCAAGGCCGCAAGGAGGGGAAAAACGGCCCCGGGGCAACCGGCAAAACCCACCGGTCATGATTGAGACGGGCATCTACGGAGGGTCGTTCAACCCCATCCACAACGGCCACGTGCGTCTGGCCGAGGCGCTGTGCCGCCAGGGGTGGGTGGACGAGTTGTGGCTCATGGTGTCGCCGCTCAATCCGCTGAAGCAGCAGAGCCGGGACATGATGGACGACGACACCCGCCTGCGGCTGGCCCGCCTGGCCGTGAAGGACATCGATGGGGTGAGCGTATGCGATGCGGAGTTCCGCCTGCCCCGGCCGTCCTACACGGTGCACACGCTGGAGCATCTGCGCCACGCCCATCCCGAACGCCGCTTCTCGCTGGTAATCGGAGCCGACAATTGGCAGGCCTTTCCCCGCTGGTACAGAGGCGAGGAAATTGTGCGCCACCACCGCCTCATCATCTATCCCCGCCCGGGCTACCCGCTACGTGCCGAAGAGCTTCCGCCCTATGCCCGCCTGGCCGACACCCCACTGCTCGATATCAGTTCCACACAGATACGCGAGAAACTGAAACGCGGCGAGGATATCTCGACCGATGTACCCGAAGCGGTGAGGGAGTACTTCATTCGTAATTCATAATTAAATAAGCCCACCCATCAGAATACGCCGCGCCGGCGCTCCGCACATAAGCGTCGGGAGCACTTGGCCGACCTTCTGACAAAAGATTAACAACCGCATGAATCACAAGATCATTTACGCCGCCTGCTTGGCGCTCTGCACCTTTACCACTGCACAAGCCCAGCAAACCCCGCTGCAAAAGTATGAGATAGCACCGGCCTACTACGAGAACGTATATATCGACTGCGTGGAATATTTCGATGCCACCCTCATTAATTCGGACCACGGACAATACATGGGTCAAACGGATACCGACGGACACATCTACGGCTACGGTTCCTACATCAGCAACGACGGCAACCAGCGCATCGGTCAGTTCCGACGGGACGAATTCATGTTTGGCATCACGCTCAACAACGACAATGCCGTAGTGGGCAGCAATGATTACTATGCCGTGTACAGCCTCACCACCGGATCTCTGCTCTATGTGTTCAAAAGCCAGGAAAAACAGCTGGTAGACACGGAGGGCATGAACGACTATGCCTTCGTGTCGCTCTCCTACAAGAACGGCGACCGCTACGTGGGCGAGACCTACAAGGGCAAACGGCACGGCTACGGCATCTACTACTACGCCAACGGAAACTACTGGTACGGACAATACAACAACGACGTACGCCTGGGCTTCGGCGCCCTGTTTCAGGTGGAAGACGACATGCTGATCGGCTGCTGGAGGGTGGAAGATGTCACACGGCTCATCCGCGTGAACTACCGCAACAAGCCCACCACCCCGCTGTATAAGTCGCTCATCAAAGACGACGAATAAGCGAGGGTGAACCGGATACTTTATTAACCATAATATTAAAAAAACAATGAAAGCACATGCAATTAGTGCAGCCCTTGCAGCCCTGCTGCTGGCAACCGGATGCGAAACCCACCGGCAAGGGACGGCAGCATCCGGCAACGGCTCCCCCCGGACTGTGGACTATCCGCTCTACGAGATGCACAACTCCCCTACCCTGGACATCACCCGGGTGGAACTGACCGACACGGCCACTCTGCTGCACATCGATGCCCGCTACCGGCCGGGCTACTGGATACGCATCAGTTCGGATACCTACCTGAAGGCAGACGACAGGAAATACAGTCTGACCGGAGCCGAGGGCGTAACGCCCGACTCGGAGCTGTGGATGCCCGAATCGGGACAGGCAGCCTTCACCCTGCGCTTCGCTCCTCTGCCCCACGGCACACGTTCGTTCGACTTCATCGAATCCGACTGCGAGGATTGCTTCAAAATCTACGGGGTGGATCTGACGGGCAAGCGCACGTTCGACGTGCCCGACGAAGTGCCGGAGTCCATGCGCCGACAGCGCGAGACGGACAGTGTACCCCTGCCCATCCTCCGTTCGGGAACCACCACCGTGCGGCTACACGTCCTGCACTATCGCCCCGATTGCTTCCAGGAGCCCTGCCTCATCGTCAACACTATGCTCGAGGGGCAGCAGTCCTATCCCCTCTCCGTCTCCCCTCAGACGGGCGAAGCCACGGTCAGCTTCCCGCTACACGGCACGGCATACGCCTTCCCCGTGTTCAACAACTCCACCGGCGGCGAAATCCTGCTGGCACCGGGAGAGACGGCCGAACTTTATGTGGATCTGCGCGCCATCGGCTACTACCGTTCGTTCAACCGTAACGAAGAGACGGGGGCGCCCCGTCCGACTGCGTTCCAACGCCTCTACGCCTCGGGCACTTACGCCGACATCAACAATGCCATCAATCTGCTGACCGACTCTCCGTACTACAGTATGGCGCTGTACACTGGGGATTTTGCCGACTACCGCATGACCTCGGCCGAATATGCAGCCCACGTGGCCGGGCTATACCGGGCCTACAGCGACAGCATCGGCCGCAGCGCCCTTTCCCCGCTCATGAAGGAGCTGAACATGCTGCATCTCCGTCAGGAAGTGCTGGCGGCCATAGACATGGCGGATTATCTGAGGGAGCAAAACTACAGGCATGAGCACCGGCAATGGGACCGGCGCATACCGGTGGAGGGCATCGACCCGCTGAAGCCGGAGGATGCCCGGACCGTGTGCAGCCTCTTCGATATCAACGACCCCAAACTGCTGATGGGCGGAAACGCATCGAACTATGTCAGTGCCATGCTTTCGGCGAAGTTCGACTGGATGCAGCTGGCCGGCATAGAGAAAGGCGTCGTGGCCGACCTGCGCCGCACAAACGGCTATACGGCAAAGGCAAAGGACGCCCTGCTGACCGAGGCCGACCTGGCCCGGCTGGACTCCATGGACATCCCCGCGTTCTACCGCGAAGCCTTCACGGCCATGCAGCAGAAAGCCAGCGAGCAGCTGGCCGCCATGGAAGGCAAGGCGAAGATTGAGGTCACGCCTGATGTGCCGGACGAGAAACTGTTCGATGCCATTGTGGAGCCTCACAAGGGGAAAGTGATTGTGGTGGACTTCTGGAACACGTGGTGCGGCCCGTGCCGTGCGGCCATCAAAGCCAACGAGCCGCTGAAGTCGACCACGCTGAAGAGCGATGATCTCGTGTGGATATACATCGCCAACGAGACGTCGCCCCAGACCACCTACAAGACGATGATTCCGGACATACAGGGACTGCACTACCGCCTGAACGACCGGCAATGGAAAGTTCTGTGCGAAAAGTTCAACGTAGACGGCATTCCCTTTTATGTGCTGGTGCAGAAAGACGGGGAATATAAAGCACGCGAGGATTTCCGCAACCACAAACAACTGGAAAAGACTGTAAGGGAGGAACTGAACCGGCAGTAGACGACACAGCGCTTCGGCGGGTCAAACCGTCCCCCAAACAAGTGAGGAAAGAGAACCGTTGAGCGGCCAGAAAAATGCGTGCCGCTCAACGGTTCTTTTCTATCAGCACGGTGGCATAGGCCGAGATACCCTCCTCGCGCCCCGTGAAGCCCAGCCGTTCGGTAGTGGTAGCTTTGATGGACACACAGTCCTCGTCCACGCCCATCACCCGTGCCAGACAAGCCTGCATGGCGGGTATGTGTTTGTTCAGTTTGGGACGTTCGGCACACACGGTGATGTCTGCATTGCCCACCGTGTATCCCTTGCCGGCAATCAGTTCCACCGTGCGGGCCAGCAGCAGCTTGCTGTCCACGTTGTGGTATTCCTCGGCCGTGTCGGGGAAATGATAACCGATGTCGCGCATGTTGGCAGCTCCCAGCAGTGCATCGCACAGGGCGTGTATCAGCACGTCGGCATCGCTGTGACCCAGCAATCCGTATTCGTGCTCTAGGCGGATGCCACCCAACCAAAGTTCACGACCTTCCACCAACCGATGAACATCAAACCCGAAACCAACTCTTATCATGTGATTTTTCAATTCCTTAATTTTTTTAATCACCCATGGATTCTATCTTCTTCTCCGCCCGAACAAATCCTTGATACCGTCCAGATCAAAGCCCAGCGAAAAACGCATGGTCTGGTCGAGGGGATTGCTCTGTGCCGTGGAAATCACATAACCGGCATCCAGCGAGAAGACACTCATGCGGAAACCGGCGCCCACGGTGAAATATTTGCGGTTACCCTTGTTGGCGCTCTCGTGATGGTAGCCGCCACGGATGATGAAGCGGTCATTGTAGGAATATTCCATACCCACACTCCACTGTATCTCCTGCATCTCCTCCTTGAATCCGTTGGGCGCATCGCCGAAACTCTTGAAGATACCGGCGATGGGCGACACGTCGTAGTAGTCCTTCTGGATGCGGTTCTGATATTCCTCGGTGGTTTCTCCGGCCTCGGTGTTCTGCTTGGGGAACGTGGGCACCAGCAGTTTGTTGGCATCGGCCGCAAACGAAATCTTGTTATACTCGTTGAGGGGCACCAGAAAGTTGATACCTAAACGGAGGTTGGTGGGAATGAACTCGGAATTGTCGTCGCCGCCATAGGAAATCTTGCTACCGATGTTGCTGATGTTCAATCCTAAGGCGAAGTTACACTCACGGCTTCCCATCATGAAATAACGGTTGTAGTACAATGCGATGTCAGCGGCGAAAGCCTTGCCGGGCGATGATTCTTCCGTGTAATCGTAAGTAATGTCAGAGTAAATAAAGCGCAGAGCCACAGCCGCAGAGAAGCTCTCGCTCAGCATACGTGAATAGCCCACATCGATAGACATCTCGTAGGGACGTATCGTCATGTCCGCTCCCTGACCGCTTCCGTCTCCCCCACCGGTGGACACCTCACCCAACGAGAAAAAACGCAACGAGGCACTCAGTGCCTGATAGTCGCCTATACGGTAGAAACCGCTCATATAGGCCAGGTCGATGTCGTTGACCAACTGACGAAGCCACGGCGTGTAGTTGAGCGCCACACCGGCACGGGCTATGCAGAAAGGATATTTGGCAGGATTCCAAAACTGTGAACTGGCATCGGCCTCCGTAGCCGCACCCACATCCCCCATACCGCCAGCACGGGCGTCGGGAGCTATCTGTTGTGACGTCACCGACGTCGTCACAGGGTTGAACATATTCTGTTTGTCCTGCGCCCAAGCCGCCTGTAAGGTTATCAGACAGCACGTCACCAAGGCTATCGCTATTCTTTTCGTCATGTTCTTTTCAAATACTTTTTCTATTAATGTAAAAACTGAACGGAAGGCTATTTATTGCGTAACACAACTATTTTTTGCGCCTGCGTAGTCTCCTCACTTCCGCCACACGACACAGAAGCTCGATAGAGATACACACCGGTCTGCAGCGCCATACCTCCCCCCGTAGTCAAGTTCCAAGGCACGGTGTAGTAGCCGTCGGTGCTCACGCCCTTCTCGAGATGATTCCACAACACACGACCGGCAAAGTCGAACACTTCGATACGGAAATCGCACGTGGTGCCGGGACGGTCGTAATGAAAGTTGAAAGAGGTTTCCGTGCGGGCTGGATTGGCCGAACAAACCAAGTTGATGAGCGACGGACTCAATCCGGGATCCACCACAAAGTCAAGCTCCGCCACGGAGGAATTGTTCATCACATCCCAGGCACGGAACATCAACCGGTGGTTGCCGGGTGCCAACTGAGGAATGGAGAACGCCACCGTACCTTTGCGATAGTCTCCGAAATCACCCTGATAATAATCATTCAGTGTATAGATCTGACTTCCCCGGTTGTCAACTATCAGTTCCAGATTGTGACCGATACCGTTGTTGGTCACGTTGATACCGCTCTCATCTTCCAGCAAGGCCACAAAATAGGGAGTGGAGTTCACCGTGCCACCGTTTTGGAAATCCTCGCGGTTGAGATAGGCGTAAATCTTCGGTCCCTCATTGTCTCCGGCCAGGTCGTTGCCCACGCCCCCCACCAGAAACCGCTCGCTGAATCCGTTGGCATCAATCGTGCGGTCCGCATTGAGCGCATAGAACACCACACGTCCGGCCGCATTGGAGTAACTGATATCCATCGGCACGGGGAAGGTGATGTCGAAGCGTCCGCCACACACTGAATCCGTGCCTGAATGAAGCACCTTGTCGCGGGTCTCGAATACGAACGGAGCTATCAGAGTCGGATTATCTTTCGACACCGTCTCCTTGGCGTTGTTCAGGCAGGTCACCGTGCTCTTGCTGTCATACACCGTGGTGGCCAGTGTTCCGGTAAAGGCCGGTACCTCATTGCCATTCTCGTCCTCAATATGCCCTGCCATGCGGGCCAGACTGCCGGCCGACAGGGTGATGTCGCTTCCACCACCCGTCAGGGATGTGCCGTTAATTTCGTCCAGCACCACCCGATAGCGCGGCATGCCCAGACGCAAGGCCGGGTCGCCCAGCAGCACGTATTGGAGTTTGTTTTCCGAATCATCAGAGAATGCTCCGTTGATGTCGGCCAGCATCACTTTGGCTATACGCAGGGCATCACCGATGCGATACGGCCGTCCGTTCTCATCCTCGCCGAACACATAACGGCAGTAAGCCCGGTTCATCCGGTCGTTGGCACCGGCATACACCGTGCGGGTGGTGCCCAGAAAGGCTACTGCCGCACCGCTCGCATTGAGCAGGGCTGCCTCGCCGATGCTGTTCTCACGCGAGTCGAACGGCATCACATCACAGGCCGCCGTGACCCACATAGGCACGTTGGGCGAGGTGAAATTGATAAAGTCGTCCAGAATGAGTACTTTCTCGTGGGATAAGGACGTGGTGCCGGCATGCCCGGTGTAGTTCACCAGTAGGGCACCCTCGTTGATTCTGTCCAGCAGTTTGGCACGCGCCTGCGGATAGCTGTTGCCCGTGATACCGGCCACACGCGGATAGGCATCCCACATGATGCGTTGCACATCCAATACCGGATAACGCTCCTCTATCTCGTTAGCCAATGCATTGGCATAGTTCATGTGGCTGTTTTTGTCCGCATCGTCGCCCAACACACACACCACGTTTTTCCACTTGCCGGCATACGCATTGGTCATGTAGGATATAATCTTATCCACCACTGCTTTAGCCTCGGCCTCAGCCGTCACGGGAATACGTCCCACACCGAGATCCACCTTGTCGCGGAACAGCCGTCCACCTTCCCCGTCATCAAGCAGACCGAAGTAGTCTTCCATCACGTAGGAACGCGTATCGCTCACCGAGTTTTCCGACTCGTAACAGAGCAGGTAGTCATCAGGATTCACTCCTTTCCAAGCCGACGAAATCATACGGTTGTCCCAAGCAGCATCACCAAAGAGCAACAGGTAGCGGGGTGCATCGGCCGGTGTGGCGGCACGGTCGTAGAACATCTTCATGAAACGGCGATAAGCTGTGGCATCCGGTGTTCCGGACGAGAATTCGTTGTAGACCTCGTCAGCTCTCACCACTTGCACGGTCATTCCGTCAAGATCGCGGTGCGCCTGAGCCAATCGCTCGGCCTGTGCACGAAACATTCCCGAAGCCGGCGTGATGATCACCATATCGGCCGCCTGCAAGGCATGCAGATTCTGATTGACTACTTCACCTACGTATTCCGGCTCGGGATAAGCGGCGTTCACGTCCACCGCCACATAATTTTCCGTGGGATCGTCCACCACCACTGCATAGTCATTTCCGCTGCGCGAGGCCGTAATCTCCGTCACGGGGCGTCCGGGCTTGTCCAGGCGCCAGATGCTGAGCGCTTGTCCGGAAGCCGCGCTCACCGTGTAGCGGCTCACTCCGGTCTTGTAGTGGGTAAAAGCCAACTGTGCTCCGGCCATCACCAGCCGGCGGGTATAGCAGAATTCCAGATAGTCCAGCCGTGCGTTTCTCCCCTGAGGAATCGTGATCGTAACGGCCGCTTCTCCGGTGGTCTTTACTTTGGGCACACGGAACACCCCCACATTGGTCTTTGCCGAATAATATTCCTGCAGCGCCTCCACCGAGAATGTACCTACCGAAGCACCGTCCACCCCGACGGATACGGCTGTGGAAACTCCCGAATGAGCTACCGAAAAATCCACCGCCAGCGTAGCACCCTCTTCCGGCACTGGATGGGTTACGTTCAGACGATAAGTCTGAGAACTGCCGTTGATGTAGTTGTAGCTATCGTACAAGCGACGTCCTCCGCTATACCAGGCCACCTCGTCTTTCTCATAGAGCACATGCTCGGGAAAAGAAGTAAGTTCGTTCTGAACAGGAGCCGTGGAAGAAGCTTCCACAGGGAATGCCAAAGGGACATCTCCCTCGGTGAGGAAATAGACGGCATGGCGCGAATAGGGGTTGCGCAGATGTGAAGATACATAGGTGCGGGTCATGGCATTGTAGACGGGACGTGACCACGACACAGGACCACGGGCATAAAACAGATAGCCCTGCGCGGCATGGTAGAGAGGCACTTCCTCCAGATCGTCGTAACCCTGCCCCGTGTAGATCACCTCGTCCAGCAGGTTGCCGCCATATCCGTAGAGTTTCACACGGTCGGGATTGGAGAATCCCATCTTCTGCAAAGCCGAGCGCGTGAGCATGTGAATGCCCTCATCAGCAATTCGGATTTTCACCCAGCGCCCACGGCTCAGCACAGACTCGCCGGTATAAGCCCCGGCCGGAGAACCGGCACGCACATCCCTATCCGTCGTATGCATGAGACGACGCGATGTACGGCGGATAGCAATTTTCGCACTGAGCAATTTATAGTAAGCCCCATCACGCATCACCACCGGAACGAAAGACAAGTCGAGATAGCTTTCCTTACGCGACACGCCGACGGAGGTCTCAATCTCCGGCGAGGCCGGCAAAGAGGGGGCAAGACGAAGCAGCACTTCGCGCTCCGCCGATGTAACAGGAGCGTACTCCGGATACTCTAACGACACAGTATAGTCGAAATCAGCCGCTTGCACACCCAACGGCACCACCTCCATATAGCGCGGAACAGCCGTGTCTATGTGTAGAACCTCCCAGTCCAACCGGGTGATGGATTGAGCGGACAGCACGCAAGTGCATACCAACAGTACAACAGACCATATAAAGCGATGTGTTCTCATAAGCTATTCAAGTAATTTATCTTTCACCGACGGCAACAGCTATTATCTGACATGAAAGTCAAGCAGTTTACGTCCCTCTACATACCCTTCCAAACGGTCACCGATGTTCACCGGTCCCACTCCGGCAGGTGTTCCCGTGTAGAGTAAATCTCCCATCTTCAGTGTGTAGAAACGGCTGACGTAGGATATCAACTCGTCTATCCGGAACAGCATATCGCCCGCATAGCCGCTCTGCACGGTGCGACCGTTGATGTCCAAATGGAAGTGCAACCGCTGCACATCAGGCCATTCGTCCACCGGTACAAAATCACCCACCACAGCCGACCCGTCGAATCCCTTGCACAGTTCCCAAGGTAATCCCTGACGACGGAACTGTTCCTGCATATCGCGGGCAGTGAAATCTATCCCTACGGTCACGGCATCGTAGTAACGGCAGGCAAATCGCGGAGCGATATTCTTTCCCAACCGGCAGATACGCACCACTAACTCCGTCTCATATTCGCAACGCCCGGTGAAGTCGGGGATAAAGAACGGTTTACCATCCTTCAATAGTGCGGAATCGGCTTTACTGAATATCACCGGTTGCACCTGTTTTACTAACGCTGCATCCAATTCTTTATTGTGTTCGGCATAATTCATGCCTACGGCTATTATCTTCATACTCGCATAATCGTTCGTTATACCACAAATTTACCCCAAAAGACTGACATAGCCTCTCAACTGGCAACTAAAATGCATCAAAAAAGATGCCAGACCATTCCCATACAGATATAAAAAACGGGTCGCACTCATCTCACGATGACACGACCCGCATCTCATATATATAATTGCTTCTGAATTACTCTGCACGCAAAGTAAAGCGTTTGAATGCCGTTACCGTGCATTCCTTGTCAGCCTGTTGCAGGTACTGAGCAACGCTCATCTTACCGTCCTGAATGAATTCCTGCATCAACAAGCACTCTTCCTTGTAGAGCTTATTGATACGACCCATGGCGATACGCTCGATCATATTTTCGGGCTTGCCTTCCTCACGTGCCTTGTCGGCGGCGATTTCTTTCTCGCGGGCCAACACATCTGCAGGATAGTCCTGTTCGTTGATGGAACGGGGGTTCATGGCAGCAATCTGCATGGCCACAGCATGACCATACATTTCGTCTACATTCTTGTTCAAAGCAACCATTGTGCAAAGCTGGTTCTTGTTCTGGTGGTTGTAGACAGAGATGTTCTCACCCTCTACCACAGCGTAACCGTCCAGTTCCATCTTCTCACCCGTAATACCACTACGGTCAACCACAGCGTCAGCAACAGTTGCATTTCCCATGGGCAGCGCCTTTACCTCGTCCAAAGTCTGACACTTGTTGGCAACGGCCAGATCCAAAATATCCTGAGCCAGTTTCACAAAGTCTTCGTTCTTGGCTACGAAGTCCGTTTCACACTTCAAGGCTATGATCGCACCGAAACCGTTCTCAGCCTTCACCAGAACACAGCCCTCGGCAGCCTCACGGTCTGAACGCTTGGCAGCAACAGCCTGACCCTTCTTGCGAATGATCTCCATTGCCTTCTCTATATCGTTACCGGCCTCTTCGAGCGCCTTCTTGCAGTCCATCATACCCGCCCCCGACATCTTGCGGAGCTGGGTAATTTCAGCCATTGTTACAGCCATTTTATTTCCTTTATTTTCTGAATAAACAAAAATGATTAAGCCTCTTCCGTTGCCTCTGTCTCCTCAGCAACCTCTGCGTCTTCCTTCTTCTCCACACGAGCCTTGGCAGAACGCTTGCGACCGCCCTTAGCAGCCTCGCCTTCACCGGCAGCCTCTGCATCAACCTTCTCAGCCTTGCGCTCTTCCAGTCCCTCTGCAATGGCTGCGCAACAAGCCTCAAGGATTACCTCAACGCTCTTGTTAGCGTCATCGTTGGCGGGAATTACGAAATCCACATCGTTGGGATTAGAATTCGTATCCACGATAGCGAACACGGGGATGCCCAAACGGTTTGCCTCGCGAACAGCAATGTGTTCCTTCATCACGTCAACTACAAAAAGAGCTGACGGCAGACGAGTCAGGTCGGCGATAGAACCGAGATTCTTCTCCAACTTGGCCCGCTGACGGGAAATCTGCAGCACCTCGCGCTTTGACAGGTTTGAGTAAGTACCGTCAGCTGTCAGTTTGTCAATGTTGGCCATCTTCTTCACTGCCTTACGGATAGTGGGGAAGTTTGTCAACATACCGCCCGGCCAGCGTTCGATCACATAGGGCATATTTACAGAAGCAGCCTTCTCGGCTACCACTTGCTTGGCTTGTTTTTTAGTAGCAACAAACAGGATTTTCTTTCCTGACTTTGCAATTTGCTTCAAAGCATCGGCAGCTTCGTCGATTTTTGCAACCGTCTTGTGCAGGTCGATGATATGAATACCATTGCGCTCCATAAAGATGTAAGGAGCCATAGCCGGATTCCACTTTCTCTTCAGGTGGCCAAAGTGGCAACCAGCCTCTAATAATGTATCAAAATTAGTTCTTGACATTGTTTTTTCTTTTAATTCGTTTACTTTCTTTTTTGTTTTTCAACCAACCGCACAGTAGTCCTTCGGGAATCCACACGGTTTAGATACTAAACGGTAATTACGCAGCTCGATAAACGGCCGAATATTAACGTTTACTGAACTGGAATCTGCGACGTGCCTTGGGACGTCCCGGTTTCTTACGCTCAACAGCACGTGAGTCGCGGGTCATGAAGCCTTCTGCGCGCAGAGCCTTCTTGTCGTCGGCATTAATCTTCACCAGTGCGCGGGCGATAGCCAGACGCAAAGCCTGAGACTGACCGGTGAAACCACCGCCACACAGGTTAACCTTGATGTCGTACTTCTCAGCCACGCCCAGAGTATTCAGGGGCTGCTTCACCACATACTGGAGAATCGTTGATGGAAAGTACTCCGCAAGGTCTCTCTTGTTGATTGTAATCTTTCCGCTACCTTCGCTTACATAAACGCGAGCAATGGCGCTCTTGCGTCTGCCTAATGCATTAATTACTTCCATTTCTTATTATTTATACAAGTTAATATCGATTGCTTTCGGACTCTGTGCTTCGTGCTTGTGCTCGCCGCCCTCGTAAACATACAGGTTGTTCAGGAGCTGTGCACCCAGACGGTTCTTGGGCAACATACCCTTCACCACCTTCTTCATCAGCTTGCTTGCACCGTTGGGCTTCGTCATCAAGCGAGCCGGAGTCATCTCACGCTGACCGCCGGGATAGCCGGTGTAGCTCAGGTATACGCGATCCGTCCATTTGTTGCCGGTCAGCTTCACCTTGTCGGCGTTGATGATAATCACGTTATCACCGCAATCTACATGAGGGGTAAAATTAGGCTTGTACTTACCTCTCAACAACTTTGCCACCTTGGAACCCAGACGGCCGAGAACCTGATCGGTTGCGTCTACCACAACCCATTCTTTCTTCACGGTCTCCTTGTTCGCAGAAATGGTCTTGTAACTTAAAGTGTCCATTTTTCTTTTTTAAATTATTACTACTAAAAAACTTTTTCTTTCTCCATACGCTTTTCCAACAGCCTGCCCGGCCAAAGACAGAGCCATTAACGCACAGAATTTTAGACTTTTATAGTCCTTTTGATAATAATCGGCTTGCAAAGGTAGTAATTTCCAGCCAAACAGCAATGAGTTTCAGCCAATTATTTTTCTTTCTTATCCACAAACAACCCAAAGCGTCAGGAAAAACATAATTCTGGCACAAAATAGACTGCTCAGCCCTCCTTCAAAAGAGTTGAGCCAACTGAAAAAACAACAAAAGCACCCCAACAGAATAGCATGCAAATTCATCACATACCTTGTCAAGAAACAGCTCACATAAAGTTTGCGCGAAGAATGCTTCAATGGTTCAAACTTATTGTATATGAGAAATTAAAGGTTCATTTTTAGTTTCACTAATCCTTCAGGAACGGCTCAAATTCGCAGATGACGAAAAAATATAAGGCTATAATATTCCGTTACACAAGCACCGAGGTGTCAAAGACCGCAAATATTCCCCAAAATGCCCCTCAATTATGAATTAAAAATGAATCTTTTCTAATTGATTCACAACAAGATTGAACCCTTGAAACATAATCTGTATCAAACCGTATTACGGGAGGATTTGTCTGCTATCCCCCATGCTACAGGACGCGTATATGATTTTCTACAGTACGCATACATGAGTCCCTTCAGTACGTGTACTGTAACCTCTTCAGTACGTGTATTTAACCTCCTTAAGAACGTGCACTGAAGCACCTTAAGTACGCGTATTGTAAACTGTCCCGTAAACCTGTTCAACAACAAGCCACAGGTAAGGGTACCTACTTTTCCATACACCCCAAAATGCAAACGAATTGATTTTCAATTATCTTCGAGGACAGCAACATCTTCAACAAATAAACCAGGAAAAGAAGAGTATGACGAGGCTGTCTAATAAGTCTCCCGATATGAAAGATGAACCGTACCCCAAAAGTTTTGTGTCTAACTTTTGGGGTGCAGTTCATTCTGACAGGGATGAAAGGGTTAAAAACGAGACTTGTCGGACAGCCTCGAAGTCTGTTCAGAGTCAGATAGCCTCCTGATCTTTTTCGATAGGGGGCAAACAACTTTTCGATAGGGG
>JAMPGY010000008.1:14621-93040 GCA_023663705.1 Clostridium sp. | reverse complement strand
TAGGCGAGTCATATTGATACCCGTGGCCAAGATGTTCATAGTCGGAAGTTGCCCAAAAGATATTGTGCTGAACATCCCCCTTGCTCGTTGTATGGTCTTTAAGCAAGATATTCAGCAGATTGGACGAAAGTTGGAGGATGTCATTCTCCAATATATCAACTTCGATTGGCATTAAATGTCCTTTTACTCTTTCTAAGAGATACTTGATTATGTTATACAATGACACTCAACACCTTATGCAGCTCAATCCACTTGAGTCTTCTCATATGCCACATGAAATAACGTATTGTGCTATTTTTTTGGGGAACGATAAAGTTTTCTCTTTCATAGTTTTCGCTATCTTTGTAGTTAAATCAAGTATCTCTTAGAAAGAGTTACAACCTAATCATAGATTAAAAACCTTCTCGGAATTTGTCAGGAATAGTGTTATTCTATATTCATACTTACTATCTGAAATACCTTATTTTTATATTACATTTTTTCAAAAAGAGAAAAGCACCAATTATTAGCTTCCATAAATGCGGAATTTATTTCATACCATTGCATCTGATGAAACAAAAGAACACGATATATACCGCTGTGTACGAATCGCCGTGTGGGACACTGAAACTCGGTGCATTCTCCATCTTTACACCCTGCCACCGCGTAATCGGCAGCAACGGAACGCTCACAGGTTATGGAGGCGGACTTGCTGCCAAGCAGTATCTGCCGGCATTGGAAGATAAGAGCACTCTTTTCAGCCATTGAACACAAACGGAGTCAACTCTGATGCAATGACACGGAATCTCCCACACTGTTCAATTTGTGAAATAATATTAAAACTACGTATTCCGACACAGCATGGCATCCACTTTGTTCACCCCTTGGCAGATAAAAACAAAGTAGAACAAATACATTAAATACATTACAATCATGCAAAAAGGTAATATTGGAGTAACGACGGAGAATATCTTTCCCGTCATCAAGAAATTCCTCTACAGTGATCATGAAATATTCATCCGTGAAATCGTGTCCAATGCCGTGGACGCCAGCCAGAAGTTGAAAACCTTGGCCAACAAGGGCGACTTCAAAGGAGAGTTGGGCGAACTGAAAGTGGCTGTGGCCGTGGACAAAGAGGCCGGCACCATCACGGTGAGCGACAACGGTATCGGTATGACCGAGGAGGAAATCGAGAAGTATATCAATCAAATCGCCTTTTCCGGCGCCAACGATTTCCTGGATAAATACAAGGACGACGCCAACGCCATCATCGGTCACTTCGGACTGGGATTCTACTCTTCCTTTATGGTGAGCAAGCGCGTGGACATCATCACCAAGAGCCACAAGGAAGGTGCCAAGGCCATGAAGTGGAGCTGCGACGGAAGCCCCTCCTACGAACTGGAGGAGACGGAGAAGGCCGAACGCGGAACAGACATTGTGATGCACATCGATGACGACTGTCAGGAGTTTTTGGAGAAAAGCAAGATACAGGAGTTGCTGAACAAGTACTGCCGCTTCCTGCCCATCCCCGTCACTTTCGGAAAGAAGACCGAATGGAAGGACGGCAAACAGGTGGACACCGAAGAGGATCTGGTGATTAACGACGTGACACCCATCTGGACCAAGAAGCCGTCGGAACTGAAGGACAAGGACTACAAGGAGTTCTACCGTGCTCTCTACCCCATGAGCGACGAACCGCTGTTCTGGATTCACCTGAACGTGGACTATCCGTTCAACCTGACCGGTGTGCTCTACTTCCCCAAGATTAAGAGCAACATCGAATTGCAGCGCAACAAGATACAGTTGTATTGCAATCAGGTGTATGTGACCGACAGCGTGGAAGGCATCGTGCCCGACTTCATGACACTGCTCCACGGTGTGATCGACTCACCGGACATTCCTCTGAACGTGAGCCGCAGCTACCTGCAGAGCGACAGCAACGTGAAGAAAATCTCCAGCTACATCACCAAGAAGGTGAGCGACCGCCTGCAAAGCCTCTTCAAGAACGACCGCAAGGATTTCGAGAGCAAGTGGGACGACCTGAAGATTTTCATCAACTACGGTATGCTGACGCAGGATGACTTCTACGACAAGGCCAAGAACTTTGCTCTGCTGAAAGACAGCGAAGGCAAGTATTTCACTTTTGATGAGTACAACACGCTCATCAAGGACAACCAGACCGACAAGGAGGGTACGCTGGTATACCTGTATGCCAACGACAAGGACGGCCAGTACACGTTTATCGAAACGGCCAAGAACAAAGGTTACAGTGTGCTGATGCTGGACGGACAGTTGGACACGCCCATCGTGTCGATGCTGGAGCGCAAGTTTGAAAAGGCACGCTTCACCCGTGTGGATGCCGATGCCATCGACCGCCTGATCAGCAAGGAGGACAAACAGCGAAACGCCGAGGACGTGGAGCGGGGTGACAAATTGGCATCACTCTTCAACAGCCAGATGCCCAAACAGGATAAGGTGGAATATCACGTGGAGACACAGGCGCTGGGAGAAAATTCATCAGCAGTGATCATCACCCAAAGCGAGTATATGCGCCGCATGAAGGAGATGGCACAGATACAGCCGGGTATGTCGTTCTACGGAGAGATGCCGGACATGTACACCCTGGTGCTCAACAGCGACCACGCCCTGATCAAAGAACTGATGGAAGACAGCGAGAGCAAAACGGCCGAAGCACTGAAACCCATCGAAGCGGAAATCAAGGGGCTGACAGCCCGTCAGGCCGTGTTGCGTCAGCAGCAGGACGGCAAGAAGCCCGAGGAGATCGATCAGGCACAGAAGGACGAACTGGCCAAGTGCGGCACGGACATCAGCGAACAGCAGAAGTTGAAGAACGAAGTGCTGGCCAACTATGCCAAGGACAACGACAAGGTGCATCAGTTGATCGACCTGGCGCTGTTGCAGAACGGCATGTTGCGCGGCGAAGCATTGAGCAAGTTCATCAAGCGCAGCATCGACCTGATTAAATAAGTTTCTTCGACTGATTTAAAAAAATATAACGGGATGGTTTGCTCCTCTGCGAGACACCATCCCGTTATTTTATACTACAGATAAAGCCGAATGAAGAATTATTTCACTACTTTTGCACAGGAAATCCTATCCCATCAAACATCAACACCATGGACATAAATTATATCGGTATCGCCATCGGCGCTGTGACATTTCTCACCATCGGACTCTTTCACCCTCTGGTAATCAAGGCGGAATATTATTTCGGCAAACGTATCTGGACAGCCTTTCTGCTGGCCGGCCTGTGCTTTCTGTGCCTGTCGCTGTGGTTGGAAAACACCTATGCCTCCATCATCTGCGGTGTGGTTTCCTTCTCTTCCTTCTGGTCTATACTGGAGATCTTCGAGCAGTTCCGGCGCGTGAAGAAAGGATGGTTTCCCATGAATCCCAAGCGCCGACACGAATACGAGGACTGAAACAGTCCTGTGCCTACCTCACGCGCAAATTGTCGCCTGGCTTGATGTCGTAATCGGGCGTCAGCTTATTCAGTTTGTACAAAGATTCCAGCCGTATACCGTAGCGCTGGGAAATACTGTACATCGACTCACCGGCCTGCACCACATGGGGTTTCTTGCGAAAAGCACGTTCTGCACGACGTTTTTTCTTCTCCAGATACACCACATCACCCTCTTTCAGAACATAGTCCCGAGGCATCTCGTTGTACTTCCTTAACCGACGCGGCGACACGCCGGTCTCGTCCGATATGCGCTCAAGTGTGTCGCCCGACTTCGCCATCACGTAGTAGTTACCGTTGTTGCGATACACACGGTGGGCACCGGTCACGGCATCCGTCAGCGAGCGGTCGGAATAGGTATTGTTCTTGAAAGAACGCAGGGATGTCATCTTGTCATACTGATGCAGATTGTATAGCTGGATAATATCGATCAGCCTGGTGGCGTACTGCGGATTGGTGGCATAACCGCATTTTTTCAGACCATGACACCAGCCCTTGTAGTCATGCGGAGATAACTGAAACAGAGAGGCATAACGCGGCCGTTTCAGGAATTTGGAGTGATCCTCATAGGATTCCGCAGCATTGCGATACACACGGAACTTCTCGCCCCGGGCGTCATCGTCCTGACGGATGTAGGGACCGTTCCATTCCCCGCCACACTTGATGCCGAAATGGTTGTTGGCCTTGGTGGCCAAACGGCTCTTCCCCGCCCCGCTCTCCAACAAGGCCTGAGCCAAAGTCACACTGGCCGGAATGCGGTACCGGAGCATCTGCTCCACAGCCATACCTTTGTACTGATTGATATAAGCCTGATAAGCGGCATTGGGTTTCTGCGCCCAAAGGAGCGTCGTCCACATCAGGCAGAAAAGCCCGACGGACGAAAGACGGAGTTTCATAGTCTTTGTGTTCATAATGACAGGCGCAAAAGTAGGGAAAAAAACGTTAGAACGGAAAAGATAGGCATACAAACTCCGGCCGGCGCTTCGCTTTTACATTTATTCTGTCTATATTTGTGGAAGCATATCAAAAAAGAAGTCTTATGAAAGAAGTCATCCTGCAAAGCAAATTCACAATTTACGCATACAACGAACTCAATGAAGCGGACCGCGAGCTGATAGAAGCGGCCAAAGCAGCCACGCAGACCAGCTATGCCCCCTATTCCAATTTCCGTGTGGGAGCAGCCGTCCGTCTGGCCGACAATACCGTCGTCCGGGGAAGTAATCAGGAGAATGCGGCCTTCCCCTCCGGAACCTGTGCCGAACGCACGGCGCTGTTCTACGCCAACGCCAACCACCCGGACCAACCCGTCGCAGCACTGGCCGTTGCAGCCTTTGCCAACGGCCGCTTCCTGGCCGCCCCCATCCCGCCCTGCGGTGCCTGCCGCCAGGTGATACTGGGCGTGGAGGAACGCTACGGCAGCCCGGTGCGCATCCTGCTCTACGGAACAGAAGGGACATACGTGACCGACAGCGTCAAATCGCTTCTTCCCCTGCAGTTTGTGGGAGATACAATGAAAGAATGAAGTTTTTTTCGTATCTTTGCACCCGTTTTAAATAAATATAAGGTAAAAACGCATGATAACCGTTTCCAATCTTGCCATTCAATTCGGCAAAAGAGTGTTGTATAAAGACGTAAACATCAAGTTCACCAGCGGAAATATCTACGGTGTGATTGGTGCCAACGGTGCCGGAAAGTCCACCTTCCTCAAAGCCATCTCAGGTGAACTGGATGCCACAAAAGGAACCATCGAGCTTGGTCCGGGCGAACGACTTTCCGTGCTGAGTCAGGATCACTTCCAATATGATGAATTCACAGTACTGAACACCGTGCTGATGGGGCACACCGTGCTGTGGGACATCATGCAGCAGCGCGATGCGCTGTATTCCAAGGCCGACTTCACTGATGAAGACGGCATAAAAGTGGCCGAACTGGAGGACAAATTCGCTGAAATGGGCGGATACAATGCCGAAAGCGATGCCGCCGCATTGCTGAGCGGATTGGGCATCAAGGAGGACAAACACTACATGCAGATGGCCGACCTTAGCGGTAAGGAAAAAGTGCGTGTCATGCTGGCCAAAGCTTTGTTTGGCAACCCGGACAACCTGTTGCTGGACGAGCCGACCAACGACCTCGACCTGGAGACCGTGCAATGGCTGGAGTCCTACCTGTCGGAGTTTGAGCAGACGGTGCTGGTGGTAAGTCACGACCGACACTTCCTCGATTCTGTCTGCACCCACACGGTGGATATCGACTTCGGCAAGGTGACGCTTTTTGCCGGTAACTACAGTTTCTGGTATGAATCCAGCCAGCTGGCGCTCCGTCAGGCACAGAATCAGAAGGCCAAGGCCGAAGAGAAAAAAAGAGAACTGGAGGAGTTTATCCGCCGCTTCTCGGCCAACGTGGCCAAGAGCAAACAGACCACCAGCCGCAAAAAGATGCTGGAGAAGCTCAACGTGGAGGAGATCAAGCCTTCCACCCGCAAATATCCCGGTATCATCTTCCAGATGGATCGTGAACCGGGCAACCAGATTCTGGAAGTCAGCGATCTGAAAGCAGTGACGGAAGACGGCACAGTGCTGTTTGACAACGTGAACTTCACGGTGGAAAAGGGAGACAAGGTGGTGTTCCTGAGCCGCGACCCGCGCGCCATGACCGCCCTGTTTGAAATTATCAACGGCAACCGAAAGGCCGATGCCGGAAGCTACAATTGGGGAGTGACCATCACCACTGCCTACCTGCCGCTGGATAATACGGACTTCTTCAACACCGACTACAATCTGGTGGATTGGTTGAGCCAATATGGCGAAGGTAACGAGGTTTACTTCAAAGGATTCCTGGGACGTATGCTGTTCTCGGGCGAAGAGGTGCTCAAAAAAGTGAATGTGCTGTCCGGAGGCGAGAAGATGCGTTGTATGATCGCGCGCATGCAACTGAAAAACGCGAATTGCCTCATACTGGACACACCGACCAACCACTTGGATCTGGAAAGCATCCAGGCCTTCAACAATAATCTGAAATTGTTCAAAGGCAACATTCTCTTCTCCAGCCACGACCATGAGTTCATCGAGACCGTGGCCAACCGCATCATCGAACTGACCCCCAACGGAACCATTGACAAGATGATGGAATATGACGAATACATCAGCAGCGACCATATCAAGGAAATGAAGGCAAAGATGTACGGAGAATAAAGAAAACTTGCCACAAACGACCTTGTGGCAAGTTTTTTGTATAATATCACAGAGAATACAAAACCATTTAACGCTATCGTGAAATGATAAAAGACATGCAATTTAACGAAGAAGATAAGTGCAAAGCAGAAGAAATGCAGAATGAGGAACAGGAACAAACAGCCTCTGGCGAAGAGCCATTGAAAGAGAACGAACCAACCAGTGAAGAAAGCATCGGGAACGATCCCTTGACAGAAGCACAGAGCAAGCTGGCGGAAATGCAAGACAAATATCTGCGTCAGGTGGCCGAGTTTGACAACTACCGCAAGCGCACCATGAAAGAAAAGGCAGAACTTATCCTCAACGGAGCCGAACGGACGGTGACAGCCATACTCCCCGTATTGGACGACTTTGAGCGTGCACTGAAAAACATGGATAAGGCCGAGGATGTACAGGCCGTGAAGGAAGGGGTGGAACTGATCCATCAGAAATTCATCAAGATCATGGAAGCTCAAGGCGTGAAAAAGATAGAGACGGAAAATGCCGATTTCAACACAGACGTACATGAGGCCATCGCCCAGATACCCGCTCCGACCGACGAGCTGAAAGGAAAAGTAATGGACTGCGTTCAAACGGGATACACACTCAACGATAAAGTAATACGTCACGCCAAAGTGGCTGTCGGACTTTAATTTCCCAATAAATTCAGAAAATGGAAAAGCGCGACTATTACGAAGTGCTTGGCGTGGAAAAAAACGCCAGCGATGCGGAGATCAAACGGGCCTATAAGAAAATGGCCATCCAATATCACCCCGACCGCAATCCGGACGACAAAGAAGCGGAAGCTAAGTTCAAGGAAGCGGCCGAGGCGTACGATGTGTTGCATGATCCGCAGAAACGTGCACGCTACGACCAGTTCGGTCATGCCGGAATGAGTGGAGCCGGAGGTTTCGGCGGTGGACAGAGCATGAATATGGACGACATCTTCTCGATGTTTGGAGACATTTTTGGCGGTCATGCCGGTTTCGGTGGCTTCGGAGGTGGGGGAAGAGCCCGCAAGCCCCAATACAAGGGGGGCGATCTGCGTCTGAAAGTGCGCCTGAGCTATCAGGACATTGCAACAGGCGTCACCAAGAAATTCAAGGTGAAGAAAAAAGTGACCTGTACACATTGTCACGGCACGGGAGCCGAAGGAAGCGGAGCCACGGAAACCTGTCCCACCTGTCACGGAAGCGGTGTGGTGACACACACACAGCAAAGCATCTTCGGTATGATGCAGACACAAAGTGTCTGTCCCACCTGCGGCGGCGAAGGCACCATCATTAAAAACAAATGCAAGGAATGTCACGGAGAAGGCATAACGGACGGCGAGGAAATCGTAGAAATCAAAATTCCGGCCGGAGTGGCCGAGGGTATGATTGTAAATGTACCCGGCAAAGGACATGCAGCCCGTCATTCCGGTGTGCCAGGAGATATCCAGGTGCTCATTGAGGAGGAACCGCATAAAGAATTGTTGCGTGAAGACAACAATCTGATATATAACCTTCTGATAGATGTCCCCACCGCAGCATTGGGCGGTAGTGTGGAGGTTCCCACCATCGACAGCAGGGTGCGCATCAAGATTGAACCCGGCACTCAACCGGGCAAAGTGGTTCGCCTGCGTGGAAAAGGACTCCCCACCGTACAGGGCTATGGATACGGTACGGGAGACCTGATTGTAAATATCAGCGTATACATCCCCGAAACTTTGAGCAAAAGCGAGAAGAAAGCCCTGGAAGAGATGCAGAAAAGCGACAACTTCTCTCCCAACCCGTCTATCAAGGAGAAAATCTTCAATAAGTTCAAGAGTTATTTTGAATAATATCCACGGAGATGACGTATAAGGAAATCACCGACTATCTGTTCAACAGCACTCCTTTGTTTCAGCATATCGGCAAGGAAGCCTACAAGGAAGGCTTGGACAACACTCGCCTGCTGGACGAGCACTTCGGTCATCCGCACCGTAGTTTCCACACCATTCACGTGGCCGGAACAAACGGAAAGGGTTCCTGCAGCCACACATTGGCAGCCATCTTGCAGGCTGCCGGTTACAAGGTGGGTCTTTATACGTCACCTCATTTAGTGGACTTCCGCGAACGCATCCGCGTGAACGGAGAAATGATACCTGAGCACCGGGTAATTGATTTTGTGGAGACCGAACGCAGTTTTTTTGAGCCGCTTCATCCTTCGTTTTTTGAACTGACCACCGCATTGGCGTTCCTTTATTTCAGCGAGTGCCATGTGGATGTAGCCGTTATCGAAGTGGGACTGGGCGGACGCTTGGACTGCACGAACATCATACAACCGGATTTATCCGTAATCACCAATATCAGCTTCGATCACGTTCAATTCCTGGGTCATACATTGGCACAGATAGCCGGAGAAAAAGCAGGAATCATCAAACCGCATGTACCGGTTGTGGTGGGTGAAACCACAAAAGAAACGCGTGATGTATTCATCGACAAAGCAAAGAGGGTAAATGCATTACTTACATTTGCAGAAGAAAAAGACGAAGTAATATCCTCCACATCCTCACCCGATGGGGGCCGCGACTATCTCACCCGTTCATGGGGAATGCTCCACGGAGAATTGGGCGGTCTCTGCCAGAAAAAAAACACCAACACGATATTGTGTGCCGTTGATGTCTTGCGGACTTCGGGTTACATCCTCAGCGACGAACAAGTGCGCGAAGGCTTTGCACGGGTGTGCGAACTTACCGGGCTTAGAGGCAGATGGCAGACTCTGTCCACCTCGCCACAGGTTATCTGCGACACAGGACATAATCCGGGCGGCATACAATACATCACCGAACAACTGAAAGCACTTCGGACACGGAGCCTGCGTATCGTCATGGGCATGGTCAACGACAAAGACGTGCGCGGCGTGCTGTCCATCATGCCCACCGATGCCATATACTATTTCACAAAAGCCAGTGTCAAACGCGCCCTACCGGAAAATGAACTGCGCGACATTGCGGCCGGATTCGGCCTGAAAGGCAATGCCTATCCCACCGTAGAAGAGGCTTATAAACAAGCTTGCAACGATTCGGAAGCGGACGACACCGTGTTTGTAGGCGGAAGCAGTTTCATTGTAGCCGACCTGTTGCGCGATTGTTTTTAGTCTATTTTCACATTTTAGCTTTATCTTTTTTAGAGCTTTTCTTTGTAAGAACGGAAGTTTTTACGTTATTTTGCATTAGTGAATGTAATTAACTTTAAATCTCTCTAAAATGGATATAGCGAACTTATGCGGGCTGAAGCGTGAAGACTTCCAGACCGAAATCAATGGAAAGAAGACAGACCTCTTCATCCTTAGAAATACAAAAAACTTTGAGGTAGCCATAACCAACTATGGCGGTGCATTGGTTGCCATCATGGCTCCCGACCGCAACGGACAGATGGCCAACGTTGTTCAGGGACACGACAACATCGCTGAGGTGATCAGCAGTCCGGAACCTTTCCTCAGCACATTGATCGGCCGCTACGGCAACCGCATCTGCAAGGGTACATTCACATTGGACGGTAAAACGTACAAATTGGCCATCAACAACGGTCCCAACCACCTCCACGGCGGACCTACCGGTTTTCATGCCAGAGTATGGGATGCGGAACAAACCGATGACACCACACTCAAACTGCACTACATCTCGCCCGACGGCGAAGAAGGCTTCCCCGGCACGCTGGACATGACCGTTATTTACAGTGTAACCGAAGACAACGAATTGGTTATCGATTATAAAGGAACCACCGACAAAAAGACTATTGTCAATATGACCAACCACGGATTCTTCAGTCTGGCCGGTATTGGCAATCCCACCCCCACCATAGAACACCTTCAGTGTCAAATCAACGCAGACTTTTTTATTCCCATCGACGACACGTCCATCCCCACAGGCGAAGTTGTGTCTGTCAAGGGCACTCCCTTTGATTTCACTACCATGCACGAAGTGGGTGAACGCATCGATGCCGATGATGTGCAGACAAAGAACGGTGCCGGATACGACCACTGCTTCGTGTTGAACAAACAGGAAGACGGTGAGTTGTCGTTTGCCGCCAAAGTGGTGGAGCCCGTGACAGGACGTACCATGGAAGTGTATACCACCGAACCGGGCGTTCAGGTGTACACCGACAACTGGGCAGACGGATACAAAGGACAACACGGTGCCACATTCCCGCGCCGCAGTGCCATCTGTTTTGAGGCACAGCACTTCCCCGATTCTCCCAACCGCGGACACTTCCCCTCTGTGGTGCTTTGTCCGGGCGAGACCTACACACAAAAGACCATCTATAAGTTTGGGGTTGAGAAATAAATCAATAGAATCAATTTTCATATTTAAAACTTAAAACTAACTAATACAAAAATGGGACAAAAACAACAACCGAACTACACGTTCGCATTGATTATTGTTTTCATCGTCTGCTTCCTCATCGGATTCGTGACTACGATGAACAACTCAATGATTCCTTTCTGTTCAACCGCATTCAATCTGACCGCACAGGATGGACAGTATGTTAACTCAGCTTTCTACGGAGCGTATCTATTGGCTATTCCTTTTGCTCTGTTAATGAGTAAAATCGGCTACAAGGCAACCTTGATTTTAGGTCTGGCCGTTGTGGGTATAGGATTTGCCATCAACTCTATCGGTATCACGTCTGCCATAGAAAGTGGGTCTGCTGTTTATCCGGTATTCCTCGGCACAATGTGCATCGTGGCCATGGGCGTGGTTATGCTTCAGAATGTGGCCAACCCCTACGTGATGGTGCTTGGTGCCCCCGAATCCGGTGCATTCCGTATGACACTGTCTCAGGCTCTGAATTCTGTGGCTACAACCATTGCTCCCTTGTTTATTGCACAGGTTATCATTGCCGGTAAAACTCCAGCTGCCGAATATGTTCCTGCCCCTTACATGGGATTGGGTGTATTCACCATTGTTATCTGTATCATCCTTGCATTCTTGAAATTGCCGAAAATTGACGAAGCGCAGCAGAGTGCTGATGCCGGTGAGAAACTGGTAGAAAAAAGCAGTGTGTTCAAATACGTTCACGTATGGTTGGGTGCATTGGGTATCTTTATGTATATGGGTGTGGAAATCGGAATTCCTTCCATGCTCTCCTATCGTTTTGATATGCTTCCTGAATATGCAGGTCAGAACACGTCTGATATTGCTACCAGTTTCTTGGCATTCTATTGGGGTGGCATGATGATTGGACGTTTTGTAGGTGCAGGTATCCTCACAAAATTTGATCCCCGCAAGTTGCTCACCGGCTGCATTGCCCTCGGTGCGTTGTGCGTTGCCTCCTCTCTCTGCTTTGCAGAATCTATGGTAGGCATATACCTGATGTTGGCTGCCGGTCTGTTCCACTCTGTAATGTGGCCGCTGGTATTCAACCTCGGTCTGCAGAAGCTGGGTCGTCACACAAAGGCCGCTTCCGGCGTAATCAACACAGGTGTAATCGGTGCTGCCATCCTGATGCCTATCATGGGTGCTGTGGTTGACGCTTCCGGCGTTATCATCGCCATGTGCCTGATGTTCGTTTACTACGCATACTTGTTCTGGTTCTGCAACTTTGGTTCTAAGATCGGTATCAACTAATTGAAGAAATTTCATTATTAACCTCTAAATAAATAAGCTTATGAAATTGACTATAGAAGATGTAAGAAGCCGCTTTATCGAACATTTCGATGGAACCACCGGCTCTGTATATGCCTCCCCGGGCCGTATCAACTTGATTGGTGAACACACTGACTATAATAACGGTTTTGTATTCCCAGGTGCCGTGCAGCAGGGAATGATTGCCGAGATCAAGCCCAATGGCACACGCAACGTGCGCGCCTATTCTATCGACTTGAAGGACTATGTTGAGTTCTCGCTGGACGATGAAAAGGGACCGAAGGCAACTTGGGCCCGCTACATCTTCGGTGTATGCCGCGAGATGATGGCACTGGGTGTTCCCGTTGAAGGCTTCAACACGGCATTTGCCGGTGATGTACCCCTCGGTGCCGGTATGAGTTCTTCCGCAGCTTTGGAAAGTTGCTTCGCCTTTGCCTGCAACGACCTGTGGGGCGATAACAAGATATCCAAGATGGATCTGGCCAAGGTGGGACAGGCCACAGAGCACAAATATATCGGCTGCAACTGCGGCATCATGGACCAGTTCGCCAGTGTACACGGTAAGGCCGGTAGCCTGATGCGTCTGGACTGCCGCAGCGGTGAGTTTGAATACTTCCCCTGGAATCCGAAGGGCTACAAGCTGGTTCTCGTGAACAGCTGCGTGAAGCACGAATTGGCCGGAAGCCCCTACAACGACCGCCGTTTGAGCTGCGAACGCGTGGCTGCCGTCATCGCCAAGCACCACCCCGAAGTGGAGAGTTTGCGTGACGCATCCTATGAAATGCTGGACGAAGTGAAGGCTGAAATCAGCGAGGAGGACGCAAAGCGTGCTGCATACGTAATCGGCGAACGCGACCGCGTGCTGGCTGTATGCGAGGCATTGGAAAAAGGCGACTATGAGACTGTGGGTGAGAAGATGTATGAAACCCACCATGGCCTGAGCAAGGAATATGAGGTGTCTTGCGAAGAACTTGACTTCCTGAACGACATCGCACGCGAAGAGAACGTGACCGGTTCCCGTATCATGGGCGGCGGCTTCGGCGGTTGCACCATCAACCTGGTGAGCGATGAGTTGTATGACAACTTCGTGAAAGTGGTAAAGACCAAATTCAAAGAGAAATATGGTAAAGAACCCATCATCATCGATGTGGTAATCGGTGACGGTTCGCGCAAACTCTGCTAATAAGGCATTGTTATAATTCACACGATAAACGGGGTGGCCGATAAGAGTATTTATTGACTACCCCGTTTCCCTTATACAAACAACACACAGGACACACTTTTTATACAGACAAAACATGAAGACATTAATCTATCGCTTAACGGGCTTGGCATGTATGTTCATGCTCTGGCCCACTCTGTGCGGCGCGCAGGAAGCCGACAGAAAAACACTATTCAATAACGACTGGAAATTTCACCTGGGAGATGAAGCACAGGCATCCCAACCCGACTATGACGACCGCATGTGGCGTACACTCGACCTGCCTCACGACTGGAGCATTGAAGGCAGCGTAAACCGAGAAAATCCGGCTGGAAACGACGGAGGTTACTTCCCCACAGGCATCGGATGGTATCGCAAGACCTTCCGGATAGACAACAATCAGACGGACAGACTCACATCCGTTTACTTTGAAGGAGTTTATATGAATGCGGAAGTTTTCATCAACGGGAAATCACTTGGCATATATCCCTACGGCTATTCAACTTTCTCGCATGATCTGACACCCTATCTGCACGAAGGAGACAACGTAATGGCCGTAAAAGTGGACAACTCCGCACAAAAGAATTGCCGATGGTATACAGGTTCGGGCATCTATCGCAATGTGTGGCTGATCACTACCGAAGCCGTACATTTCACCCAATGGGGTACAGTCATCACCACACAAAGCACAAAAGAAAACAATGCCCTTGTGACAGTGAGCACAACCATTGCCAATGAAAGCAAGCGCGACATCACTGTGAATCTATCCACCCTGCTCGGCAGCAAAAACAATACATCCACAACAACTGACAAAACGGCCGTGAAACTGAAGGCCGGCGAAACACGGAACATCAACCGACAGATTACACTTGTCAAACCCAATCTGTGGAGTCCTGAAAATCCGGCTTTGTACGAGGCTCGATTGGCGCTGTGTACCGATGACGGACAACACCTGGACAATATTACCGAAACATTCGGCATCCGCGACATCCGCTACTCTGCCACAGAAGGACTGACCCTAAACGGTCACCCCATTCTGCTCAACGGCGGTTGCCTGCACCACGACAACGGTTGTTTAGGTGCAGCTGCCTACAAAGATGCCGAATGGCGTAAAGCCCTACTGATGAAGGAGGCCGGATTCAATGCCGTGCGCACATCCCACAATCCTCCCTCCGAAGAGTTTCTGAATGCCTGCGACCAGCTGGGGCTGCTGGTCATCGATGAAGCCTTTGACGGATGGAACGAGAGCAAAACACCGCACGACTATTCCACACTACTCGACCAATGGTGGACACGCGACCTGGAAGCAATGGTGCTGCGTGACAGAAACCACCCCTCCATATTCTGCTGGAGCATCGGCAATGAGATCATTGAGCGCAAATCCCCTCTGGCCGTACTCACGGCAAACGCCTTTGCCGGTCACGTGCGCCGCATCGACCCCACCCGCCCCGTAACCTCCGCCCTTACCACATGGGACAACACCTGGGAAATCTATGATCCTCTCGCAGCCGCCCACGATATTGTGGGATACAACTATCAGTTGCATCGCGCCGAAAGTGATCACCAACGCATTCCCTCACGCATCATCATGCAGACAGAGTCTTACCCCCGCGAAGCCTTCGCCAACTGGACACGGGTGAACGACCATCCTTACGTGATCGGCGACTTTGTGTGGACGGCAGTAGACTATCTCGGCGAATCGGGTATCGGCCGTTACTTTTACAAAGGAGAAACAGAGGGTGAGCACTACAACCGTGATCAATATCCTTGGCACGGTGCATATTGTGGAGACATCGATCTGACAGGATGGCGCAAACCCATATCCCACTACCGCGACATGCTCTACAACGCAGACAAAAAATTATATATGGCTGTGAAAGAGCCCGACGGTTACCACGGAACAATCAAAGAAACCCTATGGTCCGTGTGGCCCACATGGGAAAATTGGAACTGGCCGGGACATGAAGGAAAAGACATACAAGTGGAAATCTATTCCCGTTATGACACTGTACGGCTATATCTCAACGATCGTCTTGTAGGAGAACTTCCCACCGGACGGGAACAGGAGTTCAAAGCCCTATTCACCCTGCCCTACGAACCGGGCTTGTTGCGGGCCGTGGGGGTAGAAAACAACAAGGAAACCGAAAGCACAAGTCTGGAAACTGCAGGAAAACCAGCCCGCATAGAGTTGACATCCGACCGCACAAGCATGCCGACCGATGGTTCTTCATTAGCATTTGTCACAGCAATTGTCACAGACAAACAGGGGCGCACAGTTCCAAATGCCGACAATATGCTGACTTTTGGCATCCAAGGAGAAGGTCAGCTTTTAGCCACTTGCAATGCAAATCTGAAAGACACGGTATCCTACACTTCTACCACACGCCAAGCCTGGAATGGCCGGACTATGGCTGTGGTGAAGGCCGGAAAAAAGAAAGGCAAACTCAAACTGACCGTCAAAGGAAAAGGACTCACCCAAGCCACCCTGACAATAGACATTAAATAAGTTTTATTTTAATAATAGAACACCTGCATCCCGATCAGAATGTTCTGTCCTGATCGGGATGCTCAATCATCCTGACATTTAAACCAATTCCCTCGTATTACATTTGTAGTCCTAAATTTTTATAGACCATCAGGAGAATGTTCCGTATACATATCCCGAAACCGTTGCCATAGCGATGACCAACGCCACATAGACGGCGGTCTTCTTCGTCCCCATCACGCCGCGGATGACCAGCATGTTGGGCAGCGAGAGCGACGGACCGGCAAGCAACAGTGCCAGTGCCGGACCTTTGCCCATGCCTGAGGCAAGCAATCCTTGGATAATGGGCACCTCGGTGAGCGTGGCGAAATACATGAACGCTCCCGTAAACGAGGCAAAGAAGTTGGAAAGCAACGAGTTTCCGCCTACCGCCCAAGCAATCCATTCATTGGGGACGATGCCGGCAATCGCCGTATCATCGTGTGTTGAACCGAGCAGAAAGCCTGCCGTAACCACGCCGACTGCCAACAAGGGCAGAATCTGCTTGGCAAAGCCCCACGAAGAGAGTGCCCATTCGCGGTTTTCCTCGTCGCGACTGTCGAAAAGCAGAATGACGGAGAGTGCGGCTATGGCTGCAATCATCGGCACCAACGGCACCAGCTTGGCATTTTCCACCAGCATATTTGCACATACAACAGACGCTCCCGTCACAACCGCGCCTACGGCAACCCAAAGCATCTTCAGGTTGAGCACTTTGACCAGTGTCAGGCACAACACCAGCGAGAACGCTCCCACAATATACCACTTATGCGCGAAAATCATGCTCCATACGCCCGTGTCGCCTGCGGCTGGCGCACCCCAGTTGGCAAACACAAGTATCAGCACCAGCGTGAATAAGTGCAGCGCTGTCTGCCACATCGGACGTTTCTCAGGCGGCGGCACGATATTCATCTGCTGTTCCCTCTTCACATTCTCCTCATTGCGGAAGATAAACGACATGGCAAGACCGATGACAACGGAAAAAATCACCGCCCCCGTCATACGTGCCACGCCCATTTCCATGCCCAGGATGCGGGCGGTCAGGATAATGGAAAGGATGCTGATTGCCGGACCGGAATAGAGAAACGCCACTGCCGGACCGAGTCCCGCTCCCCGCTTATAGATGCTGGTGAACAGCGGCAGGATGGTGCAGGAACACACCGCCAATATGCCGCCAGATATGGCGGCAACGGAATAAGACACCCATTTTCTGGCGTTCGCCCCGAAGTATCTCAACACAGAGCCCTGACTGACGAACACGGCTATCACGCCCGCTATGAAGAATGCGGGCAGCAGACACAGCACAACGTGTTCCTGCGCATACCACCGTGCCAGGTCGAGCGTGGCATCTACGGCTGTCATGAACCGTCCGCTCTCCAACGGAAGGAAGAAGATAGTGGCGAATACCGCCACTATCCAGAACAGTTTTTTCAGTTCCTTTGCTGTTTCCATGAGCTTTCTCCTTAAATGCCGAGCAAGGTTTTCACTTCCGCCTCCGTGGGCACATGCCCTTTCAGCCTCACCACACCATCCACCACTACGGCAGGCGTGGTCATGATGTTATAGCTCATCATCTCGCCAATGTCGTCCACCTTCGTCAGCTTCACATCAAGATGGTTTGCCTTTATCACCCGTTCCACAACGCTGTACGTTGCCTTGCATTTGGAACATCCCGGACCGAGCACCTTCACTTCCTTCACTTTACTCGTAGCCGTACCGCAGCAACAGGACGCAGCCTGTATATCTTCCTGTATTTCGCCGACACAGCCGCAGGACGTTCCGGCATTTTCTTCTTCCACAATCAGGCTGTCGCCACACGAACACGAACAGGGCTTCGGCGAGAACAGCGATGCCCAGAATCCTTTTTTGTTTTCTTTCTTTTCCATATTGTCTCTTTTTGTTTGGTTTTTTAAACTATTATTTATTTGCTAAGCAGGTTCACGCGATTAACCTAATAATACGTTGAACAGATATCCGGCAATCACTGCCGTGAGGAATATCACCGCCACAATGGTAGCTACCAGTTTGCGGCGGAAGATGCTGGCAAGCATCGTCATCTCGGGTATAGCCATGCCCGCTCCGCCAATGATGAGAGCGATGACACTTCCGATGCTCATGCCTTTGCCCATAAGTGCCACACCGATCGGGATTGCCGTCTCCGCACGGATGTACAGGGGAATGCCCAGCACGGCAGCAACGGGAATGGCAAACAGATTGTCCGGACCGGCTATCTGCAACACGAAGTCCTGCGGCATATAACCGTAGATGCCCGCACCCAGGGCTACGCCGATCAGCAGATAGCCCATGATTGGCCGCAAACTGCCCCATGCCGAGCCAAACGCTTCGCGCAGTTTGCGCTTGAACGGCCAGACGCGTCTGTTCTTCACAGCAGTCTCATGACCGTTTTTCAGACGGACGTTCTTCACATATTTCTGCATCCCGGTTTTCTCCAGCACATAACCGAACACAACCGAAGCGATAAAGGCTATGACGAAATAGGCTGCCATCGCCTTCACGCCCACCATCGCTCCCAGCATACCTATTATAATAGGATTGAGCAACGGCGAGGCAATGAGAAACGACATGGTGCTGCCGAATGGTACTCCTGCGTTGAGGAAGCCCACGGTCATGGGTATGGTGGAGCAGGCGCAGAACGGTGTCAGTGCACCGAAACCCGCCGCCATCACATTACCCAAGATGCCTCGTCCGGAAAGCCATTTCTTGATTTTTTCCTGCGGAATGTACATCAATATGATTTCCACCGCCGCGCTGATAAGCATAAAGAGCGCAATAAGCTCGCACGTGATGAACACGAAATACTCTAATGTCTCAACTAATGTATTCATAAATATTCTTTTTTATATGCCTCATTCATCTTTCACATGTTTGTAGAATAACGAACATGAAGGATAAAAAAAGGAGGCAGTCCGTTACAAATAATTCACGCATCCGTAATACACTCCCACAAGAATGAACAGCACCGCCACGATGCGGTTGAACCATTTCTGGAAGATGCCTATCCGCTTGTAGAAGTTGCCGATGCCCTGTACGCTGTACGCCAGCACCCATGCCACCGCCATGACAGGCACTCCCGTGGCTATGGCAAAGACCACCGGCAGCAGGTAGCCGCCGCTTTCCGCTGCCGACATAGGGATGAGCATGCCGAAATAGAACAATCCGCTGGACGGACAGAACGCAAGAGCGAACAACACGCCCAGCAGCAGGCTGCCCCATGCCCCACTCAACCGTTCCATCCTGCCGGAAGCCGACACACCGAACTGAGGCAGCGGCAGCTTGTCGCCGAACAGCATGAAGAGTCCTATCACAATCAGTGCCGGAGCCAGCAGCCGTTCGCCCCACAGGCTGATTTCGTTCTGTATGTCGAACGTGTCCGCACCGCTGCGTATCACGGCAATCAGCACCGCACCCAGCACGGAGTAACTCAGTATGCGCCCTGCGGTATAGAGCAGTCCGTTGAGGAATATACGGTTCCGGTTGTCAATATCCTTGCTGATGAAGCCTACGGCAGTGATGTTTGTGGCGAGCGGACAGGGACTGAGCGCCGTGAGCAGCCCCAGGAGGAACGCCGTAAGCACGGGAATGTCGCTCCCGTCGAGCAGAGTCTGAAGGTAATCCATAATCAGCGGTCTATTTCAGCAGTTCGTTGATTTTCGCCTTCAGTCCCTTCTTGAACTCGTCCGTCTTATTCCGTGCATATCCGAAACCGAAGCGCGTCATGTCGTTGCGTGTCTCCTTGCCGCCCTTCCATTGGTTCACGTAGAGCGACGCCCAGCTCACCTTATAAGCCTTAGCCAGTCTTGCACCCTCGTCAGTGGAAATGTCCACTACGCGGAAGCGCACCTTGCCTGCTTTCTTCTGCGCGGCAAAATCTGCATCCACCACCTCACGGGCATACTTCTCAATGGCCATGCACGTGGCACAACGTTGTTTGCCGTGGAAATAAATCACTTCCACACCGTCACTCTTTGTCTGTGCCTGCGCCATGCCTACAATGGCGAACAGACAGACCAATGTAATCGATAAAATTCTTTTCATACTTTCTTTTTTAATTAAAATTATTATTGTTCATGATGATCATCCATTCGCAAAATTACGAACATATAAAGCATAAAAAAAGGCTTGCACCTATCTTATATTCGCAAAACAACGAACATACAAAGGAAAAGAAAAGGTGCAGTTATTCTGAACTACACCCCAAAAGTTTTTTGTCCTACTTTTGGGAGTCAATTTATTCACAGCAACCCTCCTTTTTGCATACGCCCTGACTGAGAAACTCTCTGAACAGCTCCTTTGCCAGCTGCCAATTCTCTTTGTTGATGCAGTATTTCACCTTTGGAGTTTCTATCTCCCCTTGTATCAATCCGGCATCCTTCAGTTCCGACAGATGCTGCGACACCGTGGCTTTCGCTATAGGCAGTTCATCGTGTATGTCACCGAAATAGCATGTTTCCTGTTTGGCAAGAAATTGTAAAATGGCAATGCGGGCGGGATGTCCGAGTGCCTTTGCAAAGCGTGCCAGCTTTTCCTGCTTTGATGTATATTCTTTTTTATCATTCATATCTTCATTCCCACCTTTTGTTCGCAAATTTACAAACATTGATTTAAGTAACCAAACATTCATCACGTCATTTCTTCTGTTTTTCGAGATTCTTTCAGAGATTTTATCTATTTTTGTATCTCTTAACCTTATAAATATATTACAGAAATAAAATGGACCACAAGGCAACATGGGCTGCACTGGCTCTACTAAGCGTATCAACTCTCTCGGCGCAAGACCAAAAAGCAAAGTATTGGAATGAGTTTAAGCAGAATATCACTGTGGGAGGCTATGTTATCGGCAAGGCATCTGCCACGGACCGTGACCTTGACGCGACCACTAAAAGCCACACGGATTTCGATCTGAGACTGGTGCGTGTGTATGCCGGAGGTAAGATGCTGGACTTTAAATATAATTTCCAAATGGAAATGAACGGTGTTTCGGGGGCGAGCAAGGAGAAAGGACCACATATCGTGGATGCTTGGATAGAATGGTGCAAATATAAATATGTAAACGTGAAATTCGGTCAGTTCAAGCGTGCCTTTACATTCGAAAATCCCATGAATCCCTGGGATATAGGAATGGGAGCCTACTCGCAATTGATAGACAAACTGGCCGGCATGAACGACCGTGTGGGAGAACATACCAGCGGTGGACGTGACCTGGGATTACAATTGCAAGGCGACTTTTTCACCAGTAAACGGGACGGACACAGTTTTCTGCATTATCAGATGGGAGTGTACAACGGACAAGGTATCAACCATGCCGATGAGAACCGGGCCAAAGACGTGATTGGGGGACTATGGGTTATGCCGGTGAAGGAACTGGCCATCGGCGCGTTTGGCTGGGGAGGAAACTACACCAAAAACGGAATAACCGTGGATCGCAACCGCTTTGCCTGCGGTGTGAAATACGAATCGAAATGGACTGTAAGAGCTGAATATGCACTAAGCCAAGGTCATAAGATATCTGATTACAAGATAGACGAACAAACCGGACAGGAAAGTTTCACCGGTAGAGACAAAAGTGATGCCTGGTATGTGGTTGTGGGCGCACCGGCCGGCAAACACTGCAAGATATACGCCCACTGGGATGTGTATCGCGATGATCGCACACACGCCACGCAGCGCAGTCTGTATGGTGCCTCGGCCAACTATTATTTCTGCAAAAATTTGAAATTACAAGCCAACTACAATTTTACAGACGATCGTGCAACCGGAGGCGATGGACACTACAATACCTTCGACATGCAACTTTACTGGCGTTTCTGAACCTCCATATAATTCAACATCACAATGAAAAAGCTATTCTCATTGGCTGTGCTTGTAGTTGCCTTCACCCTTGGAATAAACCACAGCGACATCCAAGAAATCCTATGCAGGCTGTTCCCGACAGAAGCACCTCTACCCCAAAATATAAAGAAACCCAACGCGGATTCAGATGAAAACAAGGCCAAAACAAAAGGAAAGGCCGTGCGCACCAAGATGCAACTGGAGATTCCATCCTTTCTCACCGACCGACCTGAAGAAGTGGTGTGGCACACCGCTTACACAGTTTCATTCAACCGTAAGCACAAACTGCCCAACTGGGTAGCATGGGAACTGACTGACGAAAGAACACGAGCCACAGAACCTCGGAACGACCATTTCTGTCCCGATCCCGATGTGAAGAAAGGAACAACCGCAGAGGATAGCGACTACAAAGGTTCTGGATATGATCGCGGCCACATGTGTCCTTCAGCCGACAATAAGATAAGTGCACAAACCATGGCGGAATGCTGCTATCTGAGCAACATCTGCCCACAACTCCACTCGCTCAACAACGGAGACTGGAAGGAACTGGAAGAAAAATCGCGCAAATGGGCACGCAAATACGGAATAATATATATTGTATGCGGCCCTATCATAAACAAGGGTAAACACAATACCATCGGAGCCAATCGGGTGACCATACCCGACGGCTTTTTCAAGGTGATTCTGCGCATGAACAATGACGGAACAGCCAAAGCCATCGGATTTATCTATCCCCATGAACAAAGCAACCGCCCCATGCAGGACTATGCCGTGAGTGTGGACCAGGTGGAAAGTCGCACCGGCATTAATTTTTTCAGCAAACTGCCAAAGGAGGTGGAACGGAAAGCCGAGGCCGAATGCAATTTCAACGATTGGAAATAAAAACATAAATAAGATGTCACATACCATGAGAGAATTCAAATACATCATCCTGCTCATCCTGTGGATAGCAACCGCCCAAGCATCCGCACAAATGCAGACACCGCCTCCGGAAGTGTATATCTATGTGGAGGAAAAAACCTATGCCATGAAAGCCGTGACCAGCCAGACGGAATTGAAAAAAGGATGGGACATACAGGGAGTGAATGTAGGCAGAAAGACGGTACGCTATTTTTGGGGCGCACATGCACAGCAATTGACAGACACGCAACCCCGCTTTGCCATCTATCCCCGGCAAGGCACACTCAACGACTTTGCCCTGTTGCGACTCAAAACTAAAAAGACACATCGCCGACTTCCCGCAGCTCAACTCTCCGAATGCGAATACACACGTGTGGAACTAACCTCATTCCGGATAGACAACCTACCGGACATGGGATTTGCCATCACTCCGATCCATCCACTCACACCCGGCGAATACATCATTGTCGATCTGTCGTGCAAACCCATCAACGAATACGGCGACATCCGTGCCTACGACTTTCAGGTGACTACCGAATAGGCTGTAGGTGTATTACAAAAATCAAAATCGTATAGCAAATCACAAAAAACATCGCTTTTTGTTTGTCGGGAACAGATTATTTCATACATTTGCAACAAATAAAATCAGAAACAGCAATGCTTGCATGCAAGAATACATATTGGTGGTGGCGCAACTCAAAACTCAAAAAGTCGTGAGCTGCAAGTCTTGTATGTAAAATAAAACAGACACATATAGAAAGAGACCTGTCGTACTTACGACAGGTCTCTTTTACTTTTCACAACATACAATTCATAATATAAATCAAAATACAAATATAAAATGGAAAGCTACAAGGTAAACAAAGACGGATATTACGGAGAGTTCGGTGGTGCTTATGTACCCGAAATCCTATACAAAACAGTGGAAAATCTGAAAGAGGCGTATCTACCCATCCTTTCGGACGATAATTTCAAGAACGAGTTCCACATGCTGCTGCGCGATTACGTGGGCCGTCCCTCCCCCCTCTATTTTGCCCGTCGGATGAGTGAGAAATACGGTTGCAAGCTCTATCTCAAACGTGAGGATCTGAACCACACCGGCGCCCACAAAATAAACAATGCCATTGGACAGATTCTACTGGCACGAAAAATGGGCAAAAAACGTATTATTGCCGAGACCGGCGCCGGACAGCACGGTGTGGCTGTGGCTACAGTATGCGCACTGATGAATATGCCCTGCCGAGTGTATATGGGAGCCACGGATGTGAAACGCCAACACATAAATGTGGAACGCATGAAGATGCTGGGAGCCGAAGTATTCCCGGTGGAAAGCGGAAACAAAACACTGAAAGATGCCACCAACGAAGCCATTCGCGACTGGTGTTGCCATCCGTCGGATACCTTTTACATCATCGGTTCCACTGTAGGACCACACCCCTATCCTGATTTGGTGGCACGGTTGCAAAGCGTCATCAGTAGTGAAATCAAACAACAATTGCAAGATAAAGAGGGACGTGACTATCCCGACTATCTGATGGCCTGCGTAGGTGGTGGTTCCAATGCTGCCGGAACAATCTATCACTATCTGGACGACACACGTGTAAACATCGTCTTAGGTGAGGCCGGCGGACGAGGAATAAAGAGCGGAGAGACAGCTGCAACCATACAATGCGGATCGTTAGGTATCCTGCACGGAAGCCGCACCCTGGTAATGCAGGACGAGGATGGACAGATTGTAGAACCCTACTCCATTTCTGCCGGATTGGATTATCCGGGCATTGGGCCGATGCACGCCAATATGGCCCGCAAAGGACGCGCTACGGTGATGGCTGTCAATGACGACGAGGCTCTGCGTGCCGCCTACGAACTGACCCGTCTGGAAGGCATCATTCCGGCTCTGGAATCAGCTCACGCCTTGGGCATGCTGCCACGAATGCAATTCAATCGTAACGATGTAGTGGTACTCACGGTAAGTGGTCGTGGAGACAAAGATCTTGAAACCTATCTGGAACACCGGAATGAAATCTGAAATATAATTAAAGAAACAACACTGTTATGAAGACATTTAAATATCACACATTAAGCCGACGTATTGTGGGGGATCTTTATACTCCCGTAAGCATCTATCTGAAAGTACGCGACATGTATCCTCAAAGCGCATTGATGGAGAGTTCCGACTATCACAGCCGGGACAACAGCCGATCTTTCATCGCCCTCAACCCGATAGCCAGCATCGCCATCGGTCATGGAACCGCCACCATGCAATATCCTGATGGCAACCGTTGCGAAGCCGATGTCACCGCAGACAGTCCTACGGAAACACTCGTCAATCAATTTGTCAACCACTTTGATGTGACCGGAGATGAACGACACCATTGCGGTCTGTATGGCTACACCTCGTTCAATGCCGTCCGCTATTTTGAAAACATAGCCGTCAAAGACAGCGTTCAGGAAAAGAACGATGCCCCCGACATGCTGTATATACTCTATAAATACGTAATTGTACTGGATCATTTCGACAGCACGATGACCCTCGTAGAGATGCTTGAAGAGGGAGAGCCGTCGGCATTGGATGAACTGGAACAAGTGATACGCAACCACAACTTTGCTACCTACGACTTCCGGCCTGTGGGCGAAACGGAGAGTAGTCTGACCGATGAACAGCATCGGGAGAACATCCGTAAGGGCATTGCCCATTGTCTGCGGGGTGACGTATTCCAGGTGGTATTGAGCCGACGCTTCATACAGCACTACGAAGGGGATGACTTCAAACTCTACCGAGCATTGCGCAACATCAACCCCAGTCCTTATCTTTTCTATTTCGACTTTGGCGGTTTCCGCATCTTCGGCTCATCGCCCGAGACCCACTGCCGCATAAACAAGCGTCATGCCTACATCGATCCGATAGCCGGAACTACCCGTCGCACGAGAGATGCCGAACAGGACGCCGTCAATGCAGAGATGCTACGCAACGATCCGAAAGAGAATGCTGAACATGTGATGCTCGTGGATTTGGCGCGCAACGACCTGAGCCGTAACTGCCACACTGTGAAAGTCGACTTCTACAAAGATATGCAGCACTATAGCCATGTCATTCATCTGGTGAGCCGTGTCAGTGGCGAATTGAACGAAGATGCCGATCCGATGAAGACATTCATCGACACTTTCCCCGCCGGCACCTTGTCCGGAGCACCAAAAGTCCGTGCCATGCAGATCATCAGCGAACTGGAGCCGCATAACAGAGGAGCCTACGGCGGATGTATTGGATTCATCGGTCTGGACGGATCACTCAATCAGGCTATCACCATACGCACCTTCGTGAGTCGCAACAACGAACTTTGGTTTCAGGCCGGAGGAGGCATAGTGGCCCGCAGCAACGTGGAAAACGAACTGCAGGAAGTAAACAACAAACTGGGGGCTTTGCGCCGTGCCATCATCATGGCCGAGCACATTTGACCCAATACTCAACTCATTCAGACAAAAAATCATGAAAACCATCATCATAGACAATTACGACTCCTTCACCTACAATTTGTATCACCTGATACGTGAAACCGGAACGCAAGTAAATGTTGTGCGCAACGACCGGTTCAACATAGAAGATCTGGAAGCATTTGACAAAATCATACTCAGCCCCGGCCCCGGAATCCCGTCTGAATCCGGCCTGCTCACCGAAGTAATCCGCCACTATGCCGGCCGCAAACCGATATTAGGCGTCTGCTTGGGCCATCAGGCTATCGGAGAAGTGTTTGGCGGACAACTGACCAACCTCACAGAAGTGTTTCATGGCGTGCAGACCCCTTGCCGACTGTCGGGCACAGACTATCTTTTCAATGGAATCGATACGGTCTTTCCCGTGGGGCGTTACCACTCGTGGGTGGTAGATGCCGACACCTTACCCGCCTGCCTGGAGATAACGGCTACCAGTTCAGAGGGACAGATCATGGCATTGCGCCACCGCGAAATGGACATACACGGCATCCAGTTTCACCCCGAATCAGTGCTCACCCCGAACGGGCGAACCATCATTTCCAATTTTATCCATCACCACGAATAACCCGATAGTATGAAACAATTTCTCACACATATAGTCAATGGTGAAGTTCTCTCACGCAAACAGATGTGCAATGTGATGCACCACATCGTGGAGGGAAAATACAATGATATTCAGATAAGCGCACTCCTCACAGGATTGCTCATGCGAGGCATCAAAGTAGACGAGTTGCTCGGCTTGCGGGACGGTATCATCGAAACAGGACATGCCGTGGACCTCTCTCCCTACGATGTGATAGACATCGTGGGCACAGGAGGAGACGGAAAAAACACATTCAACATTTCCACCTGTGCCTGTTTCGTAGTGGCCGGAGCCGGATACAAAGTAGCCAAACACGGCAACTATGCCGCCACCTCAGTTTCAGGAGCAAGCAACGTCATCGAACGCCATGGTGTACACTTCACCTCAGACAATATCCTGTTGCGCCGCAATCTGGAGGAATGCGGGTTTACCTACCTCCACGCTCCGCTCTTCGCCGGCGGTATGGCTCATGTAGCCCCCGTGCGTCGCCAACTGCAAATTCCCACCTGTTTCAACCTGTTGGGGCCGCTCGTCAATCCATCCTGCCCCAAACATCAGTTGCTCGGTGTGGCCAACCTCAACCAGATGCGACTCTACAGCAGTGTGTACGAACGGCTGGGAGTGAACTACGGTATCGTGAACAGCATAGACGGCTACGATGAAATTTCACTGACGGGCGATTTTAAAGTAAAGACGGCCTGCATGGAAAAAATATTCCGCCCCGAAGACCTGAAACTGCCCAGGGCGAGTGCCGACAAACTGTATGGCGGTGAAAGCGCCGATGAGGCCATGAAACTGTTCGACGATATTTTGGAAGGAAAATCAACCTCCGAACGCACGGGAGTGGTAATCGCCAATGCCGCTTTTGCCATCAAAGTAATGCGTCCCGAAACAGACATCATGGATTGTGTGGCCGAAGCACGCGAATCACTCGAAAGCGGACGGGCATCGGGCGTTCTGAAAAAGTTCATCCAATTAAACAGCAAATATCAATAATACACTATATTTATGCAAGATATACTCAATAAAATCATAGAAAACCGACGTATCCAAATATCTCAATGCAAACAAGAACGCCCCTTGAAACAACTGCAGGCTGCTGTGGAACAAAGTCTCCCCACCAACCACCGCTCCATGCGTGAAGCGCTGGCGGCATCGTCATCCGGCATTATTGCCGAGTTCAAGCGCCGTTCGCCGTCGAAGGGATGGATCCACAAGGACTGCAAACCGGAAACGGTTGTACCGGCTTATGCCCATTCCGGCGCCACAGCTCTGTCTATACTGACAGAGAGTACATATTTTGGCGGAGACAACTGTTTTATTCCGGCTGTTCGTGAACAGGTACCCCACACCCCCATACTCCGCAAGGACTTTATCATCGACGAATACCAACTCTATGAGGCTCGCCTGATGCAGGCCGATGCCGTGCTGCTCATTGCCGCCGCCCTCACTCCGTCCGAAACCTCGCGACTCACAGCCCAAGCACACGATTTGGGATTGGAAGTGCTGCTCGAAGTACATGGAGAGAGTGAACTGGAACAGGTGGAAGCCGGTCCCGACATGGTGGGAGTGAACAACCGTCATCTGGGCACGTTCCACACTGATGTGGAATGCTCCTACCGGCTCATATCCCTTCTGCCCGAAGGCGTTCTACCCGTATCGGAAAGCGGATTGTCCCACCCCGAAACCGTACGCGAACTGCGCAGGATGGGCTACCGGGGTTTTCTGATTGGAGAAGCCTTCATGCGCGAAGCTGATCCGGGCATCGCTCTCCAATCCTTCATACGGGAGGTAGAAGCATGAAGCCGTTTATCATAAAGGTGTGCGGCATGCGGGAAACGGACAACATACGCGACGTTGAAAAACTCCGGCCCCAATGGATGGGATTTATATGCACGCCGGACTCCCCACGTTACATCGGCACACAGCCACCGGCCTACCTGCCCGCTTCTTGTTCGCGTGTGGCGGTCTTTGTCAATCCCTCACCCGAGCAACTCACCCTCCATGTGCATCAACTCTCACCGGACATCATCCAACTTCACGGATCGGAGTCGCCAGAAGAATGTCATTGGCTCCGCACTGTTGCTGAAAAAGCAGTTGGCCGGCCGATGAAGATCATAAAAGCCTTCGGCATCGGTACAGACGGACTGCTGCCCTCAACCGAACCTTATGAGGATGTGTGCGACTATCTGCTCTTCGACACCCGCTGTCCCATGGCCGGAGGAAGCGGTAAACGATTCCCATGGAATGCGCTTGAAGCCTATCATGGCAAACTGCCCTTTCTGCTCAGCGGAGGCATCGGCCCCGACAACCTGACCGCTCTGCATTGCTTCCGCCATCCAATGTGGGCGGGTATAGATCTGAACTCTCGCTTTGAACTTCTGCCGGCTCTGAAAGACGTGAGGTGCCTGGAAAATTTCATTAAACAAATACATCAGGAATATTCATGTAACATACAATTATAAATACGATTATGGAAAACAGAATCAACAAACTATTTCGTGAAAAGCCCAGCGGACTGCTTTCGCTGTATTTCTGTGCCGGACATCCTGCTCCCCACACCACCGCCCACATCATCCGCACCCTGACTCAACGGGGTATAGACATGATCGAGATAGGCATACCCTTCAGCGATCCCATGGCAGACGGCCCCGTGATCCAAAACGCAGCCTCACAGGCTCTACGCGGAGGGATGAACCTAAACCTGCTGTTTGAGGAACTGAGCGACATACGCAACCACACGGATATTCCTCTTATCCTGATGGGATATCTCAATCCAGTGATACACTATGGATTCGAACGGTTCTGCCAGAGTTGCGCACGCTGTGGCATAGACGGACTTATATTGCCCGACCTACCTTTTGCCGACTATATCCACACCTACAAGGCCATAGCCGACCGCTATGGCCTGCGCATCATCATGCTGATCACACCCGAAACAAGCGAAGAGCGTATCCGATTCATAGACAACCATACGGACGGATTCATCTATATGGTGTCATCTGCGGCCACCACTGGAGCACAGCATGAATTTGACGCTGACCGCCAGGCTTATTTCTCACGCATACATAAGATGGGACTCTCCAACCCGTGCATGATCGGCTTTGGCATCAGTAACCGTCAGACGCTTGAAGCCGCTCAACGAAATGCGGCAGGCGCCATTATCGGAAGTTGTTTTGTAGAGTTGCTGGACAAACATCAGGATCCGGAGAAAGCGTTGAAAGAACTGTTTGAGAACCTGAAAAAATAAAGCTACACATTCGGTCAATACTATAATATGCCAAGAAACGGTGGAGCGTAAACAGTCGTACCTCTGCTTCATTTTGCTTCCGCTCCACCGTTTATTCCAATAGCAGGAAATCACTTTTTAACATCTATTTATATTGGCAATTGAAGAAAAAACCGTATCTTTGCCAAAGAAACGCGATAATAGCTCAGTTGGTAGAGCATTGGCTTCCCAAGCCGAGGGTCGCGGGTTCGAGTCCCGTTTATCGCTCCAATGGAGAATCAAGCACTTGCAAAAACGCAGGTGCTTTTTTATTTCAATTTCATTGCAGACAACCGCACATTCTTCTACTTTTAGACACGAAAAAGCACACGTTTTGGGGCAATTTACGGCACAAGTCGGTTTTCAACACCCTGATACACGCATCCTCGAGTTCCCATAGTACACATACTGCAGCATCTTATGTACACATACTGCAACACCTTATGTACACATACTGCAGCACCTTATGTACACATACTGCAGCACCTTATGTACACATACTGCAGCACCTTATGTACACATACTGCAGCACCTTATGTACGCATACTGCAGACTTCCACAGATACGAGATCCGGATATAGGGCAAACAAGACAAGATAGAGAATCAGATGAAAGGGGAAAAAGCAAATCCATTCGTATACATAAAGATAAACTGTTTGAAAGATATATGAATATCAGAGTCGAAATCATCAAAAGACAGAAAGAAATATGCTATTGGAGACAAAAAAAGAAGTGTAGGATAAACACTATAAATTAAAAATACATTATATTTGTCCGGAAATATCGACTTTTCGCTCTACATGAGCCTTAAGAATGGACAAACACATATAAATATACGAAAATAACATTGTAAAAAAGACCATGAAAAAGCTACAGAAAAGACTGATTCTGCCCTGCATCTCTTCCGCACTGCTGGGCGCATGCGCCACCACTCCACAATCCGGGGGGCCGCTCTCGGGATTGAATGCCGACCTGTTTGCCGATACGGTGAACGGACACGCCACTGCTCTCTACACCCTGCGGAGCAAAGGGGGCATGGAGGTTTGCGTGACCAACTTCGGAGGCCGCGTGGTTTCCATAATGGTGCCTGACCGCAACGACTCACTGCGTGATGTGGTGCTGGGATTCGACAACGTAGCCAACTATGCAGACTACACACACACACCGAGCGACTTCGGTGCAGCCGTGGGACGCTATGCAAACCGTATTAACCAAGGCATTTTGGTGATTGATGAGGACACCATACAATTGGACAAGAACAACTTCGGCCACTGTCTGCACGGTGGCTTCCAAGGATGGCAGTATCAGATATATGAGGCAGAACAGCCCGACGACTCCACCCTGCGTCTGACGATGGACTCGCCCGATGGCGACGGCAACTTCCCCGGTGCGGTGAAAGCTGTGGTGACATACACCCTGACAGCCGATAATGCGCTGGATATCGCCTACGAAGCCACCACCACACGCAAGACGGTGATTAATATGACCAACCACAGTTATTTCAATCTGTCGGGAGATCCCACCCGCCCCATCACCGACCACATCGTGTGGGTAAATGCCGACAGCTACACTCCGGTGGACAGCACCTACATGACTACCGGCGAGATTGCTCCCGTGACCGACACCCCCATGGACTTCACCGAAGCTCACGAGATCGGTCGGGATATACGTAACTTTGATTTCGAGCAGATTAAGAACGGCAACGGATTCGACCACAACTGGTGTTTGAACACCGCCGGAGACGACACTCAGACGGCAGCCCGCGTGGTATGCCCCGAAACAGGCATTTGCCTGGAGGTGATGACAAACGAACCCGGTATACAGATGTACACGGGCAACTTCCTGGACGGCACACTTACCGGCAAACGCGGCATCGTGTACGACCAACATGCCGGCATGTGTCTGGAGACACAGAAGTATCCCGACACCCCGAACAAACCCGAATGGCCTTCGGCTACGGTGGAGCCGGGAGAGACTTACCGGAGCCACTGCATATATAAGTTCAGCGTGGTGAAATAACAAGAGTGATATAAATCAGAAAATCATTAATACATTAGAATATAACATATATGGAACTTTTAGATTGGATTGTTATCGCCGCATTCGTTGCAATGATGATATGGATTGTTTATACCGTAATCCGTAAGAAAAAAGAAGACTCAGGCGACTACTTCTTAGGAGGCCGCGATGCCACATGGATTGCCATCGGTACATCCATTTTCGCTTCAAACATTGGCTCGGAGCACCTTATCGGTCTTGCCGGAGCGGGCGCGTCATCGGGTATGGCAATGGCTCATTGGGAGATACAGGGATGGATGATACTTATCCTCGGATGGGTGTTCGTGCCCTTCTACGAGCGCTCCATGGTGCTCACTATGCCGGAGTTTTTGGAGAAACGTTACAACTCGGCATCGCGCATGATTCTGTCCACCATCTCGCTCATTTCGTATGTAATGACCAAAGTGGCCGTTACGGTATACGCCGGCGGACTTGTCTTCCAGCAGGTGTTTGGCATCGAAAAACTGTGGGGAATCGACTTCTTCTGGATTGCCGCCATCGGATTGGTGCTGGTGACCGCCATATATACCATTATAGGTGGCATGGAGTCGGTTTTGAAGACCTCGGTTCTTCAGACTCCAATCCTGCTGCTCGGTTCGGCGTTCATTCTCTTCTTTGGCTTCAAGGCTCTTGGCGGTTGGGATCAGATGATGGAGATATGCTCACAGGCAGAAGTGAACGATGCAGGCGACACCATGGTCAATCTCATCCGCGACAACAACGACCCGCAATATCCGTGGCTCGGTGCGTTGCTTGGATCAGCCATCATCGGTTTCTGGTATTGGTGTACCGACCAATTTATCGTGCAGCGTGTACTCTCGGGACGCAACGAGCGTGAAGCCCGCCGGGGTACCATTTTTGGCGCCTATCTGAAATTGCTGCCCGTGTTCCTGTTTCTCATCCCGGGTATGATTGCCTTTGCCATGAGCCAGAAGGGTGTGTCCATCAATGGAGTGCAATATGTTCTGCCCACTGCCGATGCCGCCTTCCCGTCACTCGTCGCCACACTGTTGCCGGCCGGTCTGAAGGGAGTGGTTGTGTGTGGAATCCTTGCCGCACTCATGTCGTCGCTGGCTTCTCTGTTCAACTCATCGGCCATGCTCTACACCATCGACTTCCACAAGAAGATGTTCCCCAACACATCAGAAAAGCGCCTGGTATTCATCGGTCAGGTGGCCACAGTGGTCATCGTGGCTCTCGGTATCCTGTGGATCCCGGTGATGCGATCGGTAGGTAATGTGCTATACAATTATCTGCAGGACGTTCAGTCTGTGCTCGCCCCCGGTATCGCCGCAGCTTTCCTGCTCGGTATCACATGGAAGCGCACATCCGCTCAAGGCGGCATGTGGGGACTGCTCTCCGGTTTGATTATCGGTCTCACCCGCCTCGGTGCCAAAGTATATTATGGCGGCATACTCGGCCTTGAACAAGGTGCCGGCGATGGAAGCAACTGGTTCCAGTACGTATTCTTCGACTACAACTGGCTGTTCTTCTGCGGATGGATGCTACTCGTCTGCTGCGCAGTGGTAGTCATCGTCAGCCTGATGACTCCGGCTCCGAATGAGGAAAAGATCAAAGGTCTGGTGTTTGGAACAGCCACTCCCGAACAAATTGCGGCCACGCGACGCAGTTGGAATCATTGGGATGTGATACACAGTATAATCATCTTGGGCATCACAGCCGCGTTCTACTACTATTTTTGGTAACAACACCTAACTTGTTTATATTAAGATGGCAACCGACTTCTATACGTCTCACACCAAAATCTATCTGGCGATAGACTGCATCATATTCGGCTTTCAGCGCGGAGAACTGAAACTGTTGATCCAGCAACGCAACTTCGAACCTTTTCAAGGCGAATGGTCGCTGATGGGAGGTTTCGTTGAAGAGAATGAGAATCTGTATGATGCCGCACGCCGCGTGTGCGAGGAACTGACAGGACTGAAAGATGTCTACATGCAACAAGTGGGTGCCTTCGGAGCAGTAGACCGGGATCCCGGCGCACGGGTTGTCTCCGTGGCCTATTATGCCTTGCTCAACGTGGATAAATACAATCCCGAATTGAGCATACGCAACAATGCGCAGTGGGTGAACATCAACGAGCTTCCTCCTCTCCACTTCGATCATGCGGAAATGGTAGACGAAGCACGATCCATGATCAAGCGTAGCATCACACGCGAACCGATAGGATTCAACCTGTTGCCGCCACTGTTCACGCTGAGCCAGTTGCAGTCACTCCATGAGGCCATATTGGGCGAAACCATCGACAAGCGCAATTTCCGCAAGCGGGTAGCCGAGATGAGTTTCATCCAGAAAACCGACAATATAAACAAGACCGACAGCAAGCGCGGAGCATACCTCTATCGCTTCAACGACAGAATCTTTCAAAAGAAGCCACAGAAGTTCAATCTGCGCTGAGCAACAAATACATTTTGTTTAATCATATGGCGGTGCGACCCGACCAGGCTTCCTCTTCGAGTCGCACCGCACTATAAAAACCAAAGGTAAAAAAATATGTTGGAAGAACTGAAACAAAAGGTTTTTGAAGCCAATCTGGAACTGGTGAAACAAGGATTGGTGATATTCACATGGGGCAACGTGTCCGGTATTGACCGTGAAAAAGGGCTCGTGGTAATCAAACCCAGCGGAGTAGACTACGACACGATGAAGGCATCGGATATGGTGGTAGTGGATCTGACTACGGGACACGTGGTGGAAGGCGATCTCAATCCCTCGTCCGACACTCCTACCCATCTGGTGCTCTACCGAGCTTTCCCCAATATACAAGGCGTGGTACACACCCACTCCACCTATGCCACCGCATGGGCACAAGCCGGTAAGGACATCCCCAACATCGGCACCACACATGCCGACTATTTCTACAAAGAAATACCCTGCACGGACGACATGACGCGCGAAGAAGTGGAAGGACAGTATGAATTGGAAACAGGCAACGTGATCGTGCGCCGCTTTGAGAGCATCAACCCGGATCACACACCGGGCGTGCTGGTGAAGAACCATGGACCGTTCAGTTGGGGCACCAGTCCGGCCAACGCCGTTTACAACGCCAAGGTGATGGAGCAATGCGCCCATATGGCCTTCGTGTCATTCATGGTAAATCCTAACACAAAAATGAACCCACTGCTCATTGAGAAGCATTACAACCGCAAACACGGTCCGAACGCTTACTACGGGCAGAAAAAACATTGATAAAAACAACAACCAACAAAAGAAAACATTATGGAACACGCATTTTCAAATTACGAAGTATGGTGGGTGACCGGCGCACAACTCCTCTACGGAGGCGATGCCGTGGTGGCCGTCGACGCCCATTCTAAAGAAATGGTAGACGGACTCAACGCTTCGGGCAACATCCCCGTAAAAGTAGTCTACAAGGGCACGGCTAACTCCAGCAAAGAAGTGGAGGCTGTAATGAAGGCCGCCAATAATGACGACAAGTGTGTGGGCATCATCACCTGGATGCACACATTCTCTCCCGCTAAGATGTGGATCCATGGGTTGCAACAGCTCAAGAAGCCTCTGCTCCACTTCCACACCCAATACAACGCCGAGATACCCTGGGACACGATGGACATGGACTTCATGAACCTCAACCAGTCGGCTCACGGCGACCGCGAGTTCGGACACATCTGCACACGCATGCGCATACGTCGTAAGGTTGTGGTGGGACATTGGAGCGACAAGGCCGCCCAAGAGAAGATAGCCGTGTGGACACGCGTGGCCGCTGCCTGGGCTGACGCTCAGGACATGCTCATCCTGAGATTCGGCGACCAGATGAATAATGTAGCCGTAACCGACGGTGACAAGGTGGAAGCCGAGCAACGCATGGGATATCATGTGGACTACACACCGGTGTCGGAACTGATGGAGCACTACAAAAAGATAGATGACGCTCAGGTAGACGCCCTCTTCAACACCTACATGAATGAATATGACCATGATGCACAGATCGAGGACAAGAATTCGGAAGCTGGGCAGAAGGTATGGAACGCCGCCAAAGCCGAACTCGCTCTCCGCTCCATCCTGACTGAAAAAGGCGCCAAGGGCTTCACCACGAATTTCGACGATCTGGGCACACAGGACATTAACGACCCGAAGTTTGTGGGTTTCGACCAAATTCCCGGATTGGCCTCTCAGCGTCTCATGGCCGAAGGTTATGGGTTCGGTGCCGAAGGCGATTGGAAGTCAGCCGCGCTCTATCGCACCGTATGGTTCATGACACAGGGACTGCCTACCGGTTGTTCCTTCCTCGAGGACTACACGCTCAATTTCGACGGTGAGAACAGTTCCATCCTCCAGGCTCACATGCTGGAGGTGTGTCCGCTCATCGCCGAGAACAAACCCCGTCTGGAGGTACACTTCTTAGGCATAGGTATCCGCAAGAGTCAGACGGCACGCCTCGTATTCACATCCAAGCCCCAATCCGGAGTGACGGCCACCGTTGTGGATCTTGGCAATCGTTTCCGCCTTATTGTCAACGACGTGGAGTGCATCAAGTCCAAGCCGTTGCCTAAATTACCCGTTGCATCCGCCCTATGGAAGCCCATGCCCAACTTCGAGGTAGGCGCAGGAGCATGGATTTTGGCCGGTGGCACACACCACTCCTGCTTCTCCTACGACATCACACCCGAATATTGGGAAGACTATGCCGAGATAGCAGGTATCGAAATGGTACACATCAACAAAAACACCACCATTCCCGCATTCAAGCAGCTGTTGCACACCAACGAAGTGTACTACATGCTCAACAAAGCTTTGATGTAGGTGTGAGTCCGACACACGGATAATCCCCGAACAGATGACCACAGATTCACCTTATGATTCTATCATCCATCATGAATTTGTGGTCATCTCCATTTCGGTTCACCGCTGTGCTATTATATCTCATCCTATAAAATAATATACCTAACCCCTGAATTAAAACACGATTCACTTATGAATACAGACGCTAAAGCCATCATCGAATCCGGTCGGGCCATCCTCGGCATCGAATTCGGCTCGACAAGAATAAAGGCCGTACTCATCGACGACCGGAACCGCCCCATCGCACAGGGTAGCCACGAATGGGAAAATCAACTCGTAAATGGACTCTGGACCTACAGCGTGGAGGCCATCTGGCACGGACTACAGGACTGCTACGCCAGCCTGCGTGCCCATGTGAATGAACTTTACGGCATCGAGATCGAAAACCTGGCCGCCATCGGCATAAGCGCCATGATGCACGGCTACATGGCTTTCGACAAACAGGAACAGATACTCGTGCCTTTCCGTACGTGGCGCAACACCAACACGGCGCGCGCTGCCGCCGAACTGTCGGAACTCTTCGTCTACAACATCCCTCTGCGGTGGAGCATCTCCCACCTTTATCAAGCTATCCTCGACGGAGAGCAACACGTAAAGGACATTGATTTCCTTACCACATTGGCTGGCTACGTACACTGGCAGATAACGGAACAAAAAGTATTGGGCGTGGGCGATGCCTCGGGCATGCTACCCGTTGACTCCGCCACTCGTACCTATTCGGCCGAGATGGTGGATAAGTTTGACCGCCTCGTGGCTCCGCACGGCTACGATTGGAAACTGCTTGACATCCTGCCTCGCGTGCTGACAGCCGGAGAGAATGCCGGAAGCCTCACTGCCAAAGGTGCGGAACTGCTCGATGTGTCCGGTCACCTGAAAGCAGGGGTACCCGTATGCCCGCCCGAGGGCGATGCCGGAACGGGTATGGTGGCCACCAACGCCGTAAAGCAACGCACAGGCAACGTATCGGCCGGCACATCGTCCTTCTCCATGATCGTGCTGGAGAAAGAACTGTCGCGCCCCTACGAGATGATTGATATGGTGACTACCCCCGACGGTAGTCCCGTGGCTATGGTACACTGCAACAACTGCACGTCCGATCTCAATGCCTGGGTGGGTCTCTTCCGCGAATATCAGCAGCTGCTCGGTGTGCCAGTGGATATGAACGAAGTGTTCGGGAAACTCTACAACCACGCTCTGACCGGTGATGCCGACTGTGGTGGTCTGTTGTCCTACAACTACATCTCGGGCGAACCCGTCACGGGATTGGCCGAGGGACGTCCCCTCTTCATGCGATCGGCCGGAGACAGATTCAATTTGGCCAACTTCATACGCACGCATCTCTACGCATCCGTGGGCGTGCTCAAGATTGGCAATGACATACTCTTCAAGCAAGAGAAAGTGGAAGTGGACCGCATCACCGGCCACGGCGGACTCTTCAAGACACCCGGTGTGGGACAGCGTGTGCTGGCCGCTGCCCTCGACTCACCCATCTCGGTGATGGAAACAGCCGGCGAGGGCGGAGCATGGGGTATTGCCCTGCTTGGATCCTTCCTGATCAACAATCCCGACAGGCTCCCGTTGGCCGACTTCCTCGAGCACAACGTATTTGCAGGCGAAGCCGGCGTGGAAATTGTCCCCACGGCCGAGGATGTAGCCGGATTCAACACCTACATCGAGAGCTACAAGGCCGGATTGGCTGCCGAGGAAATGGCCGTGAAATGCAAAAAGTAATCATTTAGGCCGTTACGTATCACAGTAAACAAGAAAAATAGTCTTATCTTTGCAGGAAAGATACAGTTCTTAAACATTTTTGCGATTATGAATAGTAAAGAAGTCATGAATCATGCGGCGGACAACATCCGCATCCTGGCCGCGTCCATGGTGGAGAAAGCCAAGTCGGGACATCCCGGAGGCGCTATGGGCGGAGCCGATTTCATCAACGTTTTATATTCCGAGTATCTCACATACGATCCCTCCAACCCGAAATGGGAAGGTCGAGACCGCTTCTTCCTCGACCCCGGCCACATGGCTCCCATGCTCTACTCACAGCTGGCTCTGGCCGGCAAGTTCTCCATTGACGAACTGAAGCAACTGCGCCAGTGGGAGTCCCCCACTCCGGGTCACCCCGAAGTGGACGTGATGCGCGGCATTGAGAACACTTCCGGCCCGCTCGGACAGGGACATGTGTTTGCCGTGGGCGCAGCCATCGCCGCCAAGTTTTTGGCCGCACGCACAGGCAATCCCACCTTTGCCAAGGAAACCATCTACGCCTACATCTCCGACGGAGGCGTGCAGGAGGAAATCTCGCAAGGCGCAGGCCGCATCGCCGGTCATCTGGGACTGGATAACCTGATTATGTTCTACGACTCCAACGACATCCAGCTCTCCACCACCACCCGCGAGGTGATGACCGAGGACACCGCCATGAAGTATCGCGCATGGGGATGGAACGTGATTGAAGTGAACGGACACGACTGCCAGCAGATACGCGAGGCACTCGATGCCGCCAAGGCCGAAGCCAAACGCCCCACCCTCATCATCGGAAAGTGTATCATGGGTAAGGGTGCACGCAAGGACGACAATTCGTCCTACGAATGCAACTGCAAAACCCACGGCGCCCCCTTGGGAGGCGATGCCTACAAGAATACAATGATCAATCTGGGCGCTGATCCCGAGAATCCGTTCGTCATCTTCGAAGATGTGAAGGAACTCTACGCACGCCGTGCCGACGAACTGAAGGTCATCGCTGCCGCCCGCCACGAGGAAGAAGCCGCATGGGCAGCCGCCCATCCCGACAAGGCCGCACAGCAGGCTGAATGGTTCAGCGGATCTGCTCCCCGCGTGGACTGGGCTGCCATACAGCAGAAGGCCGGCGACGCCACACGAAACGCATCAGCCGCCGTACTTGGTGCATTGGCCGAACAGGTGCCCAATATGATCTGCGCATCGGCCGACCTGTCCAATTCCGATAAAACGGACGGTTTCCTCAAGAAAACCCATGCTTTCGCGAGCGGTGACTTCAGCGGTGCCTTCTTCCAAGCTGGCGTAGCCGAACTCACCATGGCCTGCTGCTGCATCGGCATGATGCTCCACGGCGGAGTAGTGGCAGCCTGCGGCACATTCTTTGTCTTCTCCGACTACATGAAGCCTGCCGTGCGTATGGCCGCACTGATGCAGATACCCGTGAAGTTCATCTGGACCCACGATGCATTCCGCGTGGGTGAAGACGGCCCCACTCACGAACCTGTGGAACAAGAAGCCCAGATACGACTGATGGAAAAGCTGAAGAACCACAAGGGACAAAACTCCATGCTCGTGCTCCGTCCGGCCGATGCCGAGGAAACCACCGTATGCTGGCAACTGGCTATGGAGAACACCTCCACGCCATCGGCGCTTATCCTCTCGCGTCAGAACATCGAGATGTTGCCTGCAGGCACTGATTATGCCCAGGCAGCCCGCGGAGCCTACATCACAGCAGGATCCGACGAACAGCCTGACGTAATCCTTGTTGCCTCAGGATCCGAGGTGTCCACACTGGCCGCAGGTGCCGCATTGCTCCGTCAGGACGGTCTGAAAGTACGCATCGTGAGTTGCCCCTCCGAGGGATTGTTCCGTAATCAGCCGGCCGACTACCAGCAGGCTGTGTTGCCCGCCGGTGCCAAGATATTCGGTCTGACAGCAGGATTGCCTGTCAACCTGCAGGGATTGGTCGGAGCCAACGGCAAAGTGTTCGGATTGGAAAGTTTTGGCTTCTCCGCTCCCTACAAGGTGCTTGACGAAAAACTCGGCTTCACGGCGCAGAACGTGTACAACCAAGTAAAGGCAATGTTCTGATCATGACGGTGAAGACTATTGGTCTGGCCTCAGACCACGCAGGCTATGCGCTCAAACAATTCGTCAGACAGTATCTGGCCGAACGCGGCATTGCCTTCAAAGACTTCGGCACCGACAGCGAAGCCAGCTGTGACTACGCTGATTTCGCCCACCCGCTGGCTTTGGCTGTGGAGAACGGCGAGTGCTATCCGGGCATAGCTATCTGCGGTAGCGGTGAGGGCATCAGCATGACGCTCAACAAGCATCAGGGCATCCGGGCCGGACTGGCATGGATACCCGAGATTGCCCACCTGTGCCGCCAACACAACGATGCCAACGTGCTCGTGATGCCGGGCCGGTTTATTGATACCGACACCGCAACCGCCATAATGGACGAATTTCTCTCCACCGACTTCGAAGGCGGACGCCATCAGGCACGCATAGACAAGATGCCGATAATGTGAATGTAGCAAGATAGATAATCAAAGGGGCCGACCTTCCCGGAGTAAAAAACGGTGGAAGTCAGCCCCTTTTCTTGTATATAACAAACGATATATCTTAATATTTTTTCAGCGACTTGCGTAGTTAAAAACACATCTTGCGCATCTCCATATCTTGTTCCTTGCGGATACATACCACACACGATCCGCCGTAGGGCATCAACATACGAACCTTGGACTCCACATCCGCGTATCCACAAACGAAACGTCCCACTTCGCCACCAGCCGTGGTGTAAACGGTGCAATCCACCTGCTCGTTAGTTTCCGTCTCACAGAAACCCGTAGCCTTTATCACCTTCAGTTTTCCTGCCGGCAACTCCGACGTATCCCACTCCAACCCCTCACCGGGAGAGGCCAGTTCCAGCTTCGGACGAGACAAAACGCTGTATTGCTGTGCCGTCCACAACCGAATCTCATCGCCTTCACTAAACCGGCCGCCCGGTACTATTGTCACACGCAAAGTTCCCCGAAGGATAAGTGTACCCACATCAGCCAATTCTGTGTGAAAACGGGAACTGAACACACTGAAACTCAACACAGAGCCCACCTTGGTTGTGAGTTCCTTACCACCCAATTGAAGTGTGCCGCTCATTGAAGTCTCGTCAATCCCCGGGCGTAAGGTGGCACCGGACTCCACAATCACCGATGAGTTGCCCAGCACCCCCTGCCCCGTCAGCATGGCTCCACGCTCCACGGTCAATGTGCCGGTGCCCAACATGGGTTGCGTACCCTTTGGGTTGTTGAGACAGAGTATACCATCGGACACCACACAGGCTCCGGTAAAATCACCTGTACCCGTCATCTTCATCAAGCCTGTTCCTACTTTGGTCAAAGCCGTTCCCATACCAGTGACACGACCGCCGAAAGTAAAATCTTTGTCGGCCGAGCCTACCACCCATGTATTGGCACCCGAGGAAGCAAAAGGCGGCAAAGCCCCCAACGTACCTGATCCGGTGACCGCTCCGATGCGGAACGCCTGGCCCGAATTGGTCACAGTGACCCCCGTGGGAATGTTGAGCGTAGCACGCGGCATACCGTAACCGTTGTCGAGCGTCAGCCCGAAGTTCGTGTTGACAGGTTTGAGTGTCCCCTCAAAGTCCGACCAATCTCCCTGTAACTGCGTGCGTACGCCGGGAACATTGACCTGCAACGTACCCTCGCCGTAAAGCCGCCCCGTGTAAGTACAGCGGGAATCCAAATTAATAGTGGCCGTCTTGCGCAAGTTCACACGGAAATTGTTGGCGTTCGCACTGTAAGAGTAGAGATTATCCATGTCCTGATACGTTCCTCCATCCATCACGAGCGTGTCACCCAAACTGATACCGTCGGCCATCATGGCCAGCGTACCCTCACTCAGCACCGTCACGCGCTGGCTTCCGCTCACATGAAGGGCCAACGTGCCAGCTCCGCTCTTGACAAGGCGATCGCCACTGAAAGGTGCTTTCATGTCAAAGCGGGCGTTAGTCACCACACGTCCGCCGCCCTCACCCAACATAACAGGCACACCGTTGCTCACGTCCACATTGTTTTGCAAAGTGGCACCGTTCCTAATCTCCAATGCACCGGTTTGAACGGTATATCCGCCCAGCACACCGGCGTCATGCTGCTCATCGGAAAGACAGTTCACCACAGTAGTTCCTCCGGCCAACACGGTACCTCCTGTGTGACGGTTGAAGGCATTCACCGTGAGCGTACCACTACCCTCCATCGTCAGCCTCGCATCACCGGATAGTGATCCGTTGCCGGTCAACGTGTAATTTTTCGCAGTGCGGAAGATAGCTTCTTCCGGCAACAGTGTACCGACCATATTGACCGTGGTGACCGACGCGGCATCGTCAAACACCACACGATCTCCCGTCACGAATCCATCGGTTTCGCCGTCCACACGAAAGTTAGCCACACCGGCCAAATCCCACGTACCGTTCTGTTCACTACCGTCCCAATAGACTGTGGTGGCAGGACGCAGGTCGGCCACCTCAAGATAAAGCGCACCGGCCTCCCATACGAGTGCATGCTTCACACCAAGCAGCCCCTCGACAATGATGTCACCGGCGTCACCCTCCATTGCCGACGCACGCATCAATAAATAACGGCCCGGATGCAGGATGCTCCCATCCTCGGCCGGATGAGCCACGATACGGAATACCGGCGCAGAATATTGCGGTCCGCCAGACAACGTCTGCCGACGCAATGTTAATGTGCCGTCTACCTCCACACAATCGGATGTACCGGTAGCGGAAAACACATCGAAGGAGACAATGGCACCAAAATTCAGATCAAGACCGCCTGCACCGACACGAGCCGGTGTCCCGTCGTCGAGCCCCACCTTAAGTTCCGCACCGTATTCCATGCGAATACCGGCAGGAAAACGGCCGTCTGTGTGTAGTTCGGCAAAACGGTTCATCCACACGGGGCTGGCCGTGAGTGTACCGCTATACTGCGTCGTACCTCCCCACAGCATGGTCTCTCCGGTGTAAGTGTGATCCTGCACTCCCAGTTCCAGCGTACCACCACCCTGTTTCACAAGTCGCATCTCTCCGGTAAGTGGTGCTCCGGTGAGTGAATAAGTAGAACTCGTAGTAGTGATATGATCGTTGTCATCAGCACCCATAGTATGAGAAAAAGCATTAACAGTCAATATGTAAGGATGCACATCTGGATCTACTGTGACAGTACCTCCCTGCGGATCGCAAAGCAGCACGTGTTCTCCGTTCATAGCGGATGTAATGCGGTCGGTGGCCTCTACACGACCATTGGAAGTAATCGGTGGCGGCGGGCAAGTGATCCCCTCGGCCTTGCCGAGGAAATAGCTCAGATGGGGAGGCTGATTGTAACCGCACATCTGCCATACAATGGCTTGTCGGTATTGCATGTCGTGGAGCAACGTGTAAATGGGCCAAGGCGTGGGATCAATGGTGGTGTAAACGCGTAAAGCCATGTTGTCGGTGGTGCGAAGCACCATCTCCTCACGCCAGTCTCCCAACAGATCGCACTGCAATCCCGGATTACCCTTGGTATAATTGTTGGTCCAAGTTCCCGAGGCTGTGAAGATTGGTGTGGCACTACCGTACTTAAACACGGCCGGCGTGCCTGCCCCCAGCTGCTGCACATCACGCAGATTGGTGTAGTCCATAGTCTCACGGCAAAGGTCACCGTCCCAATAGATGCAAAAGTTCTGTGTGATACCACTCCATGACGTACCGAGCGATGCTGCCGTAACAGAACTTGTGAAACCGCTCCCCGCCACCATCTGACAGCCCGGATAATCATCTGTGAAGTTACCCGCCATACAGCGTCCGCAATCGGAACTCTGCACATAGCGGTAGTAAATGCGGCCCGTTGTTGCATCACGGTAGTCCGCTCCGGCATTTTCCTCAAGACAAGCAAATATCTCCTGTCCGGGACGATAGGGATCGAGGTCACCGCAGTGCTGGGCATCACCGTGCCCCAGTCCGGTAGTGGACAATCCGCTACCGTTGTCGTCGATTACCATGGAACCGTAGACAATCTCATCGCGTCCGTCCCAGTCCACATCAGCAATGCCGAAATTGTGGTATCCCTGCCCATACCACGGCGAGCCGGGCGTATTGCAATTCCAGCGCCAACGTTCGATAAGTTCGTGAGATTGCGGATCCACATCAAAAGCCACCATCTTATGACGCGTATAAATGCCACGGGCCAAGAAGATGCTGGCATGGCGCCCGTCCAGAAAAGGTGCGCCGAAAAAGAACTTGTTGCTGCGATGCCCCGTGTCGTCACCCCAAGCCTTTTTCAAGTCGGTCTCGCCATCCTCCAATCGTTTGAGCGGGAAAGGACGCTGATTATAGAGCCGTGCCGTGGCACCCTCCATATAAAGAAGAAACTCATCGCCGGCAGTCATGTAGGTGAGATTGGGTGTGTGGGAGATGCGGTCGCGGTAGTTCTTTTTGATGTCACCCACCACCACTCCGCCGGGCAATATAGTGCCGTCGGCAGCACGCATCAGCAGTTCGGCCTTTCCATCGCCATCCCAATCATAGGCCACGAGATTAATCTCCACATTGCTGCCGCTCACCATATTGGGACCGCAATCTATGGTCCAAAGACGGGTTCCGTCCAGCTTATAAGCCTCGAAATGTACATAGGCACTATCGTTCTCCACAGGAAACAGATCATCAGCATCACGCATATTGGTGCGCTTCACAATGAGCTCATACTGACCGTCGCCATCGAGATCGGCCGCCGACACGTCGTTGAGATCATACATCTCTGTCACGTCGTGTCCGCGCCGTGAGTACACACGCCCCATCGCAACCGTAAGGTAATTGTCGGACCACACTGTAGCAGACCCACATGCGGGTTGCTCCACACCGCGCACCACCGGACGCACGGTATAAGTGGATGAGGCCGTACCTGTCGGATCCTGAAAATTGGAAACCCTCAGAGGTTCCACGTTCACCTTCGTACCGTCCCGATACAAATTGTACTCCGTGTCATAATACTCCTCGCCCAGTATGCGCCATCCCACATACACGCCCTGTCCGGTCATCACGGCCACAAGACCGCGGTCCAACCGCTCCATCGGACGTTGAGCCCAAACGGCCGCACTCATCCCTGCGGCAACCATCCAAAGAAATTGCTTTTTCATGCGTTGTGTTTTATCATGTTTATGAATATTTGTGTGTCATCTCAGAAAAACTCTGCTGTGTCTGCACAAATATACGTTTTTTTCCTAAATGTCGGAAAATGCAGACTTTCATTTTCTCAGCGGATACAAACAAAAAGCATCTTCACGAAACGGGTATTATACCCAGTCCTGTGAAGATGCTCTTTTCCGCACCATACGCTCCGTAATTCATTCCACTGCCGTGGAGTGAAGAATCCGTTCCATCTCCTCGAAGTCGCTACCGCGATTTAGGTAAAGGTAGATGGCATAGAGTGGAGCCGCCCAACGTTTTTTATCATCGGGTGCCAAACGACGCACCTGCTCCAAAGGCACCAAGGCTTGCTTGTAGAGAGTACGTATCTCCCGACGGTCCTGTTTGAACTGCGGACGACGTACATCGGTACAAGCCGTCTCAGCGCGTTGCATGGCCAAATTGTAGAAAGAGATACCCTTGTTGTAGTAGGCATCGGTATAGGTACTGTCAATAGCGAGCACAGAGTCACACACTGCAATACATCCCTGATAGTCGCCCCTGTTCATCAGCACCACACTCTCGGCATAACGGAAAAGTGTGTTCCCGGGATCAAACTCCACCATACGGCGGGCAAAAGCGAGCGCACGATCGTTGTCGTGACGCTCGTTGAGATAATCCATCAGATTGGTAAAAAAGTAAGAATGATGCGGAAACAACCGTATACCCTCTTCCAATGTAGAGAACCACAGAGCGGTATCACCCAATTCAAGGTGGGCACGTGCCTTGAATTCCATGAGTGCAAAACGCTGAAAAGGATGCTCAAGCGCCTTATTCATGTAACGCAACGTAAGGCGGGGAGATCCGATATTATGAGCCGAGAGTGTAGCCCAGTAGGCAGCTCGTGTATAAAGTGTATCAGTACACGACAGACTATCGGCTGCGAAGATGGGCATGGAATCTGTGCGCAGATAGAGATCAAGAAAACGGAAAGCTTCGGCATAGTTGGTACGGCGCATATAATATTTACCGGCATTGAGCAGATTCCTGCGGTAAGGCATAGCCAACTCACGCGCCTTGATGCGGTGGCGAGGACGGATGCGCCCCTGTTCATCAGGTAGGCTCTCCACGGAATCACACGCCGAAAGACGAGCATACATATTATAGATACTGTTAAAAAAACGGGCAGTGTCGTATTTCTGCTTAAGATAGAGTTTTTCGTTCTCCTGCTCGTTGATGCGCTTGTTAACCAATGCTGCGGTGAAATAGAGATCGGCCGGGTTGTATTTCTTATCTTCCGCAGCCACCGTCTCGAGCAACTTCTTGTCCATATTCTCCAAATTACTTCCCGACTTGATGGCCGCACGTGCCTCTTTGAGTACATTGGCGGCTCCTGCCGTAAGGCTGCAAAACTGAAGGATGATGACTATAGGTAGAGTGAGTCTTGAATTCATCGTTACAATCTTTTTCTCTTTCAGCAGACAAAGTTATTATTTTTGCATCAAAGGCGCAAATCCGGATATAGACTTTTCAATCGGATCATTTTCCTTCATGCTACTTATCGGCAACCAAGCAACAAAATGCGTGTCGGACGCCAACAACGCGCCACCCGGATACACAGGGCACAGACCAGAAGTATGGCAACCGACACCAGCAAAGGGGTCAAATGGTTGTGTGGCAAATTAATATTCCATCGGTCCATACCGTAACGAATCGGTTCAAGCAGCACGGATTGTAAACCGTAAATGGCCAGTGTGTAACGCCCCACTACGGATAGACGGTCAATCCAGCGGGACGGGAGAAGAGACGAAAGACGCATCATCACGGCCAAGAACCACACACAACCCACACCGCCAATCACAAAGCGAATGCAATCTATTACAAGCTGTTCACCATGAAATGCGTGATTTCGAATGACAGTATATCCTGTCGTATAAACGTAGATGTCACGTGTAAAGAAGCATACTCCGGCAATAAAAAATAATGTCAACCCAAGAAGCACACCCCGACGACACAAACAGCGACCTGTGAGCCTACCACCGTACCGGCAAATAAAGTAACCCGTTAAAAAATAAGGATACATAAACTTGTAAACAGCCATCACAGTACGATCTCTCACGATGAAGGAAACCAGAAAAAGCAAGATGAGAAAACACGTCCCCACCCACTCATGACGCCCACGGGCCAAACGAGTAACAGTGGCCACAATGAGACAGTTGGCTAAAACAGATTTAAGAAACCACATATAGTTGTCAAACGCCTTAGGGTATCCAGCCACAATGGCGGAAAGACTATCAAAATGAGCTGCCACGTGCATGAGATACATCACTGTACAGTAAGTAATAAAAGGAATGCCAATGGAAAGCAGACGACCTGTAACGACCTGTCGCCAAGGACGAAGATTACTGAAACCAAACAGATAGCCACTGATAAGCATGAACAGAGGCATGTGGAACGAATAAATGGTACGAAAGACCGGGTCCTCGAAAAATCCAAGGCTGTCCAACCAAAGCGGACCAAGGGAGTATTGGATTGCATGGCCGTAGACAACAAGCAAAATGAGCACTCCTTTAGTAATGTCCAAGGTCTGATTGCGATGACGCTGATGTTCAGTTTTCATGATGATTTCAGGAAATTTTCTCGTTAATCAAAAAGAAAACGGCTCAACCGGACAGATACCGGACGTATCCGATTGAGCCGATGGATATATTATATATAGTAATGCGAAAACCACATCTATATGAGACGTAAAGCCTCTCCTTCGCCTACATTGTCTACCAAATGCGGGCACGCTGATCGGCAGGCACGAAGAGCGGATCTCCCTCGGTGATGCCGAAAGCTTCGTACCACATATCGATATGGGGCAGTGCGCCGTTCACACGCCAACGTCCCAGGGCATGAGGATCGGTCTTCGTGCGTTGGCGTATCTCTTCGTCACGGATGTTGGCCGCCCACACCTGTGCATAGGCCAAGAAGAAGCGCTGCTCGGGTGTCAGTCCGTCCTTGACGGGGAGCGGAGCATCTTTTGTGGCGTTTTTGAAAGCCTGATAAGCTACCATCAACCCTCCGTGATCGGCCAGATTCTCGCCCAGCGTGAGTGATCCGTTACCCTTCAGGTCGGGCAGTACGTTGATGTTGCTGAAGAAAGCGGCCATCACATCGGCACGCTCCTTGAAGCGGTCGGCATCACCGGGCGCCCACCAGTCGGCCAGATTGCCATCCTTGTCAAACTGACGCCCCTGGTCGTCGAAACCGTGAGTCATTTCGTGGCCAATCACTACACCGATAGCACCGTAGTTAAAAGCATCGTCACGCTGCATGTCGAAGAAAGGCGGCTGCAAGATGCCGGCGGGGAAACAGATTTCATTGGTCGTCGGGTTGTAGTAAGCATTCACCGTCTGGGGCGTCATGAGCCATTCATCACGGTCGACAGGTTTGTTGAGACGGCGGGTCACCATATCGTCAAACTCGAACTCGCTGCAGCGTAACATGTTCTCCCAATATGCATCGGGCTTAATCTGCATGGCAGAATAGTCTTTCCAGGTATCGGGATAACCCACTTTGACATGGAAGGTCGTGAGTTTCTCCAGCGCAGCCATCTTGGTGGGGTTGCTCATCCACTCCTGTGCCAGAATGCGCTCGGCAAGCGCCACCTGCAAGTTTTGCACGAGCGTCTCCATGCGCTGCTTGGCTGCGGCAGGAAAGTATTTCTCCACGTAGAGTTTGCCCAAAGCCTCGCCCAAGGCGCTCTCCACAGCCGACACGCCCTTCTTCCAGCGCGGACGATCCATTTCCTTGCCGGAAAGCACGCGGCCATAGAAGTCGAAGTTAGCGGCCACAAAGTCGTCCGTCAGACAGGGTGCAGCCGCATCGATGATGTTCCACATCAGATAGGCACGCAGCGTCTCCACCGGCTCTTCCTGCCAGATGCGTGCGGCCTCGGCCATCGGCTCAGGCTGCCCCACGCTCACCTCGGTAAGTCCTTTCACGCCAAGTTCGGCAAAATAAACGTCCCAGTCGATGCCTGCATAGGCGGCTTTGAGCGCATCATAGGTCATTTTGTGGTAGTTTCCCTCCGGATCGCGACGCTGCACGGCACTATAAGAAGGTTCGGCCATACGCGTCTCAATGCGCATCACGGCATCGCGACACTTACGGGCCTCCTTTTTGCTGAATCCACTCATCACAAACATCCGTTCCACATGTTTCTTATAAGCCTCACGAATGCGCACGGTCGCCTTGTCGTTCTCCAGATAATACTCACGCTCGCCCAGCGTCAGTCCACTCTGGTAAAACTGCGGCAGATTCATTGCACTGTTCTTCAGATCGGCATCAATGTAGAAGGCAAAGAGCCCCCCCACCCCCTGGTGCTGCCACTGTACGGCCAAACGAAAGAGTTCCTCGCGGGTAGCCGCCTTGCGCACGGGATCCAGTGCAGCGGCCAGTTCGGCGGCTCCACGGGCGTTGCGACCGATGCTGTCCATCACACTGTTGTAAAGATCGGCAATCTTCTGCCCCAGGCTTCCAGCCTCATGACTACCGCCTGCTATGTTCTCGATAAGACCGCGCAACTGCTTGGTGTTGTTCTCTATCAGTTCTTCAAAACTGCCGTAGCGGGCATACTCCGCCGTGAGAGGATGCGACTGAATCCATCCCCCGCAGGCATAATCGTAGAAATCTGTGCCGGGTTGTGCCGCAGGGTTCATATACGACACGTCTATCCCGCCCTCCGTCTGCGCCATTGCGGGCGCAAATGCCAATGACAACATCGGCAACATCTGTTTCAGTTTCATATTAATAATTTGATTATAAATATTTATCACAAGGTTTGTTCTTTTATTGCTTCAAGTTCGGTGGACACGCGTTCCCATTCATCCACCACGTCGTCCAACTGGCGTTTGAGCGAGGCGTGCCGCTCGTAAAGCGAGGTGTCGGCCGCTCCCTCGGGCGTGGTCATACGCTCCTCCACCATCCCCACGGCGGCCTCCAGTTCCGCTATCTGTTCCTCACAGGCCACCACAGCTTTCTCCAGTTTGCGCAGGCGCTTGGCCTGCTCCTTCTGCTGCTCGTAGGTGAGACGACTGGCCGAGGCCGGCTTCGCTATCTGAGCCTGAGCTATCGGGGTATCGTTGTCAGCTCGTTGCAACTCGTTGAGCGAAGCGAGGTTCTTCTTCTGCAGGAAATCGTAGATACCGCCCAAATGCTCGCGCACCACACCGCCGCCAAACTCGTACACCTTGTCCACAAGACCATCGAGAAACTCGCGGTCGTGGCTCACTACGATTACTGTGCCATCGAAGGCGCGTATGGCATCCTTGAGCACGTCTTTCGACTGCATGTCCAAATGGTTGGTAGGCTCATCAAGAATGAGCAGATTTACCGGTTCAAGCAGCAGTTTTATCATGGCCAGGCGGCTACGCTCTCCACCGGAGAGCACCTTTACCTTCTTGTCCGAAGCCTCTCCACCAAACATGAAGGCCCCCAATATGTCGCGTATCTTCAGGCGGATTTCTCCGCGTGCCACGCGGTCGATAGTGTCGAACACGGTGAGTTCTCCATCCAGCAATTGTGCCTGGTTCTGTGCAAAGTAACCTATCTGCACATTGTGACCGATTTTGAGTGTACCGCTGAAAGGAATCTCGCCCATAATACACTTCACAAGCGTGGATTTCCCCTCGCCGTTCTTGCCCACGAAGGCCACTTTTTCACCCCGCGCAATGGTGAGTTCCACCCCGCTGAACACCACGTGATCGCCATACGCCTTCTCCACCCTTTCGCATATCACGGGGTAGTCGCCGCTGCGCATCGAGGGCGGAAACTTCAAGCGCAAAGCCGAGGTGTCCACCTCATCCACCTCCACAGGAACCATCTTCTCCAACTGCTTGATGCGGCTCTGCACCTGCACGGCTTTGGTGGGTTTGTAGCGGAATCGCTCGATAAAGTCCTTGATGTCGGCTATCTCTTTCTGCTGATTTTCGTAGGCACGCAACTGCTGCTCGCGCCGTTCGGCCCGTAATGTCACGTACTCATCGTATTTTACCTTATAGTCGAACACACGTCCGCAAGAAATCTCCAGCGTGCGGCGTGTGACGTTGTTGATAAAGGCACGGTCGTGACTCACCAGCACCACAGCATTGGCCCGTGTGGCAAGAAAGTTTTCCAACCACTGGATACTCTCTATATCAAGATGGTTGGTAGGCTCGTCGAGCAGCAACACGTCGGGACGCTGCAGGAGTAGTTTGGCCAGCTCGATGCGCATGCGCCACCCGCCACTGAATTCACGCGTGGGACGGTCGAAGTCGGTGCGCCGGAATCCCAGTCCCATCAGCGTGCGCTCCATCTCGGCGCGGTAGTTCATGCCACCCATCATCTGGAAGCGCTCGCTCTCGCGGGTGAACCGCTCCACCAGCGCCATGTAGTCCTCGCTGTCGTAGTCGGTGCGGTCGGCCAGTTGCCGGTTCATGCGCTCCAGCCGTTGCTGCATCTCGTCGATGTGGGCAAAAGCCTTTCCTGTCTCCTCTATCACGGTGTGGTCGTCGGTGAGCACCATCACCTGGGGCAGATAACCCACCGTAGTGTCACGCGGTATGCCGACGGTGCCCGATGTGGGCGGTTGCAGTCCGGCGATAATCTTAAGCATGGTGCTCTTTCCGGCTCCGTTCTTGCCCACAAGCGCAATGCGATCCTTGTCGTTAATCACAAAAGAGACATCGCTGAAAAGCGGTGTCGCTGCAAATTCTACGTGTAAATGGTCTATTGAAATCAATGTGTTCTCGTTTTGAGTGCAAAATTAGAATAAAAAAACGAAAACAATTCAGAAAGGGAAATCATAATTACGAATTCATAATGCTTAATTCATAATTCATAGTTTCGCAGGCAGACGGGACACTCATCCCTATACCAACCATGAATTATGAATTAAGCATTACGAATTACAATAGAGGCTACTGCACGGCTACCTTGCGGTGGTTCACCACATACACACCGGCGGGTAGTCCACCGACAGTTTTGGTTCCGCTCACACTGCATTCGCCAATCAGGTAGCCCGACAGGTTATAGATGCGCACCCGCTGCATAGTGGCGCTTTCCATACGGATGCAGCCGCGTCCGCCTGTCACACGGAGGTCATCGCCGGCCGACGTTGTCTCGCGGATGCCCGTCACCACATCCGTGCGGTAAAGTCGGAAGTGGTCGGCCTTGTACCAACTGCCCTGACAGCGCACACCCACCGTCAATGTACCGTCGGTCACCTCCACGTCCTGCAGTTCGGCCTCGTGGAGATACATGGGGCCGAAGTCGTCTATCACCGTAGCCGTCTCACTGCCGTTGGCAAAGAGGGTCACCGTGTTGCCCGTTTCCGAGGCCACGCCGGCCACCACGCGATAAGTACCGTTATCTAATCCTTCCACCGTCTGGCTCACCACAGCACTGGCGCCTCCGCTCAGCGGGGCATAGAGCACATAACTGCCGTCAGCACCGCTCATGTAGTTGGCCAGCAGAGAGGTGATACGGCTGGCCGAAGGATTGCCTCCGCCCTGCCCGGCGTCCCATCCGTTCAGGTTCCCCGTCTCGAAAGAGGGATTCACGAGCAGCGATGTAAGATTGATTTCTCCATCCTGCACAGGCGCACCCGTCATGCGGAATTGGTCGATGGCCTCGGCCAGTGCACGCTGTGCCGTGCGTATATCCACCATCTCCGGCTGATCGGTGAATACCTGTTCGGCCTCATCGATGGCAGTTTCAAACTCCCTCAAAGCATCAGTCGGTGCTGCGGAGCCCGACTGCGTCAGTTGTTCGTAGGCCTCGCTGATGGTCTGTGCCAAGAGCCGGGTCTGCTGATCCTTCTGCCGGTAGGGATAGCTGGAAGACGTTACCGCACGTGTGTAGTCAAGATAAGCGGTCAGAGCGGGAATGACACTACCCGCTGCGGCCGCTGCAAAGGATTGGTCGTCTCCCTCCGCCGGCAACACATACATGCCGCTTTCAGCCATGCGGTTGACAAACGTGCCCCGCATGGAGTCGGTAGCTTCGCTCTTCACATTGACGCTCACCACAACATCGGATGCCGTGAACCGGTCGTGACCGGGCGCGCTCGTCATATATAAATAAGGTGTGCCGCTCTTCAGAGTCACGTTCATGCTGTCGCACTCGTAGATGTAGGACAGGAACAAACGGGTGACACGACGGGCCATCACGCCTCGGGGCACATCGCAATCGAAGGGCAACACGAGCGTATTCCACCGGGCGGAAGAACGCTGGTGGAGATAAACGGCCTGACGCGCACGGAAATCACCACGCGGAACAAAGTCGTGACCGGGCTGCAACAACAGGTTGTCGCACACACCGCCACGGATGATGTTGTTGCCCGTCACCGGAGCATCGTCCGCCACATAGAACAAGGCATTCAGATTGGCCGCCTCGGGCTGTTCGTTCACACCCTCCACTGCAGTCAGGTCGTAGCGGCACACAGAGGCATCGGTCGACAGTTTGCGGAATGCGGCTGCATTCCATTTGCCCTCCAGCTTCATCTCACCACCGGCGTTGGCTACCACCTGCAGGCTCGATGCCGCCACACGGAAGTAGACCACGGTATCCACCTGCGAACAATCGATGGTGTAGCCGATGTTGTTGGTAATGACATCCGACAGGCGTGCCTTATAGAGTTTTCCGGTGTCCAGATTGGTGAAGGAGAACTTCACGGTCTGTGCAGCGCCCGGTTCGAACCCTGTAGTGGACTGAATGTTGCTCTTCACTTGTTCGAACTGTCCGCTTCCGGCATTGTAGGCATGGAGGAAACAGCGTACACCCGGTTCGCAATAGGTGGCTGCAGCACTGTTTTGCATGCGGGCGCTCACCACGGCATCGGTATACTGCACCACTGCGAAGGTGCGCTCCACGTCAGTTCCGTTCTCCATGAGAGTCTCTGTCGTGAACTCGCCGTTGGTGTTCACACCGAAAGCCTCCAATGTCAGTGCAGGCACACTGGCTTCGGGCGTTATCGTCCGCTGAGCCAACACACGATTGTTTTTGTCCACAAGATAGAGGGTGTAATCCGAGGCCGAAGGAGGATTGTATTCAAAATCCACCGTCGTGGTCTGCCCCACAGGAACCACCGTCTTCACGTTGGAACGGGTGGCTTTGCTGATGCCGGAGGGTTTGGTGCTACCCGTCAGACAGAAAAGATAGACTCCGCTGTAGGGCAGCGAACTGTTGTTGGTCAGTTGCACGCGTATCGTGTTCGTGGTGTTTCGTATCAGGCGCTCGGTCACAATCTGTCCCGACAGGTTCAGACGCTTGGGCGAAATCTTGTACACCATGTTCTGATACTGACTGAATCCACTCACTCCATCAGCATCATCAAGCGTATAATACCCATCTCCCTGACCTCCCCAACCGAAATTGAAATGAAACAGGTTGTCGGCCGCCCGATAGCCGTCCAGCACGATGGCATGCCCTCCATTGCTGGGATGCGTGCCGGCGTATTCGATCGGATGTCCTTCGGCCAGATCATCGTAAATCAGTTTTTCCCAAGCCGATGTGGAATACCCCGACTTGTAGGCATGGGTGGCGTTGAGACCGTACTGTCCGTTAAACACGGGAAGCAGTTTGGGCAACTCGCCTGAAGTGGAACTGCCATAGGTCTGCCACAGCGTGGTGCCGGTGACAAGCATCAGTGTGGCCACGGCATCGCCCATCTCGGCCGGATAGGACGAGCCGTAGGACAGTTGCATCAAGTCCCACTTGAGCGGGGTTCCCGCCGGCACCGATTCCGTCACGGGTGCATCCCCGTAGGAGTAGGTGGGCGTGGCCGACTGCGTGCGATCGTTGCAGTCGCGACGCCAATAATAAACAATCTGCGAGGCGGCCGTAGCCGTACATCCGGTGAGCGAACGCCCGCTGCCGTTCGTCACAATCATGGGACAACGGTTATTGTAAGGCGCCGTCTGATGCCAATGGGTCTGGATTAGGGGGGCGATATCCGTGCGTCCCTCCACAGCTCTCACCGCCGCTCCAGCCGAGGTGTGCCCTCCGCTCTGCAACGCTTCCACCGTGGCGCGGTATCCGGCCAGCATGTCCAGCAAGGCCGGCGGCATGTCGGACTCCACAAAGTCGCCCGTATCGGTAATGCCCAACACCTCGGGCATGCGGTCGTCGCCCGACACGATGACAAAGCCCTCGCCGTTGCCACGGTTGAACACATACAGCGGTTGGTATTCGTTCTCCTCGTCGGCCGTAGATTCGGCCCGATGCGGAGCACCCACGTTGCGCAACGCCACCTCACCCTTCGTGTAGCCGGCGGCTATTTGCTTGGCTCTCTTCAGATGAATGGGTTCTGCCACACAAGCGGTTCCCGTCATCCACAAGCACAATAACAGGTATACGTTTTTCATGTCTGATAAAGTGTTTTTGATAAAATCGGTTTGTATATTTTGTGTTTTGATGTCTGCAAATGTATCTAAAAACAGACAAATAAACAAGCATCTACGGCTTTTTATTTAGCTGTCGGACGACCACGTCCGGCCGCGTCCGTAAACAAAAATTTCATTCGCCCTGCCGCCGTTGCGGACACCCATGTTCCACAACAGCGGCAGACGTCATTCAATCAAACAGGTTGAGGCGGCGGTTACGGGCCTCCTCTATCGGCAGAGGTTGCCCGGCGGCCTGTGGAGTACTACCGGCCACCAGGCGCTGCTGCTCGCTTTGCAATTCAGCAATGGCCTGACCGGCGCTCTCCGGCCGGATGAGCCGGGTGGCCAGGGGCGCGTTTTGCGAGGCGTCTTTCACCCAAGCCACAGGCCCGTCATAGGCAGGTGCTATCTTCAGCGCCGTGTGCAGACGGCTGGTGGTGGCGCCGCCAATCAGCACGGGCACCGCAATGCCGGCCTTGCTGAGTTCGCGCACCACATGCACCATCTCCTCCAGACTCGGCGTGATGAGTCCGCTCAGCCCGATCACATCAGGCTTCTCCTCCAGCGCACACCGCACAATCTCCTCAGCCGGCACCATCACGCCCAAGTCGATAATATCAAATCCGTTGCAGGCCATCACCACCGACACGATGTTCTTGCCGATGTCGTGCACATCGCCCTTCACCGTGGCCACCAGCATCTTGCCGGCCTTGGCTGCGCCGGGTTGCTTCTCGCGCTCTATCTGCGGTTGCAGGATGCCCACGGCACGCTTCATCGTGCGGGCCGTCTTCACCACCTGAGGCAGGAACATCTTACCCTCGCCAAACAGTGCCCCCACACGGTTCATGCCCGCCATCAACGGTCCCTCGATGATGTCCACGGCATGGGCATACAACGACGAGGCCTCGGCCAGGTCGGCCTCCAGATAGTCGGTCACCCCCTTGATGAGGGCGTGCTGCAGGCGCTCGTCTACCGGCCGGTCGCGCCAGGTGTCGGCATGCTGCGTCCCGGCCGTGTCCGCTCCCGCAACCTGGGCAGCCTCGGCTTTCATGCGGTCAGCCAACTCTATCAGGCGTTCCGCCGCATCGGAACGGCGGTTGAGCACCACATCCTCCACACACTCCAGCACGTGGGACGGAATGTCGCCATACATCACCGATGCCGAGGGATTCACGATGCCCATATCCATCCCCTCGCGTCCGGCGTGATAGAGGAACACGGCGTGCATGGCTTCGCGTATGTAGTTGTTGCCGCGCAACGAAAAGGACAGGTTGCTCACTCCGCCGCTCACGTGGGCGCCGGGCAGGTTGCGCCGTATCCATCCCGTGGCCCGGATGAAGTCCACGGCATAGTTGTTGTGTTCCTCCATGCCTGTGGCCACGGCCAGCACGTTGGGATCGAAAATAATATCGCAGGGATTAAAGCCTGCCTGCTCCGTCAGCAGACGGTAGGCACGGCCGCACACTTCCACCTTACGCTCGTAGGTGTCGGCCTGTCCGCGTTCGTCAAAAGCCATTACTATTATAGCCGCACCGAGCCGCCGCACCTTGCGTGCACGTTGCAGGAACAGTTTCTCGCCTTCCTTCAGCGACAGGGAGTTGACGATACACTTTCCCTGCACACATTTCAGTCCGGCCTCCAGCACGTCCCACTTGGACGAGTCTATCATCACCGGCACGCGGGCTATCTCGGGTTCCGCCCCCATCAGGTTGAGGAAGTTCACCATCTCGGCCTGCGTGTCCAGCAGCCCGTCGTCCATATTGATATCTATCACCATGGCACCGTCCTCCACCTGCCTGCGGGCAATACTCAGCGCCTCTTCATAGTTTTTCTCTTTGATAAGCCGCAGGAACTTGCGGCTTCCGGCTACATTGCACCGCTCGCCCACATTCACAAATCCGACTTCAGGCGTCAATTCCATACGTTCCAAACCGCTCAGCCACAGATAGGGCGGACGGGCAACCGGCACATGCGGCTCCGCACCACTCACCAAAGGGGCATAGGTCGCGATGTGTTCATCCGTCGTACCACAGCAACCGCCCACGATATTCACCAGCCCTTCATCGATAAATTCACGTATCTCCTCCGCCATCATCCCGGGCGTCTGGTCATACTGCCCCATACTGTTGGGCAGTCCGGCATTGGGATAGGCCGATATGTAATAAGGTGCAGTGCGGGCCAGCGTTTGCAGCGCCGGTTTCATATCCCGCGCCCCGAACGAGCAGTTCAGTCCGATGCTGAACACATCGGCATGAGCCACCGAAGCTACAAAAGCCTCCAACGTCTGACCGGAAAGCGTGCGTCCGCCTTTGTCCGAAACCGTCACGGACAGCATCAGGGGCACGCGTCTTCCCCGTCGCTGCATGGCCTCCTCGGCCGCCCACAGGGCCGCCTTGGCATTGAGCGTGTCAAAGATAGTCTCTATCAGCAGCGCGTCCACACCCCCTTCCAGCAGAGCCTCCATCTGTTCGGTGTAGGCCTCGGCCAACTCGTCGAACGTAATGGAGCGCAACGCGGGATTCTCCACATCCGGACTGAGCGAGCAGGCCTTGTTGGTGGGTCCCACCGAACCGGCCACAAAACGCGGACGCTCTGCCGTGGAGAAAGCATCGGCCTGCCCGCGCGCCAAGCGGCAGGCAGCCAGATTAATCTCGCGGCAATAAGCCTCCAGTCCGTAGTCGGCCATGGAGATGCGCTGGGCGCTGAACGTGTTGGTCTCGATGATGTCGGAACCGGCCGCCAGATAGCGGCGGTGTATGTCGCCTATTACGTCCGGACGGGTGAGACACAGCATGTCGTTGTTGCCTTTCATCTGTCCGGGCAGGCCGGCGAACCGTTCTCCGCGAAAGTCGTCCTCACTCAGTCCATATTGCTGAATGAGCGTGCCCATCGCGCCGTCCAGCACAAGGATACGCTCCCTGATAATATCCCGTAGTTCCATCAATACCGCTTTATCTGTCTGTCCATTTCGCGACGATCCTGTTTTTCCTTCAGCGTCTCGCGCTTATCGTATTCCTTTTTACCCCGGCAGAGGTACACATCCAGTTTGGCACGCCCGTTCTCGTCGATAAACAGGAGCGTGGGCACCAGGGTGTAGCCCGGTGTCTTGGTGGCCTGCTGTATTTTCTGTATTTCCCTGCGGTTGAGCAATAGCTTGCGATCCCGCCGCGCCGCATGATTGTTGTACGACCCGTAGGAATATTCGGCCACATACATGTTTTTCACCCACACCTCTCCGTTGTGGATGAAGCAAAAGGTATCCACCAGACTGGCCTTACCCGCCCGAATGGATTTGATTTCCGTCCCGGTGAGCACGATACCCGCCGTATATTTGTCCATCAGCAGGTAGTCGAACGATGCCCTGCGGTTCTTTATGTTTACAGTCTTTATCTTTACTTTCTTCTCTGCCATAGTTCTCTCTTATTCTTCTATCTCCGTCACGGCATTCTCTTTTTCTATCTCGGCAAACTGCCCGATATGCCCGTCCACATAACGAGCCAGAGCCTCCGTCACTTCCTCTTCCATCACGACGAACGCATCGTCCAGATCGTCAAACTTCTCATACCGCTCAAACAGAGCCATGAACTCCTCGTCGCTGCATTCGCGCGTCAGCTCGTCCTTATACTGATCGTAGAGCTTCTTGCCCTTGTATATCAGCTTGCAGAAGTCGGGCGCTCCCATCTCGCGCATGGCGCGGGCAAAGGGGTTGTCGAAAATGAAGGGGCCATAGCCGTTGTGTATCAGCTGCACGAAGCCGCCGTCCATAACCTCCTCGCGAAACATCACGTAGGCCAGCAACGAGATCTGCATGCCGTTGAGCAGAGGCATTGTGCGGGCATTCAACTCGCCGTCCACCGCCTTGCGGATATGGTCCACAAAAACCTGCAAAAACTCGTCCATGCCCTGCTCCGCAGCAGCAATCACTTCTTTCTCGGGGATACGCACCGTCACCTTTTCCATATTCATCTTATTCTATTGATGCTTGCAAAGATACGACAAAATTGTGCTTTCTCGGCAAAGTCCGCTCCCGTATTTTTGCACTCTTCGTTTTATATGGTAACTTTGCACAGATTTATCACCTCTCCGAACACAGTGTGCCATGGATATGTTTCTCCCGCTCTTCCTGCGCAAATGCTCGCGACGCCTCCATGCCGATGCGTTGTGCTACTCCCTGCTGGCTCCGCTGATGCACAGGCGGGTGGACACGGAGCAAGATGCGGCCGACAGGGCCTGCACACAACTGCTTGGTCTGTGGCCCGACCAAGGCCGGAGTTGTCTGCATGCCAATGAAACGATCCGCACGGACATGGCGGACCTGCAGATCATCATCCCCGCCTACAATGCGGAACGCTATATCGCCGAATGCCTGCGCTCCGTGACCGGACGGCAGAGCCGCTACCGCGTCATCATAACGGTGATTAACGACGGGTCGACCGACGGCACACGCCGCATACTGAACGATTTCGCCCACACACCCGGACTCTCCGTCATCAACCAGCCCAACGGAGGATTTTCCCGCGCACGGAATGCCGGACTGTCTCGGCTGCACGCCCCATACATCATGTTTCTGGATGCCGATGACCGGCTGGCTCCCGGAGCCATAGACACCCTGATGGACAAAGCCATCGCCACGGGAGCCGACATCACCGAGGGCGGATATGAGCGATTCCGCGACGGAGAACCTCCGTTCTTCCGCTTTGCCCACACCGACAGCACCACCGATGACTGGACTGTACTCTACAGCTACCCCTGGGGAAAGGTGTTCCGCGCACAATTGTTTGCAGATGTCCATTTCCCCGAGGACTATTGGTTTGAGGACACCCTTCTCCCCTACATCATATTCCCGCAGGCTCGGCGTGTGGCCACGGTGGATACCGTCGTATATCACTACCGCGACAATTCCGAAGGCATCAGCCGCAGTTCCGTAGGCCGTCCGCGCTGCCTGGACGCGCTGTGGGTGACACGGCGTCTGCTGGACGACTGCCACACGCTGGGCATTCCGCACGACAACCGCCTCTACAACACCGTGCTGGCCGACATCGCCACCAACTTCTCCCGCATCCGTTCGCTGGGTTCTCCCCAAACGGACCGCGACCTGTTTGTGGTCACTGCCCGATTGCTCCACCGGCATTTCCCCAGTCCTCCCTGCCCCGCCCCACATCTGCGTCCACTGGAGCAGGCGCTCCGCACATCAGACTATCACGCCTACTACCTGTGGTGTCTGTTCCACTCGTTCTGAATGAAAACCACCCCAACGGGTCTGCGATAAGCCCGGTTGAATGGCTCTCTGTTCGTCTTAAGTCTGTATGGCCTTCATTCATGTTGAGCCAAACCGCCTTTCTGAACGGCGAAATTACAGGATTGCGTGACAGATGCGGCAGATGTGGCACTTGTTTTATAAACTTTCGCGAGAAAAAAAAGTAAGTCCGCCACCCTTTAAAGGGGTGCCCAATTACTTTTTTACTTTATAAAGTTTGCAAAACAAGTGTCGCATCTGCCGCGCTCCAAAAGCACACATTGGTTATCAATCACTTACGGTAACACATGTTTTTCCGCAAAAATCAACGGACATTCATGAAAACTCCCGATTTCTACACCCGACGCACCCTTGCGCTCATGTATTTCCCGAAAAGTCCGGCACGCCAAACCGTACGCAGGCTCACGGAATGGATCCACCGGTGCCGCTCCTTCACGGCTGTCCTTGGTAGACGTAACGGAGGTCGTCCGTTACGTCTACCAAAGCTCCTTCAGTATGTGTAACGGAGCATCTTCAGTACACGTAACGAAGCATCTTCAATATGTGTAACGGAGCACCTTCAGTACACGTAACGAAGATTAGTCCGCCACCCTCACCAACCGGAAAGCACCACAGACCCGGGAAAAGCAACTACTGCCCCACTAAATTTCTACAGCCCCATACAAACTTTGGCGCAGCCCTTAACTATAAAAAAAATGAGGCACACATTTGTGTGCCTCATTACACCTCTTGTGTGACTCCTACAGGATTCAAACCTGTAACCTTTTGATCCGTAGTCAAATGCTCTATTCAGTTGAGCTAAGGAGCCGACCTTTTTGATTTACGGTTGCAAAGGTACAATGTTTTTTGATACCAACCAAGCAAAAACGGGGATTTTTATCTGTCCGAAGGCCTTTTTTTACCTGTTGTAGAGTCCACCGGCAAATACAAAGCCTCGAGCCGTCCCATACAAACATGAGGCAGAACCTCAGTTGGCATTGCCTGTAGCCGGCACCACACGGAAAGTCACCCTTCCGCCACACGATCCCTCCAACGCTGCAGAACTGACCACCGTGATAGAACCGTTCGTTCCGGTGGACGGCTGCTCGTAGTTTCCACCCGACACCTGTGCTCCCGCCTTGGCCGAATACTGATAGCGGCCGCTGAACGACAGAGAGTAAGTACCCGTGGGAGCATCGGCCGGAATCTCGTAGGTGTAGACGGGATTGGCGGGTTCGTTGTCATACACCACCTTGCTCTTCTTCTCGTCGATCTTGGTGTCGCCAAGCATCAGTGTCCATGTGTATTCGGCACGGTAGAGCAACTTGCCTATCTGTGCCTGCACGGCCTCCACCCTCACCGTCTGCCCCACCTCGGGCGTGGACGGAGTGATTACAAACCCGCTGAACACGGGCAGCGTGGACACATTCTCGTCTTCCTCGCATCCGGCAAGTCCCACGCAGGCCAGCGCCAACATGAATCCGCACAGAGCGTATGAATTGCATTTTGTCTTCATAGTCCTTATCTTATTTATAGCCTGATTATAAATTTCTCAGTTCGCGATAGAGCCGCTGCACGGGCAGCCCCATGATGTTGAAATAGCTGCCCCGGATGGACTGCACGCCAATGTAGCCAATCCACTCCTGAATGCCGTAAGAACCGGCCTTGTCCAAGGGGCGGAAGCGACCGACGTAGTAGTCAATCTCCTCGTCGGAAAGCACATCGAAGGTGACCTCGCTTGTGCACACGAAACTGCGCTCCACGGATGCTCCCGTGATGGAAACACCCGTCATCACCTGATGGGTCCGGCCGGACAAAGCGTGTAGCATGCGCCGTGCGTCTTCCTCATCGCGGGGTTTGCCCAGCACACAGCCGTCCAGCCACACGATGGTGTCGGCCGTGATGAGCAGCTCGTCCGGCTGCAACGACGGCAGATAGGCAGCCGCCTTGGTCCGGGCTATATAAAGAGGTATGTCCTCGCCCTGCAAGGTATCGGGATAACTCTCATCGATGCCCGGCAACAGGCGCACTTCGTAGTCCACGCCCAGCCCGCCGAGCAGTTCTCTGCGGCGCGGCGACTGACTGGCCAGTACCAGTCTGTATTTCTTCAAATTGTCCAACATAACTGTTTCTTTGTTTTGCACGATTCCCCTACCATCCGAAAGCCTGCTTGTCGTCCATCCATTTGCCCTGCGCACGGAGCACCTGCCCGATCACGTCGCGCCCGCATCCGTATCCGCCGTTTCGGTGAGACACATACACAGAGAGCTGCTTGATTTCAGGAGCGGCATCGGCCGGACAGCAAGGACATCCGCAACGCCGCATAATCTCGTAGTCGGGGATGTCGTCGCCCATATAGAGCACCTCATCCTCCGCCAATCCGTAGGTGTGCAACAGGCGTTCGTAGGTGGACAGCTTGACGGAGCATCCCATGTGTACCTCGGTCACCCCGAGCCCCTCGTAGCGCCGGCGCACCGATTCGGTCTTGCCTCCGGTGATGATGGCCACGAGCAGTCCCTTCTTCACGGCCAACTGGATGGCATAGCCGTCCTTGATGTTCACCGTGCGCATCGGCTCCCCGTCAGGATGAAGACCTATCGTCTCGGCACTTAATACTCCGTCCACATCAAACATCACGGCACGTATCTTTTTCAAATCGTATGGAATCATAAATATCCGCTTAAATAGAGTATGATCGCAAAATTAGGAAAATAAAGACGAACAACCAAATATTAACAGGTATGCGAAAATGTAAATTATGGGCAAAAAAAAGTTGTCCGTATACCAAAAAATAGCTACTTTTGTAGCGCTTAACAGCGTATAACGGGTATATTATAACTATTATCATTACCTATAATAAATTTGTAGAATTATGGTTTATTCACACGAAGTAGAAAACATGTGTTGTGTTGCCAAAGGTCCCAATCACGGACCCGCCCCGATACCGGAAGAAGGTAAGTGGGTGCAGGCAAAGGAGATCAAGGACATCTCAGGTTTGACTCACGGTATCGGTTGGTGCGCTCCCCAGCAGGGTGCCTGCAAGCTGACCTTGAACGTTAAGGAAGGTGTCATCGAAGAGTGTCTGGTGGAGACTATCGGCTGCTCCGGTATGACCCACTCAGCTGCCATGGCTTCTGAAATCCTGCCGGGCAAGACCATCCTCGAGGCTCTGAACACCGACCTGGTTTGCGACGCCATCAACACGGCTATGCGCGAACTGTTCCTCCAGATTGTCTATGGCCGCACGCAGTCTGCTTTCTCCGAAGGTGGTCTGATTATCGGTGCCGGACTGGAAGACCTGGGTAAGGGTCTCATCAGCCAGATGGGTACGCTCTACGGCACAAAGGTGAAAGGTACACGCTACCTGCAGCTCACCGAAGGCTACATCACCAAGATGTTCCTCGACAAAGACGATCAGGTGTGTGGTTACGAGTTCGTCCACATGGGCAAGTTTATGGATGCCATCAAGAAGGGCGTTCCCGCCGACGAGGCTCTGAAGAGCGTTACCGGCACCTACGGCCGCACGAAGCCGGAACAGGGAATTGTTAAATCTATTGACCCACGTAAAGAATAAGAAGGAGGACCCATACAATGATTAGAGAAGTGAAATTTGAAAGCCAGGATCGTCGCATCAAGCAGATTCTCGCTGCCCTGAACGAAAACGGTATCTCTTCTATCGAAGAAGCAAACGAAATCTGCGAAAAGGCAGGTTTGGATCCTTATAAGACTTGCGAAGAAACACAGATGATCTGTTTTGAAAACGCAAAATGGGCCTATGTGGTAGGTTCAGCCATCGCCATCAAGAAAGGTTGCACCAACGCCGCCGACGCTGCCGAAGCTATCGGTATCGGCCTGCAGGCTTTCTGCATCCCCGGCTCTGTAGCCGACGACCGTAAGGTGGGTGTAGGTCATGGCAACCTGGCCGCCCGTCTGCTCCGCGAGGAGACTCAGTGCTTTGCTTTCCTGGCCGGCCACGAGTCGTTCGCAGCCGCCGAAGGCGCCATCAAGATTGCCGAAATGGCCAACAAGGTGCGTAAGAACCCGTTGCGTTGCATCCTCAACGGTCTGGGTAAGGACGCTGCCATGATCATCTCACGTATCAATGGCTTCACATACGTTCAGACTCAGTTTGACTACTACACAGGTGAACTGAAGGAAGTGAAGCGTACAGCTTACTCCGATGGCCCCCGCGCCAAGGTGAACTGCTACGGTGCCGATGATGTTCGTGAGGGCGTTGCCATCCTGTGGCACGAGAACGTAGACGTTTCCATCACAGGTAACTCCACCAACCCCACCCGCTTCCAGCACCCCGTTGCCGGTACTTACAAGAAGGAACGCGTGCTTGCCGGAAAACCCTATTTCTCTGTAGCTTCCGGTGGTGGCACAGGCCGTACTCTGCATCCTGACAACATGGCTGCCGGTCCCGCCTCTTACGGTATGACCGACACACTCGGCCGCATGCATTCCGATGCTCAGTTCGCAGGTTCCTCTTCAGTGCCCGCACACGTGGAGATGATGGGCTTCCTCGGTATCGGCAACAACCCGATGGTAGGTTGCACCGTAGCTTGCGCCGTTAACGTCGCTTTGGCCCTGAGCAAGTAATCATTCTCAGTCGATACACAACCAATCTCCTGCAATCGCTATGATTGCAGGAGATTTTTCTTTTCACCAGAATTCCTCTTTCCGGACATACGGAACATATCTGTTTTTTTCCAATCCTTTTAAAGAGTAAACGGAACATTATATCAAATAAAAGACGTATCTTTGTAGAGTATACATTAATCAACAAACAGTTTTATTATGAACAAAACATTACGCTTTTCTTTTTTAGGATTGGTAGCCGCCGTATGCAGCTTTGTGTCTGCACAGACTACCGTCAAGTTTGACTTCACTGGAGAGGAGGCTTATGGCATGACTCTGCTGAGCGGATCCACACAGGACTACAACCCGGATCCCTACACATTGAAAGAAGGTGACGTCACCATCCAGTTGAACGGCGGAACACGTTGGTGGAAAGCCACAAAAAACAACGAGTTGCGCTTTTACAAAAACTCAAGCATGGATATCGCCGCTCCCGCAGGAAGCGTTGTTACCAACGTGACACTGACAGCTGCCGCCCCCGCCAACTTCACGGCCGAGACCGGCACATACGACAACGGCGAATGGACCGGCGCACAGGAAAAGGTGAACATCGCCTGCACCATCACCAAAAGCAACACTGCAATCACTGCAATCGAAGTGACTTATCAGACTGCAGACGCTCCCGTGAAGAAGGCTCCGAAATTGGCTTTCAGCGAAACTACGGTAAACACGAATCTGGGCGCTGAATTCACAGCTCCCGAACTGACCAAAGAAACTACTGCCGAGGTGGTTTATTCTTCATCGGACGAAGCTGTGGCCACTGTGGACGCTGCTACCGGCGTGGTTACTCTGGTGGCTACCGGCACTACAGTCATCACGGCCACTGCCGCTGAAAATGAAGAGTACAGCGCAGGCAGCGCCAGCTATACACTCAACGTGGCCGATGCCATCCGCACCGAAGTGAACGAACCGTATGAAGAGACATTCGAGAACGGTCTCGGCTCATTCACCATCAACAACGTGATGCTTTCCGAAGGCCTGAACTACGTATGGAGCCACGACAGCAAGTATCAGTATGCAAAGGCCGCCGCTTACGTAAACAAAACCAACTACGCAGCCGAGAGCTGGCTGGTTTCTCCCTACATCGTATTGTCCAGCGCCGAAGTGGTAAGAACCTTGTCGTTCGACCATTGCATCAGCAAATTCTTCGGCAACGTGGAAGAAGAGGCTACCCTCTGGATCAAAGAGAAGGATGGCGACTGGAAGCAGGTGGAAATCACTTATCCCGAGTTCCCCGAAGGAAAGAACTTCTCTGAGTTCGGCACACAAAATATCAGTCTGGCCGGATACGAAGGCAAGACCATCCAGGTGGGCTTCAAATACATGAGCACGACCGAAGGTGCCGGCACATGGGAAATCAAGAACTTCAAGGTGACTGCCGGAGAAGGCGGAAACAGCATCAGCGAAGTGAAAGCCGATGCCAAGGAAGACAACGCTATCTACAACCTGGCCGGTCAGCGTCTGGAGAAGGCACAGAAGGGCATCAACATCCGCAACGGTAAGAAGTACGTTGTGAAGTAAGTCCTGCGAAGAGACGATCGAAACGACAAGGAGGCAAAAGACCATTTTGGTATGCGGTCTTTTGCCTCCTTACTCCTTATATACCACTTTAGTTGATATATTTCACGCACACTCTTTGCTTATCCGTGAACATTTTTATAAATTTGAAGCCAAATGTCACGAAACGATTCACTATGCTGATTCATCCCAATGCAAAGATAAACTTAGGTCTGTTTGTCACCGAAAAACGAGCAGACGGATACCACAATCTGGAAACCGTGTTCTACCCCATCCCGCTACGGGATGAGTTGGAAGTGGAGGAAAGAACGGATGCCTCCAAGACCGAAACAACACCTGCGGACAGCATAACCACCGTGGTAGTGACTCCCGACTACACCCTCACCGTCAGCGGTGTCCCTGTGGCAGGAAGCCCGGAAGACAACCTCATCATCAAGGTTTACCGCCTGCTCAAAGAGGAATTTCATCTCCCGGCTCTGAACATCCGCCTGCACAAGCATATCCCGTCCGGAGCCGGCATGGGAGGCGGATCGGCAGATGCGGCCTTCATGATGCGGCTGCTGAACGAACGTTTTTCCCTCGCGATGAGCGATGAAGATATGGAACGTCGCATTGCTCCCCTCGGCGCCGACTGTGCCTTCTTTGTGCGCAACCGGCCGGCCTATGCCACGGGCATCGGCAACATTCTCAAGCCCATGGACGACTTCTCCCTGCAGGGCTTGCACTTGGTGGTGGTGAAAGGCGACACATTTATCTCCACACGCGAGGCATACGCCCGTATCACACCGCGCCCAAGCGGCGTTTATCTGCCGGATGCGCTCCGTCAGCCTGTGGAAACCTGGCGCCATACATTGCGAAACGACTTTGAAGAAAGCCTGTTCCCGGCCCATCCCGAGATAGCGGCCGTCAAGAACAAACTCTACGAAACAGGGGCTGTCTACGCCTTGATGAGCGGATCGGGAGCAAGTGTGTTCGGACTGTTCCGCTCACGGCCAGCAGGACTGGATGCGCATTTTGCCGGCATGTTCTGCGAATCATTCGCCCTATAGAACATTCACACCGATTATATTAACTTTTCAATTAACCATATTATTTATGAAAAAACACTACTATCTGGCAAGCCTATTGCTCTCGGCCACTCTGGCCATCTCGTGCAGCAACGATGCCGACGACATGATTCAACCCGAAACCAACACCACTGCATCCACCGGAACGGAAGCCACACTTGCAGCGCTGGACTTTCCGCAGGACGACGGTGCCACCCTGCTGAGCGGAAGCGATGCCAACAAGATGCTGACCATACTCAGAAAAATAGATCCCAAACAGGCACTGGTGATGGGCGAGACCGTGATAACGGAAGAACAATATCAGGAAATCAAAACATTCACAGACAACTTAGTGAGCGGATGCACCACCGATCACCAGAAGTATGATGCCATCTTCGCCTGGGTATCCAACAACGTGAAATACGACCTGACCAGCAACGATCCCTACGATGTATTTATCAACCGCACAGGCGTGTGTCAGGGCTACTCCAACCTGATGAAGGTGATGTTGCTGTCGCAAGACATCCCCGTCCTGATTGCCAATGGACTCATGATGGGATTCGGCCATGCCTGGAACTATACCTATCTGGACGGTCAATGGTGGCTGAGCGATGCCACCAACAAGGGCGAGTTTGATGCCGCAAACACCGGAGCCTATTATTTCATGTATCCTCAGCGAGCAGACATCACCCTGTTTGAAGACGACAAGTTCGCCTACGACTACTACAACAGCCAGCTCAATGTGGCCGAGATAAAAGAAGGCTACGGTTCGGAAGTAATCCCGTTCAGCATCGGTGGCATCCGCATTACTTCTGTCAACCCGCACAGCACCCTTCCCGAAACCATCAATGAGCTCTATCTTGGCAAGAACATAGAGACATTGGGCACAGACCTTATCGGATTGAGAGAGTACGGTAAAAACCTGAAATCCGTTCATGTGGACGAAGCAAACAAGAAACTGATGAGCTACGAGGGAGCCGTGTATGAACGCGGAGGAAACGGCAACAACTATCTCTACTACATTCCCGCACAGCTCACCGACCTGAAACTACTGCCCATGACCACGGTAGAGAAAAACACGGTATTCGACCAACCCAACCTACAAACTATTGAAATTGCCTCAGGAACAGAGCGCATAGAGTCCTATGCCTTTGAAAAATGTCCCCGATTGGAGCGTGCCTACGTCCCCTTGAACACCATCATCGAAGAAGACGCCTTCTACAACGTGGGTCCCACCTTTGAAATCATCCGTCGCAACGGAACCGGCATTACCAATGTGTATATGTAAGCTATACCGTGGGGATTGACCTACCGGGCACAGTACACAATCATATCAAAAGAGACTGTCTAAACTTTAGGATTCACATCACAAGTCAGACAGTCTCTTTTTAATACCAATAAGATCCTTTAGTAGTTGGTCTTCTTCACCTCAAAATGAGCCTGTGGATGCAAACAGGCAGGACAGGTCTTGGGAGCATCCTTACCTTTCACCGTATAACCGCAGTTGCGGCACTGCCACACGACTTCCTCCTCCTTGGCAAAAACCTGATTATTCTCCAGATTGGACGCCAATGCCAAATAACGCTCTTCGTGAGCCTGCTCGGCCACAACGATCATACGATACATCGTAGCAATGGCCGGAAAACCTTCCGCATCGGCCACCTCGGCAAAGTAAGGATAATCCACCGCCCATTCTTCATGCTCACCACAGGCAGCCGCCTTCAGATTGGACAACGTGTCACTGATCACACCGGCCGGATAACTGGCTGTGATTTCCACACTGCCACCTTCCAACCACTTGAACATCCGCTTGGCATGTTCTTTTTCCTGTTCGGCTGTCTCCATAAAGATGGCGGCAATCTGTTCGTATCCCTCCTTCTTGGCCACACTTGAATAATATGTATAACGCATACGTGCCTGAGATTCTCCAGCAAACGATGTCAACAAGTTCTTCTCTGTCTGAGTGCCTTTAATACTTTTTTCCATAATTACATTTTATTTATTGATAAAACACATGAAATTTAAGGAGTTACATTGAACTCCGCGGCAAATATAGACATTAATCCACACAGCCCCAATAAAAATATAGTTGAATAATATTGAATCCGGTTAAAGTATGTTTTTCCCACAGGCTGATTGATAACAATCTCACCGGTCCGGATGCTCGAAAAAACTTAATTGACAAGATCTATCAAGTAGCCCAATATGCGCGACAACAAGCGATTACTCCTGCAAACGCATAGACATCTCGCCCGCGAAATTCACACAGATGTCCACAGCATAACATGAAGCATCATCCGGGATTCCGATAGTTGCCACAAAATGACATCCATCGGTTGAAATACGATAAAAGTCGGCCTTTGACAAAATAGACTGTTCCAAGAACGACAATGGAACATACGCGGCAAAATCCCCCTTCACAAAATCCTTGGAATAGACACATTCCTTGCCACAATATACACTGAGATGCACCACGTTGTCGTAGTACACATTTTCCACCTCTATACTTTCATCGGTGAAACTCTTCTTTACCACCTTATACTTGCTGGGATTCACAAAAACATAGCAGTGATAACGGTTGCCATTACCAAACACTACGGTGTCCTTCTTCATCACCTCATTCAGCACTATCGGAGCTGTGTAACGACCCTCAAAGAGCAATGTGTCCTCCGGATTATCCGAACGCTTCAGACAAATCAAATCTCCCGTAGACACCCGAAAACGGAAAATATCCGTCCCGCGTTGCTCTATAAAGTAAGAAACCGTAGACTCGCCGGACATCACAAGTGAATCACGGCGAATACAAAAACGTTCCGGACAATTGACCGTGTCAGGATAGTAAATGCTGTCTCCCCTGACCCGGAACAACACACAATCATTTTCATCGTCAACCCATATCCCTTGAAAAGCAGCCTGTGCCTCCAGATCTTCTTCTCCGGAAACAGCCTCAGGCAAAACGGAAACACCCTCTTTCCGGCATGCGATCAAGACAAACAAACCAACAAGAGCTATCCACCCAACGTGTCTCATCCGCCACTATCTGCCGATACAGTAATACTCTAATCCTTGCTCCGCAACATCCTTGTCATCATATATGTTACGTCCGTCTATCAGCAAGTTTCCCCTCATCGTTTTCTTCACCACTCCCCAAGCCGGCATACGGAATTCCTTCCACTCGGTGACCAACATCAACGCATCGGCATCCAAAATGGCATCATACATATCCTGCGCATAGAACACGGTGTCACCGATCCTGCGTCGACATTCCTCCATGGCCTTGGGATCATAGACGCGAATGTCGCAACCCGCCTGTTTGAGATGATCGATCAGCACCAACGCAGGCGCCTCGCGCATGTCGTCGGTCTCGGGTTTGAAAGCCAATCCCCACAAAGCAATGGTCTTGCCCTTCAAATCTCCTCCTACAGCCTTTTGCAATTTGGCAAACAGAATAGATTTCTGCGCTTCGTTAACCTCTTCCACAGCCTTGAGCACCCGCATGGAATAACCTTCTTTATCAGCTGTACGGATCAAAGCCTTAACATCCTTGGGAAAACAAGATCCACCGTAGCCGCAACCGGCATACAGAAACTTGCGGCCGATACGGGAATCCGCACCGATTCCATTTCGCACGGCAGTAACATCTGCGCCTACCCGCTCACACAAATTGGCAATATCATTCATGAAACTGATGCGGGTGGCCAGCATGGCATTGGCTGCATACTTGGTCATCTCTGCAGACGGTATGTCCATAAAAATAACACGGAAATTGTTCACCAAAAACGGCTTATATAATTTGGTCATCAACACGCGTGCCCGATCGGACTCCACACCCACCACCACACGGTCGGGACTCATGAAGTCGCTGATGGCATTACCTTCTTTCAGGAACTCCGGATTGGAAGCCACATCAAACGGAATATCCACTCCACGAGCGGCCAGCCGCCCGGCAATCATATCCTTCACCTTGCGTGCCGTACCCACAGGAACCGTGCTCTTGGTGACAACCAACTTATAGTCATTCATATATTCTCCTATGGTTTCAGCCACCTGAAGCACGTATTTCAAGTCTGCACTTCCGTCTTCATCCGGAGGCGTACCCACGGCGCTGAACACCACTTCCACATCGTCCAGACAATCTGCCAGACTCGTAGTGAACTTCAATCGTCCGGCAGCCGCATTACGCAATACCATCTCTTTCAATCCGGGTTCGTAGATAGGAATATCTCCCTGTTTCAACTTCTCAATCTTGCCAGGATCAACATCCACACAGGTTACATCCACACCGGTTTCGGCAAAACATGTACCTGTCACCAACCCTACATACCCCGTTCCGACAACAGCTATCTTCATTTCTGTAAAATTAGTCAAACAACACAGCGTCACTCACGCAGACTCCCCGGGTGTCTTTCTCTGAAAGCACCATTTCCTCACGGTCGATCGGCCAGCAGATGCCCAACTCCGGATCGTCAAAACGGATGGAGCATTCGGCTTGCGGAGCATATCCGTTATCTACCTTATACGTGAATACAGCTTCGTCACTCAGCACCAGGAAACCATGGGCGAAACCACGCGGAATAAAAAACTGACGCTTGTTCTCCTCACTCAACTCCACCATCACATGCTGTCTGAAAGTGGGCGAACTCTTGCGCAAATCAACCGCCACGTCCAAAACACGTCCTTTGATCACCCGCACCAACTTGGCCTGACTGAACTCCCCGCTCTGATAATGCAAACCACGCAATACCCCGAAGGTAGACTTCGATTCATTGTCCTGTATAAAATTCACCGCACCCACATGAGCCTCAAATTCGTCTTGTTTAAACGCTTCCATGAAATACCCGCGTGAATCTTTAAAAACCTTAGGCTCGATAATCCACACGCCTTCAATAGCCGTATCTATATATTCCATACTACTTGTTCAAGTTTAATGTCGGGACAAAGGTATAAAAAATTACGGTAGCCGCTTGTGATGAGTGGAAAATAGTTGCTAAAAACTCCCCGAAAAATTCGTTTGGATGGGAAGAAAGCAGTAATTTTGCAACGTGAAAGAATTATCCAGACATATAGAAAACCTGCTATTAAGCAACGATTGCGTGGTAATCCCCCGGTTCGGTGGTTTTGTCACGCGGCAAGTGGCTTCACAGCGTGTAGATGAGGAGCAACTGTTCCTTCCGCCCTTACGTACTGTGGGATTCAATCCCCAGTTGCAGACGAATGACGGTTTGCTGGTCAATTCATTCATGAAAACCTATCGCGTGGACGAAGCCGAGGCAAAAAAAATGTTGAATCAAAAGGTTTTGCTACTGCGTCAGACTCTGTTGGAGAACGGAACATGTGACTTTGAGGGTATCGGACTTTTTACTCAAAACGAAGACGGAGAGATTCTTTTTTCGCCTTATGAAGCAGGTACCGTATGTCCGGCCTACTATGGTTTGGACGCCTTTGAGTTCCCGACCCTGCAGACAGACGCGGAATGCACGGCCATGAAAAACCAACAAGTTGCGGATGAGCAACAAAAAGATGAAGACAAACACATCACCATACAAATCAGCCGTCGTTTGATCAACTATGTGAGTGCTTCCGCTGCAGCCATTCTGCTCTTTGTACTCCTCTCTCCCACCGCCGCCAATATTGAAGGTGGTCGTGAACAGATACAAATGAGCCAAATGCTCATACCGACTGCCATCATGCAACAGATGGATGCGAGTGAGCAGCAATCCGACACTTTGACCAACAACCGTCAGACCGCACCCGAAATCGCAACCGAGCCACATATGGAAGTTGAAAACCCAGAAGTCCATACGGCTCTGCAAAATACAGAAGACCAAACATTATCAACCGACCAAGCTACAGGATATGCCGTGGTTGTGGTAAGTTCCATTTCGGAAAAGAACGCACACCAATATGTGGAGAATCTGAAAAAAAGAGGTATTGAAGGCGCGCGGGTATACGTAAAAGGAAAGATGGTGAGAGTGATTTTCAATGGTTTTGAAACCGAATCCGCAGCCTATGCCAAGATGAACAACCTCAAACATAATTATACTGATTTCGAGACAGCTTGGGTATTGAACTTAAACTAAAACATTTCATACATGAAGCGCGTACGTTGCCCCAAATGTGACAACTACATCACCTTTGACGAAAAACAATATCCGGAAGGACAATCATTGGTTTTTGAATGCGAAGTATGCCACAAGCAATTCGGCATCCGCATCGGAGTGTCCAAACTGAAAGCGACACGCAAGGAAGAACAATGGGACGAGAATGAGAATAACGATGCTTGCGGGAGTATTGTGGTGGTAGAGAATGTGTTTCACTACAAACAGGTTCTGCCTCTTCATCCGGGCGACAACGTAATCGGGCGATATGTGAAAGGAAGTAATATCAACACACCTATCGAAACCGTAGATCCCAGCGTAGACACGACCCATTGCATCATCAACGTGAAAAAGAATAAGGCCGGAAAATGGATTTATACCCTGCGTGATGCACCCAGTAATACCGGAACATTCTACATGAACGAGATTCTGAGGGACGTGGATAGAGTGCGCATAGACAACGGTGCCATCGTCACCATAGGAGCCACCACGCTGATTCTGCGTACTGCTGACAACGAATCAACCGAAGAAACCTTATGACAGACTTCAGCCGGATGATTGCCACCCGTTTGTCTCTACATACAAAAGGGGTAAGCAACACATTGAAATTGCTTTCGGAGGGAGCCACAGTACCCTTTATCAGCCGTTATCGCAAAGAAGCCACCGGAAGCATGGACGAAGTGGCTATCGCCGCCATCAAAGATGCTGCAGACGAACTGACGGAACTTGAGAAAAGAAAAGAAACCATACTGAGCACCATCCGCAAAAGCGAACGCCTGACACCGGAACTGGAAAAACGAATCGCCGACTGTTGGAACGGAGTGGAGTTGGAGGACATCTATCTGCCCTTCAAACCGAAGAGGAAAACCCGGGCGGAAATTGCCCGTCAGCACGGTTTGGAGCCACTGGCCAACCTGTTATTGATGCAGCGGGAGCCTCATCCCGAACATAAGGCACAAGCTTATGTAAACAAGGAGGTACCCACCGCCGAAGATGTCCTGAAAGGCGCCTGCGACATATTGGCCGAACATTTCAACGAAAACGAACAAGCACGCAATATCGTCCGACGTCAGTTTGAACGCACCGCCACAATCACTTCACGAGTATGCAAAGGGAAAGAAGAGGAGGCGGCAAAATATAGAGACTATTTTGATTTCAGCGAACCATTGAAACGCTGCTCCTCCCATCGTCTGCTGGCCATGCGCCGCGGCGAGGCCGAAGGCTTTCTGCGCATCACCATATCGCCGGACGAAGAGGAATGCCTGATGCAAATGGAACGTCGGTTTCTGCATCCCCGCTCCACCTGCAAGACCTGGATAGGCTATGCCCTGACAGATGCCTTCAAACGATTGCTTAAACCGTCGATCGAAACGGAGTTTGCCACCCTCTCCAAACAAAAAGCGGACGAGGAAGCCATACGTGTGTTCACAGAAAACCTGCGCCAACTGTTGTTGGCAGCACCGCTGGGACAGAAGCGCACCTTAGCCATAGACCCCGGATTCCGAACAGGATGCAAGGTGGTTTGCTTGGATGCACAAGGCACACTGCTTCACAACGAAACGATCTTCCCTCACCCGCCCCATGGCAAAACCGAACAGGCAGGAAGGAAAATCCAGCAGTTGACAGAACAATACCAAATAGAGGCTATAGCGATAGGCAACGGAACCGCAAGCCGGGAGACCGAGAACTTCATCCGTGCTGTTCGTTTTCCCCATCCGGTGGAGGTATACATTGTCAATGAAGATGGCGCCTCCATCTATTCGGCCTCAAGTCTTGCACGCGAGGAGTTTCCCGACTATGACGTCACTGTGAGAGGTGCTGTATCCATTGGCAGACGATTGATGGACCCGCTGGCCGAATTGGTGAAGATAGACCCTAAATCGATTGGAATCGGACAATATCAGCATGATGTGGATGGAGGGAAATTGAAAAAAGCGCTGGATCAGACCGTGGAATCCTGTGTCAACACAGTAGGTGTGAATCTGAATACTGCCAGCTATCACCTGCTGGCCTATATCTCCGGATTAGGACCGCAGCTGGCCCGCAACATTGTGCAATACCGCACAGAAAACGGTCCTTTCCGGAACCGCCGGCAACTGCTGAAAGTGGCTCGTATGGGAGAACGGACATTTGAAATGTGTGCAGGTTTTCTCCGCATTCCGCAGGGAGAGAACCCGCTGGACAATTCATCAGTTCATCCCGAGCGTTACGAAGTGGTCAAGGCCATGGCAAATGATCTTCATTCTACAGTAGAAGAACTGATTAAATCAAAAGAGTTGAGGCAAAAGATTAAGTTGGAACAATATGTATCCGACACCTGCGGAATGCCTACTCTCACCGACATTATGCACGAGCTGGACAAGCCCGGACGGGATCCGCGCAGCAGCGTGAAGCCGTTTGCCTTTGCCGATAACGTGCGGAAGATTGACGACCTGACCGAAGGCATGACGCTACCCGGCATCGTGACGAATATCACCAATTTCGGATGTTTTGTGGACATTGGCATCCACGAAAAAGGATTGGTGCACATCTCGCAGATGGCAGACCATTATGTGAGTGACCCTACAGGCATCGTATCGCTCAACCAGCACGTCACTGTCCGCGTGATAGAAATAGACAAGCAACGCAAACGCATCGCCCTTTCACTAAAAAAAGCATAAGAATATGAAATATAAACTTCTGGTGCTTGATTTGGACGGCACCCTCACCAACAACAAAAAAGAAATCACACCGTACACCCGGCAGACTCTGCTTGACGCACAGGAGCGTGGACTGAAAATAGTGTTGGCATCCGGACGCCCTACCTATGGCATTGTGCCGCTGGCCGATGAATTACAACTGGAGCACTACGAGGGGTATATCCTCTCCTACAACGGAGGACAGATAATCGACTGGAAGACCAAGGAATGTATGTATGAAAACGTACTCTCCACCGAGATATACCCCTACCTGCAGGACTGTGCCAGAAGAAACAACTGTGTACTGCTAAGCTACAAGGATGAGTATATCATATCGGAAGACGCCGAGAACGAGTATGTGCGCCACGAAGCCTTCCTCAACAAGATGAAAAGCATCACCGTTCCGGATATTTTGGACGTCATTAACTTCCCAGTTCCCAAGTGTCTCATCGTGGGTAAGCCGGAGATATTGGTGGAATTGGAAAAGGAAATGCGGCAGAAGCTGACCGGACGCATGAATGTGTTCCGCTCGGAACCGTTTTTCCTGGAGCTGGTGCCTGAAGGAATAGACAAAGCCCGCAGCCTGGCCGTATTGCTTGAAGAACTGAGAATGGTTCCTGCAGACATGATAGCCTGTGGAGACGGTTTCAACGATTTGTCTATGATTAAATACGCCGGACTGGGAGTGGCAATGGCCAATGCACAGGAAGTGGTAAAGGCCGAAGCAGACTATATCACACTATCCAACGAGGAAGACGGTGTGGCTCACGTGGTCAATAAATTCTGCTTATAGAGCTTCGGTTTCGAAAGAACGGAGCCCTCCACTTTCAATAAAAGAAGAAGCGTGTGTGACATCCAATCCACTGTCACACACGCTTCTTCTT
>JAMPGY010000008.1:0-14521 GCA_023663705.1 Clostridium sp. | reverse complement strand
CCCACAGGGTCAAATCCCGCGTGCCCGAGAGGGGCAAACAGCCGCGCCTTTTCCACCATGTACCCTTGCTTGTTTGCTGAATTTGTTTCCATTTCAAAGTTTGAATATCACTATGCCGCAATCCAGTGAGAACAGAAAACAAGAACGCACGTTTCAAAACATCATCCTTGCAAGGAGTATCAACCAACATCTGCACCTCATTCATGGTAAGCGCAACACGAGGCTTCTCTATATTTGTTATTCCCTTTACTTTCGCGCTTATATCAACGGTCAGATATTCATCTATGAATGCCTGTTTCAATCCGGCTTTGAGTATGGAGAAATAAGTTGATGCCGTATTCTGTGAAATCGTACCTTTCTTATTGCCTCCCATCGGTGCACGGAGCAGAAACATCTTGATATCCTCAAGCAGTTTCACGGAAATTGTTTTGAACGGAATTGGCTGTCCTTGGGAATACTGTTTCAGCAGCTCTCCGACACGCCTCCAATTGACAATAATCGAATCGGAACTATTGGGATGACGCTTACTGATAATGCTGTTGAAATACTTGATAAAATCCTGTTCGCTTCGTTCATTCTGTGCTGCTATCTCGTTTTCCTTATCCGTGTAAAGAATGGCACTGTCATATTCACGCTGGCGCAGTTTACGGACATTATCCGCATAGATACAAGCCTCTTGGTCTACAGTTGAACGGCATTGGATAATTCCATTCAAATCACGCTTAGGTTTGTAATTGAATGTTCCATCCGGCAAGATACGTGCAATGGACGACTTATCCCAAACAGGCGTGGATACAGTCCGGTTAATGGATTCTACCACACGGCTTGCACGGGTTGAACCTCGTTTGTACACTGGGTACGACTCAATAATCAGATACCACTCTTCTTTGTAGTTCGACCTTCTGAGTTTGACAGTCACTTTGGTGTTAGGTAATGCTTTCTTCATTCTACTTCTGATTTATATAGATTATCAATTTCTTGCTTGGGTACATACACATAGTTTCCTATTTGTCTTGAGGGAATAGAGTATTTTCTAACGTGCGCCCATACTGAACTATCATTAATATGGTACTTCTCACAAATCTCAGTAATGGTATAGCAATCCTCCGGCTCTAAGCTGTATGTTTTAGGAACAGGCTTTTCTTTCTCCGCAATACTTTCCGGTCTGTTTAGAAAAAGCCGTTCCATTTCAGAGCGTTTGATACGTGTGAGCCTTGTACCCATATTGATAGTGGGAATACGTCCCAATTTAATCAGGCGATACAGGGTGCTACGTTCCACCCCAAACATAGCAACAGCTTCCTTTACAGAAATATACTCTCTGATGTCTGATACTTGTTGGGCAATGGTTTCTAACTTCGTGTTTCTATCCTTTGCATCCTTTTTGCGTTTCCAAGCCACTTTACCACATTTAGGAGAACAATAGTGACTGTCAAGTGTTTTTGCGACAAAGACCTTGCCGCAGACCTTACACTTCCTTTTAATTTCAAATCCGATTGTTGGCATGTTATCTACTTTTAAGTGTGTATTAGTATGTATAAGTGTGATTAAGTACCACATTATCTACTTTTTTGTCTTGTCGCAAACATGTCGCAAATAAGAGATAAAAAAGCCCATAGAAAACACATAGCAACCATGAACCCCATAAACGTAAAAAGCGTGCAACTCACTGAGCTGCACGCTTTTGCTTATTGTTTGTTATCTGTTTCCTTTTCAGACTTACTTCACTTCCTCAAAGTCAGCATCTTGGATGGTTTCATCATTGGAGGCATTGCTCTGTGTTCCGGTATCCTGTGCTCCGGCACCCGGCTGAGCACCACCCTGATACATCTGAGCACTGACGGTCTGCCATGCCGTGTTCAACTCGGCTGTAGCAGCATCGATGGCTGCAATGTCGCCGCTCTTGTGGGCATCCTTCAGTTTCTGCAGAGCACCTTCGATCATCGGTTTCTTGTCGGCAGGAATCTTATCACCTAACTCCTTCAACTGATTCTCAGTCTGGAATATCATGGAATCGGCCTGATTCATCTTATCGATACGCTCGCGTTCCTTCTTGTCGGCATCAGCATTAGCTTCTGCCTCTGCTTTCATACGGTCGATTTCCTCCTTGCTCAGACCGCTGGAAGCTTCGATGCGGATAGCCTGTTCTTTACCGGTAGCCTTATCCTTGGCCGACACCTTCAGAATACCGTTAGCATCGATATCGAAAGTAACCTCAATCTGAGGTACACCACGACGAGCAGGAGCTATACCTGTCAGATTGAACTGACCGATCGACTTGTTCTGAGCTGCCATCGGACGCTCACCCTGAAGTACATGGATTGTCACCTCGGTCTGATTGTCAGCAGCCGTGCTGAACGTCTCGCTCTTGTTGCACGGGATTGTCGTGTTGGCTTCAATCAATTTGGTCATCACACCACCAAGCGTCTCAATACCCATCGAAAGCGGAGTAACGTCAAGCAACACGATGTCACCCACACCGGCCTCCTTGTTCAAGATGGCACCCTGAATGGAAGCTCCAACAGCCACCACCTCATCGGGATTCACGCCCTTGCTGGGAGCCTTGCCAAAGAAGTCCTCAACCAACTTTTGGATGGCCGGAATACGGCTGGATCCCCCCACAAGAATTACCTCATCAATATCCGAATTGCTCAATCCTGCGTCGCGCATTGCATTCTGGCAAGGAACCTTACAAGCCTGAATCAAACTGTCGGCCAACTGCTCAAATTTGGCACGTGTAAGCGTCTTCACCAAGTGCTTTGGCACACCACCAACTGCCGTGATATAAGGCAAGTTGATTTCGGTTGATGTGGAAGAAGACAGTTCGATTTTTGCCTTTTCAGCGGCTTCCTTCAGGCGCTGAAGCGCCATGGGATCTTTGGACAGGTCCGTACCTTCCTCTGCCTTAAACTCATTTACCATCCAGTCGATGATCACCTGATCGAAGTCATCACCACCGAGGTGGGTGTCACCGTTGGTAGACAATACTTCAAACACACCACCGCCAAACTCAAGAATAGAAATATCAAATGTACCTCCACCCAGGTCGAACACGGCAATTTTCATATCCTTATTCGCCTTGTCCACACCATAGGCCAAAGCTGCGGCCGTAGGCTCATTGACAATACGCTTAACTTCCAAACCGGCAATCTGACCGGCCTCTTTCGTAGCCTGACGCTGCGAGTCGGAGAAGTAGGCAGGAACGGTGATCACAGCCTCGGTCACTTCCTGCCCCAAATAGTCTTCAGCCGTCTTCTTCATCTTCTGCAGAATCATAGCAGAGATTTCCTGCGGAGTATAGAGACGTCCGTCAATGTCCACGCGCGGAGTGTTGTTGTCACCTTTGGCAACAGAATAAGGCACGCGCGAGATTTCCTTCTGCACCTGATCGTAGGTTTCACCCATGAAGCGTTTAATAGAGAATATGGTCTTCTTCGGATTGGTGATAGCCTGACGCTTGGCAGGATCGCCCACCTTGCGCTCGCCACCGTCCACAAAAGCCACGATAGAGGGAGTGGTGCGCTTGCCTTCGCTGTTGGCGATCACCACCGGCTCGTTGCCCTCAAATACGGAAACACAAGAGTTTGTGGTTCCCAAGTCAATTCCAATAATCTTTCCCATAGTTGTATTCTTTTTATTATTTGTTTTATTATTCCATTTTCATATTTCAAAACGCCCGGCTGTTCATGCGCAACCAGACGCATTAATCAAGAAACAAATCCCATGCCAAAGCGAATAGACGCACAAAAATATTCTTTTTTCCATTTTGGGGCAAAACTGTCTGAAAAATCCATTCTGATGCTGACATAACGTATAAAACGAGACACAAAACGCTCGTTTTTCTGCCATTATGGCACCACATATTACCTATACAATAAAGTATTAGGCTTTGTTCACATCCGACGAGTCACTTCTTTTTCGCTTTACGCAAGGCCGAATAAGAATCATTGCGTATTTTTGCAACGACTATTCAACCATTACATCATGAAAAGACTTTTCATATATATTCTATCCATGCTGGTCTGTACCAGCATAATGGCCGATCGAAAGAAGGTGGCGGTGGTGATGAGCGGAGGAGGTGCCAAAGGCATGGCTCACATCGGAGCACTGAAAGTGATCGAGCATGCCGGCATACCCATTGATATGGTGGTGGGCACTAGCATGGGAGCCGTAGTGGGTGGCCTGTATGCCATCGGATATACACCCGAACAGCTGGACAGCATCGTAATGACGCAAGACTGGATTTTTCTGCTCAGCGATCGCAAACCACTCAAAGAACTGACCCTGCGCAACCGCGAGGACAACGGGAAGTACATCCTCTCCGTCCCCTTCTTCAACAAGCCTCAGGATGCCATCAAGGGTGGAGTAATACGTGGGCGGAACATCGGACAGATGCTGTGGCGGCTCACGGAGGGCTATCACGACTCCATCGACTTCCGCCGTCTGCCCTTGCCCTTTGCCTGCGTGTCGCAAGACGTGGCCACAGGAGATGAACAGGTGCACATGGGAGGTGTGCTCCCGCTGGCCATACGCTCCAGTATGTCCATCCCCGGCGTGTTCGCGCCAATGGCCACAGACGGCAAACTGCTTGTGGACGGCGGCATAGTGAACAACTATCCCGTGGATGTGGCGCGGCGCATGGGAGCCGACATTGTGATCGGGATCGACGTGCAGGACACGCTCAAGAATGCCGCCGACCTGCAACACGACCTGCTCGGACAGCTCAGTCAGCTCATTGACCTGCAAAGCAAGGACCGCTGGCAAGAGAACATCCGCAACACGGACGTATATATAAAGGTAAACATAAAAGGATATAACACAGCCAGTTTTACACTCAATGCAATAGACAGCCTCATCGACCGAGGACAGCTGGCAGCGGAACAAAAACTTAACGAGTTGACAGTCCTGAAAAAGAAGATTGGCCGGATGGCCTCCCCATACCACCATCCCGCATCACCACGAAACATCCCCGCACCACAGACGGGAAACACCGACGCGAACAATCCTGCCAAAAAAACACTGATCGGCGAATCCCCTAAAAACTCCATTAATCTGGGCATACGATATGACAATGAGCAACTGGCCGCCCTGCTTTTCGACTCACGATTCAGCATTCCAAAGGCTCCCCGCCATAACTTTGAACTGACGCTGAGACTGGGCAAGCAAACCTACGGACAAGCCGACTATGCCTTTGAACTGGGACGGAAGTGGAACATACAGGCCAACTACCAACTCAGCTACAACGATTTCAATACGTATGAAAAAGGAGAGCGTATCAGCGAGATCAGTTTTCTGAGACACTTGTGCACACTGGGCTTCACCCGCAACTGGTACCGCATGGGCCTCACCGTAGGATCACAATACATCAATTATGACTACGGTTCGTTTCTCTATCAGTTCAACCACAGCGAAACCCGCGACATTCACAACGAGAGCTACTTCCGATTCGGGGGAAAGTTATCCTACAATAATCTGGATCATCCCGCCTTTGCCACACGCGGCCATTGGTTCAGCGCCAATTACTTCTACATCCAGCCCACACGTCGCAATGCGCCCTTCCATGTAGCAGCCATAGACTGGGGAGCGGCCCTATCGACGGGCTCACGATTCACCATCCTACCCCGCGTGGCAGCACGCTATGTCACCGGACGCAGTTCCGTGGCAGAAATGAACACCTTCGGCGGCCAAGAGACCGGCAAATATCTGGAGCAGCAGATTCCGTTCTACGGTATCAACCGCTTCGAAGTAGCTCACCGTACTCTCATCGTGGCCGGCATTGAATTTCGCCAGCGTATGGGACGCAACCACTACATTAGCCTACCCCTCAACTTTGGCATGACATCCGACACTTGGCGACATTATTTCCCGCGGGTGTTCGGAAACGATGAGACCAAAGGCTATTATCTATGGGGCGTGGCTGCCAGATACGACCTGAAGACCTTCTTTGGTCCCATCGGACTTACCGTACATTACAGCAACCGCACCAAAAGTGTGGATGCCTATATCCGTGCCGGATATAATTTCTGACTCCGGCCCATGCAGAGTCTGAAACAAACGGGTACCGAAGACTGTACTCCATACGCTACGGACTAACATTGACAGACTAACGAACAGAGAACCTTACGTAACAAACACAGACATCCGCACCCCGACAGCCTTTGTCGATGGGGGCGGATGCCTTATGCAATATTGTTACTTCTATTGGAATTACTCCATTACTTTCGTAGAAGTAAGACTGTAATTTCAGTTAAAGTAAGGACTTAAGTATTCCAAATGAAAGTACCGATGGAGTACGGTTTGTCGGGACTTCAAAACGTCAGGATAATCCCTCGATCTCCCCGTTCACCATGTCGATACGCTCAGCCTGAGGAGACTTCGGCAATCCGGGCATACGCAAGATATTCCCCGCAATCAGCACGATCAACTCGGCACCGCAGTTCACCACAATGTCACGGATGGCAACGGTGAAATTCTCCGGCACTCCGTATGCCTTCTCGTCGGCCGAGAACGAATACTGCGTCTTGGCGATACAGATGGGATAATGAGACACACCCAGTTCGTTGATGCGGGCTATCATCTTGCGGGCAGCCGTTGAGAAGGTGACACCCTTGCCACCATATACCTGACGCACCACAGCCTCGGCCTTGGCTTCGACCGTGTCGGTATCCGCATATGAGAACTGCAATGGAGCGGACGGCTCCCGCTCGATAGTATCCACAACCAAACGGGCCAGTTCCTCCGCCCCTTTTCCACCTTCGAGAAAAGCGTTGTTGACAGCAAATCCCACACCTTGTTCCGCACAATGCTCGCGGCAATAGTTGATTTCCTCATCCGTGTCCGTGGCGTAACGATTGAAACAGACGACCACGGTCTGCCCGAAGCGTCGGATGTTCCCGATGTGCTTGTCCAAATTCTTCAGTCCAGCCTTCAATCCCTCGGCATGTGGCTGTTTGATTTCTTCCAAAGGCACACCTCCATGCATCTTCAAGCCTTGGGTTGTTGCTACCAGCACAGTCAGCGCAGGCTGCAATCCAGACTTGCGGCATTTAATGTTGTAGAACTTCTCCGCACCGAGATCAGCACCGAACCCGGCTTCCGTCACCACGTAGTCGCCATAGGTCATGGCCAACTTTGTGGCCAACACGGAGTTGCATCCATGGGCGATGTTGGCAAACGGACCGCCATGCACAAAGGCCGGCGTCTGCTCCGTAGTCTGCACCAAATTGGGATGAAGCGCGTCTTTCAGCAATACGCAGATGGCGCCGGCCACTCCCATATCCTTCACCCGGAACGGACGACCGTCAACGGTAGTGCCCAACAGGATGTTCTCGATGCGGCGACGCAAGTCTTTCTCGTCCTGTGCCAGACAGAGGATGGCCATAATCTCCGAAGCCGGCGTGATATCAAATCCGCTCTCACCCGTCACCCCGTTGGTTTTTCCGCCCAGCCCGGTAACGATAGAACGCAGGTTGCGGTCGTTCACATCAAGCACACGCTTCCAGAGCACTTCCTTGAGTGCGAATCCCTCATCGCGATGCTGATAAATGTAGTTGTCCAACAATGCGGATATCATGTTGTGAGCCGATGTGACGGCATGAAAATCACCGGTAAAATGCAGATTAATCTTCTCCATCGGGAGCACCTGTGCATATCCGCCTCCAGCCGCACCGCCTTTCATGCCGAAACAAGGTCCCAGAGAAGGCTCGCGCAGAGCCACCACAGCCTTTTTCCCTATGGCGGAAAGTCCCAATGCAAGACCGATAGACACAGTCGTCTTGCCGATACCAGCCTTGGTAGGCGTGATAGCTGTCACCAACACCAAACGACTCTTCCTTACCCTGTCCTCATCAATCAATTTCTCGGGAACCTTGGCTATATACTTGCCGTATTGCTCGATTTCCTCTTCAGCTATATTCAGTTTGGCAGCCACCTTGCCAATGGGCGCCAGAGCACACTCGCGGGCTATTTCTATATCCGTCTTCATACACGTAGTTTTGTAGTAGATTTATAAAGAATGTATGCTAATTTAAATTAAACACACAAACTTACCACTATTTATTGAGATAAAAAAGGATACATCTGAAAAGTATTTCCTATTTTTGCGATTGTTAACCCCTAAAGCTGTACTGCTATGGAAGAACTGTCCAACGGAATTATTGAGGTCGGCGTGTCCCTGACGGGCGCCGAGTTGCAAAGCCTGAAAAAGGTAAAATCAGAGAAAGAGTATATATGGAATGCCAACCCTGCTTTTTGGGACCGCCATGCCCCGTTGCTGTTTCCCATCGTAGGCAACGTATGGAACAAGACATTCCGAATGGATGGCGTGGCCTATCTGATGGAAAAGCATGGATTTGCTCGCGACCAGCAGTTTCAAGTGGTGAGTCGCGACCGTGACATCCTGCACCTTTGCCAAGAAAGCACGGACGAGACCCTGCGTCTCTACCCCCGCTCCTATCGTCTGGAAGTGATCTACTGTATCTGCCGCAACAAACTCACCGTCACCTGGCGAATCACCAACACGGACGACAATCCTATGTGGTTTCATATCGGAGCCCACCCGGGATTCAGCTATCCTGCCTACAAAGAGACGGATGATGTGCATGGATACTTTTCGTTCAATGAGCAGAAAAAACTGGTGAGCAACACCATAGCACCGGGCGGATACCTGGGCGAAGACACGTTTGACGTGCCACTGACAGAAGGCCTACTCCCGCTCGCCAACCACACCTTCGACTGCGACACCCTGTTGGACACACGTGGACTCATCAACCGTGTCACGCTACACGACAAGAACAAGGCTCCCTATCTGACTGTCCGATTTAACATGCCAGTGCTTGCTCTGTGGTCTCCCTGTGGCGGGCAAGCGCCCTTTGTGTGCATTGAGCCGTGGTGCGGCTGCTGCGACAGCACCGGATACGAAGGAGAATTCCGCGACCGTGCGTTTGTTAACGAACTGCTGCCCGGTGCCGTGTTTGAGAACAGCTACGACATTATTGTCGAGTGAAGTTCAGTCCTGATAACGTTCCTTCCACAACTGTACCATCCGTTCTCTCAACCGAGCTTCGGATGCATTAGGTTGGGCATGCCACAGGCGCTGATGCGTCAGTTCATCGGGCATGAACTGCTGCTCCACAAAGTGCCCCTCGTAATCGTGAGCGTACTTATAACCGTGTCCATATCCCAACTCATCCATCAGTTTAGTGGGCGCGTTACGCAAATGGAGCGGCACCGGCAAGTTGCCTGTTCGCTTTACAACCTGCAAGGCCTCATTGACTGCCATATAGGCCGAGTTGCTTTTCGGGCTGGTTGCCAGATAGACCGTGGCCTCTGCCAGCGGTATGCGTCCCTCCGGCCAGCCTATTTTCATCACGGCCTCAAACGCCGCATTAGCCAGCAGGAGTGCATTGGGATTGGCCAAACCGATGTCCTCGCTGGCCGAAATCACCAGTCGGCGGGCAATAAAAGAAGGGTCTTCTCCACCCTCGATCATGCGGGCAAGCCAATAGAGCGCAGCATCCGGATCACTACCCCTTATGCTCTTGATAAAAGCCGAAATGATGTCGTAGTGCATCTCTCCACCCTTGTCATAGGCCAAAGGATTCTGTTGCAACCGTTCGGCCACCGTCCGGTCGTCTATCACCACCTCTTCCCCGACCGGACAGGCTTCCACCACCAGTTCCAGGATATTAAGCAACTTACGTGCATCACCGCCACTATACCGAAGCAATGCTCCCGTCTCCGCCAGACTCACCTTATGTTCCTTCAGCACAGTGTCCTCCTTCAGTGCGCGTTCCGTCAGTTCCAGCAAATCGGCCTTGTCCAAACTCTTCAGCACATACAACTGGCATCGGGAAAGCAACGGACGTATGACCTCGAAGGAAGGATTCTCTGTAGTGGCACCAATCAGCGTCACTGTGCCCTGCTCTACCGCACCCAATAGAGAATCCTGCTGCGACTTGCTGAACCGATGTATCTCGTCAATAAACAGGATGGGGCTGGCCGAGGAGAAAAAGCGATTGCCACGAGCTTTCTCTATCACCTCACGCACATCCTTCACACCGCTTGTCACAGCACTAAGCGTATAGAAAGGTGTCTCAAGCCGATGGGCTATTATCTGTGCTAAAGTAGTCTTGCCCACTCCCGGAGGCCCCCATAGTATGAAAGACGAAATTCGTCCGGCCTCTATCATATTGCGCAATACCGCACCGGGACCCACCAAGTGTTTCTGCCCGATGTACTCGTCCAGTGTCCGCGGACGTAAGCGCTCTGCCAAAGGTGCTGCCATAATCTCGATTTTTTATTATTGAATAAATATCAGAAGTCAAACTGAAGAGCCAGCCGAACGCCGTTTTTTTTCACATTGGGACCATACAGATAATTCAGACGGCGCACGTAGTCGATGCGCAATATCTTGAGAATATTATGAATACCTGCACTAACCTCCATATAGGGAGCATCCCCCATGGCACGGCTCACCGTCTGCCCTCCGCGCGAAGGAAATTCATACAATCTGTCATCGCCAGCATGCAGCATCGGATTGTTTTTGTCCGTCAGTGTGCCATAAAGCGTCCGAAATCCTATCACCTCACGCCACTTCAGCCGTTTCAGTAACGGTATACGGTTGAAAATCTTTCCATTCATATCCCATTCCACATCCAACGAAGCAAAACGGTCGTTCATAAACTCCATGTTGTTGATCATGGAGAACATATCGTCCGAAATGATGTACGAGTTGTTGGCCGCGGGCATGATGAGCAGGGGGAAGGGCACTTTGTTCCACTGTCCACCGGCATGCAGATTGATGTCCATGCGTCCGAAGGAGTGAAACCACACACGTTTGTAGGCAGTCAGTTCCGTATAATTATAGGTGTAATCGCCGCTCAGAATACCTTTGAAACCCGTCGTGTGCTTCAGAGTGAAGATGGGGGCATTATTGTTCACCCTGCGCCGACGCTGCTTGGTGTTGATAATCTGTTCTCCAGGCGAAAAGCGGAATTGAAGCGTGGCCTCGCTAGTTTTCAACTGATCCACATGACGTCCGGCCAATGTCCGATAGAACAAGGCTCCGGTGGGTGTTTGCCGGGCGTGACGCAGATGTGCCCGGATGCCGAATGAATTGCCGAATTCATACTCATATTTAAGCGTATAATTACGGAAATACATCATATGATCCACCATCTGCGTCTTGAATGACACGAATACGTTGTCTTTGTCCCGGGTGAGCAACTGATCAGTAGGGGACATCACGTCGTGGCGGGCTGTGAAAGAGATGGAATTCTTGGGAAATTCCTCCGGTGAATACTGCTTGCGCAGGAAAGAGTACTCTACGTGTCCTTCGTATTTCCACTTGCGGTCGCGCACACCATAAGCCACATAACCACGCAAGAAGAGATGAGGATTCAGATTGGCCGTAGTCTGCGCACTGGCACGCACACGGAACTTCTCGATAAAGTTGGTGGAAACAATCGTGTTCACCGGCCCGATATCCACATAGTTGGGCTTCCCCTTGGGTGCCGTCTCCACATAGTTCTCGATGAATGCACGAGCCACAAACATAATCCACCCGAAGCCACGCGTGTTGCGGGCATTGGCCAACATGTCTTTCATCCCGGCTTCCGCCCGGGTCAACGTGTCAGGGCGGTGCTGAGCCCAAAAGACCTCGTCCTCCGTGCGACGAGTACCTTCGCGCAGTTGTTCTTTCTCGCGGAAGGCCATGTCGGGTATGGAGTCGAACGAGAAATTGGAATAGCGGGTGGCTCGCTTCACCATCAACGAACGGTGCTTGCGCACGATACCCAATTCGGCAAACATATCATCACGCACCAACCCACGCCTACCGTTAGGTAACAGGCCGAACTCCTGTTCTATCACCAGATTATTCACGAAATTGACACTCGTACGGACGGGCAGATTGATCACACAACGCTTCACTTGATAGCTACCATCCGCCAACACGAACAAGCGCCCAGAGAAACCGAAATCCTGCGGATTTTGGGGAATAAAACTCAATTCGTAGCAGCGGTCTCCAGCCACATCAAGCGTATCCATGATAAAATACTGATAGAAAGAGATAGCATTGGTAGAAGAGATGGGACTGGTAAACGGACGTTCCAGCATGTAGATGGAATTATCATAAATGTTCACGTCCGTAAAGACCGACTGCAACACCGTGATAGCCATCTCCCCCGTACTGAAGAGGTCGTTCAATCCCTGTGAATTCTTCCCCCGTACATATTCCCTCTGTTCACGGGGCAACTTGCGGTAGAGCAGTTCCGACACAGTCTCATTATAGGTAAGAGGCAATATGTTCTTTCCCGTCTGCGGACAATACTCCACCTGCTTGGCCAATAGCGGCATTTTCCTGAAGATGCCGCTATTGGCCAAGCTCTCGGGTGAGATATTATTAAAGGCAAATGTAATCTTCTGATATTTGGTACACTTGTAATAATCGTTCTGTTCCAAACTGTTGTCCTCCTTGGCCGCAATCACCTTGCGCATCAGTTCCACGGCCGGATTATCTTTGCGACGATACTTTTGTCGCTTGGGTTTTACCAACACCTCGGAGAGCACACGATCTGCAGGCTGTAGCCGCACGTTGATCGTCCGTTTCTCGCCATACTTGATGTTCGTCTCCCAGGTGATATAGCCCATATAAGAGAATATCAGTTTTCCGGGTGCCATATTGGACGTGATCTGGTAGTTCCCCTTCAAATCTGTCGTGGTGCCCAGACGCTTGTCCGCTTCATAATACACATGCACCATCGGCAACGGTTCCCCCGTCTCATCATCCCTCACCACACCGCTCACCTGAGCCCGGACACACAATGAACACATGCAGCCAAGCCACACGAAACACAGGATAAGCCGAATGCGTATATCTGATATCATATAATATGTCTACTCTTTGAAAGGACAAAAATAGTGAAAGCGCATAAACAATTATCCATTGTGCCTGTTTATTTAAACATTCATAACGAATGGGAATGATTGATCGTCCTCTACAATATACGCCACTCACCAACGTTATAAAAATACAGCAAATGAACAATCATGGAAAACGCAGGTATCCGGTTATCAATACTCATCCCCACCTACAACTTCGACTGCACGCCATTGACCGAAGCCTTGTCACGACAGGCACAACACACGACCGAATCCGTGGAAATCATCATCGGAGACGATGGAAGCACAGACGAGAAGGTTGTGTGTCGGATCAACCGATGCTCCCTCCTGCCTCACGTACGTGTAGTAAGGCCGCCCCACAACATCGGACGATCAGCCATCCGCAATCTACTGTTCAAAGAGTCGGCGGGCAGTCATCTGCTCTTCGTGGACAGCGACGGAGTCCCGACCGATGATGCTTTCCTGTCCCGCTATCTCACAGCCATTCATCGGATCCCCCGGGGAGTAGTGTGTGGTGGCATTGTGCATCCAGATGTTCTGCCATCTCCTTCTGTGAGTTTGCGCTGGCGATACGAGAAAGCCTCCGAACGGCGTTTCACACAAGAGTGGAAGGAAGCACACCCCCATGATTGTTTCCGCTCCTTTAACTTCGCGATAGATCGGGAGAGTTTCTCCCACATCCTATTTGACGAAACCATACGTCATTACGGATTTGAAGACGTACTCTTTGGATGGCAGCTGAAAGAGAGGGGCATCTGCGTGGTACACATCGACAATCCGCTGTTGAATACAGATATTGAATCAAACGAAGTATACCTGCACAAGAACGAGGAGTCTCTGCAAACATTAGCCAGGCACTACGGGAAACTACACAAAGCCGTGCGCATAGCTCGTCTATGGGACAGGCTGCACGACCTGCACCTAATACTCTTTTTGAACATCGGCTTCCGACTGTTACGCCCTCTTTTAATACGTAATCTTATGGGACAGCACCCTTTTGTTCTGTTGCTCAACCTCTACAAAATAGGATACCTGAATTCGTGCAGGCTGACCAGAACTGATTGATACAGTCCTTTCTTCACAGCAAAAGCAAAGTGAAGAATCCCAATAGACACGCGCTTATCGTTCAGCGTAGCTGTCCATGACGACTTTCAAATCTATTAAGACTCAATTAATAGTAATTCAGGTGCTAAGTTAACTCCTTATATTTGCAGCTTTCAATTCCATTAAGGTACAATTAATAGATAATAAAAGGTTTAGTGCGCCACCAAACCTTTTGTTTCAATTCCATTAAGGTACAATTAATAGATCCAATCAGGAAAACCACTCCATAACAATCTGTAGTTTCAATTCCATTAAGGTACAATTAATAGGTTTGCTAAGCAGGTTGTCCCGTCTCCTGAACTTGTTTCAATTCCATTAAGGTACAATTAATAGCTTCAAGACCTGTATCAGGCGTTGCATATACAAGCGTGTTTCAATTCCATTAAGGTACAATTAATAGCCTTGGGATAGGTCTTGAAAGCGTGCTTGATGCACTGTTTCAATTCCATTAAGGTACAATTCCTGACTTCGTCAATGCGTACCCCAAAAATCATCTGAGAAAAGAGGGGCGATG
>JAMPGY010000007.1 GCA_023663705.1 Clostridium sp. | reverse complement strand
AAACTTTTGGGGTACAGTTCATCTTTCATATCGGGAGACTTATTAGACAGCCTCACGTTTGTTTTTTGAAATAATCAAGAAGGACTACACCAAATGACTGATGAGTTCCTCACGATCACCGTAGAGCAGATCAATGACCGGAATCTCGATCATAGTGTAGCATCCCGGTTGTTGCTTCATGCTGGCACGGGCCGTGCACACGAGCACCTGACCGGTGAGGGCGGGGTTGTTGATGCGCATGTTGAACTCGAGCAACTGGTTCTGTGTTTTGCCCGAAACACCCTTGCGTGTCAGGTTCACTCCGTGACCCATGTCCAACAGGTCGTCCACACAGGGTACTTGGTTGACGTGTGTCTCGTCGTTGGCGAAATAGGGATCGGCTTTGATGGCGGCAGCCACATCTTCAAACTTATATCCGTCCTTCAGTTCTATATACACCATGCGGCGATGAATGCCCGTTCCGGTGGGAATGGTCATGGACAGGGCGGCCTTCACACCTTCAATAGCTTTTACGGCTACCGTGTGTCCCATACTCATACCGGGACCGAAGTTGGTGTAGCTGATGCCTTTCGGCACGATGGCCTGCATCAGTGAGCGTACGATGGAGTCGCTACCCGGATCCCATCCGGCCGAGATGATGGACACGGCTTTGCCGGATTTGGCGCTCTCGTCAAGTGATCGGCGCAAGGAGGTGATTTGTGTGTGGATGTCAAAGCTATCTACCGTGTTAATGCCCAGTGACAGGATCTCTTTGGCATAGGTTTCCACACTTCGGGTGGGGGTGGCCAGGATAGCCACGTCTACGTCTTTCAGTTCGCGGATGTCCTTCACCACGTCGTATGCGGCCAGTTCTGCCGGTTTGTCGGTGGATCCGTTGCGTCTCACGATACCGGCTACTTCAAAGTCCGGTGCGGCTTCCAGTGCCTGCAGGGCATAATGCCCGATGTTACCATAGCCTACGATGGCGGCTCTTATCTTTTTCATTGTCGTTTGTTTTTGACTGTCTGTTTTTACGGGTGCAAAGATAGTTGTTTTCTTTCTATTTTTTGCTTACACTATTCTGTAATTTTTGCTTGTTTGTATAAAAAAAGTCGTTCCTCTTTGTGGAAGAACGACTTTATGTCATGTGTGTAATGCGGTTATTTCACACCTAATTCATGGAGCAGACGGTCGGCTCCCCCCCAACGATCCATCAGGAAGAGCACGTAGCGGATATCCACGCCGATGCAACGGGTCAAATCTTGTGTAAAACTGATGTCGCTGCTCATGGCATCCCAGTTTCCATCGAAGGCCAATCCGATCACCTCACCCTTGCCGTTGAACATCGGGCTGCCTGAGTTACCGCCCGTAATGTCGTTGTTGGTCAGGAAACAGAGCTGCATCTTACCGGTTTTCCGATCGGCGTAGGGACTGAAATCCGTGGTGTGGAACACACGAGCCACTTCCGGTTGCATAGCATATTCTTTCACTTTATCGGCCTGTGCCACCTTGTCCAACAGACTCTCCACTGTGGTATAGTAATTATGGTGTGTGCCTTCGCTGGTGTAATCGTTCACGAAACCGTAGCTTAGACGCATGCTGAAGTTGGCATCCGAGTAGTGAGGTTCATCCTGTTCCATTTCCAGCAATGCTTGACAGAGCAGTTGCTCGCCGTAGTTGCGTTCGTCACTGTAGGGACGGATTTGCATGGAATAGCGTCTCATCAAATGGGACATGTTGTCGGCAGCCAGTGTGGCCTTTCGTCCCTTGATGTCCGCTCCCACACCATTCTTAGCGAAATAGGTAGAGTCGGTGTAGGGGAAGTCATTGAACATGTCATTTACGTAAGCCTCGTAGTTGTTTTTGTATTCCTTTTTGATTTCCTTGTAGAACTCAGGCAGATATTTGGTCGGAACGACATCAGCCAGATTGCGCAACAGGGCCGTTGTGGTTTCTTTGTCCACTTGGGGGTTGTAATCCTTGTAGGCGGTTTGCAGTTCGGTTATCATTTCTGTGCGTTCAGTCGAATCTTGCTCTTCCTGTATGGCAGTCAGCAAACGGCTCATTTCAAAGATTTCGATGCCGTTGTTGGTCTCGCTCAGGAAGTTTAGTGCACGATATATCTCTGCCCGTTTGGCATAGGCTTTCTTCAGATCTTTCAGCACGGAGCCGAAGCGCTGTTTCGTGTCGGCGTCTTTCTTCCACCATTGTGCAAGTTTCTTTTCCAGTTCCTGCTTTTCCTTGATGACGCCCAGTTTTTCCAGCGAGCGGTTCATGCCTATACTGTTTTTCCAGTAGTTGGAGCTTTGAGCGTATTTGGCAGCATATTGCAGACGGATGGTGGGATCGGAATCCATCCATCTGTTCCACACTTCCTGTTTCACACCGCGCACGTTGATGCGCGCTTCGTTGCCACATGCCATGCGCTCCTTGATGCCGAAGGAAGAGAGGTAACGGTTGGTGGAACCGGGAAAACCCACCGTCATGCAGTAGTCTCCTTTCTCATAACCGTCCAGACTTACAGGAGCGTAACGCTTGGATTTGTAGGGGCGGTTATCAACTGCATAAGGTGCAGGTTGGTTGAGCGAGTCGGCATAGATGCGGAACACACTGAAGTCGGCTGTTTGGCGAGGCCACATCCAGTTGTCGGTTTCGCCGCCGTATTTGCCCAGGCTCTGAGGTGGAGCGAATACCAGACGTATGTCTTTGAATGTAGTGTACACATTCACGTAGTATTCATTGCCGGTGTAGTAAGATTGCAGCATGACATCTTTCGTGCTGTCGCGTTCTACATATTCCTGACGGATGGAGTTGTATATGGAGTCCATGCTTTGTTCTTTCAACTTGCGTTTCCAGTTTTTGCCGTAGGTTTTGGCTGCTTCGGGGTGACTGTTCCAGATGTCGTTGAGTGCGGCATTCACGCGGTCGGTCACATTTTCCGTGCGGTCCAGGAACATCACGAACAGGTCTTCTGCCGGCAGTTCTTCCTCCTGACTGTGTGCCACGTATCCGTTTTGCAGGATATCGTTTTGCGGTGTGGCCAGTGCCTGTATGGCCGAGAAACCGCAATGATGGTTGGTGAACACCAGTCCGTCGGGTGATACGACCACTCCTGTGCAAAAACCTCCGAAGATAACTACGGCGTCTTTTAGCGAGGTTCCCTCGGGGTTATACATTTCCTGTTCCGTCAGTTTCAGGCCCAGTTGCTTCATGATTTCCATGGTTTTGGGGTTGATGTTGTTCATCATCCACATACCCTCGTCGGCTCGTGCGCCGAAACAGCAGGTCAGCAACAGCAGCCAAGCGGTAATTTTTCTTTTCATGTCTGTTTTTGTTGTTTTATGGTTTTAAAATAGATTAATGTTTCGGGTTGGCAGTCTTCTCTTTTGTCTCTGCAGGCATCATCTCGAGCACAATTTTCACTTTGTCGGTTTTCACGCGTGCCACCAGCCAGTCACGTAGCCGGGTGTTGGCTTCTATGTTCAGTTTGCGTTCCAGTTGCATACAGGCCACAAACATAGTGTCCGTTCGCGTGGTGTCGCCCATTGTGTAGCACAAGCTACGCCCCAGACTCAGGGTTTTGATTTCAGGGAAAAGGGTTTTTATCTCCTGACTCAGCGAGGCGGCCAATTGTTCGTTGCGCTCATAAGGTTGGAGTCTTGTCTCCAGTTCCCGTATCTGTTTCTGTTGTCCGGCCAGTAGGCGTGCATTCTGTTCTATCTGCTGAGGTGCGTTGTGTTCTTGATTCTGCACCATGGAGCGCAGGTCTCTCACGTCTACTCCGGCGGCTCCTTGTATCACGTTGAGTTCGGTCTCGGTCAGTCCGTAGTCCTCCAGTTTACGTCGGGCTTCAGTCAGTTCTTTTTCGCCGATGTCGCAACCTATGCTCACCACGCGTATCGTCCGTTTGCTATGATTGATTTGTCTCCCGATAATTTGGGTCGACTCCGAGGTCAGTTCATTGTTGATAAAGTCATTGGCCTTTTTGGTATAAGCCGTTTCGCGCACCAATTGATAGGTAAACAGCGAGGCGGGCAGTATGGTGACCACGGCTATCGTCACCAGAATGTGCTTCACTCGTTTTTCACGTTGTTTGTCCACAAAAACTTTGGGTTTGAAGTGCATGGCGCGCACTCCGATAAAGGTGGCCAGCGAGATGAAGATGGTGTTGATGAGATAGAGGTAGAAAGCTCCTATGGCATACATCCAATTGCCCGTTCCCAGTCCGAATCCGGTGGTGCAGAGCGGGGGCATAAGTGCCGTGGCGATGGCCACGCCGGGTATCACGTTGCCTCCCCTTTGGCTGGTGCTGCTCAGGGCTATGATGCCGGCCAATCCGCCGCAGAGAGCGATGAACACATCATAGATGTTGGGCGATGTGCGGGCCAGCAGTTCCGACTGTGCCTCGGCCACGGGTGTGATGATGAAGTAGACGGTGGAGGTGAGCACGCTGAACGCTGTGGCTGTGAGATAACTGCGGAAGGAGCGTTTGAACAGTTCGAAGTCGTTGATGCCCATGCCCAGTCCCATACCGATGATGGGGCCCATGAGGGGCGAGATGAGCATGGCGCCGATGATGACGGCGGCGGAGTTGGTGTTTAGTCCCAGCGAAGCGGTGAAGATGGCCAGTATCAGAATCCAGAGCTTGGCTCCGTAGAAGTCCACTCCGTCCTTGATGCTCTGTATGGTTTCCTCCTCGGGTGCTTTTTCGTCCTTGATGTTCAGCAGACGGTGCAACAGGTCTTTCAGCTGTTCGCGGATGCTGCCGGATGGGGTTGGGGTGTTTTCGGCCATAGGAATTATGCTTGTTTACGGGTTTTACGAATCAGTTTGTTGATGCCGGGGATATGTTCTACTGGGAAATCCCGACAGATGATGTAGCCCAGAAACACCAGGATGAGGACTGTGTTCACCCCGATGCGGGAAACCGGGTGCCACGAATGGGGCAGCAGGGTCATCACGGCATAGAGCAGTGCAGCCAGCAGGGTATAGGTGGCAATATCCTTCATCGGATAATTGATGGGATTCTTCCGTTGTCCCACAATGTAGGACAACACCATGGCTGTGGCGTATCCGGCAAATCCTCCCCAGGCGCAGGCCGTGTAACTGTAGTGGGGAATGAAAATCAGATTGACGGCCACCAATACGATGCATCCGGCCAGCGAGAACCATGCTCCCCAGATGGTCTTGTCGATGAGTTTGTACCAGAATGAGAGGTTGAAGTAGATGCCCATCATAATTTCGGCCGCCATGACAATGGGCACTACGCGCAGTCCGGCGCGATAGTCCGGCGCTATGATCAATTTCAGCACATCGATATATCCCATTACGCACAGGAAAGCCAGCAGGGTGAAGATGATAAAGTACTTCATGGCGGCGGCATAGGTGTCGTGACTGTTTCGGTCTTTTGATTTGCCGAACACAAAGGGTTCATAGGCATAGCGGAAGGCTTGAGTGATCATGGCCATGATCATAGCCACTTTGACGCAGGCACCGTAAATACCCAATTCCACCTTGCCGGCCTGTTCATCACCATACACCAGTGGGAAAATCATCTTGTCGGCTGTTTGGTTGAGTATGCTGGCGATGCCCAGCACCAGGATGGGCCAACTGTAGCTCAGCATCCGTTTTATTAGAACAGTGTCGACAGTGTATCGGAATCCGGTCAGTTCACGACGGAAGAAGAGAGTGATGAAAGCCGTACAGGCGAGGTTAAGTCCGAAAGCGTAGCCCACGCCTACTTGCGGGTTGTAGATCATGCCCACCGCATCGGGATACTGTTCATACAGATTGGGCAACACGACAAAGTAGAGCAGGTTGAGTGTGATGTTGAGGGCAATGAACAGTAGTTTGAGCGAGGCAAATTTTATCGGTCGATGGCTGAATCTCAACCAGGCGAACGGTATGCTCTGAAAAGCATCGATGGCCACACATACGGCCATCATGCCCACGTATTCGGGATGGTCGGCATAACCCATGGCCGAAGACACGGACGGTAGGAAGGTCAGGATGCAGAGAGCAAACAGGGCGGCCACGCCACCCACCATGATAAGGGTGGTGGAGTAAACGGTTTGCGGATGCTCTCCCTCTTTGTTGGCAAAACGGAAAAAGGTAGTTTCCATGCCGAAGGTGAGGACGACCAATGTGAGCGCTACATAGGCATAGATGTTGGTGATTACCCCATAGCCTCCCGAGGCGGCTGCCAGCCGGGCAGTATAAAGCGGTACCAACAGGTAATTGAGAAAGCGTCCTACAATACTGCTCAGTCCGTAAATAGCCGTGTCTTTGGCCACAGATTTCAATTCTGCCATATCGTTGAATCTCTTTTTTGTCGGTTCACATGAATATTTTTATCCGAAGAAGAAATAAGCCACTCCGATGGCAGCCAGTATGCCGGCAATATCGGCTGCCAGTCCGCAGGCGACGGCGTGACGCGTGTGCCGCACCCCTACGCTGCCGAAGTAGACGGCCAGGATGTAGAACGTGGTATCCGTTGACCCTTGGAAGATGCTGCTCAGCCTTCCCACGAAGGAATCGGCTCCGTAGGTGTTCATGGCGTCCACCATCATGCCGCGTGAGCCGCTTCCGCTCAGCGGTTTCATCAAAGCTGTGGGCAGAGCTGCCACAAAGTCGGTGTCCAGTCCCACGGCATTCACGACACGGTCTATTCCGTTGATAAGCGTATCCATGGCGCCCGATGCACGGAATACCCCGATGGCCACCAGCATGGCCACCAGATAGGGGATGATGCGCACGGCGGTGGAGAATCCTTCTCGTGCCCCTTCAATGAAGGTTTCATATACATTGATGCGTTTGTGCACGCCCGATCCGATGAAAGCCATGATAATGGCGAATAGCAGGGTGTTGGCTATGGTGGTGCTCCAGGCGTTCATGGCATCCTGATTCAATCGGCTCAGCCCCCACACCAAAATTGCAGCCAAAAGACACAGACCGGACATGAAGGTCAGGATGGTGCGGTTAAACAGGTTGATGCGTTGACAGGTGGCGGTGACGATGAGTCCGGTCAGTGTGCTGGCCAATGTGGCCAGCAGCAGGGGCAGGAACACGTCGGTGGGCTGTGCGGCTCCCATCTGCGCCCGATACACCATGATGCTCACTGGAATCAGAGTTAGACCGGAGGTGTTGAGCACAAGAAACATAATCATGGGATTGGAAGCTGTGTCTTTGTGCGGGTTCAGTTCCTGCAGACGCTCCATGGCTTTCAGTCCTAATGGTGTGGCCGCATTGTCCAGTCCCAGCATGTTGGCCGACAGATTCATGAAGATGCTGCCGAAGACGGGATGTCCGGTCGGTATGTCGGGAAACAGTTTCCGGAACAACGGACTGAGCCATCGGGCCAGCGTATCCACCAGTCCGCCTTGTTCGCCAATTTTCATCAGTCCCATCCATAGCGACAACACGCCGGTCAGACCCAAGGAAATCTCAAAGGCTGTCCGAGAGGAGGCGAACGTGGAGTTTATGAGGTCAGGAAATACATTCAAGTCGCCGAAAAACAGAAGTTTGACAACGGCTGTGAGAAATGCAATTCCGAAAAAAGCGATCCAAATATAATTGAGTACCATACTGGTGGGTATATATTATACAAAATTACACATTTCTTATGGTTAATGTTCTTTTTCTGTTGTTAAAAAGTGTAGAAATATCTCCTCTCATACAGGTGTATCCGGATAACAGAACAAATCCGTGCAAAAAGAAAGTTTGTCGAATTTGTTTGGGGGTATTTTCAATTAAAAAACCTTATCTTTGCGACAATGGAAGAGACATTTGACATACGGAAGCAACAGAGCGGAAGTGGCGAGCGGGATTTTGAGAATGCCCTGCGCCCGTTGCGCTTCGAGGACTTCAGCGGACAACAGAAAGCCGTGGAAAATCTGCGCGTGTTTGTGGAGGCAGCCAAATATCGTGGCGAGCCTCTCGACCATACTTTACTACATGGCCCTCCGGGATTGGGAAAGACCACTCTGAGCAACATCATCGCCAACGAACTGGGTGTGGGATTCAAGATTACCTCCGGTCCTGTGCTCGACAAGCCCGGTGATCTGGCCGGCATACTTACCTCGCTCGAACCCAACGATGTGTTGTTTATCGACGAGATTCATCGCCTGAACCCTGTGGTGGAGGAATACCTCTATTCCGCCATGGAGGACTATCGTATAGACATCCTGATAGACAAGGGACCCTCGGCACGCAGCATACAGATAGATCTGAACCCCTTCACGCTGGTGGGTGCCACCACGCGGAGCGGACGGCTCACCCCGCCTCTACGTGCCCGTTTCGGTATCAATCTGCATCTGGAGTATTACGACAACGAGGTGCTTTCTTGCATCATCCGTCGTTCGGCCGGTATCCTTGCCGTACCCATATCCGATACGGCGGCTACAGAGATAGCGCGCCGCAGTCGCGGCACGCCCCGTATCGCTAACGCATTGCTCCGTCGCGTACGCGATTTTGCCCAGGTGAAGGGTAACGGTACCATCGACATGGAGATAGCCCGATATGCCCTTGAGGCGCTCAACATCGACCGTTACGGTCTGGACGAAATAGACAATCGCATTCTGCTCACCATCATCGATAAGTTCCGTGGAGGACCCGTGGGCATTACCACCATTGCCACGGCCGTAGCCGAAGATGCCGACACGGTGGAGGAGGTGTACGAACCGTTTCTCATTAAGGAGGGATTCATCAAGCGCACCCCGCGTGGGCGTGAGGTGACGGATTTAGCCTACAGGCATCTGGGGAGAAACCGTTTCGCCACTGATATACAGGGCACTTTATTTGAATAATAAACAGAACAATTTCTATATATGATTACATATAATACGGACGGCGTGAAGATGCCGGCCATACGCAAGCGTGAGAACACGGCATGGGTGAAAGCCGTGGCAGCCACCTATGGCAAGAAGGTGGGCGAGATAGCCTACATATTTGTGGACGACGAGAAGATATTGGAAGTGAACCGTCAGTATTTGCAACATGACTACTACACGGACATCATCACGTTCGATTATACCGAGGGAGATGTTATTTCGGGCGATCTCTTTATCAGTCTGGACACCGTGCGTACCAACGCCGAACAAGTGGGCGCCACTTATGAGAGGGAACTGAACCGTGTGATTATCCATGGCATACTCCATTTGTGCGGCATCAATGATAAGGGACCTGGTGAGCGTGCCGTCATGGAGGCGGCCGAGGATCGGGCGCTGGACATGTACCCGGCAAAATAAAGATAGGGAGAAGAAACAACCTATTCGTTCTTCAAGAAAACAACAAGCACCCGGATTGGCTTTTTGGTCTGTCCGGGTGCTTGTTGTTGTATTCGGCCTGCATCGAAGCCGGCCTTTTGCATGGATGAATTACTTCACGCGATAGCGCACTTCCTCTGTGCGGAACTTCTTGGTGACAACTTTTTCCTTTTTAGTGCCTTCGCCGGTCACAATGGCGATAGCTACACGGTTCTTGTCGTTCTCGGCAAATGGCTGTACGGTGTCGCCCTTCCATTCGGTGGTGATGATGGAGGCATCAATGCCTTTTTCTTTCAAGGCAGCTGTAACCTTTTCGGCACGCTGACGGGAATACTTCAGGTTGAGGCGTGCGTTGCCCGTACCTTTGTCGGCATAACCGGTGATGGACACTTTGCAGTCCTTGTGGCTCTTGACAAAATTGACAATCTCCTCAATCTTTTCGGCCGGTTCGGGCTCTGTCAGGCGTATCTTGTAGTAGATATTGCTTTCCAGTTTCTCAGGGACGGTGACATCCTTGTAAGACTCTTCGTCATACCATATCGTATCCACGCGTGTGGCCCATTCTTCGATGGGGGTAGCAGGGATAACTTCGGCTGCCGGTTTTGTCTTCTTGCGGAAACCGAATTTGTAGGCCACGCCGATCTGAGCCGTAGCCTGCCAATCGTCGGTGTTGTTCATCTTGGAATTGTAGCGGTCGGACAAGTTGTTGGCTGAAATTTCCAGGTTGATGCCCAAGTGCTTGCACACGTTGAAGTCGAACATCACACCCACGCGGGCATTGTGGGAGAAACGGTTGTCCTTCCAAGCCATCGGGGCGTTCACCAGACCGGCATTCTGCAGGCCGATTATGTCATCGTTGTCCCAGGCATAGTTCAGACCGATACCGCCCAACAGAATCACGTTGCAGGCGTAATTGCTCTTTTTGCCGAACAGGTTGGTGAGGTTCAACATCAAGTCCAGGTCTGTGGTGACATACTTATAGTCGTATTTCTCGTCGATACCTTTGATGCCGCCTTGATTCCAAAGGCCGTTTACATGAAGACGGGTTCCCACTACGGGGGTGAAGAAACTACCGAAAGAAACGGATGCTGTGGGACGGGCAATCTTGAAGGCGTTATAGTTGGTAAAAGTGGTCTGTGCACCGCCTTGCACGCCAATAAACATGTGAGGATAAGGTTTGTATTCCTCACCCCCCCCTTTTTTCTCTTGCGCTACAGCCGGAGCCGTGAGGCCTGCCGTCAAGGCGACAGCTGCGCAAATCGTCTTAAAATTTGTCATAAAACGGAATGTTGTTAATGTATCATGTTATTTTTCAATTGAACAAAAATATCTATTCTTTGCCTTTTCGACAAATTTTCCAATCGTTTTTTTTCATTAACTTAAATAAAAGGAGGTTTTTCGTTCAGAATCGGCTTCCGACATTCCTTAAAAAGGATTATCTTTGCACATTAGATTAAAAAATGTAGTGCAATGTCTGCTATAACGATAAAGCGTGCAAGCGGAAAGGGAGAACTCAAAAAGTTCATTCGTTTCAATTACGAACTGTATAAGGACTGTCCTAATGCCGTGCCCGATTTTTTGGAAGATACGCTGGACACGTTCAACCCGAAGAAGAATCCCGCATTTGAATTTTGCGAGGCCGAATGCTTTCTGGCTTTTCGGGACGGAAAGGTGGTGGGACGCATTGCGGCAATCATCAATCACAAGGCCAACGAGACCTGGGGCACGAAGAATGCCCGTTTCGGATGGATCGACTTTGTGGATGATGCTGAGGTGAGCCGTGCCTTGCTGGAGACGGCTGAGGAATGGGCGCGTGCACGGGGAATGGAAGCGCTGGAAGGACCTCTCGGATTCACGGATATGGATCCCGAGGGAATGCTCATCGGAGGCTTCGACCAGCTGAGCACCATGGCCACGATATACAACTATCCGTATTACGCCCGCCACATGGAGCAGCTGGGCTACGGGAAAGAGGTGGACTGGGTGGAGCGCAAGATCACCGTCCCCACGCCCGGCCACGAGGCACAGATGGACAAATACTTCCGGGTGGCCAAGATGAGCGCCGAGCGCTACGGACTGCGTGTGCGCAAGTTCAAGCACGTGAGTGAGATCCGGAAGGGCGGATACGGCAGGCGCATCTTCCATGTGGTCAACGAGGCCTATGCGCCCCTGTTCGGTTACACGAAAATGAACGAACGGCAGATAGACCTTTATGTCAACCAATATCTGCCTTTGGTGGATTTGCGTATGGTCACTGTGGTGGAGACGTCCGACGGTGAACCGGTGGCCATGGGCGTGGGCATGCCCTCGCTGTCGCGAGCCATCCAGAAGGCCAAGGCACGCATGTTCCCCTTCGGGTGGTATCACATGCTCAAGGCCATCTTCTTCAGCCACTCCGACATAGCCGACATGCTGTTGGTGGCTGTCTTGCCCGAATACCAGAACAAAGGCGTGAATGCCATGCTTTTTGCCGATCTCATACCTGTGTATCAACAGATGGGATTCAAGTTTGCCGAGACACACCCCCAGTTGGAAACCAATGAGAAGAGCCAGGGGCAATGGGCTTATCTGGAAGCGGAGGTGCATAAGCGCCGGCGTTGCTTCATCAAGCGGCTTGCCTGCGACTGATTCCGATTGGAGAGGAATCAGCCGCTACAGACTGTTTCACACCGATCACTCTTTATTTTTTTGAAAGGCCTTATGGGAGAAGAACTTTTTGAAGAACACACACCAGCTGTGGAATACACGGACGAGAATATCCGACATCTGTCGGATATGGAGCATGTGCGTACGCGTCCCGGTATGTATATTGGTAAGCTGGGTGATGGTTCTCATGCCGAAGACGGTATTTACGTGTTGCTTAAGGAAATCATAGACAACAGCATTGATGAATTTAAGATGAATGCCGGCAAACGCATAGAAATAACGATAGAGGAAAACCTCCGTGTCAGCGTGCGCGACTATGGTCGGGGCATACCGCAGGGTAAGCTCATCGAGGCGGTGAGTATGCTCAACACCGGTGGCAAGTATGACTCCAAGGCGTTCAAAAAGAGTGTGGGGTTGAATGGCGTGGGCGTGAAGGCGGTCAATGCGCTGAGCACGCACTTTGAGGTGAAGAGCTACCGCGACGGCACGGTGCGGTCGGCGACGTTCGAGCGCGGATGCCTGACGGGCGACCACACGGAACCTACCGAAGATGAAAACGGAACCTACATTTTCTTTGAACCGGACAACACGTTGTTCAAGCATTATGCTTTCCGTAACGAATACGTGGAGACCATGCTGCGCAACTACACTTATCTGAACACCGGGCTGACCATCATGTTCAACGGGCGTCGCATACACTCGCGTGCCGGACTGGTGGATTTGCTCAACGACAACATGACCAACGATGGACTTTACCCTATCATTCACCTCAAGGGGGAGGATATAGAGATCGCCTTCACCCACACGGGACAGTATGGAGAGGAATACTATTCGTTTGTCAACGGACAGCACACTACGCAGGGAGGCACGCATCAGAGTGCGTTCAAGAAGCATATAGCCGAAACAATCAAGGAGTTTTCGGGCAAGGGTTTCGATTACGGGGATATCCGTAACGGTATCGTGGCGGCCATATCCGTCAATATCGAGGAACCCCTTTTCGAGAGTCAGACCAAAATCAAACTCGGTTCACTCACCACAGTGCCCGACGGAGGCATCAGTATCGATAAATTTGTGGGTGACTTTGTGAAAGAGCAGGTGGACAACTACCTCCATAAGAATCCGGATACGGCCGAGGCTATCCTGCAGAAAATTACCGAGAGTGAAAAAGAACGCAAGGCTATAGCCGGAGTGGCCAAACTGGCTCGCGAGCGCTCCAAGAAAGCCAATCTGCACAACCGCAAGTTGCGCGACTGCCGGGTGCACCTTACCGATACGCGCGGCGACCGGCAGGAAGAAAGTTGCATCTTCATCACCGAGGGAGACTCCGCATCGGGTTCAATCACCAAGAGCCGTGATGTGAACACGCAAGCCGTGTTCAGTCTGCGCGGAAAACCGCTCAACAGCTATGGACTGACCAAGAAGATCGTGTACGAGAACGAAGAATTCAATTTGTTGCAGGCCGCACTCGACATAGAGGATGGGCTGGACGGTCTGCGCTACAACAAAGTGATTGTGGCTACCGATGCCGATGTGGACGGTATGCACATTCGTTTGCTCATGATCACCTTCTTCTTGCAGTTCTTCCCCGATCTGATCAAAAAAGGTCATGTATACATCCTGCAGACACCCTTGTTCCGTGTGCGCAACCGTAAGAGCAAGCTTGGCAAGAACCGCCTGAAGGCCATCGAGGAGGAAGAGGCGCTGAAAGGGAAGGACACCGGACGGAAAGCATCGGCCGGCCGTTCCGACTTCATCACGCGCTATTGCTATTCCGAGGAAGAGCGTGTGGCGGCCATAGAGGCATTGGGTCCCAATCCCGAAATCACCCGCTTCAAAGGATTGGGTGAGATATCGCCCGATGAGTTCAAACACTTCATCGGCCCCGACATCCGTCTGGAACAGGTGACGCTTCATAAGAGCGACCAAGTGAAGGAATTGCTCGAATATTACATGGGAAAGAACACCATGGAGCGCCAGAATTTCATTATCAACAATCTTGTGGTGGAGGAGGATCGCGATGAGGGAGAGGCATGACCGAAAAGTCATCTTTGACGCCACAGTAAGGTGACGTCTCCGTTTCATTTCTCAATTACGCATTATGAATGGTGAATTAGAATCTCGTATAGCGGTTTTTCCGGGTAGTTTTGATCCTTTCACACGGGGGCACGAGTCTATTGTGAAGCGTGGACTGCAACTGTTCGACCGTGTGGTCATCGGCATAGGGTATAACGTTGACAAGCATTGTCTCTCTTCGGTGGAAGAGCGTGTGGATGAATTGCGCAAGCTTTATGCTGCGGAAGACCGTGTTTCGGTGGAGTCTTACAGCGGACTGACAACCGACTTTGCCGCCCGTCAAGGAGCGTTGTTTGTGTTGCGGGGTGTGCGGTCGTGGCGAGACTTTGAATACGAGCAGAATATGGCCGATGTCAATCGGAGACTGTCCGGTATCGAGACGGTGGTGCTGTTCACCGAGCCTTCGCTGGCTTGTGTCAGTTCTTCCGTTGTGCGTGAGCTCCGGCATTATGGAGCGGATGTAAGTGAGTTCTTGCCCACCGGAGAGTTTTGAGTAAAGATTTGTAATAACAGAATAATATGAAGAGATTGAACTTCGTCGGATACAAGTGGCCGAAATGGTTGTTTCCGGTGCTTTGGGGGATTTTTGTTGTTTCCGGTGCATGGGCACAGCAGAGTGTGGACAAGCAGATGGAAAATTCATTCCGCAAGTTAATGATGGCTCATTTGGCTGTGGGTAATCTGTATGTGGATACGGTGAACTTCGAGAAGTTGGCCGAGGATGCCATTGTGGGCATGCTCAGCAAACTTGATCCCCATTCCACCTACACCAATGCCAAGGATACCAAGAGCCTGAATGAACCGTTGGAAGGTAACTTTGAGGGCATCGGCGTGCAGTTCAATATGCTTGAGGACACACTGGTGGTGATTCAGCCGGTGAGCAAGGGACCGTCCGAACGGGTGGGTATCCTGGCCGGTGACCGTATTGTAAGTGTAAACGACACGGCCATTGCCGGTGTGAAGATGAAACGTGAGGAAATCATGCGCCGGCTTCGTGGTCCCAAGGGATCGGTGGTCAATTTGGGCATTCTGCGGGCTGGGGTGGACGGTACACTCGCTTTTGCGGTGAAGCGCGACAAAATACCTGTCACCTCGCTCGAGGCCGCCTATATGGCTGCGCCTGGAGTGGGACTGATACGTTTTGGCAGTTTTGGCCGTACCACTTATCGGGAGGTGCGTGAGGCCATGGATCGTCTGAAAGAATCCGGCATGAGGCATCTCATATTGGATCTGCAGCAGAACGGAGGCGGTTATCTGGATATCGCCGTATCGCTGGCCAATGAGTTTTTGGCCGAAGGGGATCTGATTGTATACACGCAAGGCAGACGTGTGCCTTATCATGAGGAGAGAGCCAAAGGATCAGGATCCTTCTTGGACGGTAAACTGGTGGTGCTGGTGGATGAGTATTCGGCTTCGGCTTCGGAGATACTGTCCGGTGCCATACAGGATCAGGACAGAGGTGTGGTGGTGGGGCGCCGCACGTTTGGCAAGGGACTGGTGCAACGTCCGGTGGATCTGCCCGACGGATCTATGATACGTCTCACCACAGCCCGCTACTACACTCCCTCGGGACGTAGCATACAGAAACCTTACGAAAAGGGGAACAACGAGAAATACGGACAGGATGTGGTGGATCGGTTCAATCGGGGCGAACTGATTCATGCCGACAGCATCCATTTTCCTGATTCTCTGCGTTTCAAAACATTGCGTAAGGGACGCACTGTGTATGGCGGTGGTGGCATCATGCCCGATTATTTTGTGCCGCTGGATACGAATGCCTACACCAAATATCATCGCGAACTGATGGCCAAGAGCGTGATCATCAACACCAATCTCAAGTATATCGACAAAAACCGCAATCGCCTGCGCTCGGCTTACTCTACGTTTGCCGACTTCAAGGCCGGTTATGAAGTGCCCGATGAGGTTATCCGCTTGCTGGAGGCTGAAGCCGAAAAGGCCAAGGTGAAACCGGCCGACGAAGACGAACGTCTGCGTTCCCTGCCCCGCATCCGTCAGCATCTGAAAGCTCTCGTGGCGCGTGATCTTTGGGACTTGTCCGAATACTTTGAAATAATGAACGAGACCAATCCCATCGTGCAGAAAGCGTTGGAGATAATCGCGGCAGACGAATAATCGGATGTGCTTTCTGGTTATAGGGTGTCTGTGTAATTGTTTGTATATCACTTTTATGTTAACGGGTTGTCAATTGCTTGTCAACCCGTTTTTTAGTTGTCAACGGTTTGTCAACGGCATTGTTTTATAGCCTTATCCCTTCTTCATACTTTTGCATCGGATTTCAATAATAACGATAAAATGTAAAAGAGATGAAGAAAAAATTTTTTGTATTAAGTTCAATGGTTATGATGTTCTGCATGGGAATATATGCACAAAAAAGAACGGTAACATTACATAATGATGATTTAACAGAAGATGAACGTTATTATGAAACTCCTGTTGTAAACTATGATGATAACACAGTTTCAATTTTCGCTGATACCCTAATCTACAGTGCAACGGTAGTGGTCAGAGACGGCAGTGGTAGGGTCATTCATCAGGAGCAAATTGTAATCACTCCGAATGAAACAGAATTAAATATAGCAAAAGAACAGCTTGCTGGTAAATCAAGCGTGGAGGTCTACTATGACGATAAACGTTTGTACGGGTATTTTGAGGAGTAGAATCATAACAGTATTTATTAATATTTAAAGTTACGTATTATGACATATATTAAAGAATGTATTTGGGGCGGTATGCTCCTGTTGTGGTTGTTTATCTCAGCCAATACTAAGGAAGAGGGTTGGATAACGGCCATTGTATTGGGTATCGGTTATATCATTGCAACATTGTTTTGCATATACTTGGATAGAAGAAAGGGAGGCATCCATAAAAATCTCCCCACAGACACTCAGAATGCTGTTGTTTTGGTGGTTCTCGCTCTTGACAATGTACTCGGAGGTTACACGCCCGAATACATGTTTATTGTTTCTGTGGTTACATTGTGGTTGCTTTTTGATTCTCATAGCCGGTCCGAGAAGACGAGTAGGCTGGATGAATGAATGAATAAATAATGAGTAAACCAAGTGCGTGTGCATATATTGCTGTAGCGAAACATCCGCACAGAACCCAATCAACAGGCTACCAATTGACAATCGATTGACGAACAATTGACAATTGATTAACAAACAGCAAGACGAGTTGTACAAATACAAAATATTCCATAATTTTGTGTACGGAATTCCACACCCGAAAACATATTGCGCAGTATCTCCGGGAAAAAAAATTATCAACTAAAAAATTAAAACAGAAATGAAAGCATTACACAAGTTTTTAATTAAAGCATCTATATGCCTAAGTGTCTTTGGGTGTACTTTTACAACTATTTCATGCAATAATGAAATAGAAGCAACAGAAGCAAGCAAAAGCTCAAAAGTTATTGATATAACGCCTATCACCCCTTCAACAAGGAGTGCATTAACCGATAAAAAATTCACAGAAGGTTATCATTGCACCTCCAAGTCATCCTCTTTGGTCTCTGATATTTATCTTGATGACACCAACAGGGAAGCACTCGTTAATGTACTCAACGACAAAGACGAGATAGCCTTTTGTCTGAATGTAAAATTAGACAATACAGAATCAGAAGATGGTATATCGTACGTTGCGTATAATGAATTTAACGAACCTATCATGAAGGGGAAATATGACCCCAATACTACACTATTTAGCATTACCGAGGTCTATGACAATGACATTATTCCACGAGTATCGGTTGCAAATTGGGGGTGTAATTTGGGATTGTTAGGCGCCAATTTGGTTTGGAGTGTTCCTGTTGGCATGATATCCATGGGAGCCTCTGTCGCCGTAAGTGTTGCATTCTCATGTGCGGCAATCCAAATATGCAGCGGATTATGAAAAAAACTGTTATCACACTCTTTATCTGTGGTCTTATTGCTACCCTATATGGTCTGGCAATAGAAAATCAACGTTTTATTACGGGCGGACTGGTGTTCACGACCGGCATGATAGGGAGCTATTTAGGCAACTGTCTGAAAGATCCACAAACGGGAACGGGACGGAAACGCAGCCTACTGCGCGGAGTACTGCTGGCAGAGACGCTTTGTCTGACAGCCATGCTGACGCTCATTGCCACTTCCGCCACGGGGCACACAGACCTTCCAGCTAAACTCATCCTAATCTTAGCTGTATCTTCGGTCATTACTCTGGCCGGCATGGGATATATCCTGCATCTGCTTAAATCGAGTAATAGCCGGATATCCATCCAATCAAGTAAGGAAGACGTGTCAAAACTAAAATGACAACTCCAAAAAGTTACAGATAGTAATTATAACACTTAAAAGTGTCGTATCATTTTCAGTGCAGAATTTGATACGACACTTTTTATAATCTTTTTAAGATGAACAAATTTCAAATTACAAGTTCATATTTTCAAAAACAGATTTTTGAAATACCCACATCCGCATTCCGTCAAAGGGAATGGATAAAGTTATCAAAATCTTTTGCTGTTCCGCTATCACTGAAGAACTTTTCCTGCAGGCGCTTGCGGACCTTCGAAACGGCGCTCGGAGTGCATCCCAACAGACCGGACATGTCCTTGGGCGATATATCCAGACGGATGAGCATGCAGACGTGGTATTCGTGCAAACTGATATTGTAGTAGCTGTAGAGGTTATCCCGGAAACCGGAAATCTCCTGATTTATCATACGGTCGAGTTCCTCCCATTCTATTGGTAGGATTACCTTGTCGTGCTGTATATGATCTTGGACGGTACGGTAAATATCCGTTGACATGATTCTGACCCGCGCTGACTCCATCCGGTCCTGTTTCTTAAGGGCTATCTCGTTGGCAAGTATCAAATCGGCACGCTGTTCCTCTATCCGGTCTATCAACAGAAGGTTCTCGTGAGACATCCTTTTCAATTCTTCCTCCAGTTCTTCCAGTTTCTCGTTGTTCTTCCGCACATACTCCTCGCTTTGCTCGAACAACTCTTTTTTCAGCCGGTTCAATCGCTCCGCCTGAAATTTCTGTTTCTGACGGTTTCTCGTAACAAATGCAATGAAAACTATCACCATGATACACAATACCGTTACAGACAGGGTTGCAATAAACTGCTTTCTTAAAATCTCCGCCTTAAGAACTAGATTCTCCTTCTCACGAAGATTGTAATTATAGAGCGAATTCATCCGGTTTACCGATTCGGTTGCAGTAATCTTTTTCACCGAATCAGTATATTCATTGAAAATCCGGAGATATTCCATGGCCTTCTCATAATCCTTTTTTATGAGGTACAACTCCGTCAAGCTTCTGCTTGCTGTCTGCTTGGCGTATATTGTTCCGACACTCATTAATTCTGAAGCATAAAAAAAGGCGTCATCATATTGCTTTGTATTCAGACTTATTTTAAGGGCCATCACATAATTAGGGCTTAGTTCTAAACTATAACCTTCCTGCAAACCAGGCTGTAGACATTACCAAGCTTTCACATAATCGCCTTTTCCTATATAATAAGACGCCATCTGAGACATCACGTTAATCTTCATATGGCTGTCATTCTTTAATTCCGCCAAATGATAAGCCTGTTGGTAGTAGTTCAAACTACTGTCGCTCATCTCCATTTTATTATAGGTATAAGCCATATCACGTAGCGCACGTATGGCATTCAGCGTGTCTTTTCTCTCCTTTTGAATTATGTATGCACACTTATACATATTCACAGCTTTACTATAAAGCGCCTGATTGAGGAATAAACGCCCCATTTGAAAATATAAAATATCCTTTAAATTTTCATTACTCTTGTCTGTTAATGCATCAAAAGCTTTCTGATAAAAATCCAACGCCTGCGGGGAATCGTTAAGAGAGAGATATGTTCTTCCCGCATAGTAATAGGCTTCGGCCAACAAATGCTTGTCCCCTTTTGTCTCGTAATATTCCACGAGTGGCAGGATATCGCTCTCTGAGGTATGCTTAATATAGGCCTTGTCGGATGCCTTGATACACAACAAACGATAATACATCTGTTCGTATTCGGGAGCGGACAACATTTCTGTCTTTAGACTATCGAGCATGTGCATGGCCATTAGAGGATTCATAGAAGAAATACTGTCTATTTCTATTAGTTCCCTACAGTATTCAGAAGTTGAACACGACGAAAGCAATAATACAGACGTTAATATCGATATGATCAACTTAAACATAAAAATTATTCTTTTTGATGCAAAATTACCTATTTATTTGCATTATTGCAATAAATGGGGTGTAGCAAAACTCATTTTTTGAAAAATAAACTTATAGTTTGAAATTTGAGCATCCTAAAAGACTAAAGAAAGGACCGTATCATTACTCAATACAGAGTTTGATACGACCCTTTTAAATATTATAGTTATAATCTGTAACTTTTGGGAGTAGTCATTTTTGTTTTGGCACACCCTCCTGGGAGATAATACACTATGTTTATGCTCAGCAGTACATGTTTACGATGGCTTCGTAGAGTTCCTGCTTGCCGCTGGTCTGTGCCGGTTCGCCCTTCTGGCGGGCATAGGCGGCAATGTCTTCGAGCGAGAGCTTGCCCTCTTCAAACTCCTTGCCCTTGCCCTGGTCGAAACTGGCGTAGCGGTCGGTCACCATCCGGCGGATGGGGGAGTGTTGAAGCAGTTCAGCCGCATTCTCCAGTGCACGCGCCATGGCATCCATTCCGGCAATGTGGGCCAGAAAGATGTCTTCGGGATCGGTGGAGTTGCGGCGTGTTTTGGCATCGAAGTTCGTACCGCCGTTGCCCAGTCCGTCGTTACGGATAATCTGCATCATGGCCTGTATGAGTTCAAAGTTGTCGATGGGGAACTGGTCGGTGTCCCATCCGTTCTGATAGTCACCCCGGTTGACATCGATGGAGCCCAGCATGCCGGCATCCACGGCACAGGCCAGTTCGTGCTCGAAGGTATGTCCGGCTAGTGTGGCGTGGTTCACCTCGATATTCACCTTGAAATCCTTGTCCAGTCCGTGTGTTTTCAGGAATCCGATTACGGTCTCTGTGTCCACGTCATATTGGTGCTTGGTGGGTTCCATGGGCTTGGGCTCAATGAGGAAGGTTCCGGTGAATCCCTGTGCGCGGGCATAGTCGCGGGCGGCGGTGAGCATGCGGGCCAGGTGTTCCTTCTCGCGCTTCATGTCGGTGTTGAGCAGACTCATGTAACCTTCTCGTCCGCCCCAGAACACATAGTTCGTACCGCCCAAGGCAATGGTGGCATCGATGGCGTTCTTGATTTGCACGGCAGCGCGTGCCACCACATCGAAGTCGGGATTGGTGGCGGCTCCGTTCATGTAGCGCTTGTGGCCGAACACATTGGCCGTTCCCCACAGCAGCTTGATGCCGGTGGCCTGCATCTTCTCCTTCAGATAGGCCACAATTTCTTTCAGGTTGGCTTCGTATTCCTCGATGGAATTGCCTTCCGACACAAGATCCACATCGTGGAAACAGAAATATTCGATGCCCAGTTTCTGCATGATTTCAAATCCGGCATCCGCTTTTTGGCGGGCAATGGTGAGGGCGTCCGTGCCTTCGTTCCAAGGGAAGGTCTTGGTGGGGCCGCCAAACTGATCGCCGCCTTCGGCACAGAGGGTGTGCCACCAGGCCATGGCAAATTTCAGCCAGTCTTTCATCTTTTTGCCCATCACCACCTTTTCGGCGTCGTAGTAACGATACGCCATAGGGTTTTTACTCTCTTTGCCTTCAAACTTGATTTTCCCTATGCCGGGGAAGTATTCTTTCTGTGTCATGGTTGGATAGTGTTTTTATATGTGTGATGTTAGTTGAATAGTTGTGTCAAGGCTGCGTTGCTTTGTGCAGGGCTTCTGTCCATTGTTCGTAGGCAGCCAGATAGTGTAGCCGGAGTTTCTCGTCGGGCTCAATCACGGCCAGCCGTTGCAGGGTGGCGAATGCCTCGCGGTTGTCGCTGTAGATGCCTGCACCTATGCCCGCTCCTCGGGCTGCCCCGGCCGCTCCGTCTGTCTCGTAGAGTTCGATGGTGGCTCCGGTCACTCCGGCCAGTGTGTCGCGGAAGATCGGACTGAGGAACATGTTGGCTCGTCCGGCATGTATCCGGGTTACGTTCATGCCCATCTCTCTCATGATGTCAATGCCCTGCCTGAAGGCAAATACAATGCCTTCCTGGGCGGCGCGTATCAAGTGCTCGCGTCGGTGGATGTTGAAGTTGAGGCCGTGGATGGAACAGCCTGTCTCACGGTTTTGCATCACGCGTTCGGCTCCGTTGCCAAAGGGGATGATGCTCACCCCCTCGCTGCCGACGGGTACGCTTCCGGCCAATCGGTTGAGATCTTCGTAGGAGCATTTTTCGGTAGCTACGTTGCGTCGTATCCACGAATTGAGTATGCCGGTTCCGTTGATACAGAGCAGTACGCCTGTCCGTATCAGATTATCGGCCGGGAAACGGTATCCGTTCATGCCGGCGGTGTGGTTGACATGGGCAAAGGTGTTCACTCGGGAGAGCGGATCATGACTGGTTGTCCCGTTCACGCCATACACCACGCCCGATGTTCCGGCGGTGGAGGCAATCTCGCCCGGGTTGAATACATTGAGCGAAAGGGCATTGTTGGGCTGGTCTCCGGCTCGGTAGGTGACGGGTATGCCGGCTTTGATGCCCAGTTCCTGTGCCACGTGGTCGGTCACGCATCCTTGTTCGCCGAAGGTGGGTTGCAGGTCGGGGATGAGGCTCATGTCCAGTTCCAGGCAGTCCATCAGTTCGTGGCATACGCTGTTGGTGCGGAAGTCCCAGAACATACCTTCGGAGAGTCCCGACACGGTGGTGCAGGCTGTTCCGGTGAGCCGCATGGCGATGTAGTCGCCCGGTAGCAGAATCTTATCTATGCGTTCAAACACTTCCGGTTCGTTTTCTTTCACCCAGGCCAGTTTGCTGGCGGTGAAGTTGCCGGGCGAGTTGAGCAGATGCGACAGACAGAAGTCCGCTCCGAGCGTCTCGAAGGCGCGCTTGCCATAGGGAACGGCCCGTGAGTCGCACCAGATGATGGCCGGGCGCAACACCCGTTGTTCCCTGTCCACACACACCAGTCCGTGCATCTGATAACTGATGCCTATGGCAGCCAGAGCATTCTTCAGTGTCTCTGTGGTGTGGCCTGTTCGTTCGGCTGCGGCGGTCATGGCTTCGGCGGTAGCCTGTTTCAGATAGCTCCACCAGTCCTCGGGATTCTGTTCGGCCCATCCTGCCTTTCGGCTCAGTATGGGTGCTTCCTGTTTGGGGTAGAAGGCGCTACCCACCGTCTGTCCGCTTTGTGCGTCCACGATGCACGTTTTGACGGACGAACTGCCTATGTCATATCCTATTAAATACATATCGTTGTGAAAGTTTTTTCTGTAATTACGAACGGGGAGGCACGAATCCCGTTAGCGCTGGCAAATATAAACGAAGCTCCGGAACAGAGTTCTGATATAAATCAGAAAAGTGGGGAGTGGGCAGGAAAGTGAGCTAAAAAAGAACGGCCGGCAGACAAGGGTATGTCTGCCGGCCGGCTTCTATAAATCGGATAGGCGTGCTTATTCTTCCAAAGCTTCGAAATCATCCTTGCCTACCCCGCACAAGGGGCAAACCCAATCTTCGGGGATGTCTTCAAAGGCTGTGCCCGGCTGGATGCCGGATTCGGGGTCACCCACTTCGGGGTCGTATACCCACTGACATACGGTGCAAATATACTTTTTCATATTTCTTATGTTTTGAGTTGGTTAATAATGTTTTGTATTCTCTTTTTTCGTTTTCGTGTGCAAGTATAAGCATTTTAATCGAGATGCCCGTACAAAGAAATAGATGCTTTTATTTTTTTAACAGGCCAAGCAGTTGTGCCATGCCTTCGGAGGCTCCATGCTGCAGATGGGTGCAAGGCGTTGAAGCGGGCAGGTTTACAGGCTTTGGGTCGATGATATAGACGGGGGTGTGGGGACGGATATAACGGATGAGGCCGGCGGCGGGATACACGTTGAGCGATGTGCCGATGATGACGAATACGTCTGCCTTGAGCGCATGGGTGATGGCTTCCTCCATTAAGGGGACAGCCTCGCCGAACCACACGATGAACGGGCGAAGCTGACTACCGTCGTCCGCCCGGTCGTCCGGACGGATGTCGGGATTTTCGGCATCCAACGTGTGCACATAGCGCGGATTGTCCGGTTGACGGCTGGAGGTGGCCTTCATCAGTTCGCCGTGCAGATGGATCACGTGTGAACTGCCTGCCCGTTCGTGCAGGTTATCCACATTTTGGGTCACGACGGTCACTTCGTAGTCCCGTTCCAGTTCGGCCAGCAAGCGGTGCCCGCGACAGGGTTCTGTGTCAATCAATTGTCGGCGCAGTCCGTTGTAGAAGTCGAGCACCAGACGAGGGTCTCGCCGGAACCCCTCGGGCGTGGCCACATCCTCCACCCTGTAGCGGTTCCATAGTCCGTCGTTGTCTCTGAAGGTGCTGAACCCACATTCGGCTGACATGCCTGCACCGGTCAATACCAATATTTTTTTCATAATGTTTGCGAAAACTCTTCAAAATTAGGAAAAATAAACGAGCGAAACGACAAAGAGTTGGATAAAACCGTTAACTTTGCGCTTTTGAGTGAAAAAATAAAAGTAAAGACAATGAATAAACTGAGTTACGCCCTCGGACTGGGCATCGGTCAGCAATTGAAGAGTATGGGCATCGAAGACTTCGCGGCTACGGATTTTGCACAGGCTGTCCAGGACGTGTTGGACGGAAAGGAATTGGCTGTGTCTCACTCTGAAGCACAGAAGATGGTGACTGAATATTTTGAGAAGAAGGAGGCTGCCATGGCTGTCGAGAACGAGAAGAAGGGCAAGGCTGCCAAGGAGGCCGGAGAGGCTTATTTGAAGGAAAACGCATCGAAGGAAGGAGTGGTGACCACTGCTTCCGGTTTGCAATATATCGTGCTTCGCGAGGGCGATGGCAAGAGTCCGAAAGCTACCGACAAGGTGCGTTGCCACTACGAGGGTATGCTCATTGACGGCACGCTCTTCGACAGCAGTGTGCAGCGTGGCGAACCCGCCGACTTTCCCCTCAACGGAGTGATTGCCGGTTGGACCGAAGGTGTGCAGCTGATGAAGGAGGGCGCCAAGTACCGTTTCTTTATCCCCTATCGTCTGGGCTATGGCGAGCGTGGTGCGGGACAATCCATTCCTCCCTACAGCACGCTCATCTTCGACGTGGAGTTAATCAAGGTATTATAATAAGGAAGAAATAAAGGACAAAAATAAAATCATTCTGAAAAATGAAAAAGACAGTATTGTTTGCAGCTGTAGCTGCAATGTTTGGTATGTCGGCTTGTGATTCATCGTCATCCAAGGCCGACCTGAAGAGCGATGTTGACTCCCTGAGCTATGCGCTGGGTGTGTCTTACACAGACGGTCTGACCGACTATCTGCGCATGCGCGAAGGTGTGGACAGCACCATGATGGACGAGTTCTTCAAGGGTCTGACCGAGGGTGTCAATGCCGGCGACGACGAGAAGCAGAAAGCCTATATGGTAGGTTACAACATCGGTCAGCGCATTGCCAACCAGATGGTGACCGGCATCAACAATGATCTGTTTGGCGAAGACTCGACCCGCACCATCAGCATGAAGAACTTCATGGCCGGTTTCAAGGACGGTGCCAGCAACAAGGACAACGTGATGACCATGGCTGAAGCACGCGAGATTGCCGACCGCATCTACGAGGCTCTGCGCCGCGAGAAGATGGAGAAGCAGTATGGCGAGAACAAAGTTGCCGGCGAGAAGTATATGGCCGAGATTGCCAAGAAGGAAGGCATTCAGACGTTGGGCGACGGCATCTACTACGAAGTGCTCACCGAGGGTAAGGGCGAGATTCCCGCCGACACATCCAAGGTGAAGGTACACTACGAGGGTAAGCTCATCGACGGCACGGTGTTCGACAGCAGCTACAAGCGTGAGGCTCCCACTACATTCGCCTGCAATCAGGTGATCAAGGGATGGACCACAGCCCTCACCCACATGCCCGTTGGTTCCAAGTGGGTCATCTACATCCCGCAGGAGCAGGCTTACGGCGAGGCTGACAGAGGTCAGATCAAACCGTTCTCGGCTCTGACGTTTACGGTGGAATTGCTCGAGATCGAGAAGTAATCCTTATCCGTGATGAAAGCAATGAAAGGTACGATATGCGCTTTGGCTATGCTGCTCGCCTGCTCGGGCGGCTTTGCCAAGGGCAAACAGAAAACCCGTAAGGGAAAGAAGGCTGTGGCCGAGAAGGTGGACACCTGTTCGGTGGACACGTTCAGTTATGCATTCGGTATGGCCAACACGCAGGGACTCACGCAGTACCTGTCTTCCCGCATGGGAGTGGACATGGCCTATCTGGCCGACTTTCTGAAAGGTTTCGATGCCGGCAACAGCGAGTCGGAGGAAGTGAAGAAGATGCGCGCCTATTGTGCGGGAGCCGACATCCACACACAGGTGCTGAACCAGATTATCCCGAATATCAACAAACAGATTGCCGACAACGACAGTGTGAAGACTCTCAACGAAGAACTCTTTGTCAAGGCATTCCGTATGGCCATTGCCGGCGAGGACACCGGTATGCCCATGGACACGGCTCAGAGTTTGGTGAAGAAGCAGATGGAGTACTACCAGTCTGTCAACATGGAGCGTAAATACGGCGAGAACAAGCAGGTCGGATTGGACTACCTGAAGACCTATGCCAAGGAGAAGGGCGTGAAGACGCTCGACGGCGGCGTGATGTACAAGGTGCTCACCGAGGGCACGGGCGAGATGCCCACGGCCGAGTCGAAGGTGAAGGTCAACTACGAAGGCAAACTGGTGGACGGCACGGTGTTCGACAGCAGTTACGACCGCAAGGAACCCACTTCCTTTGCCTGCAACCAGGTGATCAAGGGATGGACCACTGCACTGACTCACATGCCCGTGGGATCCAAGTGGGAAATCGTGATTCCGCAGGAGATGGGTTACGGTGCCCGTGAGGCCGGTAAGATCAAACCGTTTTCCACTTTGATATTCACAGTGGAACTTCTGGAAATAGAAAAATAACATAGCGAATCGCAGGGGAAGGCGCCGAACGAACGTTTCGGCGCCTTTTTTTTGTTAATTCGCGTGCTGTAGCTGAAAAAATGCCTATATTTGTTTATTGTATCAAACAAACACTGTATAACAAAAAGATATGGAAAAAATAGATAGTCTTGACAAAAAGATTCTGGAGATCATTTCAAACAATGCCCGCACGCCGTTTAAGGACGTGGCTGAGGTGTGTGGTGTGTCACGTGCGGCCATCCATCAGCGCGTACAGCGCTTGATAGACATGGGCGTCATCATCGGATCCGGTTATCACGTCAATCCGAAGAGTCTGGGCTACAGCACCTGCACCTATGTGGGCGTGAAGCTTGAGAAGGGCAACATGTACAAGCGTGTGGTGGAGGAACTGATGAAGATTCCCGAAGTGGTGGAATGTCATTTCACCACCGGTCCCTACACCATGCTCACCAAACTGTATGCCCGCGACAATGCCCATCTGATGGAGCTGCTCAACAGCAAGATGCAGGAAATTCCGGGCGTGACGGCCACAGAGACCCTCATCTCGCTCGAACAGAGCATCAAGAAGGAAGTTCCCATCGGTCTTCACAACGATTGACGGGAGGTGCGGACTACGGCTGATATTCCGGAATGAATATGGATAAATTCGATTGGCGCGGATGCTACGACGAGTGGCATGCCGCGTTTCCGCTATTCCGACGGAAACCGGTGATCGGTGTCACCGGTAATTTCGGTGAGAGGGGTTGCGAACTGGCCGAGGGCTACTATCGTTCGCTGGTTCAGGCAGGAGCTGTGCCCCTCATTATACCCCCTTGTGAGGATCGTGAGGTCATGATCAACACGCTGGAGCGGATCGACGGTCTGCTCCTGTCGGGCGGAGGCGACCTGAATCCTCTGTTTGTGGGTGAGGAGCCGATACCTCAGCTTCATGCCATCAATCCCCGCAGAGATAAGGCCGAACTGCTGCTCATTCGCCTGGCCTACGACCGCCAGTTGCCCATGCTGGGCATTTGCCGTGGCATCCAGATGCTCACGGCTGCCTTGGGCGGCACGCTCTATCAGGACATTGAGGCGCAGGCCGGCGCCGGTCCGTTCGTGAAGCACGACCAAAGTCTGCAACGGGGAGTGGCGTCCCACACCGTCGAGGTGTGTGGCGAGGGCATCCTCCGTCGTTTGTTTCCGGAGGGACGCATTGCCGTCAACTCCTTCCACCATCAGTCTGTGAAGGATGCTGGTCCGTTGTTGCAGGTTTGTGCCCGTGCGGCCGACGGGGTGGTGGAGGCTGTGGAATCGTCCGAACACAAGTCCGTGCTGGGGGTGCAGTGGCATCCCGAATGCTTCATTGAGCAGGGAGACGAATCCATGCTTCCCGTCTTTCGTTGGCTGACGGCCGAGTCCGCCTCATTTGCCCGTGCCCGCGCCCTGCATCGCAGTTCCGTCATCCTGGACAGTCATTGCGACACACCCATGTTTTTCGATCAGGGTGTCCGCATCGATCAGCGCGATCCCCGCCTGTTGGTGGATCTGCACAAGATGGACGAGGGCGGGCTCAATGCCAGCATCATGGTGGCCTATCTGCCGCAGCGGGAACGGACGGCCGAGGCACACCGGAAAGCCTGCGAATACGCCGACCTGCAATTGTCGCGCATCCGCCGCATGGTGGACGACAACTCCGGAAGTGTGGGACTGGCCTGCTGTCCGGCCGACGTGTTCCGCCTGCACGCCGAGGGGCGCAAATCCATCCTGCAAGGCATTGAGAACGGTTATGCAATCGGCCGCGACCTGAGCCTGCTGGAGCATTTCCGGCAGCAGGGTGTGGTGTACGTCACGCTGTGCCACAACGGCGACAATGAGATTTGCGATTCCGCCCGTGGGGCGGGCGAGCACGGCGGACTCAGCGCCTTCGGGCGCGAGGTGGTGGCCGAGATGAACCGTCTGGGGCTGATGATAGACCTCTCTCATGCTGCCGAAACCACCTTTTACGATGTGCTCGGGTGCAGTGCCGTTCCGGTGGTCTGCTCCCACTCCTCGGTCCGTTCGCTCTGCGATGTGCCCCGCAATCTCACCGACGATCAGATGCGTGCGTTGGCCGCCCAGGGCGGTGTGGCACAGGTCACTTTCTACGAAGGATTTCTCCGTCGGAACGGCGGGGCGTCGATCGATGACATCATGCGGCATCTTCACCACATGATCGATGTCATGGGAGTGGAGCATGTAGGCATCGGGACGGACTTCGACGGAGATGGGGGTGTGCCCGGATGTGCCGCTGCCAACGAATTGGTCAATCTGACGCGTCGCATGCTGGACGACGGATTCAGCCCCGAACAGGTGCGCCTGATATGGGGAGGCAACTTCCTGCGGGTGATGGACGAGGTGCAGCAGCGTGCTGAAAAATGAATTTAAATCACATAAATGTATGAAAAAGATTTTGATATATATGGCGCTGGCGGGCAGTCTGGGACTGACGGCGGCCTGCAAGAACGCTGGCGGACAGAAGACAGCCGAGAGCCGTCCGGCGGATGCGGAGGCGCCCGTCTTCTCGGCCGATAGCGCTTTCGCCTACACGGCAGCCCAATGCGAGTTCGGACCGCGTGTGCCCAACACGCCGGCCCACGAAGCCTGTGGCGACTATATGGTCGGTAAGTTCCGTTCGTTCGGTGCTTCGGTTGTGGAGCAACGGGTAGATTTGCGGGCCTACAACGGCACTATCCTGCGGGTGCGCAACATCATTGCATCCGTCCATCCGGAGCGTCAGCAACGTATCCTTGTGTGCGGACATTGGGACAGCCGGCCCTATGCCGACAACGATCCCGACTCGGCCAACTGGCACAAGCCTGTCATGGCGGCCAACGATGCGGCCAGCGAAGTGGCGGTGATGCTCGAACTGGCACGTGCCATACAAGGTCGCGGTCTGCAGAACATCGGGGTGGATTTTGTCTGCTTCGATGCCGAGGACTACGGGCGCCCCTCGTGGGAGGAAGACCCCGTTGGCGACGACGGTAGCGACTGGTGCCTCGGTTCCCAATACTGGGCGGCCAATCCCCACGTGGGCGGTTATCGCGCCCGCTTCGGCATCCTGATGGACATGGTGGGCGGCGAGGGCTGCACGTTCTCGCAGGAACTCGTCTCGCTGCAGTTCGCCTCGGACGTGGTGGAGAAGGTGTGGAGCACGGCCTCGCGCCTGGGCTACGGCAGTTATTTCCCGCGTCAGCAGGGCGGATTCCTGATGGACGACCATGTGGCTGTAAACCGCACAGCAAAGATTCCCTGCATCGACATCGTACCCTATTTCACGGACGGCCCTTCTTCCTTCGGCCCCACCTGGCACACGGTGGACGACACGATGGAACACATCGATCCGCAGGTGCTGAAAGCCGTGGGACAGACCGTATTGCAAGTAATATATAACGAAGATAACAACGGATGAAGACAATAAACGAATTACAGGATGAAGTGGTGGAGGAGTTCGCCGACTTCGACGATTGGATGGACAAGTACCAGTTGCTGATAGACATGGGCAACGAGCAGGAGCCGCTGCCCGAGGAGTACAAGACGGAGCAGAATCTCATCGACGGCTGTCAGAGTCGCGTGTGGCTCCAAGCTGATATGGAAGACGGGCGCCTGGTGTTCCGTGCCGAGAGCGACGCCCTGATTGTGAAGGGCATCGTGGCGCTGCTGGTGCGTGTGTTGAGCGGACACACCCCCGACGAGATATTGGGGGCCGACCTCTATTTCATCGACCGCCTGGGTTTGCGTGAGCACCTGTCTCCCACGCGCAGCAACGGTCTGGTGGCCATGCTCAAACAGATGCGCATGTATGCCTTGGCCTACAAGGCTAAAGGTTGTTGATTAATCCTTCGGCCTCTGCCCGCCTCTGGCGTGCCTGCTCCAGCAGGGCGAACAGCTCCTCCACGGTGGCGGCGCGCAGGATGGCGATGCGCAGATCGCGGAAGTTGGGTATCCCTTTGAACACCGGTGAGGCGGCCAGATGGCGTCGGCTGTGCAGTATGCCCCGATACTCGTCTATGCGCCGCACGCTGGTGAGCACCTGCTCCTTCAGCACGTCTATCTTCCAGTCGGCGCTCATCACCGGATGGGTGCTCTCTATCACCCGGTGTGCCTCCGTTCCACCCGTCTCGGGGTGCAGATAATCGTGGATTTCCTTGAATATCCAGGGGCGTCCGAAGGTGGCGCGTCCCACCATCACGGCGTCCACCCCGTAGCGGTCGAAACACTCCTTGGCCCGTTCGGGCGACGTGATGTCTCCGTTACCGATGACGGGAATGTGCATGCGCGGATTGTTCTTCACCGCCCCGATAAGCGTCCAGTCGGCCTCGCCCGTGTACATCTGTGCGCGGGTGCGTCCGTGTATGGTGAGCGCCTGTATGCCGCAGTCCTGCAGTTGTTCGGCCAGTTCCACGATAATCTTGTGCGAGTCGTCCCATCCCAGTCGGGTCTTCACGGTCACGGGTATGTCCACGGCCTTCACCACGGCCCGGGTAATCTCCAGCATCTTGGGCGTGTTCTGCAGCATGCCGGCTCCGGCACCCTTTCCGGCCACCCTCTTCACGGGGCATCCGAAGTTCAGGTCGAGCACATCGGGGTGGGCCTGATCCACCACGATGCGTGCGGCCTCTACCATCGGATCCACTTCCTTGCCGTAAATCTGGATGGCCACCGGCCGCTCGTCGTCGCTCACGCGCAGTTTTTCCAGACTGCGGTTCACCATGCGTATCAGTGCGTCGGCCGCCACAAATTCCGAATACACCATCGAGGCTCCCATCCGTTTGCACAACAGCCGGAAACCGATATCCGTCACGTCCTCCATCGGTGCGAGAAACACCGGACGTTCTCCCAAGTCCACATTTCCTATTTTCATGTTGCAAAGGTACGTAAAAAAATCGTGTCGGCATCCGGTAGGTGGCGAGCATGCGCACGTAAAATGGAAAGGGTGGGGCGGATGCTTCCGTCCCCACTCCCCTCCTCATGTAGGTTGATGCAACGAAAATGTTTCAATGGTTCAAACTATTTGGGAGTCAGAGAGAAAAGGTTCATTTTTCCTTCACTTTTCCTTCAGAAAAAGTTCAGCGGACCGCCCTGTGGGTTGTTTAAACCGCCCAATCTGCCGTGTGTTTCCGCCTTCCGGTTGTTTATGCAACAAATGGTGTTTAATAACTTGTGTTTCAGTCGGAAAAGGTTCATTTTCGGATGTTTCCTGTTCTGTGTGGAACGGTGTGAACCGGGAATAACCTGTTCAGTGTTGTCTCATAGGCCTGCGGTATGTCGTCCCGTAGGCCTACGCTTACCCCCAATGAATGACCTACGGTGTTTCGAGCCACAGGCAAGCGGCTTTGCAAGCCACAGGTAAGCGGCTGGATAAGCCACAAGTAAGTGGCTTGATGAGCCATAGGCAGGCGGCTTGGCGGGTGATAAACTACTTGTTTTCCTTGGCAAAACAGGTGGTTTCTCAAGAAGAAACCGGTGGATTGGTGAACCTTTTCTGAAGGAAAAGTGAAGGAAAAATGAACCTTTTCTCTCTGACTCCCAAATAGTTTGAACCATTGAAGGATGTTTCTGGCAAACCAAACAAGAGAGTGTGTGAGGAGGTGAATGCCCGTTACCTGTCGGCTTTCCTCACGATTGCGCCGGACGATCTCTGCCGTACACGTACCGAAGCCCCTTCAGCATGTGTACATGGCCTCCTTCAGTACGTGTACATAAGCACCTTCAGTACGTGTATTGCACTACCTTATGTACACGTACTGCAGAAGTCCTATTACACGTTTTCCTGCTATATATTTGTGAAATCAATAAAACAACTATGGTATCGGTAAAACTAAAATTGGGGGCTATTACCCGGCTGGAGGAACAAGGAATGATTTACTATCTGCTTGTCCGCAATCAGGAGAAGATACAGATTAAGTCCGGCTACGCTGTCACAATCGGAGAGTGGGACAAACGGTCGTTCAGGATCAATATCTCCGGAGCACGCGACCGTGATCATCGCAATCGCCTGACGCGGCTGCAAGACCGCATCGACCGGGATGTGAAGCGCCTGTGTCGCATCATTTACGAAATGGAAACGACTCACGCTGACTGTTACCGCCTGGACGAGGTCGTTGCTGTTTTCGCAAGGCAAAAGAGCGGGCAATCCTTGTTTGGCTATATGGAGAGCCTTGTGCAAAGTCTGAACGGTATGGGCAGGCACCGCACCTCCGAAACCTATGCGGCAACGTTGAAAAGTTTCTCGTCGTTCACACGGGGCGAGGATGTCCTCATCGAGGAGATGGATGCCGGACTGATGCAACGGTACGAAGCATTTTTGCGCGGCCGCAGCCTGACGAAGAACACCGTATCCTTCTACATGCGCATCCTGCGGGCCGTCTACAACCGTGCGGTGGAGCAGTGCCTGGTGGAACCGGGCAACCCGTTCAAACACGTATATACCGGTATCGACAAAACCGTGAAGCGTGCCATTCCGTTGGATGCCATCCGCAGGATAAAGGCCTTGGATCTCTCCTGTCTCCCCTCGGCAGCCTTTGCCCGCGACATGTTCCTCATGAGTTTCTATCTCCGCGGCATGAGTTTCATCGACATGTTCTACCTCCGCAAGTCCGATTTGCGTCACGGCCATGTCACCTACCGCCGCCGCAAGACCGGCCAGCAGCTCACCATAGCCTGGACGCCCCCGATGCAGGCCATTCTCGACAAATACCCCGTTCCCCCGTCCGGTTATCTCCTCCCTTTCCCCCGCACCCTGCAGGCCACCGAGCGCAGTCTCTACCGCAACACCAGCTACCGCATCAACTACAACCTGAAGAAGGTGGCCGCCCTGGCCGACATCCCCATCCCCCTTACCCTCTACGTGGCCCGCCACAGCTGGGCCACCGCCGCCCGCTCCAAAGGCATCCCCCTGCGCATCATCAGCGAGGGCATGGGTCACGACTCCGAACACACCACCCAAATCTACCTCGCCTCCCTCGACACCGCCGAGGTGGACCAGGCCAATGAGTTGATTATGGAGGGGCTGTGAGTGGGGGATGGTATTTGGTCGGGGTATTTTAAAATCTCTTACTTAGAGATACTTATTTATTTTGCAAATATACGAATATATTCTGAATAACAGTGTGTTATTGTGCCTTTTTTTACACATGTGTCAAAAAAAGTTTAATAGCCTATTTTTTATATTGCATAATATATTATTAATGAGCTTGTTTGGTGGGTGAAATCTCTAAGTAAGAGACTATTATTAATTTTTTAAATTACAAAAATGATACCTATAATTCGTAGTCCCTAAGGATTTATCTATTATAACTAATTGACATAATATTAATACAATAAAAAAATAAGAAAAACAATTATGACATATAGAAAAAACTTTTTTAGACACGTATTATTCATTGTCACTTTAATGGTAGTATGCGCCTGCTCGAAAGAGAATGATAGTAATGAATTTGGTTATCTGTATTTCAATAATACAACTATTCAAATGAGTAGTGATGGAGGACATGTAAATCGCTCAATAGAGAGTAATGTTGACTGGAGTGTTTCAGTTGATAAAAATTATGATTGGTTACAATTCTCTTCTATAAATGGTGTCGGCAATGGAACAATCTCATTTTTTGTTGCTCCAAATTCATCAACGACTCAGAGAACTGCTTATATAAAAATTTCATCCTCTTGTTCAGATATAGCAACTTCTACTCTATGTATTATTCAAAGCGGGAGTAATGGCAATATTGGTGGCAACGATAATGATGGAGATGAAAATACATCATCATTGGTGGCTCCTACAGGTGTCTCCGCTAAGGTAAATGGTTCTTCTATCTCCATATCTTGGAATGCCGTAACAGGAGCAACAAAATACAATGTGTATCGAAACAGTTCTTCTACCGGAAGTTTCTCATATATTACAACTACTTCTGGAACAACTGCCACAGATAATAATCCTCTAAGTGGTTTTAATTATTATAAGGTAACGGCAGCTAATGGAAGTAAGGAAAGTGACTACTCATCAATGGTGTATGCGTCTTTTTTTGCAAAGCCAGCAACACCTACAGGTTTACGAGCAATACAAAGTGGAAATGCAATAAATGTTTCCTGGAACGCTGTTCAAAATGCTTACTACTATCGTTTGTGGTATAGTACTCCTGCTGGAATTCAGGATTTTACAAATGTATATGCTCCATCTACTTCGGCCGTTTTTAATCAAAATATGAAAGATGGGACTTATACATTTTGGGTTCAGGCGCTGAATTCTAATTATGATGAAAGTGCATCATCCGCTAAGATATCTTGCACATTTAAATCCGGAAGTGGTGGTTCTGGTGGTGATGGCCAAAGTAAATTAGATACCCCTCAAAATCTTGAAGCGTATTCAGGTGGTAGCTATGTACAAATTTCATTTGATGAGGTTTCATTAGCTTACCAGTATGAGCTCTATAGAAGTACATCTGCAACGTATGGTTATACAAAAATACCAGCATCAGGTGGAAGTATAAGTGGTAAACGTTATATTCTCACTGATAGTAATCCTAAATCGGGAACTACATACTATAAAGTAAAAGCTGTTGCTTTAAGCTATTTGAATATTGCAGATAGTGATTTGAGTTCCTATATTAAGGTTGTTAATTAAAATATATATATCTAATACTAACATAAAGTGAGTTCGATATAATTTAAAACAAATTACGTTGCTTGCCATTGATGTAAAATCATCAATGGCAAGCTTTTTCGGTATGACGGGCATGTCATGTATCTGTGGTGAAAGTCCACAAGGGGCGTAGTTGCAGCAGTGTTTCAAAAAGTGTGTCTGAGGTGAGTTTACTCAAGCCTGTAGATTTTAATAATGCTGCGAATTTAGTTTGTTTTTTTGATGACTTTGTATTTTGAAAGAGAATCGTTAATTATGTATCAGTTTGATAGTTATATAGAAATAATGAATGCTGGAGGTATATATGGCGAAGCTCGTCCTGAAAATTTCAGTCGGTTAATGATTACCGTAATTCTCTCATAGCAGAAGCCATGCGGATAATGAGGTATGTGAACAAGTTTAACCGTGGCGTTTCCGTGTGCAGGAAATGTTCAAAGATAATGGAAACGCTACAGCTGTGTTTGATATCAATACAATTACCGCTTTTCGTGTGACTGTCACAGCAACGAATGAATCCGACTTGTCGAAGGGCACAAGTCAGGGCACAAGTCGAGAGAACAGAATTATAGAAGAGATGATTATGGAATTTTGCAAAGAGCCGCGTTCGTTGGCTGAAATAACGGCTTCCGCTTCTTGAGACCTACATCCGGATGACAATCCCAGATACCCCCACAAGTCGTTTCCAGAAGTATGTATTATCCCAATAAATCCATCTTTTCATTTATTCAAATAATCAGTATCTTCGCGTCGTCAAAAAGATAAATGAAAATGAGGATAGAGATACGTAGGGTGTTTACTGTTTTGGTGCGCGGCATCGGTCAGGTGATGCTGCAGGAGAGTGTTTGGGCGGGTGGTTTGATGCTCGTGGGGCTGGCTGTAGGGTTGTGGACGATGGCTTGGGCGGCCTTGGTTGGCTGTGCGGTGGGCACTGCGGTGGGGCGGTTGACGGGCTTTCCGACGAAGGACGTGGAGGCGGGACTATGCGGGTATAATGCGGCCTTGGTGGCCTTGGCTGTGATGGTGTATTTCCCGTTCGGCTGGTTGGCTGCGGGGCTGGGGGCTGCCGGGGTGATGCTGTCTGTGTTGTTGAGCCGATGGTTTGCCCGTTGGTTTCCGTTGCCGGCTTATACGGCTCCTTTTATATTGGCGGTGTGGGGGTTGCTGATTTTGAGGCCGTGGCTGTTTGCCGGCGATGCGGCAGGTTCTTCCGGCGAAGACGTAGCAGCGCTTAATGTGCCGCAGGCTTTTTGTTTAGGTTGGGGACAGGTGATGTTTGAAGGAGACTGCTGGCTTACGGGACTGTTGTTTATGGCGGCTGTTTTAGTAGTGTCTCCGGTCAGGGGATTGTATGCTGCGGGGGCAGCTTTGCTACCTGTCGGTCTGGTGGCATGGACAGGAACGGATGTGGTGAATGCCGGTTTGTTGGGATATAACGGTGTGTTGTGCGCCATTGCTTTGGGAGAGGCATCATGGCGTGGGGCATATAGAGTGATTGCAGCGGTATTGCTGTCCGTCCTGCTGCAGTGGGCAGGGATGAAATGGGGCGTGCCCACGCTGACGGCTCCCTTTGTGCTTTCGGTGTGGGGCGTGAAGGTTGCGGAGAGCAGATGTGTGCAATAGAGACTCGATGAGATAGAACGGAAGCCGGCTGGGCCTTGGATGGAAACAAACTATCCCAAGCGCTGGGAGTGAGGCTCTGCGCTTGGGATAGCGTGGTTTTATCCGATGGATACGGTTATTTTGTTTCAGCCGGTTTCTCTATGCCGTCGGCTGTGGCACGCTCCTCCATGTGCTTGATGCGGGCATCCAGATTGGGATGCGAGGAGAAGAGTTGGTTGATTTTGCTGGTGTTCTGTGCACCGGCCTCTTCCTGCAACTGTTTCAGGCGGCGGAAGGAGTAGGCCATCGACCAGGGATTCTTGCCGGCTGCCTTGAGGAAGTCGTAGCCGAAGTCGTCGGCATTGCTCTCCTGCTTCTGTGAGTATTTGGCATTGACGAGAGCTTCGCCAAGCTGTCCCAGCTGACCTTCGGTGAGAGAAGCTGCCTTGCCGTTGCTGGATGCGATGCCGTCCTTGAGAGCGGAGGTGAGCAGAGCGGTGCGGAAACCTTTCTTGGAGTCGCGGTGGGCCACGTGGCCAATCTCATGACCGATGACACCGAGCAGTTCCTCGTCGGTCATGATGTCCATCAGTGAGGAGAAGACACGTACACTGCCGTCGGCGCAGGCAAAGGCGTTCACGTCGATTACGTAGTATACTTTGAAATTCAAGGGTATGCCGTCGGCTTCGGTGAGTCCTTCCGTCAGCTTTTTCAGACGGATGGTGTAGGGACTTGTTTCGTCACACACCTGGTTGTGGGCATCCATCCAGTCGATGTATTCCTTCACGTACTGTGCCATCTGGGCATCGGTGAGTGTGGCGGCCTGAGCCACCTTGGCAGCACCGCCGAGCGCCTTCTTCAGATTGAACTGTGCCATGGCGGGCGTGGTGAGCGCGGCTCCCAATATCACGGCCGCGCATTTGAGCATAAATCTGTTCATACGTTTTTCTTCGCGTTTAGGTTTTATAATCGGGGTGCAAAATTAGCAAAAATGCGCATTCTGTCAGGGTTGCGGGCGTTTTTTTGCAGGAAAAAAGCGTGTTTCCCCCGATTTTAACTGATCAGGATGCCTGCACATCCGCAGATGACGCCTACGGCTGTGCCGGCCAGTACCTGGCTCAGCGTGTGCTGGCGCAGAATCATACGGGAGGAACCCACGATGCCCGAGATGAGGATGGTGAGACAGAGCCACCACACGGGATTGAACATGAAAAGCACTGAGTAGGCGATGAGTGTGCCGGTGAGACCTCCGGCGCTGGCAGAGTGGATGCAAATCTTCCAACGGGTGTTGATGAGGGCACAGGTGATCTGTACCATCAGAGCCGAGATGAGCAGGCCTCCCATGTAGTGAGGCAGATGGACGGCATTCATCGTGTAGAGTCCGGCACCGTAGGAGATGATGGACAGCAGGTAGGGTATGGAGCGCTGGTGGCGCAGGCGTAGCTGCATGTCGGTGATGCCGGTGATGCGTTGGTAAATGTAGATGAGAATCTGTGGCAGAAACCAGGTGAATCCGGCCACAAGGGTGATGACTCCCAATTTGTAGGTGGGGGGCAATAGGAGCAGATAGGTGTAGGTGAAGAGGCCGATGAGGCTCACCAGGGGCATGTAGAAGGGACGGAAGATGAAACTGAAGATGCGTGCCGTCCAGATGATATATCGGTAGTTCATTTGCGGAGTCTGGCTACGGGTATTCCCATTTGTTCGCGATATTTGGCTACGGTGCGGCGGGCGATGGGATAGCCCTGTTTGTTGAGGAGGGCGGCCAGCGTCTCGTCGTTGAGCGGATGCCGACGGTCTTCGTTGTCGATGAGTTGACGGAGTGCGCTCTGTATACGTCTGGTGGCAATTTCCTGCCCGTCCTGTGTGGTGATGCCGTCGGTGAAGAACCATTTCAGGGGATAGATGCCGAAGTTGGTCTGCACGTATTTGCTGTTGCTCACACGTGAGATGGTGGAGATGTCCAGTCCCGTGCGGTTGGCCACGTCTTTGAGTATCATGGGACGTAGCAGAGTTTCATCGCCTTCCTCGAAAAACGGACGTTGCAGGTCGATGATGGCCTGCATGGCGGTGACGAGTGTGTGGCGCCGCTGGTGGATGGCATCGATGAAGTATTGGGCTTTCTCGATTTTCTGACGGGTGTATTGAAGGGCCTCCCGTTCGCTGCGCGAGAGGGAAGAGCGGGAACCGGACGACTGATGGAGCAATTGCAGGAAGGAGTCGCTGATGCGCAATTCGGGCACATCGCCCTGGTTGAGCGAGAGGGTGATGGTGCCGTCGTCGGCCGTCTCTACAATAAAGTCGGGGATAATCTGCTGGTAGTTGTGCCCCACCACCTCGCCCATCGAACTGCCCGGTCGTGGATTGAGGCGGCGCAGTTCGCGCTGTAGTGTCTCGGCCATTTGCTCGGTGATGTTCAGACGTTGCTGTATCTTGTCCCATCGCTTGTGGGTAAATTCATCGTAAAAACGGTCGATGATGGTGTATTCCATCTGTTTGAGCGGGGTGTGAAACTGCGGGTCGCGACGTATCTGCAGCAGGAGGCATTCCCGGAGGTCGCGTGCTCCGATGCCGGCCGGATCAAAGCCTTGCAGGCGATGCAGCACGCCCTCCAGTTCGTCGGCGGTGGTCTGCACGTCGTGATAAACCTCCAGTTCGTCGGCCAGCAGGGTGAGCGGTTTTTTGAGTAGTCCGTCGCTTTCGAGCGATCCGATGAGATATTCCATCAGTTGTTGCTCGTGGGTAGTGAGCTCCAACTCGCCCATTTGCTCTTTCATGAGTTCGTAGAACGAAGCTGTGTCGCTGTAGTCGATTGTCTCGGGTGTATCTCGTCCGGTGGCAGGTCGCAGCAGATAGTCGGGCACATCATCGGCCGACCGGTAGTCGGCCAGTGCTTCGCTCTGTTCCGGTGCAAGCGGTGTGTCGGCATAAGCGTCTAATGCGTCGGACGAAGAATGGTCATCTCCCTCGTGTGAATCATCGGGGGAGATGCCGTAGTCCGGATCATCCTCGTTGCGGGTATACGACTCTTCCAAAGCGCCGTTGTCCATCATCTCGTTCTGTACGCGTTGTTCCAGTTCGGAAATGGGCATTTCGAGCAGTCTCACCAGTAGCACTTGCTGCGGTGAGAGCGTCTGCGTTTGTTGCAGGGTCTGCGTCTGAATGTTTTTCTGAGCCATACCTCTTATCCTGTTTCTGCACTGCAAAAGTAGTGAAAAAAATACTATTCGCGCACGAAAGCGAAGTCGAGTTGCTTCTTCTCCAGATTGGCGCGGGCCACTTTCACACGTACGGCATCGCCGAGGGCGTAGCGGTGGTGGCGTTTGCGTCCCCACAGGCAGTAGTTGCGTTCGTCAAACTCGTAGTAGTCGTCATCAAGGTCGCGGAGGGGAATCATGCCTTCACACTTGTTCTCGTTGATTTCCACGTAGAGCCCGAACTCGGTGACACCGCTGATGGTGCCGTCGAACGTCTGTCCCAGGCGTTCGCTCATGAACTCCACCTGCTTGTATTTGATGCTGGCGCGTTCGGCATTGGCGGCAATCTGTTCCATCTCGCTGCTGTGTTCGCATAGTTCCTCGTATTTGTCGCGGCTGGCACTGCGTCCGCCTTCGGCATAGCGGGTGAGCAGGCGGTGCACCATCAGGTCGGGATATCGGCGAATGGGCGAGGTGAAGTGGGTGTAGTATTCGAAGGCCAGTCCGTAGTGGCCGATGTTCTGCGTGCTGTAGCGTGCTTTCATCATGGCGCGCAGGGAGACCAGTTCGATGAGGTTCTGCTCTTTCTTGCCCCGCACGTCGTGGAGCAATTTGTTGAGTCCCCGGCTTACTTCGGCGGGGCTTCCGGCTGTCTTGAGCCGATAGCCGAACTTCACGATGAAGTCGCCCAGCTTCATCAGTTTCTCCTGGTCGGGCAGGTCGTGTATGCGGTAGGGCAGTGTCTTGGGCTTTTTCCCCTTGGATACGCGTCCGATGCTTTCGGCAACGGTGCGGTTGGCCAGCAGCATGAATTCCTCGACGAGTTTGTTGGCGTCTTTACCCACCTTGAAATATACGCTTAATGGTTTGCCTTTATCATCAATCTCAAAGCGCACCTCGCAACGGTCGAAGTCGATGGCCCCGTTGTCGAACCGGCGACGGCGCAGTTGCTTGGCCAGCCGGTTGAGCGTGATGAGCTCTTCGGCGAAATGCTCCACGGGCAGAGCGTGAGCCGGCATGTCCGGAGCGGGAGTGGCGGCATGGTCGCCGGGGGCCTTATAATCCTCGGGTGATGCCTCTCCGCGCTGTTCCAGCAGAGCCTGCACTTCTTCGTAGGTGAAACGGCGGTTGCTGCGGATGACCGTGTGGGCCAGATGCCAGCGGCGCACCACCGCCTTGTCGTCCATCACGAAGACAACGCTGTAGGCCAGTTTCTCCTCGTCGGGACGCAGTGAACAGATGAAGTTGCACAAACGTTCGGGCAGCATGGGGATGGTGCGGTCCACCAAATAGACGCTGGTGGCGCGCTTCACGGCCTCGCGGTCGATGAGGCTGCCTTCGGTGACATAGTGGGACACGTCGGCGATGTGTACGCCCACCTCCCACAGACCGTCGTCGGTGCGCCGGATGGAGAGTGCATCGTCAAAGTCCTTGGCATCGCGGGGGTCGATGGTGAAGGTGGTAACCTCCCTCATGTCCTCGCGGCGGGCAATCTCTTCGGGGGTGATGGTGGCATCGATGTGTTCGGCTGCATCCTCCACGCTTTTGGGGTAGGAGTAGGGCAGGCCGAACTCAGCCAATATGGCGTGCATCTCCGTGTTGTTCTCTCCGCTCACGCCCAGAATATCCACCACGTGTCCGATGGGATTTTTGGCATTTTCGGGCCACTCGGTGATTTTTACCACGGCTTTGTCGCCGGACTTGCCACCTTTCAGCGCACTGCGGGGGATGAAGATGTCGTTGGCCAGCGTGCGGTCCTCGGTCATCAGGAAGGCAAAATCCTTGCTTACGCGCAGAGTACCTACAAACTGTTTGTCGCTGCGTTTCAGGATTTCCGTCACCTCGGCTTCCCGCACGTGGTTGCGTCGGCGGGCCAGCATGGCCACGCGTACCCGGTCGCCGTTCATGGCGTGGGCGGAGTTTCGTTCGGCCACCAGGATCGGTTCACCGCCGCCGTCCGGCACGAAGGAGTTCTTGCCGTTGGCCTTGCGCACGAAAGTGCCTTCAAGCATGTGCCCTTTGGTGTTGAGTTGGTATTTTGCTTTGGACTTCTCGATGATGTAGTCGTCCAGCATCAGGTCTTCGAGTAAGTCCAGGCAAATCATCTTGGCCGGGTGCGTGTCGAGTTTCAGTTCATAGAAAATGCGCTTGGTGTCGAATGCATCCGACGGGTTCTTGCGAAACAACTCCATCAGCAGTTCGGATATCTGTTTTTTCTTAAGGCGTTTGGTGCCTTGTTTTCCTTTCTTTCCCATAATCGTATTTTTTTTTGTGGCATCACCACTTCTTATTGCAAATAAACAAAATATTTGATGCAAGGCCACCTTCATGAGGCTCTTTTTTTGTGTCAAATGTATTATATTTGCAACCCTTAACAATATAGTAGCTTTATGCAGGAACAGGAACGCGCACAATCCATCTATCGGGTGACGTTGGCCGGCAGTGCCGTTAATCTGCTTTTGGTGGTGTTCAAACTGGTGGCCGGTGTATTCGGGCACAGTGCCGCCATGGTGGCCGATGCCGTACATTCGTTGTCCGACCTGGCTACGGATGTGGTGGTGCTGCTCTTTGTGCGTATTGCCGGTCAGCCGCAGGACAAGCATCACGATTATGGTCACGGAAAGTTTGAGACATTGGCAACGGCCATTATCGGTGTGGCGTTGCTGGCGGTCGGTGCGGGTCTCTGCTGGAATGGTTTGCGAGCGGTATGGGAGGTGATTCATGGGCGGTCGATTCCGCGTCCGCAGATGGTGGCCTTGTGGGCTGCTTTGGTGTCGGTGGTGCTGAAAGAGGGCATTTATCGGTTTACCGAACGTGCCGGTCGCCGGTTGCAGTCGCAAGCCGTGGTGGCCAATGCCTGGCATCACCGCAGTGATGCACTTTCTTCTGTGGGGACGGCATTGGGTATAGGAGGAGCCATTTGGTTGGGCGCCGGTTGGAGTGTGCTTGATCCGCTGGCGGCCGTGGTGGTGAGTCTGCTGGTCATTAAGGTGGCTGTGGGATTGTTGCGTTCCAGTGTGGCGGAACTCACCGAATCTTCGTTGCCGGACGAAGTGGAGGACGAGATAGAGGCTCTTGTCTGTGCTGAGCCAGGTGTGTGCGGGATGCACAATCTGCGGACGCGCCGCATAGGCAATCATTATGCCATCGAGATGCATGTGAGAATGGACGGGCGGCAGACACTCTTTGAAGCGCACGACCGGGCCTCGCGCATCGAGCGCGCGCTTCGCCAACGATATGGAGTGCATACCCATGTGGGTATCCATGTGGAGCCGATGAAGGAAAATGGGAAATATGTGGCGCCTGTTGCCGAACCGTCGGTGACTGCCACAGTATAATTGAAAAAAACAGTATAAGACAGTATGAAAATATTAGTGACCGGAGCCAGCGGCTTTATTGGCAGTTTTCTGGTTGAGGAGGCTTTGAACAGAGGTTGGCAGGTGTGGGCCGGTATGCGTCGTTCCAGCAGTAAGCGTTATCTGACGGACGATCGCATACGTTTTGCCGAACTGGACTTGGAGCATCCCGAGGTGTTGCACAGCCAGTTGGCCGGATATAAGGAGGAATTCGGTGGATGGGATTACATTATTCATGCCGCCGGAGCCACCAAGTGTCTGCATCGCGATGACTTCTTCCGTACCAATACTGACGGTACCGTGCATTTGGCCCAGGCGCTTGTGGCGCTTGACATGGTGCCGGTCCGCTTTGTCTTTATCAGTTCGCTCAGCGTGTTCGGTGCTATCCGTGAGCAGGCGGTGCGTCGGGCTACGGACGACAATCCGTGGATTTATGCCCCCATTACGGATGCTGATACGCCCCAGCCCAATACGGTTTACGGAGAAAGCAAGTTACGGGCCGAGCAGCAGTTGTTGTCCATGAAGGAATTTCCTTGTGTCATCCTTCGTCCGACGGGTGTGTATGGTCCGCGTGAGAAGGATTATTTCCTGATGGCACAAAGCATCAAGCAGCATACCGATTTTGCCGTGGGGTTCCGTCCGCAGGAAATCACTTTTGTGTATGTGCGCGATTTGGTGCAGGCGGCCTACAGCGCATTGGAGCGCGGCCGGGTGGGAAAGGCCTATTTCATCAGCGACGGTCAGGTGTATAATAGTCGCAGATTCAGTGATTTGTTGCAGCAGGAGCTGGGCCATCCATTCGTGCTTCATATCAAGGCTCCTTTGTGGTTCCTGCGTGCCGTATGTGCGGTCAGTGAGGTAATCAATCGGATGTTGGGGCGCGTGGGGACGCTCAATGGTGATAAATATCACATCCTGAGTCAGCGCAACTGGCAGTGTGATATTGAACCGGCCCGGCGTGAATTGGGATATGAACCGCATTATCCTTTGGAGCGTGGTGTGGCCGAGACTGTATCCTGGTATATCAAGGAGGGATGGTTATGATACAATCCTTAGCTGACATATTCGGGCAGGAGGCTGCCGGTGAACAACGTCGAGGGCTTCTGGCCATAGAGAAACTCTGTATCGGTTACGCTCTTTTCACTGCAGTGCTTACGTTGGTATTGTGGACACGCCTTGACCATCCGGTTCAGATGTTGCTGGACCGTTTTCAGATCCTCTTGGCTACCGGTGCTCTGTGGGCTGTTTATCGTGCCTGGCCTTGCCGCTTGTTGCGTTTTGCCCGTATTACGGTGCAGATGGGTTTGCTCAATTATTGGTATCCGGAGACCTATGAGTTCAACAGGGTGTTCGACAATCTCGACTGGAAGTTTGCCAGCTGGGAGCAAGAATTGTTCGGTGGTCAACCGTCCGTGTGGTTCAGTCAGGCATTGCCCGGAGTCATTTTCAGCGAGGCTTTCAATTTGGGGTACTTTTCGTATTATCCTATGATTCTGGTGGTGATGCTGTTCTATTTTCTGTGCCGCTATCCACGTTATGAAGAAGCGTCTTTCATCGTAATGTGTTCTTTTTTCATTTATTATCTTATCTATATATTTGTGCCGGTGGCTGGCCCGCAGTTTTACTTTCAGGCTATCGGAATGGACAACGTGGCAGCAGGTAACTTTCCTTCCTTGGGAACTTATTTTGCCGACCACACCGAGATGCTTCCTGCGCCGGGGTATGCGGATGGGTTCTTTTATAAGTTGGTGGCCGGTGCACAAAACATGGGTGAACGTCCCACGGCGGCTTTCCCCAGTTCACACATAGGTGTGACCATGGTGCTTATGATACTGGCTTTCCGCACGTCCCGCCGGCTGGCTCTCTGTTTGTTGCCATTCTGTCTGTTACTCTGTTGTGCCACGGTCTATATTCAAGCTCATTATCTCATTGATGCCATTGCCGGATGTCTCTCTTCTGTGGCGGTTTATTATCTATCGCGCAGTCTCTATCACCGATGGTTTGTCCGGCGCTGATGCCTGTGTAATGCCGGTAACAAAATCATTCTGTTACCGGCATTATACCAGATGGAATTTGTAATGTGCAGATACTCAAATGAGATAAGTTTGGCCGGTTCGTTGTTTTTTTGTACCTTTGCAGCGGTTTTCAAACCGATACCGTAAATCTGCAATCAATCAAACGCTCATGTATAAGAAATTATTAGTGCTTCTGATGCTTTGTACAGCCGTTAACGCGGCCAATTATCCGGACCGTGTGGAGACGGCGGCCTCCCAGCCGGTGACAGCAGAAAATCAGGAGATAGATACCATACAGATAGCCCCTCTTTGTCAGTTGGGAGACAGCATTGTCCTCACTGCGATGAAATATTTGGGGACTCGTTATCAGACAGGTCGTCAAGGGCCTCATGCTTTCGATTGTTCCGGTTTTACCAGTTTTGTATATGGTCAGGAGGGCATCAAGATTGGTCGCTCCTCGCGTGACCAGTTCCGCGAGGGACACAAGGTGGCTATTAAGGATTTGCAGAAGGGAGATCTGGTATTCTTTGCAAATCCGGGCAAGAAGACTCGTATCAATCATGTGGGCATCGTGACCGATGTGGACAGCACCGGTACGCGTTTCAATTTCATTCATGCCAGTCGGCGGGGAGTCATTGTAGACACCTATCCGGACATGACTTATTACGTGAAGCGATATGTCAGTGCACGACGTATTATTACAGATTAACAAACAGAGTCTCGTGTTGAGGCTCTGTTTTGTTTATGTGTTTCTGGGGATCGCTTCTTCTGTCTTAGGACAGAAGAAGTCATGGACGTTTGCTTTCACTGGAGACATCATGCAGGGCACAACCTATCCCGACTCGTTGACGGGAAGTCATCTGCCTCCATCCGATGGACGCGAATTGTTTCAGGCTCCGCTTCCGGTCCTGCGGGAGGCAGACTTCACAGCCGGAAATCTGGAGGGTACGTTATTGGCTGAAGGAGGACAGGTGAAAGAATGTCGGAATCCGGCTTTGTGCTATGCTTTCCGTACTCCACCCGACTATGTGAATAATTTGGTGGAGGCCGGATACGACTTTCTCAGTGTGGCCAATAATCATGTGAACGATTTCGGGGAGGAGGGATTGGTTTCCACCCGGGAGACATTGCGGAAGGCAGGCATCCGTTTTGCCGGATTGCGCGGTGTCTGCGAGAGTGCGGTGATTGAGCGTGAAGGAATGAGCGTGGGCTTTTGTGCATTCGGACACAGCAAGGGGACATTGAGCATTATGAATCTGGATGAGGCGAGACGTACGGTTTCCGAACTGAAGCGTCGTTGCCAATTGGTGGTGGTATCGTTTCATGGCGGAGGAGAGGGGGTGAGGTTTAGTCACGTTCCCCATGGGATGGAAGAGTGCTTCGGGGAGAAGCGTGGTGACGTAGTAGCGTTTGCGCATGCTTGTGTGGATGCAGGAGCTGATATTGTATACGGGCACGGCCCGCACGTGGTGCGAGCCGTAGAATTGTATTCCAATAGATTGATAGCTTATAGCTTGGGCAATTTCTGTACGCCGTATCGGGTGAATCTGGTCGGGAAATCGGGTTATGCTCCGGTGCTGACTGTCACTACCGACAGTATGGGGTGTTTTGTGGAGGGCAGAATCCATTCCTTTATTCAAGTGAGGGGAAAAGGCCCTCGGGTAGATATCCATCACAGAGCCGCGCATGAGATGCGTGACCTTACAAAAACCGACTTTCCCGCAACACCTCTTGTTATATCTTCCGATGGATGCATACGCAGAAGATAGGCCTATTGCTTGCGGGCACAGTCCGGGCAAAGGCCTTTCACCACGTAATTGACGCCTTGCATCACGAAACCGTCCGGCAGACTGATGGCCGGTATGCCGGTTTGCCGGAAACAGAACGTACGGTGACATTGCTCGCAATAGAAGTGTGCGTGCATGTCTTCTACAGTACAGGCGCAGTCGCCTTGGCATATCTCATAACGTACAGATCCGCTGCCGTCTTCGATACCATGTACCAGATGATGGGACAGAAAGACGGTCAGGGTCCGGAATATGGTGGAGCGGTCCACCGTCTCCAACCGTTCTTCCAGTTCAATAAGTGAAAGAGCTTGATTGGATTGTTCCAGGGTACGGTATATGAGCAGACGCAATGCCGTGGGCTTTACGTCCCGTTGCTCCAGGCGTTGTGTGATTCTGTCTTCCTCTTTCATTTCTTCAATAAGTCGTTGATATTTATGTGACAAAGGAAATGTTTTTCTTCTGCAATCCGGTTGCAAACCATTATTTGCGTATGGCAGTGGCCTGTCTATGCAGTTCTTTCATCCGTTCCACCACATCGGGGCGATCGGTTGCCAGATTGGTGGTTTCGGCCGGGTCGGTCAGCATGTTGTAAAGTTGGTCGACCGGTAGGTTACCGGTCTCGATGTCAGGCCCCCAGTTGATTTTTGTCATCTTGTTGTTGGCCGGGATATACTTCCATTCGTTGTTGCGTACGCAAATCACGCGGGTGGATGATAATTCCGAAACCCACGGTCTGTGCTCATGGGAAGTGCCCAGCATCTGATTCAGTTGGTTGCGGCTGTCCGGTGCGGCCTCTTCCGGCCACTGGGTGGAAAGAAGTGTGCCGAGCGAGGCAAATAAGTCTATATGGCTGAGTAACGTTCCGTTAGGCACCTTGGATGCTTTTATTCCTTTGGGCCAGCGCACGATGAAGGGCACCATGGTTCCGCCCTCATATCCTGAATATTTGAATCCCCTCAGTCCGCCGGTGGGACTATGCCCGTTCACGAGTTCTTCGGCTTGGTCGGCATATCCGTCGTCAAGCACCGGGCCGTTGTCACTCGTCAGGATAACAAGCGTGTTGTCCTCTATACCGGCTTTCCGGAGGGCATTCATCACCTGCCCCACAGTCCAGTCAAACTGTGCAATGGCATCTCCGCGCAGCCCCATGGCATTCTTGCCCCTGAAGCGTTGATGCGGCCACCGTGGCACGTGTACATCGTTGGTGGCCAAGTAAAGGAAGAACGGTTCGTCTTTATGGTCGTTGATAAACCGTATGGAATGCTCCACGATTGAATCGGCGATGTTCTCGTCCTTCCACAGGGCGGTGCCTCCTCCTTTCATAAATCCGATACGCGAGATACTGTCCACTATCGAATGATTATGTCCGTGACTGTACATGAGTTTCAGCATTCCGGGGTTTGAGGCTCCGGTAGGTTCACCTTCAAAATTGGTGCGATAGCTCACTGATATCGGTGCTGTGGGGTCATAATTGGCCACGGTGTCTTGTTCCAGATAGACACAAGGCACGCGGTCGGCTGTGGCGGCTTGTATGTAGTGATAGTCGAAGCCCAGGTCGCGTGGAGTGTGGGTCAGTTTGCCGTTCCAGTCTTGTTCTCCGGTTTTCTCTCCCAGTCCCAGATGCCACTTACCTATAGCGCCGGTGTAGTATCCGGCATCATGGAACAGGTCGGCTATGGTGTATTGGTCCGGGTGGATGATGGAGGCCGCATTGCCGGCGGCAACGTCCGTGTCCGGTCGGCGCCAAGCGTATTCTCCGGTCAGCAGTCCGTAGCGCGAGGGAGTGGAAGTGGCGGCGGTGGCGTGACAATTGGTGAAGCGTATACCCTGTCGGGCCAGTTTGTTCACATGAGGTGTTCTGATATTTTTTGCTCCATAGCATTCCAGATCTCCGTATCCCAGATCATCAGCTACCAGCAGGATGACGTTGGGGCGGTGCGAAGATTTGTGTATGTCGCCGTTCAATGGGGATGTTTGGGCGGATACTGTGCTCATAAGGGAGGCACTGATGCAGGTCAAGGATAGATACTTGTTGTTCATACGTTGGGCTGTGATCTTGTTTAATATTCAAATGAGCTGCCTCCCAGGAACTCTCTCAACAGTGAGGTGGGAGGGATTTCCTTGCTGCGCAAGGGAACGAAATAACGCAGGAACTTGCTCAGTCTGTATGCTTCGGAATATTCCGGAGCGCGTTCGGGCACCTGTTCCAGCACGGGTAGGGCTTCGTTGCGCAATACGGCCAATTCAAACAGCAAGGCGCTGTTGAACATCATGTCGGCTTCTTCCTGATAAGGGAAAATCCATTTGTCCTCTCCCGTACGAACGCTGGGCCAGCGGCGTATGGTGTCAAGTGCCGAGTAGCCGCGATATTTGTAGTCGCGGATGATGCGGCGCAACAGGCGGTTGTCGGTGGTGGGGATGTAGTTGTGGTCGTCCAACAGGATGGTGGTGAGTGCCGACACATACACCTTGAATTTGTTTGGGGCGGGGATGTGAGGCGTAAGTGCCGGATTCAAGGCGTGTATGCCTTCCAGTATCAGGATGGTTCCGTTGTCTATCCTCAAGTGTTTGCCGCTGGCTTCCCGCTGTCCGGTCTGGAAGTTAAAACGTGGCAACTCTACTTCCTCTCCGGCCAAGAGTGCTTTCAGTTGGTCGTTGAAAAAAGGTATGTCGAGTGCGTGTATCGACTCGAAGTCGTATTCGCCGTTCTCGTCCCGCGGTGTGTCTTCGCGGTTTACAAAATAATCGTCGAGCGAAACGGGATAGGGCTTCAGTCCGCAGGTGAGCAACTGGATGGCCAGCCGTTTGCTGAATGTGGTCTTGCCGCTTGATGACGGACCGGCGATGAGCACGATTTTCACATCGGGGCGTGCGTGTATCTCCTCAGCGATGGACACAATCTTCTTTTCCTGCAATGCCTCGGACACATTGATAAGTTGGGTGGCCAGTCCGGCCTGGCAGGCCACGTTGAAGTCGCCCACGGTGGACACACCTAAGATATCCTGCCACTGGTGATGCTCGCGGAATATCTCCAGCATCTTGTCCTGGCGTACCATTTCGTCCAGACGGGTGGGATCCTGTCGGGCGGGAACGCGGAGCAGAAGTCCATCGTAATACTTCACCAGATCGAACACTTTCAGTCCGCCGGTGGAGGGTAGCAGTGAACCGTAGAAGTAATCGACGGTTTCTCCCAGTTTATAATAAAAGGTATAGATAGAGCCGGAACTCTCCAGCAGGCGCGCTTTGCTCTCCATCCCCCGTGAGCGGAACATGGCAATGGCCTCCTCTGTGGGGCATTGTATCCGTCGGAAGGGCATGTCGGCATCTACGATGGAGCGCATTCTCTCGCGTATCTGTACCACATCTGTCTGCTCTACGGGGCGTCCGATGCGCAGTTGGCAATAATATCCCCGCGACACCGGTGTCTGAATGCGCAGCAGGCTGCCGGGAAAAAGTTCCTCTACCGCTTTCACCAGTACGAAAAAGAGTGAGCGTGTGTAGGTGCGCATGCCGGAGGCCGAGGTGACATCAAGAAACTCCACATCTTTATTGTTGTAGCATCGGTAATGAAGTCCTTCCACTTTGTTATTGACTCGTGCGCTTACCGGTTCATAAGTCATTTTCAGGTTAAGAGCCTGATAAGCGTCATAAAGTGTACTTCCGATGGGAAGATTTATCTTTTTTTGATTATTTTTGCATCGTATTTGCAATTCGTTCTTCATACTTGATAGGCAATTTGTTTCATTACGGTCTGTAAGGTACGGATTTGTTGCGGTAGGAAAGAATATTGCTTATTAAAAAAACTGAACGGATGGAGGTTTTGTTACTTTTTAAATTTATCGGGTGTCTCGGATTGCTGATGTATGGGATGAAGTTGACAAGTGAGGCACTGCAGAAAATGGCGGGTAGCCAACTGCGTCATATATTGGATGCGCTCACCACCAACCGTTTTACGTCTATGCTGACCGGTGCGCTTGTCTCCGGCATCGTGCTTTCGTCCACTTCCACCTCTGTGATGAGCATCAGTTTCATCCATGCCGGCATGTTGTCGTTTGTGCAGGGACTGTCCGTCATCATGGGAGCGAGTGTGGGCAACACGCTCATCGCCTGGATTATGGCTGCTGAGTTCAACTTCTCGCTGAGCGACTACATCTATCCGCTGTTCATTCCGGCCTTGTGCTTGATCTACTCTCGCAACCATCGTTCGCAGGGGGAGGCGCTTTTTGGCATGTGTTTCATCTTTCTGTGGCTTGGTGCGCTCTATCACACTGCCGGTGAGATGCATTTGGACCGGATGGAATGTTTTGGCGGATGGTGTACGTCCGAGGGAAATCAGTTTGGCTTCTATTTGATATGTCTGTTGGTGGGAGCCGCTCTCACCATGCTTATCCGGTCGTCCGGAGCATTGATGGCGGCATCTATGGTATTTTGTTCGGTGGGTGTCTTGTCGGTATATGCCGGTGTGGCTTTGGTGATGGGTGAGAACATCGGGAGGGCTGTCATCACCGCTCGTGCGGCTGTCCATGCCGGGCTTCAGGCTCGCCGGACGGCCTTGGCGCAGTTCATCTTCAATCTATTCGGTGTGGTATGGGCATTCGGTCTGTTCCCTTATTTCGTGGATGTCATGATACCCCTCTTTGACTACGATCCGCAGCCCGGGGCGCCTGGACATGTAAACTTGGCCTATGTGCTGGCGGCTTTCCATACCTGTTTCAACCTGTGTAACGTAGCCATCTTCATAGGGTTGGTGAAACCTTTGGAGCGTCTGTCCGAGAGATTTATCCCCAAAGATGCTGAAGGGGAAGACGAAGACGGTGAATTGCGCTACATCACTTGCGGGTTGCTCACCACGCCGGAACTCTCAGTATTGGAGGCTCAGAAGGAAATCACCAATTATGCGGATACCGTGTGTCGTATGTTCACCACCGTGAGATATCTGCTAAACACCGAACGCTCTATGGAATTCAAACAACTTTATGAACGTGTGCAGCGCTACGAGCAAGTGACCGATGAGATGGAGGTGGAGATTGTACATTATCTCAATGAGGTGAGCGACGACCGGCTGAGTTCGGACACCAAGACGCAGATACGATCCATGCTCCGTGAGGTGTCTGAAATAGAAAGTATCGGCGATAGTTGCTATCATCTGGCACGCACCATCGGACGTAAATACCAGGGTAAGGCGTTCTTCACCGCTAAGCAGAAAGAGCATCTTCATCAGATGTTCCAATTGGTGGAACAGGCTCTTGAAGAAATGAAGCGCGTGATTGGTAGCCGCAACATTCCTTCCGCAGCTCCGGCTTCTTTCTATATAGAACAAGAGATCAACAACTTCCGTAAACAGTTGCGCATGCTCAACTTTATGGATGTGAATCATCGCGAATACAGTTATCAGATGGGTACGCTTTATATGGAACTGATCAACGAGTGTGAAAAGCTGGGCGACTATGTAATTAATGTGGTGGAGGCCCGGTTGGATGCCCGCCCCAAGGACAACTGATGCTCCTCTTGTATTCTGTCTGCGATGAGGTGAACTTAAAAATAAGTGAAGGAAAGACTGTGCACTTATTTTTCTTTTTGTTACCTTTGCCTCTATGTCAGGCGGCTCTGTACAGGAGCTGGATTTGACCAGACAACACACGTACAAACAACCTTTTAAAATAAAACACAATGGAAAAGAACTTTTTGCAGAACTTCTCCCTCGAGGGGAAAGTGGCTTTGGTCACCGGTGCTTCCTACGGTATCGGTTTCGGTATTGCCACGGCTTACGCACAGTGTGGTGCTACAATCGTTTTCAACGACATCAAGCAGGAATTGGTGGACAAAGGTTTGGCCGCTTATAAGGAATTGGGCATCGAAGCCCACGGTTATGTGTGTGACGTGACCAACGAGGAGGCTGTCAACGACATGGTTGCCCGTATAGAGAAAGAAGTGGGTGTTATTGATATCTTGGTAAACAATGCCGGTATCATCAAGCGTATTCCCATGCACGAGATGACGGCAGCCGAATTCCGTCAGGTGATTGACATCGACCTCAACGGTCCGTTCATCGTGTCGAAGGCGGTTATTCCTTCTATGATAAAGAAGGGGCATGGCAAGATTATCAATATCTGTTCCATGATGTCCGAGTTGGGACGTGAGACGGTTTCTGCCTACGCTGCTGCCAAGGGGGGACTGAAGATGCTCACCCGCAACATCTGTTCGGAGTATGGCGAATACAATATCCAGTGCAATGGTATCGGTCCGGGCTATATTGCTACGCCTCAGACAGCTCCATTGCGTGAGCGTCAGCCCGATGGCAGCCGTCATCCCTTCGACAGTTTCATTGTGGCCAAGACTCCCGCAGCCCGCTGGGGTACACCCGAAGACTTGCAGGGTCCGGCAGTCTTCTTGGCTTCCGATGCCTCCAACTTTGTCAACGGATTGGTGCTGTATGTAGACGGTGGTATTCTGGCCTACATCGGCAAGCAACCTAAGTAAACGGCATTGTATATACAGCAAATCGCCCGCTTCCGGTATGGAGACGGGCGATTTCTGTATGCGGTGGGTTGTAGATAACTGTTCGCTGTGTATTCGTTTACTTATTGAGCGACCATGAAAAACCGTCTTTGGTATCCTTTACTTCAAATCCCAGTGCCGTCAGTTCGTTGCGGATACGGTCGCTGGTGGCCCAGTCTTTATTCTCCTTGGCGATGCGGCGCTGTTCAAGCAGCATGTCCACCACTTTGCCGAAGGCTTCCTCGCGGGCATTGTTGCTGCCGGTCTCTTCTTTCAGTCCCAGAATATCGAATGTGAATGTGAAGAACACTTCTCGCAGAGCTTCCAATACATCGGCACTGATGGTGGCTTTCTTGTCCACAATGGTGTTTATCACACGGCAAGCGTCGAACAGGTGACTGATGACAATCGGCGAGTTCAGATCGTCGTTCATGGCGGCATAGCATTTTTCGCGCAGTTCGTCCACGTAGCTCATTTCCACGCTGCCTTTGGCAGAAGCGGTGATATGACGCAGGTTCTTCACGCCTTCCATCAGTCGGCTCAGTCCCTTTTCGCTGGCTTGCAGGGCTTCGTTGCTGAAGTCCACCGTGCTGCGGTAGTGAGCCTGCAGGATGAAGAAACGGATGGTCATGGGGGAGTAGGCCTGTGTCAGGCTCTCGTGATCTCCGCTGAAGAACTGGCTCAGGGTGATGAAGTTACCCAAACTCTTGCCCATCTTCTGTCCGTTGATGGTAATCATATTGTTGTGCATCCAATAGTTCACCATCTCGCAGCCTTGACTGGCCACGGCTTGTGCGATTTCACACTCGTGATGGGGGAATACCAAGTCCATGCCTCCGCCGTGGATATCGAATTTGTTGCCCAGATACTTGCGTCCCATGGCCGTGCATTCGCAGTGCCAGCCGGGGAAACCATTGCTCCAGGGGCTGGGCCAGCGCATGATGTGCTGGGGCTGTGCGCACTTCCACAGGGCGAAGTCCACCTGGTTGTGCTTTTCGCCCACGCCGTCCAGTGCCCGGGAGTTGTTGATGACATCCTCCAGATTTCTGCCCGAGAGTTTGCCATAGTGGTGCGTCTTGTTGTACTTTTCCACATCGAAGTACACACTGCCCTCGCTCACGTAGGCATATCCGTTGTCCAAAATCTCCTTCACCAGTTCTATCTGTTCGATGATGTGGCCGGTGGCATGCGGCTCTATGCTGGGGGGCAACACGTTGAGTGCCTCCATGGCCTGGTGGAAGCGGTTGGTGAAATACTGTGCCACCTCCATCGGCTCCAGTTCCTCCAGCCGTGCTTTCTTGGCAATCTTGTCTTCACCCTCGTCGGCATCGTGTTCCAAATGTCCCACATCGGTGATGTTGCGCACGTAGCGCACCTTATATCCGATGTGTTTCAGATAGCGGAACAACAGGTCGAATGTGATGGCCGGGCGGGCATGTCCCAGGTGTGCATCCCCATACACGGTGGGGCCGCACACATACATGCCTGCTCGTCCCGGTGTGATGGGTTTGAATTCCTCCTTCTTGCGGGACAGGGTATTGTAGATGATAAGTTTCTGTTCCATATTCTCTTTAATTTATGTTCTTATTAAAGGACAAAGGTAGTGAATTTTGCAGGAAAGCATATGCTTTCCGCATCAAAACTACGCTTCGTTCGGGTCGTCACCGTTAGCGCGTATCAACTGAAGGAGCTTGTCCACGGCTTCCTCGGCCGGGATGTTCTTCTCCACGCATACCTGCCCTTTGTAGAGACTCACCTTGCCCCGCGCCGCTCCCACATAGCCGTAGTCTGCGTCAGCCATTTCGCCCGGTCCGTTGACAATACATCCCATGATGCCTATTTTCAATCCTTTGAGATGGGCTGTGGCAGTTTTGATGCGGGCTATGGTAGCCTCCAGATCATAGAGCGTGCGTCCGCATCCGGGGCACGAGACGTATTCTGTTTTGCTGGTGCGCAGGCGGGCAGCCTGCAGGATGCCGAAGGCCGTAGCATCGGTCGCCGCATGAGGGAGCGTGCCGTTGTTGTGGAGGTATATGCCGTCGCACAGACCGTCAAACAGCAAGGCGCCCATATCGGCGGCGCTTTCCAGTTGGAAATCCTCCTGTTCTTCGGCGCTGTGGGCATAGTGTTGGAACACAACGACCGGGTTCTGCAGTCCTTCGCGCCACAGTTCATGGATGAGTGCCCGGTGCTCGCCCAGCCGATTGGCATGGTTGCTTTGCGCCACCACCACCACCTCGGGGTGGTATTTCAGACAGGCACGCACCTCTTCGGTCAGTGCGCCGTAGCACAGGAAGAGGAACTTGCGCTTGGCCGGACAGCAGCCCAGCATGGGCAGCATGTTGTGGGGGAAAGCCGGCCATGTGCCTTCCTCGCCGGTCCAGAGGTCGGCATCTACGATATAGTCTGCCTTTTCACGTTGTGCCGGTTCCGGCAAATGGCGCCCGCAGTAGATGTAGTCGGGTTGAAAATCGGCCTGCGGACGGAACACTCCCAAAGTGCCGGCGGCCTGCAAATCCATGCGGTCGGCTATTACTACAGGCACGTTGTCTCCGCCGATGTTGCCCACGGCGTGTGTGGGGCGGCGTGTGGGATGCAGGTAGTCAAATTCCGGAGCGGCATCACCCGGAATCAGCATGTGCCCCTCGCGCTGTATGATATGGTCGCGCAACTTGCGGGCCACGGGTATTTCCGCTTCGGGAGCCTCGCTCAGCGACACGCGGATGGTATCGCCCAGTCCGTCGGCCAGCAGGGCTCCTGTTCCCACGGCACTCTTGATGCGTCCGTCTTCGCCGTCGCCGGCTTCCGTCACGCCCAGATGGAGGGGGAAGTGCATGCCTTCTTGTTCCATCACATAGGCCAGCAGTCTGACGCTGCGTACCATCACCACCGTGTTGCTGGCCTTGATGGAGATGACCACATTGTGAAAGTCTTCCTTCACGCAGATGCGCAGGAACTCCATGCAGCTTTCCACAATGCCTTCCGGTGTGTCACCGTATCGGCTCATGATACGGTCGCTCAGCGAACCGTGGTTCACGCCGATGCGTATGGCTGTGTGGTTCTCGCGGCAGATGCGCAGGAAGGGTACGAAGCGTGCCTCTATCTTGCGTAGTTCGTCGGCATACTCCTCGTCGGTATACTCCAGATGCTTGAAGGTGCGTGCGGCATCCACGTAGTTGCCGGGGTTGATGCGTACCTTTTCGGCATACTGTGCCGCCACATCGGCCACGCGCGGGTTGAAATGCACGTCGGCCACCAGGGGGACGCCGCATCCGGCCCCGCGCACTCCGGCATTGATATTCTTCAGGTTCTCGGCTTCGCGCACCCCCTGCGTGGTGAGTCTCACGTATTCACCTCCAGCCGCGGCGATGCGCAGAGTCTGTGCCACACAGGCCTCCGTGTCCATTGTCACGGTGTTGGTCATGCTTTGCACCCGTATGGGATGTTGTCCCCCTAAGGGGGTGCCGCCGATGTTCACCTCACGGGTGGAGCGGCGGAGATAGTTGAACAAGTCCATGCCTTCGTATCTTTTGTGGGTCGTAAAACAGTTCAGTTGCACTTGTAGGCATACTTCACTTCGGCCAGGTCGGCGTTGGCTTTCACGATTTTGTTTTTCAGCCCTTCCTTATATTCAGCCAGTCGGGCTGCCAGTTCTTCATCGGCCACAGCCAGCATCTGTGCGGCCAGGATGGCTGCATTCTGTGCTCCGTTCACTCCCACAGTAGCCACGGGGATACCCGGGGGCATCTGGACGATGGACAGCAGGGCATCTAGTCCGTCGAGCATACCTTTGATGGGCACGCCGATGACAGGCAGTGTGGTGCCGGCGGCAATGACTCCCGGCAATGCGGCAGCCATACCGGCTCCGGCGATAACGACCTTCAGGCCGCGTGAGGCTGCGTTGCGGGCAAAGTCCTCTACTTCGGCCGGGGTGCGGTGTGCCGAAAGGGCGTTCATTTCAAACGGAATCTGGAGTTCATCGAAAAAGCGTGCGGCTTTTTCCATGACGGGCAGGTCGGAGGTGCTGCCCATGATGATGCTTACAACTGGTTTCATATCTTTAACGTTAGTGAGATGATTCACATTGGATGCACAAAGATACGAAAGTATCTCAACACGTGCAAGCTGTTGGGCGATGGCTCTGTGGCAGGGATGATTTTCGGTGGATGTGTTGCATTTTTGTCGGATAATTTGTAGATTTGCAGGGTTGGTACATAGTAGCTTATCAACAGACTTAACAACAGAATATCATGCGTGGCTTGTTTTACCTCTACTTGTTGATGTTTACCTTGGGCTTTGTCTCGTGTACGGAAAGCGGGACGGGCGAAGGGGCATTGTATGCGCGGGTGGACAGTTTGCTCACCGACGGTGCCCTATGCGAAGAGCGTAAGGATGTCCGGCAGGCGCTGATTTGCTATTGGGAAGCTCTTGACTTGTTGGAGCAGTGGCCGGATTCGGTGCAACGGGTGAATGCCTGCCAGCGTCTGGGCGATCTGCTGTTCCGCTGTGGATTGTACGAGAAAGCTGTGGTGCATCATCGCGAGGGATACGATATGGCGTGCCGCATGGCGGATGACAGGTTGCTGTATGAGTCCATGCGCAAGTTGGCGCTCGACTACTCCTTGCTTCATCGCGCGGATACGGCCGATTATTTCAGGCGTCAAAGTAGGGCGGTTGCTGCGCGGATGGGGTTGGATGCAGAGGATGTCCATGAGGCGATGCCGGCCTCGGTGGAGATGGATTATGCCGATTCTATCACCACTCTGCACGACCGTGAGCGCATCCTGAACTGGGAGTCGAAATACAGGAGGCAAAAAGCATTATGCCTGGCCGAGCAACAGCGGGTAGAGGCACTTGAGCGCTGGGCCGGACTCTTTGCCCTTCTGTTTGTGGTGTCGGCCGTGTGGTTTGCGGCCTACCGCCACAAGCAGAAGGAAGCCGAGCGGAAAGAGAAACAACTGCGCTGGTACAACCGTTTGTTGGAGGACATCCGTGGCGAATTGGCCGGTCATCAGACCGAACTTTTTATAGGGCGGCAGCGCATCAGTGAGTTGCAACAGGAGCTGGCAAACAATCATGCCTCTGTGGAGGAAAATGAGAAGTTGCGCGAGGAACTGCGTTACTACATGCGGCGCGAGACAGATATTTCCGGACGGGAGCGCGTGCTTCGTGAGCGCGAGACGGCGCTGCTCTCGGCCGACAGTTTGCGGGCGGTCACATTGCTCAGTCGCATGAAGTCGGCTCCGGTCTATTGTCCGGTGAAAACCGAAGAGGAATGGCAGGCGTTAGCTTCGTTTGCCGAGTTCCTCTATCCCGGTTATCGGGGTGAGATGGCGGCAGTGGCGGAACTGACGGAGCGGGAACGGAGGCTCCACCTGCTGATGCGGTTGGGATTCTCCACCGGACAACTGGCCATATTCGAAGGCATATCTCCGGGCTCGGTCACTAAGGCGAAATTCCGTTTGCAGAAGAAGATAGAGAGTGCGCAAAGGAGTGATGTCCGCATGGCTGAATGAAGGCCGTGTCATTTAAAGGTCTGATAATAAACTTGTAATTCTGTGTTTTGACGGCAGGCGAATGTCCGCATCCGTTTCTTTCGCCATCGGCCGGAAGCCCCTACCTTTGTCCTCCGAATCCAAAGGACAAAAGTATGCTACGTTATCAAACGCTCAATCGTCTTTGCGGCTGGATCTGCTTTGTGGTGGCTTCCGCTGTGTATGTGACTACGGCCGAACCTTCGGCCAGTTTCTGGGATTGCCCCGAGTTTATTCTTGCCGCTTCCCGCCTGGAGGTGGGGCATCCGCCCGGTGCGCCTTTTTTCATGCTGCTGGGCAATTTGTTCTCCCATTTCGCGCCCTCGCCGGACAAGGTGGCCTATTGCATCAATGTGATGAGCGCGTTGCTGAGTGGCGGTTGCATCATGTTTCTTTTCTGGACGGTTACCCATCTCACCGGCCGGCTGTGTCCAGGAGTCGACAGTGTGTGGCGGCGGATTGTGGTGATGGGATGCGGATTCACGGGTGCACTGACGTATGCCTTCACTGATACCTTTTGGTTTTCGGCGGTGGAGGCAGAGGTATATGCTTTCTCCTCTTTCCTCACGGCGGTCACATTCTGGCTGATACTCCGGTGGGAGAGTGAGGCCTGCAAGGCTTGTAGCGGACGGTGGCTTGTGCTGTTGGCTTATGTCATCGGTTTGTCTGTGGGTGTGCATCTGCTGGGCCTGCTATGTATTCCGGCTGTGGCTCTGGTGATGTATTACCGTTTGGCCGCCCGTCCCCGTCCACGGGGTGTGATGTTCGCATTGGCCGCCTCGTTCGGGGTAATCGCCGTTGTGCTTTACGGTATTGTGCCGGGCATCATGAAGGTGGCCGCACAGTTCGAACTGCTGGCGGTAAATGCGCTTGGCATGCCTTATAATGCGGGGATTGCCGTTTATGCGGTTCTGTTGTCGGCCGCTCTTCTGTGGCTGGTGGTGGAGAGTTGCCGTGCCCGCAGTGCCGGCCGCTTGTCGGCGGCTCTGTTGTGTGCCGCTCTGTTGTTGGGCGTCACCCTGCAGGGCGGCTGGATAGCAACGGTTGTCTTCACTCTGCTGGCTTCCGCCTCCGGTCTGTGGCTTTTCCGCCGGTTGCGCCACATCGGACAGGAATCGCTGTGGAGCGCGGTGCGCACGTTGGCTTTCTGTCTGTTGATGCTGGTCACGGGCTATTCCTCTTATGCGCTCATTCTCATTCGTTCGGCTGCCAATCCACCCATGGATCAGCAGTCGCCCGAGGATCCGTTTGCCCTGCGTGATTACCTGGGGCGTGAACAATACGGGTCGGTTCCCCTGTTGTACGGTCACACTTTCGCTTCGCCCCGCCTGCGCCGGCAGAATGGCGGCTACATTACTTATGCCCTGCAGGAAGGCGAACCCGTGTATCGGCGTGCCGATGCCGACGAGAATGGGGGCGAACCCCGCTATCTGCGGTGCGGGAACAAGGCGGAACCGCTCTATCAACCGGAGACGTGCGTGTGGTTTCCCCGTATGCACTCGGCCGACCATGCAGAAATCTATCGGCAGTGGGTGGGCGATATGAAAGGCCGGACGGTGACCTATATCGATGAGCCTACGGGGGAAAGACGGAGTGTGGTGATTCCCACAGCATGGGACAATCTGCGGTTCTTCCTGAGCTATCAGGTGGGGTATATGTATTGGAGGTACTTTTTGTGGAATTTTGTGGGTAGGCAGGACGATGTGCCCGGTCGGGGCGGACCGGAACACGGTAATTGGCTCACGGGCATCTCCCCGATAGACCGGTTCCGTTTGGGGGACCGGGCGGTTGTATCCGAGGGAGCAGCACCCGATGCCGGTCGCAACGTGTTCTACGGCCTTCCGCTGGTGTTGGGGCTGTTGGGTGTGATGTGGCAGACGGGGCGTGGCTCACGTGGACGGCAACAGGGCTTTGTGGTGATGTGGCTCTTTCTGATGACCGGACTGGCCATCGTGTTCTATCTGAACCAGAAACCCCTGGAACCCCGCGAGCGTGACTATGCCTACGCCGGTTCGTTCTACGCCTTTTCCATCTGGGTGGGCATGGGAATGGCGGCTTTGGCATCGGCCTTGCAGCGTCTGATGCGCCCGTCGCGTGCTGTGCCCGCAGCTCTGTTGCTGTCGCTGGCCGTACCCTTGCAGATGGTGAGTCAGACGTGGGACGACCACGACCGGAGCGGGCGGCAGGTGTGCCGCGACATGGGGATGAACTACCTCCATTCGTTGCAGGACGAGGGAAATCCGGTAATCTTTGTCAATGGAGACAACGAGACGTTCCCTTTGTGGTATGGGGTGGAGGTGGAAGGTGTGCGCACCGACGTGAGGGTGTGCAACCTGATGTATCTCACCGGTGCCTGGTATGTGGATCAGATGAGGCGCCCCGTCCGCCGGTCTCCCGCTCTGCCCTTGTCGTTGCCCAAGTCTGCTTATCGCGACGGTGTGAACGATGCCGTGGCCGTAAATCCGGTTGTCCGCTACACGGCGGACGGCCGTCCGGTGCGCATTAAGGAAGAAATAGAACGTCTCTATGCCGAGCATCCCGGTTCCTGTCCCGTGGGCGAGGATCCGTGGGAGTGGGACAATATCGTGCGCTACTGGCTCACATCGGACGATGAGGAGATGCGCTGTATACCCACGGATGAGATACATTTCCGGGTGGATCGGGAAGCCGTGCGGCGGTCGGGCATGGCATTGCCTCCCGATGGCGAATTGCCCGACACGATGGTGGTCCGTCTCACCGACCGCAACTACCTGCTCAAGACAGGTATCGTCTTGCTCGACCTGATCGGTCAGTGCAATTGGGAGCGCCCCTTGTATGTGGCCAACACCCTGCGCATAGATGAGTATCTCGACCTCAACAATCATCTGGTGAACGAGGGGATGGCCTCACGCATTGTGCCGTATGACACGCGGCAGACCGGTGTGACGACCGATGTGGATCGCCTCTACGACAATGTGATGAACAAGTTCCGTTTCGGCGGGATAGATCACCGGGAGGTGTGGCTCGACTATCAGAGCCGTGGCATGGCCGTCCACCTCCAGCATTGCGTGCTGATCCTTTACAGAGAACTGGTGCAGGCCGGCGAGGAGGAAAAAGCGGAGGCGGTGGCTGCTTTGGCCGAGAAGTTACTAACGGAACATTAAGAAAAGAACAAACGCTTATGAAGACATTGTACGACAAGCGCAACTACCGGCTGCTGGCATTGGGCTATGTGCTCCTCCTGTCCGGTTTCCTGTTGATGTGTGGTGAAGGCACGACAGACGAGGCCTTCTGTCCCGATATATTCAGTGTGAGGCGCATCGGGGTGGCGCCGGTGGTGGTGCTGTGTGGTTTCCTCACCATCCTGGCCGGCCTGTGCATGCCTTCCGGGGACGACTCCAGGTGAGCAGCGTCCGGTTTCGTCTTTCCGATGTGTGGGGTGAGTCCTTTTTTTTGTACCTTTGTGCCCGATAATCAGCAACACTATGAAGAGAGAGGACTTTGAGATAATGGCTCCCGTGGGGTCGCCCGAATCGTTGGCGGCAGCCCTGCAGGCCGGAGCGGACTCTATATATTTCGGTATTGAGAATCTGAACATGAGGGCGCATTCGGCCAGCACGTTCACCATCAACGACCTGAAACGGATGGCCGAGACCTGTGCCGAAAAGGGGGTGAAGAGCTACCTGACCGTAAACACTATTATCTACGATGAGGACTTGCCTCTGATGCGCGAGATTCTCGATGCAGCCCGCGAGGCGCGCTTGTCGGCCGTCATTGCATCGGACATCTCCGTGATGGATTATTGCAACCGCATCGGTCAGGAAGTTCATCTGTCCACGCAACTCAACATCAGCAATGTGGAGGCGCTCCGCTTCTATGCCCGTTTTGCCGATGTGGTGGTGCTGGCGCGTGAGTTGAACATGCAGCAGGTGGCCGGGATATACCGGGCTATTGAGGAGGAGAACATCTGCGGTCCTTCGGGACAGCCCGTGCGCATCGAGATGTTCTGTCACGGAGCGTTGTGCATGGCCGTGAGCGGTAAGTGTTATCTGAGCCTGAACAACACCGGCCGTTCGGCCAACCGGGGAGCCTGCATGCAGTTGTGCCGCCGCAGTTATGATGTGCGCGACCGCGAGACGGGAATAGAACTGGAGGTGGACAACAAGTACATCATGAGTCCCAAGGACTTGAAGACCATCCGTTTCATCGACCAGATGATGAAGGCCGGTGTACGCGTGTTCAAGATTGAGGGGCGTGCGCGTGGCCCCGAATATGTCCACACCGTGGTGAGTTGCTACCGCGAGGCCATCCAGAGCGTGCTGGACGGTACGTTCACCGAGGAGCGTAAGGACGAATGGGACGAACGGTTGGCCCGCGTGTTCAACCGGGGCTTCTGGGACGGTTATTACCAGGGACAGTTCTTGGGCGAATGGACGCGCAACTACGGTTCGGCAGCCACCGAGAAGAAGGTCTACGTGGGCAAGGGCGTGAAGTATTTCTCCAACATCGGTGTGGCCGAGTTTGTGGTGGAGGCTTCCGAACTGAACGTAGGCGACAAGCTGCTCATCACGGGACCCACCACAGGGGCCATGTTTCTCACGGCCGAGGAAATCCGCTACGAGCTCCGTCCGATAGACACCGCCCTCAAGGGCATGCACATCTCTTTCAAGGTGCCGGGCAAGATTCGTCCCAGCGATAAGCTCTACAAACTGGTGCCTGCGAACACGGACGTCCGTTGACAGGCAGGCACGTCAGTATCGGCAATCCCCTCACCATGGAAGACCAAACTCAGACTATAACCCGCCAACTGGCTGCTCTCTTCGGCCGTGTCACAGCCGAAGAGGAGCGCGTGTTGTCATCGTTGCTCGAGTGCCGGCGGGTGAAGAAGCGCGAGCGCGTGGTGGGCGAGGGGCAGGTGTGCCGTCATCTGGTCTTTGTGCGTAGCGGTTTGTTGCGTCAGTATTACTATAAGAACGGGCGGGAGATAACGGAGCACTTCACCATCGAGGGACAGTTTGCTTATTGTGTGGAGAGCGTGTTCCGCTGCAAACCCTCGGCACTGGTGATGGAGGCTTTGGAACCGTGCGAGCTGTGGCTGTTGCCCTACGGTCGCCTGGTGGATGCGGGACGCGCCCATGCCGGTCTGGCCGATTGGTTGCGGTGCTTTCTGGAGGAAAACCTCATTCTTCATCAGCGCAAGGCGGATTCATGGCGTTTCGAATCGGTGACCGAACGCTACGGGCGTTTCCTGCGTGAGTTTCCTACGGTGGCCTGCCGGGCTTCGGTGAACGACATAGCCTCCTATCTGCTCATGACACCCGAAAGTTTGAGCCGTGTGCGCTCGCAGGCGCATCGGAATAAAGACGGACAGGCGGCGGAGTAGGAACCGGATTCGAGTTGCGCGGCCTCTCAAAGGAATGCTTCGGCGGCACTCCTCCGGGGCTATTTGATGATGGCTGTCTGCGGGTTGCGCAGGCCGCGTGTTCCGGTGAGGAAGGCCTTGGCACATCCGAAGTTGAGATACATGTCCAGTCGCACGGGCAGATGGTTGGCGTCGTCGCTGATGTAGAAGGTGATGACCTCTTTTTCCTTTTTGTTCTCGTATTCCACAAAGGAGAACACCAGACAGCGGTAGGTGACTTTGGCGTTTTCCATCTTGAAGTTTTTCTTGCCCCTGTAGATAAGGGTCTGTTCCTCCACCTTTCCGCCATCGGCCATGGGGAAGTTGATTTTCTGTCCTTCGCGGAAGTCATCGCCGTTGAACGAACGCGCGCGTAGCATCATGCTCAGCATGTCGTAGATGCACACGTTGCTGCGGCGCTGGTGCTCGCTCACGTTGCCGTGGTGGTTCAGATAGCGCTGGCGAATGTGGCTCACTCCGTCGGGGTAGCTGTACCAGGCCTGATCCACGTGATAGCGTTTCCCTTCGAGAGCACCCTTGCGATAGTAGAGCGGCGAGAGTTCCTCACTGACGATGCTCTCCAGCGTGTCGCGCATGATGAAGAACTTGTCGGCGCGTTTGCTGCCCCGGGTGGTCAGGTTGCAGCGGTAGGCGGGTTCGCCCTGATACACCGTGCGGGTGATGTTCATGGCAGCCGTCCCGGCTTTGAGCCAGATGAATTTCCAGTTGAAGTACAAATCGTAGGACAGCGTCTCTCCGGAGAGAAAGGCTGTGTTGGGACTGGTGCACTGGGCACGTAGGCCGACTTGCCCGGTGCAGAACTGGATGAGCATCATGCTCAGCAGGATGATTCTCTTCATGGCGGTTGGTCTTTAGTATCTGTTCGAGTTGCGTTGTCCGGTTTTCTTCTCTTTGTCCGGCTTTTGTTTGGTGATGGCCGGCGGCTTCTGTTTCACCAGGGGGATGCCTCGCACGTCCCAGTCCTGCTCCACCTCCCACTTGGCGCGCAGCACCATCGGTCGGGGGAAGTAGAATACCTCCTCGGGCTGTTGTCCGTCGGCATAGCTTCCGGTGTTCCACACGCCGTCGCCGTTGCGGTCGATAAACAGGCGCAGGTAGTATTCGCCGGGCTTCACGTAGTAGAAGTCGGCGCGGTTGTCCACGGCGCGCACGCTGCTCACCACCTTGTCCGATTTGTTGAGCAGTTGCACCACAGCTCCCGTGTCGGGCAAAAGCAGTTTGACAAACAGTGCGCTGTATTCGTCCAGCGAACGAACCTTAAAGTCCACCTTGGAGGTGTTGTTCACATCGCCGAAGATGTTTCGGAATGCCGCGCTGTCCACTTCCAGCCGGTAGGTCTCGTTGGGGCGCCACTCGGCATAAAGCCGGTAGTTGCGCAAATGCCCCTCCACGGGGCGGAACACAAACGGCGCCTCGTTCCACAGTGTGTCCACCTTGATGTAGAAGTGAATGGCTGTGGTGTCGGCCTGTTCCAGCGGTTCGTTGAAGGTGAATGTCACATTCTGGTTGGGATCCATACTGCCGGTGGGCTTCAACTGATATTTCAGGATGTCGTGTTCGAAGGGATTGGCGGTTGCCACCAGGGGTTTGCCGTTCTTGCGTGCCGCTTTTTTCTGTTCTTTTTCCCATTGTTCCATGCGGTCGCGGCGTTCCTTCTCCTGCTTGGCACGGCTTACTTTCGGGGTGAGTTCCAGCGTGTCGCAGCGTGTCACGAGGCATCCCAGTGTGTCCGTTTCCCGATAAGTGATGGCAAGGTGGAGCGTATCCAGATAGGCCACCGTTGTGTCCGGTATCCAGTAGGTAATGGTGTCCTTCCGCTCGTTGGCCTCGGTGATGAAGGCGGTGGAGGCATCGAAGTTGAAGCCTTCGATGACGGGCAGGCTGTCGTCGGGCGCAGTGAAATAGAAGGTGAAGCGGTTGGGCAGAGGGCGCTCGTTCTTCAGCAGGTAGCGTCCCTGTCCGTCTTCAAGGAAGGCTCTGAGCACGATGTCGTCCGGATAGAAATGGGTGTAGTGCACGGTCTTCACCGTGTCGAAGTGGAGCGAGTCGCGCCACAGGGTGTCCATGCGCACATCGGGGCCGCAGGAGGGCGAGATGTGCAGGGTGTCGAACGCTATCACTTCGCTCTTCTGATTGAAGCGGAAGTTTCCGTCGGCTTCCTGCAGGGCATAGATGCGGTAGGTGCCCGGTGCCACGCCCTGAATGGTGAACTTGCCGCTGCCGTTGGTGCGCGACACGCGGAGCATGGGTTCGGTGGTGAAGGCGCTGTCAGCCAGATTGCTGTAGAGCCCCACCAGGATGCCTTTTATCGGTTCCAGATTCTCGGCGTTGAGCACCGTGCCCGACACCTGCAGCGTGTCGATGTTTTTTCCGGTAGAGAACGAGTAGGTGTACTTGCCCATGGCGTTTCCCTCGTTGTTGTCCACGATGGCATCGGAGAAGTCGATGGTGTACGTCATGTCGGCGCGCAGGCTGTCAAACAGTTCCACGCGGATGTGTTTTCCCTCGGCGCTGATGTTGGGCATCTCCATCTGTGGGGGCGACACCACCACCTTTTCGCTGGCTTTCTCCAGCTTGATGTATTCGTCAAACGAGATGCGTATCTTTCGGGTCTTATTGTCCGTGGAGCGGTCGGCCGGTTGGGTCTTTACCACGCGTGGCGGCGTGTAGTCCCGCGGTCCGCCGTCGGGCGTACCTATGCTGGCGCAGGCCACGGCGGTGAGCGTGAGAGCCAGGATGAGCCAGGTGTGGATTCTGTTCTTCTGCATGTTTTTCGTTATGGGTTCATGGCCAGGAGCTCGTCGATATGCGTGCGCTGGTTGCTCAGGCGGGGCACCTTATGCTGTCCGCCCAGTTTGCCTTTGCTTTTGAGCCAGTCGTTAAACAGTCCTGTGCGGGCTTCCACCAGCAGGGGCCTTTGCAGGGTGATGTCTTTGTAGCGCTTGGCCTCGTAGTCGGAGTTGAGTTCCTGCAATGCCTTGTCCAGAACGTCCGTGAAGTGTTCCAACGAGTCCGGACGGCGGTTGAACTCAATCACCCATTGGTGGCTGCACTTGCCGTTAGCATCCATAAAGACAGGGGCGGCCGTGTATTCCAACACGTTGGCTCCCGTGGCTTCGCAGGCTCTTTGCAGTCCTTTTTCCGCATTGTCCACAATCAGTTCTTCGCCAAAGGCGTTGATGAACGACTTGGTGCGTCCGGTGATGATGAATTTATACGGCCGTGTGGAAGTGAACTTCACCGTGTCGCCAATCATGTAGCGCCACAGTCCGCTGCTGGTGGTGATTACCATGGCGTAGTTGCGTCCGGTCTCCACGCCCCACAGGGGCACGACGGCGGGATGCTCTTTCTCCATCTCGTCCATGGGGATGAACTCGTAGAACACACCGTAGTCTATCATCAGCATCATGGCCGGGTCGGCCGGGTCGTTCTGCAGTCCGAAGAACCCCTCGCTGGCGTTATAGGTCTCCATGTAGTGCATGTGCGGACTGGTGATAAGCCGGTGGTATTGCTCGCGATAGGGGGTGAAGGCCACGCCGCCGTGGAAGAACACCTCCAGGTTGGGCCACACCTCTTCCAGATGTGTCTTGCCGGACAGTTCCATCACGCGGGTCAGCACCGACAGCATCCACGAGGGCACGCCGCTCAGGTTGGTCACATTCTTGCCCATGGCTTCGCGGGCGATGCGATCGCGCTTCTGCTCGAAGTCGCTCAGCAGAGCTGTCTCCTTTTTGGGCACACGGATGAGGTTGACCAGCGGATTGATGTTTTCAATCAGGATGGCGCTGAGGTCGCCCACCAGGCTGCCGGGCAGGTTGTAGTTGGGTGCATGGCTGCCTCCCAGGATGAGTGCCCGTCCGTCCAGCAGACGGCTCTTGGGATTGTTTTGCAGGTAGAGTGCCACGGCGTCCGTGCCCCCGGCGTAGTGTGTATCTTTGAGTCCCTGCCGGCTGACAGGGATGAATTTGCTTTTATCATTGGTGGTGCCCGATGATTTGGCATACCAGCGCACCTGCCCCGGCCACAGCACATTCTTCTCGCCCTGTCGCATGCGGTCGATATAGCCTTTCAGTTCTTCGTAGGAGGTGACGGGAGTCTGGCGGGCAAACTGTTCCCAGTGGAGTGAAGGGTGCAGGTTGTGCTCCTTTCCCCATTCGGTCTGTTCGCCTTGTCTCAGCAGTGTGTGCAACACTTCCGTCTGGAGTGCTTCGGCCTGAGTGGCATATAGTTCCAGTTTCCGTTGCCGCGGAATGAATGCCGTTCTGACCAGTCGAGTGAAACTCATATAGTGTATCTTTGTTATTCCTTGTGTTATATACATTACAAAAATAGCGCAAACTTCTTAGAATAACTAACAATACACAGTTTTTAATAATGTGCCTGTGGTGTGGCGGACTGGTATGGGGTACCTTCACCCGCGTACCTCCCCCTAAGTTTTGTTTGTTGCGGAATATGTTTCAATGGTTCATACTGTCTGTGAATCAGAGAGAAAAGGTTCATTTTTCATTCACCAACCGTCACTCGGAGTTGACGATATTCCCGAAAGTGAACCATTTGTGATTGATAATCAGGGAAAAAAGGTTCATTCCTCATGAATGGACAACGCTTCGTTATCGTGCGTGAAGTGAACCATTTGTCTTTGACAATCAGATAGAAAAGGTTCATTGGTTGCACGGCTAACTATATCTGTACATTGGAATATGTCCGGCCTGTCATATAGGGTAACCGCAGGCCTACGGAATGACGTCCCATAGGCCTGCGGGGCAACCTCCCATAGGCCTACGGCTTGGTGAGCCATAGGTAAGCGGCTTGTCAAGCCACAGGTAAGCGGCTTGGGAAGCCGGTGATGTCGGGTATTTGGGTGGGTTCACTGTAGGGAGGCTTTTCAAAGCGTCCGCATAAGTAAAGGTGTTATCTGTTGATTATCAGTATACTAATTGTATACGCTTTGAAAAGTGTTCCTACATTATCCTATGACATTTTCCTTAATTATGTAAATAAAGTATTAGAAAGATCCGTGAACCTTTGTGAACCTTAAAGTGAACCTTTTCTCTCTGATTCACAGACAGTATGAACCATTGAAGCATTTTTCGGACGATTTAAAAAATGGGGGGAGAGGAGGGGACTTGCTATGTCGGTAAGTGAGGAAATGAGGGCTGTAGGCCGAAGGAATGAAGGTACGAAACGTGCCGTTGCGGGCACGAACGATGATTTGCGTGTCATTCCGATTGCTCCACGCGTATCAAGCGTTCTGCCGGATGTGTACGTAGTCTCCTTATGTATGTGTATATAGTCTCCTTACGTACGTGTATATAGTGGGCTTACGTACGCATACGGTAGCACCTTATGTACGCATACGGCAGAGAGGAGGTCATACGAAAATGGGAGGCAGACGTCCGTTTGGTTGTCTGCCTCCCGAGGGAGTATCTTGCTCTGTCATCCGCGTTGGGATGAGCAAAGGAAGTTGACTTAGTTCTGCTGAGCCTCTTCTTCCTTAATCTTCTTGCCCATGGTCAGGTAGGCCACGGGAGCAGCCAGGAAGATGGAGGACAGAGTGCCGAATACCACACCCAGCATCATGGCAAAGGCAAAGCTGCGGATGCTGTTTCCACCGAAAGCGAAGATGATGACCAACACGATGAGGGTGGAAATAGAGGTGTTCAGTGTACGGGCCAAAGTGGTGTTCAGAGAGTCGTTGAACAACTGCTGACGATCACGCTTGGGATAGAGTCCCAGATACTCGCGGATACGGTCGAACACCACCACCTTGTCGTTGATAGAGTAACCGATGGCCGTCAGGATGGCACCGATGAACGTCTGGTCGATTTCGAGCGAGAAACCGATCCAGCCCCAACATGCGGCGTATGCACCGATGATGAGCAGGGTGTCTACACACAGAGCCACTACCGAACCTACGGAGAACGCTACGTTGCGGAAACGAATCAGAATGTAGAGGAAGATGGCAATCAGCGCCAATGCCACGGAGATGTAGGCACCGCGTGTGATGTTCTCAGCGATAGAGGGGCCCACCTTCTGCGAACTGATGATTGAACCTCCGGCACGCTCGTCGCGGTTGATGAAGGTGCTCAGTTCCAAATCGTCGGACAGCAACTTGCCGTCCTTCAAGGCTGTGAACAGCTTGGACTCAATCTCTGTGTCAATCTCCGTACCGGTCTCGGTGATGCGGTAGTTGGTGGAGATACGCAGGGTCTTCTTGTCCGATCCGATGGCGATTACCTGTGTGTTGGCATCCTCGAAGCTGTTGGCCAAAAGTTCTCTTACCGTCTCGGGCTCAACCTCCTTGTCGAACACCACCATGAAGTTGCGTCCACCGGTGAAGTCGATGCTCTGGCTCAGGCCGCGGATGCCCCAGCATGCGAAGCTGATGACAGCCAGTGCGCCGAATGCGGCGAACGACTTCTTGTAGCTGCCCATGAAGTTGAAACTGGTGTCGCGGAACATCTTCTTGGAGAAACCGGTGGAGAACGTAAGGTTCAACCATTTGTCGCGGCTCATGAAGAAGTCGTAAACCAGACGGGTGAGGAACACTGCGGTGAAGAACGACACCACGATACCGATGATCAACGTGGTGGCGAATCCGCGGATGGGACCCGTACCGAAGTTGAACAGGATGATACCGGTGATGATAGACGTCAGGTTGGAGTCGAAGATGGCGGAGAAGGCGTTGGAGTAACCGTCAGCCAAGGCCGATTTCACGCTCTTGCCTGCGCGCAACTCTTCTTTCGTGCGTTCGTAGATAAGCACGTTGGCGTCTACGGCCATACCCAGTGAGAGCACCATACCGGCGATACCGGACATGGTGAGCGCTGCCTGGAAGGAAGCCAAGATACCCAACGTGAAAATCAGGTTGACAATCAGGGCGCTGTTGGCCACCATGCCCGGCTTGAATCCGTAGATGGCGCACATGTAGAACATCAGCAGCACGAAAGCCACGATGAAGGAGATGATACCCTGGTTGATGGACTCCTGTCCCAAGGTGGGACCCACGAACTCATCGGCCACGATGTGTGCGGGAGCCGGCATCTTACCGCTCTTGAGCACGTTGGCCAGGTCGCGGGTATCTTCGGGAGTGAAGCTACCGGTGATTTGTGAGCGTCCGCCGGTGATTTCGCCGTTCACGTTGGGGGCGCTGTATACGTAGTCGTCCAGTACGATGGCGATGCTGCGGTTGATGTTTGCACCGGTGAGGGCTGCCCAGCGGCGTGCGCCGTCGGTGTTCATCGTCATGCTCACGCAGGGATGGCCGTGGTCGTCGAAGTCATCCTTGGCCTCCACGATAACATCACCTTCCAGCGGAGCACGTCCGTTGCGCTCGGTGATGCGGATGGCGTACAACTCGAAAATCTCGCCGGCCGAACCGGTCATGGCGGCTTTCACGCCCCACTTCAGGCTCAGGTCGCGCGGCAGCAGTTCCTTGGCGGCCGGGGTCTGCAACAGGCTGTCGATAACGGCCATGTCGCGCTTGCCGGCGTAACCCACGATGCAACCGTAGTTGTTCGGCACCAGCTGCAGGCGTGAGAGCAGGGGATGCTCCTTATAGAGTTGTTCCATGGCAGCGGCATCGGTGGCATCGGCTGTCGGCTGTCCCTTGCTGGCCTTAATGGCAGCGGCTACATCTACAGAAGTCTTGGCGCTGTCAGCCTTTTCGGCCACTTCGGTAGAGTCTGCTGCGGCAACGGCCTCCTCGGCGTTCTCCTCAGCCTCTACGCTTTCTGCAGCATCCACATTGGCCAACTTGGCATCCAATTGCTGCAGGAACGGAGTTACTTCCTGTGTGGCATAGGTCTCCCAGAACTCCAGGTTGGCGCTGCCTTGCAACAGCTTGCGCACGCGCTCGGGTTCCTTAATACCCGGCAGTTCCACCATGATGCGCCCCATCTGGCCTTCGATGGCCTGAATGTTGGGCTGAGCCACACCGAAGCGGTCGATACGGGTGCGGAGCACATTGAACGAGTTGTCGATGGCAGCCTTCACTTCGCTTCTCAACACGCGCTCAACCTCGGCGTCCGTGCTCTTGGTGGTCACCTGACCCTTCAGTTGCTGGGTGGCGAAGAGTTCGGCCAGATTGCCGTTGGGTGCCAACTGCTTGTAGTGTTTCACAAACAGGGTGATAAAGTCACTCTGGCTCGTCTGAGCCTCTTGGGTAGCTTCTTCGATAGCCTGGTTGAAGAGGGCGTCAGTCTTGTGATCAGCCAAAGCCTTTACCACATCGGGCACAGATACTTCGAGGATCACGTTCATACCGCCTTTCAGGTCCAAGCCCAAGCCGATTTCCATTTCGCGACACTGTTTGAGGGTGTAAGAACCCAACCATACCCGCTCGTTCATGAGCGAGTCGGCATAGCGTTGTCCGGCCTCTTCGCCCTGTGTGCTTGTCACTTCGGCTATCTTTTTGTCGTAGCGCCAGGTGGCGTATGTGAACGACAGATAGAAAAAGCAAACAAGGGTCAGCAATACCGCGAAAACCTTAACAAATCCTTTGTTTTGCATTTTTGTTTTTAATTATTTTGATATTATTGTTTGATATGCAGAATATGCAACAAGGGCACAAATATAGCACTTTTTTCAGAGAGAAGGCGGAAAAGGCCAAATTAATTTGAATTTAGCTTAATTTTTGCGTTTTTGGATGTGGGTATACAGGGGATAATGGTCGGATGTGCCTATGCTCCTATCCACGCGGGTGGCATAGGAACGCCAGTTGTCGGAGAACAGGATGTGGTCTATACGCACGTAAAATCCTTTCTGATTATAGGACACACCGATGCCGTTGCCCGAGTCTTCGTAGGCGCTGGTGAGGTGGGACGTCAGGCGGTGGTAGGTGTAGGACACGGGCGAGTCGTTGAAGTCGCCGCACACGATGACGGACCGGCATCCGCTGCGCTGTATGTAGCTCATCACGGAGTCGACTTCCGGGGCGCGTAGGGCGCTGGCACGTCCCATCTTGCTGATGAGCAGGCGTGCGCCGCTCTCCACTTTCTCCCGTTCGGGCTCCTTAATCATGTCTTTGTATTGCTCGCGGTCGTCGGGGGTCAGCTTGTACGACTCGAAGTGGTTGTTGATCAGCAGCACCGTGTCGCCGTCTATCAGCAGGCGGTAGGCCACACTGCCGTTGGTCTCGGAAGTGTAGCGGATGCGTTCGGCCGACAGGATGGGGTATTTGGAATAGCAGATTTCGCGTTGCATCTCCTCGCTCTCGATGCGCAGGCTGTGGTAGCCGTGGCGGGTGAGGGTTGCGTCCAGTGTATCCTTGGGCAGACGGCCTCCGGTGACGGCTTCCTGCAGCGCAATGATGTGAGCCTTGCTGCGTATCAGATAGTTCAGCACCAGACTGTCTCCTCGGGTTCCGCTCTGCTGGTTGTGAAATCCGTGAACGTTGAACGTCAGTATTTTGATTGCGTCAACTGGCGGCGTGACCGGCCAGTTGACCGGGCAATAGGCTCGTAGGGCGGGGTAGCTCAGAATTAGGCCGGTCAGAGAAATCCACACAAAACGGATATGGAAGATGAGCCAGAAGACCAGAAAGAGGAGGGTGATGGTGAGAAACATGGGAAAGAGTAATCCCCACAGTGACATGCGAGGCCAGTCGGCCGGATTGAGGATCGGGCTGTAGGAGCATATCAGCAGGAAGATCACCGTCATGATGTTGGCGCCTGCAATCAGTTGGAACACTATGTTTTTGAGGGCAGAAAGCATCAGCGTTGACTGGCATCAAAGAGTTTACGTTTCTCTTCCTCAGTCAGGCTGGTGTAGCCCGACTTCTTTACTTTGTCCAGGATGCGGTCCATTTCTTCGGTGCGTTCCTTTTTGCGGGCGTTGAACTCGTAGTCGCTGTTGCGTTCGTTTTTGCTATAGACGCTCATACGCGGACGTGCGGAGAACCGATGGAAGAAATTCTTGATTTTGTCTGCCATGCTTTCGGATGACCGGCGTCCGTAGCCGCCTCTGCCTTTGTTGCGCCAATGCAGAATGAGCAGCAGACCGAACAACATACCACCCAAATGGGCCAAATGAGCCACTCCATCGTTGGACGAGGATATGGCGGCAAACAGTTCGATGGCTGCATAGCCCACTACAAAAAACTTGGCTTTGATGGGCACCGGCAAGGGAAAGATGAAGAGGCTTTCGTTGGGGAACGTCATGCCGAAGGCCAGAAGGATGCCATAGACGGCACCGGAGGCGCCTACGGTTGTCCATCTGTTCAAGTATTTTGTCATGCTTATTATGGCTCCATCCAGATTTACACCTTCGTAATGGTTGAGTCCTTCGTATAAATAAGTTAGATATTGAGCTCCTTCCTGCATCAGTCCTGCGCCCACTCCGCACACCATATAATAGATGAGGAAGCGTCGGCTCCCCCATGCGCTTTCAATGATACGTCCGAACATCCACAGGGCAAACATATTGAAAAGGATGTGCTGGAGGTTGGCGTGGAGGAACATATAGGTGAACACTTGCCATATTCTGAAGTTGGAAGCCAAGGCGAAATGCAAGCCTAAGTGCTCGTCGAGTCTGATGCCGTATCGTTCCGCCACAATGCTGGCAAAGAAAAACAGTATATTAATAATGATGAGATTCTTTGTCACCGGTGGTGTGCCCATGGTGTAGGAGTTGGTAAAGCGGTAGCTCATGATGCCGTATATTTTTGTTTCTAACTTCGTTTTACGGGACAAAAATACGGATTTATTCCCTAATAAGAGGGCAAAAATGTCGGTTAACAATCTTTTTTTAATTAAAACAGATAGTTTTTTAAGAATTGATTTGTTATTCTAACGAGAATCTTTAAATTTGCCAATGATATATACACTATTTAATCAGTATATTATGAACAAAACAGATTTGATCAATGCCATTGCTGAAAGTGCAGAGCTGAGCAAGGCAGATGCCAAGAAAGCTTTGGACGCTTTCATGTCGACATTAACAAGCGCGTTGAAAGACGGCGATAAGGTGGCACTTGTAGGTTTCGGTACATTCGCTGTGGCCGACAGACCGAGCCGTACCGGTATCAACCCCAGAACCAAAGAACAGATCGCTATTCCTGCCAAGAAAATTGTGAAATTTAAGGCAGGCGCGGAGTTGGATGATGCTATCCAGTAAACAACAGGATATACCTCATTTAAATGTAGAAAAAGAAGGGGAGCATGCAAGTGCTTCCCTTTTTTTAGTTACCTTTGCACGGTAATTACTTTATTTACGGACATGAAGATAGAGAACTCCATCGTTTCGGCTGTCATCGCCGGCGTTAAAGCTTTGTATGGTCAGGAAGTACCGGAGAGCCTGGTGCAATTGCAAAAGACTAAGAAAGAGTTTGAAGGACACCTCACACTGGTTGTTTTCCCCTTTTTAAAGATATCACGTAAGAAACCCGAGGACACGGCGCAACAGTTGGGTGAATACCTTGTGCAGCATTTGCCCGAGGTGGTGGCGGACTTCAATGTCATCAAGGGATTCCTCAATCTGAGGATAACGGCTGCAGCTTGGACGGCGTTGTTGGCCGACATACATGCCGATGATCACTATGGCTTTGTCCCTGTGACGGAACAGTCGCCGCTGGTGATGATCGAATATTCATCGCCCAACACCAACAAGCCCCTCCACCTGGGACACGTGCGCAACAACCTGCTGGGATGGGCGCTGGCCAACGTGATGGCGGCCAACGGTAACCGGGTGGTGAAGACCAATATCGTGAACGACCGTGGCATACACATCTGCAAGAGTATGCTGGCCTGGCTGAAATATGGAAACGGAGCCACACCCGAAAGCACCGGCATCAAGGGTGACCATCTGATTGGCGACTACTACGTGGCTTTCGACAAACATTATAAGGAACAGATTAACGAGTTGATGGCGAAGGGCATGAGCGAGGAGGAGGCCAAAAATGAGGCTCCGCTCATCAAGGAGGCTCGCGAGATGCTCGTCAAGTGGGAACAGGGCGACCCCGAGGTGCGTGCGCTGTGGCGCAAGATGAACGAGTGGGTGTATGCCGGTTTCGATGTCACCTACAAGGCGCTCGGCGTGGGCTTCGACAAGATATACTACGAATCCGACACCTATCTGGAAGGTAAGGAAAAGGTGATGGAAGGACTGGAAAAGGGCTTCTTCTTCCGCAAGGAGGACGGTTCCGTGTGGGCCGACCTGACCGGCGAGGGACTGGACGAAAAATTGCTGCTTCGTTCGGACGGTACATCCGTCTATATGACCCAGGATATCGGTACGGCCAAGCTCCGCTTCCAGGATTACCCCATCGACAAGATGATTTACGTGGTGGGCAATGAACAGAACTACCACTTCCAGGTGCTCTCCATCCTGCTCGACAAACTGGGCTTCGAATGGGGTAAGGATTTGGTTCACTTCTCCTACGGAATGGTGGAACTGCCCAACGGCAAGATGAAGAGCCGTGAGGGCACGGTGGTGGATGCCGACGAATTGGTGGCCGAGATGATCGACACGGCCCGCAAGATGTCCGAGGACAAGATAAACAAGTTGACCGACCTCACCGAGGAAGAAGCCAGCGAAATAGCTCGCGTGGTGGGATTGGGCGCACTGAAATATTTCATCCTGAAGGTGGATGCCCGCAAGAACATGCTGTTCAATCCGGCCGAGAGCATCGACTTCAACGGAAATACCGGTGCCTTTATCCAGTATACCTACGCCCGCATCCGTTCCATCCTGCGCAAGGCTGCCGAGGCCGGACTGCAGGTGCCCGACACGCTGTCCGTCTCAGTCGAACTGAGCGAGAAGGAAATATCGCTGGTGCAGATGCTTGCCGACTTCGCCCTGGTGGTGAAGCAGGCCGGCAACGATTACAACCCCAGTTGTATCGCCAATTACTGCTACGACCTGGTGAAGGAATACAACCAGTTCTATCACGACTATAGCATCCTGCGCGAGGAAGACGCCGACAAGCGCTTGTTCCGCTTGGTGCTGTCAGCCAATGTGAGCAAGGTGATCCGTCTGGCCATGGGGCTGTTGGGCATCGAAGTGCCCGAGCGCATGTAATCCACAGGCCGGCGGATGGGCAAGCGCAAATACTACGTGGTGTGGAACGGGGTGACCCCCGGAGTGTATACCGACTGGACAGCGTGCAAACTGCAGATTAACGGTGTGGAGGGCGCCCTCTACAAGTCGTTCGCCACCCGTGAGGAGGCCGAAAAAGCCTACGCGTCTTCTCCTTATATATATATAGGGCAGAAGGCACCGGCCGAAAAGACCGCACCGGCTTCTGCCGCTGTGCCCCGCGAGGACAGCATGCTGTGTCTGCCCCCCGAGGTGCCGTCGGAGGCCTTGGCTGTGGATGCCGCCTGTAGCGGCAATCCCGGGGCTATGGAGTATCGGGGGGTGTATCTGCGCACGGGGGAAACCGTGTTTCACTTCGGCCCTGTCTATGGCACCAACAACATCGGTGAGTTTCTGGCCATCGTTCATGCGCTGGCGCTGATGGAGCAAAAGGGCGTGAAGATGCCCGTTTACTCCGATAGCCGCAATGCTTTGGCCTGGGTGAAGCAGAAGAAATGCAAAACCAAGTTGGAGCGCACCCCGCGCACGGCCGAATTGTATGCCATGATAGAGCGGGGCGAGAATTGGCTCAAGGCTCATCGCGTTGCGGTTCCCCTGTGCAAGTGGGAGACGGAGCGCTGGGGAGAAATCCCTGCCGATTTCGGTCGGAAGTAGGCTGGACAGGCAAAAGAAATGGATGGAAGGCAATGGTGTCTGGCAGAATGCCGCACAGTCGGGCTTTTTGTCCCTTGATTATTAACACTTAATTTACAACGTTACTTTATGAAGGAATTCTTGCGGGTGTTGAAACGGTTTGCCATGCCGTATCGTAAATATATGGCCATGGCCATCGCGCTCAATCTGCTGTCGGCTGTGCTGAATATATTCTCGTTTGCTTCCCTGATGCCCATGCTCAACCTGCTCTTCGGTATGGACACACAGGCTTACACCTTCCAGCCGTGGGATGGGGCCGGTTCGCTGAAGGACATTACCATCAACAATCTCTACTTCTACACCACCACGCTCATCAGCAACTATGGACAGGCCACCACACTGCTCCTCATGGGGCTCTTTCTGGCTCTTTCCACCATGCTTAAGACCGGTTGTTACTTCGCCTCTTCGGCCGTGATGATACCGTTGCGCACAGGCATTGTGCGTGATATCCGCATCCTGGTCTATGACAAGGTAATCCGTTTGCCGCTGGCTTTCATGTCCGGCGAGCGCAAGGGCGATATCATCGCCCGCATGAGCGGTGACGTGGCCGAGGTGGAGAACTCCATCACCAGTTCGCTGGATATGCTGATCAAGAATCCCATCCTCATTATCATGTATTTTGTCACGCTCACCTACGTCAGTTGGCAACTCACCCTGTTCACCCTGCTTGTTATCCCCGGCATGGGTTGGATTATGGGTACCATCGGTCGCAAGCTGAAGGCGCAGTCGCTCACGGCACAAAACAAGTGGAGCGAAACCATGTCGCAGTTGGACGAGACATTGGGCGGACTGCGCATCATCAAGGCTTTCATTGCCGAGGACAAGATGAGCGAGCGCTTTAAACAGTGTTGCAACGAGTTTCGCGACGCGAGCAGCAAGGTGGCCATCCGGCAGTCGTCCGCCCATCCGGTGAGCGAGTTTCTGGGCACGTGCGTCATTGTGCTGGTGCTGTGGTTCGGCGGCACGCTTATTTTTTCGGAAAGTTCGCCCATCGACGCGCCCACTTTTATCTTCTATCTGGTGATACTCTACAGTGTCATCAACCCTCTCAAGGAGTTCTCGAAGGCCGGATATAACATTCCCAAGGGGCTGGCTTCCATGGAACGTATCGACAAGATTCTGAAAGCCGACAACCCCATCAAGGAACCCGTGAATCCCGTTCCCCTGCACACGTTGGAGGACAAGATAGAGTTCAGACATGTGACATTCGGCTACAACGACACACGCACGGTGCTCAAGGACGTGAGTATGACCGTGTGCAAGGGACAGACCGTGGCTTTGGTTGGTCAGTCCGGTTCCGGTAAGTCTACGTTGGTGGATCTGCTTCCGCGCTACCATGAGGTGAAGGACGGTGCTATTCTTATCGACGGACACAACGTGAAGGAATATGGCGTGAAGAGTCTTCGTGCCATAATCGGAAACGTTAATCAGGAAGCCATTCTCTTCAACGACACGTTCTTCAACAACATTGCCTTCGGTGTGGAAGATGCTACCATGGAACAGGTGATTGAGGCGGCCAAGATAGCCAACGCCCACGATTTCATCATGGAGAGCGAGTTGGGGTATCAGACGAATATCGGTGACCGCGGTTGCCGCTTGTCCGGCGGACAGCGGCAGCGTGTGAGCATTGCCCGTGCCATCCTCAAAAACCCGCCCATCCTTATCCTCGACGAGGCCACCTCGGCTCTCGATACCGAGAGTGAGCGTTTGGTGCAGGAGGCTTTGGAGCGTCTTATGAAATCGCGCACCACCATCGCCATTGCCCACCGCTTGTCCACCATCAAGAATGCCGATGAAATCTGCGTGATGCACGAGGGGGAGATTGTGGAGCGCGGCACTCACGAGTCGCTCATCGCACTCAACGGTTATTATAAGCATCTTCACGACATGCAAAAACTCTGATTCATGAAAGCCCGTATCGGTCTGTTGTTCCGTCTGTTTGTCCTTTGGATGGCTGTGTTCATCCTGGCCAAGCCGTTCTTTATGCTTTACTGCCGGATGGTTGAGGTGGCGGATTCCGCATTCACTTTGGCCGATGTGGCCGATGTGGTGTGCAACGGGTTCTCGATGGACGTGTCCACGGTGTGCTATCTGCTCATCCCGCCTTTCTTGTGGACGTGGAGCACGCTGTTAGTGCCCTCGCTGATTCCCCGCCGGTGGCTGTCGGCCTACGTGTGTGTAGTGGCTCTCCTGTTGGCCGTTATTCTTGTGGTCGATATGTCGCTCTATCCTTTCTGGAAATTCAAGCTCGATGCCACGGTGTTTGCCTATATCGATTCTCCCCGTCAGGCACTGGCCAGTGTGTCGGGCGGATTTGTGGTGATGCGTGTGGTCGTCATGCTGTTACTGACTGTCGCTCTGTCGGTGGTTTCCATCCGGTTGTTGCCAAGGCACTCGTTTGTCCATGCAGCATCAAAAAACGTACTTTCGGGTGGTTGTGCCTTGTTTCTGCTCATCGGCGGACTGATGTTTCTGGGCATTCGTGGCGGTGTGCGCGAATCGACGATGAATGTGGGGCATGCTTACTATTGCGATGTGCCGTTTCTCAATCATGCGGCTGTCAATCCGGCTTTCAGTCTGCTGTCTTCCAGCCTGAAAACCGATGATTTTGCTGCCCGTTTCAACTATTTTGAGGAGTCGGAGCGCGAGTCTCTCCATGTCGGTCTCTATCCCACGACGGGTGATTTGACGGACACACTGCTTGTCCGGCAGCGCCCCAATGTGCTTGTGCTCATTCTGGAGGGATACGGCGGAATTTTTATCGATGCCTTGGGTGGAAATCCGGAGGTGTCGCCTCGTATCAACGCTCTGATTCGTGAGAGCGTTTTCTTCGACAATTTCTATGCCAACAGTTTCCGCACGGATCGCGGCACGTTGAGCACACTGAGCGGTCACATCAGTTACCCCACCGTTACGCTGATGAAGATGCCGGCCAAGAGTGCATTGCTGCCTTCGCTGGCCCGTTCGCTGGGGCGGGTGGGGTATGAAAGCGACTTCCTGTATGGCGGCGATGTGAATTTCACCAATATGAAGAGTTATCTTCACAGCATGGGATATTCCCGTGTGACGGGTGACAAGGATTTCACCGCCGAGGAACGCAACAGCAGTGAGTGGGGAGCCAACGACAGCATAACGTTGTCCCGGCTGTACGACATGATTGTGAGCCGTCCGTCCGGCAAACCGTGGCACACGGCCTACTTGTCGCTTAGCAGCCACGAACCCTTCGATGTACCCTATCATCGTTTGTCAGATGAGCGGGAGAACGCCTTTGCTTATACGGATGATTGTGTGGGGCGGTTTATCGAACGCTTGCGACAGACGCCGGTCTGGGACAATCTACTGGTGGTGTGTCTGCCCGACCATAGCTTCCTACACGACCTGTCTTATTCCGATCCCCGTTTCTACCATGTGCCTATGTTCTGGACGGGAGGAGCCATCGCTCGGCCTCGGGTGGTGCATACGTTGATGAACCAGAGCGATATGGCAGCTACCGTGCTGGCGCAGTTGGGACTCCCGCACGATGATTTCCCCTACAGTCGCAACGTCTTCTCTCAGGCCTACACTTATCCTTTTGCCTACAGCACGTATGGCAACGGCTTCCTGTTTGCCGATTCCACTGGTGTCACCGTCTTCGACTACGTGTCCGGCTTGCCTCTTGTAGAGCAGCCCTCCCCATCGGCAGAACGCATCCGGCGCGGACAGGCCATTCTGCAGACGTCTTATGATGAACTGGCCACGATGCGTTTATTTGATAGATAAAGATGGAATCAGGTAATGTAAATATAGAAACACATTATGATAAAATTTCTTGATTTGCAAGCTGTAACGTTAAAGTATGGTGAAGAAATAGAGCAAGCGGTACAGGAGACCATTCGTTCGGGGTGGTATTTGCAAGGCAAACAAAATCAGATGTTTGAACAGGATTATGCCCGTTACATCGGTACAGGCTATGCTGTGGGGTGTGCCAATGGACTTGATGCTTTGATTTGGATTTACAGAGCCTATATGGAATTGGGCGTGATGAAGCCTGGAGATGAAGTGATAGTACCGGCCAATACTTATATAGCCTCGATTTTGGCTCTTACAGAAAATGAGTTAAAGCCTGTACTTGTGGAACCGGATGCTGATACGTTGCAAATAGACGATACCTGCATAGAGGAAGCAATAACAGAAAGAACACGATCTATACTGATTGTTCATTTGTACGGACGTTGTGCCTATACGTCGCGTATCGGAGAACTTTGTGAGAAATATAATCTGAAGTTGGTAGAAGATAATGCACAGGCTCACGGATGTTGCTTTGAGGGACGTCGCACGGGATCTTTGGGACATGCGGCCGGACATAGTTTCTATCCTGGGAAAAATCTTGGAGCGTTGGGCGATGGTGGTGCGGTTACCACCTATGATAAGGAGTTAGCCGATACTATTCGTGCGTTGGCCAATTACGGATCCGATAAGAAATATATATTCAAGTACCGCGGGCGTAACTCCCGTCTGGATGAAATACAGGCCGCAGTGCTTGATGTGAAGTTGAAATATCTGGATGCAGACAACGAATGTCGTAGGAGGATCGGTACTTATTATTACACTCATTTGAATCATCCCGATATCAGGTTACCTCGTCGTACCGTAGAGGAATCCAATGTGTATCATATCTTTCCTATACTATGTAATCGGCGTGATGAGTTGCAGGCTTATTTATCCGCTTGCGGCGTGCAAACACTGATTCATTATCCCGTTCCGCCTCACAAACAAGAATGTTACCGGGAGTGGAATGAGCAGACTTATCCGATATCCGAACAAATCCATGCTCAGGAACTGTCGTTGCCTATAAGTCCGGTGATGACGATGGATGAGGCTAAGGCCGTGGTGGAGTTTATCAATAGATTCTACATAAAATAATAAAGCGCGTTTCCCGATCTGTGGATAAAAAGACTGTTCCTTTTGGTTTTGTTTAGATTTGTTTTATTATCTTTGCAGAAAGTGCGTGTATCGGATGCGAGTGTTTGACATGCAGGATTCTTAAAGGATTGATTTCGCTTGGAAATGGTGTGGTATATACAGAATAGGCTTCAATGAATGTTATTGGTAAAATCCGGGAATGGAACCGTCGTCGTTTGGGGCGGAGAGACCAAAAGAAAAGACTTGCGGCTTCAGTCTTTGTGTCGGAGGTTGATTCTGCTGCACCGTATGTCTTGATTTCCTACATTCCCTATGCGCTTTATCTGACTGATGAAACGGCTTTGCTGGGGCACCAGAACATGAGGGAACAACGTGTGATGGTGGATGTGCTCAACGAGATGGGTTATAATGTGTATGTGTCTGACTACCGAAATGATACATTGCCCGAAGGATTGAACTGTTGTGCGGTGTTTGGCATAGCTCCGTTGTTTGAGAAAGCTGCAACGGCCTATCCTCATGCCCTGAAGATATATTATGGTTGCACGGCCTATTGGCAGCATCAGGAGCGGATGACTCGCAAGAGGGTAGATGCGTTTAATGCCCGCTATGGTTTGCGGGTGGCTTATCAACGCATGCCCGTGCCTACACAAGCAGAGGAAATGGCCGACCGGATTCTGCAGATTGGCAGCCGGATCACCATCGAGACGTATCCCGGGCATTTGCGTTCCAAGATAACACTGATTCATCAATCCACAACAGTAGATAACATTTGTGTGGAGGCCCCCAATTCCCAACGTCGGGATTTTATCTGGTTCGGCTCGGGCGGTAGCATTCTGAAGGGAGCGGACTTGCTGATAGATTATTTTCTGACCCGTCCGGATCTGACGCTTCATGTGGTGGGCGGTCCACTGGAAAAGGATGTGCTGTCGGTGTATACCGGTCGGCTCACGCCTAACATCCGGTTGTACGGTTGGATGGATGTGAAGTCCGAGGCCTTTCGTGAGATTGTGGAGCGGTCGGCCTTTACAATCTATCCATCTTGTTCGGAAGGAGGATGTCCGGGTGGTGTACTTTCGATGATGAAGTTAGGTGTTATTCCCATAGTGTCCCGCTATGCGGCATTTGATGGAATAGAATGCTACGGTTTCACGTTGGACGAGTTGACCCTGGATGCTGTGGCTCGGGGAGTGGAGTGGGCCGAAAGCTTGTCGGATGAGGAACGGGACAGTCGCAGCAGAGCTGGTGCCCGTTATGTGGCCGACACATACAATCTCAGTGTATATGAGCGGGAATTTAGACAATACTTCCAATCTGTGTTGCCACCCGTCAAACTTTAATTTTAGAAACAAACGATATGAAGCTATCCATCATAACCATTAACCGAAACAATGCCGAAGGGCTTGAACGTACGATGCGTTCCGTCATCGGGCAGACGTGCCGTGATTTTGAATACATCGTTGTCGATGGAGCCTCCACCGACAGAAGCGTGGAGGTAATCCAAACACATGCAGACCGGCTTGCCTATTGGGTGAGTGAACCGGATAAAGGAGTGTACAACGCTATGAATAAGGGTGTGGCACAGGCCCATGGAGAGTATTGCCTCTTCATTAATTCCGGTGACGAGCTGGCGCACAAAGATGTGGTGAAGCGGGTGCTTCCCCGGCTCTGCGGAGCGGATTTCTATGCGGGAGATACGATGGTGGATTATGGAAGGGAGCGCCGTGTGATGAAGTCACCTTATAAAATGACAATAGATTTTATTTTGCGTCGTTCTGTGTCGCACCCTGCGACTTTTACCCACACTTGTCTTTTAACGGATCATCCGTATAATGAAGAAAATAAAATTGTGTCGGATTGGGAACTGTTGTTTAGTGAATGGATATTCAACAATAGGAATTACGAGCGTATAAATGAACTGATTTCTGTTTTTTATAATAATGGGATATCAGCAACGGAACCAAAATTGGTGGCGATGGAGCGTAAGCGTACGGTAGACCGATTATTAAGTCCGGCTGTCCAAGCTGTGATTATGGAGACTTCGGATCTGGATTTAAAAATAAAGATGTCACTGCATAAATCTCCGATAGCAAGGGATTGGAAGATTTTGAGAAACAGTGTTAAGTATCTCTTCAAGGATATGTGGCATAAAGAAATGAAATAAAGATAAGGGACGAGGAAATATGCGTGTATCGGTTATTACGGTTAATCTGAATGATTTAGAGGGATTGAAATCTACTGTAGAGTCAGTTGTTTGCCAAACGTATACAGATTTCGAGTATATTGTTGTGGATGGGGGATCTACTGATGGCAGCCAATTGTATATTTCAGGTGTGGATAGGATTGATCAATGGGTGAGCGAACCGGATAGGGGGATATATAATGCGATGAATAAGGCTATTGCAATGGCTCATGGAGATTATTGTATTTTTATGAATGCTGGCGATGTCTTTTATAATAATCAGGTGTTGGAAGAGGTTGTTCCACAGTTGGAAGATGCGGATTTTTATGTGGGAGCAACTATTTTGGTAAAAGAAGGTAAGCGTTTGTTTTGGGAGGCTCCCAAACTTCCGTTGGATATGAGGTTTATGATCATATCTGCACCGTCTCATCAATCTACGTTTACTCGTACTTCTTTGTTGAAGAGTAGCCCTTATCGGGAAGATTTTAAAATTGTTTCAGATTGGGAAAAGTTTTTCCATTGGTGGTATTTTAAGAATTGCACTTTTGTGCCGATGAAAACTATTGTATCCATATTTTATGCTAACGGTTTTTCTTGGATACATAAAGATTTGATATGTAAAGAAAAGGAGATAGTATTGAGAGAAGTTATTCCTAATCGGATTCTTTCATATTGCACGGGCAAGCAGGGTTTGGAGAAAAAAATAGAGTATGCAATGACTAAATCGCCTTTAAAAAGGGATTGGAAATTGATTCGTAATGCGTTCAAATATCTGATAAAAGATGCGATAGCTTCATTAAAACGATAAAAAATATGGATACACCTTTACTGAGTATTATCGTGCCTGTTTATAATACGGAGAAGTATTTGCAGGAGTGTTTTAACTCCCTGCGGAATCAGAAGTATAAGAACATTGAGGTGCTGTTTGTGGATGATTGCTCAACAGATGGTTCGTATGAGGTGTGCCGTAATCTTTGCGCGCTCGATGCTCGCTTTCAGACATTGCGTATGGAGATAAACGGCGGATTGTCCAGAGCCTGCACATTTGCGTTGTCTCATAGCAAGGGAGAGTTGATCTCTTTTATTGATAGTGATGACTATGTGGAGCCGACGATGTTTTGCACACTGTATGATATGATGGTGGAGAACGGTTCGGATATTTCCTGTTGTATTATGAATTATATATTTGAAGACGGGCGTCCTTCTATGCCGGCTTGTAGGGTGAGCGATACGGTAGAATGTGTAGATACCCGCAAGGCACTGGGTATGCTCCATCGTAGAGATGGAATAAGCTATTCGCGTTGCGATAAGATTTACAGAAGGAATATCGTAGAGTCTGTGCCTATGCATGATGGGGTGTTTGAGGACATGGCCATTATGTTTCGTTATGTGGCACAGGCTCGGAAAGTGACGTTGATTCGCAAGCCTTTCTACCAATATAGGCAAAGGTTGGGGAGTATCTTGCATTGTGGCTATAAGGTGCGGGCAGAGTACGATGCATTCGTGTTGTATTGCAATGAGACGGAATATTTGGAAAAGGAATGGGGATTTGAAGATTTGAATACCATTGTGCGCAAAGGGGCGCATTTCTTGAACCATATATCGCTTTTGCCTCAGACAGAAGAGATAAAGGAGCTAAGGACGAAAGTTGTGGAGAGGATGCGTGAATATGACAGTTTGTCGGTTCGTTCATTGGGATTGGGACTGTATCTCAAGCGTTATCTTTTGCTGCATTATTATACGCTTTATCGATCAGGGTATAAGATATTTATGAAGATATTTAAGAAAAATAAATACAATAGGATAACCGGAAAGATAATCAGGTTGTGACAGAATGGGAGCAATGAAAAGGATATTGATAGATTTTGGTAGTCTGGGGCATAGATGCGGATTGGGGCAGATATGCGAAAGCATGGCACCTTTGCTTGCCGATATGCGGTTGTCCTGGGCGCGGTTCACGTTCATGGTTCCGCAGGCTTATGTCGGGGCTTTCGGTGACGGCGTTGATTACTTTGTCAATAGTCCCAGGTATGTCCGTTTTCCGTTCCTTTTGCCAAAATTCGATTTGTGGCATGGTACGAGCCAGTTTTCCCGCTTGCCCCGGTATGTATTTCACGATTGCAAAAATGTGCTTACGGTGCACGATCTGAACTTCCTTTATGAGACAACGGAAACGGAGTGTAACCGTCAGCTGGCTAAATTGCAGCAGCGAAAGATAAACAGGGCGGATTGCATTACGGTAATCTCCAAGTTTACCCGACAGGAGGTGATGAATCATTTGGACGTGGGAACAAAGCCGGTGAGGCTGATACCGAATGCTGTGGAGGATATTACCGGGCACAAGGGCGGGTGCCCGGTTTTTCTGGAGTCTTCGCAGCGTCCTTTCTTCTTTTCCATCGGACAGATACGAGAAAAGAAGAATGTACACGTATTGGTGCCGATGATGAAGCATTTTCCTGAGTATGATTTGTATTTGTGTGGAGAGAATAATTTTCCCTATGCAGATACAGTAAGGAAATTGATACGGGAAACGGGGGTGAGGAATGTGTATCTGACCGGTACGGTGTCGGTGGAGGAGAAGGTTTATCTGTACAGGCATTGCACAGCTTTCCTTTTTCCGAGTTTGCTGGAAGGCTTCGGTCTTCCGGTGCTGGAGGCTATGCAGTTTGGCAAACCTGTCTTTGCTTCCGCGTTGACAAGTTTGCCCGAGGTATGCGGAGGTCACGCAGTCTTATGGCAGGACTTTGATACGGAACGTATGGCCGATTCGCTCCGTAAGGGATTGTCAGCTTTTTCCGAAGCAAAGTCGGAGGCAGAAAGGAACTACGCTTCCGGTTTTGGATACGATGTATATGTTAAGCGGTATGTCGATCTGTATCGTGAGCTATTGTTCCCTCATTTAAAGGCTTGAAAGTATGAAATCTTGTGTATCCATAGCCAGACAGGTATCTTTGGTTATCACCACTTACAACAGTCCGGTCTTTTTGGAATTGGTTTTGAAAAGTGTGCTTCATCAGCGGGTATTCCCATTGGAGGTCATTATTGCTGACGATGGATCCACCGGGGATACGCGCAGACTGATAGATCGTTACCGTGATCTGCTGCCCGTGCCTTTGATTCATTCTTGGATTCCGGACGAAGGCTTCCGTGTGGCCAAGTCTCGCAACGAAGCGGTGGCTCATGCCCGTGGAAAGTATATTGTGATGATAGACGGTGACATGTTGCTTACTCCTCACTTTATAGCCGATCATGACAGTTTAAAGGAGGAAGGATGGTTCGTGGCAGGTAGTCGTGCTCGATTGACCCGTCAGGCTACGGAGGAACGTTGTCGGACAATGTGCGAGAAGGTGACTATTTGGTCGGCTGGTCTGAAACGACGGCTCGTTTTGCTACGTGTGCCGGGAGCATGGCGTCTGATAAAAGGTCATTCCGATTTGCGTCATGCCCGCAGTTGTCATTTGGCTTTCTGGCGTAGTGACTTTGTCCGTGTCAATGGCTTTGAGGAGGCCTTTGTGGGGTGGGGATATGAGGATTCCGAGTTTGTGCAGCGACTGTTCAACAACGGCCTGCATCGTCGCAATGCCAAGTTGATGGCTCCTGCTGTTCATCTCTACCATCCTGAGAAGAGTATGGATCAGGCCGAGCGGAACCGAGAGATGCTTGCCCATACTGTTTCCTCGGGCAAGAAACGGGCTGAAAAAGGTGTGGATCAGTATCTATAGTTCATTTGCTCGATTTATAGTCGGGAAAGGTGATTGCGCGATACTTGCCTTTGTAGCGAGCTACGAGTTTATCGTAATCGCATAATTTGTCTGTGGTCAGATTCTTGTTGCGCCAAGGCCGTAGGATGCGTTTTCCTTTTGGGAAGAAGCAACCGTAAGTTTCGTATTCGGAAAAGCAGGATGTCTCGTGTGGGTCAAGCAACCGGAGAATGGCTTCTATCCATCCGCATCCGCAGTGTGCCTCAATGTCGGCTTTCAAGCGTTGTAGTTCTGAACGGGAGAAAAGCATCTTGTGAGCTACATAAGACAGGGTGCCGTAGGGGGCAGAGCCCAGCATGGCACGCATGGTTTGGTAATAGGGTTCGTGATATTCGCGACTGCGGTAGAACACAGTGCGCCCATCGGCAGAAAGAAATGTGTGCGGGCGGATAAGAATGTGGTCGGCATCAATTACCAGAAAGTGCTCTCTCTCGCTGATGGTGCCGCTCCATTTAAGCAATTGCTGGAATATCCATCCGCTGCGATCTACTCCATCGGCCACATAGTGTATGTCTTTGACACCGAAACCTAACACGCTATCCTCGGCCACGAATTTCAGTCGGTATAGTTGGCAGAATTGTTGGATATCCGGTTGTGCGGGTGCCACAATGATAATGTCGCCGATGGGGTGTGTCACACAACGTCGTATACCTTCCAGGCAGTAAGGCAATATCTTCAGGTCCTTACTGATGACAGGGATTACCACGTCTATCATTTCCCGGGTGGGTGGAATATCGAAGTTGCGTACAAACAGGGAGTTGAGAAAATAGAAATGTTTTCTTTTTTTTACGGGATTCATAGTCTTGTCCAAGTTTTGGGAGTTATGTCTGGTGCTTCCATTGAGCGTACCCACACGGTTGGGGCTACTACAATTTTGTTCGGATTGGCGTTGAGCCATCCTCCCCACCAACTGAAAGAGCTGTTGGCTAAGATATTGTGTTGGCATTGGCTCATTAGATACAGATCCTGCCAACTGTCAATACCTCTGTTCCAATCTATCCAAATTGTGTCTGCGGACAGTGGCAGGTGGCTCTGTGCCCATTCCATATCATCAGAGAAAACATGGAAGACCGGCGATTTCACCCGTTGGCGGATATAGGCAATGGAACGGGCATAATAGTCCGGTGTGCAGAGGTTTCCGTACATCTGTGCAAAGTCAGGATGCAGATAGTCAGTTCTGCGAACGTGTATAGATACGTTCTGTCTACCCTTCATGGCTTGTTTGCAGGACTGGGTTCGGGTGTTGAGCTTTGTTTCAGGAAAAGTAAAAGTGGAGCGTATTTCTTCGGCAATGTCTTCAAAGAATCGCTCGCTTTGCCAATAACCTACCAGATGGATTCCGAGGAAAGGATTTGTTTCCACATAACGACGGTAGGGAGTGTAATCGTATAGGATACGTTCTCTTACCTTCTTTGGAAATAGCAAATGTTTGAGCAGGGAACCGATGAGGGGAGTCTGCAACAGGTGCGTGAGCCACAAGCCATTGCAATGCTCTTCCACACGGAACAAGCGTTGTAGTTCGTAACCGTTGTGTTCCTTGTGTTTGATGATTTTGTTTTTATAGAGGAAAGCAGAACCGTTTCCAGCCTGCTGCAAAGCTCGGTAGAAGGCGTATTGAAACATCTGGTTGCCCAGACCTCCGGATAAGGTGACTAATTTCATGATAAATATTTATCGTATTACATGGCGCATGGATCGACTCAGACATTCTCCGCGCCACACTACAGGCAGCAGATACCATCGGCGTGGTGAGAAACTAAGTTTCAATATATGAATAAGACGGTAGAGTGTGGACAGACACAAGTTGTGGTGCTTGCGGTAGACATACATCTTGGACACGTAGAGTTCGCGATAGGAAAGACTGCGATGTTGGCGTGTGGTGGCTCCGTGCAGGTGGAGGAAGCTATAGTGAGGATGTACGGTGCATTTCCATCCCCGTTGCATGAGTCGGTAGCTGATATCATATTCCTCGTAATAGAGGAATATATTGAGATCAAATCCTCCGATGAACCAGAACTTATCTGTCGGGAAGAGCATGAAGCATCCGTTGATCTGTGTGGCGTGAAACGGCTGTTGGTATACGGTGTGCTTACGACGTGGATAACGCGAGGGAAAGAGGCGTTCGAGCGTGTTCTTGCCCAATAGTTCGTGGCGTAGTCCGGGAGCATGGTTGAACGAAGGCACAAGTTCTCCTTGACCGTTGTATTGTTGGGGGGTGATGCAGCCTACTTCGGGGTGTTCGGTCAAATAGTGGCAAAGCGGTGTGACACAGTCCTCTTGCAATACGATGTCGCTGTTTAGAAAACAAAGGAACTCTCCTTGTGCAAAATTGGCACCAAGCATATTTCCGCTACCGAAGCCGGTATTTTGTCGGCTTTCGATAAGGTGGGAGCCTGTCTCTTGAGCTATTTGGCGGATAAATTCCCGTTCAGTGTGTGCACTATTATTGTCCACAACGATAAGTTCGTAGGTACCCGATGGTAGATATTGCCGGATGGAGTCGATGCATCGCCGGGTCAGTTCGTGGGTGTTGTAATTAAGTATGATGAATGAAATCATGCCTGTGTACTCGGGTTATAGTGTTTTGGACAAAGTTACATATTAATTGTTATATTTCACGAATATGTTCCGAAAATGTCGTTGAGCTCCGGTCTGGGATCAACCAAAGTGGTCAGGTAATTTCTTGGAATAAGAAGAGGAGAACAAAAATACCAATTATCTGAATGTAGACAATTGGCATTTTTTATGTACTCGAAGCGGGACTTGAACCCGCACAACCATCACTGGTCAAGGGATTTTAAGTCCCTCGTGTCTACCGATTCCACCATTCGAGCGCCTTGGAGCGGAAAACGAGACTCGAACTCGCGACCCCAACCTTGGCAAGGTTGTGCTCTACCAACTGAGCTATTTCCGCAGGTATATTCGGCAAACCGATTGCAAAGTTAGATGTTTTGGCAGATAAAAGCAAATTTTTGCGGCTTTTTATTGATTGTTGATGACGACTGTTTGTCCGTCGAAGTTGATGCGGTAGCGATAGAGGCTGGTTCCACCTTCTCCTTCGCTTACAAGACCGCCGTTGTTGAGGTCATATGTACGTCCGCATCTCCGGCAGTAGGCCCTCCCGCTTTCCTTCAATTGCAGGGAGGCACTGATGAGCAACTGGTCGTAGCAATTGGAGCAGGCTAAATCATAGCATACTACGCGTGTTGTTTCGGATCCTGGCTCAGGAATATTGGGAAGCCCTACAATGAATCCCGCCAGTCCCATGCGGAATGCGCTGTAACTTGTCAAGGCCGTTTGGTTGATCCGTATTTCACTCACCAGATTCTTGATGACATACTGCTGGCGATCCAACTGAATGGTGGAGAATTCGCCGGGATTGTTCAGTGCGGTATAGAGCTGAGGCACGCTTTGCACATATTGGTAAACAAAATAGGCAGGCCGGTTGGTATAGAGATTTTCGGCCTCTTCACTGCACGATATAGCAATTACGCTACCGAGACATAGGGCGGACAGAATACCACGTATGTTCATATTTGCATGAGAGAATGTGATTGTCAAGCTCTGTTCAGCAGGCTTTGTTCTGCTTCTTCCATACGGTTGAAGTTAAATCCGTCCCAAATCTCGTTCATCAAATGCGCAATTTTATCGTTGCAGAGATTGCCGATGCTGCCCTCATGAGTATGATGGATATCCTTGTTCGGGACAAAGCGTCCGGCTTCAATGTCCAGTCCTACTTGCTTGTAGGCATCGCGGAAAGGCATACCGTTTGTTGCCAATCGATTAACTTCCTCCACGCTGAACATATTGTCGTATTTCGGATCGTCCAGAATATGTTCATTCACCTTTATCCGATTGATAATGTAGGCAGTCATGCGCAGGCAGTCTTTCAGTTCGCCAAAGGCTGGCAGGAACACTTCTTTGATGATTTGCAGATCGCGGAAGTAACCGCAGGGCAAATTGTTGATGATGAGTGTTATCTGTTGGGGAAGAGCTTGAATTTTATTACATTTGGCACGTGTCAGTTCAAACACATCCGGATTTTTCTTGTGAGGCATGATGCTTGAACCGGTGGTGCAGTTGTCCGGCAGTTTCACAAAACCGAAGTTTTGCGAACTGAACATGCAGGCGTCAAAGGCCAGTTTGGAGAGGGTTCCTGCAATGCCGGCCAAGGCAAAGGCCACGTTGCGTTCCATCTTGCCTCGTCCCATCTGGGCATACACCACATTGTAGTTCATGCTGTCGAAGCCCAACAGGTCGGTGGTGAGGGTGCGGTTAAGCGGGAACGACGAACCGTAGCCGGCTGCTGATCCCAACGGATTGCGGTTGGTCAGGCGGAAAGCCGATTGCAGAAGTAACATGTCATCGGCCAACCCTTCTGCATATGCACCAAACCACAGCCCGAAACTGGACGGCATGGCCACTTGCAGATGCGTATATCCCGGCATGATGACATTCTTGTAGCGGTCGCTTTGTTCAATCAGTGCGTCAAAAAGGTTGTGTACTTCTTCGGCAATTTCTTTCAATTGTCTGCGGGTGAATAATTTCAAATCCACCAGCACCTGGTCATTGCGCGAGCGCCCGCTATGTATCTTCTTGCCCACGTCACCCAAACGGCGGGTGAGCATCAGCTCCACTTGTGAGTGAACGTCTTCCACGCCTTCTTCGATGACAAATTCGCCTTGTTTGATGATTGAGTGGATGTGTTTGAGTTCGGTCAGGAGATGATTCAGTTCATCTTTTTCCAGCAAACCGATGCTCTCCAGCATGATAATGTGTGCCATAGAGCCAATTACATCATGTTCAGCCAGAAGTAAATCCAACTCTCGGTCACGTCCCACGGTGAAACGTTCGATTTCAGCATTCACCTCCACATTTTTTTCCCAAAGTTTATTTGCCATCTCTCGTCAAAATTAAATGTTTAGTCTACATACCATAGGGAATCATGGCCAGCATATCGGCCAGCTTCTCCACTCCCTCTTTCAGCGGTTTGCTCACCATTCCCTTTATGAACGGGTTGAGATCGGTACCTACCGTCAGTTTCATTTTGCATTGCGACGCTGTGACGGGCAGCAACTGAATCCACAGGTTGAGCGGGATGGGGGAGTTGGCCGTTTCAAATTTTATGCACTTGGGTGCTTCGCGATCGATGATGCGGAGCACCACTTCGCCCAATGGCGGCACGTTGCAACTTACGGAGTCAGTATCGAATTTCAGGTCTTTCAACCGTTCTGAAACCTGTCCCATCTTGTCGGCAGGAACCTTCTCCCGAAGTAACTCTTGGAAGTTAGGATCCTGTATCTTCTCTTTGATTACGGCCAAATTGTTCAGATCGGCTAATTTCCCATAGACGCAATCCTGATCATAAGGAATTAATTTGATGTTGCTTTCAAACTGTTGTTTGGACATAGATGCAGGAAGTTTTAGGTTTAACCATTCCAATGAGCGGGATCTTTTCTCCATTCGTGCAGCACATCAATGTCGGCTTCCGAGATGTACCCGATGCGTGCGGCTTCTTCCACAACGGCTTCGTAATTAGTTAAGGTCACGAGCTTTACATTCGCCTTCGTGAATGCTTCGGTGGCTGTAGCAAAACCATACGTGTAGGCGGCAACCATACCCACTACCTCACATCCGTTGTTGCGGATGGCTTCCACGGCTTTCAAGCTGCTGCCGCCGGTTGAGATGAGGTCTTCGACAACTACCACTTTCATGCCCGGCTTCAATTCACCCTCAATCAGATTTTCCAATCCGTGGTCTTTCGGTTTAGAGCGGACATATACGAACGGAAGATTCAGGACGTCGGCAACCAATGCTCCTTGTGGAATAGCACCGGTGGCAACGCCGGCGATGGCGTCCACATCGGGGAAGTTCTCTTCAATGATGCGGCTGAATTCTATTTTGACGAAGTTACGCAGGGGGGGATATGATAATGTCTTGCGGTTGTCACAATAAAAAGGCGATTTCCAGCCCGAAGCCCATGTGAACGGGTTGGTGGGTTGCAACTTGATGGCCTTTACTTTTAAAAGCTTTGCCGCGAAAATTTTTTCCAATGTTTTCATAATCTTAAGCCTATGTTTTTAGTAAGTGATGCAAAGATAATAAAAAGGGGCTGATTGGATGGTATGCGGAGATTGTTTTCTTGAGTAAAAAGTTTGTAAGGGTGGCATTTTACAAATTCATGGTCTCCTGACTTCGTCAATGCGTACCCCAAAAATCATCTGAGAAAAGAGGGGCGATG
>JAMPGY010000006.1:66246-115056 GCA_023663705.1 Clostridium sp. | reverse complement strand
GCCGACACAGCCATCCACACAGGAAAAAGGCCGCCTGAACTTGTTAGACAGCCTCTCTATGCAGTAAAGTTGCAAACACAATTAAAACTCAGCGTTCTTCGGTGTACGCGGGAACGGTATCACGTCGCGGATATTCTGCATGCCGGTGACGAAGAGAATCAGACGCTCAAAACCGAGACCGAATCCGCTATGGGGGCAACTTCCATATTTGCGCGTATCAAGATACCACCACATGTCTTTCATGGGGATACCCAGTTCGTTGATACGGTCCATCAACTTGTCGTAGTCCGCCTCGCGCTCCGAGCCTCCGATGATTTCGCCAATCTGGGGGAACAGCACGTCCATGGCACGCACAGTCTTGCCGTCCTCGTTGAGTTTCATGTAGAATGCCTTTATCTCCTTCGGGTAATCTGTCAGGATAACCGGACGCTTGAAGTGTTCCTCCACCAGATAACGCTCGTGCTCACTGGCGAGATCCACCCCCCAATAGACTGGGAACTCGAATTTGCGACCGTTCTTCACAGCCTCTTCCAGAATTTCAATACCCTCGGTATAAGTCAAACGAACAAAGTCATTGTCAACCACAAAGTTCAAGCGCTCCAACAAAGTCTTATCGATCATTTTGTTGAGGAAGGCCAAATCATCCTGACAATTATCCAGTGCCCAGCGCACACAGTACTTGATGAAATCCTCGGCCAGATCCATATTGTCCGTAATGTCATAGAATGCGACCTCAGGCTCAATCATCCAGAACTCCGCCAGATGGCGCGGCGTGTTGGAGTTCTCGGCACGAAACGTGGGACCGAACGTGTAGATGGCGCCCAAGGCCGTGGCGGCCAGTTCACCTTCCAATTGTCCGGACACAGTCAGCGACGTGGTCTTGCCGAAAAAATCATCGCTATAGTCAATCTTGCCGTCCTCCGTCTTCTTCAGATCATAGAGATTCTTGGTCGTCACCTGAAACATCTGACCGGCACCTTCGCAGTCGCTTGCTGTGATGATGGGCGTGTGGAAATAGACAAAACCATGGTCATGGAAATACCGATGTATGGCCATGGCCATGTTGTGACGAATGCGGAACACGGCACCGAACGTATTGGTGCGCAAACGCATGTGGGCATGCTGACGCATGTACTCCATCGTCTGTCCTTTCTTCTGCATCGGATAGTCGGCGCCGCAAGTGCCCAACACCTCGATCTCATGTGCCTGAATCTCTACATTCTGACCCGACCCTACGCTCTGCACAAGCTCGCCCGTCACGCTCAGACAGGCACCGGTGGTGACCTGCTTGATGAGTTCCTCATCGAAACGCTCCACATCAGCCACTACCTGCACATTATTTATTGTAGAACCGTCGTTGAGGGCGATGAAGTTCACAGCCTTGCTTCCCCGGCGGGTCCGCACCCATCCTTTCACATTGACCTCCGAACCGTAATCTTCACGCTTCAACAGGTCGATAACCTTTGTTCTACGAATCTGTTCCATTCTGTTGTCTATAATACATTAAATTCCATTATTCAAAAGCACCCATACGCAACATGTTCACTTCTTTTTCCGTCAGGAAACGCCAGTCGCCCCTACGCAGGTTCTTCTTGGTGAGTCCGGCAAAAAACACACGATCCAGACGGATCACACGGTAGCCCAGCGATTCGAAAATACGACGTACGATACGGTTCTTACCGGAGTGAATTTCGATGCCCACCTGTTTCTTGTCGGTTTCGCTGGCGTATTCCACTGCATCGGCACGTATTTCACCGTCTTCCAGCTGTATGCCTTCAGCCATCTGACGCATATCGGCTGCCGTCACGTTCTTGTCTGTATATACGTGGTAAATTTTCTTTTTCAAATATTTGGGGTGTGTCAGTTTGGATGCCAACTCGCCGTCGTTAGTGAGCAACAGCACACCAGTGGTGTTGCGGTCCAGACGACCTACGGGATAGATGCGCTCACGGCAAGCGTTGCGAACCAAATCCATCACCGTCTTGCGATTCTGCGGATCCTCACTCGTGGTCACGTAATCCTTCGGTTTATTGAGCAACACATATACTTTCTTCTCAATGCTCACCAACTGGTCGTGAAACTTCACCTCATCCGAACGCTTCACCTTAGTGCCCAACTCCGTAGCCACCTCACCATTCACTGTCACCACTCCAGCCGTGATAAACTCATCGGCCTCGCGGCGGGAGCAGACACCGGCATTGGCCAGGAATTTGTTCAGACGGATCGGCGCATCGGGATCCATGTTCAGTTCCTTATACTCTATCTGCTTTTTGTGGCTGTACTTGGCATTGGGATCATAGTCACCCGTGCGATGCTGCGGACGTCCGCCACCGAAACGGTTGTAGCCGCCACCCTGATTGTTGTAGCCCCCCTCACGATTGAAACGGGGACGGAAACCGTTGTTCTGATAGCCACCCTCGCGTTGCTGATAGCCCCCTTCACGGCGGTAACCACCCTGACGGGACTGATAACCACCCTCACGCTGTTGATAGCCACCTTCACGACGATAGCCACCCTCGCGTTGCTGGTATCCGCCTTCGCGACGGTAACCGCCCTGACGGGACTGATAACCGCCTTCACGCTGCTGATAACCGTTCTCACGCCTATAGCCAGACGATTCATAATTACGTTGCGGACGGGTGTATGTTGCATTTTCTTCTCCTTCGCCGTTTCCATAGTGCGATCGAACCACACGTTCTCCGTTCATGCCCTCACGGTTGATGCGGGGACGATAGGTACGACCTTCGCCGTTGCCCATTGCCGTATAGGCTCTGTCACCACGTTGTATGCGCGGACGCATCGGGCGATCGGAACGACCGTAGCCGGTTCTTTCCCCACCAGCATTTTCTCCTTGCGAATAAGAATGATTATACTCTCTATTGTAAGGCTTATAACCCTCACGGCTACCTTCCTGTTCACCATTGGCGGCAAATTGTTCCCGCCACTTTTCATCTTCTGTACTCATTGTTATACCTTAATATATTATTAAATTAAGCAGGGCATGGGCAGAACCCTCTCGGTCCCGACCGCTCCGCATTGTGATTTCCGTTTTTACATACCCGTATAGGTGTGAGGCGTGATGACACGCAACTCTTCCTTCACGTTCTCGCCCACTTCCAGACTTTCGATAAAGTTCCTGATAGACTCCGCGGTGATGGCCTGATTGGTGCGCGTGAGCGCTTTCAGCGCCTCATAAGGATGTGGATAACCCTCACGACGCAGAATAGTCTGGATAGCCTCGGCCACCACTGCCCAGCAGTTGTCCAGATCGGCCGCGATGGCCTTCTCGTTGAGAAGCAGCTTGCGCAATCCCTTCAACGTACTCTGTATCGCTATCACCATATGTCCCATCGGCACACCGACATTACGTAGCACTGTGGAATCCGTGAGGTCACGCTGCAGGCGGGACACGGGCAACTTCATGCTCAGATGACACAGCACGGCATTAGCCACACCCAGATTGCCTTCGGAATTCTCAAAGTCTATCGGATTCACTTTATGAGGCATAGCGCTTGATCCCACCTCACCCGCTTTGATTTTCTGCTTGAAGTATTCCATCGAAACATATTGCCAAAAATCGCGGTCGAGATCGATAATAATCGTGTTGATACGCTTCATGGCATCAAAGATAGCCCCCAAATTGTCGTAGTTGGAAATCTGTGTAGTGTATTCCTCACGTTCCAGCCCCAACTTTTCGGACACAAAACGCGATCCGAAACTGCGCCAGTCATACCCGGGATAAGCCACGTGGTGGGCATTATAGTTACCCGTGGCTCCGCCGAACTTGGCCGTGACGGGACAGGCCTTCAACTGTTGCAACTGACGTTCCAAACGGTAAACAAAAACCTGCACCTCCTTGCCCAGTCGGGTTGGCGAAGCAGGCTGACCGTGCGTTTTGGCCAACATAGGCACGTCTTTCCACTCCTCGGCATACGCCTTCAACTGTGCAATCAATTCTTCCACCTGGGGATAGTAGCATTCCTCTAACGCATCCTTGATGGAGAGGGGAACGGACGTATTGTTGATGTCCTGGGACGTCAGGCCGAAATGGATGAATTCCTTATAGGCATCCAAACCACCCATCTTGTCAAACTCCTCCTTGATGAAGTATTCCACGGCTTTCACATCGTGGTTCGTTACCTTCTCAATGTCTTTCACACGTTGCGCATCTTCCTCGGAAAATGTGCGGTAGATATCACGCAGGGACTCGAACAAACCTTTATCAAACGATGCCAACTGGGGAAGGGGCACCTCGCAAAGCGTGATGAAATATTCTATCTCCACCCGCACACGATAACGAATCAAGGCATACTCTGAAAAGTAAGCAGCCAACGCTTCTGTTTTACCTCTATAACGGCCGTCAATAGGCGATATGGCCGTCAACAAATCCAATTCCATAAGTAATACGTATTATTCAGACTGCAAAAATAGTTTATTTTCCTGACTTATGCGCAATTGTTCCCGAAAAGTTTCATGCGCAGAGAGAGATACTCTCTATATTGCAATTCTATATAAAAAGCGGACTCAGTTTTCATTCTGAATCCGCTTATGTGGAGCATACAGGACTCGAACCTGCCACCTTTTGACTGCCAGTCAAACGCTCTAGCCAGATGAGCTAATGCCCCGTTCTCTTAACCGAATGCAAAGATAGAGAGTTTTTGCATTTCCTCCAAATTATAACTCATCTTTTTTTCATTTCTTCATTTTCTATTCCGGATTTCCGATACAAATACCCCAACCCACCACAAAAACAATGCGGACGTAAAGCACCCGACGTGCATCACACCCGCATTGTATTCGTTTCCGGCCACCAACTGTCCTACTGACAGAGCAACAGAATGATGATCTGAGCCGTAAGAATACGCAGGAACATCGTCATCGGATAAACTGTGGAATATCCTACTGCGGCAGCATCATTATTGGCCGACTGGTTTGCGAAAGCCAAGGCCGGTGGATCGGTCGTGCTACCGGCAATAAGACCCATAATCGTGAAATAGTTTAGTTTATATTTCAGGCGGGCAATCAATCCTACAATCAAGATGGGAACAATCGTAATGAGAAAACCCGTCCACACATACTTCAGTCCGTCTCCGGCCACCACTGTATCCACAAAGTTAGAACCGGCCTTAAGACCCACACTGGCCAAGAACAAGGCCAAACCGAACTCACGCAACATCAGATTGGCACTGGTGGTGGTGTAAGTAACCATGTGGAACTTATACCCCCACTTACCTATTAATATAGCCACGACCAGCGGACCACCGGCCAAACCCAACTTCACCGGCATGGGAATACCCGGAATAGCGAACGGTATGCTACCCAAGACAATACCCAGCATCAACCCTACGAAGATAATCGCCAGATTGGGATGATCGAGACGCTTGATGGAGTTGCCCATCATGTTAGCCACACGATCCACAGCGTCCTCCGGTCCGACCACGATAATCTTGTCGCCCACCTGCATACGCAGGTTACGGTCGGCGAAAAGGTTCATTCCCGAACGCGATATACGGGTCACGTTCACTCCATGCACCGAACTGAAATGCAACTGTCCAAAGGTTTTACCATTCATCGACGGTTGCGTCACCAATATGCTCTTCGACACCAAGGGAACATCCTGCACGGCCCAATCCACATGCGTCTCCGTTCCCACGAAAGCCACCACAGCTTCAGCATCATCCTCGGCACATACTATATAGAGTGAGTCGCCCAAATAGATCACCGTGTCACGATTTGGAATGCTGACATGTCCCTCGTGCAGAGCACGGGAGCAAACGAAATCACGACCCAAAAATGTGCGCACCTGCAGGAGAGTCTTGCCGTTGAGGGCCGCATTTTCCACTTTCAAGGTCATCTTGTGAGGTTTCACGTGAGGATTCTCCGCACGCTCAGCTGTTATTTTGTCTTCCTCTTCCTGCAAACGAATGCGGCAGATGTAGCGCAAGGCAATCGTGGCACCGATGATACCCATCACACCCAACGGGTAAGCACAGGCATAACCGGAAGCTATCTGTGGCACTGCCTGATCAGCACCGAACACCTGAGACAGCGCCTCGGTGGCCGCTCCGAGTCCGGGAGTATTGGTCACGGCTCCACAAAGCACGCCCACCATCATCGGCAGATTATTCGGATCGGTCGTGTCAAACACCAGATAATACAGACCGAGCATGACAGCCACATTGAGCAACACAATGCCCACAGCCAGCAAATTGAGCGTGACACCGCCTTTTTGGAAAGCCTCAAAGAAACCCGGCCCCACCTGCAGACCGACACAGTACACAAAGATCATCAAACCGAAATCCTGAATAAAATTCAATGTGGACAAAGTTCCGGTGAGACCAAAATGACCGGCCACAATACCAGCAAAAAGAACAAACGTAACACCTAAGGATATACCGAATATCTTCTGTTTACCCAAGAAAAGCCCCACCGAAATCACCAACGCATACAACAGGACAATGTGTCCGATGGATGACGATTCGGAGAATAAAGTTTGAATCCACTCCATAATGTATTGACAATAATACTATACCTACTTTAAAACGGCTGCAAAATTAAGCAAAAAAAAGCTACTATTTTAGTTTTTCCCACTCAAATTTTGTGGGTAAATGAAGTTTTGCTACTTTTGTTTTAACAAATATCCTATTTAATAAAATACACTATGGCAAATAGTAAAGAAAAACTTTTTTCGGATTTCACAGCTCCGTCCCGCCAGGAATGGTTGGACAAGATTGAGGTTGACCTCAAGGGAGCCGATTTCCAGAAGAAAATGGTCTGGAGAACCAACGAAGGCTTCAGCATGCAGCCTTTCTACCGCAAAGAAGACCTGGACGGCTTGTCGCAGACGAACGCACTGCCCGGTCAATATCCTTATCTCAGGGGCAATAAGAAGGATAACAACCGCTGGTATGTGAGACAGAACATCAAATGTGCCGATGCCAAAGCTGCCAACGAGAAAGCGATCGACATCCTGAACAAGGGTGTCAATTCACTGGGGTTCAAGATTCCCGCAAAAGAACTCAGCGCCGATTACATTGATACGCTGCTGGCCGGAATCGAGGCCGAATGCGTGGAACTGAACTTCTCTACCTGTCAAGGTCACACTGTGGAATTGACTCAGTTGCTGACAGCCTACTTCGCCCAAAAAGGCTACGATCCCGCAAAACTGACGGGTAGCGTGAATTTCGACCCGATGGCGAAAATGCTGACCAAAGGCAAGGACACTACCGCCCTGCTGGCACAGGCCAAGACACTGGTGGAAACGCTGGCCGACTATCCCGGTTTCCGTTGCATCACAGTGAACGCCGACACGCTGTGCAATGCCGGCGCCTATATTTATCAGGAATTGGGTTACGCCCTGGCCTGGGGTAACGAATACATGCAGCAACTAACGGAAGCCGGTGTTCCGGCCGGTCTTGCCGCACAGAAAATCAAGTTCAATCTGGGCATCAGCGGTGTATACTTCACCGAAATCGCTAAGTTCCGTGCCGCACGCATGATGTGGGCAAACATCGTGAAGCAGTACAATCCCGCAGAGGGCGACGAGGCCTGCAAGATGTGCGTGAATGCCACCACCTCTACTTATAACATGACCGTGTTTGACAGCCACGTGAACCTGCTCCGCACGCAGACCGAAGCTATGAGCGCCGCCATCGCCAATGTAGACTCTATCGTGGTGACTCCGTTTGACGCGCCCTACGAGGTTCCGACGGAATTTGCCGAGCGCATCGCCCGCAACCAGCAGTTGCTGCTGCAGGAGGAAAGCCACTTCGACAAGATTGTGGACGTAGCCGGTGGTTCTTATTTCATTGAGACGCTGACCCGCTCGCTGGCCGGAGAAGCCTGGAAGCTGTTCCTCGACATAGAGGAGAAGGGCGGATTCCTGGAAGCCGTGAAGAGCGGAGCCGTGCAGGAGACCATCAACGCCACCAATGCCGCACGCCACGCCAACGCCGGAAAGCGCAAGGAGTTCATGCTCGGCACAAACCAGTTCCCCAACTTCAACGAGAAGAGCGAGGGCAAAGAGCCGCTGGCCGCCTGCACATGCTGCCACAGCCACAGCGAGGAGTGCGAGAAGCCGTTTGCCCGGATTGAGACCACACGCCTGTCGGCCGATTTCGAGGATCTGCGCATGCAGACCGAAAAGGCCGAGAAGCAGCCGGTAGCCTTCATGCTTACCATCGGCAATCTGGCCATGCGTCAGGCACGCGCACAGTTCAGCTGCAACTTCCTGGCCTGCGCCGGCTACAAGGTGATAGACAATTTAGGATTCCCCACAGTGGAAGAAGGCGTGGAGGCTGCCATGAAAGCCGGTGCAGACATCGTGGTGCTCTGTTCCAGCGATGACGAGTATGCCGAATACGCCATCCCGGCCTTCAAGGCTCTGGACGGACACGCCATGTTCGTTGTGGCCGGTGCACCGGCCTGCGCCGAGGAACTGAAAGCCGCCGGCATCGAGAACTTCATCCACGTGCGTGTAGACCAACTGAAGACGCTGAAAGAGTATAACACTAAATTGGGAATCAAATGAGACAGAACTTTAAAGATATAGATATATTTGCCGGTTTCGCCGAACAGAACGGACAGGACTGGCAAAAAGAAAACGGCATCACCGCCAATTGGACTACACCCGAACAGATTGATATCCAGCCGGTATATACAAAAGAGGACTTGGAAGGCATGGAGCATCTGGACTTTGCAGCCGGTATTCCTCCCTTCCTGCGCGGCCCCTACAGCATGATGTATCCCTTCCGCCCGTGGACTATCCGACAGTATGCCGGCTTCTCCACTGCCGAGGAGAGTAATGCTTTCTACCGCCGCAACCTGGCCAGCGGACAGAAGGGTCTGTCGGTGGCCTTCGACCTTCCCACACACCGTGGTTACGACCCGGACAACGAGCGTGTGGTGGGCGATGTGGGTAAGGCCGGTGTGTCTATCTGCTCGCTGGAGAACATGAAAGTACTCTTTGCCGGAATCCCCCTGAACAAGATGTCCGTGTCCATGACCATGAACGGTGCCGTGCTACCCATCTTGGCTTTCTACATCAACGCCGGACTGGAACAGGGCGCCCAATTGGAAGAGATGGCCGGAACCATCCAGAACGATATTCTGAAGGAGTTCATGGTGCGCAACACCTACATTTATCCGCCCGCCTTCTCTATGAAGATCATCGCCGACATCTTTGAGTTTACCTCACAGAAGATGCCGAAGTTCAACTCCATCTCCATCTCCGGTTACCACATGCAGGAAGCCGGTGCCACAGCCGACATCGAACTGGCCTACACGCTGGCCGACGGTATGGACTATCTGCGCGCCGGTGTGAACGCAGGCATCGACATCGATGCGTTTGCTCCGCGCCTGTCATTCTTCTGGGCCATCGGCATGAACCACTTCATGGAAATCGCTAAGATGCGTGCCGCCCGTCTGCTTTGGGCCAAGATTGTGAAAAGTTTCGGTGCCAAGAACCCGAAATCCATGGCACTGCGTACCCACTCACAGACATCAGGCTGGTCACTCACCGAACAGGATCCGTTTAACAACGTGGGACGTACCTGCATCGAGGCTATGGCTGCCGTGCTGGGTCACACCCAATCGCTCCACACCAACTCGCTGGATGAGGCCATCGCCCTGCCCACCGACTTCTCCGCACGTATCGCGCGCAACACGCAGATCTATATCCAGAACGAAACTCAGGTGTGCAAACACATCGACCCGTGGGCCGGCTCCTACTATGTGGAGACGCTGACCAACGAACTGGTGCACAAGGCTTGGGCACACATTCAGGAAATCGAGAAGCTGGGCGGTATGGCCAAGGCTATCGAGACCGGACTGCCCAAGATGCGTATCGAGGAAGCTGCCGCACGCACACAGGCCCGCATTGACTCCGGTGCACAGACCATCGTGGGTGTGAACAAGTACCGCCTCGACCATGAGGATCCCATCGACATTCTGGAGGTGGACAACACCGCCGTGCGCCTGCAGCAGGAAGAAAACCTGAAGACCCTGAAGGCCAACCGTGACGAGGCAGCCGTGAAGCAGGCTCTCGACGCCATCACGGAATGTGTGCGCGAGTTCAACGAAGGCAAGAAGAGCGAGCACAATCTGCTTGATCTGGCTGTGAAAGCAGCCGGTGTCCGTGCCACCTTGGGAGAGATTTCAGATGCCTGCGAAGCTATCGTAGGTCGTTACAAAGCCGTTATCAGAACCATTTCACAAGTGTATTCATCAGAAAGTAAGACAGACTGCAACTTCGCCAAGGCTTGCGAGTTGACAGAGGAGTTTGCCAAGCAGGAAGGACGCCGTCCGCGCATCATGCTGGCCAAGATGGGACAGGACGGTCACGACCGTGGTGCCAAGGTTTGTGCCACAGGTTATGCCGACTGCGGATTCGATGTAGACATGGGGCCGCTGTTCCAGACACCGGCAGAATCTGCCCGTCAGGCAGTGGAGAACGATGTGGACATCTTGGGCGTAAGTTCACTGGCTGCCGGTCACAAGACCCTGATTCCTCAGGTAATCGAAGAGTTGAAGAAGCTGGGTCGCGAGGACATCATGGTGATTGCCGGTGGCGTTATCCCCGCACAGGACTACGACTTCCTCTACAAAGCCGGCGTGGCTGCCATCTTCGGCCCTGGAACTTCAGTAGCCAAGGCCGCCTGCGAGATGGTGAAACTTCTTTTGGATAAGGAATAAGAACCGACCGTACCCACGGCGGCACCATAATGAAGCCGTCTTTCACTCCATAGCCCGGGGTTGAAAGACGGCTTCATCCATTATATATAATTAAGGTAATGGGAAGGCAACCTGACTTACACTTCCTTTGTCTCTACTTTCTTCGAACACTGTTCATCACTCGTAACTGAGCGGTTGCGGGGTGAAGGCAAAGTGAGCAGGCACATCTCCCGTGCGCTCATGCCATTTCAAGCTCCCCTCGGGTGAAAAACAATATAATTCGCCGGGCGACACGTAGTTGCCCGCGTCAGTAATGTAGAACTCACGTGTCTCGGGATTAACCGCAATGCCGTAAGGAATGACTATGCGTCGATCCGTACCGTCCGTGATCATGTTGCGCGTGATCACCTCACGGGTACGCGTATCTACAATGGCATAAGTCACCGTGACATCGCCGGAAATATAGTTCCACTCCGTACCATACACATAAAGCGAATCTCCGGCCACTGCCATGTTGGAGTTAGGCAGCTCCACCTCGGCACAAACCCGGTCTGTGCGCGGGTCTATCACAAATGTCTTCGAAGACGCCTCGTAATAATTGCCGCGAGAGCCTACCCAAATGTAGCCCTGACGGTCGAGCTTCATGCGATGGAGATTGATGGCCACATCTATGGTACCGGTCACCTTAAAAGTATTCAAGTCTATCACGCTCACCGTGCTGTCATAATAAGGCACGCGGTAACCGCCCGAATTGGCCACATAGAGTCTGTCGTCCACTACCACCATTTCCTCGGGCTGATACCCCACGGTACATTCCCCCACCACTTTCAGGGTATGTATGTCTATCTTCACCACACAACCCAGACGCGCATTTGGATCAATCTGTACAGGGCCAGCGTAGGAACTGACATAGGCATAGTCACCCTTGAACGTGATGTAGCGGCAGTTGGGAATGGAGATTTGGGTGATGTGACGGGCATCCGCAAGATTCATCACCTCCACCATGTTGGAGCAGTTTATCACAGCCCACAACTTGTCGTCATACACCTGTATGTCGTTGCCCACGTCTCCCAATTCCTGCACTACACCGGGATTGGCTTGGGCATAGATATTTCGCACATAGTTGCCTGTCTGCGCATCGAAATAATCAAGTGTGCATTTATTAGCTCCCATGTTGCCCTCGTTGAGCAGGAAAAAACCCGCGATATGCCCTGTCTCTACAGGAGGAGTCACCTGGGATATCTGTGACTTCACAATGTCTTCGTCGTCCGTCCTGCAGGACTGTAACATGCCGGCTGTCACGCTCAAAGCCAGCAATAGGATATTCTCTTTTTTCATTTCGGTATATATAGGTATTTGCCCTCAAAGGGTCACATTCCATTTCAGTTTGAAATTAGTGCCAGGCATGGGATAGCACTGCACCACCTCGTATTGCTGATTGAACAGATTGTTCACCTCTCCGGTAATGCGCATGCCGCAACGGCGCATACGGAAGTCCTTCGACAACGACAGGTCGCTCGTGTACCACGGTTTGGAGTAGTTCTCGGGTATATTGGCACTGGCCTCATAGCGCTCACCGGTATAGATAAAACTGTAGTTGGCCGCCCACCCCCGCCATGAGGCGGAGAGTATGGCCGAAGCGCTGTGCCAGGGGATATAAGGCAACTGTCCTCCGTAGAAACGACTGCCCTTGTCAGTGTGATCCATAGCCTTGTTGTAGGTGTAAGTGGCATGGGCCTGCACATCCACCGCTCCCACACGCCATAAAGCCTTGATCGAAGTGTCAAGCCCCCAGATGTGACACAGCCCGAAGTTCATCATCGTCCATCGGAACTGGTTGCTGGTGGGCATGGCCACAATCTTGTCCTCCACCTCGTTGTAATAGCCATCCGTCTGCATCTCCACACGCCTCAGCGCCCCATTTCGGGGCGTCAGTGTCCAAGTAAAACCGGCATCGTACTGTGTGGTATATTCGGGATTGAGACTCTTGTTGCCTATGAAGGTGTAATAGAGGTCGTTGAGCGTAGGCATGCGAAAAATGCGTTTGTAAAACGCCCGCAGATCAAAACCTCCTCCGGCCCGATAGGCAACGGCCACCGTGGGGGTAACCCGGCTGTTGTTTCCGGCTGCTCCTCCCGCCTCACGGGTGTGATCGGAAACAAAGGTGTGAAGCACGGAAGCCTGCGCCGACAACCTTCGCCACGTGATGTTGGCCGCCAGAGAGGACAATAGGGAGTAGCGTGTGGGATAGACAAAGTTCACCAGATCAGCGTCGAGATAATTATACTGCCCGTCGTTGGCCAGTGACAGCGAGAGCCACTCGGTCACACTCACCAGATGGGCCACAGAAAGGTAGCCTTCGGTCTGACGGTAACTGTTATCGGTGTACATTGTGGTCACGTCCAGACGGGGATCACTCAAGTAGTGAAGATAGTCATAGGCCACCTTGGCATTGACCATCATACTATAGCGCCGCGTGAAACGGTGGCGCCACGATCCCTGCCCGAAGACAGAGGTGTCCCACTGCCGGTCCTGATGGGTGAAGCGTCCCGGTTCCTCACGCACGGCCGCTCCGGGATAGCCGCGCTCGCTGTTGTAGAAATACAACTTGCCTCGCCACTCTGTCCGTTCCGTTCGTCCAAACACTCCGGTCTCCACACGCAAGGCCTGCACGTCGCCGTTGTGTCTCACCTCCGTGGTGTCGTATCCGTCTTTCTTGGCATAGCGGAACTTATAGCGTCCGTTGGTGGTCATCCACTCGGCGCTTAACTGCGAACTCACAGCTGCGGAAAGCTTGTGCTCCCACATCAGCGAGGGATTGAAGGTGCCGAACGAACCGCCTTTAACCGACAGATTCAAGTTGTCGCGTTTTGTTCCGTCAAACTGCGGCACACGAGTCTGCAGATACACGGCCGAAGCCGATGCGTAATCCTTAGCCGGCTGGAAAATAGTGGTCTTCTGCCCGTTGTAGAGTTGCACAGACTCCATGTTATCCAACGAGAATCGTCCCAGATCCACCACTCCGTTTTGGGCATTTCCCAGCTCCACGCCATCGTAAAACACCCCCGTATGATTCGTCCCCAATGAGCGCACATTCACCGTCTTCAAGCCACCCACACCGCCATAATCCTTGACCTGCACCCCGGAGAAATAACGCATGGCATCCGCCACGGAATGAGCGTTGAGACGCTTCAGTTCCTCACCGGCCAACTGCTGCACGGGTATCACGGAACGCCGGGGCGACTGTGTAGTCACCACCACCTCGCGCAAACGCTTCAGACTGTCTTCATCCCGGAATGAAGGCAGTTGCCCCACGGGCCGGGCTGCCGTACAGACCGCGACACCCACCCACAGAATAACCGTAAGGAATCTACTTATCATCGTTTTTGTTCCGATTGCTGTCCGGTATCCATCCCCAGGGTATTCCGGACTGATTATCACTATGCACAGGCAGGTCTTCTGGCTTGTCATCCGGCACGAACGTCTTCCCAAAACTATCAGTGACTACCGTGTTCGCACCCTCAACGATGGCTTACAGCTGCGGGACAGCCGGGGAATCTCACCCCGTTCCCTTTTCATCACTCCGGTGGAGTGAACCGAATGCAACGCCAAAGATACGCACTATCCGCCACACCACAAAATTCCACCCACAAGAATATTTCGTATACTCCTGATTATAGCAGCTCTGTCCTGTGAAGCAGTCTCGGTATATACCCCCTCCTCGGCTTCTACCACGCACTTTGCATTCCGGTTGCACGAACTCTTCCTTACTTTTGTGGTTACAAAACGAACAACAGATATGAAAAAAAAGCATACACATGAGAGAGAACTGTGCCGACAGACAGACTGCTGCGGACATCATCACGAACATGAAACCGAACAAGGCGGTACTTGGCGCCCCTCGCTGTCGTTCCTGCTGCTGATCATCGGACTGACGGTGGATCACACCGAATGGTTCGTGAGCGGCATGCCGTGGATGCGGCCGTGGTGGTATTTGGCAGCCGCAGCCGTGGTGGGACTTCCCGTCTTGCAAAAAGCCGTGGAGGCGATATGCCGCAAAGATGTATTCAACGAGTTCACACTGATGGTCGTGGCCGCCGTCGGGGCTTTTGCCATCGGGGAATATCCGGAGGCGGTGGCCGTCCTGCTGTTCTACACCGTGGGCGAGACTCTTCAACACAAAGCCGTGGACCGTGCCACACGCAACATCGGGCAACTGCTGGACGTGCGCCCCGAACAAACCCGTGTATGGCGAGACGGGGGCTACGTGGAAGCATCACCGAAAACCGTGAAAGTGGGCGAACGAATCGAAGTGAGAACCGGCGAACGGGTTCCATTGGACGGCGTGTTACAAGACGGATACGCCTCATTCGACACGTCCGCCCTGACAGGTGAAAGTATGCCCCGAACCATGAAAGCTGGTGATGAAGTGCTGGCCGGCATGATCAGCAGCGACCATCCTGTGTGCCTGACCATTCTCCGGCCCTACGACAAAAGCGCTTTGGCACGCATTCTCCATCTGGTGAAGGATGCATCGGAGCGCAAGGCTCCGGCCGAGCTCTTCATCCGGCGCTTCGCGCGCATATACACTCCGGTGGTAATCCTGCTGGCCGCACTCATCGTCGTTCTTCCCGCCTTAGTGTCACTGGCATTTCCCTTCCCATACCTCTTCACAGACTGGCTCTACCGCGGTTTGGTCTTTCTGGTCATCTCCTGCCCCTGCGCCTTGGTGATCAGCGTACCGCTGGGCTACTTCGCCGGCATCGGTGCGGCATCCCGGACGGGCATTTTGTTCAAAGGAGGAAATTATCTGGATGCCGTCGCACACGTGGACAGTGTGGCCTTTGACAAAACAGGCACCCTCACACAGGGAACGTTTGAAGTCACAGCCGTACAGACAGCCCCGGGCATCAATGAGGAAAAACTGCTAGGCATCCTGCGAACTGTGGAGGAAGCAAGCACACACCCCGTGGCACGCGCCGTGGTACGCTATGCAAACCGACACAATTTTACCGAATGTAAAGTGGAGAGCATGACGGAGATTGCCGGCTATGGCATAGAAGCCGTGGCGAACGGACAGAACGTGCTGGCCGGCAATATCAGTTTGTTGGCGCAAAGGGGTATCGCCGTACCGGATGACATTATCCGAAGCCGCGCCACAGTTGTTGCCTGTGCCCTCAACGGAACTTTTGCCGGAGCCTTGCTGCTTGACGACACACTGAAAGAGGACGCCGTTGCAACCATCCGCAGTCTACACGAACTGGGCATCCGAAGCATCCATCTGCTGTCGGGAGACAAGCAGGAAGTGGTGGATAAATATGCCCGGAAACTGGCCATACAACAGGCTCACGGAGGATTGCTGCCGGCAGACAAAGCACAGCACATTGAACAACTCACAGCCAAGGGACACACCGTGGCTTTTGTGGGCGACGGCATGAACGACGCACCCGTGCTGGCGCTGAGCCATGTAGGCATCGCCATGGGAGGTTTGGGCTCGGACGCCGCCATCGAGAGTGCTGACATCGTCATCCAGACCGACCAGCCCCACAAGGTGGCCACCGCTATCCGGATCGGACGCACCACCGGACGCATCGTCCGGCAAAACGTCATCGGTGCCATCGGCGCCAAGGCGGTCATCCTTATTGCCGGTGCCCTGGGTTTTGCCTCGCTTTGGGGAGCCGTGTTTGCTGATGTGGGAGTGGCGCTGCTGGCCGTGATCAACTCCATGCGCATTCTCTACACGCGTGCAGAATGATTCTGAAAACAACTCTGACGCAGCGTCTACATCCGGCCATTTTAGTATATTTGCAAACCAATCGGACATCCCAATGAAAGATTTTGCAACCATCGACTTTGAAACGGCCAACAACGAACGATCCTCGGTATGCTCCGTGGGAGTTGTCATCGTGAGGGAGGGCGTAATCACCGACTCTTTCTACTCACTCATCAATCCCGAACCGAACTACTATACCTATTGGTGCTCGCGGATACACGGTCTCACCCGCAAGGATACCGAAAATGCTCCGTCATTTCCCAAAGTCTGGAAACAGATAGAGCCCTTGATCGCCGGACTTCCCTTGGTGGCTCACAACAGTCCCTTCGACGAAGGCTGCCTGCGGGCAGTCTTCCGTGTGTATGGAATGGATTACCCCGACTACGAGTTTCACGACACACTCCGCACCGCACGCTGTGCGCTACGCCACCTGCCCAATCACCAGTTGCAGACCGTAGCGGCCGCCTGCGGTTTCAATATGGCAAACCACCATCATGCCCTGGCCGACGCCGAAGCCTGCGCCTGGATTGCTCGGAAGATACTGTAATCCTATTCCCTCCAGTCGTCCACGACCATTCATTGTTTGCTTTTGCCTTTTTCCCATCCTTCTGCACGCTTCCTTTCAGTTATATTTGTTATTTTTGAAACCGTAAACATTCAGATGCAATACATGAAACCAACTACAAACATGACCGATCATTCAGACGACAACGACATGAGCTGGGAGGTCCTGGAATCGGAGTATCTCTTCAATCAGCCCTGGCTCACCGCCCGGCGCGACCACGTGAAACTGCCCACAGGAGCGGAGATAAAGGATTTCTATGTGCTGGAATATCCGGAGTTTTGCAACGTCATCGCCATCACACGCGACGGAAAGTTCCTGATGGAAAGGCAATACCGACACGCCCAACACCTGACAGCCTACGAAATTCCGGCCGGATGTGTGGAGAAGGGTGAAGATACCATGGAGGCTGCTAAGCGTGAGTTGTATGAGGAGACCGGATTCGGCGGCGGCGAATGGAGCCACTTCATGACCATCAGTCCCAACGCCGGAGCCTGCACCAACTACTGCCACACGTTTCTGGCCGTGGGTGTGGAACAGATTTCCAGCCAGCACCTCGAGACATCGGAGGACATACGCATCGTGCTGATGGAACCGGAAGAGGTGATCCGCCTGCTCTGCAACGATGAGTTCCACCAAGCCATGATGGCTGCCCCGCTGTGGAAGTATATGGCGATAAACCACCTGATATAACATTTACCAAACACCCGTTCTTACTCCCAACGGAAGTAAAAACAAAGTAAACGTTACACGAATCCCACTACATACGTATACCTGAATGTGATTGATAAGTCTTGAATTACGAATCAAATGACTATCTTTGCAACGTTAATTCCTTAAATCATGGATATGAAGACACACAACGCTACAATTTCCGCCCGCCTGCACTCGCTGGACGCTCTGCGCGGCATGGACATGTTTTTCATCATGGGCGGTGGACTGATTGTCTACGGACTGGCCACCTGCTTCCCCACCCCACTGATGGAGACATTAGCCCGACAGATGAATCACGCCCCGTGGGGCGAAGGGTTCCGCTTTGAGGATCTTATCTTTCCGCTCTTCCTGTTTATAGCCGGCATTTCGTTTCCTTTCTCGTTGGCCGCGCAACGAAGCAAAGGGACATCGGACGGCCGCATTGCCCGCAAGGTGGTGAAGCGCGGACTCACCCTGGTAGTGCTGGGCGTGGTGTACAACGGACTGCTCAGCCTCGACTTCGCCACCCTGCGCTACGCCAGTGTGTTGGGCCGCATCGGACTGGCCTGGATGCTGGGCGCACTCGTGTGGATGCGCTGCGGGTGGCGCACGGCAACTGTCACGGCCGCCACACTGTTGTTGGGCTACTGGGCGCTACTCGCCCTCGTGCCCGCCCCCGATGCACAGGGAGCGGATGCGTTCACGCCCCAGGGCAACATAGCCTGCTATGTCGACCGCCTGCTGTTGCCCGGCACACTCCACGGCGGCAACTACGACCCCGAAGGACTGCTCTCCACCCTGCCGGCCGTGTCCACCGCTCTGCTGGGCATGCTCACAGGATGGTTTGTGAAGGATAATCTCCGGATAAGCGACACGCGCAAATGCCTGCTGATGGGAGGTTCCGGACTCGCCCTGCTGGCCGTCGGCACAGTGTGGAACACCGTTTTCCCCATCAACAAATACCTGTGGACAAGCTCCTTTGTCTGTGTATCCGGTGGATGGTCACTCATGCTGTTTGCCCTGTTCCACTACATTATAGACGTGCGCGGATGGCGACGATGGAGCTACGTCTTCACCGTCATCGGCCTCAACTCCATCACCATCTACCTGGCGCAGGAGTTTATCGACTTCCGCCATACTAGTCTGGCGCTTTTCGGCGGACTGCAACGGCTAATGCCCGAGAATACCCGCCTCCTGGTATATGCGCTCGGATATACGTTCACCTGCTGGCTATTGCTGTACATGCTCCACCGCCTGCGCATCTACCTGAAGGTATAAAACTGCACGCATCCACTCCCAGTATGACACTTTTTATTTATCTTTGTCCACAAAGATAAGAACGTATTGGACATGGGATTTTTGAAAGCATTGTTCGGCGGACAGGAAGAGAGCGCCGAAGAGAAGGAAGCTAGACAGCAGACGCGTAATTTCAACATTCTGAAACACGACGGACTGAGGGCGCTGAGCATGCACCAGGCAGACTATGCCGCCAAGTGCTTTGAACAAGCACTCGGCATCCAATCGGATGACGAGGCGGAAACTGGACTGGCACAAGCCTATCTGATGAGCGGACGCACACAGGAAGCCTGCGACACCTTGGAGCAGCTGACCGCACGCATCCCCAACAATCCGAACCTGTGGCTGGCTCTGGCACAGACAGAGTTCCAACTGAAGAACTACGAGAAGGCCATTGAGGCCGGCAGTCACGCAGACGGAAGCGAAGAGCTGCAGGCCGAAGTGCATCTGCTGAACGGACAAGCCTACGCCGCCATGGGACGCTTCATCGAGGCCATCGTGGCGCTGACGCAAGCCGTGCAGAAAGCTCCCGAATCGGACAGGGCTTACCTGAAAAGAGCCGAGGTGCTGAAGGAGATGGGGCAGTTGGCCGAAGCTGAAAAGGACACCGACTATCTGCTGGAACACTTCGGCGACAGCGAGGAGAGCCTGATGATGAAAGGACAGTTGCTGCAACTGCAGAACCGGCCGGAGGAGGCCATCACCTATTATAATAAGGTGAAAGACTTGAACCCGTTCCACCGCCCTGTCTACATTGCCCTGAGCGAGACGTATGACGCCAACCGCCAAGCCGACCGCTCGCTGCAGGTGCTGGAAGAGGGCATCGAACTGGTTCCCGACTTTGCCGAAGCCTATAAGGAACGGGGACGCATACGGCTGCAGCTCAACGACAAGCAGGGCGCTATGGACGACCTGAAGAAAGCACTCGAACTGGCACCGGAAGAGGGCAAGACACTGGACGGCAACTACACCAACGTGGAACAGGAGATGAACGAGCAGTATCGGGCACAGAACCCCTTCCAGTTCTGAGGAAACGCCGTATATGCTTAACAAAATAAAGGGAAAGCATCGTGAAGCATAAAAAAAGCAGCAAAACATTGGGATGGAATATTAAAAAGTTCTATATTTGCAAGCGATAACAAAAACAACTGAAAGATGAAGGCTCTACTGGAAAAGGCATTCTTTTACTTCTTTTATTATTTCTACTTTAGCAACAAAGTGGAGCGGGAAGTTATATACCTTTAAAGTCAGTGTAAAGCCTAAAAGAACATAAAGACAGAATCCCGCTCCAATGAGCGGGATTTTTTGTTTGAACAGAACGGAAAGACAACGGAATGAAACGAATAGCCATACAAGGTATCAAGGGCTCGTACCACGACATTGCAGCCCACCGCTTCTTCGCAGATGAAGACATTGAACTCATCTGCTGCTCCACCTTCGAACAGGTGTTTGCCGAGATGGAGGCCGACTCCACCGTGATAGGCATGGCGGCCATCGAGAACACCATAGCAGGCAGTCTGCTGCACAACTACGAACTGCTACGCGAAAGCGGCGCCACCATCATAGGCGAACACAAACTGCGCATCTCACACAGCATCATGTGCCTGCCGGAGGACAACTGGGAGGACATCACAGAGGTAAACTCCCATCCCGTGGCTCTGATGCAGTGCCGGGAGTTTCTGAACCGGCATGCCGACATGAAGGTGGTGGAATGTGAGGACACAGCCGGCTCGGCCGAGAACATCAGCCGCCGCCACCTGCGCGGACATGCCGCCATCTGCTCCAAGTATGCGGCTCCGCTCTACGGGATGAAGGTGCTGGAGGAAGGCATCGAGACCAACAAGCACAACTACACCCGCTTTCTCGTCTTCTGCCATCCGCGCCGCGCCAACCTGTTGCGCGACATCCGCAGCTGCAACAAGGCGAGCCTGGTGTTCTCGCTACCCCACGAGGAGGGGTCGCTCTCGCAGGTGCTCTCCATCCTGTCGTTCTACAAACTGAACCTCACCAAAATCCAGTCGTTGCCCATCATCGGCAAGGAATGGCAATATATGTTCTACATCGACCTGAGTTTCGAGGACTACACCCGCTACACCCAAGGCATCGATGCCATCATACCGCTTACCCAAGAACTTAAAATATTAGGAGAATATACCGATGGAAAACAAAGTTTATAACCCCGGCATACAGCCGGCCGACCGCCTGTCGCACGTCAACGAGTACTACTTCTCCGTGAAAGGAAAAGAAGTGGCACGCATGAATACCGAAGGGCTCAACGTCATCAGTCTGGCCATCGGCAGTCCCGACATGCCCCCCTCGCCGCGCACCATAGAGACACTGTGCGAGCAGGCACGCCGACCGGACACCCACGGCTACCAGCCCACGGTGGGCATACCGGAACTGAAAGAGGCCATGGCCGGATTCTACCGGCGGCGCTACGGCGTGACGCTCGACCCGAAGACGGAGATACAACCGCTCATCGGATCCAAAGAGGGCATACTGCACGTCACATTGGCCTTTGTAAATCCCGGCGACCAGGTGCTGGTGCCCAACCCCGGCTACCCCACCTACACCTCGCTCAACCGCATCCTGGGCAGCGACATCGTGAACTACGACCTGACACCGGAAAACGGATGGCAACCGGACTTTGAGGCACTGGAGCACATGGATCTCTCGCGTGTGAAGATGATGTGGACCAACTATCCCAACATGCCTACCGGCGCCGATGCACAATTGAAGACGTACGAACGGCTGGTGGACTTCGCCCGCCGCCATGACATCGTGGTGGTCAACGACAACCCCTACAGCCTCATCCTCAACCGCCGTCCCATGAGTCTGCTCCAGGTGGAAGGCGCCAAAGAATGCTGCATCGAGTTCAACTCCATGAGCAAGAGCCACAACATGCCGGGCTGGCGTGTGGGCATGCTGGCCACCAACGCCGAGTTTGTCAGCTGGATTGTGAAAGTGAAGAGCAACATAGACTCGGGCACGTTCCGCCCGCTGCAACTGGCCGCAGCCGAGGCCTATAGCAACGACGACGATTGGCACGAGCAGGCCAACATCACCACCTATGCCAAGCGTCGCGCACTGGCCGAGGAGATTATGACGACACTCGGCTGTACGTTCGACCCCGCCCAAGTGGGCATGTTCCTGTGGGGACGCATCCCCGACAGCTACGCCGATGCCGAACAGCTGACCGAGCGGGTGCTCCACGAGGCACACGTATTCATCACGCCGGGATTCATCTTCGGCAGCAACGGCAAGCGCTACATCCGCATCTCACTCTGCGCCAAAGACGACAAGATGGCCGAGGCACTGGAGCGCATCCGCCAGGTGTTTGCCTGATTACCACCGTACCAAAAAACAAAAACATAAAGACTATGGATTTAGAATTACAACCCCTGTCGTTGCCCGGAACGGGAAACACAAGACCAAGAGTCATCGCCGGCCCCTGCAGCGCCGAGACAGAAGAACAAGTGATGGAAACCGCCCGCCAACTGGCCGCCAAAGGGTGTAAGGTGTTCCGCGCCGGCATCTGGAAACCGCGCACCAAACCCGGAGGCTTTGAGGGCGTAGGCGAGGCCGGACTACCCTGGATGCAACGCGTGAAGGAGGAGACCGGCATGCTCATCACCACCGAGGTGGCCACCCCGCACCACGTGGAACTGGCACTGAAAGCCGGTATGGATTTGTTGTGGGTGGGCGCCCGCACCACGGCCAACCCCTTTGCCATGCAGGAACTGGCCGACTCGCTGCGCGGTGTGGACATCCCCATCCTGGTGAAGAACCCCGTCAACCCCGACGTGGAACTGTGGGTGGGCGCCTTGGAACGCATCAACGGTGCCGGCATCAAGCGCCTGGGTGCCATCCACCGCGGATTCTCCAGCATCGACCAGAAGATATACCGCAATGCCCCCATGTGGCATCTGCCCATCGAATTGCACCGCCGCTATCCCAACCTGCCCATCTTCTGCGACCCGAGCCACATCGGCGGCCGCCGCGACCTCATCGCTCCGCTCTGTCAGCAGGCCATGGACATGGGCTTTGAAGGACTTATCGTGGAGAGCCACTGCAACCCGGACTGCGCATGGAGCGACGCCAAGCAGCAGGTGCAGCCCGATGTGCTCGACTTCATCCTGGACCGTCTGGTGATACGCGACAGCAAGGAGACCACCGAGAGCCTGTCCGCCCTGCGCAAGCAGATTGACGAACTGGACGACACGCTGATAGACCTGCTCACCAAGCGCATGCGCATCAGCCGCGAGATAGCCACCTACAAGAAGGAGCACAACATGCCCGTGGTGCAGACCGGACGCTACAGCGAGATTCTGGACAAACGTGGTGCGCAGGGTGCCATGTGCGGCATGAACCCGGAGTTCGTGAAGACGGTGTACGAGGCCATCCACGGCGAAAGCGTGAGGCAACAGATTGAAATCATCAACAAATAACGCATCTATCAGGAGACCCACATCATGAGAATATTGATATTGGGTGCCGGCAAGATGGGCACCTTCTTCACCGACCTGTTGAGCTTCGACCACGAGATGGCCGTCTACGACGTGGAACCGCGCCGCCTGCGTTTTCTCTACAACACGCAGCGCTTCACCTCGATGGACGAGATTGACGCGTTCGACCCTGAACTGGTAATCAACGCCGTGACACTGAAGTATACGCTCGATGTGTTCCGCCAAGTGATGCCGCACCTGTCCAAGGACTGCATCATCAGCGACATCTCGTCCGTGAAGACCGGCTTCAAGGAGTTCTACGAAGCTTGCGGCATGCGCTACGTGAGCACCCACCCCATGTTCGGCCCCACGTTTGCCAACCTGGGCAACCTGAGCCACGAGAACGCCATCGTCATCAACGAGGGTGACTACATGGGACGCATCTTCTTCCGCGACCTTTACAACCGGTTGGGCTTGAATATCTGCGAATACACCTTTGTGGAGCACGACGAGACGATGGCCTATTCGCTGAGCATCCCGTTTGTGTCCACCTTCGTGTTCTCGGCCGTCATGAAACATCAGGATGCCCCGGGCACCACCTTCAAGCGTCACCTGAAGATAGCACGCGGCGTGCTGGGTGAGGATGATTGTCTGTTGCGTGAGATTCTGTTCAACCCCCGCACCAAAAAACAGGTGAGCAACATCTGTTCGGAAATGAAAATGCTCATTGACATCATCGAGCGGCACGACGAGGAGCAACTGGACAACTACCTGCGCAAGATACGGGCCAACATTCAGTAACTACGGTTCTGCCCGGACAGCACGATGCCCCCTATCCTATAAACGAATCTCCGCCGACAGCTATTTATCCTGAGCTATCGGCGGAGATTCGTTATAGTATGGTATCAGATACAGGCTTTCAGAAAGGCTCCGTCCACAGACAATATTCAAGCCAACCGCCGGCTATACACCCGATAGCCGTAAATACCAATCACGACAAAACTGATGAGCGGAAGCACAAACGAGAGATTGACAGACGGCAAAGCCCCCAGCATACCCCGGGCATCACCCGCATCGATGATGGCTCCCTGCAAAGGAGGAAGCACCGAACCGCCCAGAATACTCATGATGAGACCGGCTGCACCGAACTTAGCCTCCTCACCCATGCCTTCCAAAGCGATGCCGTAGATGGTGGGGAACATGAGCGACATGCACACCGATATGCCGATGAGGGCACACAGACCCGCAATGCCCTGAGAGAAGATGACACACAGCGTGAATCCGCAGGCCATCAGCGCAAAACAGCCCAGCAACAGACCGGCCGGGATATAGCGCAACAGGAAGGTGCACACAAAACGGCTGACGCAGAACCCGGCCATGGCCATGATGTTCACCATCTGCGACAGGATGGCCGCATGCGCCTCCGTGATGACCGGCGAGGACTGTATGGCGGCATAGGTATCCGCATCCAGCACGCTCAGCACGCTCATCGCCGCCTGCATCAGTCCGCTGTCCATCACCGACGCATCGTGCATCAGCAGATATTTGCCATACTGGATGACGAACGTCCAGCACATAATCTGCGCACCCACATAGAAGAACTGCGCCACCACGCCCTCGCGATAGCGGGGCAGAGTCCACAAACGGCGCAAGGCCTCGCGGTTGCTGATTTTCTTCTCTTCCCGTCCCGATACCGACGGCACACGGACAAAACAGAGCAAAACGAACAGCACGGCAATCACTGCCACTACCCACAGATAGGGGCGGATGAGCACAGTCAAATCGGAGTTCATCACCTCACGGAATGTGGCCTCGTCCCACAACTCACGCTCGGCCATACCGGCCGGATTAATCTGAGCCTGAATGAACACCATGGCCACCGCCATGCCGGACAGTGAACCGATGGGGTTGAAGCACTGGGCCAGATTGAGCCGACGGGTAGCCGTGGCCGGCGCCCCCATCGACAGGATGTAAGGGTTGCAGCTGGTCTCGAGAAACGACAAACCGCAAGTCAGCACAAAGTAAGCCAGCAGGAAGACGGGGAATGTGCCCGCCATCTTGGCCGGAAAGAACAACAGTGCTCCCAAAGCATAAAGAAACAGCCCAAGCAACACACCGGCCCGATAGGAATAACGGCGGATGAACAGGGCGGCCGGAAAGGCCATCACGAAATATCCCCCGTAGAAGGCCGTCTGCACCAGGGCACCCTGAGTAACGTTCATGCGGAATATCTTGGAAAACGCCTCCACCAGCGGATTCGTGATATCGTTGGCAAAGCCCCATAAAGCAAAACATACAGTAACCAAAATAAAAGGCAGGATCAGACTTTGGCCATCCTTGCGCAAAAAGGATTCGTTCTTTTTCATGTTCATGTCGCGTTTCCGTAGGTCATTAAATCAAGTTAGCATTGAGCGGCAAAGATATACAAAATATGGATAATAGTCATATTCTCTGTTGTTATTTATTGCTATCCTATATATAAAAAACACCGGCTCCGTCTCCGACGTTTACAGAGACATTAAGAATATTTATCACGGCCCACTTGCCAATATTAAGATAATATTGTACCTTGGCTTCTATATTAACCCATATATTGAAAACGAACATGGCTAATTTGAAACTGGAGGCCGCCATCCTGTCTGTAGGACTGATTGCCTCAGGATATTTTGTCAAGAAGGGTCTCGACGGTTTTACCAACCGGGACCGTGTGGTGAACGTGAAGGGCCTGGCCGAGATGGAAGTGGCCGCCGACAAGGTGACCTGGCCTCTGATGTACAAAGAACTGGGCAACGACCTGCCCGAACTGTACAATAAAATCAAAAGCACCAACCGCACGATCGTGGATTTCCTGAAGCTGAAAGGCATCACCGATGAGGAGATTACAGTCAACGCACCCGAAATCAACGACAAGCAGGCCGACCGTTACGACAACGCTCCCCAGCTGTTCCGCTATCAAGTGACTTCCGTCATCACGGTCACGTCCAACAAAGTGGATTTGGTGCGCAAACTCATCAACGAGCAGAGCGAACTGCTGAAGCAGGGCATTGCCATCACAAGCGGCGACTACCGCTACAACGTGCAGTACGAATACACGAGCCTCAACAAAATCAAGCCTCAGATGATTGAGGAGGCCACCAAGAATGCCCGCATCGCCGCAGAGAAGTTTGCCAAAGACAGCGAGAGCGAACTGGGATCTATCAAGCGTGCCTACCAAGGGCAGTTCAGCATAGACGACCGCGATGCCAACACACCTTACATCAAACGCGTGCGCGTGGTGTCTACCATCGACTATTCGCTGGAGGACTGAGCGGAAGCGTTTTCCGCCTCCAGCCAGGCAAGAATATCGGAGGGGCTATCCATCAGACGGGTGGCCCCTTTGCTAATGAGGAAGTCGCGGTGGCGGAAGCCCCACAGCACCGACAGACAGGGCAGACCTGCCTGGCGGGCCGTCTCAACGTCCACCTCCGAATCACCCACATACACGGCCTCCGCACGGTCGCAGCCCAGTTCCCGCAATGCCAGTTCCACCATATCAGGAGCCGGTTTGCGCCGCAGTTCCGGGCGCTCGCCTATCGCCACGTCCACCGTATCCCGGAAATACGCCCGATAGAGTTCCGTCACCCCGCTTTGCAGTTTGTTGGACACGATGGCTAGGCGGTAGCCCCGTTGCTTCAGCTCGTGCAGCAGACGGTTGATGCCGGGATAAAGTCCCGTCTTGTTGCGGCAATTGTGCATATAGTGCGCCTTGAAGTCCGCGAAAATCTTTTCAAACTGCGGGTGCCCTGCCCCTCCGGGCACAGCACGCTCCATCAGCAGCCTCACCCCGTTGCCCACAAACGTTCTCACCTCCTCCACCGTGCGTTCCGGAAGTCCGTTGGCGCACAAGGCATGATTCGCGCTGTCCGCCAAATCCTGCAACGTATCCAGCAAAGTGCCGTCCAAGTCGAATATCACCGTTGTAATGTTCCGCTTCATCCGTGTGTCTGTATGATTAAACTATGCTGGACAAAGGTAAACAAAAGAAACGGTATTGACCGTATCGGCCATACCGTTTCTTTTGTTCCTACGCACCGATGGCACACTCGGGCAAACTGTCTCTTTGCTTAGAAATCCATGTCGTTGAAGGCATCATCGTCTGTCGGTTCAGCGTTCTTGTCTTCCTCCGCTGCCGACAGAATCTCCTTCTCATATTCGGCCTGGGGCTTCTGCACCACAGGCACATCGGCAAAGTTCGTGCCGTCGATGTCCGACGGGTCGGCCTGAGGATTCAGCAGTTCACCTTTCTCCGAGAAATTCTTTTTGTAAGCTTTGATGCTGCGCGCCTGTGCACGGCAATCCTTCACGATACCTTTGATTTCGGAAGAGGCCATACCTACGAGTTTCGGACCGGCCTTCACATACTTGCCGTAGCTGATGGCTCCCAATCCCAGACTGGGCAGCGCCGTTGTGGCACTGGCGGTGAGCAGAGTGACATTGGCCATATCGAGTACCAGATTTGTACCGGCTAATGTCATCTGCAGATACTGTGCCAGAGCCTGTCCGGCACCACGGATGGTGTTATTTTCGTCCACCACGACATACACCTCCTTGGGATTTCCATTCTCATCCGTCATCACGGCACCGTTCGCATCCATGATCTGGATTTTCTTCACTTCATAAAAGGTTATGCCATCCTTATAAGATTTCACCCGGCTGAACATCGTGTCACAGGTGAGCAGATATTTGTCAAAGCTCTCGTTTCCGGTCAGTTCGGGCATCACCCATTCGTAGGGTTTCTTCTCCTTCTTCTGCTTTTCCTTCTTGTCGGCAAAAGCCGGCACACACATCAGGAATGTCAAAGCCAGCAGGCTCAATTTCATTACATGTTTCATTGATTGGATTTTTTGTTTAGTTAGTATTACTTGTATAATTTCACATCTATCTTGGCATGTCTTTGCTCCTTGATACTCTGCCAGGCGTTTTTCTTGTATCCCTTGAGCGATACGGGAACAAACAGCAGACCTTCGTATTTACCGCGCTCCAACTGTACGTGGTAGTGCCCCTTCGCGTCCACCGAGCCGACCTTGTCGCCTGCGGTTCCTTTTTCCACACCGCGGCTGCCGGCCGGTGTGGCATAGATATCCACTCCGGTCACCGGCTCCTCCTGCAGAACACCGCCCTTGAAATCCGTGCCCACCACATTGCCTTCCACCACAAGGCCCAATTTACGGAAAGCCTCTTCCAGCGTGTCCGCACGTTTTTCAAACTCCTCGTCCTTGGTCAGTTCATACAGACTCACGTAGTTCTTAATCGCCACGTTGTAGCATTCCTCCAGCAGTCCGTAGTCCACCATCCTACCTTTCTCCTTCTCCGTTTTCAGACGGCGAAGAGCCTTGTTGGCCATATCCATACAACCGAAACAATTGTCCATATCCGCAGCTCTGGCCGCACAGGTTGCCTTCCCGTCCGCAGGAGCATCCGGAGCTTCTGCCGCCTGACGGTAGAAATCTGCGGCAGCCTTGTATTTGTAGGTCTTTGCCGATGCCAGAGCGTTGGACAGATATTGATCGTAGCTCGTATTGTATTTCTCCTCTATCTGTTTCATCAGCAGCACGGCATAGGCTCTCCGCTCATTTTCGGCCAAATCTTCGATAGAGACCACCAGCGTGTTGCTCTTGGGTGCCGACACGGTCACCTGGCACATCGAGGCATATTCGGCGCTCAGTTCTTCCACCTTCTTCTCCAGTTCTTCCTGACGGTCCAGTTTAGCCACATCATCAGCCGTTATCTTTCCTTCGTTGAGTTCTTGTGTCAGCACGGCATATTCCTGTTCCACAGCCTGCAAATCCGCCTGTTTGGCCTTCAGTGCTTCCATAGCTATGCTCACGGTTGTCACATAGGCACCGGCCGCCGTGCGTGAATGGGTCATTCTGCTTTTCAATGCCGGGCTGACCGTCACCTCAAGTCCTTCAATAGTGGTAGTGAACTCCAGATCGGATTCGCCATGCACCTTGCTACTCATGTTGCGGCCGGTCTGGTTATCCAGGCTGATGGGGGTCTGCACCTCTTCCACCTTGTAGGTGACACTATAATTGGGTTTCAGCACTTCCTTCAACTCTGTCTGCAGCGCAGAGCCCTTGCGAGCGAAAGTCGCCTTTATTTCTTTTCCGGCAGAGAGGTCAATAAGTGTCGTATACCTATACAACCCGTCTTTCACAGCCTTTGGCGCACCAAGCCGAACCGTTGCATTGCCGGCAAAAACAGCCGTCAGGTCGTTGTGGGGAGACACAACTACCAATTGCGACTTTCCGTTGAGCGCCACACTTTTGCTTTCCGACTTCAACTGGTAGTTGTAGAAGTAGTTGCTTTGTGCCGAAAGGTATGCCACAAGGAGCCAACCGGCCAAAGCCACGAAAAGTCTCTTTGTCATGTCGTTCTGTTTTGTTGAAATCATAAGTCAAAGTCTGTCAGTGAGAATATCTCGTTGTCGGGCAACTTCTCCCCGCCCACCCATTCGGGCTGCCAGGTGCGCACATGAATCACCGGTTTGGCTTCATCGGTGAAATCCCACAACAGAAACAGATAACCCTCGTCGTTGTAGTTGCTCGAGCGCCATTCCTGGCGCAAGCGCACCCCATACATATTGGGATTGACCGACGAGCGTGTGATGCCGGGGCATCCGCCCTGCTCTCCATTGTCGCCAATCTGACTGAATTTCACGTCTATCCACTTGTTGCGAACGAAGGCACGCTGCAGATTGGATATATACTGTTGCTTGGTTTGCTTCTTATACACAACCTTCTGGCCGCCGATACTGTTTTCGGTGGGCTTGGCCATCACCACACTACCGGTGATAATCAGGGCGTCATCACTGAAAATCAGTTTCAGAAAGTCGAGATCCTTGGTGTTGTAAGCCGTGCGGAAGCGTTCGCAGTTCTGCAGAATCATCATGCGGCGGTCTTCCTCCACTTCGGCTCCGCAACGTTCCATACCCTCGGCCAGCTGGGCATCCAGAGCAAAACGGAAGTCGGTGATGTTGCCGTTGCGGTCGAAGTCCACCACGGCCTCCTGATAGGTTCCGCTACCGAATGATTCTCCTTCCGGTGTGATAATCAACGGTATCTGCCTCACCATGTAGCTATCCTCAAACACCCAGCAGCGATCCACCACTTCCTCGTCATCGCAATAGAAATGAATGTTGGCCCACATCATCGTAAGCGATTTTTTGGCAAAGTCATTCAGCGGGAGCCCCACAATATTGAGGTCACGGTTGGCCTTCTGCGCCGCATTGATTTCCGTAAGCAAAGCAGAGAGATTGTCCTGCAGGCGCCCGAGGACTACCGGACGGCTGCTGTGTTCGTCAACGGTGAGTGTCACCACCACGGTCTGTGCCGACAGAAATACAAGTCCCATCCACAGTCCGCATAATGTAATGATATATCTTTTCATTATTTCCCCTTTTTTATTTTATTCGTTAATACGGAAACCTATGGCACCGCGACCGGCATAGTTTTCCACACCGTCGGCCTGCCCGGTCTTCACGTTGCGGCGCGAAGGTCCAGTACTCAGCACGGCCTCAATCCTGGCTTCCTTATTGTATACAATCAGATAATAAGCATTCTTATCTTTCAGAGCAGCATATTTATTGAAATCCGTAACCTTGCCTTCTGCTTTCAAGCGGTTCAGACAGGCCTGCAACTTGTTGAAGTCCGTGATGGCGGCCACTTCGTTCACCACTGGCGGCCACTGCGGTATTTCGGGTGCTGCTGCCGGCACCACTGCCGGTGTCTGCCCCTCAGGCACAGGTTTCACCGGCTCTGTCACCACAGGTTCAGTTGCCAGCGGCTGTTCGGCCACCACCGGCTGCTCTGTCACAATCGGCTGCACGTCTACCTTCGGTTGTTCAACCACCGGACTGACGGAAAGTTCTTCTGCTGTCAGAGGTTCCACCTTTGTTCCTTGCCCCACAGGCCGTCTCTCCCCTTTTTCTATCACATTGGTATTTTCCGCCGGCAGGATATCCGCCTTTTTCACATAGTAGAATGCGCGGAACATATTGCCACGCGGCAATTCGATGTTTCCCCACAACTGTTTGGTGTTCATCACCACTACTTTGTTGGCCTTGCTCAATTTCTTCTGTTCGGCCACCCATCGGTTGATATTGTCGTAGAGCAGTTCTTCGGCCAACGAAACCGCTTCTTCCTGCGTGGCCATGGTGGCCTCGCCGTAAAGATACTGGTCGCTCTTTTTCACCTTGTTGATTTCCTTTTTCCGGGCGGCGGTATCGTCCTGCGCCCATACGCATACAACACAGGCACAAACCAACAGCAGGCATCCTATTTTTTTCATCATACTACTTTTTATAGTCAAACTTGAAATACTTTTCCGACACATTGTGCAGAGGGATATAGGCATACATCCGCCCCGTCAGCTGTCCGTCGCCGTTTTCCAACAACGACAACGGGAAGGTGACGTTTACCATATGGTTGTAACCCATTTTGTCGTTTGCGGCAAACACGGTTCCGCTTATGGTGTCCTCCGTCCGGTCTTTTATGCCGAAATAGAGTTCACATCCTTCTGCCCGGCAGAAGGCTACCCATTGTTTCCAACTGATTTTCAGGTTTTCGGTCTCATGCCCATATTTGTCCAGCGTGAGCACCACTTGCGGATTCCGTTCGGTTTGTCCCGTCAGCAGCGTATTGACAACCGACTGCAAGGGATGAGCTGCATCCTCCACCAATGTCCATCCGTTCTCTTTCCACATAAAATAGAGGTCGTTGCGCGTGCGGTCGTTCATGTAGTTGCTACCGTGCCGGATATAGAAATCTTCCGCCACAGTCAGTTCTCCACCTTCCTGCCGTCCGGGCAATACCACATCGTAGGGGGCTGTCCGCTTCAAATCACGCAACAGATTGCTTTCCTGTTCCTTGGCATTGCAGCCCGTCAGCAACTGACACTCCATATTGAACGACATGGACAGCAATTCCTTTCCATCCCGTGTCCAACAGAGACGATATTTGACATAAGGGCGGCAATCAATCACAAATTCCTCGCTTCCGTCCAGGCGCGACAGTAGCCCCCAATCCCCTTTCACATGCACCTGGTCGCGCTCCAACCGGAGTGAACGTCCGTATTCCGACGGCAAATCCAACTCCAGGGCATAGCGCTCCACAAAATGATAAACCGGCGAGGGCTGCACCACGCTCAGAGCGGGGTCGAACAGGCGGTAACCGATGTGCGACACCTCACCCCAGGCATTAGTCACCACATGCAGAGGCCGGCCATTATAGGCATATCCGCTCCGGTAGTCCGAAGCGGGAGACAATGTGTCCAGTCCGGCCAGCTGCATGACAGCGGCCATGTCTCTCAACCGTTCGGTGGCAAAGCGCACAGGTGCCGCCACAGCCGGGAGAAGGCAACCCCACAACAGAGCTGCCGTCCACAAGCCGTATAGCACTCGTCCGCACATCACTTCACAACGATTTGGTTACCGTCGTTCTTATACCACGTTCCCATACGTAACACTCCGTTGGCAAAGTTGCCCACCACGCGTTCGCCCGGCGAAGCCACATAATCCTTCGAGGGAAGAATCTTGCGGGATGACTTATAAACGATGGTTCCGTTACCGTGAGGCTGCCCGTTCTGAATATCGCCGTCGTACGAGGCATACCCCAGTTCCAGGTGACCTTGTCCATTCTTCACCGAACCGCCGCCACCGGTATTGCCCGTCTTCCTGGCCTCCTCCTTCACCGTCACCTTCAGCGAAACAGACGTTTTGGAGCGCGAGGCCACGGCAGTCACCGTGGTTGTTCCGGCCTTCACGGCCTTCACCCGTCCACTCTCGTCCACAGTGGCCACGGCCTTATCCGATGACGTCCAAGTCAGGGATTCGTTGGCATTTCCGGGCGTGCAGTCGACATTGAGTTGCTTTTCTTCTCCGGGTTTCAGCTGCATATCGGCCTCTTTCTCCATAAACGCCATCTTCGTCACGTTTACTTCGCTCACCTCCATGCCGTCCTCTTCCGATTTGATGTTTTTCAACGAGTCTACCTGTTCTACGGGTTCTGTGTGCTTGTCACCACCCGGCAGCAGCATCACACCGGCCACCACGGCAGCCACCGCTACCACCACCGCTCCAACCACCAGTTTTCCGTTCTTGTCCCAGAACGACCGGGGAGGCGGGCACTCGCGCAACGCTTTGCCGCAATCGGTACAGACAAATTCCTTACGGGCACTAATCTGCTGCACCTCTTTGGATTTACACTTCTCACAACTGTCATTCAGACAGATTCCATATCTGAAACGTACACGTTCCGAACGATTTGAGCTTGCCATATTTCTTTTTTTTTGTATTTACATTATAGAATTATACATAGAGATTACATCATCGGGGGAGGCGTAGGCCCGCCCATCGGCGGCATCGGGGGCATGCCCGGCACAGCGGCGGGAGGCGCAAACAGCGACAACAGTGCCGGCACCTGTCCGGCAGGAGTCCAGGCGGGCAGTCCTTCCATCCACACCACCGTCTGCGGAGTCAATTGTCCGTTCGTCACCATCTGCCGGCAGACTTCTCTGTTATACGGTCCGTATTGCTGTCCGGCCACCGACATGAAGAGCTGTATCTCCGGTTCAACGGGGGCTACGGGAGGCGGAGGCACGGGAGCACCGGGCATCGGAGGCGGAACGGCGGCTCCACCCATCGGCTGGGCACCGTGCATAGCACCCATAGGCTGAGCCATAGGTTGTCCATAAGGTTGCCCGCCCAGCGGCTGTGCATAGGGCTGCGCACCGCCCATTCCGGGCATCGGCTGCCCGTAGATCTGTGCTCCGGCCATGGCCTGTGCCTGCACCTCGGCAGCAGCTTTTTCGGCAGCGGCGCGTGCTATTTCCTCGGCATTATCCACCGCAAAGAGCGAGGGCAATTGGCTGCCGTCTCCCTCGCTATGGAGTAGGATGGCGTTGCCGGTGTCTGTGGCAGGATTGCCGGTGTGAAGGAAGCGTTCGTAACGTTCTTTGTACGGCGCCATCCATTCGATGGCACGCACGGGGAAGCAATAAGATACCGTGATGATGGAAAGCTCGTCCTTGCGCGGGCTCTTCCGGTTGACGGTAATATTTGTGCGGGCCGTACTCTGGTTGAACGAATTCTTGAACGCCTCCTCCAGTTTATCGGCAAACTTTTTCAAGCCTTCGTTCTCATCCGGTGAAGGAATAGATACCAATATGGCCTTTTTATTGATACTGGCCGGATTGGTGGGGCTCAAGTTGCCCTCGTTGTTACGCAGGTGGAGCTGAATCTGGTCGTTATTGAGTTTCAGATACACACCGCTTTGGGTGACTATCTTGGAGGCAAACGCCTTGATTTCATCGTCTGTGCGCAGTTTCTGCTGCAGTTGGGTCAGGATGTTCAGGCCGAGCACTTTCTTGTCGCTCTCGGCTTTCTCATCGTGTTTTTCTCTCACTATCTTGGACAGCGTGATGTCGAAAGCATCCGTGATATCGTCCAGACTGATATCGGTTGCCAGACGTCCGAAGTTCACGAAGTCGCCCTGCGGCAGAATGGTCTCGCGTATCTGACGGGCAATATTAGGCATGTCTATCTTATCTACCTTCAGTTCGGTTTCAAACTCGCACATCACCTCGTCTTCGCTCACCTCCACGATGGCGCCTTTCATGTCTTCAAGCCCCTTGTTCACCTTGCGCTGGGCGGTCACCAGGCGTTCGGTCTCGTCCAACGCCTCGTTGATTTTCTGTGCGAAGGCTGAGATGTCAGCATCCATCTTACCCAGTTCCATAAGCACCTTGGCGGCCAGTTTGCGGGCAAAGTCGAGTGCTATCACCCGGGTTTTGGAGGTGTAGTAGTCGGTCAGGATTTCCTGATGGTCGGCATAGCGGCGCGCACCGGCACCCACCATACGCTGCAGGATGCCCAGGCGGCTCCATTCGGCCACGTTGTCGCTACGGTCCAGGTCGTAGGCCTTATAGTTCTCGTCTTCTTCCTTACAGGCCGCTTCTATCTCCGTACGTATCTCGCCGATGCGTTCCAGCAACAGTTTGGACACCTTCTGCAGCTCCACAATGGACACGTCGCCCACCTTCCATTTGTCGAACAGTTCGTTCTCCACCTTGTGGCGTATCTCGCGCGACAGTTCGGGGATGACACGCTCCTTGCCGGCAAAAAACTTCAGCACACCTTCCTCGCGGAAGTGATTCTCGAAGAACTCGCTCATAATATTGTCCAATTCATTGAGAGGACAATCGGCCTTCTTGGCATCCTCGGCATACATGATGGCCTTGTCGTGCCAATAGTCGTTGAAGGTGGCGTAATCGGAGTCCGATGCCAATATCTTCTGGTCGAGCGTCAGGTGTTTCAGGTCGAGCATCCATTTAGACAGGTTGTCGTCGTTGAGATACTCCTTGCGGTAGTCCTTGTTGCGTTCCTCGTTTACGAAACCTTGGTTCTCGCGCCAGTTGTTGTATTTGAACTGGTAGAGCACACTCTCGCCCACCGTGTAGGTGATGTGTTTCAGCACACGCAGTTCCGGATACATCACACGTTTGATGCCGAAGGAATTGACTTTCTTTGTACGAGCTACCGGTATACGGCCTTGTGCATCGGGGTTGGCCGCCTCATCATACTCCAAGGCAAAGTCGTCCATATTCTCAAAATTGTAAGAACGAATAATGTCTCCGTTCACCGCATCCTCCTCGCTCACAAAGAAAATGCGGGCAAACAGGTAGTCGCTCACAATCTTGGGCAACTCTGTAAGTGAATTGATGGTTAAGCCATTTTCGTTCACGTTACTATATACGGTAAGTCCATCGGCAACTCCCTTCGTACGGTCAGAATACAGACGCGCCTCACCTCCACCGGTCACATCCTGCGGATTCCAGCGTCCCACCTGCAAAGCATTCAACTCATTGAGTGCCGCATAACCATTTTGATAGTAACGTCCCTGATCCATATCGCTCTTGGGCAAATTCATCTCCGGTATCATGGCATAAACGGAAATCTTGGCATCAGGGAATGTCTTACGACTCTGCACCACAACGTCAATGATAGATCCAGAACCTGTTCCACCACACAGACCGGCAAAAATATGGATATTCAGATGGCTGGAGTCGCCCGACACACCCTCGCAACGGGCATAAGCATCACGAAGACTGTTGACATAGCCCACAGCATTGGCGGCAAAAAGCAAACGGCCGGCGCGGCGTTTCTGTCCGGCAGCCTGCCCCAAAGAACCGATTGCCGATTTCACGACCGACACATTGCTCACAATTCCCTTCACCGAAGGATAATTGCCGATATGGTCGAGGATATGTTCTACATCTACAGCCTTGATATTAAGGAATTCATTGTTGGTGAAAGACGCGTCCTGCCCCATCACACGGAAATCCGGGCGCGGTTTACCGTCTTTGGGCATCATCTCATCCGTAGAGTCCACATACAGCAAGGAAACCGGAAGTTTCTTACGTTCGTCCTGCGTGGGAAACTCCTCAAACATTCTCATCTTGAACGCGCGGAGTATCTTTCCACCCGTTCCGCCCAGTCCCACCAATATATGATTGCTGACTGAAAAATTCGGTGTTGTCATATCGTTTTTTTATATATATGTATATTCGTTGATTGCAATACATCTGCGAATCCTCACTCCGTCTGTGGAATCCGCGAATGGACTATCTTCTCCTCACGTGCGGACGATGGTCGCGCGAGGGAGCCTGCGGGCGGTTGGACACCACCCGTTCCGGCCGACGGCCGCTGTTGTACTTACGGGAAATGGTCTTGATGACCAGCATGGCACCGATTATGATAAATGCCAGGCTCCAGGCTATGCGGCGCAGGATGTACCAGTTCATGAACCGATGGCTCTCATCGGACATGGCTTTTGCATAGTCCGTGGAGGTATGCCCCCACGATTCATAGCTACCCACATAATAGCCGATGAGCGGCCAACGCTCTATCACCTCATCCAGAATGTGATCGGTCATCCCCTGCGGCACTTCCACAAAACCGGGCAACGGGGACACCATCTCGTCCACAGCCACTTCGAAGTCCGAGCAATAGGACTTGATAGTCACTGCCCCACACAGCAGAATAGCCTGATAGGAAAGGAAGAAAAACAGGATGCCGCCCACCAGAAAACTCATCGGGGTGAAGGTGCTGTCGCGCCACCACGAACGGATTAATACAAACATTAATGCTATGCCCGCAATCGTAAGCACGATACCCAGCAACAGGCTGCCGATGGAATACGCGAGGATATTCGTCAGATAGCCCCACCCTAATAAATTACCCATAGTTTATGCTTTTCGTTATTTTATGAGCGACAAATATAATAACAAAAGCTAAAATTACCCCCCCCGAACGTTAAATAATGCAAACAACATTCTTTTATCAGATTTGATTTGTCGGCAGCATTACACAAAAAACAAGATTTTGAAGACATCACACGAAATCCGGCAGCTTTTCACTACCTTTGTCGCTCAATTATTCTAAACTTATACACATGATACAATTGATGGAAGCTGCACAGACTGCGGCCAAGGTGGCTCAGGAAGCCGAAAAGATAGTGTTGGACAAGAGTCAGCTGGACACCATATTGGAACAGATGGTGAATTGGTGTGTGGAAGCCGGGAAAAATATCCTGGTGGCCGTCATCGTGTTTATCGCAGGACGGTTTATCGTGTCGTTTCTCAACCGTCTGCTGGCCGGCATGCTGGAACGCCGCCATGTGGAAACCACCATACAAACCTTTCTGAAAAGCTTGGTAAATATCCTGCTGATGGTGTTGCTCGTCATCTCGGTGGTGAGCGCTCTGGGCATCAACACCACCTCGTTTGCCGCCTTGCTGGCCTCGGCCGGTGTGGCCGTGGGTATGGCCTTATCGGGCAATCTGCAGAATCTGGCCGGCGGACTCATCATCCTGCTGTTCCGTCCCTATAAGGTGGGCGATCTGGTGGAGGGACAAGGGGTCACCGGAACGGTGGCCGAGATCCAGATCTTCCACACCATCCTCACCACCGGAGACAACAAGACTGTCTACGTGCCCAACGGAGCCATGAGCAGTGGCGTAATCACCAACTACAGCCGCAAGGACATACGCCGTGTGGAGTGGACCTTTGGGGTGGACTACGGCACATCGGCCGATGAGGTGAGCCGCTTGCTACGCACACTGATGGCCACCGACAAACGCATCCTGACGGAGCCCGAACCGTTTGTAGCCGTGAGCGCACTGGCCGACAGCAGTGTAAACATCCTGGTGAGGGCATGGGTGGCACAAGCCGACTACTGGGGCGTGTTTTTCGACATGAACAAACTGGTGTATGAGGAATTCAACCGGGCTGGTATCGATTTCCCCTTCCCGCAACTTACCGTACACGGAGTGGAACAAGCTCCGCGTAGCTGATTTGAAGAAAAGACACTCTTGTTTCTGCACATAATTTTTCCATGTGCAGAAACTTTTTTTAATATGTGGATTACAGACGTACACACAAGCCACCTGTATACCTATTCGGTGAAGAATACCGGATTCATCGGCTCCGATCCCCCATCACATACCGCACGGTTAGCGAATTACCTGCTTTCAAGTATTGGTCGCTAACGCTTTTTATACTATCTTTGCCGCACAAATAACAAGAACAAGGGGAAAATACTATTTTTACTATCAAAAAAAGGAGAATATTCCCCGCCAACAAACGTAAAGATGACAATCCCAATCTTACATCGCGGTTCCGTCTGCCTTGTCCTTTTCCTGTTTTTTGCCTGCGCCCCACTCTGCACCCATGCACAGGAAGCAGAGGAATTTCTGCTGAGCGGACTGGTGACCGATCCTGAAGGGCAACCCCTGCCCGGCGCCAACATCCGCGTGAAAGACACCCCCTACGGCACAGTGACCGACATCGACGGCAAATACCAATTGCGTGGCAAATGGAAGAAAGGCAGCCTCATCGTATTCACCTTCATCGGCATGAAACCGGTGGAGATGGAGTTCTTCGGGCAGCAGAAACAGGACGCAGCCATGCAGTCGGATGCCAAAGCCTTGAAAGAAGTAGCCGTAACGGCACGGCAAAACATCAACGCCATCGACCTACGCGCACGGGCTGGTGTGGTGCAGACGGTGGACATGAAGCGGCTCAACGACAAACCGATGATGGATATGTCGCTGGCGTTGCAGGGCAGTGTACCGGGACTCATTGTAACCAACACAGGTGACTTGGGTTCCAAACCCACCATACGCATCCGCGGAAACTCATCGCTACGCAAAGGCGATGCCGCCAACGAACCGCTCTACGTGCTGGACGGCAAGGTGATTTCGTCGGACGCATTCATGACACTCAACCCACAGGACATTAAAGAAATAAAAGTATTGAAAGACGCTGCCGCCTGTGCCCTCTACGGCATAAAAGCCGCCAACGGCGTGCTGGAAATAACCTCACAACGCGGCACCACGGACGGACGCGTGAGCGTGAGTTACAACTTCAATATGGGCGTGACCATGCGCGGACGCCGGGGCGTGGAACTGATGGATACGGATGAAAAACTGGAGTTTGAACGCCGGTTGAAAAACGAAGCTGCACCGGGCTACCGTTACAGTGCCGATTACTTCCGCACCAAATATCCAAACTCACCGGATCTCGGCGCCATGATCGCCGCCGGACAGCACACGCTCGACTCATTGCGCGGCATCCACACCGACTGGTTCAAGGAACTGATACGTCGCAGCATGTATCAGCGTCACAATCTGAGTTTCAAAGGCGGCAACGAAAAGACTGCCTACTACATTTCGGCCAACTACACCATGCAGGGAGGTTCGCTGCCCGGTAACGACACGCAACGGGCCACCGTGCGCATGAGCCTGGATCAACAACTGGGTCAGATCGGTGTGCTGTCGCTGAGCGTGGACGGAGGCTATTCCGAGACCGACACGCCCACGGGAACCACCTACTCACCGGCCTCGCTGGTCTACAATCTCAACCCCTATGAACAGCCATCGGGCGGTAAACTGTGGTCGTATCCCAACCGCACCTATGCCGACCTGCTCAACCAATACAGCGCCGATTCGTCCGACAAACGCGGAGGCATCAGCGGGAGTATCAACCTGGATCCCGTGGCAGGACTCACCGTGGCCGCCGTGGCCGGCGTGGACTACCTGCTCACCGAAGGACAACAATTTACTCCCGCCTCGTCCTACGAAGAGCAACAAAGCGGTGAACCGGTGGAGGCACGCGGTAAACTGAACAAATACAAAAACACTATCGCCAACATCTCATCCAACATACGCGCCACCTATACCCGTTGTTTCGCAGAGAAACACGATCTGACGGTGAGCGCCAATATGGATTACTACCTGACCAACAACGACAATGTGTCTATCACCGGATACGGTGTGGGGGACCATGCCTCGGCCGCCCTCATCAACCAGTCGCTCGAGGGCAATCGCAAACCTCTCGTGGGATCGCTCAAAGAGAAGACCGCACAACTGGGTTACGGACTGGTGGGGGGATATACCTACAACGGGATGTATGACGCCTTTGCCACTTACAAGTGGGACGCCTCGTCTGTGCTCCCCAAGGATAAACGCTGGAACGGAGCGTGGGCTGTAGGAGCCGGCTGGACACCGAGCAACTACCGGATTTTGAAAGACAACAAGGTGATCACACGCATCAATCTGAAAGCCTCCTACGGTGTGACGGCCAGTTTGGCCGGCGTGTCGGCCGCCTCCACCATCGGCACCTTTGCCTACTCCGGCAACACCTACGGCAACCAGCGCCTGCTGGAAATGCTGGCCCTCTACAACACCGATTTGAAACCCGAACAGACGACCTCTATCGATGCCGGTATCTCATTGGAGTTTTTCAAGCGGCTTACCATTGACTTCGGATGGTATCGGCGAGAGACGGCGGATGCCCTGCTGGACGTTCCGGTTCCGGCCTCCAACGGATTCAGCACCATGAAACGCAACATCGGTGTGCTGCGCAACGACGGCATCGAGTTGAGCGCATCGATGAAGATCGTGGACACGGACATATTCCGTTTCCGTCTGGGCGGATCGTTCGCCTACAACAGCAACAAGGTGACTGATCTCTACTTCACCGACAAACTGTATGCCGGCGAATCATCGCTGATACCGGACTTCCAGGTGGGCAAAGCCTACGACATCGTGTACGGACTGAAGTCACTGGGCATCAACCCGCGCACAGGACTGCCTGTATTCGAGGGTGCCGGCGGACGCGAACTGAAGGCTACCGACCAATTGACACGGGACGACTTCGTGGAACTGGGGCACAGCACACCACCCTACAGCGGCACAGTAAACGTGAGCCTCTCCTACCGTGACTTTGATTTCGATATGGATTTCTACTACGTGGCCGGAGGAGTGCGCCAATATAATTATACCTACGTACGCGACGTGAGCACAGCTTATCAAAATGCCGTACACGGATTGCTGGACAAGATGTGGTTTTCCCCCGGCGATCAGGACAAGATCTACTACTCGCCCTTCTACTCGTCGGCTGCCATCGAAACGCTGAGCTATCCCAACACCAACACCGTGGGCAAGAGCAACTACCTGCGCTTGTCCATGCTCTCGCTACGCTATCGCCTGCCCCACAAGTTTTTGGCCAAGCGGTGCCCGTTCATCAAATATGCCAACGTGGCCGTACAGGCTTCCAACCTGTTCACACTGACGGCCTACAGCGAGTCGGATCCCGAGACCGGACAGCTGGGTGCTGCCGTGCAACCTGTGCTGACCATAAACCTGAGCGTAACGTTCTAATCCCTGTCTATCCATGAAAAAAAGACTATTTGCCATACCGCTTTGTTGCGCCATACTGACAGGTCTGATTCAGTCCTGTTCGCTGGACATTCCCTACGAAAACCAGTTCTCGGATCCGGATGCCATCTCCACGCCGCAGGCCGCACGCGAACTGCTGGCCACAGCCTACAGCCAACTCCCCCATCCGGAGTTCAACCTGTCGGTGATGAGCGACGAGTTTACTCCTACCGGCTGGATCAAGCGCAATGCCGATCTGGAGAATCTGTATAAATGGGAACCGAGCCCCCTGCGCGACTTGGGCACCACACTGTGGCAGGACTACTATGCCGTCGTGGCCACGCTCAATGCCCTGCTGGAGCGCCTGCCTGCCATACCGGCAACCTCCGATGAGGCACGCCGCCAAATAGAGCAGATAGAAGCCGAAGCCAAGGTGCTGAAAGCATATTGCTACTTTGACCTCCTCCGCCTGTTCGGTTCCGACTACCGCGACGGTAAGGATCTGCCCGGCATCCTGATGAAAGACCGGGTGGAACTGCAGTTTCTGCCTCGAACCAGCGTGGAAGGCTGTGTGGAAGGGATACGCAGACTGCTGCAGGAAGCATCGGCCGTGATGCAAGCGGCCGACACCCCTTATTGGCTTGGCCGCGAAGCCTGTCTCTACCTGCAGGCCGAAGTGGAACTATACACCGGCAACTATAAGGAAGCAGCCACACTGGCCGACCGGTTGCTGACGGAAAAAGGAACGGAAAGTCTCACCACCACGGCCTACGTCAACCTGTGGAGCGACAACAGCAGCACGGAACGCATCTTCGCCTATTACAGCCCCACCATGGCCTCCTCGTTCTATCAGGACATCGTGTACGACAGTTCATCGGGCGACTATCTGGCACTCAACGAAACATTGGCCGACTCGTACACCGAGGGAGACGTGCGCGGGGAATACACCGTCTACCCGTTCCAATATGCCGGACACACCTACCGTTATATGGGCAAATACAACCGTATGCGCAAGCAGCAGACGGAAATCGCCTATATCAACAAGCTACGCACGGCAGGAGCCTGCTTCCTGTTGGCCGAAGCCACTTGTCTGGACAGTGAAGGCGATGAACAACTGGCAATCCGCACCATCAACGATTACCTGACCCGTCGCGGTGCCGCCCCTTTGGAGGACGGACTGAAAGGCAACGCCCTGATGCGTCGTATCCTTACCGAGAAATGGAAGGAATTTGCCGGAGAAGGCCAGCGCTGGTTCGACCTGAAACGTTACCGCCGCACCCTGCTCTCCACATGGGCCACTGCAGCCGGCAAAAACGTAAAGTCCGACGACTACCGCTGGAACCTCCCCATCCCCAAGGAGGAATATCTCTACAATGAGAACGTGGTGCAAAACGAGGGATGGACCTATCTGAATTAACCGAATCATTATTAAATAACCCAAACAATGAACATGAAAAAGTATTTTGCGTATGCAATGACCGCGCTGGTGGCCTGCTTTGCAGCCTCCTGCAGTGAGGACGAAGAGCCCACCGGCTACGTGGGAACGAACGGAGTGACGCTGACCGTGCAGGGCGGCAACACTCTGATTGAGAACGAAGACGGTAGCGTGAATGTGACCGTGGCACTGGATCGTGCCTACGATGTGGACGTGAAACTCTCCGTCGAGGTGCAAGGTACGGAACCGGAACGACTGACCGTCACCCCAAATCCCGTTACTATCACGGCCGGCAACAAGACCGCCACATTTGAAGTGACTTCCACCAAACTGGGCAACCTGACGGGACCTCTGCAATACACCCTTACCATGGGTAGCCTGCAGGCCGACATGGAGATGGTGCAGACCGTGTTTGTCAACCTGCGCCCCGCCACTGACGCCGACACAGAACTGACCGAAGAGCAGCAGGCACTGGTGGAGAGTTGGAAGGCCAACTACGGCATTGACGTGACCCGCTGGCTGGGCAAGGTGACACTCAACGGCGACGTGACCGAACCGGGCGAGGGAACCACCACTTATTTCTCCGAGCAACGGACAACCCCGCTGAGCGGAACCACCATCTTCACCCTGGGCGAAGGATGCACCGAGGATAAAATCGTGCTCGATATGGTGGACAACCCCATGGGCATGACGGCGTTCTTCTACAACTGGTTGCGCCAGAACACGGTGGACGACGACGAATACTTCAACCATGTGGACTATGATGTGCCTGAGGAAGACCGCCCCGTGAAGATTGCCGACCTCATCGGATGGAGCAAAACCAGCCAGGAGACCTTCAACGTGACGCTCAAGGGACTGGTGATAGACCTGACCGAGGAAAACGACAACGGCAACACCATCCAGTTTGTGGAGGAAGGCGAGTCGTACGTACTCGATGCCGACGGCAACCCCATCGAGATCGACGGTGAAACATATACCTACAGCGCCGCAAGCTGGATTCCGTTTGAGTTCAAATTCTCGGCTTGGGATCGCCTGCTCCAGCTGATAGCCCAAGGTGACGAAATGGCCATCGAGGGTTTCAACATCGACTACACGTCCGACCCCTACTACTACCTGCGCTATTCCGGCATCACAGAAGACGAATGGGATGCCGAGGAGAACAACTTCTACGTGGAGCCCGCCGGAAGCATCGACTTCAACGCCGGAAAAATGACCTTCGCCTTCCCGGCCGACCACATGTATGCCGGAGGATATGCCCGTGTAAACGTAACCTATACAGCCAACTAACCTCCTGTAAGAACCGGAAATACCAAGAATGAAGAAACACATATATCAATGGCTCGGTCATGCCGCCCTTCTGTGGGCGGCATGCCTTGTTTGTGCCCCCCTTGCCGCACAAAGCCTGACAGACACCATCCTGCTGCCTGCCGGAATCGTGGAAGGCCGGCTGAGCAACGGTCTGAGATACATATTGAAGCAGAACGGCACGCCCGCCTCGCGTACCGAGTTCCGACTAATTATGCGCGTGGGCTCCGTGCAGGAGACCGAACAGCAGAAGGGCGGAGCCCACTTTCTGGAGCACATCGCCTTTGGCGGCACACGCCACTTCCCCCGGCGCGGTGCCGTGGAATATCTGGAGTCGCTGGGCATGAAGTACGGACAGGACATCAACGCCTACACGGGCTTCGACCGCACCATCTACATGTTTGCCGTCCCGTCGGACCGACAGAAGGAGGACGGCTACCAAAAGCCGCTGCTCATCCTGAAAGACTGGCTCACGGACATGACCATCAACCCGCAGCGCGTGGAGACCGAGAAAGGGATTATACTGGAGGAACTGCGGGGATACGACCTGGGCGACGACTTCTACGATCTGAAAATCGGCCAGGGCATCTTCAAGCAGCGCATGCCGCTGGGCCACTCCAAGGACATCAGCAACATGACACACACCACGCTGAGGGAGTTCTACCGCAAGTGGTATGTGCCCGAACTGGCCACACTGGTGGTGGTGGGCGACATCGACCCGCAACAGATGGAGAGGCAGATACAGAAGATGTTCAACCAGAAGAAGCCCAAACGCCACCCCGACCTACAAACCTACCCGCTCGTGTACCGCAAAGGTACGCAGATCAGCAAGGTGATCGACTCGCTCCAATTGCGCGATGAGGTGGAACTGATGATTCCCCACCCCTGCGTCATCACCCGCACACTGGACGACGTGCGCCGCCAGGAAATGGGTTCCATGCTGGTGAGTGCCCTCACCCACCGGTTGCAGAAGCTGCGCATCCCATGCGATGTGAGCAACAACTGGTATCTGAGCGACAAGGAACATCTGGTGTTCAGTATCAAAGAGAGAGCCGACAACGACCTGCCGGAATGTATCACAGCCTTGTCCAATGCCCTGAAGAGTGTGCTCGTCTACGGTTTCCACGACAAGGAGGTGGAACGGGCGGCCAAACTGGCCATACGCCGACTGGAGAATACGGACCACTTGCACGGACGCCCGTCGGCAATGTGGTGTGACGACCTGACGGACTACGTGTTGAGCGGCGACACCCACGTGAGCGATTCCACACAGGTGAGCTACGTGGTGAAAGCTGTGGAACAAGTGACCAGCCACGACCTGCAGGAGCTGCTCAACGAATGGCTGGCCTGCAAAAACAACGCACTGCTGGTGGCCGGACGCGTGCATCCCTACCGCGCCGACCGGCTCACGGAGGATTACATCCGCCGGGCATGGGCCGAAGGCGAGAAACACCCCGCCCAGGCTTTCGACTACAAGGAGACGGTGCAGGAGGAACCGCTTGAGGTGTCTGCCCCGGCCTGCCTGGAAACGGAGTACCCGTTCGAGGACGGCTGCATCGCCCACACCCACACGTATCCCCAACTGGGCATACGCGAGGTGACACTGACCAACGGCATCCGCCTGATTCTGAAACCCACCACCGAAGAGGGCAACATACTGATGACCTCGCTCGCACCGGGCGGTCTGGCCTCCATACCCACCCACCGGTTCTATCAGTTGGAGAGCACGGCCAGCTACATGGATCTGGGCGGCATAGCCAAGGCCGACTACGACCAACTGCAGGACTATCTCTACGCCAGCGACATGGCGCTGTCGCTCACCATGGATGCTTATTGGCACGGTTTCATGGGTTTCTTCCAGCTGCAGGATGCCAACGCATTCTTCAACCTTGTGTATGAGAAAATCACCGACCCCGAACTGCGCCACGACGACTTCGAGGACATCCGGCAGGAACTGCGCAATTCGGCCGGCAAAGAGTCTCTGCTCGACAAGATGCTGAGCCGCACGCAGGACCGCCTGCTCTCGGCACGCATCAACCAGCTGATGGGGAACACGCTGGAACGCGACGACAGCACGCCGGCCATCGAGCGTGTGGAGAGCCTGAACCTGGATACCATTGCCGACTTCTACCGCCGGCTCTACAACGAGCCCAACCGCATGACGTATATCCTCTGCGGCAAGTTCGACCCCGACACGCTCACCCGGCGCTTTGCCTCCGTATTTGCCCGCATGCCCCGCGTCGAACAGCCGGCTGAGTGGAAGGTGGAACCGGTAAAACTGCCGGAACAGACCATCGTGGAACGGTTTGACAACGACAACAAGACGCAAACCGTGTTCGACTACCTGTATTTCGGGCACTACGAGCCGGGACTGCGCAACTCCCTTATCCTGAAACTAATGAACAGCATTGTGTTCAACCGATTGATATCCAACCTGCGCGAACGCGAATCGCTGGTCTACTCGCCCTACATCTCGCTGTTCTACGACGGTGCACCCAAGTCGGTGTTCTACTTCGACATCAATGCCTCGGTGGAGAACAAGAACATGCCGCGCGTGAACACGCTGGTTCGCGAGATGCTGCAGGAACTGAGAGAAAAACCCGTGACAACAGACGAGCTGAACAAACTGAAACAGTCGTTCCTCATCAACAAGCGCGAGGCACTGGACGATAACAACACCGCCACCTGGCGCACCACACTGACCGGACTCGTCAAGAACGGAGAGAGCCTGACGGACTTTGCCCGCTACGAGGACTGTCTGGACAGCATCACGCCGGACGACATCCGCGAGGCATTCCGCCGGCATGTGGACACAGACAAGTTTGTGCTCCTGTATATGAGTAACCAAGAAATACAACAACAATGAAACATTCACTGAAAACATTCGTATGCCGGAACCTGTGTGCCGCCCTGCTTCTGACAGCAGGCGGCCTGCGGGCTGCGGCTCAAAGCCCCAAGGCCTACTCGCTGTTCGACAGTCAAGGCAAGGAAGTTTCCTACCGACAGATGATAGACCGGTTGGCCGACAAGGACATCGTGTTCTTCGGCGAGAACCACAACTGCCCCATCGCCCACTGGATGGAACTCTGCGTGGCCCGCTCCCTGCACGAGCGTCATGGCGACAAACTCGTCATCGGCGAAGAAATGATGGAGGCCGACAACCAGCTGATTCTCGATGAATACATGAACCGGCAGATTTCCTACGACCGCTTTGAAGCCGAGGCACGCCTGTGGGACAATTATTCCACCGACTATTATCCGGTGGTTTTCTTTGCCAAGGAAAACAACATACCGTTTGTGGCTACCAACGTGCCGCGTCGCTATGCCAATGTGGTGAAAAGCAAAGGGCTGTCCTATCTGGATTCGCTCTCCGACGAAGCCAAACGCTATCTGCCCCCTCTGCCTGTGCCCTTCACATACGATGAGGAGAAAAGCAACGAGGCCTTCGGAATGATGCAGTTGCTGGGCGGCAAGACACATGGCGATTCGCGCCTGCTGGCCGAGGCACAGGCCATCAAGGATGCCACCATGGCATGGTTCATTGCCCGGAATCTGAAACACAAGTTTCTGCACATCAACGGCAGCTACCATTCCGACAACAGCGGCGGCATCATTCCCTACCTGCTGAAATACCGTCCCGGTACCACCGTCGGAATCATCACCACGGTGCGTCAGGAATCGGTGGAAAGCTTGGACGAGGAAAATCTGGGACGGGCCGACTTCTACATCTGTGTACCCGAGGACATGACCACCAGTTATTAGTGCCCTTACATATCCGTTCGTGAATTCCTTCCGAATCGATGGACAGCCTCCTGATCTCTTTCGATAGGGGGCAAACAACTTTTCGATAGGGGGTTGACAGACTTTCGATAGGG
>JAMPGY010000006.1:58489-66146 GCA_023663705.1 Clostridium sp. | reverse complement strand
ATCGTCAATTTCCCTCCCTTTGATTTCCAGCCCCTTATTGCATATATCGCAAAAAATTCGTAACTTTGCGGTCAGATAACTAAAAACAACTTAAACAAGAGTCGTATGAAAGCCAGTTTAGTATTAGAAGATTTAAGGAAAAGATTTCCCGGTGAGAATGAATACCACCAGGCGGTAGAGGAAGTGTTGAGCACTATTGAAGAGGAATACAACAAACATCCCGAGTTTGAGAAGGCAAACCTGATTGAACGCCTCTGTATTCCTGACAGAATGTTTGCTTTCAGAGTGACTTGGACCGATGACCAGAACAATGTCCACACAAACATGGGCTACCGCATTCAGCACAACAACGCTATCGGCCCCTACAAAGGTGGCCTGCGTTTCCATCCTTCTGTAAATCCTTCCATACTGAAGTTCCTTGCTTTTGAGCAGACTTTCAAGAATTCTTTGACCACACTGCCCATGGGGGGAGCCAAAGGCGGTTCGGACTTCAACCCTGCCGGCAAATCGGACGCAGAAATCATGCGCTTCTGCCATGCTTTCATGACTGAATTATGGCGTCACATCGGTCCGGAGACCGACGTTCCGGCCGGTGATATCGGTGTGGGCGGCCGCGAAATCGGCTTCCTTTTCGGCATGTACAAGAAGATGGCACGCGAGTTCAGCGGCACACTGACCGGTAAATCCATGGAATTCGGCGGCTCACTCATCCGTCCGGAAGCAACCGGCTATGGAAACATTTATTTCCTGCAGGAGATGCTGGCCACACGTGGCGAGAACATCCGAGGAAAAGTGTGCTGTGTGTCCGGCTCGGGCAACGTGGCTCAATACACGATCGAAAAGGCCATCGAATTGGGCGCTAAGGTAATCACCGCATCAGACAGCAACGGTTACGTTTATGACGAAGAAGGTTTCACCACAGAAAAGCTTCAATTCCTTATGGAACTGAAGAATGTACGCCACGGTCGCATCAAGGAATATGCCGACAAGTTCGGTTGCAAATACGTGGAAAACGCACGCCCTTGGCATGAGAAATGCGACATTGCCTTGCCGAGTGCCACACAGAATGAGATTGATGGCAATGATGCTCAAGCGCTTATCGACAATGGCTGTATGGCTGTATCGGAAGGAGCCAACATGCCCTCAACGCCCGAAGCCATCCACATTTTCCAAAAGGCCGGAATCCTATACGCACCGGGCAAGGCTTCTAATGCCGGCGGTGTTTCGGTTTCCGGATTAGAGATGTCGCAAAACGCCATCAAACTCAACTGGACACGCGAGGAAGTAGACGCCCGCCTGCACCAAATTATGAAGAGCATCCATGAATCTTGTGTGAAATACGGCACACAGCCCGATGGCTATATCAACTATGTGAAAGGCGCCAATGTGGCCGGCTTCATGAAAGTCGCCAAGGCCATGATGGCACAGGGCGTTATCTGACACGAGTTATTTTCACACTAAAAATGATAAATACTTTCCCGCGAAAAAGAGTTGCCACGCACAATCGAGGCAACTCTTTTTCCTTTCCTCACCCGGTTGGCTTCCGGGAAAATAAACAGGATATTTCGACATACCGCTTTTTTTCCGTATTTTTGCATACACTAACATCGAACTGATATACATATATGCTTAACTTTATATGTCTGGGAAGCGGAAGCAGCGGAAATAGCTACTTTCTCTTTTCAGAGAACTTTGGAATCCTTATAGACGCGGGAATCGGAATACGCACACTGAAAAAACATTTCCGCAACTACGGTCTCTCTTTGGAACAGATCAGTGCCATCCTGATCACCCATGACCATGCCGACCACATCAAGGCTGTAGGCAATCTGGCCAACGAATACACCATACCGGTCTATGCCACACCAACCGTGCACGAAGGCATAAACAGGAACTATTGTATCACCACAAAAATCAGGAAAGAAAACATCCGTTATATCGAAAAAGGGGAAGAAATCACATTGGATGCCTTTCGCATCACAGCATTCGAGGTTCCACACGACAGCTCCGACAACGTTGGTTACAGTCTGGTATACAAAGACACACACTTCTGCCTGATAACAGATGCCGGACATGTGACAGACGAAATGAAAATACAGATACAAAAATCCGATTATCTGGTACTTGAGTCTAACCATGACGAAGATATGCTAATGATGGGGCCCTACCCTGCACATCTGAAGAAACGGATAAGGGGCGAGAAAGGACACCTGAGCAACAAGGAGGCTGCACAGGCACTTGCCGAAAACATGAGCGAGACACTCAAACATGTGTGGTTATGCCACCTGAGCGAGGAAAACAATCATCCCGAACTGGCACGCAAGACCATGGACTCCATCCTGCGCACCTACGGACTCCTTGTGGACAAGGACATAAAGTTGGATGTGCTCAAACGACGGATTCCATCGGATATTTACAGCCTCCAATAAAACAAGATTGCTAAAAAAGCATCAATATATTTGGTGCTTTAAATTAAAAAAACTACCTTTGCACTCGCAAAACAAAAACAATGCGTCCTTAGCTCAGTTGGTAGAGCAATTGACTCTTAATCAATGGGTCCAGGGTTCGAATCCCTGAGGGCGTACCTGCAAAGCGATCATTAACAGACCGGTTATTTGCGTCCTTAGCTCAGTTGGTAGAGCAATTGACTCTTAATCAATGGGTCCAGGGTTCGAATCCCTGAGGGCGTACCTGCAAAGCGATCATTAACAGACCGGTTATTTGCGTCCTTAGCTCAGTTGGTAGAGCAATTGACTCTTAATCAATGGGTCCAGGGTTCGAATCCCTGAGGGCGTACACAGGCAGTGCATTCTTCTTTATTCATTAAAGAGAATGCACTTTCTTTATATAAAAGAAAAGACATACGGTACAGACTTCTGTTAAATTTCATATACTTTAAAGATAATATTCTATCATTATCAAAACTTTATTTTATCTTTGCACTTAAATTCATCAAACTTATTATTTAACTTAAATACACAGATTCTATGAAAAAACTTCGTTGCTTGTTAGCAGTTGTTTTATGCCTTACGATGGTCGGTGCGCCAGCACTTACGACTACGGCAAAAGAAAAAGGAGAAGAAGTAACATTGAACCCGCAGTTCACCACCAAGTGGAAGAAGGGTAAGGACGGTGTGATTCGTACGGTTATACCGAAGCGTCCCGCCGACCAGCAGAACGCCCTGCAGATGACCAGTCCCGCTCTTCCCGTCGTACGTGTCGGTTTCGTAGGATTGGGTATGCGCGGCCCCGGTGCGGTGGAACGCTTCACCCATATGAAGGACGTCGGTCTGAACGTGAAGATTGTGGCTCTCTGCGACCATGAGGCCAGCCGCGCCACAAAGGCCAACCAGATTTTGGAAAAAGCCGGAATGCCGAAAGCTGCCGAATATAGCGGTGAGGACGGCTACAAGGCTTTGTGTGAGCGCAGCGATATCGACCTTGTTTATATTGCCACAGACTGGAACCACCATGTGCCCGTAGCACTCTATGCCATGGAACACGGCAAGCATGCTGCCATCGAGGTTCCCTCTGCCATGAGCCTGAAAGACTGCTGGGATCTGATCAACACCTCGGAGCGTACGCGTAAGCATTGCATCCAATTGGAGAACTGCTGCTACGATTTCTTTGAGATGAACACACTGAATATGGCACAGAAGGGCGTCTTCGGTGAAGTGCTTCGCGTGGAAGGTGCCTATATCCACAATCTGGACGACTTCTGGGGTTACTATTGGAAGGAAGAAGGTGACAAAATAGGATGGCGTATGAAATACAACCGCCTGCACAAAGGTGACGTTTATGCCACACACGGCCTCGGCCCCTGCTGCCAGTTGCTCGACATACACCGGGGCGACCGTCTGAAAACCCTCGTTGCTATGGAGACTAAAGCCGTACACGGCCCGGAATACATCAAGAAGGTGAGCGGAGAGACTGTGACCGACTTCCAGAACGGCGACCACACCACCACCCTCATCAGCACCGAGAACGGTAAAGTCATCGAAATCCAGCACAACGTAATGAACCCGCAACCCTATAGCCGCAAATATCAGTTGACCGGTACAACGGGATTCGCCAACAAGTATCCTGTGGAGGGTTATGCCATCGAAGGTAAGGCCGCACAAGTTGAAGGTGTGCCCAATCACGAGAACCTGAATGCCCACGGTTTCCTCTCTCCCGAAGCACACAAGGCTTTGGTGGCTCAATACACCCATCCGCTGATCAAGGAGATGGGCGAAAAGGCCAAGAGTGTGGGCGGACATGGCGGTATGGACTTCATCATGGACTACCGCATGGTATATTGCCTGCAGAACGGCTTGCCTCTCGACATCGATGTTTACGACTTGGCCGAATGGTGCTGCGTGGCCGAACTGGGCTACCTCTCCATGATCAACAACAATGCCCCCGTGGAAGTTCCCGACTTCACCCGCGGTCACTGGAACGACATACAGGGCTTCAAGATGCACGGAGTAAAGTGATCAAAAAATAAATAATCAGGAAATAAAAGAATTAGAGAGACTATAGCAGCTCTCTAATTCTTTTATTACTTTATATATATTTACTCTTCCACTTCATATCATACAATTTCATCTTCATCGCACACAATGGCAAACGATCGGATCATCCTGGTGGCAGATAGCGGTTCAACCAAAACCGTATGGCGTGTGTGGAAAGGACAAGAAGCTCCCTTTTCCATGGAAACCTCAGGCATCAACCCCATTCAAATGAATGAGACGGAACTCACGCAAGCAGTATCCGAACCATGGATGGACAAACCGAACGCATACAAACCGGAGGAAATCAACGAAGTTAATTTCTACGGTGCCGGATGCCTGCCCCATTGCATCCCCACGATAGAAAACGTTCTGAGAAACCTCTTTCCCGTGGCCGATCTGCATATCGAATCCGATCTCCTCGGAGCCGCCCGCGCACTGTGCGGCGACCATGAGGGCATAGCCTGCATACTGGGCACCGGATCCAACTCATGCCTCTACGACGGGCACTACATCTGTGCCCACACTCCGGCACTGGGTTATATACTGGGAGATGAAGGAAGCGGAGCCGCATTGGGGAAACAATTCCTCGGCAATTTGCTGAAAGGACTTTTGCCAGACACCATAAAAGAAGCCTTTGAGACACACTTTCACCTCACCGCCGAACAGATTATCGAACAGGTGTATCGCCGTCCGCAAGCCAACCGCTACCTGGCATCCTTCACCCGCTTCATAGCCGACCATCGCCAGAACGATTGCATGCACAGCATGCTTGTGGACAGCTTTGAAGCGTTCTTCCGCCGAAACATTGTGGCCTACAACCGACCGGATCTGCCTGCACACCTGGCCGGAAGCATCGCACACGTGTTCCGCACCGAAATCACCGAGGCCGCCGCCAATGTCGGAATCGCCGTAGGACAGATTATAGCCTCTCCCATCGAGGGTATGACAGCCTATCACATGCAAGTTCACCCCAACGAAAACACTTATTAAGTGCAGTTGTAAGGCACAATTTGCAAAACAAACATAAAACATGCTCTTAAGCATATAATTTAATTTGTTTTGTATAAAAAAAGCCTTTATCTTTGCATCGTTATCCTGAAAACAATCTTTTTACCTTAAACAAAACTAATACCTAAAAAACTAGAGACTGAGGCCGCTGTGAAGCGGCCTCAGTTTATTTTATACTATTTTTAGCCGCAATACAACAAAAAATACCGCAACAAAAGTCCTTTTCCGCCGCAAAAGAAATATTCCCGCCGCAAGTGTACTATAACTTATATACGGATAGCAGCTCCACCCTCCCACGCATCCACTATCTAAATTTACTTAATTCATGTAAATCACCTTGGGCGATGATTATAAAATTATTACCTTCGTGAAGATTTAATCATAAATTTATTCATGGCATCTCCTTTATTCCTATATCTTTTTATAGCGACCGACAGCCTGCAGGTGAATTCCCCCGATACCCTCCGCACCGACACCCTACGCGAGGTTACCGTAAACGCGCAAACCAACAGGCTGCCCGTAAAGGATGCCTTGGACAAAAGCCTGGGCACACCGCAACCGCGCACATTAAGTTTGGGCGAAATACTGAATAAATACGCGCCGGAGCTGCAGGACAAAATGCTACACCCCTTTGCCATCAAACAACGCAAAAAGGAGCGGCACAAGAAGAAGATGAGGCAAGTACTGAAGCACTACGATGAGGTGAAATCGTTTGAGGATCTGGTGAAGGAGGCTCTCATGCGCCAGGAACTGGAAAACGAACAGAAAGCCAAAGCCGACAACGCCCGATAACCCATATCCTGCTCACTACAAGTACCGAAATAATAAAGTCTAAAATCATACTTATACAAAAAACTGTTAAATAGCATCGTTTTTCAGATACAATCATTCATGTAACCCGAAATATTCGTATCTTTGTAACGTGTTTTTCATAGTATTAGATTTAAGGTTAACAAAGATTGGGCTTCAGCGGAGGCCCTTTTTTCATACCCCTTTGCTAAGGCACATGGAACAGAACTGATTATCACATAACATACGGTCATGAAACAACGTTCATTAAAAAAGAAAATTTACGAGATCATATTCGAGGCCGATACATTCTGGGGAAAGACATTTGATGTATCTCTCATCATAGCTATCACACTGAGTATTCTCATCGTGATTATCGAAACCTATCCCGGGTTGCCCACGCTGCTCACCCGCATACTGACCGTGCTGGAATATATCTTCACCTTCTTCTTCACACTTGAATACGTTCTCCGCATTTATTGTTCGCCGCATTCCCGGCAATATATTTTCAGTTTTTTCGGCATCATCGACCTGCTGTCCACCCTGCCGCTCTATCTCTCCTTCTTCTTCCCCGGCATCCGCTATGTGCTGGTGTTACGCTCTTTTCGTCTGATACGCATCTTCCGTGTATTCAAATTATTCAACTTCCTCAATGAAGGCAATCTGTTGTTGCGCTCTCTCCAGGCCAGTTTCAACAAAATATTCGTGTTCTTTCTCTTCGTGGTTGTTCTGGACATATCCTTTGGCACCATTATATATATCGTCGAGAGCGGTCATCCCGAATCCGGCTTCACCGACATCCTCACCAGCATTTATTGGGCCACGGTGACGCTGACCACCGTGGGCTACGGAGACATCACGCCCGTCACCTTATTCGGCCGCTTTCTGTCCACCGTAGTCATGCTCACCGGTTACACCATCATCGCCGTACCGACGGGCATAGTGTCGGCTGCCATCATCGATGGCAACAAACGCAGCCGGCGGTTGTGCAAAAAGTGCGGACGACATTTGGATCACGACGCCCACTTCTGCAAACACTGCGGGCAACCGGTTGCAGAAAAAAAGAAAGATTGATATATATCAAGAAAAACGTATCAAATACCACATTTCGCCTCATATCTTTGCTATATATCGAAAAGTGCGTACCTTTGCATCGTGTTTTTCATAGTATTAGATTTAAGGTTAACAAAGGTTGGGCTTCAGCGGAAGCCCTTTTTTTATGTCCTGTTGTCCGCAAGGCAGTGATTTCGGGGCACAGCAGAAAATATATTGTCTTTCAAGACATACATGCAATATTGCAAATAGGAAAAACGGGCACAAGCCGAAAAGTCGGTGCATATGTTAAAAAGCAGATAGTAGAAGAGTTA
>JAMPGY010000006.1:0-58389 GCA_023663705.1 Clostridium sp. | reverse complement strand
ACTCTTCTACTATCTGCTTTTTAACATATGCACCGACTTTTCGGCTTGTGCCTTTTTATCCCCCATCTATTGTTTTTCTGAAGTCTTTTTTGCATTTTTGCGCCGTTAAACAACCAAACGATGCTGGGAACAATCATCAATACACTATCCATTATTGCAGGCACCACATTCGGACATTTTGCCCAAAAAGGCATAAAGAAATCTTATCAGCAGGTAATGTTCACCGCCATGGGACTGGCCTCTCTGGCCATTGGATTCAATGCCGTATCCACCCATCTTCCCCAAAGCCAATATCCCGTATTGTTCATCATCAGTCTGTCCACGGGCGGACTGATTGGCACCAGATTCGATTTGGACGGTAAATTCAAACAATTGGTGTCGCGTCATTCCACATCCCGATTGGCTCAAGGCCTGTCCACAGGAATCCTACTATACTGCATCGGAACCCTTTCGATTGTCGGACCGGTTATGAGTGCATTGTATGGCGACAACACATTTCTCTTCACGAATGCTACACTCGATCTGGTCACTTCAGCCGTTTTGGCCACAACCTACGGTATCGGGATGATTCTGGCTGCTCCAGTGCTCTTCTGCTGGCAAGGGGGCATCTATCTGCTTGCACTTTCCTGTGGCGACGTGATACCATCCTCTCTCATCACAGAAATCTCTATCGTGGGCGGTATACTGATTGCCGCCTCGGGATTAGGCATACTGGAGATTAAAAACTGCAAGCCCCTGAATTTGCTCCCTTCCCTTCTGATTCCTATACTCTTCTTTCTGATAAAAAAACTTATTTAATCCTGCATGCAGATTTATAGCCGGACGGCAGCCGCCCAGCCAGCATACCAACAGAAAACCGAACAATCTGAATGGGAAACGAAAGAATAGCAAACCAAACGAGTCTTTCGTGTATGTGTGTTTCATTTGCCAAGTGCGCTTCACATCGCACACCAAGAAATCACTTACAGACTACCCCGCAAACCGGATATGCCATTGTCCTTATCCTTGGACATTTCTTCCGACATATTGGCCGCCCTTACGCGACTGAGTGTTTCGGGTGTCATCTGCAAGTAGGACGCTACATGCACCATTGGAGCACGAAGCAAAATTTCCGGTTTTGTATTGAGCAAACGCTGATAACGCTCTGTAGCATTTTCAAAACGCTGGCTATCCGCATATACCTGCGAACTGATTAGCGCATGTTCCAATATACGCCGATATAGGAGAGCTATTTCCTTATTTATCTCCATCAAAGCATGCAGTTCATCGTGAGGTATCCCATAGAGTGTACTGCTCTCCAAGGCCTCCACAATCAGCCTGGAAGGCTCCTGTTTGAGGAAACTTTCGATACATACCACAATACGGCCTTCGTAGGAAAAATGCTCCGTCACATCCCTTCCGTTCTTGTAGTAAAACTGCCTCACCATTCCCCGATCCACAAAATACATGTGACGGCAAACAAGACCTTCAGGCAGAACCACATCCCCCTTGGGAATCTTAAAAGGCACGAGTATTTTAGACAAAGCCTCCACACCTGCCGGCGATAACCGGCAATAGATGCGTGCTATCTCGCGCGCCACGTCCCTTCTTCTGTCCATAGATTTAAGATTAATCAAGTTTCAAAACGGCCAGGAATGCCTTTTGAGGAACCTGAACGTTACCAATCTGTTTCATTCGCTTTTTTCCCTTCTTCTGCTTCTCCAGCAATTTACGTTTACGGCTCACGTCACCACCGTAACATTTAGCTGTAACGTCCTTACGCACCTGCTTCACCGTCTCGCGTGCCACGATTTTTGCTCCGATAGCAGCCTGAATGGCTATATCAAACTGCTGACGGGGCAGCAACTCTTTCAGTTTCTCGCACATGCGGCGTCCAAAATCCGTTGCATTGTCGAAATGAGTCAGTGTGGACAACGCATCCACAGGCTCTCCGTTGAGCAGAATGTCCAATTTAACCAGTTTCGACGGACGATAACCATCCTGGTGATAGTCAAATGAGGCATACCCTTTGGACATACTCTTCAACTTATCATAGAAATCGATAACGATTTCCCCCAACGGCATGTTGTAATGCAGCTCCACACGGTTACCACTGATATATTCCTGCTTCAGCAACTCACCGCGCTTACCCAGACACAAGCTCATAATGGGACCGATATAATTGGTGGTGGTGATAATCGTGGAATGAATATACGGCTCCTCGATATGGTCAATAAGCGTGATGTCCGGCATACCGGCCGGATTATGCACCTCCTTCACTTCGCCCTGCTTGTCATATACCATGTACGACACGTTAGGAACAGTGGTTATCACGTCCATATTGAACTCGCGATCGAGGCGCTCCTGCACGATTTCCATATGAAGCAACCCAAGGAAGCCGCAACGGAAACCGAATCCCAGCGCCACCGAAGACTCAGGTTGGAATGTGAGCGAGGCATCATTCAACTGCAACTTCTCCAACGATGCGCGAAGGTTTTCAAAGTCCTCCGTCTCGATAGGATATACACCTGCAAAAACCATCGGCTTCACTTCCTCAAATCCCGCAATGGCCTGGCTACAGGGACGTGCCACATGCGTTATCGTATCTCCCACTTTTACCTCTGTAGCCGTTTTGATTCCCGATACGATATATCCCACATCACCACAACGCAATTCCTTGCGAGGCACCATATCCATCTTCAGCACACCTATTTCGTCAGCCGAATACTCTTTGCCCGTATTAATAAAGGCAACCTTGTCACCGGTTTTAATCGTACCATTCACGATTTTAAAGTAGGCAATGATTCCACGGAATGAATTGAAGACGGAATCAAATATCAAGGCCTGCAAAGGAGCCTCTTCATCGCCTTGCGGAGCGGGGATTCGCTCCACCACCGCCTTCAGAATGTCTTCAACACCCTGACCGGTTTTGCCAGACGCACGGATGATATCCTCATGTTTGCATCCGATCAACTCCACGATTTCATCCTCTACCTCCTCCGGCATGGCATTCTGCATATCACACTTATTGATAACGGGTATAATCTCCAAGTCGTGATCGATAGCCATATATAGATTGGAAATGGTTTGAGCCTGAACACCCTGCGTAGCATCTACCACCAACAGGGCGCCTTCGCAAGCAGCAATGGAACGTGACACTTCATAGGAAAAGTCCACATGTCCCGGAGTGTCAATCAGATTAAGCGTGTACTTCTCACCCTGATAAGCATATTCCATCTGGATAGCATGGCTCTTGATCGTTATACCGCGTTCACGCTCCAAGTCCATATCATCCAACATCTGACCTTCCGTCACCTTCACCGTATCCGTGTATTCAAGCAAACGATCGGCCAAGGTTGATTTTCCATGATCTATATGAGCTATGATGCAAAAATTTCTAATGTGCTTCATAAGGAGTATTATCTGTTATCGGAACAAAGTTACAAAAAAAATGCGTTCATACCTAACAATTCGGTATCAACGCATCTTTTTATTCGTGATAATTGGATTTACTTCTTCAATGCAAAAACGGGATCTTTTTCGTCTCCGTCGACATTCAACTTATCTTCGCGAAGCAACCAGCCCAACCCCAGATACAAGTCCTTCTCGGTCTTAATCTTTGTGGCTTTTTTCAAATCCTTCGCGCTCAATCCCTCAGTCTCATTCAGTGCATTCCAGATAGCACCTGCAATCTGGCCAGCTTTTTCAAACATACTTTTACTACTTAAAATTATTATTCCATTATGACTATGGTAACCCGAAAGTTCCTTAGCCAATGCAAAGATACAAAAATATAGAATAGATCTTTATATCGTACAGACAAAAACTACTCAAAATAAGGTAAAATAGAGGGAAAAACGTTTTTTTCTACTGTAATGATACCATACAAGTTCACTTTATTTGTCTTCCGCCTCCAAATATTCCGTCCAAATACGTGCTGCCCCCTCTATCATACGGGCACACGGACGTTTGGCATAGTACTCGGGAGTACGGGCTTCAGCATAGGGAGACACGACACCTTTTGCCCGCAAACCAAGTAGCTCCGAACAAATCAAGGAGCCATGCCGACGTTTAAACTCTGCCGCCAATTGCTGCACCACTGCATAATTGTGTGATTTGGCTGCACGATCCGCTCCCACCACAGAGCCTGTCTTCAGACCGGCAAGAATAAACATGCCACAAGCAGCCCCGCATGTCTGTCGCATACGGCCAATTCCCCCACCAAAAGACGCAGACATGCGTAGAGACTGCTCCTCTGTGAAACCATACATATCGGCAAAAGCTGCCGTTACGGATTGTGAGCAGTTGAAACCTTGCATAAAATAGTCCACCGCCCGTGCAATTCGTTCTTCTTTTTCCATTCTTACGGGATTTCTTTTTGCAAAAGTACGAAGAATGAGTTAACTTCGCAATAAATATACATCAAGATGAAAAGAAAACTATGGATTGGACTGGCGGCACTGCTCACCCTGACCGGTTGCCGGTACGAAAACTTCGATAAAAGATGTGAACGGGAAGCCCGGGAATTTACCGCCAAACAGTGTCCCCGACGAATGGATCCATATACCATTATGGATAGTCTGACTTATACCCCCCGACTCAAGCAACTCACCTATTTCTATACGTTAGAGGGGGATTTGGACAATAAAGCCCTAATGACATCTGATCTGATGGACGAATTTCAAACCTCATTGTATAAAAATCTCAGCGAATCAATAGAGATGAAAGCCTACAAGGAACACAATCTTAACTTTCGCTATGTTTACATTTCCGGTTCAACGGGTGAGATCCTGACCGAGGTGACGCTGACACCGGATGTATATAACCGATAGCCTGACGCTTATCAGACAGATCTGACTATATCCGCTAATCCTTTTTTCATAAAACAAAGGGTGGCAAAGTTGTTTTCATCACACTTTGCCACCTCTTTACTCTATCGTCCTGATAAAACAAGGATTTAAAGCAACGACTTATCGCGCATTTCTTCCAAAGCACAGCACAGTTGGTCGGGACAAGATGTACGCTTGTAGCCACAACGGATTCCCTTCAATCTGCGAATCACCTCATCTACTTCCATACCGGAAACCAAAGAGGAAATACCTTGTAAATTGCCGTTGCAACCACCTGTGAAGGATACACTCTTCACACGGCCGTCCTCTACGGACACATCAATGCATGAACTGCATGTACCTTGAGTGGTATAGTGATAGTCTGCCATATTTCCCGCAGTTATTATTCAGGCTTCATATTGGTATAAACGGTCTGCACGTCGTCAAAATCCTCCAGTTTTTCAATCATCTTATTGATGGTCTCACGTGCTTCCTCTGTCACCTCCTTCAAATCATTGGGAATGTAAGTAAACTCACCACCCACATCTTCAAAGCCCTGTTCCTCCAAATGTTTCTGGATGGCACCATAGCTTTTCGGATCACCGTAAATGGTCATGGTTCCTTCTTCCTCATCTTCATCATATTCATCGTCCACTCCATAATCGATCAGATCCAGAATCAACTCCTCCATATCGATGGCAGAGGGTTTCTTGAAAGTGAATACACACTTATGATCGAACAAAAATGCCAAGGATCCCATATTGCCCAACGTGCCCGAAAACTTGTTGAAAACCGAACGGACGTCGGCCACTGTACGTGTGGGATTATCCGTCAGCGTATCTACGAACACGGCAATTCCATGAGGGCCGTAACCTTCGTACGTCATACCCTTGTATTCGCTCTGATCCTTACCCATCGCATTCTTGATAGCACGCTCGATGTTGTCCTTCGGCATGTTCTCACGCTTACACGTTGCGATGACCGAACGGAGCGTCGGATTGTTCTCCGGTTCCGGTCCGCCCGCCTTCACTGCTATAGCAATTTGTTTACCCAAACGAGTGAAAGTCTTGGCCATGTGACCCCATCTCTTTAATTTCGCGGCCTTTCTATATTCAAAAGCTCTTCCCATTGGAATTAATTTTTATATGTGTTAGTTGTTTCTTTATCCCTTTCTCAACCGTCCGCGCAACCACAACCCGTATACCATCAACACGATGGTGGGCAGTATCAGTTCTTGTGTATAGCCCTGCAGAACCACCTGCAACAACCAACAAAACACCAATACATAATATACGGCTTTGGCTACCGAATGTTTACTCATATCAACGCAGTTTGGCTCCCAACTTGTTCTGCAGGTTATCAATCAGTTTGTTCATGATAACTTCAATCTGCTTGTCATTTAGCGTCTTGTTCTCATCCTGCAACAGGAAGTTGACGGCATAACTCTTCTTTCCCTCTTCCAGATTCTTGCCTTCGTACACATCAAACAACCGTACCTCCTTCAAAAGTTTCTTTTCCGTAGCATACGCGATACGTTCCACCTGCTCAAAAGTAACGGACGCATCAAGCAATAGAGCCAAATCACGACTCACGGCCGGATATTTGCTTATTTCATGATAACTGACCTTGGTATTCTTGATTGCCTTCATCAGAAGTTTCCAATTCAAGTCGGCATAATACACGTCATTATCAATATCAAACATCTTTGTCAATTTGTGACTGACAACGCCCATGCTTACGAGTACCTTCCCTCCTCTGTTCTGAATTTCCAGACTCTTGGAAAAAATGTCTTTGGTTCCTTCAACAAAGACCAAGCTGCCCAGATTAACACCCAAGCGAGCCAGGATGTTGAGTACATAGGCCTTCAGCTCGTAGAAACTGCTGTCCTCGTCCGGATGTATCCAAGAACCGCTCACGCGCTTACCGGTCACCCAAAGTGCCAAATGATAGTCTTCGCTATATGCATCCAACACGTGCTTGATCACCTCCGGATCCCGGCTATCAGCCCCCTCATGGATGTCCGGACATTTTCTTTCCTCATGGAAATAATAACAGTTACCAAACTCAAAGAATCTCAAATCGGCATTCTTGCGGTTGGCATTATGCATGATACTCTCCAAACCTCCGAACAGTAATGTCTGACGCAATACATTCAGATCCGCACTCAGTGGATTCAGCAACTTCACCGAATGCACTGCAGGATAAGATTCCACATTATCATAATAAGCACCACGAGTGAGTGAGTTGTTCAAAATCTCGTTGAATCCATATCCCACCAATTGTTCGCCTATCAGATTCTGAAGCTTATGGCTCCTGTCGACATCTCCTTTCACTGTGAGGCTTGACCTGAGCGTTGTGGGAATTTCCACGTTGTTATATCCATACACACGAAGGATGTCTTCCACCACATCGCACGGACGCTGCACATCCACTCTATAAGCAGGAACCTGCAGGCTCAACCCGTCTTCCGTCTCGGCCAGGATCTGCATTTCCAGAGTGCTCACGATGCTCTTCACCGTATCCGCCGGAATGATCTTGCCGATCAATGAATTCACGTAATCGTATTTCAGTTCCACCTTGAAATCCTCTATCGGAGAGGGGTAGATATCTTTTATTTCCATTGAAATCTCACCACCGGCCAACTCTTTGCACAGCATAGCCGCCTGTTTAAGGGCATATATCTGACCGTTAGGATCTATTCCACGTTCAAACCGGAACGAGGCATCCGTGTTCAATCCGTGGCGACGTGCACTCTTGCGTATCCAGGTGGGGTTGAAATATGCACTCTCCAACAAAACATTGGTTGTCGTGTCATACGTTCCGCTGCCCTTTCCGCCAAACACACCGGCAATACACATCGGCTCTTCAGCATTACAGATAGCCAGATCGCGGTCGCTCAACTTGTGTTCCACACCGTCAAGCGTGACAAACGATGTTCCTTCGGGCATGGTCTTCACCACCACTTTCCCACCGGATATCATATCCGCGTCAAAACAATGCAAAGGCTGCCCGTAAGCAAACATGATATAATTGGTGATGTCCACGATATTGTTGATGGGGCGCAGACCGATTACACGGAGTTTTTCCTGCAACCACTCGGGACTTTCCTTCACCTGACAATTCGTTACCGTCACGGCACAATAGCGGGGACATGCTTCCGGATTCTCCACCTCCACCGAAATTTCCAAATCGTTGTTGTCTACGGCAAAAGTTTCATCGGAAGGACGATGCAAAGTTGTCTGATAACCATTCTGCACCAACCAGGCATAAAGATCACGTGCCACACCGTAATGGGAACAAGCATCGGCTCTGTTGGGAGTGATGTCCACCTCAATAAGCCAGTCGCTCTTAAGATTGTAGTATTCCGCTGCCGGAGTACCGGGTACGGCCGTTTCGGGCAACACAATGATACCGTTGTGATCGGTTCCAATACCAATCTCATCCTCGGCACAAATCATACCGTTGCTCTCAACGCCGCGCAACTTGGACTTCTTGATGGTGAAGCACTCGTCACCGTCATACAATTTAGTTCCCAATGTTGCCACAACGACTTTCTGACCGGCTGCCACATTGGCGGCACCGCATACAATCTGCACCGGTTCGCCTTGGCCCAAATTGACAGAACAGATGTGCATATGGTCGGAGTTGGGATGAACCTCGCAAGTGAGGACTTCACCGATGACAAGTCCCTGCAAACCGCCTTTCACTGCCTGCACTTCCTCGACCGATCCTACCTCAAGACCTTCGGAAGTAAGTGCATCGGCAACCTCTTGGGCGGTAAGCTCGAAGTCAACATACTCCTTCAGCCAATTATAAGAAATATTCATATTTTGCTATTTTATGTATTAATCAAGTTCTAACGCGCAAAATTACGTATTTTTTCGCATCCTACCAATTTCCGGATTGACATTTGAGCAGAGCGGCATGACAAATCAACATCCTCTGAAACGTTCCACCGGATTTTCGCCCCTTTTACAACCGGCGATACAAAGCCGGAACAAGACAAAAACCAACAGTCAGAACGGAGGAGCATCATCAGGTGGCGGCGGGCCAAAAGGTGTTGCATCAGAGGGGTATGGCGCAGGTGCGTCCTGTCCGTTCATTTTCGATCCATATACGGCTGCCTCACCCGGAACCGGCACATAAGCATCTTCGTCAGCATCCTGAAAGCGTGCATATTCACCACGGAACCGAAGCAACACATCACCCACGGCACCGTTACGATGCTTGGCTATGATTATTTCAGCCATACCGTGCAGGTCACGCCCCTTTTCGTCCTGAAATATTTTATAGTATTCCGGACGATGAATAAAGCACACCATATCGGCATCCTGCTCGATGGCTCCGGATTCACGCAGGTCGCTCAACTGAGGGCGCTTTCCCTCAATTCCTTCCCGACTTTCCACACCACGATTGAGCTGACTCAATGCTATAATAGGTATATTCAGATCTTTGGCCAATCCCTTCAGAGATCGGGATATCGTGCTCACCTCTTCCTGACGGCTACCGAAGGACATTCCACTGGCATTCATCAGTTGCAAGTAGTCGATCATTATGATTTTCACGCCGTGTTCACGCACCAGACGACGAGCCTTTGTCCGTAATTCAAACACCGAAAGCGACGGTGTGTCATCCACATAGAACGGGGCATCATAGAGTTGCGTTATCTTACTATCCAACTGTCCCCATTCATAAGGAGCCAACTGACCGCTCTTGATCTTTTCACCGGGAATCTCACACACATTCACAATCATACGGTTGACCAACTGTACATTGCTCATTTCAAGCGAAAACATGGCACAGGGTATCTTCATATCCACAGCCATCTTTCGGCACATAGAGAGCACAAATGCCGTTTTACCCATGGCCGGACGGGCCGCAATAATCACCAGGTCGGAATTTTGCCATCCGGATGTCATGCGGTCCAGCTTCTCGAAGCCGCTGCTCAACCCGCTAAGTCCGTCGGAACGCGCGGCCGCCTTTTGCAACATCTCGTATGCCTCGTGAATCACCGGATTGATCTGCGTGTAATCCTTCTTCATGTTCTGCTGCGAGATTTCAAACAGTTTTCCCTCAGCCTCCTGCATCAGGTCGTCCACGTCCACCGTTGCATCAAACGCTTTCGACTGGATGCGGCTGGTGAACGTTATCAGTTCACGTGCCAGATATTTCTGTGCGATGATACGGGCATGATATTCGATGTGGGCGGACGACGCCACTTTACCACTTAGTTGAGTGATGTAGTAAGGGCCGCCGCATTCCTCCAGATTGCCCGTACTGTTCAAATGCTCCGTCACGGTGAGGATATCCACCGGCTTCTGCTGCAGGTTAAGCGTGCGTATAGACTCGTATATAAGCTGATGACGATGATCGTAGAAACATTCTGGTTTCAAAATTTCACTGATGAGCGAATAGGCATCTTTCTCTATCATCAGTGCACCCAGCACCGCCTCCTCAAAGGGCACGGCCTGTGGTTGTTCGCGCCCGTAAGCATCTTCGGAGGGCACTTCCACAACCTTGGTACGCGCAGTCTTGCGCGGGGTTTTCCGTTGTTCCGGCATGTCGTTTCTGTTTTCTTATTTTATAAAAAGAGTCACAAAGATAAGCAGAATTCATCGAATTGGAAAATCAAAACGTACACATTCGGCCTGCAAACTTTATACAGATACCGTCCGCCCGGCCATGCCTCACAAAAACAAACGGGATGTGTCATACATACATGACACATCCCGCCTATTCTACTTATCTGTATTCCCGACACTCAACCGTCTATGCTACGGACTGTGTCGTCCTCCTTTTTATTCTGCAGGCACCAAAGCATCCATTTCCGCCTGCTTGGCCTTGTCGCCCAACACGTAATAGATATTGCTCATAATGCCGGCCCAGCGCTGCGGTTTGTCCGGCTCCAGTTCCATTGCCTTCTCCACAAACGGCAATGCCTTGCGGTAGCAATCTCTCACACGTTCAATCTCCGCATCATTCTGAGCCTTTGTCATCTTTTTGCCGCTCAATTCATTGTTGATACGGTTTCCTTCACGGGTGTGGCAGATACCGGCCTGAAGATAAGCATCCGAATAATCAGGCGACAATTCTATAGTCTTCTCGAAGTACGTCAGAGCCTCCATCGGTTTTTCTGCCTCCAGCAGCACACTACCCTTCAAATAATTGGCAATGACATTATCCGGATTGGACGCCAGAAGTTCATCTGCCAGCGCGACAGCCTCATCCTTCTTTCCACCGTTCAGATAATAAGCAAAAAGATTCTGGGCATACCCCTCATCGGTGGAATTCAAAGCAAATTCCTTCGACAACTTTACCCACATGTCCATATCACCCTTTTCGTGATAGGCCTGCAGAACAAACTTGCGGGGTGTCTCACCGTCACCCTTGTATTCCAAAGCCTGATCCTTAAACTCCAACAACTTATCGTAGTCCTTCTCCTGGAAAGCCATCATCATGGCATAATAAGCCATTTCGTTGGGATCCATCGAATTATCTTCCAAGATTTTCGGTTCATTTTCCAGCATCTTATGATCCTTGGCATACGTGAGCCACTTGCCGAAATGCTCTCCGGCTTCCTTATACTGCTTATTTGTGTTGAAGAAAGAACCCAAATAAGCGTGATAAGGACGGAAACGGCACTCGTTGTCCTTATTCTTGGCAGTGTATTCCTGCTTGGCGTCAACCTCATAACACTTGTCATAGGCATCCAGACAAGCCACCAGATTGGCAGCAAACGCCATCGTATCAAGGGGTTGCTTGGCTACGGCCTTATTCAGTTCCACAGTAAAGAGACGCTGATAAATATCACCCTGCAAATCCCAAGCAGCCGCCATATTCTTGGTCAGTCCGCTAGTCAACGCCGGTTGCAACATATCGTTTGCTTCCTTTACCTTTTCCACGTCAATGGTATTTTCCTTCAAACCGCCTTCCAGTTCCACCACCTTCACGCTCTCGTCGAGCAGCGCACGGCTCTTCTTTACCAGCTTGTCCTGGGCACTTACGGCTCCTGCCGCGATGAGCAGAGCCATTGAGCACAATACTTTTTTCATAATTATAATCTATTAAAGTTTAACTTTAAATCCTCACCGTCTCAATCATTCGATTCCAACGATGTATCCGCTGTCTTTTGTTGTCCGTCCTCCGGAGTTTCCTGTGACCCGGCAGTTCCTTCTTCCGGCATCACTTCCTCTTCCTCAGTCTGCACCTTGCACACACTGCTGATCTGATCGTTTCGTTTTTCGAGATTGATCAGGCGCACACCCTGCGTGGCACGTCCCATCACTCTCACGTCAGCCACTTTCAACCGGATGGTAATTCCGCTCTTGTTGATAATCATCAGATCATTTTCATCCGTAACTACCTTTATTGCAACCAATCTTCCGGTCTTCTCCGTGATGTTCAACGTTTTCACGCCCTTGGCTCCACGGTTTGTCACACGATAATCCTCTATATCCGAACGCTTACCGTAGCCCTGCTCGCTCACCACCATGATGGTTTCCGTGGCAGGATCGTTCACACAGACCATTCCTACTACCTCATCCGTACCGTCTTCGTCAAGCGTCATGCCTCTCACACCGGTAGCCGTGCGCCCCATCGGACGTACCTTTTCCTCGTTGAAACGTATGGCACGTCCGTTACGGTTGGCCATAACAATCTCGTTGGAACCGTTTGTGAGGCGTACCTCAATCACACGATCATCCTCACGGATTGTGATTGCATTCACACCGTTTGCACGCGGACGTGAGTATTCGGAGAGGCATGTCTTCTTGATCACGCCGTTCTTCGTGCAGAACACCACATAATGACTGGAACAGAATTCGGCATCCGCCAGGTTCTTGATGCGCAGACAGGCGTTGATGGCATCATCCGGTTCTATATTGAGCATGTTCTGAATGGCACGTCCCTTGGCGTTCTTAGCCCCCTCGGGAATTTCGTAAACCTTCATCCAGAAACAACGTCCTTTCTGTGTGAAGAACAACATCGTGTTGTGCATCGTGGCCGGATAAATCGACTCCACGAAGTCGGCATCGCGCGTGCTGCTACCCTTACTGCCCACACCTCCACGGGCCTGGGCGCGGAACTCGGCCAACGGCGTACGCTTGATATATCCCAAATGGCTGATCGTGATAACCATCTCGTCATCAGCATAGAAATCCTCCGGATTGAACTCTTCACTTGAATACATGATTTCCGAACGGCGCTCGTCTCCATACTGTTCCTTCACCTCGATCAGTTCATCTTTCACCACTTTCATGCAGAGCACATCATCACTCAGTATCTGCTTGTAGTATTCTATCTTTTGCAGAAGATCGTCATACTCTCCGTGCAGTTTTTCCTGTTGCAGACCGGTAAGCTGGGCCAGTCGCATATCCACTATGGCACGTGCCTGCAATTCATCCAGTCCGAAGCGCTCCATCAAGCCCTGTATGGCCAGCATCGGCGTCTTGGAGGCCTTGATAATGTGCACAACCTCATCGATATTGTCGCTGGCAATAATGAGTCCCTCCAATATATGAGCACGCTCTTCCGCCTTACGCAAATCATATTGTGTGCGACGGATCACCACATCGTGACGATGCTCCACAAAATTGCTGATGCAGTCACGCAGACTGAGCAGACGGGGACGTCCCTTCACCAACGCGATGCAGTTTACGCTGAAACTGGTCTGCAAAGGCGTCATTTTGAACAATTTGTTGAGCACAATATTGGCATTGGCATCGCGCTTCACATCCACAACGATGCGCATACCCTCACGGTCCGTCTCATCATTGGCATTGCTGATACCTTCTATTTTTTTCTCGTTCACCAGGTCGGCAATCATCTTGATAAGTTCGGCCTTGTTCACGCCATAGGGTATCTCCGTGATGACAATCTTGTCGTGCCCTTCTCCGGTCTCGATCTCGGCACGTGCACGCATGATAATGCGTCCGCGCCCCGTCTCGTAAGCATCTCTCACTCCCTTCATGCCGAAGATAAAGCCGCCGGTCGGGAAATCCGGTGCCTTGACATAGGTCATCAGGCCGTCCACATCAATCTCGGGATTGTCGATATAGGCCACACAGGCATCTATCACCTCACCCAAATTGTGGGTAGGGATGTTTGTGGCCATACCCACAGCAATACCCGTTGCACCGTTTACCAACAGATTAGGAATGCGGGTAGGCATCACGCTCGGTTCCTTCAACGTGTCGTCGAAGTTGTTGACCATATCCACGGTCTCCTTCTCCAAGTCCTGCATCATGGCCTCTCCCATCAGCTGCAGACGAGCCTCGGTGTAACGCATGGCTGCGGCTCCGTCTCCATCCACCGAACCGAAGTTACCCTGCCCGTCTACCAATGTGTAGCGCATGTTCCAATCCTGCGCCATGCGCACCAAGGCGCCATATACGGACGAGTCGCCGTGGGGATGATACTTACCCAGCACCTCACCCACGATACGGGCACATTTCTTGTAAGCCTTGTCATGAGTATTACCCAATTCCTTCATACCGAACAAAATGCGGCGGTGCACAGGTTTAAATCCATCCCGTACATCCGGAAGCGCACGCGCCACAATCACCGACATGGAATAGTCTATGTAGGAATTGCGCATCTCGTCCTCGATGTTTACCTTAATGATTCTGTCTTGATCTAACATTATATTATATCCTTCTATGTTTCATGCTTAAATATGGCAAATAAACAAATTCGCCCAAAAAGCACGTAAAATTACTACTTTTCAAAGAAACACAGAAAAAAAAGCCCAAAAACTTTCCTCATGTCTTTCGCTCTGAAGAAATAATTATGTTTTATTTAGAATCTTCGAATACGAAATCAACGGATTGGCATATCATTTGTAGTTTTTTAGTATCGCAAAAAGGACAACAACACGGAAATATACGTACCTTTGCGCGGCATTTACTCGTTTTTCAAAAGTAACAAAGACTACCGGATATGAATACTGAGTTCTCACCTACCATAAAAAACATCATAACTTGCAGCAAGCAGGAAGCCCAGCGCACATGCAGCCGCTTCATCATGCCGGAACATCTGCTGCTGGGCATTTTGCTCGAAGGGCAATGTCATGCCTATCACATCCTGCAGCAGATACAGCCCGACCTGCTGCGTATGAAGTCCGAATTGGAAAACAGTATCACCCGACAGGACAAAAAGGAGCCTCTGTCCGCCGATGATCTCTATCTCGACGAACAAAGCACCCGCATTCTCAAACTGAGTTTTCTGGAAGCCAGATTGACCCGATCCGAGACAACCGACTCGGAACATATCCTGTTGGCCATAATGAAGGAGAACGAAAACAACGCTTGTAGAATAATGAAAGAAAACCATATAAACTATGACGACCTGCTCCGCATGATCACCACCAAGACAGACATCCGATCCGGATTCGGATTTCCCGATGAAGATGAGGAGGACGATGAGGAGCAACCCACAAGAAAATCCAACACATCCGGCGATGCAACCGTTCAGCCGGCAAGCAGACAACCGTCTTCCGGCGATGCAAAAACCAGCAACACTCCTGTTTTGGACAACTTCTGTACGGATCTGACCAAAGCGGCCGCCAACGGCTGGCTTGATCCGGTTGTAGGTCGTGAGAGAGAAATCGAGAGAGTTGCTCAGATCCTGAGCCGACGCAAAAAAAACAATCCTATATTAATAGGTGAACCGGGCGTGGGCAAGTCGGCCATTGTGGAAGGACTGGCTTTGAGAATCGTGCAACGCAAAGTGGCCCGCATTTTGTTCAACAAACGGGTCGTTTCTCTGGATATGGCTGCCGTCGTGGCCGGAACGAAGTACAGAGGACAATTTGAGGAGCGCATCCGGGCCATCCTCACCGAACTGAAAAAGAACCCCGATATAATCCTGTTCATCGACGAGATACACACTATAGTGGGAGCAGGATCCGCTCCGGGCACCATGGACGCGGCCAACATGCTGAAACCGGCTTTGGCACGCGGTGAGATTCAGTGTGTGGGCGCCACCACCATCGACGAGTATCGCAAGAGCATCGAGAAAGACGGTGCTTTGGAAAGGCGATTCCAGAAAGTGATTGTCACTCCCACCAGTCCGGAGGAAACCCTGCAGATCCTACAAAACATCAAGGACAGATACGAAGAGCACCACAACGTCAGATACACGGACAAGGCGCTGCAGGCATGCGTGCAACTTACCGAACGTTATGTGACAGACCGTTGCTTCCCCGACAAAGCCATCGATGCCCTGGACGAATCCGGCGCAAGGATGCACATATCCAACATGCCAGTCCCTAAGGAAATAGAAGATCTGGAAGAGAAGGTCACCAATGCTCTGAATCAAAAGAACGAGGCGGTGAAACATCAGAACTTTGAACTGGCCGCCGACTACCGTGACCAAGCCGTAGAACTGCAAAACCAGCTGAATACACTCAAAAAGGAGTGGGAAGACAGCCTGAGCGACAACCGCGCCACTGTGGATGAAGATCAGGTGGCCGATGTGGTGGCAATGATTACAGGAATACCTGTGCAACGCATCGGACAGGACGAAAACGAGCAACTCAGAAATATGGGTGCGGAACTGAGAAAGGCCGTTGTGGGACAGGACGAGGCCATCGACAAACTGGTGCGGGCCATCCAACGGAGCCGCATCGGCCTGAAAGACCCCAATAAACCCATCGGTACATTTATGTTCCTGGGGCCGACCGGTGTGGGAAAGACTTATCTGACCAAAAAACTGGCCGAACTGCTTTTCGGTTCGGAGGATGCTTTGATACGCATCGACATGAGCGAGTATATGGAAAAACACACCGTGAGCCGAATGGTGGGAGCGCCTCCGGGATATGTGGGATACGAGGAAGGCGGACAGCTGACCGAACGCGTGAAGCGTAAACCTTACTCCATCCTGCTGCTCGACGAGATAGAGAAGGCACACAGCGATGTGTTTAACATCCTATTGCAAGTAATGGATGAGGGACGGCTGACCGACGGAAACGGGACGACGGTGGATTTCCGCAACACGGTCATCGTGATGACATCCAACTGCGGCACCCGCCAGCTGAAAGACTTCGGTGCCGGCATCGGATTTACACGCGCTGAGACCACAGGCAACAAGGAACTGGGCCGCAGCCTCACCCGAAAGGCACTCAACAAGCAGTTTGCTCCCGAATTTCTGAACCGCCTGGACGAGATCATCCATTTCGACCAACTGGACGAAACTGCCCTGCGCCACATCGTGGACATCGAACTGACACCGCTCACCAAACGGATGGCATCCATGGGCTACACCCTGAACATCGACGAGAGTGCCAAAGATTTTCTGGCCCGGAAGGGATATGACGCCCAATATGGCGCCCGCCCCCTGAAGAGAGCCGTCAAGACGTATATCGAGGACATGCTGTGCGAACAGATGATCGGGCAGGAGGTGCATCCGGGCGACACGCTCTACATCACAGCCGACACCGGCAGCGAGCGACTGACACTCAAAACGGATCAACCACAAGAGGCATAGCGCCCCGCTTTCACACACGAGAGAATCCGGATGGAACACCCGGCAAGGACTTCCATCCGGATTCTTTGTTAAGACCATACTCCGCACACACCCGTCCTCAAACACCTCAATCATGAATTCATAATTATGAATTAATAATGAACCTTTTCTTTCTGATTTACAAACAGTTTGAACCATTGAAACATAATCTGCATCAAACCGTATTGCGGGGAGAACATGCCTTGTTGTCACGGCCTCCCGCCGGATACGTACACACTCGTCTGCATTACACATACATAAGGTGCTGCAGTACGTCTACATAACCTCCTTATTTACGTGTATTGAAGCACCTTATGTAGACGTACTGCAGCACCTTACGTACACGTAACGCAGACCATACCGTAGCCCTGTCTAAGGTCAAGCCACAAACCTATCCAATGTCAAGCCGTAGGCAAAACTCATTTCACAAAAAATGCCACACAAGGTTGACAGCAATCTTGTGTGGCATTCTTCCTATGCTTAGGGTGCTATTCCCCCTACTCCACATACAGCACGAGCCCCTTCAGGTATTCGCCCTCGGGATGGTAGATGTTGATGGGATGGTCGGCCGGCTGGTGGAGCTGGTGCAGGATGCGCACACTGCGACCGCTCATGGCTGCCGCCGTGAACACCGCCATGCGGAAATTATCCTTCGTGACCACCTGCGAACAGCTGAACGTGAAGAGGATGCCGCCCGGCTTTATCTTTTCAAACGCCTTGGCATTGAGCTTAGTGTAACCCTTCAGGGCGTGGCGCAGGGCGTCCTTGTGCTTGGCAAAGGCCGGCGGGTCGAGGATGATGAGGTCGTAGTCGCCCCCCATGGTGTCGAGATACTTGAAGGCATCCTCGGCAAAAGCCTGATGGCGCGGATCACCGGGGAAATTAAGCGCGATATTCTGGTTGACCAGATCCACGGCCTTGGCCGAACTGTCCACCGAATGCACCAGACGGGCTCCACCACGCATGGCATACACACTGAATCCGCCCGTATAGCAAAACATATTGAGCACACTGCGTCCACGCGAATAATGCTCCAGCAAAGAACGGTTGTCGCGTTGATCCACAAAAAATCCGGTCTTCTGTCCCTTCATCCAGTCGATATGGAACTTTAATCCGTTTTCCAACGCCACATTGTCCGGACCGCCTCCACGCAGGAACCCGTTCTCAGCTCCCAAATCGGCCTTGTAGGGCAACGTGGTCTCACTCTTATAATATACATTTTCCACAACACCGTCCGTGACCCGACACAGTGCCTCGGCTATGGCCTCACGGCTGTGATGCATACCCACGCTATGCGCCTGCATCACGGCCGTGCGTCCATATACGTCTATGATCAGACCGGGCAGATTGTCACCCTCTCCATGCACCAGACGGTAAGTGTCGTTGTCAGGCCGTGCGGCCACACCGATGCCCACACGCACCTCGTAGGCGCGGCGCAGGCGCTGCTCCCAATAGGCGGTATCCACAATAATATCTTCAAACGACAGGATGCGCACGGCGATGGAGCCTATCTGCCAATGCCCCACGGCAATGAAGCGCCCGTCGGAGGCCAAAACGCGAACCACGTCCCCCTCTTCCGGTTGTCCATCGATATGATGAACCGCCCCCGAGAACACCCAGGGGTGAAAACGCATCAGGCTTTCTTCCTTTCCTTTTTTCAGGTATAAGTTTCTATACATATTTATATATTTAGTCGGTCTGTCGGGATGCCACCACCTCGGCCGGTTCCGGTTCGGCCACCTTCACCACTTCGTAGCAACCGGTCTCTTCCATTTCCTTCAATTCGCGATAAAGCTTCACACAGGCCCACGCATCCGTGGCCGCATAGCGCTGCTGCCCTTCAGTGAGGACGTCGGCCTCCCAGTTGGTGAGTCGCTGCCCCTTGCTGATTTTCTTTCCGAACAAGTTGGCATACAGTTTCTGAAGACTCATATCCTCTATACCGAACCGCTTCACCCAGTCCTGCAACTCCACAAAGCCGCAAGGTGCAAATTCGCCCCGTTCGTGCAACGACAGGAAATCGTCGCGCAAAGAGAGCCCAACCTTACACACGCGCTCATCCTGCAACAGACGGAGAATGGACGGCGTGATACCAATGCGGTTGAGACGGAAAAGGAAACAAGTATCATCAGTGGACACCTGCAACAGAGCCACCTTGTTGGTGTGTCCCTTGCGGAAGGACGGGCGGGTCTCGGTGTCCACTCCCAGCAGGGGGAAAGACATCAGATAGTCTACCGCCTTGTCGGCCTCCCCCTCACTCTGTATGACGAAAATTCTGCCTTCAAACAACTCACGCGGCAGATCAGCTATGGTTTTCTTGTCTATTTTGTTGTGCAATAATTTCATGTTCTCCGTTTACCTCTCTTTATATCAACTCCAACCGTGGATTCAGTGTGAGTGGTGATGCCCGCAATGGCATTCGTGCTCCCCACAACATTCATCCTCATCCTCCATATCATCCGAAACGGATACGGCATATCTGATTTTGTGAAGGGCATGAAGCACTCCGGTGAGTGTCTGCCCCCAATAAAGCTCGAAGTTTGCAGCCACCACAGCCAGCGCCTCGTTCATGTTGTCCTCGTTGCCGGTCTGATAGGCTCCCACAAAATTGCGCACGGCCTGATAGACGTCCGCCAGTTCCTCCGACACGGTTTTCAGCGCGGTCTCCTCACTGCCCGAGGCCACGTCGCCACACAATTCCAGATAGCTGTCGCTTTCCCCCATTACTGCGGCAATCGTTCCGCGCAGCCATTCGTAGTCCTGTTCGGTAACGTATTCCTCCATCCATACGTCCTCCTGACCGTCCAGACGGGGCAGAAGAGAAGCCTTGAGATAGAGCAAGGGCAGAAGCTTGAGGGTGGTCTCAACGAAATCCGTCTTCCTGCGATGCTCTGACTGCTCGAGGTAGGCGCAAAACTCGGCCGATACCGTCACAAACTCAATCACATCGTGTGCGTATACCGTTGAATACTGTTCGTTCATAAAGTTCTTCTTCGTTTTCTTGTCTTGTTTAGATTTGGCAAAGTTATAAAAAATAGAAGTAAAAAATAGAAAGATTGGGGGATTTGATTTACTTTTGCATATAGTTTTTGCAAACGTAACCCATAATGACCAAGAAAAAAGAGACCGTGCAGACAACCAAGCTCGGCAACAAGACCACGCGTAGCAGCGGTGGTAAATCCGACAGTAAAAAGAAAGCACCGAAACATACCTCCCCAACAGACGATGAAACGGTCAGCCATAAGGAAAAAATACGCTTTATCTGCGGACTGTTCCTGTTGGTCATGGCTCTGTTCATGCTGCTCTCATTCATATCTTACCTGATGACGGGGGGAGACGACCAAAGCCTTGTGGAAAGCGGAGCATGGGAAGGTTACACCAACACGGCCGGCGCTTGGGGAGCCAAATGCGCCCATTATTGGATGGATCAATGTTTCGGCCTGGGAGCTTTTTTTCTGCCTATATTGCTGATGGCGGCTTCAATGAAACTGACACGAGCCTACAAAATACGTTTTTGGAAATGTTTTCTCAACTGCATGTTTCTCATGTTCTGGTTCTCGGTCAGCGGTTCTTTTTTCCTGAGCACCTTCATCATGAACCAGAAAGGATGGGAATATATCAATCCGGGCGGACAGCACGGCCAATCGGTGAGCGGGTGGCTGACGAGAAGCACAGGCTCGGCCATCACCTTCAGCATCCTGTTGCTCACTGCTGTAGCCTACCTGGCCTACCTGAGCAGCCGTACCATACAAGCCATACGCCAACTGCTCAATCCCACAGACTATATTAAGGAAAAACTTAACAAACGAAAGCAAGATAAGGAGGTTCTTGACGAAGAGAACGAAGAAACGGTATCAGACCTGTCGTCTGCCGACCACCAACCGGAAGATACTCCGGACTCCCAACTCTCCGGTGAAGACAATCCGGTCACTATCGATTTTGTGCTGAACACAGACACGACGGTTCCTCAAGAAGACCTGCCGGAAGGTGTTATTGTGCCGGAAGCGGAGGAGGAAGAAGACATTCTGCCTGAGAAAGACGATTCCGAAAAAGATCCTGATGACGATGACAATGACGAACTGGAACTGGACATAGAGACTCCTGTGGAAGAAGAAGTGGCCAACGAGGACGGACGCGGCTCGCTCGAACCCTTTGACCCGAAACTGGATCTGGAACACTATCAGTATCCGGTGTTGCAACTGCTTGACAAGTATGCCGACAACGGCGCCACCGTGGATCTGGAGGAACAGGATAAGAACAAAGATCAGATCATCGAAGTGCTGCAAAACTTCGGTGTGAGCATATCCTCCATCAAAGCTACCATCGGCCCCACCATCACATTGTATGAAATCACTCCGGCCAAGGGTGTGCGCATCTCTAAAATACGCAATTTGGAAGATGACATAGCCCTGAGTCTGAGAGCGCTGGGCATCCGCATCATTGCCCCCATACCGGGCAAAGGAACTATCGGCATCGAGGTTCCTAATGCCCGTCCGCAGATGGTGTCGATGGAAAGCATTCTCAACAGCAAGAAGTTTCAGGAGACGGAATTCGAGCTACCCATAGCCTTGGGCAAGACCATCACCAACGAAGTGTTTATGGTGGACTTAGCCAAGATGCCCCACTTGTTGGTGGCCGGTGCCACAGGACAGGGTAAATCCGTGGGGCTGAACGCCATCATCACCTCTCTGCTGTACAAGAAGCATCCGGCCGAGCTGAAGTTCGTGATGGTGGATCCCAAGAAGGTGGAGTTCAGCATCTACAGCCCCATCGAGAATCACTTTCTGGCCAAAGTGGCCGAATCTCCGGGTGAGTCCATCATCACGGACGTGAACAAGGTGGTGCAGACACTGAAGAGTCTCTGCAGCGAGATGGACACCCGCTACGACCTGCTGAAAAAAGCGCGTGCCCGCAACGTGAAGGAATACAACGCCAAATTTAAAAACCGCCAATTAAACCCTGAGAACGGGCATCGCTTCATGCCCTACATCGTGGTGATCATTGATGAGTTCGGAGACTTGATTATGACGGCCGGCAAGGAAATCGAACTACCCATTGCCCGTATCGCACAATTGGCTCGCGCCGTGGGCATACACATGATTATCGCTACACAGCGACCCACCACGAATATCATCACCGGTACCATCAAGGCCAACTTCCCCGCACGTATGGCCTTCAAGGTGAGCGCCATGATAGACTCGCGCACCATTCTCGACCGTCCCGGAGCCAATCAGTTGATAGGCCGGGGAGACATGCTTTTCTCCACTGGTGCGGATCCCGTGCGCGTGCAGTGCGCCTTTGTGGATACGCCCGAGGTGGAACGCATCTCGGCCTACATCGCACGCCAACAAAGCTACGTGGGACCGTTTGAATTGCCCAAAGTGGAAATGGAAGGCGATGAGGACGGTAGTGCGGGCACGGTGGACATGGCACATCTGGACCCCATGTTCGAAGAAGCCGCCCGACTGATTGTAGCCACTCAACAAGGCTCTACATCCATGATTCAGCGTAAGTTTGCTATCGGTTACAACCGCGCCGGACGTCTGATGGATCAGTTGGAGAAAGCCGGCATCGTGGGAGCGGCTCAAGGCAGCAAACCCCGCGAGGTACTTTGCATCGATGACACGGATCTGGAAATGCGACTCAACAATATGAGATAATCCGTATAATATTCACTCAAACACCCGAACCTCATGAAAATAAAACATCTATTGCCCCTTTTGCTGCTAACTTCCACTCCGTTGCTACATGCACAGAAAAACGCCCAGGCCCGCAAAGTGCTGGACGCAGCCGCAGCCGCTTTCTCCAAGGGAGGAGGTATCAGCATTGGTTTCCGTGCCGATAGCTTTACAGGCACCACTACCCAAGGAAGTACCGAAGGACAAATGGACATCAAAGGCAACAAATTCCGTTTGCAGACAGGACAGCTGACAACTTGGTTCGACGGCAAGACCCAATGGAGCTATCTGCACGAAAACGAAGAGGTAAACGTCAGCACCCCCACGCGTGAAGAAATTCAGGCCATGAATCCCTATGCCTTTATCGGACTATATAAAAAAGGATTCAACTACACACTGAAAGAAAACACTTTGCGTGGAAAGGACGTGTATGAGGTGCGGCTGACCGCCGAAAATGGCAAGCAGGAGATACAGGAGATTCTGCTTGATGTGGACAAGAAGAGTTACACCCCCATGTGTGTGCGCATTCTGCAAGGAGGCACATGGACACGCATTGTAGTCGGTCGCTATGCCGACAAGCAGAAATTCACTGACAGAGATTTTCGGTTCGACAAGTCGCTTTATCCCGATGCGGAAGTGATCGACCTGCGTTAAAAGAATCATCCTATATATAATGTATAATCATCACATAAAAGAACAAAAGCAATGGAACACATCAGATGTTTGATTATAGGTTCCGGCCCGGCCGGATACACAGCGGCCATCTATGCCGGCCGCGCCAACCTGAGCCCCGTGGTGTATGAAGGAATTCAACCCGGCGGACAGCTAACCACCACTACAGAAGTAGAAAACTTCCCCGGTTATCCCGAAGGCGTGGAAGGCAACGACCTGATGGAGGATTTGCGCAAGCAGGCCGAGCGCTTCGGTGCGGACATCCGCAGTGCCATCGCCGTCCGAACCGACCTGAGCCAAGCACCCTACAAGGTGACATTTGACAACGGTGACGAGGTGGAAGCTGACACGCTGATCATCGCCACTGGTGCATCCGCCAAATACCTGGGGCTGGATGACGAGAAGAAGTATGCCGGCATGGGCGTGAGCGCCTGTGCCACCTGCGACGGTTTCTTCTATCGCAAGAAGACGGTAGCCGTGGTGGGCGGCGGAGACACAGCCTGCGAGGAAGCCACCTACCTGTCCGGATTAGCCTCCAAAGTCTATCTGATTGTGCGCAAACCCTATTTACGTGCCTCCCAGATCATGCAGGAGAGAGTGATGGAGAATCCCAAGATTGAGGTGCTGTTTGAACACAATACCCTTGGCCTGTTCGGCGAGAACGGTGTGGAGGGTGCCCACGTGGTGAAGCGTCTGGGAGAACCGGACGAGGAGCGCTACGACATCGCCATCGACGGCTTCTTCCTGGCCATCGGCCACAAACCCAACTCGGACATCTTCCGCCCATGGGTGAAGACGGATGAGGTGGGCTACATCATCACCGAGGACGGCACACCGCGCACCGGAATTCCCGGCGTATTTGCCGCCGGTGATGTGGCTGATCCCCACTACCGTCAGGCCATCACTGCTGCCGCCAGCGGATGCAAAGCCGCCATCGAAGCCGAACGCTATCTCAACGAGCATAGGCTCTGATTTTCCGACACCGAATATACAAAAGGCGCAAAGGCAGATCAAAAACACTCTTTTCAGAAGAAAAAAGAGTGTGAAACTATTGAGAAATAAGAAAAAATGTCTACCTTTGCAGCCGATTTAGTCCGAGGAGGCTCAACAAAGAGATTCCACAAAGGGATACGCCTCGCGGAGAAACCCGTTTAATCATTAATAATAATGTACGCAATTGTAGAAATTAACGGTCAGCAGTTCAAGGCAGAAGAAGGCAAGAAGCTGTTTGTTTACCACATTCAGAACGCCGAGGCCAATCAGACTGTTGAATTTGAGAAGGTGCTGTTGGTAGACAACGACGGCAACATCACAGTAGGTGCTCCCACCGTAGAGGGCGCAAAGGTGGTTTGCGAAGTGAAGACTCCGCTCGTGAAGGGCGAGAAGGTGCTCGTGTTCCACAAGAAGAGAAGAAAAGGTTATCGTAAACTGAACGGCCATCGCCAGCAGTTCACGGAATTGACTATCAAACAAGTTATTGCTTAATCCTTTAAATCGTAGAAGAAAATGGCACATAAAAAAGGTGTAGGTAGTTCTAAGAACGGCCGTGAGTCAGCAGCTCAGAGATTAGGCGTGAAGATATATGGCGGTCAGTCTTGCATCGCCGGCAACATCATCGTTCGTCAGCGCGGTACGGTACACTATCCGGGCAAGAACGTAGGCATGGGTAGCGACCACACGCTTTATGCGTTGGTTGACGGCGTGGTTACCTTCAAGAAGGGTCGCCTGAACAGAAGCACGGTTTCTGTAGAGCCGAAGGCTGAAGCCTAAGAATATAACTTCATTAGCACAATAAAAAAACAGATAGATCTTTCCGAAGGTCTATCTGTTTTTTCATCCCCTTTATTCTCCATTGAACATGAAAGATCTTATCAACGGGCGATGCGGATGGGCTGGCACAGATGAACTCTACGTGAAGTACCACGACGCGGAATGGGGACGTCCCGTCACCGACGATCGCACATTGTTTGAATTTCTGGTACTCGAGAGTGCCCAAGCCGGCTTGTCGTGGATTACAATTCTGCGCAAGAGAGAGGCCTACCGACAGGCTTTCTATCAGTTTGATGCCGAAAAGGTGGCTTGCATGACGGCCGATGATGTGGAACGCCTGATGCAGAACAAGGGCATCGTGAGAAACCGTCTGAAAATACGGAGCACAGTGAGCAACGCCCGCCTATTTTTAGAACTGCAACGCGAATATGGAAGTTTTTACGCCTATGTGCTCTCCTTCTTTCCCCATTGCTGTCCCATTGTTCACCACTACACCACATTAGCCGACCTGCCGGCTACGTCGCCCGAATCGGACGCCATGAGCCGGGACATGAAAAAGCGGGGCTTCAAGTTCTTCGGTTCCACCGTATGCTACGCCTTTCTGCAGGCTACGGGCTTTGTGGACGACCACCTTGCATCGTGTCTCTGCCGCTGTCATCACTGATACCACTCTACCCCTGTAGCAAGGCTTCCCCTTATTATTCGTTTTTCTGTAAATTTCACTATCTTTGCATCCGAATATTCATACGTATGGCAGAAAACAATTCTATATTAGACAAACTGGAAGGTCTGGTGAGCCGATTCGAGGAAGTGTCCACGCTCATCACCGACCCGCACGTGATTAGCGACCAAAAGCGCTATGTGAAACTCACCAAGGAGTATAAAGATCTGGGAGACATCATGAAAGCGCGCAAGGAATATATGGACACCCTGCGCAACGCCGCCGATGCCCGCGAACTGATGGCCGTGGAAGACGATGCGGAGATGAAGGATATGGCACGCGAAGAGCTGGCCATGGCCGAGAAACGTATCCCCGAAATAGAAGAGGAAATCAAACTGTTGCTCGTACCGGCCGATCCGGAGGACGACAAAAATATTGTGATGGAAATCCGCGGCGGAACGGGCGGCGACGAAGCAGCCCTCTTTGCCGGCGACTTATTCCGCATGTATGCCAAGTATTGCGAGACGAAGGGATGGAAGATTGCCATCTCCAGCTTCAGCGAAGGCGCGGCCGGTGGATATAAGGAAATCATCTTCAGCGTGACGGGCGAGAAGGTATATGGCACGATGAAATACGAGTCGGGCGTCCATCGCGTGCAGCGCGTGCCTGCCACCGAAACACAGGGGCGCGTCCATACCTCGGCCGCCACAGTGGCCGTGCTGCCCGAGGCACAGGAATTCGATGTGGAGATCAACGAAGGCGAAATCAAGTGGGACACGTTCCGCTCGAGCGGTGCCGGCGGCCAGAACGTCAACAAGGTGGAATCCGGCGTGCGCGCCCGCTACATGTGGAAGAACCCCAATACGGGCGAGACGGAAGAGATACTCATCGAGTGTACCGAGACGCGCGACCAGCCCAAGAACAAGGAACGCGCACTGGCTCGCCTGCGCACATTCATCTACGACAAAGAGCACCAGAAGTATATCGACGACATCGCCAGCCGCCGCAAGACGATGGTGTCCACCGGCGACCGATCGGCCAAGATACGCACCTACAATTATCCGCAGGGGCGCATCACCGACCACCGCATCAACTACACCATCTACAACCTGTCGGCCTTCATGGACGGCAACATACAGGATTGCATCGACCACCTGATTGTGGCCGAGAATGCCGAGCGCATGAAGGAAAGCGAGCTATAAAGACACGCAGCGAATTGTGAACACACGGCAGCAGACATATCCGTCCGCAATGCCGTCCTCACCGGGACGGCATTGCGGATTTTTGTTTGCTCCCGTCCGCGCCGTTCGCATCCTCTTCAGCCGGACGGCTATGCTCCCCTGTTCCGCCGTCCTCCTGTTGCTGCTGGGCATGTGGCTTATTTCGGCGACCGCCACAGCACGGGACCGCATCAGCTTCGATGCCTCCACACGGCTGGGCAGCGACTGCGTGATGGACATGGCACAGGACAGGTACGGACGCGTGTGGATGGCCACCACGGGCGGACTGAGCCTCTACGACGGTAACGGACTGCACACCTTCACGCGCAGCCGGGTGCCCGAGGCGCACAGCCTCGTGGCCAATGACCTGAACCGCGTGTGGCCGGATCCGAAAGAGCCGGTGGTGTGGATTGCCACTCAACGCGACGGACTGGATGCGTATAACTACCGAACGGGAATCTTCACACACTACCGGCAGCACGACGGCGCAGGTAGCATTGCGGACAACAGCGTCACTTCCATCTCCCCGTCCTCAGGGGGCGGACTGTGGCTCACGTCCTACATGGGCGGACTGAGCCACTACAACCGTTCCACCGACGACTTTACACGGCTCAACCGCCGCGCGATGCCCTCACTCGTGTCGGATGCCATGTGGTGTGCACTGGAGACGACGGACAGCCTGCTCTTTGTGGGGCATGTGAGGGACGGACTCTCGCGCATCGACCTGCGCACGCATGGCGCTGCCCACATCCCCGTCATCTCCTGCTTTCCGGACCGCACACCGGCCGAGGACGGCGTGCGGGCATTGGCCGCGGATTCCTGCGGACGCCTGTGGCTGGCCACGGAGCGCGGCCTGGCCTGCCTGCCCTCCCGCCACGCGACACGCCCCGTGGCGATGCCCCGCATACGGGGACTCGTGTGTCACCTCGGCCTGTCGGGCGACAGCCTGCTCATCTCCACCCGCGACATGGGGCTGTGGGTACTCCGCCTCACCGATGTCCGCTTCGGCAGTGACGGACAGCCGCAACTGCGTTCGCCCCACACGCTGCACCCCATTCCCCAGCCGTGCTTCGGAGAGGGCGAGACACCGCTTGTGCGATGCGCCTTGGCCGACAGTTTCGGCAATCTGTGGGTAGGCACCGACCGCAAGGGAGTGCAAGTGGAGCTATACGAACCACGCATGTTCCGTTACGAAGACACCGGGCGCACCGTCATCCGCTCGCTGGCCCGCGATGCCCGGGGACGCATTTGGACCGGAAGCCAGTCGGAAGGCATCACGGTGACAGCGGCCGACGGCACCGTCCGACAGTTCACCACCGCCAACAGCGCGCTGGGTAGCAACACCATCAACGCCTTGCTTCCCACCCCCGACGGCGACATGTGGATAGGCACCGAGATGCAGGGACTATACCGTTGGAACCACCGCAACAACACTATCCACAAGGTAATGCTCACCGACACACAGGGCGGACACACCATCTACGTGTGGAGCCTCTGCCTGTGGCGCGGCCAACTGGCAGTAGGCACTTATCAGGGACTGTTTGTCGTGCAACCGGACACCGAGGCTTTCCGTTGCTACACCGAGCGAAACTCCGCCCTGCCGGATCCATATATCTTCTCGCTGCTGACCGACAGGCAAGGACGCCTGTGGTGTGGCAGCGCACTGAAAGGACTAATGGTGATGGAGGACAGCACCCTGACGGACGGCACACGCATCCCCCTGCCCGACCGGCTGGGCGGAAAGGCCATTACCTCCATGATGGAGGCGGGCGACGGCAGCGTATGGGCGGCCACCGAGGACGGTCTGGCCCGCATCAAGGCGGTGGCCACCGGTCCGGGCACGGCAGACGTGCAGGTGTGGCAGGAGGCCGAGGGCATAGCCCACCCCACGATACAGACTCTGTGTGAGTTGCCCGACGGACGCATAGCCTGCTCCACCCCCGACGGCCTATATATAATAGGAATGGATGCTGACGGGCAAGCGCCACACGCTACGCTCTGCTTCTGTCTACCTCCAACCAACGGACAAGCATTTCGTATGAATGCCGCCCTGCGGTTGGACGGACGTCACACCCTGTGGGCCGGCAACGGACGGCTGACAACATACACCGGGTCCAACGACCACCGTACGCTACCCTGCCATCACCTCTTAGTAGAGCCCACCGGTCCGTCATCGTTCACAGCCGTTCTGTGTGTGCCTGATGCGGCTCAGGCCGACAAGGTAAAGGCACGCTACCGCATCGATGGCGGAGACTGGACCGAAACAGACGGCACACGCCGCTTCACCATCGATCACCCGGACGGAGGCCGCCACAGGGTGGAAGCCGAACTGCAGTTCATCGGCTGTGAATGGACGGGACAGGCCACGCAGACCGGCGCTTTCGATGTGCCCCGCAGTCTTGGCATGCGGATATTGGCCATCACCCTACCCCTACTGGCTCTGCTCGCCACCGGCACCCTGGTGACTGTGCGGCACAGACAGAGACAGCGGACGCAGCGCCACACGCTCCTATCCTCCGCACCGCCCGCCGACAATGCTCAAACCGACAGCAGAGCTGACAACGCACCGAGGCAACCCCGGACATCCACGGCTCCACACCCCACGGGCGAGCCATATTCTGTTCCCCAAATGCCCGAAGCCCTGCCACTCAGTGCAACCGACGCAGACTTCCTGCAAAAAGCCGCCGCAACGGTGGACCGTCTGATGACCGAGACATCGCTGGACAAGAACACGCTGGCGCAGGAACTGTGCATGAGCGCATCCACCCTCTACCGCCGCCTGAAGACGGCTACCGGCATGTCGCCCAACGAATACATCCGCCATCGCCGGTTGCTCAGTGCCCATCGCCTGCTCATGGAGGGACACTCGGTTTCCGACACCGCCGCCCGCGTGGGCATGAGCATCACCTATTTGGGACGCTGCTACAAAGAGGAATTTGGCGTATCGCCCTCCGAAGTACGTCCCTGAACCGCCTTCCCAGCCGTCCGCGGCACACACCGCTCCACGTCCCCGCTCCGGTCTACACGCCCTGCAGCGTTCAAACAAACAGTTCAATCACTCGCCCATTCAATTCAATCCGCCTGCAAGGGATTGACTTACCGTTTGTTTTCTCCTATATTTGTCCCGTAGAAAAACACGCGACAGACACATTTATTCAACCAGACAACATAAACGAATGATGAAACGAACGTATCTTTTCGCAGCACTGATGCTGCACGCCTGGATGGCCCAGGCTGACATCCGTCCCACCCACCTGCAGGTGGCGGGACGAACGGCACCATTAGGCATAGACCGGAGCACGCCCACCTTCAGTTGGCAAACGGAAAGCGACGAGCGCGGATTCCGCCAAGCGGCCTACCAGATTGTGGTAACCGACGAAGACGGACGCGAAGTGTGGAACACGGGCACCGTGACCTCGCCCCGGCAGAACAATATCGAATATGCAGGCACACCGCTCGACTCGCGCACGGCCTATCGCTGGAGCGTGAGCGTAACGGGCGCCGACGGGCAGACCGGCGAGGCGCAGAGCACCTTCGAGACCGCTTTCATGAACGCCGACGAATGGCAGGCCCGATGGATTGAAGCCGATATCTCGGAACCCACGGGACAGGTGAGCGTGCAGTTCGACCAGCCCGCCGAATGCCGCTACGTGCGACTGGACATCACGCGGCTGGGACTACCCGCGGCCAACGACCCCAACTACTACTTCGCCCAGCTGGCCGAGATGGAGATTTATGCCGATGGCGAAAACGTGGCACGGCAGGCCACCTTCACAGCCAGCGAGAGCTGGGAACAGTATGCACAGTGGAACCTGAAGTTTATCAACGACGGCATCATCGAGGGAGACAACTCACGCATGGGCTACACCACTCAGCAGAAGAATTCGCCCGACCAACACGTGTGGATTACCGCACGCCTGCCCCGCACATGTGCGGTGGAACGCATTGTACTCTATCCCCGTCAGGACGTGACAGCCAAAGCGGATGGCAACGTGGCCGCCAACTTCCCGGCATCGTATACCCTGCAAACATCGTCCGACGGTGTGAGCTACACCACACGCCACAGCGTGACGGACGGAGCCATGCCCTCGTTCACCGCCGCACAGACGGGCAATGTGCCCTATCTGGGACGCAGCTTCATGCTGCCAGCCGACAAGCAGGTGAAGCGCGCCCGGCTCTACGCCTCGGCATTAGGTGTATTCACCATGCGGCTCAACGGACAGCCCGTGACGTCCAACCGACTTGAACCGGGCGAGACAGAATACGGCCGGAGCGTGCTCTACAGTACCTACGATGTCACCCCGCTGGTGCAGGGCGGACATAATGCGCTGCTGGCCCAGGTGGCCGGCGGACTGTTCAACGTAACCCCCGTGGCCGGACGCTACTCCAAAGGCGAGATACAGAACAGCGGCAACACAGCTCTGCTGGCCGAACTCATCGTAGATTATACCGACGGTACCACCGACCGCATCACCACCGATAGCAATTGGCGCTGCGCTCCTTCGCCCACAACCGGCAGCAACTGGTGGGGCGGCGAGGACTACGATGCCCGCCTCTATAATCCGCAGATAATGGAACACGACTACGATTTCGCCACGTGGAAGCCCGTGCAGGAAGTGACACCCTCGTTCCGCTTCGGCCACGTCAGGAAATCGTTTGACCGCCCCGGCACCCTCAAAGCCCGCGCCCACGAGCCTCTGCGCGTGGTGGAGACGTGGCCGGCCGTGAACGTGCGCCGCATGAGCAACGGCGACTACATGGTGGACTTCGGCCGCAACTACGCCGGAACCTACCGCTTCAGCCTCAGAGGCAAACGCGGACAGACCATCCGCCTGCGCGAGTTTGAACGGCTGGATGCCAACGGCAACGGATATATCGACAACTGGTACACGGGCACAAGCGTGGTGTATGAGGAATACACCTTCGGCGGCACAGAGACCGAGACGTGGGGACCGGAATTCATGTACCACGGCTTCCGTTACATGCAGGTGAGCGGACTTGACGAGGCTCCCTCACCCTCCGACTTCACCGCCCTGCGCATACGCTCGGCCATGGAGCAGACCGGACAGTTCGCCACCTCCAACACACTGCTCAACGACATCCACACCCTGTGCCGCGATGCCATACAGAGCCAGCTCTACAACACCATCACCGACTGCCCCCAGCGCGAGAAACTGGGCTGGCTCGACGTGCCCAACGAGATGTTCAACTCGCTCTGCTTCAACTACGACATGACCACCTTCTGGGACAAAGTGGTGATGGACTGCTTCGACGCACAGGGCGACAACGGCTTCGTGCCCAGCACCGCACCGTGGTATATGAACGTCTATGCCGATGATCCCAACTGGGGCGGCACGGCCATCCTTGTGCCCTATCGCAGCCTCAAGACCTACGGCGACGACTCGCTCCTCAAGCGATACTATCCGCAGATGCGTCGCCTGATGGACTACTACACCACGCGCACCGACGGCTACATCATGCAGAACTACAGTGTGCTCTCCGACTGGGGACAGAGTTCGTGCGGACTGGCTGTGCAGACGCCCACCGAGTTCACCATCACCACCACCTACTACTACCTGCTGCGCGCCATGGCCGAAATGGCCGAACTGATGGACGAGCCGGCCGACGCCACACGCTACACCGACCTGGCCGACCACGTGAAGACGGCCTTCAACAACCGCTTCCTGCGCTCCGGCAATGTATACAACAACGGAAACCAAGCCGAATACAGCATGGCACTCTACTACGGCTTGGTGGACGAAGCCAACGAGGCCGCCGTGGCTGCCCTTCTGGCCGAGAAGGTGAAAGCCGACAACTACCGCATACGCACGGGTGAAATAGGACTCAAACCCGTCATCATGTCGCTTGCCCGACACGGCTACAACGATGTGGTCTACCGCATGGCCAACCAGACCGACTATCCCAGCTACGGATTCTTTGTGAAAAGCGGATGCACCACCACGCCCGAATACTGGGACATGAATCGTGCAGACAACTCACAGAACCATTGCATGATGGATCACATCGAGGAATGGTTCTACAGCGAACTGGGCGGCATCCACAACGCCGGCACAGCCTTCGACCGTATCGAACTCGCGCCTTGGATACCGGCCGACATGCACAGCCTCGACATCCGTTCGCAGTGCCCCTACGGCACCATCCGCACAGCCTGGCGGCGCCACACCTCGGGCGGACTCACCTATGAGTTCACCGTGCCCACCGGCACTACTGCCGTCATCCGCGTGCCCCTTGCCCCTGGTGCAGACGCGCTGCTCGAGGACGGCAGTCCCCTCGAAGCCGGCACCTGCGGCATCAGTGCCGTAAGTTACACAGACAGCATAGCCACCGTGGAGGTGGGTTCGGGATGCTACCGTTTCACCACGGGTGACGTGACAACCGACGACCCCGCCCGACGCGAAAATTTCTGGATGCCGGTGCACCGCAGCACACAACTCCCGGCCGGCTCCGAGATTAAGATACAAGAAGCGGTGCACAACGGCCACTCGGGCCGCTTTCTGGGATGGTGTGCCGCCCACGGACAGACCGACGGCGAATTCGTGACCGGAGCCGACGAGGCGCATGCCGTGACGCTACGCGTGGATAATCCGGGCACAGCCACCGTGGACACACAAGCCAGTTTCGGCCTGCAACTGCAAAGCACAGAGTCCGGCCTGTGGCTCCAGTCGCTGGCCGACGGCGGACGCATGCTCTCGTGGGGCACGGCACCGCGCCGTTGGGGGCTGGACATCGAGGCCAACGGAAATGCCGACTTCTACCGACAGACAGAGGGCGGTAGCCGCGCGGCCAACCACGTCTTCTTCTTCGACAATGGAGCCAATTCGGGCGTGAATGCCTTCGGCACCACATCCGGCGAAAACCTCTGGCGCGTCTATCGCCGCTACAATGTGGCCGATGAAGCGCCCGCTTGCCTGGCCGAAGCCATCGCCGTCACCGACTCCGTGTTCTACACCCGTCTTGCCTCGCGCGACGGACGCCCCGACGGCCTCTGCCTGCCATTCGACGTGCCGGCCCACCGTCTGCCCTCCGGATTCACCTTCTACCGCTTCGGACAGGTTCGTCCGCAAGTGGGCGGCACCGCAAGCCTCATCGTGGAGGAGGTGGACGAACTGGAGGCCGGCATGCCCTACCTGATGCGCTACACCGGAACGGATGTGGCTGCCGTGGAGACCGAGGCTCCCCTGCGCGGACTCTTCGTCACAGCCACACCCGCCACCCTGCCCTCGGGCGTGACGGGCTGCCTCGCCACCCTCTCTGTCCCGACCGGCCAGCGCCTTTATGTGCTCAACGAAACAGGCAATGCCTTTGTGCCGGCAACAGACGAATCTGTCTTGTCGCCCTTCCGTCTCTGCCTGCTGACCGACGAGGCCGATGCCCCCGAACGCTACGAGATCCTGTTCGATGCCGGTGATGATGTCCCCGATGGCATCGTCAGCCCCATGCGGGACAACGGAAATCGCATCGCCACCGGCATCTACACCACCGACGGCCGGTTTGTTGGCTCCGACATACACAGCCTCCCCGCCGGTCTCTACATCACAGGTGGACATAAGCTGACTGTGAACCGGCACTGACATCGCTCCGCAACCGGATTATAACTTACAAAGAACAGCACTCCTGCAGTCTCTTGACCGACTGTCGGAGTGCTGTTGGCGTTATATGGCGGTATTGTATACCGGACTGGTCAAACAATCACTGTCGCCCAGTGTAGAAATACGGTTCGATGCAATCCATAAAGGGGGTGAGGCAAGTGCGGATACCATAGGAGTTACGGAAGGAATAGCTGATGCAAAGACGCTTGCGGGCACGCGACAAAGCCACGTAGAACTTGCGGGCGTCCTCCAGCCGCATCTGTTCGGCCTCGTGCAGTTCCTCGGCCGTGTGCCCCCAAGGCGCACCGAGCACCTTGTTCACCTGATAGAAAGGATAGGTGCCGTCGTTGGCCCCGAGCACAATGACGTTTTCAAACTCCAGCCCCTTGCCCTTATACACCGTCATGATAAACACCCGCCCATCATAGCTTGCTCCGCAATCCAGCAGGTCGGCCTCGCTGATGCCTGTCGTCATGTCGTTCACGTGGGCGCTTATCTGGTCGCAAAGCGTTTCCCGGCTACCGTCGCCACACCATTCGCTGTCGATGTAGCGCAGAAAAAGCTCAAACTTTTCCGGTTCGGCCATGTGGATATACCCAAGCGCAGTGAGCCGCCTGGCCAAGGAAGTCATGACCGTGGACAACCGCTGTCCGCTCTCCTCCACCGGACGGTGGAGCACCTCTTGCAGATCGGCAAACAGAATGCGCAGGACTTTCATCCTTTCCACAATATTCCTCACCTTTACGCTATCGGTAAAACAACGTTGCGCTTCGGCAATGCCCTGTGCACGCCGCACGCAGTAGTCCACAACGGCCTTCGTGGCTGCAATGTCCTCATCGGCCAGATGGGAGTTCTGCCCCTCAAGGTTCAGTTCGTCGAGCAGAAAGGCCAGTTTGTAACGCCTGAGCCGGGGCTCCACACAGCGGATGAGATGGAGCGAATCGTAGACATCGAGCGTGACGGAACGGCCGATGGCTCGCTCCACATTGCTTTGCAGGATGCGGTAGTCGAACCCCACATTATGCCCAAGCACGGGGCAATCGCCGATGTAGCGCAGGAACCGCTCCAAGCCCTCACGACGTCCGACATGGGGATTTTCCGCATAGGCTTCCACCAGCGGATTGACCAGTTCGCCCAGATGCGAAGGTATCTCACGGTCGGTGTGAAGAAAGAGATTGAAGTCCGATCCGGGCACACGTTCCCCCGCCCTCACCTTGAAAGCGGCAATCTGCACGATGTCGTCCTCCAGCATATTGAGCCCGGTGGTCTCGGTGTCGAAGAACACAAACTCGCGCCGGGCATATGCGTCTAAAAACCGCGACACATACGACTGCTCTGCCAGCAAGTCGGCAGGTGTCATCATCAGGTCTTTCAGACAGCCCACAAGAGCACGCGCCCTTCCGGACGTGCGCACGAATCCGATGCCATAAAGCAGACGCACCCAAGCCATTGACGCGAACTCGTTGACACTCACCGTGAGTAGCGAAGAAAGGATTTTGTAGTCCTTGGTGCGAAACATGTCCGTGCCCGATATCTTGAAGTGGGCGATGTCCTGTTCGTGCAACTTCCGGCTCACACGGTCGGCCATCATGTTGGTGGGCACCAGCACGGCCACGCGCTCTCCCTCATAGTGCAGATAGTGGTTTATCATCCTCGCCACACGGTTTGTCTCGTCCTCGGACGTATCGTTGGCTGTAAGTATCAGATCGAAGCGATCGCACACATCCTCGTGCACCGGACGGGGCAAGAGCGAGGGGTCTACAGCCAGTTCACGCTCAGCAAACGTATTAAAAACATCCAACAAATAGCTCGGCGAGCGATAGTTCGTCCCCAGATTCATCACGTTCCCCCGACAGCGTTCCCTCAGGCAGTCGAGCTGACCCAGTTTGGATCCCATAAAGGAGAATATAGCCTGCTGCTCGTCACCCAAATACATCACCGAGAATCCGCCACGGGTGTCCGTCAGTTCATCAATGATGGCCAGCTGCAGAGCATTCAAATCCTGCACCTCGTCCACCTGCACCCAGGGATAGCGGTGGAAAGTCCTTTCGGCATCTCTCCGCAAGTGCTCGTAGGCATAAATCAGTATGTCGGAGAATCCCAGCATCTGGCGGTTTCGTTTGTATTCGCGGTAGCGCAACGTGTAGCGCACCAGCGTCTCCGCCTCACCGTCGCCCGTCACGGCCTCGCTCTTCAGGCCGGCCTGAAGAGCCATGCGATAGTAGCGCTCATAGACGGCTGTGGAGACACTTATCACCTCCTGCGGGTGCCCCATCCCACGCTGCGAAATGTAGCTGTCCAGTTCGTCCACAGCTTTCAGCCTTCCCCTGTCGGGCTGTCCCTGCAGGTTGAGGAAGAATGTTCCACCGTCTTCCAGCAGAATATCCGTCATGTCCTCCTCATCGATGATGGACGTATGCTGTGGAACGAGCGCGTTGTTGAATAAAAAGTGTGAACAAAACCGATGCAGATTGCCGATGAACACCTCGCGGGAATCCTCGCCCACACGCTCCATCACGCGTGTGCGCATACCCCGTGCCGCACGGTTGGTGAACGTGAGGCAGAGCATGTCGGCGAAGTCTGTGCCCCTCTCCCGCGCACAAGCTATGCGCTCGGCCAGAATGTCCGTCTTTCCGCACCCGGGAGGAGCCAGCACCAAGTGATATCCCTCTCCGGCGCGTATAGCACGCATCTGATCCTCGTTGTATGTCTTCATATTGAATGCTTTATTTTTCTAAAGAAGGATGCATCCGGCCGGCACGTTTCCTACAACAGATACTGCGGCCGACGACGGGTGCCGAAATTGTCCGCCAACACAGGGGCAAAAGGAGAATCCAGTGTACGTGCCTTGACGGGACAACGCTTCACGCAGGCACAGCACTTGATGCAACGCGAGGCATCGGTGTGCTCCTCATCCCCGACAGGGATCGCCCTCACGGGACACAACACGGCGCAACGGCTGCAGTGTATGCAAGTGCGCGACCGTACCTGCGGCACAATCACTTGCCGCTGTACAGCCTGCCGTTGCTGATAGCCGGCCACAAAGGCGCGGAAGTTAGCCATCGATTCGGGGGCGGCCGGCTCGTCGGTCAGTGCAGAGGCGTCCACAGGCCGGCAGACGGAACGTTGCAACTTGCTCCTCACTTCCTCGCCCAGCCGAATGGCCACAGCCAGATCATCGGCATCGGGGCGGCCGACAGCTATCGGCGTGCGGAGCGTGCTGTAGGAGTGTTCCCCCACAAAGGCCCCCACAGCCACAGGCACGAATCCCCGCTCCACGGCAAAGGCTTCGAGATCGGTGAGCGCATGCTCGAAAGCACGGTTGCCATACACGGCCACCAGCACCGCCGGCGTGTCCTGTCCGCGCAACGCCTGCATGCGTTCGGCTGCAATCCGGGGCAGATGGCCTCCATAGACCGGAGCTGCGATGACCACAACCGTTTCCGCATCAAATACCTGTTCCGGAGCGTCCTGACGGGTGATGTCCACACGGCTCACTTCGGCCTGACCTCCTGCGTTCAATCCCTTGACTATGGCACTCGCCACACGAGCCGACGTGCCCGTGGGCGAAAAGTATATCATCGTGATTTTCTTCATTGTCCTGCAGTGTTTATTTGAACATAATGATTATAAATCATCCATGCCGTCAGCGGATCGTTCCACGATGGAGGCTGCCAGTCCGTCGGCCGTCTGTATGATGGACACGAGAGGATAGAGGGCCCGTGCCGTGTCGTAACTGCGCTGGTCCTCGTAGCTGTTCATGTTGATCCCCCAGGCTCCCATGTGCCAACGTATGGCCAGCATCTCGGCATCGGTCAGTTCCAGTCCGCAACACAGCACCACCACGAGCGACTTCTCGCCATGTCCCATGGGGAAGTTCTTGTAGGTCACCTTATATCCTTCCGAATCCTCCCACATGCCGATGGCATTCTTGCGCTTCTTCACCGTGCGGCGATAAATGTCGGCCTTGCAGACGTCATGCAGCAACGCGGCCAGAATGATGCTCTCACGCGTCACTTCCTTCTCCACCGAGGCATCCACCGTCTTCATAGCCTCCCACACGGCAAGCCCGCACCGACACGTATTGAGCGAGTGAGCCACCAGTCCGCCTTCGGTGTTGAGATGGTGTCCGGCGGATGCCGGAGCGGTGAAGAATCCCAACCGTTCCAGTTCCTCGATCACTTCGTCCACTCCGTCGCGCTGCGTGGAGCGCAACAATTCGATAAATTCGTCTTTATTGGCCTTAATATCCATTTTCTATACCTTTAATTATATATGTACTTTCCGTTTCTCATTCACAATCCCGTCAGGTGCTCACGCTCTCCGCTCATCAGCCGGTCGCCCAGTTCGCGCGACAAGGCGTACACTTTGTAGCATCCTGCCGGAATCGCGCGCAACTTGCCCTCCCGGCACAACTGTTCCAATTCCTTGCGTGCGGTGTAGGCCGTGCACCCGGTGACACTTTGATAAGTGCGACTTGTCAGGGTGATCTCGTCCACAGGAACCGACCGGCATGCGTGGAGATCACACACATAGGCATAGATCATCACCCAGCGGTCCACGGCGGTGATGCCATGCCTCACCTTGTCGCCGCGCTGCAGGTGGCGCTCCTGGGCAGCCACGCGTTCGCGCAGCCCACGGCAGGCATTGAAGCGCACGCCGCTGACCATGATGTCCTGCGAACGGACGTCGTCGAAGTCCTTCATCCCGCTCTTGCCCATACCCAGACGGAGGGAGAACGTGCCCAGTCCGTCCAGTGTCACGGTGCCTCCCTCGGCCAGATTGCGCGCTATCAGTTCCACAGCATCGCCCAGCACGGCCACCGCCACCGATCCGAATCGCTTCACGAGCCTGTCGTACAGGTCGTCCGTCGTGAAAGTATGGTGCACCACCTGCTGGGGATACACATCACCGGTCATTTCCGACTTCAATAACTTGTATTCTATCATATCCTCTGGTTGTTTGATTCGTTCGTCCGAAACAGTGTCGCCGGCCGTATGCCCGGCACACTATCTGCCTACCTGCTGTCTGACGGCCGCCGAAGCATGAAACCGCAGCTTTCCGACAGTGGTTTGACAACGTTTCGATAGCGGGTTGACACCTTTTCGATAGCGGGTTGACGGGTTTTCGATAGCGGGTTGACTCTCTTCCGACAAGGAGCTGACACGCAATAAGCCTGTGTGTCCGGCATCATCAGACAGGTGTTTACCTCACCTCATGCGCCACGTAAATGCCCACTGCTCACACAGTGTTTACGTACCGTGTGCATCACAGTTTCCGCTGCTTCGGACACACCTGCGGGACCCACCACGCTCCCCACGGACAAAGATAACATAATTCGCGGGGAAACGCCGTATGGCAGACCGGATATTTGCAGCACAGCACGCCAAAGAGCCGATACGTCACGACCGTCCGCATCCGCATCCAAAACGAGTTTTTTTTCACCCAATCCCCGCAAAATACAGCCTCCGCCATACGGCATATCTCCTGTTTTATCCCTACATTTGCACATCAATCCCATACCCGCATCATGCAAATACTACTGGCCAACGCAAAAATCATGCATGCCGCCACAGGCATGTCGCCCGAGAGCACCCCTCTGTTTCAAGCCGAAGCCAACCGGATGGCGCTGGAACTGGCTTCCATGGACACCGGCCAACTCGCCCGGTTGCTGAACTGCAGCCCAGCACTGGCCGCCGAGAACGGACTGCGCTACCGCGCCTTCTTCGATGCCCCGAAGCGCCCCGCCCTGCTGTCCTACAACGGACAGGCCTACAAACACCTGAAAGCCGATACGCTCACAGCGTCCGATCTCGAATTTGCCCAACGACACATGTGGATCACCTGTTTTCTCTACGGTCTGCTCCGCCCGCTGGACGGCATTGTCCCCTATCGCATGGAGCACAGCGCACGGCTTGAGGCCACAGACGGCCTTCCCCTGAACCGTTTCTGGCGGGAACGGCTCACCGATGTACTCATCCGCAGTGTGCAGGCCGACGATGGCGTGCTTGTTCATCTCTCCACAGCCGAGTATGAGCAACTTTTCGACTGGCCGAAAGTCAAGGCAGAGGTACAGGTCGTGCAACCCCTGTTCTATGTCGCCACAGGAGGGCGGCTCAGAATGCAGGCCGTCTGGGCCAAAGCCTGCCGGGGCGCCCTGACACGTTTCATCATCAAACACCGTCTCACGTCCGTGACCGACCTGCAGGCTTTCTCTCACGAGGGATTCGCCTATCGCCCCGACCTGGGCGAAGTTGCTTTTCCTCACTTTGTGAGACCGTGAGCACTCCACAGGAAAAAAATATCTTATCCCCCTGAACTGTCTTAACAATAAAAAGAATCCTATGCAACACTACAACCTCACCCCCGAATCGGCCGAACAGGTAGCCTCGCTGAAGGAACGTGACACCGTGAACATACTCTTTGTCTGCCTGGGCAACATCTGTCGCTCGTGCACAGCCGAAGAGGTGATGCGACAACAGGTGTGGAATGCCGCGCTGGCCCGCGAGATCCAGCTTGACTCGGCCGGACTCATCAACTTCCACGAGGGCGAATTGCCCGATCACCGCATGCGTGCCCACGCCGCACGGAGAGGCTATCGGCTCACCCACCGCTCACGCCCCGTGACCTACGACGATTTCTTCCGCTTCGATCTCATCGTGGGCATGGACGACAGCAACATAGACCGCCTGCGAGCCATGGCACCGGGCGTGGAAGAGGAACGCAAGGTGGTGCCCATGGCCGCCTTCTGCCGGCAGAAGGCGGTGGATCACGTGCCCGATCCCTACTATGGAGGTGACAGCGGATTCGAGAATGTGATCGATATTCTTGAGGATGCCTGCGAGGGACTATTGCTACAAATACGCCCCAATGAGTGATTTTTCCCGATGCATCCGGAGCTTATCTCAATATTATATTGTATTTTTGACGAAAATAATCTTAATACCCTTTAAAACCATTAATTGAAAGACATGAAGAACATCAATCTGTGCAAAACGACACTGGCTGCCGCCCTGTTGCTGCCCGCCACTCTCCATGCCTACGAACCACCCACCATGGGATGGAGCTCGTGGAACACCTACCGCGTAAACATCTCCGCCGACATCATCTGCCGTCAGGCCGATGCCATGGCCGCCACCGGACTGCGCGAGGCCGGATATACCTATATTAATATCGATGACGGATTCTTTGGCGGACGAAATGCGGACGGACAGTTGCTCATCCACCCCACCCGATTCCCCAACGGTCTGAAACCTGTGGCCGACTACATCCACTCGCTTGGCTTCAAGGCAGGCATCTACTCTGACGCCGGACACAACACCTGCGGCAATTACTGGGACAAAGACGCTGCCGGAGTGGGCGTGGGATTCTACGAACACGATGAACAGGACGCACGCTTCTATTTCGACGAAATGGGGTTCGACTTCATCAAAATCGACTTCTGTGGAGGAGACGCCAAGCAAAACACCGAACAGCTGAGCCTTGATGAACGCGAGCGTTACACCGCCATCCGCCAAGCCATCGATGCCGTGGGGCGCGACGACGTGCGCATCAACGTATGTCGCTGGGCATTCCCCGGCACTTGGGTTCACTCCATCGGTTCGTCCTGGCGTATAGCCGGAGACATCGGCCCCAACTGGGCCTCGGTGAAGCGCATCATCGCGGCCAACAACTATCTCTCGGCCTATGCCGGCGAAGGGCACTACAACGACATGGACATGCTCGAAATCGGACGAGGCCTTTCGGAGGCCGAGGAGCGGACCCACTTCGGCATGTGGTGCATCATGAGTTCGCCACTGCTTATCGGATGCGACATGACAAAGATACCCGAACGCTCGCTCAACCTCATCAGCAACCCCGAACTGATCGCCATCAACCAAGACGCACTGGGACTTCAGGCACGCATCGTGGCCACCGGATCCGACGGACTGACCGTATATGCCAAAGACGTGCGCACGCTGCATGGCAACACACGTGCCGTGGCTATATATAATCCTGCGAACAATGCGCAAACCTACACGCTCGACATGGCCGCCGTGGATCTGGCCGGCAAGATAGGGGTGCGCGACGTCTTCGCCCGACAGGATTTGGAACCCGTCACCAACGGACTGCTCACCCTGAACGTGGATGCCCACGACACGGCCATCCTGCTGCTCGAAGGCGAGCAGCGATTGGAACGCACCGTCTACGAAGCTGAATGGGCATGGCTGGAGCGGTTCCAGCAACTGGGCATCAACTCGTCATTGGGACATGCCGTCTACACGGCCGACGCCAGCTGCTCCGGCGGAGCGCGCGTGGGCTGGCTGGGCAACCACGCCGAGAACTACATGGAATGGCGCGACGTGTGGAGCCGCGAGGGCGGAGTGTATGAGCTGACAGTGCGATGCAAGCAATGGCAGAAACGCCAGGTGGAACTCTCGGTGAACGGTGGCGAACCGCAAACGCTCACCTTCTCGGCCACCGAAACGGCCGGCATCGGATGCTCACAGCCGCTGAGAATTGTACTTGCCCCTGGCAACAACACCATACGCATTGCCAACCCCTCAGCCTGGGCTCCGGACATCGACTGCATGACCGTAACCCCCGTGAAGGAAGAAGAGGGAAACGGACTGCACACCGCAACGGCAACCGGCCAACAAAACCGTAAGGTGAGCAAAGTGATGTGCCGCAACGGCCGTCTGCGCCTGCCCCAAGGAGAACCCGTGGCCGTGTGGAGCGCCGACGGAATCCGCCACGCCACCACGTCTGGAGCTACCGAACTGAACGTGAAGCCCGGCCTGTACTTTCTGCTGGCCATCTGAACACCCCTAAAGAGAAAGGAAGCTGCGCCTCACACCCCGCTCGCAGCAGCCATTCCCGAGACATGAAAGTGTGTCGCAACAGAAAACGTTGCGACACACTTTTTTTCATCCTTCCCAAAACTTTTATTATAAATATAGGTACGTGCGTACCTATATTTATAATAGACAGGCAGAAACGATCCCGTCCCGTCAGGAACGGAAAAAATCATCATTCTTCCGTCCAAATCCCTATCATCTGTGGGAAATCCCGCAAAAAAAACGTAAATTTGCAACAGACAAACGTAACAATCGTATGAACAGACAAGAACTTATCGACAACATCCACCGCAAACGCTCGTTTCTGTGCGTGGGACTCGACACCGACATCAAAAAAATCCCGCAGCACCTGCTTGCAGAGGAAGACCCCATCTTTGCCTTCAACAAGGCCATCATCGATGCCACTGCCCCCTACTGCATTGCCTACAAACCCAATCTGGCTTTCTACGAGAGCATGGGTGTGAAAGGCTGGATCGCTTTCGAGAAAACCATCGAATATATCAACCGCAACTATCCCGACCAGTTCATCATAGCCGATGCCAAGCGCGGAGACATAGGCAACACATCGGCCATGTACGCCCGCACCTTCTTCGAGGAGATGCAACTCGATGCACTCACCGTGGCGCCCTACATGGGCGAGGACAGTGTGACCCCCTTCCTCGGCTATGAGGGCAAATGGGTGATCCTGCTGGCACTGACGAGCAACAAGGGTTCGCACGACTTTCAGCTGACAGAGGATCCCCATGGCGAACGCCTCTTTGAAAAGGTGTTGCGCCAGAGCCAGCAATGGGGCGACGCCGACAACATGATGTATGTGGTGGGAGCCACGCAAGGCAGCATGTTCACCGACATACGCCGCATCGCCCCCAACCACTTCCTGCTTGTGCCCGGCGTGGGCGCCCAGGGCGGATCGCTCGAAGAGGTGTGCCGCTACGGCATGAATCAGACATGTGGCCTGATCGTAAACAGCAGCCGTGCCATCATCTATGCCGACTCCACCGAACGATTTGCCGAAGTGGCCGCCGAGAAGGCACACGAAGTGCAACAGCAGATGGCCGAGGAGCTGAAACGCATCTTCTGAGTATGCCAACCTAACATATGCACGCCCCGTGCCTCGCACTCCTGCCACCGACAAAACAAGCAGGGACAACGGGATGCACGGGGCGAACGCCTTTTATCTGCACTCACCCGAAGAAGTCCGCTTTTTCCAACAAAGTCACACCCCTCTTACACTGTTCCGAATGAATACTGAAGACAATCGACCGGCCATCCTCATCATCTACACGGGAGGCACCATAGGCATGATAGAAAATCCCGAGACGGGAGCATTGGAGACATTCAACTTCGCCCACCTGATGAAGCATGTGCCCGAACTCAAACGTTTCCACTACCGTATCGAAGCGCATCTCTTCGAACCTCCTATCGACTCATCGGACATGTCACCGGCCGATTGGGCACAGCTCACGCGCATTATCGCGTCCAACTACAACGACTTCGACGGCTTTGTCATCCTACACGGCACCGATACCATGGCCTACACAGCCTCGGCGCTGAGTTTCATGCTCGAAAACCTGAGTAAGCCAGTCATCCTCACCGGATCGCAGCTTCCTGTGGGCATGCCGCGCACCGACGGCAAAGAGAATCTCATCACTGCCATCGAAATTGCAGCCGCACGCCATCCGGACGGCACACCTCTTGTTCCCGAGGTTTGCGTATTCTTCGAAAACGAACTGCTGCGCGGAAACCGCACCACAAAAATAACATCGGAAAATTTCAACGCCTTCCGCTCCTACAACTATCCCAGCCTGGCTCACACCGGCATACACATACGTTACAATTTCGACCGCATCTGGCGGCCCATACGCCACCTGCCGCTCATGCCGCACTACTCATTCGACACCAATGTGGTCATCCTCACCCTCTTTCCCGGCATACAGGAGAGCATTATCTCGTCCATATTCCAAATGAAGCATCTCAAAGGCATTGTGCTCAAGACATTCGGTTCGGGCAATGCCCCACAGAAACCTTGGCTCATGGAGCGCCTCAAAGAAGCTACAGACCGCGGTGTGGTAGTGGTGAACATCACGCAGTGCCTGACAGGTAGCGTGGAGATGGAACGCTACACCACAGGTATACAATTGCTTCAGGTCGGAGTGACAAGCGGCTACGACTGCACGCCCGAATGTGCAGTGACAAAGTTGATGTTCCTGTTGGGACACAACATGTCACCCGAGATAGTGAGACAAAAGATGGCCTGCAACCTGGCCGGAGAAATCACTATCGGTGAAGCCGACTGACATTTGAAACACATACAAGTCCATACGGAAAAAGCCACGATGATGTAACCGTGGCTTTTTCCGTATGGACATGAATAGAAGGAATCAGTGCACGCTAATCTCATCCACATGCGGCCCCACATACAGAGGTAACTGCTTGATCCGTCGCACTCGACGTCCACGAATACGGATCTGACGGAAGGTCACGCCGCGTACCATGCGACCACCGTCATAGCCCGTGATGACGGATGGATTCTCACCTTGCCCGTCGTAACTGATACGGCTGAAAGTGACATTTTCAATACCGCGTCCCGGACCCGTGCAATAGCGTGGCAGATCCATTACCCGCAGATGGAAGAGCTGCCCCTCCTGGATATGCTCCACACGGATGTTGTCGAATGTCACGTCACGCACCAGATTATGGTCGCCGGCGTTCACGGTCATCACCCCCTGATAGTCGCGGTCATCCTCGTCGTGTTCCAGCACATCAATATTCTCAAAACGGATGCGCGAGAGCGTCTCCCCCTCTGTGGAGGTGTCACCGTGCGTACCTATGTTGATGGGATGGGCTATATCGGCCCACAGCACAGAATTGCTCACGAGAATGTCATCCGTGTCGCCATAGAAATTCCAGCGATGACCGTAGATAGCCACACAGTCGTCGGAATTGCGCAGAAACACTCCATCCACCCTCACGCCCCGGCAACAGTAAAAATCCAGTCCGTCGCCCCATCCCTGATGGCTGAACGACTTGAGACCGCTTACGCTTATGTCTGTAGCCTGACCGGCAGTGAACGTATTGTAGCGGGGATTCACCACAACGATATCCTCTACCCTCAGACGCGTAGCCCATCCGGCCGAAATGCCGTTTGGCGCCCCCCAGATCATGCCACGGCCACACACACGCACATTGTCCGTACTGTCGCAATTGAGCGATCCGCGCAATATGGCACCGGGCGCCAGATACACAGTGGATCCGGAAGAGATGCGAAACGTCTTGGTCTCCGCATCGTCCGGCTCGTGCACGCCGAGGCCGAAGTAGCGGACACCGGGCGTACCCTCTACGGGCACATCACGCTGCAGCGGACAGGCAAAGAGATGAAGATTGTGGAGGCGGTCGCCGTCAAATTCTATCGAGAGATTCTGCGGACGATCCAATCGGAACACCACACGGTCACCCTCCACCTTGTGACGGATACCGCGTGCGAACGGCCGGATGTCCACCGTGCGGAAGTGCCCGTTGTTCTTGCGCACACTCACATCCACACTACCGTCGAAGTCAAACGTCACCATCGAGGCGTCTGAGTTGGTGTCCATGTCCACCTTCAACTTATATTCGTAGAGATCTATCCATTCCCGTTCACCCACGGGACGCACCTGCACGGTGAAATCATCGTTGTGATACTTGTAATACACGGCCTTGGGTACGGGCGCCACTTCCACCCGTGCCTGCACGCCCACAGGCGTCATGACACATATCACCGGCAACAGGGCAGCCGGCAACACACGTGCAATCAGTTGTCTTATCTGCATATTCATTCGGATTTGTTAGATATTATAGTGTAGTGTTTCATCACTGCATGGCGGACTTTTCTCCACCTTACCCCTCTAAGGATAAACGGATCAGCCGTCCACATTCCCATGCCTTTTAAGCATTATTCACTCTTGTATCCCCCGCGCAGCCTGTCCGCTGACCCGACACCCGTCACCACCGGCAGCCCCCAACATCCGTCCTTCAATTCCAACTGTGCCTCACCTCCATGACGCAGACGGTTGTAGTCGGTAAGCGAGACACGCAATTCCTTCTCTCCACCCTCCCACCGGACACGGATATAATATTCGCGGGTCACTCCGGCGTCCAAATAGCGGCGTCGGCCTATGCGCCGCGTGTTCCGACGTTCCTCCACATGCTTATCTTCCACCTCCACGGCAACGATGCGCACCGAGGTTTCGTCGATACAGACATCGTTGAGGGGCAGAAAAGCACCGCAGGCCACAGCCCCGGTCACAAACAGATGGCACAGCATGTCCACTGTGGCGTCCTCCGTCTGCGTCAGCCACTGCCAGCGCCCACACAGCAACGGCCACGTGAGCGCCACCACCCCCACCGTAACCAGCAGGGGAATGGCGGGTTCCACCAACGTGCGTCCGTATATAACGTAAGAAAGTACATAAAGGAATATGCCTGCAAACAACATCAGCAGGCGCACGGCATTAAGCATCTTATTTGTCATACGGGATGTTTGTTTTCACTTGCAAAGATATTCCATTTGAACAAAAATAAAGAATAATATCCGTATCTTTGTTCCACAAACTCCATATCCCTATGAACGGACTCATCATCGGACTCCTGTTGCCCTTGTTGGGCACTACATTGGGCGCAGCCTGTGTGTTTGCGCTCAAAGAGAAATTACACGCCACCACACAAAAAGCCATGCTGGGTTTTGCATCAGGCGTGATGGTGGCGGCTTCGGTGTGGTCACTACTCATCCCGGCCATAGACATGAAAGCGGCCGACGAAAAGTGGGCCGTGATACCTGCTGCCATCGGGCTGGCGGCGGGCTTTGCCTTCCTGTTGCTGATGGATCGCATCGTTCCTCACCTGCACCTCGATTCCAATGCACCCGAGGGACCGCGCACCCGACTCTCGCGCACTTCCATGCTCATCCTGGCCGTCACCCTCCACAACCTGCCCGAAGGCATGGCCGTGGGTGTGATGCTGGCGGGCGTCGTATCGCCGGAGGCCGGTCTGTCCGTAGCGGCAGCCATAGCCCTTTCGGTGGGCATAGCCCTGCAGAACATCCCCGAGGGAGCCATCATATCCATGCCCCTGCGTGCCGAAGGCAACAGCCGCCGTCGCTCGTTCCTCATCGGTACGCTAAGCGGTGTGGTGGAGCCTATCGGGGCATTGGGCACCCTGATGCTGGCCACCCATGTCGTTCCGCTGCTGCCCTACCTGTTGGCCTTTGCCGCCGGCGCCATGCTCTATGTGGTGGTGGAGGAACTTATTCCCGAGTCGGCGCAAGGCAGTCACTCCAACATCGGAACCATCGGCTTTGCCGCCGGCTTCATCCTGATGATGGTGCTTGATGTGGTGTTGGGATAATCCCTGATTCGTACAACCCTTTATATTTTTATTATTTCATGAAAAAAAGCATTCTATTTGCCACACTGCTGTCAACAACCGGTATAGGACGGGCCGACACCATCCGGGTAGACCGGATGCTCCATGCAGATCCGATACCTATGGCTGTCCCTCTGCTTACCGACTCTACCGATGCACAGGGAAGACCCTACAATCCACAGAGCCTTCTGGACGGATTCACGCCTGCAAACCTCATCAACCAAGGCGGACCAACAGACGGTTTCGTCGTACTTCAGGCCTCAGAAACCCCCACCCTCCACATGGCGGGATTCTATGTAGAAAACCACCGATACTCCACCGGGACCGTCCGGATAGAAGGAGTGAAAGACTATGCCTTGCTGATTGATGGGACCAAACAAAACAGTTTATCCTACACTCTAACTCCAGGCACGCATCGGTTTGAGATCAAAGCGCTTGCCACTAAAGACCGGAACGACACCCTGCGGGTGAGTCTGCTAACAGAAGGCGGAGAGACACCCACTGTCAAGACTGACTCCACACGCCTCTACACCCTGATGGACGTGATGAAAGGACGGCGCATGACCGGTGCCCGTCTGTCGGCTGACGGACGCTTCATCCTGATGACATACACCACCACACGCAAAGACGGCGGAACGGCATCCGAACAGAAGATCTACGATACTACCACCGGACGCGTCACCCTATGCCCTGCCGGAGCACAATGGATGCCGGACGGACACCGCTATTGTCATGTGCGCTCCACTGCCGACGGTTACCAGTTGGTGAGCACCGATGCCGACGACGGCAGCGAACAAGTGGTGGTGGCAGATCTGCCCCATGAACACTACACATGGGACAACACCTGCAACCGCCTTTTCTATTTCACCGGGATGGAAGAGCCGCGCCCTGACGCAGACATGACTGAAATCATCACTCCCGACGACCGCCAACCGGGATGGCGACGACGTTACAACCTCAGCATGCTTGACCGCACCACCGGCATCACCCGTCCGATAACCTTCGGACACAGCCTGCAACCCTCCATTAATCTGAGCGGAGATGGCCGCTACCTTTTTGTCTGCACACAGGAGACACGGCTCACTCAGCGCCCGTTTTATCTGACCACCATCATACGAATGGATCTGCAGACCATGCAGACCGACACCCTCGTGCAACAAGACGGCTTTGTCAGCGGCCCCGTCCTTTCACCGGACGGCAACACCGTGCTGGTAAGCGGATCGCCCGAAGCCTTCGGCGGAATCGGACTGGCCGTGAGCGAAGGACAGACGCCCAGCATGTATGAGCGCCAGCTATACCTTATTAATGTAGCACAAGGTAGCATCACACCTCTCACCCGCACGTTCCACCCCGCTGTGGAGAGCTACGAATGGTGCTATGCCAGCAACACCATCTACGCGCTGGCCGCCCACCGCGATATGCGCAAGCTCTACGCCATCCAGCCCGCCACAGGACAAATCAGCGAGATACCCACACAGGAGGAATACGTCCGCTCCTTCTCCACCGACCGCACCGGCCGCTGGATTGCCTACGTAGGCGAGAGCGTATCCAATGGCGAACGCCTCTATCTCACCCAGGTGAAGAGCGGCAAAACACGCCTGATTGAGGACACCGGAAGCCGGCGCCTGCAAGGTATCGAACTGGGTGAATGCCACGACTATAACTTCATCAACTCGCGCGGCGACACCATCTACGGCCGCTTCTACCTGCCTCCCCATTTCGATTCGTCCCGCCGCTACCCGCTCATCGTGAACTACTACGGCGGATGCACGCCCACGGCGCGTCTCTTCGAGAGCCGATACCCCCATCACGCCTATGCCGCACTGGGTTATGTGGTGTATGTGGTACAGCCCAGCGGTACCTACGGTTTCGGACAGGAATTTGCCGCACGCCACGTCAATGCCTGGGGCGACTACACGGCCGACGACATCATCGAGGGCACGCGCCGCTTCTGCGCCGACCATCCTTATGTGAACGAAAAAAAGATCGGCTGCATCGGAGCTTCCTACGGTGGATTCACCACCCAGCTCCTGCAGACGCGCACCGACCTCTTCGCCGCCGCCGTATCCCACGCCGGCATCAGCAACATCGCCAGCTACTGGGGCGAAGGCTACTGGGGCTACTCCTACAGCCAGGCCGCCACGGCCGGAAACTATCCGTGGAACAATCCCACGCTCTACACCGAGCATAGCCCCCTCTTCCATGCCGACAAAATCCACACACCCCTGCTCTTCCTTCATGGAACGGCCGATACCAACGTGCCCATAGGCGAAAGCATACAGATGTTCACCGCCCTGAAACTGCTGGGCCGCGAGACCGCCTTCGTCACCGTGCGCGGCGAGAACCATCAGATTCTCGACTTCCACAAGCGGCAGAAATGGCAGAACACCATCTTCGCCTGGTTCGCCCGCTGGCTGCAGGACGACCCGCTCTGGTGGAACACACTCTATCCGCCCAAAGAACTGTAACAGACGAACCGGGGTGCAAAGTCATACTTTTTTAGTATCTTTGCACCCCGAATAAAATTACGCCATGATATACCCTCAGAACTACGAACAGAAGATAGGATTTGACGAAGTGCGCCGCCTGCTGGACACGCACTGTCTGAGCACACTGGGCAAGGAACGTGCCGGACGGATGCAATTCTGCACCGACCTGCACCGCCTGCGCGAATGGCAGGAACAGACGCACGAGTTTATGCGCATACGCGAGGAAGGCGACGAGTTTCCCGACCAGCATTTCTTCGACATGCGAGCCTCGCTGAAACGCATCCGACTGGAGGGTACGTATCTGGAAACGGGCGAGCTATTTGATTTGAAACGCTCGCTGGACACCATCATAGCCATCGTGAAGTTTCTGACCGGAGCGAAAGATAATGAAGACGTGGAAGACGAAACGGCAGCCACACACCGGTTTCCCGCCCTTTGCCGTCTGGCGACAGACGTGTCCACCTTTCCCCAATTGTCGCACCGTATAGATGCTATCCTGGACAAATACGGAAAGATAAAAGATTCGGCTTCGGCTGAACTACTACGCATACGGCGTGAATTGGCTTCTGCCGAAGGCAGCGTGTCGCGCAGCCTGAACGCCATCCTGCGTCAGGCTCAGCAAGACGGACTGGTGGAAAAAGACGTGGCACCTACACTGCGCGACGGACGCCTGGTGATTCCCGTGTCGCCCGCACTGAAACGAAAAATCAAAGGTATCGTGCACGATGAATCGGCCACCGGAAAAACGGTATTTATCGAACCGGCACAAGTGGTGGAAGCCAACAACCGCATCCGCGAACTGGAGGGAGAAGAACGGCGTGAGGTGATACGCATCCTTCAGGAATTCACGGCTCAAGTGCGTCCTGTCTGTCCGGACATCCTGCACTCGTATGAATTCCTGGCTGAAATCGATTTCATTCAGGCCAAGGCACGACTGGCCGAACAAACCCACTCCGTCACACCCAACATTACCGAACGCCCCATCATCGATTGGACACAGGCCTGCCACCCTCTTCTGCGCCTTTCACTGGAGAGACACGACAAAAAAGTGGTTCCACTGGACATCGAACTAACTACACGCCAGCGCATACTCATCATATCCGGCCCCAACGCCGGCGGTAAGTCTGTATGTCTGAAAACTGTGGGACTGTTGCAATATATGTTGCAATGCGGACTGCCCGTACCGTTAGGCGAGAACTCGCGCACAGGAGTATTCAACCACCTTTTTATCGACATCGGTGACGAACAAAGCATTGAAGATGACCTGAGCACCTACTCCAGCCATCTGCTCAACATGAAGAACATGATGAAGCACTGCGACGGCACAAGCCTGCTGCTCATTGACGAGTTTGGTGGCGGAACGGAACCACAGATTGGCGGAGCCATCGCCGAGGCCGTGCTGCGCCGCTTCCACCGCAAGAAGGCCTTCGGCGTCATCACCACCCACTATCAGAACCTGAAGCACTTTGCCGAAGATCATGAGGGTGTGGTGAATGGAGCCATGCTCTACGACCGCCAGCTGATGCAGCCGCTGTTCCAGCTGCAAATCGGCAATCCCGGCAGTTCTTTTGCCGTGGAGATAGCGCGCAAGACCGGCATCCCCGAAGAGGTGATTGCCGATGCGTCCGAACTGGTGGGCAAGGAGTACATCAATGCCGACAAGTATCTCCAGGACATCGTGCGCGACAAACGCTACTGGGAGAACAAGCGACAGAGCATCCACCAGCGCGAAAAGCAGATGGAGCAGACTATTGCCCGATATGAGGCCGAAATAGAAGAGCTGAACCGCAGCCGCAAAGAGATTATCCGCAAGGCAAAGGAAGAAGCCGAACAATTGTTGCAGGCTTCCAATGCCAAAATTGAAAATACCATACGCATCATACGCGAAGCGCAGGCCGAAAAAGAGAAAACACGCAACGTGCGCCGCGAGTTAGACGACTTCAAGGAGGCACTGGAACAAGTGGAACGGCAGCACAAGGAAGACCTCATCGCCCGAAAGATGAAGCAGCTGGAGGAACGGAAAAACCGCAAGGAGGAACGGCGAAACAAGAAAGCGGCCGATGCCGCCAAAACCCGTGAGGAGCAACAGGCACGCCGTGAGGAGCAGGAACGGAAGAACCGCCCGCTGGAAGTGGGCAATACCGTGCGCATACAGGGGCAGACCAGCGTGGGCGAGATTGTGGAAATCGACCGGCAGACAGCCATCGTCACCTTCGGACAGATGCGGACCAACGTGAAACTCAATCGGCTGGAACGTGCCGAAGCTCCGGCCAAGAAAGATAACCAAGGCATCACCTACGTGAGCAAGCAGACACAGGATGCTGTGTACGAGAAGAAACTTCAGTTCCGCCAGGACATTGATGTGAGGGGCATGCGGGGCGATGAGGCGCTCCACGCCGTCACCTATTTCATTGATGATGCCATTCTGCTGAGCGTGTCCCGTGTGCGCATCCTGCACGGCACCGGCACCGGCGCTCTGCGCAGCCTCATCCGGCAGTATCTGGGCACAGTGGCCGGAGTGAAAGACTATCGCGACGAGCACGTGCAGTTCGGCGGAGCGGGCATCACGGTGGTGGATCTGGTGTAGCCCCCGGCAGCATCAGTCCTCCACGCGACGGCGCAACGTCAGATCAGCCAACAAAACAGCGCATTCTTCCTCCTCTTTAGGGGCGTCCTTAGCTTTCCATGCCACTACAAAACGAACGGTTGCCCCACTCACTTCATAGTTTTTCTGACGCCATCCGTCCAACGTGGTCTGCATCCGCTGAGACAGTTTGGCCACAGGCCGCAGGCTCTTCACTGAATATAGAGTTGTATCGCGCAAGAATAAAGAGTCTCCTCCCCTCAACGACAGCACCTCCTGCTTCACCTGCTTGAAATAGTCGAGATAGACATCTTTGTGCGACAATTGGAGTGCCACTTCATCGGGCAAATCATACGGGCATGAATCCACTGTATAGATGGCGGACGGCAGACCCTGAAAACTATCTCCGTTTGTGTGTACAGACAACGAGGTCTTTGCCCGTGTGATACCCACATAATAGCGGCGAAACAGAAAATCATTCTTCCGTCCAACGTCCGTCAGCAGCATATACACATGGTCGAACTCACATCCCTTGGCTTTATGAATGGTGGATACAACGACATCCACTCCCGACAGATCGCAGAAATCCTCCACCGAAGATTCGTATACATACTCTTTAAAGTCGGTCAGATATTTGGCCTTGTTTATCCTTTCGAACAACTCTACGCAACGCTTCACATATTCCAAAGCCGTGCTGCTGTCATATTTGGAAATAGTGGAATGCTTTGCAGCCTCCCATACATCGTCCGGAATAAGCGGAGACCCCTTGCATTTGTCCAACCGACGCAAGAAGTAACGCATCTCGGCAATATTCCAAAAACGGAAACCGTCCAACGACTGTACCAATTTCCCCCTTATCCCTCTCCGACGCAACAGAGCCACCAATATGGCAGCCTCCTCGTTGGTCTGTGTAAGTATGCATGATGTACCAGTTTTTTTTTCTTCTGCAATCTCATTCACGATCGGCTGATACATATATGGGCTATGATGGCGGGTAATACACACCTGCCCTTCCTCGGAAGACATGGAAACAATGGGAGCGGACTTCATCCGCCGGCCAATACAACGCGCAAACCCATTGGCTAAGGCCACCGGACGGCGGGCACTGCGATAATTTTCAGTCACTTCTACAAAGCGGCTTCCGGTCTTCTGAGCCAATAGCCCCATATAGCGGGAGTCTGCTCCACGGAACTCAAAGATGTTCTGATCATCGTCTCCCACAGCAATCACCCGCATCTCCTCATTACGGTTCATCAAGGCCGCCACAAGTTCGTATTCGTCCCGTCCCATATCTTGCGCCTCATCTATCACCAGCACAGTCTTCCCTATTTTGTTAGGTTCCACCTCATTCTCACGAATCATCCGGGCTGCATCGGCCACCACGTTGCCCGCGTTCTCCAGATTGCCCACCCGCCCCATCAAGTCAAAGCAATAGGAATGGAAGGTCTTGATTTCCACAAAATGAGCGGCATTGCCAATCAAATTCATCAACCGCTGCTTGAATTCCGTTGCCGCAGCCCTTGAAAAGGTAAGCATCAGCAACTGCTCGTGCTTCACATCTTCAAGCAACAAAAGAGAGGCCAGTTTATGAACCAGCACACGGGTCTTTCCACTTCCCGGTCCGGCCGCCACAACAATACACCGCGACTCCTTGTCGTTGATAATGTCCATCTGCCGTTCGGACAACTGCCCAAACAACAGTTTGTATTTATCCGGTGTCAGATTGCGCTGTATATCATTCACCCGCTCTCCCTTGAAATACTTGGCTATAAACTTCCGATAGTCCATCCGAAAATAATCCTGCACATATTGCAAGGCCGCATTATAGTCCCGCACCATCAGATTAGCATATTCTCCCACTATATGAACCTGCTGAATCTTCTGCTTATAGAACTCGTTCAGCATACGATAGTCATCCTGCCGGAATCGTGATTTAGTGTCCTTCACACGCCGGATATCCATGGCGTTGTATAACACCAGAAAACCTCCTTCCAACTTGAGCGCACCTATCTTGGACAAATAGAGCAAAGCCTCCTCCACGTCCTCCAATTGCACTTCATCCAATTCACCGAATACAGAACTATTTTCGGCCTTTATCCGATTAAGTAACTCTACCACAGAAAACTGAACTGCATTCTTACCGGATTCGGCAATTTCCTTTCTCTCAATCAACGAATAGAGCCATTCGATTGTCAGGCGGCATATCTCCAGCCTTTTCTCCATCCGTCTGCCAATTGACTCCAGATCTGTCCTACAGATAATCTCCATTGTGTTGCGGGAGGCATCTTCTTTCTTGCGGGCATACCCTTTTAGTGCAAAGAAATAAAGCAACGTACGGATATGTTTTTCGCGAGAAGCCCCGATACCGTCCCTCACAGCATTATCGTTCAACTGCTTGCATGATATATTCAGCACACCATTCTCCATACAGCTCCAGATATAACGTTCGAGCTTTGCAAAATTCCGGAAAACTGTTTTGGTTTTCTGTACCGAGTCTCCAGCGTCCTGCAGATAAGCCGAAATATCCTTACTGTCTGCCAGAATCCCTTCCTGACGCATCCTCTCAACCACAGAGATAACTTCTTTTTTGGTCAGAACCAGCATATCGGCCAAATAATCTATACGCGATTCCGCTTCCGCATCTCGAGCATTCATCGTATGCTTCTGCGATATAAGCGACTTAATAATTCTGACGGCTTTCTCTACCTCTTCCCGCTCAAACAGCAATGAAGAGGATATCCGTTGTCTGGCCTCATCCAGATTCTTCACTGTAATGCCAGTGGCATATACATGAGGAACGTTGTTTCCCCGAATCAGGTACCCGCTCTGCTCCAATGTGGCCAATGCTGTGCGCACCCGTGTCTCCATATCCGGCACTAAATCGTTCCATCCGGCCTGCCTGGCTATCTCCAACGCCGAGCAACACACTCTGCTCCGTTGTCGTGTGAGACTCTTCACGGCTTTCCACACCTGCTGAATTTCACTGATGCTCAGTTTGGTCTGATTGAGCAATATAAAGTGTTTATCCAAATCATTATCGCCGTATAGCACAAAACAGCGTGCGCTGAGCGCCGGATCACGACCGGCACGTCCGGCCTCCTGTACATAATTTTCCAACGAATCGGAGATGTCGTAATGCACCACCAGCCCCACGTCTTTTTTGTCCACCCCCATACCGAAAGCAGACGTGGCCACAATGATACGCACTTCATCATTCATAAAAGCCTCCTGATTGGCAATCTTTTCGTCCGCCTCCATTTTCCCATTAAAAGGCAAAGCCTTATAGCCATCACGGGTCAGTCTTTGAGCCAGTTCCAAGGTGCGTCGGGTGCGTGAGACATAGACAATGACCGGACAATCGCTTTCGGCTATAAGTTCCCTTAATTTGATGTATTTGTCGGCTTCACCATCCGCATGAATCACCGAATACCGCAAATTGGTTCGTGATGCTGTTGAAGCATACAGTTTTAAATCCAGATCCAGCGTTTGCTTGAAATAATCACAAATGTCCTGTATCACTTTCTGCTTGGCTGTTGCCGTAAAACAGGATACCGGAATAGGATGTCCACACGCCTTCTTTTCCTGATAAGACTTTATAAACTTTCCGATATACAAATAATCTACCCTGAAATCCTGCCCCCACGATGAGAAACAATGCGCCTCATCAATTACAAATCTCACCACATTGCGCCCCAGCAATATACGCTCTATCGTTTTTGAACGGAGCATCTCGGGAGAGATATACAGCATGGAGGCATCTCCTTCCTGTACCTGCTGTATGGACGTGGAACGGGTGAGCGGATCCAACATACCGTTAATGGTTACCGCCTCGGTGATACCTCTCGCAGCCAAATTATCCACCTGATCCTTCATCAGCGACTGCAATGGTGAGATAACCACCGTCAACCCATGCACCGAACGACCGGACATCAATGCCGGCAATTGAAAGGTCAACGACTTACCCCCACCGGTTGGGAAAATAGCCAACAAAGATTTATTCTCCACAGCAGCCCGTGCAGCCTGTTCCTGCAAAGGTTCCCCCTCGTAAGTGCGGAACCGATCGTATCCAAAATAGGTTTTCAGATTGTGGCGTACATCTAATTGAGGCTCAGTAGAAAATCAGTGGGGGAAAGCAAATAGTTTAGCCAGTCGGAATAAG
>JAMPGY010000005.1 GCA_023663705.1 Clostridium sp. | reverse complement strand
CCGACACAGCCATCCACACAGGAAAAAGGCCGCCTGAACTTGTTAGACAGCCTCACGCACTTTTTCTTATCGGCTCACCTCAAATGGGAAACCACACGAAGACAGCCGCATCCCAAAGCGCATGCGAAAAAATGAGCGCGGACAATCGATTGGGAAACAACCGATAGAGCATTCCCCATACCAAACCAGCCACCAAAGCCGCCATCAACAACATAAAGTTGAGCGAACCGACATGCACCAATGTGTAACACACGGAGGTAAGCAGAAAACCCACATCGGGATTCCAACGGGCAGACAGACTACGTTGCACATAACCACGCCAAAAGATTTCCTCAGCCGGTCCGATCAAACACAGTAGGAGTACGGATAATAATATCGGCGAACAACCGTCCTTCATGCCATAAATCAAATCCACCTGAGGGCGAGCAAAGGCAAACATCCATGCAGAAATTTTATTCCCCGTCCAAAACACGATCCACAATGCGACAGCTATGACAATCCCCCAACCGACATTGCCCCACGTCCACTCCGTCTGTCGCCACCAATGAGGATTGAAACGGAACGAACAGCACGTCAGCACACAGGCTGAAAGAGACATCATCAACCAAAAATTCACATGTGATGCTGTTTCCGGAGAGAACATGATTGTCCAAAGAACAGCAGCCAGCACGAGTGATGACCACACCGGAATCAGCCGACCCATACAGCCATCAGGAAGGACAATGTGAACAACAGACCGAATACCAGTTGAAGCTTAGCAGTTCCTTCGTCCAGACCGACGATGGACTCACCACCCCGACTGACCAAATTGGCCATAACACGCACGTTCATCACAGCCGGTAGAAGCGCGGGCAAAACCAACAATGTCCACCAAGGAAACAAACCGAATGCCGCACAGGCTGTAACCCAAACAAAAGGAACCAATATCTCAGCCCAATAGATAATCATAGAGGCACGATCACCGATTAACATGGCCAATGTGTGTATGTGAGCACGAGTATCAGTCACCACATCACGCGAATTGTTGGCATGCAGGATGGCCACCGTAATCAGTCCCACAGGAACCGCAATCCACATCACCGACCAGTCTATCACTCCTGCAGTCACATAAGACGTGCCCAACGTAGGCAGGAAGGCATAGGCCAGAAAAATACATAAATCGCCCAACGCATTGTATTTCATATAAGGATAAAACACAGTGCAGACCAAACCTCCCAGACCGATCCCTATCAACGGCCATCCCGTGCGATAAGCCAACATCAGACCGGCCGCCACAGCAACTGTCAGCAGTCCCGTAGCCAATTGCTTGATTTCCTGCGGACGGAAAACACCTTCTGTCATCGTACGGGCACCAAATGTGTCGACGGCATCCACTCCTTTCTTATAGTCAAAATAATCGCTCCAGGTGTTGCCTGCCGCATGAAAGACCAAAATGTTGATCAAGGCCCACACTCCGTTTAGCATGTTCAACTCCAAACCCGTCCAATACAGATAGGCCAATGTCACCATCACCGGCATAGCCGAAGCGGGGAATGACCAGGGGCGCACGGCCACCATCCACTCCCCGAAAGAATGTTTTCTTTTCATTTCTACTCGTTATACTTATTTGCGTTTCATCACACTGTTCACCACACGCACCGAAGAAACCAGTTTGCCCGTAGAGGTAAACACATCCACATTCCACACATGGGACGAGCGCCCCTTATGTACAATCGTAGCCACAGCACGCACTGTATCGCCCTCATGAGCCGAGGATATGTGGTTGCCGCTCACCTGCATGCCCACCACAAATTCATCGGGATTACAGGCTACCATCGAACCCAGTCCGGCCACCGTCTCGGCCAATGCCAGAGTGGCACCGCCATGTAGAATACCGAACGGCTGCCGGTTGCGTTGATCCACCGGCATCGTCGCCTCCACACGCTCATCGGAGGCAAAGGTGTATTGAATGCCCAAGTTACCCATCAAAGTACTTCCGGACTGCGCATTAATGGCATCAATAGGCACCTGTGAAGCTCTTGCCTCCGCCAGTATGGCACGCTCTACGGCAACGGCAACACCATCTTCTTCGTTAGACAGAGTCACCGATTCGGTGCATCGCTTCACCGAGTCGGGAGCATTGCCCATAGCTATGCCCAACCCCACCATCTGCAACATGGATACATCGCACACACCGTCACCGATGGCCACCACTTCCTCACTGGTAATACCGAGTAAATTCATCAGAGCGGCCAAGCTGTTCGCTTTATCCACCTGACAAGCCACCACCTCCAAGAAGTAATTCTCGGAACGGAACACATCGAGCACACCGGCCAACCGACGTTTCCAATGTTCCTCAAGTCCCACCAGCGCGGCTTCATCAGCACTCACCAACATGCATTTGCAGGGGGCAAAATCCACGGCAATGGAGAAGTCGTCCACCTCGGTTATTTTCATACCGTTCAGTTCGGCTTCCTGCCGCACATACGGATCGGCGGCATTGGTAGTGACCACACTGTCACCATCGTAGGTCATCAACGCAAACCCGTTCTTGCGCGCCTTTTTCTCTATATAAGGCAACATTTCGGGGTTGATGCGACGCTCAAATACCACCTCACCATTAGCCGCACTGATAATCTGTCCGCCATTGTAGGAAGAAATGAAACCGCCATAGGTACCCAATTCAAGTTCCTTGGCAATAGATAAAAGCCCATAAGTAGGTCTGCCGGACGACAGCAAAATGCGCACCCCCATCTGTTGCACCTTACGCAAGGTGGTCAGCGTGTGCTTCGTTATTTCCTTTGCTCCGTTGAGGAGAGTACCGTCAACGTCAAGCACCAATAATTTATACTTCATAACTTCCGCATTTAAAAATGTTGTTCACAAATATACGGAATAGAAAATTAAAAAACGAGCGTATCCGTCACTTTATGGGACGGAAATGCGGCGGCGAAACCGAATTACCGACATAACCATTGACACACGGAATCCTGAAAATCACGTCCCTGACGTGCACGGGATATCCCTTGGTTCATGATGGAAAAAGCCAGCAAATGCCCGTTGGACGAACGAGCATAGCCCGCCAACGTGGCCACTCCCTCTACCGTACCGGTCTTGGCCCGCACATTGCCACGGGCAGATCCGGTTCTCATCCGTTTTTTCAATGTTCCATCTTCACCGGCTACGGGCAACGAAGGATAGAGACGATAAAACACCGACTCACGGGCATAGGCATAACGAAGAAACGCCAGTTCAAGCTCAGGGGTCAGATAGTTGTAGAGCGACAGACCGCTACCGTCTGCTATACGGTAGTCCTCCGGCCGGAATCCCATCCGGCGAATAAGATTGTTAATAATTTCGCGAGCCTGCCGGGCGGAAGCATATTTTTGTCCGCCGTGGGCAGCAATACGATAAAACATGGACTCGGCATATAGATTGTCACTCTCCTTCATCATGGTAAGCAAAATCTGGTCCACCGGATGAGTGCGTCTCACCAATAAACGTGACGAAGACGGACACTCCGCCTTGTCTGGCACTACGCCAATACGTATACCACCCTCGGCCAATGTGGTGCATAGCACAGACAGAAACTCATCACTCTTGTTGTAGGGCAATGGGGTGAGCACCTCGCATTCGTCGTCCCAACACCAACCGCTACCCCACTTCAACGTGTCTTTCATCGACACGTCAGCCACCACGCGTCCGGACACAGAGTCGATACCGGCCTGTATCAAAGCCTCACGGAAAGCTTTCATATCCTCCCTATCGAAACAAGGATCGAAACCACCCACCACATACAAATCACCGCAAAGTGTACCGTTCTTCACCTCACCGGTGATACGCAGCTCTGTGGCATAGGGCGGCAAACCGCCTGGCAGGTCAAGCGCCGCCACAGCCGTTATGAGTTTCATGGTAGAAGCCGGACGCAGGCGCTGGCGGGCATTATGACTGTATAACAAAGAATCGGCAGTGAGATCGTAGACACACATTCCCACCATGGTCGTTTCAAACAGACTGTCTTGTAACAGAGAATCCAAACCGGCCTGCAAACTCTGCGGCCACGGCATATCCGTGGCATACGGAATGGCTGATATCCGCTGTGATGCAAGTGAACCGGCAGACAACCACAAACACATCAGAACAGCAATCCTGATAAAAAACTTATTCATCGACTTGAGATTTTCGTTTCATCAAAACATGACAGAACTCCGCCGTAACCATAGGATTCACCACCACCGCATGTTTCTCCCGCCGATAAATCACCACCGCACATTTTCCGAACCATCCGGTACGGCACACCTCCAATTTCTCCACCTCGTGCAAATCAATCGTCACCCGCCGGGAAAAACGTCCCTTGGAGATGTGCAAGCATCCGTCATCTGTGAAAGTATATGTCGTGTGGATCAACCGTTCCACAATAAAAACCATCGCCAACATGAAAAAAAAAGCCGGAAGAGGTAACTGTATCCAAAAGAAATAGACAGCCAACACAGTAGCGGGCAACAGGCAACACAACAGAGTGATTTTATTCACGCGAGATTGGAACGTTCGTATCATTGTAAGGGATTTTTGTGCAAGTTACGAAAAAAAACTCATTTAAGCATCCTAAGGATAACAACGAATGAAGTTTTTAAGTAGTTTTGCACCGAAAACAGAAACCTGCAAAGGTATAGAGAGACGAGTATGATACGTAAATTCGATTTTCTGATTATAGGTTCGGGAGTTGCGGGTATGAGTTATGCCCTGAAAGTAGCCCGATCAGGCAAGGGAAAAGTAGCCCTCATCTGCAAAACCACGTTGGACGAAGCCAACACAGCCAAAGCCCAAGGAGGCATTGCCTCAGTGACCAATCTGAAAGTGGACAACTTTGAAAAACATATCCACGACACCATGGTGGCGGGTGATTACATCAGCGACCCACAAGCTGTGGAACAAGTGGTGCGCAATGCACCGCAAGGCATACGTGAACTGGTGGAATGGGGTGTGAATTTCGACAAAACAGAAAAGGGAGATTTCGATTTGCATCGCGAAGGAGGACATTCCGAATTCCGTATCCTGCACCATGCGGACGACACGGGATTCGAGATTCAGCGAGGATTAATGGAAGCCGTACGCAACAACCCGGACATTACCATCCTGGAAAACCATTATGCCGTGGAAATCATCACACAACACCACTTGGGCATTACCGTTACCCGGCGTACACCCGACATAGAATGTTACGGAGCCTACATACTGGATCCCGATACACAGAAAATCGATACGTTCTTATCCAAAGTGACTCTCATGGCTACCGGTGGCACAGGTGCCGTTTATGCCACCACCACCAATCCCAACATAGCCACCGGAGACGGTATTGCCATGGTATATCGGGCTAAGGGTACGGTAGAAGGCATGGAATTTGTGCAATTCCATCCTACGGCTCTCTATTGTCCGGGCGAGACGCATCCGGCTTACCTTATCACGGAAGCCATGCGTGGCTACGGAGGCATCCTCCGCCTCCCCAATGGCGAAGAATTCATGCAAAAATACGACAAACGACTCAGTCTGGCACCGCGAGACATTGTGGCACGTGCCATAGATAAGGAAATGAAGATTCACGGATTGGATCATGTCTGTCTGGATGTAACCCACAAACCGGCCGAAGAAACCAAACATCATTTCCCAAATATCTATGCCAAATGTATGAGTATCGGCATCGACATCACCAAACAATATATACCGGTGGTACCTTGTGCCCACTACATGTGTGGCGGCATCAAAGTCGATCTGAATGCATGCTCCAGCATCCATCGTCTTTACGCCGTGGGAGAATGTTCGTGCACCGGACTGCACGGTGGCAACCGACTGGCCAGCAACTCGCTGATTGAAGCTGTGGTATATGCCGATGCTGCCGCCCGCCACAGCATAGCACACATTGACGAATACATGTTCAACGACAACGTGCCCGAATGGAATGACGAGGGCACACTAAGTAACGAGGAAAAGGTGCTCATCGCACAGGATATGAAGGAAGTGGGACAAATCATGAGCAACTACGTGGGTATCGTGCGTAGTGATCTCCGGCTAAAACGCGCCTGGACGCGCCTCGATCTTATTTACGAAGAGACCGAAGAACTCTTCAAACGGGTAAAAGCCACTAAGGACATCTGCGAACTACGCAACATGATCAATGTGGGTTATCTAATCACCCGCCAGGCCATCGAACGGAAAGAAAGCCGCGGACTGCACTACACCATCGATTATCCCAAGCACGCTTACGACCAGAAATAAACATGAGAGGAGAATCTTTTATTTTCTCCTCCTTTTCCTTATTACTCCATCCACTACACAACCCGTATACTGAACCTCATACAGCAGGTGAAGAGGAATCAAATCGGAAGGTGTGATGGATGTGGAGTCATCACCATCATTTGTTTCGGTTAAATATTCTGCTTCCAGAAGTCGGGAAGGAAGAGAAAGAGAACTGTGAAGATCTCCAGACGTCCCACTAACATAAAGAAACTCAACAACCACTTTCCAGCCTCGGGAAGTACGGCAAAAGAAGAGGCAGGACCGGTAGATCCCATACCGGGTCCCACATTGCTCAGAGTTGTCACGCAACTGCCCAATGCGGTTTCAACCGATACCCCCATCAGAGTGAGGATAAATACACCTATCACAGCTAATATACAATAGAGAAAAAGAAAAGCCAACGCACGCACTACCTTATGTTCGGGCAACACATTGCCCGACAAACGAATGGGCACCACAGCACGAGGATGAAGTTGTAACTTGAATTCATTGACAGCATTTTTCAGACACACCATGATACGGATTACCTTGATGCCTCCACTGGTGGAACCGGCACACGAGCCGATGGCCATGATGAGCAGTGTGGGCAGGAAAAAAGCCGTACCCCACCCTACATAATCGAAACAAGTACTTTGGAAACCACTGGTAGATATGATGGACACGACATGAAAGAGCGATGTGCGGAAAGTTTCTTCAAACGTAGCAGGAAGAGAAACCGTGTTAACCGTGTGCACACTCACTGGTGATCCGTCCCACCAAGTATAGTAGAAAAGCGCCATAAAAAGTACCACGGAAATCGTGATAATCCAAAAGAACCATTTCAGTTCCTCATTCTTGAAAAACACACGTATGCGTCCGATGCTGAAATAATAGTAGAGTGAGAAATTGATGCTTCCCACAATCATGAAGATGGCACACACGTACTCCACATACGAGGAACGGAAATAACCTATGCTGGCCTGATGAGTGGAGAATCCTCCGGTGGCCAGTGTGGACATGCTGTGACACACGGAGTCAAAAATGTCCATAGGTCCGGCATAATAGGCCACAGCACACATCAGTGTGAGCAGCACATAAATAAGCAATAACCGACGCGCAGTATCTCTTATCTTTGGACGTAGCTTGTCTATGCCCAACCCCGTTACCTCAGCCGAGAATATATTTGTATTTTTAAGTTCGTACACCGGTATGAGGGCAAAAGAGAATACTATGATTCCCAATCCGCCCATCCATTGCAACATACACCGCCACAAAAGTATACCGTGAGGCTGACTGTCAATATTAGTCAGCACGGAGGCTCCGGTAGTAGTAAGTCCGGACATCGTCTCGAAGAAAGCATCGGCCACGGTTCCCGTTGTATGGTAAAAAAGGAAAGGTAACATACCCAGCAGGGAAAATATCACCCACACCAACGACACGATAAGATAACTGTCCTTACGCGAAAAACTGGTTGCCGTGCTCCGGCAACCCTTGACCAGCAAGAGTAAGCCCACTGTTGCCGTTATGACTGCCGAACTTCCGAAAGCCGTCCAATCGGTGTCGCCCTCGCTCAAATGATAGTAATAGGCTATAGCACAAGTCAATCCCATAAAGATTGACTCCATCAGGACAAGCAGTCCGAATATCTTGGATTTCACTTTTCTTTGATACTATGAATTATTGATACCTCCACTCCGCAAGGAGAAAAGCAGACAAAAGTAACTATTATTTTTTATACTTCCGGTACCGGATATCTGTTTTTTCATTACACATTCCGCCTATACACAGTTAATAGGACACAGATACCTCTATCCCTTCCCTTCTCACCCTATCGGCTATGGCATCAAGTTGTTGGGAAGAGGCCTTGCGCAACGTATGATCCGGTGTCTCGCGATCTATCGTATAAATCATCACCTGACGTGGAGCTATGTCTTTCACCGCCTGCAGCCAAGGGAGAACATAATGGTCGGAAGTATTGTCAAACTGTCCGTTAGTATCCGTCATAAAGAGAGTTTGCAGAATGACTCGACCATGAAAAGCTTTCAGCTGTTCTATCACACGATGTATATCGTAGTGCCCTACGGGTCGGTCGGTACGCAGGATATAGTCGATGTCCACGGTGTCCAATTTCTGTATGTTATTGTCTACTTTTAGCAATGCCTCCACCACGTCAGGACGGTGCAACTGTGTGGCGTTACTAAGCACACTTACACGTGCCTTGGGAAAATATCGATCACGCAAAACAAGCACATCCTTTAGTATATCGGCAAAGCAGGGATGAGCCGTGGGTTCTCCGTTACCGGCAAAAGTGAGCACATCGGGAGCCGGACCGTTGACTAACATATCCTGCAATTTCTCCTCCAATTTCTTACACACCATCTCCCGGGTGGGTAACGGGGTGTGAGGACGATGTTCGCTATTGAACCCGCATTCGCAATATACACAATCGAAAGTACACACCTTTCCGTCAGCCGGCAGAAGGTTGATTCCCAACGATACTCCCAACCGGCGACTGTGTACGGGACCGAATATAGGAGACGAATATATGACTGTTGACATACGTTTTTTCTTTTTTATTGTCCCACATGACGGAACAGATGCAATATTCGCAAAAATCCATGAGTTGTGCAAATGTATATCCGAAAATACACCGACTAACCGGAGTTTTATCTCTGCTTTTCTTGAAAATAGCACATCTCAGAACGTGTATTTCATTTGGAAATCCAAATCGTTCATTGACGAATGTCCTATGCGTTGTGTTCCACTGCCGATGGCATCACGGTCAAAATAAGAGGTGAGTCCGTATTTACACATTAGGCTCAACCCACGCCATACATTCCATCGTCCGGTAAGAGAAATACGGATTCCCTCACCACTGTAAGAAGGAAAGGAGTAAGAATGAAGCAAAGTAGGTTCGTAGCCGTAGAGGCGACTTTCGTAATCATCACTACGGAAGTACGCTGCATAGAATGTGAACTTTCCTTTGCCGGAAGGTATATTCAGCGCCATCTGTTGTGCCGTCAGCAATCCATGACCAATTGTTCCGTCGGTTGCCGGTGTATGGTTGTAAGCCAAAGTTGTGTGTGTCGTCCAGTGTGCCGACCACGCCCCGTCTATTTGCAACTTCAAACGATGATAGGTGCGATAAATATCAAACTTCTCTTTCCTTTTCACACGATAAGTGAACACGGAAGAAAATCGGTCGGTCAACGAAGAGCGACAACGAAACAACACATCATATCCTCTTGAGGAATGAGACAAACCGTAACGCGGCCAAGGGAAATAAAAAACATCGGCATAGGTTTCTATCTTCAGATAATCTACCGGAGAGGCTTCCATACCCAAATAACAAGCATTTTCGTTGGTAACGCCCGTTCCTTCAGATACGGCACCTGAATAGAAAGACTGATAGCGAGGTGCATAATAACGTTGCATCAACCGAAACTGATAACGGGAATTGAACCGGTAGGAAGCTGTGTTGACAACAGCCCATCCGTGATGGTTGAAAGCATGAGCAACCTCTCCGGCCAACGACAGACGCGAGAGGCGGTAGCCATAATAGGCACTGGTCAGTGCAAAACATTTTCCCGACGGATAGTACGTACGATAGAAAGCTGTACCAGGAGCGAACGAGCGGTTGAACATCTGATAATATCCCAATACTCCAACATATCCTTCTCTAAAACGCTGCACTACGGCTGCACCTGCCATAGTACTCGTCAGATTATGCTTGCACTCCAATTCACCGACCGTACGATGATAACCGTCCTTCCTCCATGTAGCCACAGTACCGTCTGCGTTAAGAGTGGCATCGTTGCGTGTGCGTGAGACAAATAAGGTTATTTCTGTATGATGCAAACCAATCGTGGTTGCCGCCCCCCTAAAGTGCGGCAGTTCCGAAGTGGAAAAGAAGCGCTTTATACCTTGGTCAAAACGTATTTCCGTCTGTTTGCCAAACAACATTCCCCGACCCATAACCAATCCCATACCGAAGTTGAGCCTGTAATCTCCCACAGCCAATGCACGGAGTTTTCCCTGCGTTTTCAACAATATATGAAAAGAAAAAGAATCATAGCTCCAATTACCATAACTGCCAAAAGGTTCACCGGCATCTTTTTCTGCCGTGAAACCCACATACAGATGATCTGCATATCGGTAGCCATAACGTATGTTATGATAAAGAGAATTACCTAAATACTTTTTATTGGGCGTTTTCAACAAAGTCTCCCTATCGTATTTTTTAAAACCATCTCGCTGATACAAAGGGACCTTTAAAGTAGATATTAACTCGTTTTTACCATATTTCCACATATTTTTCAACTGAAATGGTTTCTTTTCAATAACCGTATCACCGGCATAAAAAAACAATCGGAGAAAACCACGTTCATAGTAATCCAACGAACCGATAAGCATCAGTTCGGACAATGTTTTCATCCCGCCATAGCGATAGATATAGGCCTGTATATCCTCTTTCTGACGTTCAGTGAGAAACACAATCTTAGCCCATTCATCGTCCGTGGCACAATTGATATTAACCGGAGTTTCATACATCATCATCAACTCTTCACGCCATTCCTCCTCATCTGCATCCCCCTCGTCATATTCTCTCTCCATATATTCCATAAAATCATTCCACGATACAGTTTGGGCACAAATCTTATCAACAGGAAAAGATATTAGAAAAAAGGCTGTTAACAATATTACCAACACGTAATGTTGATAATCTATTATCTGTTTTCTATAGTATGATACGGTCATCTAAAATGCAAACAAAGCATATTATTTGCAAATTTCATAATCCATTCTGAATTAATTTATAATTTTGTGTGTATTATGATTCAAAAAGTGCTTTCCATAGTAGCTTTTTTTCTCTATGCAGGGCATACAAGTGCTCAAACAGATGAAATGATTCCGGTGGATGAACAACTGGAAAGCATACCTATAATATGGCATAAGAAGAAACAGAAAGAATGGTATATAGACGATTCCATAGAAGTATTTGTCTTACCGGAAATTTCCATATATCCTCCTCTTAAATTCAAAAGCCACAAGGAAGTGAAACGCTACAACCGATTGGTATATAACGTGAAGAAAACACTACCTATTGCCAAACGGGCCAACATGCTGATATTGGAAACCTATGAAACGCTGGAAAGTCTACCGGACAAGAAGGCAAAAGAGGAACATATCAAGGCTGTGGAGAAATGTATAAAGAAAGACTATACTCCTCAGGTGAAAAAACTTACGTTGTCACAAGGAAAACTTCTCATCAAACTTATCAACCGCGAATGCAATCAATCGGCTTACCGTATCATCCATGCTTTTTTCGGTCCGTTGAAGTCGGGATTCTACCAGACGGTTGCCACAGTATGTGGTGCCAGCCTAAAGAAAGAATATGATCCTGAAGAAGACGATAAGATGGTGGAGCGCGTGGTGCGCATGGTGGAAAGCGGACAACTTTGAATTTATTATCAACACATTTTTAATAACCGTGCAAATTCCCATATAAGAATGCCGGCCGTTACAGACACATTGAGCGAATGTTTTGTTCCGAACTGTGGTATCTCTATGCATTCATGACAGGCATTAACCACTTCCTGCCGAACACCTTTCACTTCATTTCCCAATACAATGGCATACTTCTTCGTACTGTCCAGACACAAGTTCTGCAACAAGGTGCTTCCCTCAGCCTGCTCCACTGCCATCAGTTGATAACCGGATTCCTTCAGTTCATTTATGGCATCCATCGTGTCTCCTGTATATTTCCATTCCACTGTATCCTCGGCTCCCAACGCCGTCTTATGAATCTCGGAATGAGGAGGAGTGGCCGTAATACCGCATAAATAAACACATTCCACACGAAAAGCATCAGACGTGCGGAACACCGCACCCACATTGTGCAGACTGCGCACTTCGTCAAGCACCACCACCAAAGGCAGTTTGTCGGCTTTCTTAAACTCATCGCGTGTGAGACGATTCATCTCTGTTATCTTCAATTTCCTCATATCTATATATGCTTTCAAAGGACAAAGATAATAAATCGGTGGATAAGTACTTAAGAACCCGTTTATAAAAAAGGAATACTAAATAATAAATAAATTTGGAAGCTACGGAAAAGCCTCCCATGAGAGAATAATTCATATAACCAAAAAAAAGAAGCAAAAGAAGAAAACCGGATTTAAACGCATTTTTCACCCGTAAAAACACGCTTCTTTAGCCTAAAGTTTCTAACTTTGCGAGTTGTGAACAAAGAGTTGAAAACAGGAATATAAATGCTATGAGACATTCATTTTCAAAGGAAACGGTAAATTACACTTCGTTGATAACCTGTTTATGGAACAATACCTGTTTTTAATAACTTCACAAACAAATATAAGTGCATTTTATTTTGAACACTATCAACAGACAATATACATAAACATAAGTTTCTTTAAAAAGAAAAAAGAATAATAAATAATATAAGGATATGGTGAAAGAAGACTGGGTGAGGAAGGGGTATGCGGATGAACCCATAGACGAGACACTGAACTTGAAGGATGCCATCCGCACACTGTGTAGGGAAAAGAATGCCGTAATCATGGCTCACTACTACACGGAGGGTGCTGTGCAGGATATTGCCGATTTTGTGGGCGACAGTTTGGCTTTGGCCCAGAAGGCCGCCCAGACGGAGGCTGACATCATTGTGATGTGTGGTGTACATTTTATGGGAGAGACTAACAAAATATTGTGTCCGCAGAAGAAAGTATTAGTTCCGGATCTCAATGCAACTTGTTCGCTGGCCGAGAGTTGTCCGGCAGATCAATTCGCAGCTTTTGTGAAGGAGCATCCCGATCACACGGTAATTTCGTATGTTAACACCACTGCGGCCACCAAGGCTGTGACGGATGTGGTGGTAACTTCAAGCAATGCCCGCCAGATTGTGGAGAGTTTCCCGAAGGATGCCAAATTAATATTCGGACCGGATAAGAATTTAGGAGGGTATATAAATGCGCTCACAGGCCGCAATATGTTATTGTGGAACGGTGCTTGTCACGTGCATGAGAAGTTCTCTGTAGAGAAGATTTTGAAATTAAAGGAAATTCATCCCGGAGCTAAAGTGCTGGCTCATCCCGAATGTAAGGGAGCCGTGGTAAAAGTAGCTGATGTGGTGGGATCGACGGCTGCTCTGTTGCGTTTTGCCATCCATGATGAAGCTCGTGAGTTTATTGTGGCCACAGAGAGTGGCATTTTGCACGAGATGTGTAAGTCTTGTCCCGAAAAGACATTTATTCCTGTTCCACCTGACGATAGTACGTGTGCTTGCAATGAGTGCAATTACATGCGTCTGATTACCTTGAGTAAGCTGTATAATTGTCTCAAATATGAATGGCCGGAGATAGAGGTGGACACAGCTGTGGCGCAAGAAGCCGTCAAACCCATCCGTAGGATGCTGGACATTTCGGAGAAGTTGGGATTGTAGGTGTATTATAGTATATAATAAGATACAGCCATCACTTCGTATTGCAGGTGATGGCTTTGTTTTTGGAACTTTTCCGGTGCAGAGGTTGTTCTATCCATCGCCATGCGGCCATCGCAAGCATAACGCTAACTACAAAGGCTCCCGTTGTTCCGATCAGGAGATGAGACGAAAGAAATCCGCTGGCAATGAAGATTTGTATGACGGGAAAGTGGTAAAGATAGAGTCCATAGGTGAGATTGGGCAATCTACCTATACCAGATTGATAGTTGGGAATGAGATAGGCTAAGAATGCCAGAAGAAGGGAATAGATGAGTATGTTGAAATAGTTAAGCGGAGCTATGACCGTAGAGAGCAATACGAAGAGAACAGATATAAAGGTTGCTGTAAATCGGTGGCGGCATACATAAGGATAGATATGATAGGCCAGCATACCTCCGCAGAAGTAGATGTATTGACCGGGTAGTTGTCGTTTGAGAAAAAGGTAGAGGACATCTTTGGTATGGGCATACAGATGGAGGCAAACTTCGTTGTAAGCCACGGAAAGCATAAAGAATAAAAAGAGTATCGGAAGCGCCCGAAAGCGTTTGAAAAGGAAGTGTAGAAGGGGCACGGAGACGTAGAAGAGCAGTTCGACCTTCATACTCCACAGTGCACCGTTGACTGCTGTAAGTGGATTGTGAGCGAACACTCCGGGCAGTTCCGGCTGAAGGAAATTGAGAAAACTCAGATTGGCAAACAGGTAACGCCAGGTATCGGTATGAAGGAGGTATTCTTTAACAGAGAGTGTTGTGAGTAAAGTGCCTGCTACAAAACATACTATCACAGGTATCCAATAGGGAAGCACCGTGCGGTAGAATCTTCTTTGTATGTAGACGGCTGGCGTGAACGGACGTTCAAAACTCACCATGGTGAGAAATCCGCTCAGAATGAAAAAGCCTTGTACACAACGTTCGGCTGTGAGCGGAAGCGGATAGTGCATGCCGGTGAGCACACAGTAGTGCCAAGCCATCAGTGAGAGAGCAAACACATAGCGAAGCAGTGTGAAGGCATTCTCACGGTGAGCGAAGCAGAGATTTGCGGTCATGTACGGTTAGTCAGTTGATAACGGCAATCTTGGTTACCACGGCTTCATTTCCGTCTGCAGTAGATGTAATCACGTTGTAGATGCCGGATGACACGCGCTTCCCTTGCCGGTTTCTTACGTTCCAAGTGAACATTCCGCCGTTAGAAATACCGGAATAGATGAGTTGGCCGGTGTTGGAGGTTATCTTCACTTCGCTGTCCCGGGTGAGTCCCACGATACTTACCTGTCCGGTGTAGTCCGGTTCTACAGGATTGGGATAGGCATAGATGTTATCGTCTTTCAGATTCTCTTCGGGTGTTGTGGCATCGCTGGCGTAGGATATGAGTCCGTTATCAGTGCCGAAGAAAACTTCTCCGGTACGCGGATGAATGGCAATAGAATAGATATTATCGGATAGCAGAGGCGAATTTTCGGTGGTGAAGTGGTGGATGAGTTCCTGACCGTCGGCACTGATCAGATACACTCCGTTGTAGGAGGTCCCTATCCATTTTCGGTTGGCTCCGTCCACGGTGATGCATGTCACGGCTATACCGTCGAGCAGATAATCGGCTAGATTTGTACCGTCGTTGCGGGCTATTTTAATTTGTTCATACGTGAAGTCATTGCTGATGAAATCAGCCGGATTGTTGATAATAAAAGGGCCTTGAGAGGTACCTATCCAGATCTTTCCATCCAGATCTTCCGTCACACAGTAATATTCGGATAGGGTATTGTAGGTGGTGCCGTCCTGATTGGTTACGGTTTTTCTCAGATAGTGTGTGTCGTCGGATGTTTTTTCCAGTGTTCCGTTGGTGTTAAGTACGAATATACCTTTCTTATCCATACGGCGTGAATTCATCCAAAGGTTGTTGTTGGAGTCAAACATAATGAAATCGCAGGTTTCGGCTCCTTTCAGTTCGGGATAATAGAGACGCACCCATTTGCCATCGGGTTTCATCACTTTTATGATGGTGTCTATCTGGTTGTTTATCATCCACAGGTTGCCTTCTCTATCGTAGGTGACGCCGGAAACACAAACGTGTTTCCAAGGTTCCTTTTCATCAGGAAGAATGGTATTGAGCGAGGCGTTGCGGTTGTCGTATTTACGTACGAATTTAGCATTGCGAAACTCATAGAGTCCGTTACGGGTAGACGTAACGAAATGGTGTGAGGGATCGGAAGGATCTTGTGCTATGGTGGTGGTGTTTATGTAGGTAGTGTTTGTTTTTTCGGGTATTCCTTCCTCTTCAAAATTCGTCCACTTGTTGTTTTCGTAATACATCACCGTGCCGTCATATACCCTTCCTATATAGTTGTAGAAGGCACCGGCCACTAACAGACGTTCACCGGCAAAGCGTAGATAGCAAGTGTTGTCTCTGACCGGACTGTTGGGTTGGATGGCACTTTGAACAGGCTGCCACGTAGCATTATTGAGTTTGTAGGGTTGCAACCCGTGCAGTCCCCGGCTGGCCCAGTATATTCCTTTATTATAGGTGAGACAAACGAAGTCGTTGCTGTAGTTCACACTCTTTTCGTCCGTATGTTCCAAATCATTGGCCGATTCAAGTAAATACTGCTTTTTAGGAGTGCCAGAAATCAGTTTTCCATCATAGAGTTCCATGTATTTGAAGTCGCCCGTTATGTTTTTGTTGGGTACCATGTTGACATTGTGTTTATATATTCCTAACCCTTTTCGTAAGGAGAATATTTCGTTGTCGAAAATAACCAGTTTGTCACAGGTCCAATTGCATTTGAATGTCCAGTTATCATATTCTTTCAGATTCTTCGTCCGGTCGCCTATGCGGAATTCCTTGTCGGCTGTCATGTATATCCGGTTATCATCCAAAGCTATGGCCGTTACGTCTTTGTGCCAGTCATAGGTATCGCTAATCTCTTCTTTCTTCATATCCACAATTACCATTCCGAAACTGGTGGCTATATAGGCCATGTGGTTATAGAGGAACAGGTTGTTGATGTTCTTGGACGTGCGCACCACATTCTTCAATTGGGGTAGATTGAAGATATCACCGTTGTCGTAGATGAGGTCTATATTACCGTTTTCATACACGGCAATCAGTTTCTTTTCCGATGTACAGTAGTCTATGAACTTGATTTTGCAATCGCTGAGATGGTTCACACGATCGTAGCAGAACACTTCCGAATCTGTGGTGTTATAGTGGAAAAGATTGCCTTCGCATAAAGAATATATCCGTTCTCCGGCCGGTACATTCATCGTGGATATACAATAGGCGGGATAGGCTTTCCAACTGCCCAGCACCTGGGCTTGCATACTGATGGACAAACACAACAGCAAAAGGGACAGAATATATTTCTTCATGACAATTTAAGCTTTTTGATCAGACAAATGTTTGCAAAGGAGAGCCACGGCGCGGGCGCGGTGACTGATTTTGTTCTTCACCTCGTTGCCCAGTTCGGCAAACGATTTGTTGTAACCTTCCGGTTGGAAGATGGGATCGTAGCCGAAGCCCTCTCCTCCCCTCTTTTCCGTGAGTATGCAGCCCTCCACGATGCCTTCGAACTGCGACTCTTCTCCTTTCTCTATTAACGAAATAACCGTGCGGAATCGTGCCTTACGGTTGATTATTTCCTTTAAATTAACTAACAGTTTGTGCATATTGGCTTCCGAGTCGTGACCGTTGCCTCCGGCATAGCGGGCGGAATATACGCCGGGAGCCCCGTCAAGGGCTTCCACCTCCAGCCCTGTGTCGTCGGCAAAGCAGTCCAGTCCGTAGTGGTCGTAGATGTAGCGGGCTTTCAGGCTGGCATTGCCCTCCAGCGTGTCGGCCGTTTCGGGTATGTCCGCATCACAGTGGATGTCCTTCAGGCTGAGTATTTCTATTTTGTCGCCCAGTATAGCTTTTATTTCGTCCAGTTTGTGGGTATTGTTGGTGGCAAAAACAAGTTTACGTTTCATACTTTACGGGTTTGGTTATTTAACTTTTATTTTGTCGAATCCTTCGCCATACACGCCCACCACATTGCTTTGCGACACAAAAGCACGGGGATCTATCTGGTTGATAAGGCGGAAGATGTATACACTTTCACGACGTTTGGCCAATATCACCAGCACTTTGCGCTCTTCCTTGCTATACCATCCCTCGCCGTTCAGGACGGTGATGCCCCGCCCTACTTCTGTGCTGATCACCTGGGCTATTTCGTCGTATTTGTTGGAGAAGATGAGAAATTGCACTGACTGACGCGCACTATTCATCACATAATCCAGCATCAGGTTGGAAATGATGAGTGTGGAATAGCCCATCACTACCTTCTGCCAATCGTGAAAGACAATATAGCAGGAACTAACGATGATGATGTCGCAATACATGAGCATACGCCCCATCGTCACGTCACGGTATTTGTTGACGATGGCGGCCACAATATCCGTTCCGCCCGTACTGCCGTTGTTGAGAAATACAATGGCCAGTCCGATACCTTCCAGACATCCGCCTATGACGCAAGCCATGAATGTTTCATTGCCCAGTACATGGGGCAAATTTCCCTGTTCATCCATTATCATTTCCTGCAGCAACCCCATCAGAAACGTGAGCGCAAGCACGGCTACTATGGTTTTCATGCAGAACTTGATGCCCAGCACTTTCACAGCCACAATGAGCAGGGCACCGTTGATAATCAAATAGGAATATTGCACAGGAAATCCCACGGCATAGTAGATGATGGATGATACACCGGCCAGTCCGCCCGTGGTAATCTGGTATGGCAGCATGAAGCAAGTGAATCCGATGCTGTAGCAAAGCAGACCCACAAAGATAAGCAGATAATCTTTCACCTCCTGCCAGATATTTAGTTTTAATGAATACATTTCGGTTGTGTATAAAGTTTGGTCTATTCTGTAATAAAGGATTACATAAAAAGATGACCACAGGATAAATGGTGTGTTTATCAGTGGTCATCTCTATGGTTCCATACTAATCGTAGCGGTTGATTTGTGTGCTATCCCTTTACGACGATGTTGACGATACGCTTCGGTACGATGATTATTTTCACCACCTGTTTACCGTCCAGATACTTCTGTGTCTGTTCGTTTTCCATCACCGTCTTCTCTATCGAGGCATTGTCTGCGTCGGCGGGGAAATCCAATGTGAAACGGGTTTTTCCGTTGAAGGAAATGCTCAGTTTCATGCTGTCTTCCACCAAATACTGTTCGTTGCATTCCGGCCAACGGGAGTCGCACACACTGGTGTTGTGGCCCAACTGCTGCCACAGTTCTTCGGCAATGTGGGGGGCAAACGGCGCGATAAGCACCACGAGGAGTTCGAGTACATCCTTGCTGCGGCATTTCTGCTGGCTCAGTTCGTTCACACAAATCATGAAGGCGCTGATAGACGTGTTGTAGGAGAAGTTCTCAATGTCCGTCGTCACCTTCTTTATCAGTTTGTGAATGGACTTGAGCGACTCTTTGGTGGCTTCCTCTCCGGTGGGCAGGAATTGTCCGTCCTTACTGTGGAAAAGCGCCCAGAACTTTTTCAGGAAACGATGGCAACCGTCGATGCCATTTGTGTCCCATGGTTTGCTTTGTTCCACGGGACCGAGGAACATTTCGTAGAGGCGTAGTGTGTCGGCACCGAACTTCTCCACAATCATGTCCGGATTGACCACGTTGAACATGCTCTTGCTCATTTTCTCCACGGCCCATCCGCAGATGTACTTGCCGTCTTCGAGGATAAACTCGGCGTTGTTGTATTCGGGACGCCATGCCTTGAAGGCTTCTACATCCAGCACATCGTTGGTCACGATGTTTACATCCACGTGGATGGGTGTGGTGTCGTATTGGTTCTTGAGTCCGAGCGATACAAACGTGTTGGTGTCCTTGATGCGGTACACGAAGTTGCTTCGTCCCTGTATCATGCCTTGGTTCACCAGTTTGCGGAACGGCTCTTCCGTGGTGCTGTAGCCGTAGTCGTGGAGGAACTTGTTCCAGAACCGGCTGTAAATGAGGTGGCCTGTGGCATGCTCCGTGCCACCCACATAAAGGTCTACGTTCTGCCAGTAGTTGTCCACCCGCGCATCCACCAGCGCTTTGCTGTTCTTGGGATCCATATAGCGCAGATAGTAGGCCGAGCTACCGGCGAATCCGGGCATCGTGTTCAGTTCCAGGGGGAACACGGTGATGTGGTCTATCTTCTCGTTCTCCACCACTTGGTTGGCTTGGGTGTCCCAAGCCCAGCGTGTGGCATGGCCCAAGGGGGGCTCACCTGTTTCTGTGGGCAGGAACTTGCTCACCTCGGGCAGTTCCAGCGGCAGGCATTCCTCGGGAATCATGTAGGGCATGTTGTCCTTATAGTATACGGGGAACGGTTCGCCCCAGTAGCGTTGACGGCTGAAGATAGCGTCGCGCAAGCGGTAGTTCACCTTTACGCGGCCCAGTTTGTGCTCTTTCACATATTTTTTGGTGGCAGCGATAGCCTCCTTGATGGTGAGTCCGTTAAGAGAGAAGTCGATATACGGAATGACGTCTTTGCGCGGTGAGTTGGTCACGATGCCCTCTTTGGCATCAAAGCTCTCTTCGCTCACGTAGCATCCTTCCACCAGCGGTATGATGGGCAGGTTGAAATGTTTGGCAAAGGCATAGTCGCGACTGTCGTGTGCAGGTACAGCCATGATGGCTCCCGTACCATATCCGGCCAGCACGTAGTCGCTCACCCAAATGGGGTTGGCCTCGCCTGTGAAGGGGTTGATGGCATACGACCCGGTGAACACACCCGTTACTTTGCGGTCGGCAATACGTTCGCGCTCGGTGCGCTTTTTGGTGGCTTCGAGATAAGCCTCCACCTCGGCCTTTTGCGCGTCGGTGGTCACCTCAGCCACCAGTTCGCTCTCCGGTGCAAGCACCATGAAAGTGACGCCGAACATGGTGTCGGCACGTGTGGTGAAGATGGTGAACTCCTTGTTGCTGTCTTTTACCTTGAATTGCACTTCCGTACCTTCGCTACGGCCTATCCAGTTGCGCTGGGTCTCCTTCAGAGAGTCTGTCCAGTCTACCGTATCCAGTCCGTCAAGCAGACGCTGCGCGTAGGCGCTCACGCGCAGGCACCACTGGCGCATCTTCTTCTGTACCACGGGATAGCCTCCGCGTTCCGACACGCCGTCCACCACTTCGTCATTGGCCAGCACAGTGCCCAGTTTGGGACACCAGTTTACCATCGTCTCGCCCAGATAAGCAATGCGGTAGTTCATCAGGATTTCCTGCTTTTCCTTCTCGCTCTTGGCGTTCCAATCCTCGGCCGTGAAACGCAGTTCCTCGCTCTGTGCGGCATGGATGCCTTCGGTTCCGTTCTGCTCAAATGCGGCGGTCAGTTCGGCAATGGGACATGCTTTCTGCAGCTCTGTGTTGTAGTAGCTGGCAAACATTTTCTGAAAGGCCCACTGTGTCCAGTGGTAGTAGTCGGCATCGCAGGTGCGTATCTCGCGCTCCCAGTCAAAACTGAAACCTATCTTGTCCAGCTGTTCACGGTAGCGGTTGATGTTGGCCACAGTGGTGATGGCCGGGTGCTGTCCGGTCTGGATGGCATATTGTTCGGCGGGAAGTCCGTAGGCGTCATATCCCATGGGGTTTAATACGTTGAATCCCTGCTGGCGTTTGTAGCGTGCGTAGATATCGGATGCGATGTAGCCCAACGGATGTCCTACATGCAGTCCGGCTCCGCTGGGATAAGGGAACATGTTGAGCACGTAGAATTTCTGCTTTGTATCGTCCTCCGTCACCCGGTACGTATGGTTCTCGGCCCAGAGCCGATGCCATTTCTGTTCTATTTCTCTGAAGTTATATTCCATTTTTTATGTTGTTTTTGTTTTCTGTTAAAGGAAGGATTACGGCACAAGCACGTCCGTGATTTCCACCACATATATCCTGTGATAGCCTCCGGCTTTCTCTCCATACCATTTTTCGGCTACGCTTTTGTCGGTGAAGGAACTTTCCTTCAGATCTTCGGCATACAGTTTGCGACACACCAGTGTGAGTCTTGACTGACTGAAGGTCACTTGTCCGTCTGCTGTGGGCACAATTTGCAGCCCACTCTCTTTGGCCTTGTCCATGTCGCGGCCGGACTTGGTGCCGCACAGGTTGTAGATATCCCGTTCGGCTTTCTCCTTGCCAAGAAATGAAAGTGTCATGAAGTCAGTTTGTTCCGTAAACTCAAACGTATATCGCTCGGGGCGGATGAACACAAAGGCTACCGGTCGGTTCCACAGCCAGCCGATTCCACCCCACGAGGCTGTCATCGTGTTGAAGCGTTCGGGTGTTCCGGCTGTTACCAGCATCCATTCTTTGCCAATAGCTTCAAAAAAGTTATCCGTCAGATCGGAGATTTCCAGTTTCTTCATTGTTGTGCCTACTTATTTTAATAAGGTGCAAAGATAATGCAAATCGGGCGCAGAAATATAAAGTTTACTTTATTATTTATGCCCAGATGCCGCTTATCTTATCTAAAGATGATGAAAAATGGGTCTTGGCGGTTCAATAGGTGGTAGAATATTGCGGACATCGTTCGGTTTGTTCCGTGTGTATGAGGTGCTCCACCATCTCCTGCATTTCAGACAGGCTGTTTGTTGAAATTCCATTTACACGTATACCGTTGTCGTCGGCGTGGATATGAATGTGCGATGAGGAATCGGCGTGACCGTGAATGCCGTTGCGGGCAAGAGTTCTTGCCGCCATACGGAGGCGTGTGCCCTCCCCCGTCAGTTTCAGTTCTGCGGTGGTGGGATACAGAATGCGGAAAATGCCTTCGCCGGAGTCGAATGATATGCCTTCGCGGCAAAACAGCCGTTCGATGCTTCCGTTCATCGACAGGTCTTCGGGAGTGCCGGTCACTACCCCTGTTTGTTTGTCCATCAGCCACAGGCGGTCGGCTGTCTGCAGGGCCATCTCCAGGTCGTGGGTGGAGAGAAAGACGGTCTTGTCCATCATCCGGGTCAGCCGATGGAGCAATTGCATCACTTCTGCCTTGCTGGGATAGTCCAGAAAGGCAGTAGGCTCATCGAGGAATATGACGGGAGTTTCCTGTGCCAGTGCTTTAGCTATCATTACTTTCTGTTGTTCGCCGTCGCTCAGGGTCTGTACGGTGCGTTTCGTCAGGTGCTCTATCCTCACCCACCCTATGGCCTCCTCCACCCTCGCCCGGTCTTCAGCATTAAGTTTGCCCCAAAATCCGGTATACGGACTGCGTCCCATAGCCACCACATCTTCTACCGTCAGGTTGCTCACGTCCCAGCGTTCGGTGAGCACCACTCCGACGGTAGTGGCCAGCCGGCGGTCGGTATACTCCGCAAGGGGGTGTCCCATCACTGTCACTTCGCCTTCCAGTGGCGGTTGAAAGGCAGACAGGGTGCGCAGCAATGTGGATTTGCCCGCTCCGTTGGCGCCCAGCAGACAGGTGAGTTCGCCTGAGCGGAGCGAGGCATTGATATGCTTTGCTACCACGGTGGTATGTCCTTTGCTGCAATATCCGGTTGACAGATTGCGTGTGCGTATGGTCTCGGTATGTGTCATGCGATGCAAATGTACGCAAAAAAATGCGACTGGCAAATGTAGGATAACTATGGATATAGGTTCTCCAAAATGGAACTGATGGATACCTTACTTCTTAGAAACATACAGGAGTACTTTCGTAGAAGTAAGGTCTTACTTTCAGTTAAAGTACTGTAGTATGTCTGACGGAAGTAGTTTGGAAGTACATGTTATTCGTATGATCATAGATAGGTTAAAGGCTTTGATTGCGTTTGGTTATGTTTGTCCGGAATGCTTTATGTTTCCTCCTCTGTCTCATTCCCCACTCTATTTGCCCCCCAATATGCCCTTTATTCTTGATATAGGTCAATAAAAGGGTTCTTTTTTGCAAATAGTGTAGCTGAATTGTGTTTTTCTGTTTAAAAACATCTTACCTTTGCATCGTCGATAAGACAAAATGATAACTTAATTCTTCGTGAGAAGTATATTGGGTATTAGTGATTAAGGAAAAGGTTGTTTTAAAAGGTAACTAAGACTATTTCTTTCGTATGTGGAATGTAGAGATACAAGGGACACAGACGATTATGGAAAAAGCAAAGAGTTCGTTTAGTACAGAAATTTGAGAGATTATTTAGCTTCGGGTGTTCTTTCCGTGGAGGAAAGTGCCCCCGTTTTTTTTGTTCCTTACCGTCGAAGGGTAGCTTATGCGTTTTGTAGGCTATAAAACGTATCAATAGGTTTTACTATGCGTCTTTTTTGAATATTTGCCGGAGAAAAAAGTGAGTCGGACTGCACGGAATCCGGGCTTTAATCGTACATTTGCAGGGTATTTCCATCGTATCTCTTTAATCATGGCAAAAGAAGGACTGACCCCCATGATGAAACAGTTTTACGAGCTGAAGGCCAAACATCCTGATGCGGTCATGCTGTTTCGTTGCGGGGATTTTTATGAGACGTATTGCGAAGATGCTTTGGTGGCATCCGAAATATTAGGCATCACGTTGACCCGCCGGAGCGGGGGAGCGAAGGGAGGTGGTACGCCCACAGAGATGGCCGGCTTTCCTTTTCATGCGCTGGACACGTATTTGCCCAAACTGATACGGGCTGGTAGGAGAGTGGCTATATGTGATCAGCTGGAGGATCCGAAACTGACGAAGAAGTTGGTGAAGAGGGGGATAACGGAATTGGTGACACCGGGTGTGGCCATGAATGACAATGTGCTTTCTTACAAGGAGAACAACTTTCTGGCAGCGGTTCATTTCGGGAAATCGGCCTGTGGAGTGGCCTTTATGGACATCAGTACGGGAGAGTTTCTTACGGCAGAAGGCAGTTGTGAATATGTGGATAAACTGTTGGGAAGTTTTGCTCCCAAAGAGGTGCTTTACGAACGGGGAAAAAAGGATTTCTTTGAATCGAACTTCGGCAACAAGTTTACTGTATTCCAGTTGGATGACTGGGTGTTTACCGAAGACAATGCACTGAAAAAACTGTTGCGCCATTTCGAGGTGAAGAATCTGAAAGGTTTCGGTGTGGATCATCTGAAAAACGGTATTGTGGCTTCGGGTGTCATTCTTCAATATCTGGAAATGACACAGCATAGCAGAATCGGTCATGTGACTTCGCTGACACGCATAGAAGAGGAGCGATACGTGAGGCTGGATAAGTTCACCGTGCGGAGTCTGGAACTTATTTGTCCGATGAATGAAGGGGGTATTTCGTTGCTGAATGTCATAGACCGCACGCTCACGCCCATGGGAGGGCGATTGTTGAGACGGTGGATGTTGTTTCCGCTGAAAGATGTGAAGCAAATCACGGAGCGGCTGGATCTGGTGGATTACTTTTTCCGCAATCTGAACTTCAAGGAGATGATTGTCAACCAGCTCCAGCAGATAAGCGATTTGGAAAGAATCGTGTCCAAAATATCCGTGGGGAGAGTGTCGCCTCGGGACGTCGTGACGCTCAAGGTTGCCTTGCAGGCTCTTATTCCCGTAAAGCGCGCCTGCGAGGTCAGTGGGGAAGACACGTTGAAACGAATAGGGGAGCAGTTGAATCTGTGTACCGAGCTGACGGAACGCATAGAGCGGGAGGTAAACAATGATCCTCCTTTAGTGATTAACAAGGGAGGCGTGATAGCCAAGGGCGTGAATGAGGAATTGGACGAACTGCGTCAGATGGCTTATCAGGGCAAGGACTATCTGCTGAAATTGCAGCAACGGGAAACGGAACTGACGGGCATACCCAGCCTGAAGATAGGCTATAATAATGTGTACGGATATTATTTGGAGGTGCGCAACACCCACAAGGACAAGGTGCCGGCAGAATGGATCCGGAAACAGACTTTGGTGAATGCCGAGCGATACATCACGCAGGAACTGAAAGAATACGAAGAAAAAATACTGGGAGCCGAGGATAAGATACTCGTGCTGGAAACCAAACTGTTTAACGAACTGGTGGCGGAGCTGGCCCGTCATGCCGCCGAGATACAGACCGATGCCAATCTGGTGGCCCGGCTGGATTGTGTGCTTTCCTTTGCCCGGGTGGCCGAGGAAAACCGTTACATACGTCCGGTGGTGGAGGACAGTGATGTTCTCGACATCCGCCAGGGACGTCATCCGGTGATAGAGAAGCAGATGGAAGCCGGAGAATATTATGTGGCCAATGATGTGCAACTGGACACGCAGAGTCAGCAGATAATCATCATTACGGGACCGAACATGGCCGGTAAGTCGGCTTTGCTCCGTCAGACGGCGCTCATCACCCTGATGGCGCAGATGGGATGTTTCGTGCCGGCCGAAAGTGCCCGCATCGGACTTGTGGACAAAATCTTCACCCGTGTGGGTGCCAGCGACAACATATCCATGGGAGAGAGTACCTTCATGGTGGAGATGAGCGAGGCGGCCAATATTCTGAACGGACTTTCGGCGCGCAGTCTGGTGCTGTTTGACGAGCTGGGACGAGGCACGTCTACCTACGACGGTATCAGTATAGCCTGGGCCATCGTTGAATTTATCCACGAATATGCCAAGGGGCGTGCACGAACGCTTTTTGCCACGCACTACCACGAGTTGAACGAGATGGAGAAGTCGTTTCCGCGCATTAAAAACTATAATGTGTCAGTGAAAGAGTCTGATGGGAAAGTCATTTTCCTTCGAAAACTGGTGCGGGGGGGCAGCGAGCATTCGTTTGGTATTCATGTAGCTAAGCTGGCCGGTATGCCGCGCTCCATCGTGGAGCGTGCCAATGTGATTCTGGCGGAACTGGAGGAGCGTAGCCGGAAAGGCAATTTATCTTCCATTCACCCCAGTGCGGCCGTCTCTCATCCTACCGATGGCATGCAGATGAGTTTCTTCCAGTTGGACGATCCTGTGCTGGGACAGATACGCGACGAGATACTCACGCTCGATATCAACAATCTGACGCCCATGGAGGCGCTCAACAAACTCAACGAAATCAAGCGGATTCTTACGGGCAAGTAGGATAGGGGGAACCGGTTTACTGAAGATAGACTCATTTCTGTGACTAAAAACACCTCATCCGCAAGGCTTTTTTATGTAAGACAGACTTTGCGGATGGGGTGTTGTTGTATTTACGGATGGAGAGGGAAGACCGTTTACCTGTTGCGCTCCACGTGGCAGGTGCGTCCTGTGATGTGACGCGGCTGCTGATACACGCGCACGTAGTCCACCCTGTACACCATGGGCATCCGGCTGTCGTCTATCCGGCCTCCGCTTTGTCCGCCTAAGGCCAGATTGAGCATCAGGTATTGCGGAGTGCGGAAGGGATTGTCGGCTTGATGCCAATGACCTTCATTTTCGGTGCGGTTCAAGGCGCATACGGTGATCAGTTCGTCGTCCAGATAGAGTTTGATGGCTTCTTCGTCCCAGTCCATGCGCCACGTATGGAACTGATTTTCCCAGCCGGGAAAACGCTTCATCCAGTAGCCCGTCACGGGCACGTGGCGCGATTCCCAATTGCCCACAAAGCGACGGGGTGAAGCCCACACCACATTGGCCAGCGTCATGTCCCGATAGTACTCCATAATGTCAATCTCGCCCGACGAAGGCCATTCGCCGGCCGTTTCGCGGTAGCCGTGCATCCAGATGGCCGGCCACGATCCGCTGTGGCAGGGAATCTGCGCGCGTACCTCTATGCGTCCGTATAGGAAGTCCATTTTGTAGGCAGTGGTGAGTGAGGAAGACGTGTATTCGATGGTTTCCCGCTGGCGTCCCCATTCGTTGCTTCCGGCTTCGTACCAAGGATTGGGTTTATGCTCGCGCCGTCCGGTTATCATCAGACAGCCGTCCTGCTGTACGGCATTGTCGGGCTGATACCATTGGTCCTCGTGGTTGCGCACGAAGCCCTGCTCGTAGTTCCACACGGTGGTATCCGGTGCTCCATCGCGGTTGAACTCTTCGTTCCACACGGGGCGGTATCCTTTGCGGCTGATGCGGGCGTTGGCTGCGGCTTGGGCCAGTTCGTCCTTGTGGACCGGTGTCAGACTCCAGCAGGAGGCCGAACCGTCGGCATGTCCGTCCCAGGGCACCACGAAGTTGTAGCGTTGTTGGGCGTGCAGGGCTTTTCCGTCGGGATAGCTTATCCACACGGCATTGCCGTCTGCCGTAGTGTTCATCCGGAACAGTCCGGCCTCTTTTTTCTGTCCGGTGGTGGTGATGCAGCCTAATTGCTGTCCGGCTTCGTAGCGGGCCACATAGAGTTTTGTAGCGCAGTTTTGCAGGCGGTAAGTGCCGTCTCCGGCCGGAACGAAGCGCCACAGGGCATGCTCGTCCAGCGTGCGGTCGCCCCATCGCAGGGCGGCTCCGGCCTGGCGGCTGGTGTTGTAGATGACACGTTGGCGACAGTAGTCCTGGCCCTGCGAGGTGATGAAGTAGTAGGTGTCTTTGTCGGGCTGCACGGTGGCCATGCCCAGTCCGGTCCATACGGTGAGCAGGAGGAGTAGGAGATGCTTTTTCATCATGCGATAGTCGTTTTGGGTGTATGTATATGTTGCTGTTTCCAGTTCTTATCCGCCGGCCGGTGTCAGGGCTTGTATTCCGCTCCCACCACCAGTCTGTCTCCCGAATCGTCTACTTCAAACAGATGGGGCACACGATGGTAATGTCCGCCTATGTCTTTGTGGCTGTGCACCGACATAAGCAGTTTGCCGTCGAAAGTGCGGAACAGCATGCCGTGCCCGTAGTCGGGTGGGGTGATGGGTTCGCTTTCCTGTATCCAAGGGCCGTCCAATGTGCCGCTTTCCGAGTAGGCCACTCCCTGTGTGTATCGGTTGTAGATCCAGCTGGTCCAGAGCATGCCCAGCCGTCCGGTCTTTGTGCGGAACAGGTAGGGGCCGTCCGTCACACGGTTGGGGCGTGTCTCTCCGTCTATCACTTCACGGCTCCAGGGCGACTCGCTGGCGCGGAACAGCAGATGGCCTTCGCCGATGCTTCCGCTCAGGTCGGGCTTCAGTTGTATCTTCTCTATGGTGCCGTCCCAATTTTGCAGCCACTCGTGGCAATACACCATGTAGGGCTTGTCGTCGGTGTCGATCCAGAGGGTGCCGTCAAGCGTCAGTTTATCGGCCGGGAGGTAGACAGAATCGGCCATCGGGATGTAGGGACCTTCGGCCCGGTGACTCACCAATACATGGCAGGCCCTGCGCTCCAGACGGTTCCCCCGGTATGTGCCGATGAAGGTGTTGCGATTGGTAAACGTGGCGAAATAGTAATACTTGCCTTGGTATTTGTGCAGTTCGGCCGCCCATATCATGGGATGCTTGCCCATCCACGAGGTGCTGTCGGTCTGTGCCACGTCATACGGGCCGTTCCAACGTTTCAGGTCTGTGCTTTTCCACAGTTTTCCGCCCGTTCCGGTCATATAATACGTTTGGGTGGCCGTGTCGGTGAGTATGCACGGGTCGCTCAGCACGATGGAGTCTAAGGGCACTTGTGTGCGTTGGGCCGCGAGGGTAGTAGATAGGAATATTGCCAGAATTAAGGAATATATTTTATTTGCCATGACATATTTGTGTTGAATAGAGTTATGATGCAAAAATAATCATTTTTTTCTAAAGTCATGTGCCAGTTATACTGCGGTTTGAAAAAATGAAGAGACTGCCTAACTCTGAACTGCACCCCAAAAGTTAGACAAAAAACTTTTGGGGTGCAGTTCACTTGTTAGACAGCCGTAGGAGATAGGACGGGTGTGAAACATCAGTAGGATTCTGTATTAAGGCAAATATACGGATTTTTAATTTACCTGAGACAGAAGACTGGAACGTTTCACGCATATTCCTGTCTTTGGATCACATGGAGAGGGTGTGACCCTTGATGACATGGCCTTTGTACAGGTTCCTTCTTTTATTTTTTCTCGCCAAGTTTCCGGCAATACCGTTCTCCCAGCATACAGTAGAGTCCCAATGCCACGAACGGCAGACTGAGTAGCTGTCCCATATTCAACCATAGGGTGGACTCGAAAGCTTCCTGCACCTCTTTGGTATATTCGATGAAGAAACGGGCTGTGAAGATAGCCGTCAGACAAAAACCAAAATAGAAACCCGTGCCCACTTTGCTGCTATGCCGGCGATAGATGGCCAAACCGATGAAGAAAAGTATCAGATAGACCAATCCTTCATACAATTGTCCGGGATGACGCGGCAGATCGTCCACACGGGAGAAGATAAAAGCCCAAGGCACATCGGTGGGGCGGCCGATAATCTCCGAATTCATCAGGTTGCCCATGCGGATGAAGAAGGCACAAATGGGTGTGGCGATGGCGATATTGTCCAACACACGCATCAGGTTGATGCCGGTTTTCCTCACATAAAGCCACAGGGCAATCATCAGTCCCAGCGTGCCGCCGTGACTGGCCAGTCCTTCATATCCCGTATATACCCATCCTGCGGCGGTGTGGCGCATGGGAAGCACCATCTCCAGCGGGTGGGAGAGGTAGTAGGCGGGTTCGTAGAACAGACAGTGTCCCAGTCGGGCACCGGCCAATATACCTACGAAGCAATAGAGAAACAGAGGGTCGAATAGTTCGTCTTTGATGTGTTGCCGTCTGTAGAGCTTCTGCACGATCAGATAGCCGGCCAGCAGGCTCAGACACCAGCAGAGAGAGTACCAGCGTATGCCGAAACTCCCCACGTGGAAGGCCTCGAGAGGCGGATTCCACAGGATATAGAGCAAGGTGTTCATGACGGCTTATACGTTGAAACGGAAGTGCATGATGTCACCGTCCTGAACCACGTATTCCTTACCTTCCACGCCCATTTTTCCGGCTTCACGCACAGCGGATTCCGAGCCGTATTGGATGTAGTCGTCATACTTGATTACCTCGGCGCGGATGAATCCTTTCTCAAAGTCGGTGTGGATCACACCGGCACATTGAGGGGCTTTCCAGCCCTTGCGGAAGGTCCATGCCTTCACTTCCATCTCGCCGGCCGTGATGAATGTCTGCAGGTCGAGCAGGTGGTAAATGGCTTTGATCAGACGGTCGCAGCCCGACTCTTTCAGTCCCATGTCTTCCAGAAACATTTGTTTCTCCTCATAGCTTTCCAGTTCGGCTATGTCGGCCTCTGTCTGGGCTGAGATGATGAGGACTTCGGCCTGTTCATCCTTGATGGCTTCACGCACGGCTTCCACATAGGGATTTCCTGCGGCAGCCGACTGGTCGTCCACGTTGCACACGTAGAGCACAGGCTTGGACGTGAGCAGGAATAGGTTTTTGGCAGCTGCAATCTCATCCTCCGTGTCGAAGCTTACGGTACGGGCCGATTTGCCTTGTTCGAGCGCTTCTTTGTATTGCATCAGCACGTCATATTCTATCTTGGCCTGTTTGTCGCCGCCCACTTTGGCCACTTTCTCCACGCGTTTCATGCGGTTTTCTATCGTCTCCAGATCCTTCAGTTGAAGTTCCGTATCGATGATTTCCTTATCGCGCACGGGGTCCACCGAGCCGTCCACATGCACGATGTTGTCGTTGTCGAAGCAGCGCAACACGTGGATGATGGCGTCTGTCTCGCGGATGTTGCCCAGGAACTGGTTGCCCAGACCTTCACCCTTGCTGGCACCCTTCACCAATCCGGCGATGTCCACGATGTCGCAAGTGGCGGGCACGATGCGTCCCGGATGTACCAGTTCGGCCAGTTTGTTGAGTCTTTCGTCGGGTACGGAAATCTGTCCCATCTGTGCATCGATGGTGCAGAAGGGGAAGTTGGCAGCCTGCGCCTTGGCGCTCGACAAACAATTGAAAAGTGTGGACTTTCCCACGTTGGGCAATCCCACGATACCTGCTTTTAAAGCCATATTTTATCTTTTTATGATTTTCTTATTTAGATAGAGGATACAAAATTAGAAATAAATATTGTAAGCCGAAAGAAGCACCCCATATTTCGTGCTTTGGGGATGCGATAGAGAAATTGTAATAAGGTTTATTGGGGAATGGTTCATGAGCGGATAGGGGGTACTGTTGTTCTCGGAGGTTTTTTTCTTTTCTACAACAGAAAAGGGATGTTTATCGTGCTTTCTGAGATTTATCTGTTTAAATAGAATGACGTGGGATTCTCTGCTTTAGCTTGCCTCTGACCTCAGGTTCTCGCATACCCTTACCTCAAGATAGGCAACGCAGTTATCCCACGTCGTAAATATGATATAAACGAAGTTCTATTTCCTCCTTTGGCATGTTTTCATGCCAAAACATTTGCTTTAATGCGCTTCCAGCCAATTCTTTCCCCATCCGCAGTCGGCCTGCAGGGGGACGCGCATGGCACAGGCTTGCTCCATCTCCTCGATGACGATGGACTGCACGCGGTCTTTCTCTTCAGGATAGACGTTGAAGTTCAGTTCATCGTGCACCTGGAGTATCATCTGCGAGCGTAACCTTTCCTCGCGGAAGCGGCGGTAGATGCGCACCATGGCTATCTTGATGATGTCGGCGGCAGTGCCCTGGATGGGCGCGTTGATGGCGTTGCGCTCGGCATATCCGCGCACCACGGCATTGTGACTGTTGATGTCGCGCAGGTAACATTTGCGGTGGAACACAGTCTCGGTGTAGCCCTTGGTGCGGGCGGTCTCGATGCTCTTGTCCATGTATTGGCGTACCATCGGATAGGTGCTGAAATAGCCGTCTATCAGTTCTTTAGCCTCTGCTCTGCTCACGTTCATGCGTTCGGCCAGTCCGAACACCGTGATGCCGTAGATGATGCCGAAGTTGGCTGTCTTGGCCTTGCTTCGTTCCTCGCGCGTCACTTCGGCTATATCCTTCTTGTACACTTTGGCGGCAGTGGCGGCATGGATGTCCTGTCTGCTGGCAAAGGCCTCCGTCATGTGTGGATCTTCGCTCAGATGAGCCATGATGCGCAGCTCTATCTGGGAGTAGTCCGCCGAGAAGAACTCGCAGCCCGGATCGGGGATGAAGGCTTTGCGGATTTCCTTTCCCTCGGCGTTTCGCACGGGGATGTTCTGCAGGTTGGGATTGCTGCTGCTCAGACGGCCGGTGGAAGTGATGGTCTGGTTGAACGATGTGTGGATGTGTCCTGTGACGGGGTTCACCAGTTTGGGCAGGGCATCTATGTAGGTGCTGAGCAGCTTCTTGAGTCCGCGGTGCTCCAATATCTTTTCCACGATGGTATGTTTGCTCCGGAGTGACTCCAGAACATCCTCCGAGGTGACATACTGTCCCGTCTTTGTCTTTTTGGGTTTCTCTATGATTTTCAGGCGGTCGAACAGCACCTCACCCACCTGTTTGGGCGACGAGATATTGAACTCTCCGCCGGCCAACTGATGGATTTCCGTTTCCAAGCGTTGCATTTGTGCGGTGTAGAGGCGTGAGGTTTCGGCCAGGGCTTCCGTGTCGATGCGTACGCCGTTGCGCTCCATGTAGGCCAGCACAGGCATGAGCGGCATCTCGATGTCGTGAAACAGGTTGTAGGCGCCTTCCTCCCTCAGTTTGGGTTCGAGTATGTTTCGCAGCCGCAGGGTGATGTCGGCGTCCTCGCAGGCATACTCATAGACAGATTCGGGCGGCAGATCACGCATGTTCTTCTGGTTCTTTCCCCGTGCGCCTATCAGTTCGTCAATGTGGATGGTCTTGTAGTGGAGATAGGCTTCGGCCAGATAGTCCATTCCGTGGTGAAGTTCGGGTTGAAGCACGTAGTGGGCGATCATTGTGTCGAACATCTCGCCACGTAGCTCCACTCTGTAGTTCTGCAACACCAGCAGATCGTACTTCAGATTCTGACCGATTTTGAGGATGTGTTCCGATTCGTAGACGTTTTTAAATTCATTAACTATCTTTAATGCTTCGTCACGATTTGCCGGGACGGGCACGTAGAAAGCCTCGTTTTCCTTTATACTGAAGCTTAAGCCCACCAATTCGGCCGTTATCGGGTCGGTCCCGGTGGTCTCCGTGTCCAGACTGATGAATTTACTTGTAAGTAATAAATCACAAAGTGAAGACCGTTGTTCTTCTGTATCAATTAGTTTATATGTAGAGTATTCCTTGTTGTAGCTTTCGAGATTTGAATATTTATCGTCTTCCTGTCCGTCGGGCGTGAATTCTGCAAAGAGAGAGCCTTGCGGATCGGGCTTAGAAGCGGCCGTTTTCTCCTTTTTGTATTTTCGGTCGAGCAGGGTTCGGAATTCCAGTTCCTCAAACAGCCGTTGCAGTTCCTCGCGGTTGGCTTCTTCTGTGTGGAGTGCTTCCATGTTCAGCGTGATGGGCACGTCCGTCTTGATGGTGGCGAGGAATTTTGAAAAGCGAATCTGCTCCATGTTGCCCTCTACTTTGTTTTTCAACGCTCCCTTCAATCGGTCGGTCTGTTCCAGCAATTGCTCTATGCTGCCGAACTCTGTGATGAGCTTGACAGCTGTTTTTTCGCCCACACCGGGGCAACCGGGTATGTTGTCCGCGGAGTCGCCCATCAGTCCCAGCAGGTCTATCACCTGCAATGGCGATGAAATGGAGTATTTTGCTTTCACCTCCTCCGGACCGAGCACGTCGAACTCCTTGTCGCCAAACTTGGGTCGGTACATTTTCACGTGCCCGCTCACCAGCTGGCCGTAGTCCTTGTCCGGTGTCATCATATAGGTGTCTATGCCCAGTTTGTCCGCCTGTGTGGCCAGTGTGCCTATCACGTCGTCGGCCTCAAAGCCGGCTACTTCCAGGATGGGTATGCGATAGGCCCGCAATATGTCCTTGATATACGGAACAGCCGTGCGTATACCCTCCGGAGTTTCCTCACGCTGTGCCTTGTAGGCGGGATAAGCCTCGTGGCGGAAGGTGGGGCCGGCGGGGTCGAAGGCCACACCGATGTGGGTGGGTCTCTCCTTGGTGAGCACCTCTTCCAGTGTGTTCACAAAGCCCAGTACTGCCGAGGTGTTCACACCCTTCGAGTTGATTCGCGGACTCTTGATAAAGGCATAGTAAGCCCTGTATATTAAAGCATAAGCATCCAGAAGAAACAGTTTATCCATATAGCCGTTGTTTTTATCCGTAAATTTACTCAAAAAAAGTTATCCACTTTCGTTTTTTTATGTACTTTTGCACTCTCAAACGACACTTTTGATATGAGTTCATTGTTACGGATACAGCAACCTGTAAAAGGCAGTCTGGAGGCTTTCAGCGCCATGTATCAGATGGAAATGCACCACACGAATCCTTTGCTCAGAGTAGCGCTGGAGCACGTATTGAAGCGAGGTGGCAAACTCATGCGCCCCACGTTGTTGCTCCTGTCGGCCCGGGAGGCCGGTCGGTGGAAAACGGATGCCGTGCTTCATGCCGCAGTGTCGCTGGAGATGCTCCATACGGCCTGTCTGGTACACGATGATGTGGTGGACGAAAGTGACCGGCGACGTGGACAGCAGTCGGTCAATGCCTTGATGGACAACAAGTCTGCCGTTCTTGTGGGCGACTATTTGCTTTCCACCTCTCTGCGCCATGCCGCGCTCACCGGTTGCCTGCAGATGGTGGAGCGTGTGGCTTGGTTGGGGCAGGCACTGTCCGACGGTGAGCTGCATCAGTTGTCCAATGTATCGTCTTCCGACCTCTCGGAGGGGGCTTATTTCGAGGTGATACGCAAGAAGACAGCTTCTCTGTTTGCCATCTGTGCCGAGGCCGGTGCCCTTCTGGGCGGAGCCAAGGGGTGGCAGGTGGAGCGTGCCCGTATATTGGGCGAGAACATCGGTATCTGCTTTCAATTGCGGGACGACATTTTCGACTACTACAAGGATGAGGTGGGGAAGCCCACCGGCAATGACATGAAGGAGGGCAAACTGACGTTGCCCGTGCTGTATGCAGTCTCGCAGCCGGGCGCGGACGATATGCGCCGGTTGGCCCTGAAGGTGAGAGACGGCAGTGCTACGGAAGAGGAGATAGCCTTGCTGGTAGACTTCACCAAGCGCAGGGGTGGGATAGAGTACGCCTATGCGGCTATCGAGAATTACAGGCTCCGCAGCCACGCACTGCTGGAGGAATGCAGCGACAGCCGCGTGGCCGAAGCCCTCCGCGGATATGTGGATTTTGTGGTGGACAGAACGTTGTAGGGGGAGGCGGGGAACGCTCTGCAAGAGAGTCTTGTCCGGAGATGACACAAACAGCTTGCCGGAGGGTATGCGCCCCCGGCAAGCCGTTTGTTTTTTCGCGGGCGGAATCTTAGAAATGCTTTGTCTCGCTGCCCAGAATATCGCTCAGCAACAGGTTGGCCAGGCGGCTTGTGCCCAGTCTCAGCCATTGGTTGGTGAGCCACTTTGTGCCCAGCACCTCCTTCACGATGGTGTAGTATACCAAAGCGTCGTGTATCGTGTTCATACCTCCGGCCGGCTTGAATCCGATTTGTATACCTGTCTCGTCGTAATATTCCTTGATGGCCTGACACATCACATAGGCTGCTTCGGGCGTGGCGGCCGGTTCCAGTTTTCCGGTGGACGTCTTGATATAGTCGGCGCCGGCATACATGGCCAGCAGGGAGGCCTTCTTGATGTTTCCGGCCGTTTTCAGGCATCCGGTTTCCAGAATCACCTTCATCTTTTTGTCTCCGCATACGGCTTTCAGTTCACTGATTTCGTCGCATACGGTCTCGTAGTCCCCGCTCAGGAATTTGCCCACGGACATCACGATGTCTATTTCTGTGGCACCGTCTTTCAGTGCAAGAGCGGTTTCGGCCACCTTCACTTCTATCACGGCCTGCGAAGAGGGGAAACTGCCCGACACACAAGCCACCTCCACGCCTTCCACCTCCAGCGACTGGCTGACAATCTGTGCAAAGCAGGGATACACGCAGATTGTCGCCACGTGGGGCAGATCGGGGTATTTGTCTTCAAATTCGTTCACTTTTTCAGTGAACTTCAATACGCTTTCTTCGCTGTCTGTCGTTTTCAGCGTTGTCAGTTCCACACTGCCCAACAGGAATTTCTTTACTTCCGGTGTGTCGTTCTGCGGCACTTTCTCGGCGATGATGCGGGCCACTTCCGCTTTCACAGCTTCGTCGTCCGGATGTATGTCATACTTCTTCAAGGCCTGTTCATACTTGCTGGTTTCAGCTTCATGCACATGATGATGTTCGCTCATTTCAATTGCAATTTGGGGTTATTTATATGTCTGTCTTTATCTCTGTCTGTCTTCTTGGCAAAGCTCTTTTCGAGTGCTTCGGTCAGGTTCACTCCCGTCTGGTTGGCCAGGCAGATGAGCACCCAGAGTATGTCCGCCATCTCTTCGGAGGGGTCGGTCTTCTCTCCCGGCTTGAACGATTGATCGCCGTATTTCCGGGCCATGACGCGGGCCAGTTCGCCCACTTCCTCCGTCAGGCAGGCCATGTTGGTAAGTTCGCTGAAATAGCGCACGCCGTAGGTGCGTATCCATTCGTCCACGCGTTGCTGTGCTTCTTCTATCGTCATGGTGTCATTCTTTGTTTTTGGTGTCCATACAGATGGTCACGGGGCCGTCGTTGAGCAGGTCTACCTTCATGTCTGCCCCGAATTCCCCCGTTCCCACGGGTTTCCCCAGCAGATGGCTCAGTGTGTTGCAGAAAGCCTCGTAGAGCGGGATGGCTGTGGAGTGTCCTGCCGCGCGGATGTAGGAGGGGCGGTTGCCTTTCTTGTACGAGGCCATCAGGGTGAACTGGCTCACCACCAGTGCGTCACCTCCGCAATCCAGTATGCTCCGGTTCATCACGCCCTCCTCATCGTCGAAGATGCGCAGTCCGGCCACCTTGCGGCACAGCCATTCCACGTCTTCCTGCCCGTCGGCTTCCTCTATGCCCAGCAAGATAAGCAGCCCTTTGCCGATGGCCGACCTGCAGGTGCCACCGATGGTGACGGAGGCACGGCTCACACGTTGTATCACGATTCTCATATCTGTTCTCTTTCTCTATGCGTGGAAACGCATTACAATATTCGTGAAAAAATCGCACATGTGCAAGTACTTGCCGTTTTTTAAGGAATTTTCTGCAAACTCTTTCTGATAGACAGACGGCTGTGATTTGTCGTGCTTCTTGCTTGGGTACTTTATGAGTTGTGTTAAGGTGAGAACAAGATGAATTTGTCAATAATCCTCCTATGTTGTTCTTTATTGTTTACAATCGTTTGAATGGATAGGTAATTCCTTGTTGTCCAACCAAATACAAATCGGGTAGCGGGTTGACTCTTTTTTGCTGACGGGTTGACTGCTTTTTGATAGGGGGTGGACAGGCTTTCGGTAGGGGGCAGACAGTGTTTCGATAGTGGGTTGACGGGCAGAAGGAGGGTGGAGGGAACGGTGTGGAAACCGTTATCCTGACATCAGAGGAATGATTGTCGGCAGACCATGCGGATGGAAGGCGGAGGCTTGTCCGGAACGTCGGATGGGACTGGTGGCAAACTCATTCCGGAGCCAGTGACAAAGGCATCCGGAGGCAGGTGGGAAGCGTTGCCGGGTGCTCGTGGAACGCATCTGCGGCAATGCCTCCGGAATTTGTGCGAGGCCATGTTTGAAAGGCTTTGTGGAGTGGGGATGATATGAGTTGATCAATGAAGTTCGGGAGGCTTCATTCCGGGCCTGTCGAGGGCTTTTAGCCCGTCGGGCGAGGGGGACGCCGGAAGGGAACGGAAAGGCGCGGAAAGGGTCGCAAAAGGCCCTCTCGCGCCCTGTGGGGATTACGGATGGAAGTGGGCGTAGATGATTTCGGCCTTGGCTTTTCCGATGGTGTCCTCCAGCTGCACGAGTGAAGCCTCGCGCACCCGCTTCACACTCTTGAACTCCTTCAGCAGGGTGGTCTTTGTTTTCTCGCCGATGCCCTTGATGCGGTCCAGTTCGGAGGCCACCTGGTGCTTGCTGCGCTTGTCGCGGTGGAACGTGATGGCGAAGCGGTGCACCTCGTCCTGTATCTGTGTCAGCAGACGGAAGAGCGGGCTGTCCTGCTTCAGTCCGATCACGGCTGGCGGAAATCCGTAGAGCAGTTCGCGGGTGCGGTGACGGTCGTCTTTGGCCAGTCCGGCTATCGGGATATTCAGATGGAGCTCGTCTTCCACCACCTGTCTCACCACTTCCATCTGGCCTCGTCCGCCGTCGGTGATGATCAGGTCGGGCAGGGGAGCGCCTTCCTCCATGGCTCGGCTGTAGCGCCGCCTCACCACCTCCTGCATGGAAGCATAGTCGTCCGGACCTTCCACCGTCTTGATGTTGTATTTCCGGTAGTCGGCCTTGCTGGGCTTGCATTTCTTGAACACCACACATCCGGCCACAGCGTCTGTTCCGGAGATGTTGGAGTTGTCGAAACATTCGATCTGCATGGGCATCCTGTCCAGTTTCAGCTGCTCCTGAATCTCCTTCATCAGGCGCACGCTCTTCTGCTCGGGATTGAGCTTTTCGGCCTGTTTCAGGCGATCCACCTTATACTGCTTCACGTTGAGTTGCGACAGCTCCAGCAGTTTCCGTTTGTCGCCCCGTTGGGGCAGCGTGAGGGTCACGTTCTCCAGCGGCAACTCCAGCTCAAAGGGCACGATGATCTCCCGTGAGGTGCTCTTGTAGCGCTCCCTCATCTCCACGATGCCCAGCGCCAACAGTTCCTCGCGCGTCTCGTTGAGCCGCTTCTTGTACTCGAAGGTGAATGCCTGGTTGATGCATCCGTTGGTCACGTGGAGGTAGTTGATGTAGGCCACACTGTCGTCGTCCTCGATGGCGAACACGTCGATGTTGTGGAGCACGTTGCTCACCACCTCGCTGCGGTAGCGGTGGTTCTCTATCAGGTCGTATTTCACTTTCAGCTGCTGGGCTTCCTCAAAGCGCAGTTCGGCGGCCAGCTGTTGCATTTCGGCCAGCATGCGGCGGCCTATCTCGGCCGTATTTCCCTTCAGTATCTCCTTGGCTTCGGCGATGTAGCGCATGTATTCCTCGTGGGTCTGCTTGCCCACGCAAGGTCCCTGGCAGTTCTTGATGTGATATTCCAGACACACCTGATAGCGTCCGTTGCGGATGCTGTCGGGGGTGAGCGGCAGATGGCAGGTGCGTAGCGGATAGAGTTTCTTGATGAGTTCGAGCAGTGAGTTGATGGTGGGTGTGTGGCTGTAGGGACCGAAGTAGGTGGAGCCGTTGCGTGCGATGTTTCGTGTCTTGAATATGCGGGGAAAATACTCGTTGGTGACGCAGATGGAGGGATAAGTCTTGTCGTCTTTGAGCAGCACGTTGTAGTGGGGTTTGTACTTCTTGATGAGGTTGTTTTCGAGCAGCAGTGCGTCGGCCTCGGTGTTCACCACGATGTATCTGATGTCGCGTATGCGGCTCACCAGCATGGCCGTCTTGCGGCTGGTGTGTTCCTTGCTGAAGTAGGAATACACGCGTCGTTTCAGGTTTTTGGCTTTGCCCACGTAGATAATCTCCCCCTTGTCGTTGAGATATTGGTAGCAACCGGGGCGTTCGGGCAGATTGAGCACGATACCTTTGAGGTAAGCATCTGTTTTTTCTTTCTCCTCTTGCGTCATGGCAGAATGTTTTGGGGTGGGTTTGATAAGGCGGTGCGGGGCACATGGAACATCCGTCGGCGGTTGGTCTGTCGCTCCTTGCGATCAACGTTTGGATGAACGCGTGTTCATCGGTTGCTGCGGTATGTTCCGTGTGCCCCGCACACGTCGGGAGAGGGTGTCCTGTTCTCAGATCCGTATCAGTGTGGTTATCTCGCAGTCTTTGTCAAACACTTCCCGGCCGTTGAGTCCTTCGCCCGTCAGTTCGATGATGAAGTTGATGTAGGTTTTGGTGGGATGGAACTTCTTCACCAGGTTGTGGGCTGCTTTCATCGAACCTCCGGTGGCCAGCAGGTCGTCGTGGATCAGCACAACGTCTTTCTCTTCAATGGCATCGCTGTGGATTTCTATGGTGTCTTTGCCATATTCCTTCATGTAGCTTTCCTGCAGGGTGTCGGCCGGCAATTTGCCTTGCTTGCGGCACATCACAAATCCGGCACCTAATTTCACGGCCAGTGCGGCGCCCAGAACGAATCCTCTTGACTCGATGCCCACCACCTTGGTGATGCCTTTGTCCTTGTACAGCTCATACAGTTCGTTGAGCATAATCTTCATGCACTTGTTGTTTTTGAAGAGCGTGGTGACGTCCTTGAACTGTATCCCCGGTATGGGGAAGTCCGGTATGTTCCGCAAGTTCTTCAACAGAAATTCATTATTCATAACCAGTATTTTATCTATTGTTGATTTAAGTAATGTTTCACGTGAAACAGGCTTCCGCTAACGGCCTAATAAGACCAGCAGGACGTTGATGTCGCTGGGGGATACGCCGGGGATGCGCCCGGCCTGTGCGAGAGTCTCAGGATTGATTTTCGCAAGTTTCTGCCGGGCCTCGGTGGAGAGCGAATTCATACTCCCGTAGTCGAACCGGCCGCGTATGCGGATGTTCTCCAGCCGTTGCATTTTATCGGCAATCACCCGTTCGCGTTCGATGTATCCGTGATATTTGATGAGCACCTCTGCAGCTTCGATGATCTCTTCCTTGCGGTCAGGCAGCGATCGCAGTAACTCATCCAGTGCATGCACATGGGGAGCGAGGTTTGTCAGCGACAACTGCGGGCGGTTGATCAGTTCGCTCAGTCTGCAACCGTGGTTGAGCGGAGTGGTGCCCAATCGTGTGAGAGCATCGTTGATCAGCGCCGGTTTTATGGAGAATCCTTCGCAGAAATCCACGATTCGTTCCACCTGTTCTTTCTTTTTCATCCATGCCTGATAGCGTTCGGTGGATGCCAATCCCAGAGCGTATGATTTCTCGGTGAGACGGGCATCCGCATCGTCCTGTCGCAGCAAGATGCGGTATTCGGCACGTGAAGTGAACATGCGGTAGGGCTCATCCACGCCTTTTGTCACTAAATCGTCGATGAGCACGCCGATGTACGACTCGTCGCGGTGCATGACGAACGGATCGTTGCCGCCACACTTTAGGGCGGCGTTCATTCCGGCCACGATGCCTTGTCCGGCCGCTTCCTCATATCCCGTAGTGCCGTTCACCTGTCCGGCCAGGAACAGGCCGGGGATAATCTTCGATTCCAGTGAGTGATTAAGTTGTGTGGGGTCGAAATAATCGTATTCGATGGCATAGCCGGGCCGATAGATCGTTATATCGCGGAATGCGGGGATTTTTCGCAGTGCCTCGATCTGCACGTCCATCGGCAGGCTCGATGAAAAGCCGTTCAGATAATATTCCTGTGTGGATTCGCCCTCCGGCTCGAGAAACAACTGGTGTTGCTCCCGGTCGGGGAAGGTGACCAGTTTGGTCTCTATGCTGGGGCAGTAGCGCGGACCGATGCTCTGGATCTGTCCGTTGTAGAGCGGTGAATCCGGCAAACCTTGCCGCAGGCGTTCATGCACATCGGGATTGGTGAAGCACGTCCAGCAGGGCAGTTGCTTCAGGCGGCGCGGTTCGCCCAGGAAGGAAAACTTGTGGAAGTCGGTTTCGCCTTCCTGCACGGTCATGTCCTCGAAGTGGACGCTGCGTCCGTCGATGCGCACGGGGGTTCCCGTCTTCATGCGTCCGGCGGTCACGCCGTGGCGTGTGATCGACTCCGTGAGATGGTAGGATGCCGGTTCGGCCATGCGTCCTCCGGGCAACCGGGTGCGTCCGATATGCATCAGTCCGTTCAGGAAGGTGCCGGCGGTGATCACCACGCAGCGTGCCCGCAGCTCCACGTCGAGATACGTGCGCACGCCCGCCGCCTCACCGTGCTCCACGATGAGTTCCTTTGCCTGATCCTGCCAGATGTGCAGGTCGGGTGTGTTCTCCAGAATCTCCCGCCATGCCCAGATAAACTTGCCTCGGTCGCATTGTGCGCGGGGACTCCACATGGCGGGCCCTTTGGACCGGTTGAGCATGCGAAACTGGATTGCCGTCCGGTCTGTGACAAGGCCGGTGAATCCGCCCAGCGCATCCACCTCGCGCACAATCTGTCCTTTGGCAATGCCTCCGATGGCCGGATTGCAGCTCATCTGTGCTATTTTGTTCATGTCCATGGTGACGAGGCAGGTCTTTGCTCCCATCCGTGCTGCGGCCGAGGCTGCCTCACATCCGGCGTGGCCTGCACCCACCACCACAACGTCATAGTTGAAAACCATAGTCTTGTGCTGTTAAAAACCGTTGCAAAAGTAATGCTTTTTGGGGAATAACATAAGCAAATCTTTGGTTCAATCGAGTATTTAGATTAATTTTGCACGTACCTAAAAGTAGGTACGCGTGCGAGAATATTAATTTTCTTTTTATAAATAATTTAAATTCAACAATCTATGTGGTTATGTGATTCATCTATCGGAAGGAAAGTGGTGATGTCCGTTACCGGTATCGCGCTTGTCCTCTTCTTGACGTTCCATGCGTCAATGAACCTTGTGGCTCTCTTCTCCAAAGAAGGCTACAACATGATTTGTGAATTCCTGGGTGCCAACTGGTATGCCGTGGCGGCTACCCTCGGTCTGGCTGCCTTGGTGGCAATTCACATCATCTATGCTTTCTGGCTGACCATCCAGAACAACCGTGCGCGCGGCAACAACAAGTACGACGTGACCGACAAACCCGGCAAGGTGGAATGGGCTTCCCAGAACATGCTTGTGCTGGGCATCATCGTGGTGCTGGGCATGGCACTCCACTTGTGGAACTTCTGGTACAACATGATGTTTGCCGAGCTGATCGGCAATCCCATGCTGGGCGGTATCGAGGCCACCAACGGATACGACTACATCGTGAAGACCTTCAGTTGCCCTATTTACACGGTGCTCTATGTCATCTGGCTGGGCGCCATCTGGCTTCACCTCACCCACGGCTTCTGGAGTGCTATGCACACGTTGGGCTGGAGCGGCAAAATCTGGTTTGAGCGCTGGAAGTGCATCGGCAACATCTACTCTACGGTAATCATGCTGATGTTCCTCGTGGTGGCTCTGTATTTCACATTCTTCGGTGGTAGCTGCTGCACTGCCTGCTGATTTTAATTTCATGAATCATTAAAATAGATACGAACTATGACTAAGATAATAGATTCCAAGATTCCCGAAGGGCCGGTGGCCGAGAAGTGGACCAATTACAAAGCTCACCAGAAACTGGTGAACCCCGCCAACAAGCGTCGTCTGGACATCATTGTGGTAGGTACCGGTCTGGCCGGAGCCTCTGCGGCTGCTTCGCTGGGCGAAATGGGATTCCGTGTGTTCAACTTCTGCATTCAGGACTCTCCCCGTCGTGCTCACTCCATCGCCGCACAGGGTGGTATCAACGCTGCCAAGAACTATCAGAACGACGGTGACTCCGTCTATCGTCTGTTCTACGACACCGTGAAGGGCGGCGACTATCGTGCCCGCGAAGCCAACGTGTACCGTCTGGCCGAGGTGTCCAACGCTATCATCGACCAGTGTGTGGCACAGGGCGTACCCTTTGCCCGCGAATACGGCGGCATGCTGGCCAACCGTTCGTTCGGTGGTGCACAGGTGTCCCGCACATTCTACGCCAAGGGACAGACCGGTCAGCAGTTGCTGCTGGGTGCCTACTCGGCGTTGAGCTGCCAGGTGAACGCCGGCACGGTGAAGCTCTACACCCGCTACGAGATGATGGAACTGGTGATGGTGGACGGCCGCGCTCGCGGTATCATCGCCCGCAATCTTGTGACCGGTAAGTTGGAACGTTTCGCCGCCCATGCAGTGGTAATCGCCACCGGTGGCTACGGCAATGCCTACTTCCTGTCTACCAACGCTATGGGATGCAACTGCTCGGCTGCCATGCAGTGCTACCGCAAGGGTGCCTACTTTGCCAATCCCGCCTACGTGCAGATTCACCCCACATGTATCCCCGTACACGGCGACAAGCAGTCCAAGCTGACGCTGATGTCCGAGTCGTTGCGTAACGACGGCCGCATCTGGGTGCCCAAGAACATCGAGGATGCCAAGAAACTGCAGTCCGGCGAAATCAAGGGTAGCGACATCCCCGAGGAAGACCGCGACTACTACTTGGAGCGCCGCTATCCGGCCTTCGGTAACCTCGTGCCCCGCGACGTGGCCTCACGTGCGGCCAAGGAGCGTTGCGACCACGGTTATGGCGTGAACAACACCGGTCTGGCTGTGTTCCTCGACTTCTCCGAGTCTATCAACCGTCTGGGCATCGACATCGTGCGTCAGCGCTACGGCAACCTCTTCGACATGTATGAGGAAATCACCGACGTCAACCCCGGCGAACTGGCCAAGGAAATCAACGGCGTGAAGTACTACAACCCGATGATGATCTATCCCGCCATCCACTATACCATGGGCGGTATCTGGGTAGACTACGAACTGCAGACGTCTATCAAGGGTCTGTTTGCCATCGGTGAGTGCAACTTCTCCGACCACGGTGCCAACCGTCTGGGTGCTTCCGCACTGATGCAGGGTCTGGCCGACGGTTACTTCGTGTTGCCCTACACCATCCAGAACTATCTGGCCGACCAGATCACCGTGCCCCGCTTCTCCACCGAACTGCCTGAGTTTGCAGAGGCCGAGAAGAAGGTGAACGACCTCATCGATCATCTGATGAACATCAAGGGTAAGAAGTCTGTCGACTCTATCCACAAGGAACTCGGCCACATCATGTGGGAGTATGTGGGCATGGGTCGCACCGCCGAAGGCTTGAAGACCGGTCTGGCCAAGTTGAAGGAAGTGCGCAAGGAGTTCGAGACTCAGTTGTTCATCCCCGGAAGCAAGGAAGGCGTGAACGTGGAACTGGAGAAAGCTCTTCGCCTGAACGACTTCATCACTATGGGCGAATTGGTGGCCTACGATGCGTTGAACCGCGAGGAAAGCTGCGGTGGTCACTTCCGCGAGGAGTATCAGACCGAGGAAGGCGAAGCCAAGCGCGACGACGAGAACTTCTTCTACGTGGCCTGCTGGGAATACCAGGGCTCGGACGACAAGGCTCCCGTGCTCTACAAGGAGCCGCTCGTGTATGAGGCAATCAAGGTTCAGACACGTAACTACAAGAGCTAATCAACGGTTTGTTCAACGATAAAACAGAAAAACGATGGATAAGAATATATCATTTAAGTTAAGATATTGGCGTCAGAACGGACCGAAGGATAAGGGTCACTTTGACGAGCGTGAGATGAAAGACATTCCCGGCGACACTTCATTCCTCGAGATGCTGGACATCCTCAACGAGGAACTGGTGAACGAAGGCAAGGAGCCGTTTGTATTCGACCATGACTGCCGCGAGGGTATCTGCGGTATGTGCTCGCTCTACATCAACGGTACGCCCCACGGCAAGACGGCCAGCGGTGCCACCACCTGCCAGCTCTACATGCGCCGCTTCAAGGACGGCGATGTAATCACTGTGGAGCCGTGGCGCTCTGCCGGTTTCCCCGTCATCAAGGACTGTATGGTGGACCGTACGGCGTTCGACAAGATTATGCAGGCCGGCGGATATGTCACAGTACGCACCGGACAGCCCCAGGATGCCAATGCCATCCTCATCCCCAAGCAGAATGCCGACGAGGCTATGGACTGCGCCAGCTGCATCGGTTGCGGTGCCTGCGTGGCCGCTTGTAAGAACGGTTCGGCCATGCTCTTCGTTTCGTCTAAGGTGAGCCAGCTGGCTCTGTTGCCCCAGGGACGTCCCGAGGCCGCACGTCGCGCCAAGGCGATGATTGCCAAGATGGACGAACTGGGCTTCGGCAACTGCACCAACACACGTGCCTGCGAGGCTGTATGTCCCAAGTGCGAGAGCATCTCCAACATCGCCCGTCTCAATCGTGAGTTCATCAAGGCTAAGTTGGCCGACTAATCGAAACGTCTTCCCCCAACGGGGAAATACAGATAAAAAGCGCGAGCCTCATGCCCGCGCTTTTTGTTTGCCTCCTCTCTCGTGCGGAATCCATCGACGTGGGGGCATGGAGTAGCGTGTTTTCCTTCTATTATTTACGGGCAGGGAATCGGAAGTAGCTTTCCGGGCGAATCTCACGCCTTATGGTGTTACCTTGTTTGTTTGATGATAGGTAAAACGCTTTCTTTTTGTTCTTGTATTGCTGTTTTGTGTGGTTGTATGTCTGGAGAATTGACTACTTGGGTGTCTGTTTGTGCTTCGGTTCTTGTGGCGCAATTTGCTCCAAAGGGAGATGAATGGCTTTGGGAGATGCAATGAGTCTCCAATTCTTTCCAATTCTGCAAACATTGGAAAGAATCGGAGACTTGTTTATAAATTCTTTATGGCTTCCTCAAACCGTTCGCCTCTCACGTAGCCCTTCTTCACTTTATTAAATGATATTTCGTCAAGCATGCCACGTTCCACCAGTCCCATCAGGTCAGTTTTGGCAGTGGTGGGACTGATTAGAAATCGGTTTTGCACATCTTTCACGGTCAATACCTCCTTGGCGTTGTCGTAATACAGGCGTATGATCTGTGCTTGCCTTTCGTTTATTCCATCGATTTGCAGGAACAGGCTGGCAGCCCGTTTCTCGTTCTGCTTTTTCTGTATGTAGGTTTGCAGCTGTTTGAAGGACAGGGCAAGTACCCGGAGGTTGTATGACACGAAGTACCCCAAATCCATATCATCAGCCTCGGTATATAGAAAGGCTTTCTCATACGATTTTTTTGAGCGTGCAATCACGCGGGATATGGACAGGTATTCCGTGAGCCAATAGCCCTGTTTCAGCATATACCAGTAAAACATGGCTCGTGCTGTACGTCCGTTTCCATCGGCAAACGGATGGATGTAGGCTATCATGAAATGAATGATGATGCCGCGGATGATAGGGTGGATGAAAACCCTGGGATTGCTGTCGTTGAAAAAGCGGCATAGCGTGTCCACAAACTGCGGAATGTCATCTTTGGACGGAGGCGTGTGAACCACTTCGTGTGTGATGCCGTTTTCCACCACAACGTCATCGTTTGTGCGGAAGCGTCCGGCATCTTCGGGCCGTTCCAAGGTGCGTTCTGTCATCAGACGGTGCACTTGCAGCAGCAGTTCGGCTGATAGGGGCTTCTCTTTATTTTGTGTGATAAATTGTATGGTCTGGTAGTTGTTGGCAATCATCTGCTGAGACTTGTCTTTGGGAGTCATCTTGTTTTTTAGCATTTCCTTGGCCGCTTTGCGGGTGGTGGATGCGCCTTCCATCTGGCTTGAATAGATGGCCTCTTCCATGAGTGAACTCACCAAAAACTGTTCCTTGCTTTCGGTGGGTAAAATGGAGCTGGTGCCCCATGTGCCCCCGAAGTTCATGTCAAACTCGTGACACATCCGTTGCATGCGGTTGGTGATGGGCAACAAGATGCCATACTTATCCCACACACGAATGTATTTGCTCACCCTGCTACCCTTCACATAAGCCCATAATTTCTTGGCACTGCAGTTCTTTGGCCGCGGTTTGTATTTTGCGGTGTCCCAATAATCGTAGTCATCATTTATCTGGTCCACGCAAAGTGCCGTTTCCTCATCAGGCTTGATTATCATGGCCTGTAGCAGTTCTGAATCGCTTATTTTCGGAGCCTTTTCAATCATGATGCTTACTGTTTTGAATGTTTGCAAAACTAATCAATTCTTTCCAATTCTGCAAACATTGGAAAGAAATGGAAAGCCGAGGCCAGATATTCCCGATGTAATTCCATTGCTTTGTTTCGCGAAAAAGTAGTAACTTTGACCGTCGGATATCAACGATACACCAATCTAAAGAAAGAACCATTATGATAGACCAGATTCTTGAATACAACCGCCGCTTTGTGGCCGAGAAGCGTTATGAGGACTACATCACCAGCAAGTATCCCGACAAGAGGATTGCCGTGGTGACGTGTATGGACACCCGTCTGGTGGAGCTCCTGCCTGCTGCTTTAGGTTTCAAAAACGGCGATGTGAAGATTATCAAGAACGCCGGAGGCGTCATCACCAATCCCTTCGACAGCGCCGTGCGCAGCCTGCTCGTGGCCATCTACGAGTTGGGCGTGCAGGAAGTGATGATTGTGGGTCACACGGGATGTGGCGTGCAGGGCATGGACAGCGCTGAGATGCAGCACCACATGAAGCAGCGCGGCATCTCCGAGCAGAATATCAAGCTGATGAAGCATTGCGGCATCGACCTGGACAGTTGGCTCCATGGCTTCGACGACACCGAGGCCGCCGTGCTCGAGACGGTAGACCTGGTGCGCAATCATCCCCTTGTGCCGGCTGACGTGGTGGTGAAAGGTTATATCATGGATTCCACCACCGGAGAACTTACGCCCCTGGAGGTATAATACATACATAAAGGTATCCGATGAGAGACATGGGATGAACTGTTTTTGAATCTTATCAGAACCTTATGTACATCATTTCTCTTTAGATTTCAATGGGTTTGGACGATTGAACCTTTCCTTCGTTGATTCCTTTCCAGTAAGGATGGAGAGGGCGATTGGTCTCTTCTCTGTCCTGATGATGTCGTTTTTTCTTTCTCATATCTTGGTTGGGTTTCATCCGTTTCCTTATGCAATAGGTACTGATGAAAAAGCAGTCTTTTAGTTCTGTTTCTTCGGGTGAACATAGAGTTATATTCTCTTTTTCACCAAAATGAGGGTAAAAAACCATTATTTAACATCATTTAGCTTTCGGGGGGTAATTTTAGCTTTTGTTATTACTTTTGCCGTGTAATTATAGGCAAAGAAGAGGATCGTCTGTGTATTGTTTACTATGGGTAGAGTCGTAATTTGTGCCTGTAAGACCGTTGAATGCGGTTGGCTGAACGTAAGGAAAAACCAAATATAATTTATATCAAAACTTATCATTTATGAGAAAATTTACATTTCTTGCCGTAATGCTCTTGCTGATAGGATGGGGCAGTGCGTGGGCGCAGGCCGGTAAGCTAATACCGAGCCAATTAACCAATGGCAAATATATTGCCATCAAGGGTATTGCAGACAACAATACCAATTGGGTGCAGGTGGGTGCTGCCTCCAATGCCACCTATTCGCAAGAGTTTGCTTTTGAGATTGTCTATAATGACGAAGAAACAGCGTTTGCTTTGCGGAAGGTGAAGGATGGAGAAAACGGATATATCCAGCAGCCAACGGGGAACGGTAGTGCTGCTGTGAATGCCACCTTGGGTGCAAAAAACGCTGCTGCTTGGTTTACTGCTGCTGCACCTTCTAACGTGCCTACAGGTTTGGCATCAGGGGTAGATGCTTCTGATCCCACAACCATTCGCTTGACAACAGCTACGACAAGCGGGGGTGAAACTTACCTTAATGTAAATAACACGGGTAGTGGCATTAGATTTGTAAATGGACCAGGCAACTGGTCTGTTTGCAATCTTTATGAGATAGTGGTGTACAATTGTGGTTCGAAAATAAAAGAAACCAGTCGCCTTGTGGAAGGACAAACGTATCTTGTTAAGGCAGTAGGCTCACGTTCGGGTTGGGCTTTTGCCGGACAGACCAATCCTTCTTATGTATTTTTGAACAATGCGAATGATTTGGTTTTGTCGACTATGGGCGAGATGTATTTGTTTCGGATAGAAGGTGACGCCAACAGTTTTAAAATGAAGACAAGTGACGGAAGATACTTTAAGGAAGCAGGTTTGACGACAACAGAGTCTGAGGCATCAACGTTCTCGCTGGTGGCAAAGTCCAATGCAGAAGCCGGGATATGGAATTTTAAGCTCTCGTCAAACGGTAACTATATAGATGTAGACGGATTGGGAGAACTGGCAGAAGAAAATGCAAATTATAAGATGGTAACGTGGCATGATGCAAACGGAGACAATAACAAATGGGAAATCTATCCGGTCAACCTTGACTTGCCGGTATACACCATCACATACAACGTGAAGGATGCCAATGGCAACAAACTGGGAGAAAGTGGCCCTTATCAAGTTATGGAGGGCGATCCTTATCCCACAGTACAAGATGCTGCTTCCGGTCCGCAGTTCTTTACGGTTCCCACAGGTGTGGTGACTGCCAGCGGCACCTTTGATGCAACAATAGTGGAGACCCTTCCTTTCGCGGTGAGTACAATTGACGGGGCATACGATTCCAATGTCAATTGGCATACACTGACCATCCGTAGCACTAAATATCCGAGTTATAATTCTACAACAGGAAAGGTGGATAATCTGACGGCTCAGCCCGATGGTGTAAGTCCCCGTAATGTTTTTGCTTTCACGGGCAATGTGTTTGACGGTTTTAAGATCTACAATGGTGGTGCCGGCGCCAACAAGAAACTCTATGTCACCAATACTAATAAAGAACATTGTGTATTCACAGCTGAGGGTGCCACTTTCGGGCTTCGTCAGAATACAAATAGTGGATATCAGTTCAAACTGCTGGGAACCACTGATACACATCTTAATGATATAAATGACGTTTTAGGCGTATGGACTGATAAGAGTTCTGCAGCCGATGCAGGCGGTACATTCACGTTTACTCAGGTTGAGTTTGATATTGCAGATTCTAATGTTATGTGGGATGCCACAGTCAACTATACGGTAGACGGTGTGGTGGTGAAGACGGTAACAGCCGACTATGATCCGGAAGGAAACCTTGTTGCTCCGGTTGATTTCGTAACGTTGGGAACTCCGGATGTTGACCAAGAAAATAACACAGTGAACATTCCATGCACCTATGAGTTGCCTTTCACGCCTTCTGAAAGCTTTGAAACGGCCACTTGGTATGCTATGGATATACACAGTTATGATACAGAACATCAGGATGTGCTTAATGGAACAAGCGCATATCTGTGGACTTATGTGGCTACAGACGAGGATATCATTACGCCCAAATATGCTACAGCCGACATCAACGGCGGATATTTCTCCGATGTCCGCAGATGGGCTTTCGTGGGCGATCCGTTCAATGGATTTAAGATCTACAATAAGGAAGCCGGAAGTTCCGTTACCTTGCGCAAAGCAACAAACGGCGACAGTCCTTCTGTAATGTCTGCCACAGACGATAATAATGTGTTCTTCCTGTACCGTTCTGCAGAGCCAAACAAGGGAGGATTCGCATGGAAACGGCAGGGTGATACCAATTACATCAACACGCGAACTGTTAACGGACAGAAAACACTGCGCGGATATACGAGTGCCGATGGCGGTAGTTCTTGCCATGTATTTGAAATCTATTCAGCCATTCCCACCAAGACGTTCTATCACATCACGGATGCTCAGGGACGCAGTCTGACAACTTCTGCAAGCGGCAGCAACATGGAGTTGGTGGCAGACGGAACAGATGATTTGTCTACGGTATTTTATTTCGGTAACGAAAGAAGGCTGCTGAGTTATAAGAGCGGTCTGTATGCTTACAATGTATGCCGGATCGGAGATGTCGGACAGGCTGACATCTGGACGGTGAAGAAGGCCGGAAATGATGGCGACGGTTACACCTTCCTGAGCGATGGGCAGAAGTATCTCGCAGCCGGAGAGAATGCTGCAACTGAAAGCGAGACACATGGAGCGAATGATGGTGTTGTGTGGACAGTGGAACGTCTGACATCTCTTCCTGTAGCAGTCAGCGCAGCCAAGTGGGCTTCGTTCTGTGCACCGGTTGCCCTGACCATACCGGACGGAGTGAAAGTTTATTATGCCAAGAGTGTAACGGCGGAGAATAACGTGCTCGTGATGGAAGAGTTGACCGGCACGATTCCGGCCGATTTGCCGGTATTATTGTCGGCGGAAAAGGATACCTATTATTTCCCCATAGCAGCAGAGAATCCTGCATTGCCGGATGGCGTGAACACCCAATTGAAAGGCACCACGGCAAAAATCAACATTGATAACGGCACATCGTATGTGTTGGCCATGTTGGAGGGCCGTGTGGCTTTCGGTGTGAACAACACCGGTGTGGTGCCCGGATTCAAGGCTTATCTGCAACCGGAGAACGCCACTACGGCTTCGGCATTCAGCATCCGATTCGATGAGTTCGTCACCGGCATTGAGGGCGTTGCCGCTGCCACATCGGACAAGGCTGTGGAATACTACGATTTGAGCGGTCGTCGCGTATATTTCCCCACCCGGGGCATTTATGTGACCAGCCGTGGCGAGAAGGTATTTATCAAGTAATGACTAAAAAAAGGAAAAACAATGAAGAAAAGTAGATATACAACTCCAGCCTTGACAGTGATAGACTTGGAAGTGGAGGATATGTTTTTGGACATGAGTATTACAAACGGAACTGTAGATGATGAATCTCAGATTCTGAGTAACGATACGGACGGAGACGGAAGCATAGGCTGGAGTTCCAGCCTATGGGATGACTAAGAGTGATCCGGTACAAAGGTGGCGCGTAAAAAGAAACAATCCTCATAATAGTAGGGGTATGATGGACCGTGAGGCTCGTTCTCCCTGTTTTTACCGCCCCTTTTCTCTATAAACCGAAAGATGGAACGCTTAAGACTTGGGCGTTCCATCTTTCGGTTTATGCATAATTGGCCTGTGCAGTGCGCTTTTTCATGTTGCGTTCTTTTCTTCACCTCAACAGTTTGTATCGACCTCCGTTGAGCATCTTCACCACTCCTTTCATCTCCAGCGTGAACAGGAGTGCGCTGATTTTGTGGATGGGCATGTTGGTCTCGATGGCCAAGGCATTGGCGGTTTTGTCGTCGCAGCCGGTCAGGCTGTTTATCACGGTGGCCTCTTCGTCGGTGAGATCGGGAAACAGGTCGCGCTGTATAGGTTGCCGACGCGCCTTATCCATTGCCTGCTGGGAAATCCATTCCATTGCATTCACGATGTCCTCTGCTCCCGTCACCACCATGGCCCGGTTTGTGCGTATCAGATTGATGCACCCCTGCGAATAGGGGTCGGTGATGCGTCCGGGGAAGGCAAACACGTCCCGGTGATAATCCTCGGCCAGCTCGGCTGTGATGAGGGCGCCTCCTTTGGCGGCAGATTCCACCACAATGGTGGCATCCGCCATACCGGCCACAATACGGTTTCGGCGCACGAAGTTCACTTTGTCGGCATTGGTACGGGTCATAAACTCCGTGAGCAGACCGCCGTGGCGGGTCATCTCCACAGCAGTGCTGCGGTGGATGCGCGGGTAAATCTGATCCAGTCCGTGAGCCAGCACGCCCACAGTGTCCAGTCCCTGTGCCAGTGCATGGCGGTGTGCCTCTATGTCCACTCCGTAGGCCAGTCCGCTCACCACCAGCACGTCCGGACACATCCGGCTCAGGTCCTCGGCCAAATGGCGGCAGATGTCCTTGCCGTATTCCGTGCAGTGACGTGTGCCCACAATGCTCACGATGCGCTGTGCGTTCAGGTCGCGTGTGCCCCGGTAGTAGAGCAGTATGGGTGCATCGGGACACTCGTGCAGGCGCTGGGGATAGTCCTCGTCGGCATAAGTGAGGCAGCGTATCTGGTTCTTTTGGGCAAAGTCCAGTTCCTCTTTGGCTCGTTCCATTTGTGTGTCCATCTCCTGTAGCGCCTCCATCAGTCGGGTGGAAGCCTGTGGCACCAACTCATTCAGGTTGTGGCGCTGCTGGTAAAGTTCGGTGGCCGATCCTGCCGCGCGTATCAGTGTCTGCTGGTGGAGTGAGTTGAGGTGAAGTACACGACTGAGTGCCATGCAGCAGAGAGTTTCTTGTTCGTTCACGATGAGTGGGGCACGTTATTCGGTGATGAGTAAATGCTTTGCGGCCAATTTCTCGTCCAGTTCGGGACATTCGGCCAGACGCCCGTTCATCACACATACCGTATCCACCTGGCTGCGCACGGCACACTTCATGTCCGGCAGGCGGAAGATGTCCTGATAGAACACATACTTGATGCCTTCCTTACGGATGTAGAGCCGGCATACGAATTCATCGCCGCTGCGCAGCGGAGTCTTGAAGGCCATGTTGAGGCGTGCCACCACGGCGTCCGTACCTTCCTCGTGGAGGCGTGCAAAACTGATGCCGGCCTCAAGCAGGCATTCGTGGCGGGCATGCTCGATGTAGTGCTGATAGTTGGCATTATTGACGATGCCCTGCAGGTCGCATTCATAGTCGCGTACTTTCATGCGCAACTCATAGGTATACATTTCTTTCATTTATTGGGGAAAATAAGTCTGTTTGGTTTTCAGATACTCATAGCCGAAGCGGCAGCGCAGGCAGTCGCGTTTGTCGCAATAGGCCAGCCGCAGTTGGATGAGAGCTTGGCTGTCGGCCGCACTTTGCACGGTCAGTCCGCATTCCTTCCATTGGCGTATGATGTGATTGTTCTCGGCTTTCAGTTGTTCCAGCAGAAGCATGGCCCGGTCGCAGAGAGTTTCGTTGCCGTGCCGCAATCCGTAGGCATAGACAACGGGTGCCACAGTGTTGATGATAATCAGATCGAGCGAAGCCTTGCTGAGATGCTTGTGGTTCTTTCGTCCGGGGCAGCCGAACATGTAGTGTGTCTCCCAATACTCGGAAGGCTCGCATTGCAGGCACTCGTGTAGCCTGTCCGTTTCGGATGTCTCCAAGATGCGCGAGAACGAAGCGTTTCCCCTATGGTAGAGCCGGGCCATTTGAGCCAATCGGATGTGGGGAAAGTTCTGCGGTCGGAGGCGCAGATACTTCCATTCGTGGTGGGAGAGAGGCGTGAGGCTGAACTTATGTGCCAGATAGTGGTATTCGGCGGCCAGGTGTTTGAAGTAAGGATCGTCTGTGGCCTCGTTGCGGCAGTTGCACGGCACGGCTTCCGGATCCAGCAGTCCGGCCTGTCCCATGAAGAGTGCCTCTATCTGAAACAGGTTGTCACGGTGCTTGGCTGCGGCCGACAGGGGCATGTGGCGTGCCCATAACTCAAAGGCGTCTCCGTTGAGGCCGAAGCCGAAGTTGCGTGCCAGAGTGGCGAAAAAGGCTGTTTCCCAATCTCCGCTCAGTGCATCCACGCGTTCCGTCACTTTGGCGGCCCGTGTCTCCAATCGTTCGCAGAGCAGTGCGCTCATCCAACTGTGCACGGTCAGGCGGTCCAGCCTGGGTATCACCTCGTAGCAGCGCGGATAACGGTCGGTTGTATTCAACCGTGCGTAGTTGTTGCGAACGTAGTCCGGTATGGGCAATGTGAGTTGGGGTACCGGTTTTCCGTCTTGTGTGGTTACGGTTGTGTCGTTGTTCTCCACCACATGCAGCACCACGTTGTTGTAGGAGGGATCGCTCTCGTGACCGTGTGCCTGCCAGTCGCTTGCCGTGTGATGAATTTCCACATTGCCCACCCACAGTGTGCCGTCTATCTTGATCTTTGCGTTGAAGAAGTCCGGTCCGGCATTCGTGTTCGGCAGTCCGGGATCAATCACCTCCAGCGGTTCGCCATCAAGCGTATGCAAAGGTGTAAGCGGGAAGATTTTGTGTTTCCAGACGTAATGCAACAGTTTTTCCATGGCTTGCAAGGGTAAAGAAGGATAAAATATGTAACAAATGTAATGAAATTCAGCACAAATCCCTATCTTTGCGAGAGAATTTATTGTAGAAACATGAAATTAGCACTGATAGGATACGGCAAGATGGGCCGTATGATTGAACAGATAGCCATTGGCCGGGGGCATGAGATAGTGTGCATTATCGATGTGGACAATCAACAGGATTTCGACACAGACGCTTTCCGTAGTGCGGAGGTGGCTATCGAGTTCACCGCGCCCCATGTGGCCTACGACAACTACCTCAAGGCCTTCCGCCAGGGAGTGAAAGTGGTGTCCGGATCCACGGGCTGGATGGACGCCCACGGCGATGACGTGCGCCGTATGTGCGCCGAGGAGGGGCACACGCTCTTCTGGAGCTCCAATTTCAGTCTGGGTGTGGCCATCTTCAGTGCGGTCAACAAATACTTGGCGCGCATCATGAACCGCTTTGACGCCTACGACGTGAAGATGGAGGAAGTGCACCACGTGCACAAGCTGGACGCGCCGAGCGGCACGGCCATCACATTGGCCGAAGGCATACTGGATCATATCGACCGCAAGGTACGCTGGACGCGTGGCACATTGCTGGCTCCGGACGGCACCCTGAGCGGCACCGACCGTTGTGCGGCCGACGAGCTGCCCATCAACAGCATCCGCCGCGATGAGGTGCCCGGCATACACAGTATCACCTACAACAGCGAGGCCGACAGCATCACCATTACCCACGATGCGCATAGCCGGCAGGGGTTCGCACTGGGAGCCGTGCTGGCCGCCGAATACACCGCCACCCATACGGGGCTGCTCACCATGGACGATTTATTTCAATTTTAACCGCGCAATATCATGGAACAAAAGAATAAGAAGCCCACGTGGCGCCAGTGGGCAACGATGGCCACGGTGATGGTACTCTATCTGGCCTTCCTCCTGTGGGTGGAAAGCTGGTGGGGACTGCTGGTCGTACCGTTTATATTCGACGCCTACATCACACGCAAAATCAACTGGGGATGGTGGAAAGACCTGGAGAATCCCGTCACGCGGACGGTGATGAGCTGGGTGGACGCCATAGTGTTTGCCTTGGTGGCCGTGTATTTCGTCAACATCTACTTCTTTCAGAACTACACCATACCTTCATCATCGTTGGAGAAATCATTGCTGGTGGGCGACTACCTGTTTGTGAGCAAGATGGCCTATGGACCTCGTGTGCCGCAGACTCCCCTGTCCATGCCGCTCACGCAGCACACCCTGCCCGTGCTGGACTGCAAGTCGTATATCGAATGGCCGCAGTGGGACTACCGTCGCGTGAAGGGCGGGCATCCCGTGGCGCTCAACGATATCGTGGTGTTCAACTATCCGGCCGGCGACACCGTGGTGAGCAATCCGATGTATCAGGCCATGGACTACTACGGCATGTGTTACGGCATAGGCCAGCAACTGTCGGCTCAGGTGAACCCCTCGCTGCCCTTGCCCAACAACATGTCGCAGACCGACCGTCGCCGTTACTACAATTACGTGTACACCTTGGGACGCGACTATTTGCGGCAGCATCCGGCGGAGTATGGCAGAATATTGTCGCGTCCTGTGGATCGGCGTGAAAATTATGTGAAGCGCTGTGTGGGGTTGTCCGGACAGATTCTGCAGATTAAGGATCACATTATCTATCTTGACGGGAAACCCAATAAGGAACCGGACAATGTGCAGTACAGTTATAGATTGGTGCTGAAGCAGCGTTTGCCGGAAGAACTGGTGCGGGAGTTGGGAATCAGTCAGGAGGACTTGCAGAATTGGCGTCACTCGGGTACATTGCCTCTTACTCAGGTAGCCTGCAAGGCTCTGATGGATCGTCCCGATCTGGTGGAGAGTTTGGTTTATGAAGAAGACGACAGTACCGATGGCATCTATCCTCTCAACGGATACACCTGTTGGACAAGAGATAACTACGGTCCGGTGTGGATCCCGGCCAAGGGAAAGACTTTGAAACTCACCCTCGACAATCTGCCGGTCTACGAACGTCCCATCCGGGTATATGAAGGCAACACGCTGGAAGTGACTGATGACGGAGACATTCTCATCAACGGAGAGAAAACAGAGTATTATACCTTTAAGATGGACTACTATTGGATGCAGGGCGACAACCGTCACAACTCGCTCGATTCCCGCTATTGGGGATTCGTGCCCGAAGACCACATTGTGGGCAAGCCTGTCATCATCTGGCTTTCGTTGGACAAAGACAGAGGATGGATGGATGGGCATGTACGGTGGAACCGGCTGTTCCGTTGGGTGGACGACATTAAATAAAAACAAACTGCAATGTGAAGCATTATAAAGGATTGTTGATGGCGCTGCTTACCGCTTGTGTGGCGGTGATGTGTGTGCGTCTGTTTTTCGCCATGATGCTTGTGATTCCGGCCGACGGCGAGCGTCCTGTCTTGTGGGCGGGCGATCGTGTGTGGGTGTCGCGTGTGGCTTACGGAGTGCGCTTTCCGTGGTCCCGCTGGTGGGGGTACAAGCGTTTGGGGCTGACCTCTGTGGAGCGTGGTCATTGGGTGGCTTTCAACAATCCGGCTTGTGCACAGACCGTACCGCTTGACCGCCGTGAGGTTTTTGTGGGGCGCTGTCTGGCTCTGCCTGGAGATACACTTTGGTTTGATGCCGATGGTAATCCCTCGTTGCAACACAGTCTGTCTGTTGCAACACGCTGGCCTGTGGTTGTGCCGGCCAAAGGCCAGGTGCTGAAAGTGGAGGCCTGGAGTGCTCCGCTCTATGCTGCGGCTATAAACGGTCACGAAGGTATCAAGGCCGCGGCCATTGATGATTCCCTTTGTGTGTCCGGCAAACTGTATTCCCGCTATCGCTTCAAACAAGATTTCTATTGGATGGCATCTACTTCGGACTCATCTGTTGTCAGGGATTCACGGGTGTTTGGTTTTGTACCTGAGTCCCACCTTATCGGTCGTCTTTCCCGCGTGCTTTATTCGCTCGATCCAGACGTGGTCTGGTATCGTTCTTTGCGTCGCGACCGCATCGGTGCCCCGCTCCCTTAGCGAATGTCTTTTCAAAGCAAAAGTTATGATGAAATCAACAGTTCTTCTATCTACGGCCTATTGGGGACCTGTGCAGTATTATGCCCGTCTGTATGCTTATCCGCAGGTGTGTCTGGAGGCTTGCGAGCACTATGTGAAACAAACCTACCGAAACCGTTGTGTCATTGATTCTCCGTCCGGCATTCAGGTGCTCACCGTGCCCGTGGTGAAGCCCGATGCGGAAAAATGTTCCATCCGTGACATTCGTATATCCGATCATGGCAATTGGCGTCATCTGCATTGGAATGCCTTGGAGAGTGCCTATCGTAATAGTCCCTATTTTGAATATTATGCCGATGACATACGGCGGTTCTACACGGACAAATGGGAGTTTCTTTATGAGTTCAACGAAGCTATTTGCCACAAGGTGTGCGAACTGCTTGATGTGCAACCCTTGTGGATGGAGACGCAAGGGTTCGGTGCCGTGCCATCCGGACAAACGGCCGATGATTGCCGTTCGTTGTTATCTCCTAAGGTGGAGATTGCGGAAGATACGGATTTCCGTCCCGTATCCTATTATCAAGTGTTTGCCGACAAACATGGTTTCCGTCCCAATCTGAGTGTGGCGGATTTGCTCTTCAATATGGGACCGGAAAGTTTGTTTGTGCTCCGTGATTCCTTTTGCGGTGATGTGGTTCGGAAGAAGTGAACGGAAGCACAACCATTCTTTTTCAAATAAAGTGTATGGCAGATGAATAGATGGACTTATATTACGTATTTGTGCATGGGAATATGGATGTATTCCTTGTCTATACGTGCGGAAAAGACCTGGTATACACTGACCGATGAACAAGGTTTGAAAGGCATGGACGTGATGCAGATGATGCAATTGGAGGACGGGCGCATGGTGTTCGTGTCCTCCGGTTACGTGAATCTTTACGACGGAATTTCCTTTCGCAGTATACGTCGTGATCCGGTTTTCGAGTCCTCTATATCCGGTTACCGTGGTCATACCCATCTCTATGTAGACGCTGACTATCGTTGCTGGATTAAGAATCTGGGCACCGTATCGTGTTTGGATTTGCGCACGCTCCGTTTTATACCTCGCTGCGACTCTCTTCTGGCTCTTTCTTCCGTGCAGGACTTTTTTGTGGATTCCGATAAGGACCTTTGGTGTGTGAGTCGTGACACGATCATTAATCGTCGCACCAACAGGGTGTTTGCCATGCCTTCCGGTGCAGGCGAGGTGCAGGATATCGATGTGATGGATAAGCGTGTCTGTGTGTTTACCCACAGAGGGGAAGTTGTGGTGTTTGAGTCGGAGAGCGGGAAGTTGATTTCGGTGTGTCCGGCTTATGGAGATGATTTGTGTGCACGTTGTGCTCTGACGTCCCTTACCGTTCGTTCCGCTGACGGGATCTTTTATCAATTGCGCACCGGAAACGGAGGTTCCGTGTTTCTCTCTTTCGATCCTCGTGAATTATCCTGGAACGTTCTGCTTGAGAGCACAGAACTTTATCATACTCTGGTGGTCACACCCTCCCGTGTGGCCTATATCTCCACCTCCCGCGGCTATCTTGTGTACAATCTGAGCAGTGAGCAGTGCACATGGCTTGAGTCTCTCCGGTTGCCGGACGGCACTCAGTTTGCCGCCGGATTCAATACGGTGTGTCAGGATCGTGAGGGAGGTATTTGGCTGGGAAGTTACAATCAGGGTGTGCTTTATTCATCTCCTCTCAGTGGCATATTCGACACGTATGAGCGGGACATTGCACTCACGCCCGTGTTGCTTTCCGTATCGCTTCATGGGCGCAGAGCCGATGCGGACAATGGGCTTTTGCCTTTGGACGCACCTTTTGTGGAACATCTGGAATTGGAGCATACCGACAATGCACCTTCTTTTCTCTTCTCGCCGGTGAAATATGTGCATCCCCGACGCGTAGTTTATCGTTACCGTATGGGACGTGGCATTTGGTGCGAGGCCACAGCCGACAGCCATCCGGAGCTGGTGGACGATCGGGGACGTCTGCGATTGTCGTATGTGAATTTGCCGTCTGGTCTATATGAACTGGAGGTGATGGTCTCGTCGGACGAGGGACGCTGGAACGGTGGTGTGCGTCGCGTAACGTTTGTGATACATGCGCCGTGGTGGGCTTCGACAGTGGCGTATATCGGTTATGGAATGACACTGTTGGTCATGATGGTGCTGATGCTATGGCTCTATGCCCGTCGTTTGCGTCGTCGCGCCGAACGCAGAAACCGGGAAGACAGGTTGCTCCTGCGTATACAGAATCTGATAGAGAAATGCAATCAGTATGAGAATGCCGTGAATGTGGTGCTTACAGAGCGGGAAGAACCGATGGAGAAGCCGGTTATGAGTGCGGCAGAACTGGACTTCCTAAATCGTGCCACGGCTCTTGTGGAACGCAACTTGTCCAACTCTGCTTATTCCGTGGAACAGCTCAGTCGCGATATTTGCATGGAGCGTTCGGGGCTGTATAAAAAACTCACATCCATTCTCGATAAGTCGCCTGTGGCCTTTATCCGCATGATACGTCTGCGTAGGGCGGTACAACTGTTGGAACAGGGTGATAAGACCATTGCCGAAGTGGCGGAGGCCACCGGATTCAGTTCGCCGGGTTATTTCAGCAGATGTTTCCAGCGGGAGTATGGATGCAAGCCTTCCGAATATACGAAAACAGCGGTGTAACGGGACGTTTTCAACATTTGTACCATCCGAATCATCATTTGTGTGCCTTCTGCTTGCCGGTTTCTGTGTAAACTTGCAATCGGAAAACAACACATTATTTAATGTCATGATGAAACAGATCTTTACAACAATCTCAGGAGTCGCCTTCGCGGCAATGATGGCACTCCATGTGCACGATGCCAGTGCACAGCAACCATTCGGGTTTGCCTGTCGGGATTATATATCCACCGACGATAATCGGGCGCCTCAATCGGCCTTCAGCTATGACGATGAGGCCAACACTTTCACCATCCGGGGCAATGTCGGCAATCAGAACATTGCTTTTCAGATGGACAAGAGCAAGGACAATGCCTATGTCATTCCCAACGATCGTGTGTGGATGGCGGTGACGGGTACCAATTTGAGTACCGATGCAACCAAGAGCCGCTTGTGGTGGTGGAACGGACAGAATCGCAACAGTCAGTACGTGCCGGCTTTGACTACGGTCCGTGCAGATGGAAAAACCGTGTTGTTGTGGAACTTGAAGAATGATTTCGGTTGGAGCAATGTGTTCGACTCGCCTGTAGTCAATATTTCGGCTCGTGGAGCGCAATTTATCATGGCTATGGGATTGACGGCAGCCACCGGCACATCGGCCACGCTGACAGATATCAGTTACAACAATGTGTATGAAGTAGCGATGAAATGGCCTGAAATGATCGGTCAACTGGGTTATACGGCAGAATCTATGACTGCGGAATTGAAGACTGCCGTGCAGGCTGCTGTGGAGGAAGCCCGTCAGCTCAAGCCTGTTGAAGGCAGCGAACTGAAGACTTTCATGGAAGAAGCGGAAAACATGTTGCAGACCGTGGACAGCGAAGATTATGCTACGGTATACCTTTATTACGATAAACTCCCCCGGCTCATTGAGGACTATCGCCACGAGTGTCCGTCATATAGCTATGTACGGACAGACAACGGGATATTGGCGACTTGGAACGATGAGTACATCCGTCTGACGTTTCATGCCGATGACATCGTGCGTATCTGCAAGTCAAAGTCGGAAACGGTGGACAAACGTAGCCTTTCAGTGGTGCTTCCGTCGATGGAAAGGACTGATTTTACCGTAGAGGAGGCCGAAGGAGTGCTCACCCTCAATGGAGCCCGTCTGTGTGTCACCTACGACCTTGCTAAAGCTGCATTCACTATTCGACGTACGGATGGAACCGTCTTGTTGGCGGAGCAGGACTATGCCGCCACATTCACGCCAGCCAAGGACGGATCCTTCGATAGCTATAAGGTAAAAAACAGCTTTACCCTCGATGCCGACGAATATATATTCGGTATGGGACAGATACAGGACGGCGCTTTGAACTTGCGTGGGAGAACTTATCAGCTGGAACAGGATAACATGAAGGTGTGCATCCCTTTCTTCCAGTCTTCCAAAAATTATTCGCTCTTTTGGGACAACTATTCGCCCACTACGTTTGCCGATGGTGAGGAGGGTACGAGTTTCACCTCCACCGGTAACGAGATAGACTACTATGTGATGGCCGGTGATACCAGTGATGAGGTGTTGGCCTGCATGCGCCGGCTCACGGGGCATAGTCCGATGCCGGCTCTGTGGAATTTCGGTCTCTATCAGAGCAAACAGCGTTACACGAGTGCCGATGAAGTAATGGACGTGGTGAAGCAATATCGCGAGCTGGGCGTGCCATTGGATTGCATTGTACAGGATTGGCAGTATTGGGGAGACGATGCGCATTGGAATGCATTGGCTTATCTTAATCCCACGTTTGCCAATCATCAGGAGATGATAGACATGATTCATGCTAACAACGCCAAATATATGATTTCCATCTGGGCCAACTTCGGTCCGGCCACCGAACCCTATGCCGAACTGAACGGCAAAGGACTCTTGCTGACGGCAAACTCTTATCCTTGGAACAACGGAATACGGCCTTACGACTGCTACAGCGAAGAAGGGCGTGACATATATTGGAAGTATCTCTACAACGGACTTATTTCGAAAGGGCTTGATGCTTATTGGATGGATTCCACCGAGCCGGATTATCGGCCGCTTACGGGTGACGCTGATTTCGACTGTGTGAGTCACGAAGGCCGCACCTGGCGCTCGTTGCGCAATGCCTTTCCTTTGGCCACTGTAGGGGGCGTACATGATCATCATCGGGCAGCCGAGGCCTTGGGTGATACACATCTGGCCGGTAAGCGTGTGTCCATCATGACGCGTTCGGCCTTTGCCGGACAGCAGCGTTACGGAGCGAATACGTGGAGTGGCGACGTGACGGCCAGTTGGGAGAATTTTGCCCGGCAGATACCGGCGGCCTGCAACTTCTCGGTGACGGGTATTCCTTATTGGAATAGCGATACGGGAGCTTTCTTTGTGGGTGGCTACCGGGGTGGCGTGACCAATGCCGACTGGCGCCGTCTCTACATGCGTTGGACACAGTTCAGTTGCTTCTGCCCCATGATGCGCTTCCATGGCGATGGGACACCGCGCGAGATCTATCAGTTTGGACAGGCCGGTGATGGCATTGGCGATTTCGATCATATCTTGAAATACGTGAAACTACGCTATCGTCTGTTGCCCTACCTCTACAGTACGGCCTGGCAGGTCACCACGGCCGACAGAACGTTCATGCAGGCGCTTCCAGTGGCCTTTAACGCCGACAGGCAGGGATATGACGTGTGCGACGAATACATGTTCGGGCAATCCTTCCTTGTGGCTCCGGTGGTAAAAGACCTGGCTGACAGCCGCGATGTATATCTTCCGGCCGATCAACGGTGGATTGACTTTTGGACGGGAGAGACGATGGAGGGCGGACAGACCGTAAACAAGAAAGCCGCCATGGATATTATACCGCTTTATGTGAAAGCCGGAACCATCCTGCCATGGGGACCCGATGTGCAGTATAGTAACGAACGGAATTGGGATAATCTGGAGATTCGTGTATATCCGGGACAGGATGGAACTTTCGTACTCTATGAAGACGAGAATGACAATTACAACTATGAGAAAGGCCGTTACTCTGAGATTCCTTTTGTTTGGGACGAGGACAAGCACACTCTGACTATCGGTGAACGCAAGGGGGCGTTTGATGGAATGCTGGATGTGCGCACGTTCAATATTTGCCTGGTATCCACACACAGGGGAATCGGAGACGGACATGAATCACGTTTTAATGCGATGGTTACGTATAATGGCGAGGAAGTGAAAGTGGTGTTGGATGAGACGGATACCCCGGTAGAATTGCACGATATCACTCAGGAATATATCGTCAATCCGTCTTTTGAGCAGAATGGAACGGAGGGATGGATTGTGGAGACCACCACGTCGTGGAGTGGAGTGAACATGGGCGGTGGAAACGGTGATCCCGAGGCTACCGACGGCTCTCATATCTTTGGTGTATGGGACTCAAGCAACAGTAAGTCGGCTGTCATATATCAGAATATTACGTTACCGCAGGGACAGTACAAACTGACGGTGGATATGCAGGCTTCCAACCGCAACCTGTCGGTGTCCCGTGTGGGCGATCAACGTTTGTTTGCCGGAGACAATACCGCTTTCTTCAAAGATCAGGTAATGAGTCCCGGATGTGGCGACACCTATCCCATGCAAACGCTCAATTTGGATTTCAGTATATCGGATTGCACCTCACCGTTCAGCATTGGTGTAGCTACCGACAACGCGCCTTCCGAGACGTGGTTCAAGATAGACAATTTCCGGTTGTACAGCGTGTTGAACCATTCCGATGTGCCTGATCACGTAGGACAACTCATTGCCGAACGACAGGAAAAGTCTCCGTCTGCAATTTACGATCTGGCTGGCATGCGCCACGATGAAGGACAGTTGAAGAAGGGGATATATATCGGTAACGGTCGTAAGTTTGTGGTAAGGTAAGCATAGTTCTCTCGTTTGCAAACGACATTTCCTTGAGCGTATCCTGCAGTTGACACAGCGTGCAGGATACGCTCTTTCGGGTTACATCAAGGGCTATGGCGGAAGAGTGGTGTGAGGGTATTGAAGAGGCGGTTGAACCCGCTCAGGGATTATTTGTAGATCAACGTGGCGAGTCTTTCCGGACGAAACAGTTCACAGGCCACCTCAAACAAATCCTCGGCTGTCAGTGCGTCAATCTTGTTATAGAGTTGCTGTAGATCTCGGGTGCGGTTGTAGTGCAGAAACGTTTTACCCATACTCAGGGCCACACTTTCGGAATTATCGTATGAGATACCTATCTGTCCTTTGATCTGCTTCTTAGCGGCTGCCAATGCGTTTTTGGACAAGGGGGCGGAGGTTAGTTTCCTAAGTTCGCTCAGTACTAATTTTCGGCAGAGGGAAACATCTTTCGGGTCGCATCCGAAGTAGACACACCAGAGTCCGGAGTCGGTGTAGGTAGTCAGGTTACTCTCCACGGTGTACACCAGTCCGCGTCGTTCGCGCAGACTCAGGTTCAGGCGTGAGTTCATACCCGGGCCGCCCAGTATGTTGTTGAGCAGATACAGGCTCAGGTGACGTGGGTCAGTGGCGGGATACGCTCGTGTGCCCATCATCACGTGTGCTTGGTGGGTCTGTTTGTCCACTGTCAGTTCGCGAGGACTGTAATGGGCAGGAGCTGTGCGTGCCTGCTCCTCGTTGCTGATGGGAGATGGGGCGTCTGTACGTCTGAGCGATTGTTGGCGGGGGTGTCCGTCCGGCAGTGAACGGGCTACGCGTTCCAAAGCCCGGGTGACTTGTTGTACGGCCTCTTTCAGTGTTATCTGTCCGTAGACAAACAGGACGGCATTGCGTGGAGTGTACAACCGATTGGCAAAGTCGTTGAGGTGTGCACTGCGGTAAGTCCGCAAATGATCCGCCTGACCCAGAATGTTGCGAGCCAAAGGGTGACCGTCGAAGATCAGATTCTCAAAGTCATCAAAGATTAGTTCGGATGGTGAGTCGTTGTAGCTTTCTATTTCATCTATCACCACTTCCGCCTCCTTGTCCATTTCGTTTTGAGGATATAGACTGCCCCACACCAAGTCGCACAGCAGATCGACTGCCCGGTTGAAGTGCTCTTTCAGAAAGGCTGTATAATACACCGTCTCCTCCTTGCCTGTGTAAGCGTTCAAGTCTCCTCCCACGTTTTCCATGCGGTTCAGTATGTGCCACGAGCGTCGACGGTAGGTTCCCTTGAACGTCAGGTGTTCGCAAAAGTGTGCCATGCCGTTCTCGTTGTCGTGTTCGTCACGTGTGCCGGCATTGAGGGCTATGCCGCAGTAGGTTACGTCGGAGGCCGATTCGGCGCACACAATGCGCAGGCCGCAAGGCAGGGTGTGGGTGAGGGTTTTCATTTTATGTCAGAATAAAAGAGCTAATCGGTAGACCACAAACGCAATGGCGTAGGCCAGGCTGGTGGTATATACTATGGTGAACAGTCCCCATTTCCAGCTTCCGCTCTCGCCTATGATGGCGCTGATGGTGGCCATGCAGGGGAAATAGAGTAAGGCAAATACCAGAAAACTGATGGCAGCGGCAGGAGTGGTGTGTTGGCGCAGTGTCTGAGCCAAACGGGTTTGTGAGGCGTCTTCGGCGCTTTCCGCTTCGGCATCATCTTCCGAACAGTTGTAGAGCACGCTGAGTGTACTTACCATAAGTTCTTTTGCGCCCACACCGGCCAATATGCCCATGCCCATCCGCCAGTCGTAGCCCAGCGGATGAAGGATCGGTTCGGCGGCATGGCCGATACGTCCCAGATAGGATTGTTCCTGTTGCTGGGTGGGGGTAAGGGTTTCGTCGTGATTGACGGGGAAGTAACCCAATGCCCAGATGACAATGCTGGCCATCAGGATGATGGTGCTCATCTTATGGAGATATTGGTGACCTTTTTCCCAGGTGTGGCGGAAGGTGTTCCGGAGTGCCGGGAAACGGTAAGGAGGAAGTTCCATCACAAAGTGGGATTCCTGATCGCGCAGGAACACCTTGCTCATCAGCCAGGCGGCAATCAGGGCGGTGATGATTCCCAAAGTGTAGAGTATGAACAGCACGTTGCCGGCCTGTCGGGCAAAGAAGGCTCCGGTGAATACAATATACACCGGCATGCGGGCGCTACACGACATGAGTGGAGTCACGAGCATGGTGATGAGGCGACTTTTGTAATTCTCGATGGTGCGTGTGGCCATGACGGCAGGCACGTTGCAACCAAATCCCATCAGCAAGGGAATAAACGACTTGCCGTGCAGGCCGGTGCGGCGCAGAAAGGGGTCGGCCAGCATGGCTGCCCGAGCCAGATAGCCCGAGTCCTCAAGTAAGGAGATGAAGAAATAAAGGATGAGAATATTGGGCAGGAACACGATGACACTGCCCACACCGGCCAATATGCCGTCAATGAGCAGGTCGGCCAGCACACCTTCCTCCATGTGTGTTTTGAGCAGATCGCCCAGTGCGGCCACCCCTTCGTCTATCAGATTCATGGGATATTCGCCCAAAACGAAGGTGGCCCAGAATATGAGCCACATGAGCAGCAGAAACAACGGGTAGGCCAGCCAGCGGTTGTTGAGCCATTTGTCCAAAGTGCGGGTGATGTGGTCGGTGGGACCGTGCTTGCGTATATAGATGCCTTGTAGCAAGCGGCTGATGGAACGGTAGCGGGCTTCATCTTCTTTTTCGCGTTCGGGACAGGGGCATTGTCGTATGGTTTTTCCCTGTGCATCGGTGCTTGTGTGGTCACAAGAGCAATGCTCGGGGTGGGCACAATGGGTGCCTGCGCTGTGTGGATTTTCCGCATGAATATGGTGGGCACCGTGGTGTTCGTCGGCCATCCGGATGGCTTCGCGCAGCAGTGCGTTTATACCTTTTTTCTGGCGGGCTACGGTGGGGATGAACGGCATTTGCAGGCGCTGTTCCAGTTCCTTGATGTCCAGATGGCTGCCGCTGCTTTCCAATTCGTCATACATGTTGAGGGCACCCACCAACGGTTGCTTGCGCTCCTTTAGTTGCAAGGTGAGCAACAGGTTGCGTTGCAGGTTGGTGGCATCGATCACGTTGATGACGGCATCGATGTCTCCTTCTTCAAGTTCGTGATCCACATAGGCTTCTTCCGGACTGAATGCACGTAGCGAGTAGGTGCCGGGGAGGTCGATGATACGCAGTTTGCGTCCCTCGAAGGTGATGTGTCCGATGATGCTTCTCACGGTCACTCCGCTGTAGTTTCCCGTGTGTTCGTGTCCGCCCGAGGCTGCATTGAAGAGCGATGTCTTGCCGCAGTTGGGATTGCCCACCAAGGCCAGTGTCAGTTCATCGTCTGCCTTTTTTGTGGTGCTTGATGTTCCGGAGCAGGAACAGAGTGAAGCATGTGTTTCGCGGGGGCGGATGGGATGTGCCGGTTTGTCGTGCAGATGTTGTGTGTGTGCTTTGACGGGGTCTTCACTGTGCCCGGCTATCGTTTCCTCTGTTGTTTGCGCAGACAGGTTTACGGTTATATTCCGGGCTTCTTCGCGTCGGAGTGCGATGTGGCTATCCATGATTTCAAACACGATGGGGTCACCGGTAGGAGCTGTGAACAACTGCCGGATGGACTGTCCTTTTGTGAAGCCCATTTCGCCCAATCGTGCACGGAAAGCACCTGTGCCCTGTATCTGAGTGATAACGGCTGGCTCCCCTTGGGGAAGAGCTGCCAAATTTGTTGTTTTCAAATCCTGTTCCACTGTTTTGTTCCGGTTTGGTTCAACCTGCAAAGATATGTATTCCGTGTGGGAAGACCAATACTCAGAAATGATGATTTATGGATTGCTCTCTGCATGCCCGGGTTTCTCAGAAAAGGGGAACGGAATTGGCGGCTTTTTCACCGGTGACAAAACCGATACCTCTTTGACTGATGGCGATGCACTCCATCTCCACGAGCCAGCCGGGACGACAGACGGGAGCCTGCACGAAGATTATCGGTGTGAGGGGCATCTGCTGTCTCAGGATGCGCTTCACCGAAGGATAGTCTGCGGCGTCTCTCAGATAGACGATGGCTTGCATGATGTCTTGGCCGTTGGTTCCGCGTTCGGTCAACAGCGCCTCCACGTTGTCCCACATCCGCCGGGTTTGTGCCTCCACGTTCAGGGGATGAACAATCTCGCCCTGATTGTTGATGCTGGCCGTTCCGCTGATAAACAGATGGGTGCGGTCTGCATAAGCCACGGCTGTCCCACGCTCGAAGGTGACTCCGTATTCATGAGTGGGGTTGAGGTGAGTGGGCGCATGCAGATAGGATATTTGTGCGGGTTGTAGGCCGGCTATGGCATAGGCGTCCATGTGCACCAGCGCGTGCGGATGGCTTCCTTTACCCTCGATGCCGGTGCTGGCTATGTAGTGGGTGTCCGGGGTGAGCCCGTTGGCAGTGAACAATTCGCGGCGGGCTTTCACCAGTCCGGCATAGTGGAGGTCGATGTCCCTCACGTAGAACCACGTGCGGACGCAGTGGTCGGTGAGGCCGGCGCCCCGTGCGTTCAGGTCGTCCATATAGCGGTTTAGGATGTGGCGGGTCTGTTGTTCGGACGATTCCTCGCGGTGCTCAAGGTTGGCCGACCAGATGTGGGTCAGTCCGTTGTGGGTCCATAGTGTCTCGCCGGGGCGGAGCGTCAGTTGTTGTGTGTCGTCGGCGTCTGCGGTGCGGACGGCATACAGCCACAGGGCGGCCTTCCCGCCGTTCAGCGGACTTTGTCCGATGATGGATCGGGCTCCTTGTACCTCTTTTTGGGCATAGGCCAAGACGGGATATTGGTTGGTGATGTCGCTGAGGAATATCCTTTGCCAGATCACGGTGTAGGGTTTCTGATTGGCGGGCGTGGTCAGGCGGCGCACGGTTTCGTCCAGCAGTGTGAGTGCCGTCTCGAGGTCAACGCCCGGTTGCAGTCGCAGGCAGGCGTGCAGTTCCTCCACGGTACCGGTGTCGCCATACACCGCGGTTTCGCCTTCGATGCGAGGGTCTGTGCCGGCTATGGTGCGGCGATGAATCATGTGGTTGGTGGGCTCCATGATAAAGATGTTTCATTTTTCAGGCCGCAAGTTCCGAAAAAAAACGGAAATGCGAGTATAGAATCTTTACTATATAATAAAAACGGTTGTTCGCTTCGAGGATGTAGAGTCCAAAGGTAAATACAGGCAACATGTGTAGTGTGAAAATACCTAACTTGGGTGATTGCGTATTTCGTTGAAAAGTGTTTTCTTTGCCTTTTGTTATTAAGGAATATAGTAATTATGGCAGAGAAGTATAAGCAGACCGACCGCATGAGCGATATTATCAGTGACGATTATCGGTTGTTGCAGGTCATTAGCCGGTTTGGTCTGACTTTGGGATTTGGAGACCAAACTGTGGCTTCGGCATGTGAGGCCAGTGGGGTGGATACCGACACGTTTTTGGCCGTAGTGAGCTTTATCAAGTCCAACGGTAGGGTGAATGTGGGTGAAATGGTGGAAAACATTTCGGTGAAGGCAATGGTGAAGTATTTGCAAAGTTCCCACACCTATTTCGTGGATTTCCGTTTGCCTTCCATACGACGCAAATTGATAGAATCCATCGATTGTTCGGCCCGCAATCAGATTGCCTTTCTCATACTGAAGTTTTACGATGAGTTTGCGGCCGAGGTGGGGCGACATATGGAGTACGAAAACAAGTATATCCACTCTTATGTCAATGGACTGTTGACCGGGAAAAAGCCCGATGAAACGGAGAATATCTACACGCTTGTGCATCAACACCACGATAACCATGCCTCCATCGAGAAGAGCCTCTCCGAACTGAAAAGCATCATCATCAAATACTATCCCAGCGATAGCAACAGTTCGTTGCTCAACGATGTGTTGATGGACTTGTATATTATGGAGGAGGATCTCTTTAGTCACTGCCATATGGAAGATACGCTTTTTGCCGAGGCTGTTCATCAGTTGGAAGAGGAGTGTCTGCGCAAGGCCGAGACGGAACCGTCTGCAGAGGAAGACGGTATGCCTCAGGATAACAATGGCACTGGCGGATTGAGCGAGCGTGAGCGCGAGGTGATTGTGTGTGTGGTGAAGGGGATGTCCAACAAGGAAATTGCTGAGCAATTGTTTATTTCAGTGAATACTGTGATGACTCATCGCCGCAACATCAGTCGGAAATTGCAGATTCATTCTCCGGCCGGTTTGACCATTTATGCCATTGTGAACGGGCTGATCACATTGGATGAAATTAAAATATAGCGGTGGAATCACCTGTTTCTCAAAAAAACATAGCAGATATGAATCGTATAGGTGTGTTTTGTTCGGCGTCAGACAAGTTGGACGCTGTTTATTACGAGCGGGCGGAAGCTGTGGGGCGCTGGTTGGGGAGCCATGGCAAGGTGCTGATTTATGGAGGAGCCGATTCCGGCATCATGGAGCGGCTGGCTTGTGCCACACGAACTGCGGGTGGCCATGTGGTGGGAGTGGTGCCTTCCATCCTTGAGCGTAAGCGTCGTGTGAGTGCGTATGCAGACGAGGTGATACCCTGCGTAGACTTGAACGACCGCAAGGCATTGATGGTGGAACAAAGTGACATTCTGGTCGCGTTGCCCGGCGGTGTGGGCACATTGGATGAGATATTCACCGTGTTGGCAGCCCATTCCATCGGCTATCATCACAAGAAGGTAGTGCTCTATAATGAGGGTGGTTTTTGGGATCGGTTGTTGCAGATGTTGGCCGGTATGGACGAGGAGAATTTCATGAATACCCCCTTGGTCAACAGCTTGATAGTAGCGAATTCCTTGGATGAGTTGGCCGTCTTGCTTGATTGACGTAACGTCTCTCTTTTAACTTTATTCTTTCAGGCATTTTTCCAGTTCCTGGCGTAGTTGTTGCCCCATTTGAGGGTCGATGCTGTTGTTGAGACTGGTGCAGACATTGGCGGCAAATCGCTGTCCGTAGCCGACTAACTGTCTCCATTGCTTTTCCTGCAGATGGAGCAATCTGTTCCGCTTCGCCTTTTCCCGAATCAGACCGTATACAAATCCGGCGTTGAAGTTGTCTCCGGCTCCCACTGTGCTCACCGAAGTCACGGGGATGACGGGGATGGAGAACAAGCCCTTCGGTGTGCACACTACCGTCGGCTTATCACCGTCGGTGTAGATAAACAGCGGGCAGAAGGGGGCGATGTGCCGATGATAGACCGAGGCGGCATCATGAGTTCCGTACATGATATGGCAATCTTCTGCCGAAGCTCTTACCACGGTACTCAGTCGGAAATTCTCTTGCAAGGCAGGTGTCAGTTCATCCAGTTCGTGACGATGACTGCTGCGGAAATTCAGGTCGTAGTAGAGTATGGCCCCTTGCTTCCGACCCAGTTGCAACAGATCAAGCACTTGCCGGCGTGTGGAGGCGCAAATGGCGTAGTAGGAGCCGAATACCAGGATGTCGTCTGCTGTTATGTCCGGTTGTTCGGACAGTTTAAACGGGCGTGGAGGTTGCTTGAAAAACAGATAATCGGCATCGTTGTTTTCGTTGAGATAGGCCAGAGAGACGGAAGAGCGGCTACCGGGTCTCCGGTACACATATTCGGTGTGTACACCGTTGTGTTGCAGAAAGTCCACAATCTGTTGTCCGATCCGGTCATCTCCCGTTTCACCCACAAACCATACCGGCAACCCGGCCCGGCTCATGGACACGACGGCATTGAAAGCTGATCCGCCGGGTATGGCTGCCGTGGGTTGCGATCCTCTGAAAAGTATGTCCAAAATGGTTTCACCGGTTCCGATAATCTTGCGCATGGTTTTGTCTATGGTAGGTTTGATGCTACAAACTTACGATAAAATTCGGAAAAGACTATGTGATGGACTCATTATCCGTTATTTTTCCCTACCTTTGCCGATGAATTAATAAAGTAGACTTATATTGAAAACATTTGAAGAGCTTGGTGTCTCATCGGAGATCAGACAAGCTATTGAAGAGCTGGGATACGAGCATCCCATGCCGGTGCAAGAGCAGGTAATTCCTTTTTTATTAGGTGAGAATAATGATGTGGTAGCCTTGGCGCAGACCGGAACTGGCAAAACTGCGGCCTACGGATTGCCTGTCCTGCAGAAAATTGATGCCGGGCGGAAGACTCCGCAGGCCGTAATCCTTTCGCCCACAAGAGAACTCTGCTTGCAAATTGCTGATGATTTGGAGGCATATTCAAAATATTTGCCGGGAGTGCGTGTGCTTCCTGTATATGGCGGTGCGAGCATTGAGCATCAGATACGTGCGCTGAAACGCGGAGTGCAGGTGATTGTGGCTACGCCCGGTCGTTTGATAGACTTGATGGAACGCAAGGTGGCCACGCTGGACGAGGTGGTGAATGTCGTGCTCGATGAGGCCGATGAAATGTTGTCGATGGGGTTCACCGAGAGCATAGACCGCATATTGGCCGGTGTGCCCGAGGTGCATAACACACTGCTCTTCTCGGCCACCATGAGCCGGGAGATAGAGCGTATATCGAAGAGCTACCTGCGCGATGCCCGGGAGATAGTGGTGGGATCGCGCAACGAGGGAGCCGAGAATGTAAATCATGTGTATTACCTCGTGCAAGCAAAGGACAAGTACCTGGCATTGAAACGTGTGGTGGACTATTATCCGAAAATATACGCCATCATATTCTGCCGCACGCGATTGGAGACGAAAGAAGTGGCGGATAAACTGATTCAGGACGGATACAATGCGGATGCCTTGCACGGAGAATTGTCGCAGCAGCAGCGCGATCTCACCATGCAGAAGTTCCGTCAGCACCGCACGCAATTTCTGGTAGCTACGGATGTGGCGGCACGTGGACTGGACGTAGATGATCTGACTCACGTGATTAATTACGGAATGCCCGATGATATTGAGAATTATACCCATCGCAGTGGGCGTACAGGACGTGCCGGAAAGAAGGGAACGAGCATCTGTATCATCCATGTGCGTGAACGGAGCAAGATACGTGAGGTGGAGAAGGTCATCGCCAAACAATTTGTGAAGGGAGAGTTGCCCAGCGGAAAGGATATTTGTGCCAAGCAGTTGTATAAGGTAATTGACGACATCGAGCGTGTGGAAGTGGATGAGGAGGAAATTGCCCAGTTTCTGCCTGAGGTATACCGCAAGCTGGAGTGGTTGGACAAGGAGGATCTGATCAAGCGTGTGGTCAGTCGGGAATTCGGTCGTTTCCTGCAATACTACGCCAATGCCCCCGAGATAGAAGAGCCGGCTGAGAAAGCTGCAAAAGGCAAAGGCGAGCGTGGCAAGAAGGGTGGAAACCGGACGGCAGAGGCCGGTTACACCCGTCTGTTCCTCAATTTGGGTAAGGTGGACGGTTTCTATGCTAAGGAAGTTATGAAGCTGGTCAACGAGCACGTGTCCGGTAAGGTGGAGATTGGCCGTATCGACCTGATGAAAAATTTCTCGTTTTTTGAGGTGCCCGAGGAGGATGCCGACCGGGTGGTTTCGGCTTTCGACAGCGTGAAGGTGAAGGGACGCCGCGTGGTGGTGGACGCTTCATCGGATGAGGGGGTCTCGACTGCTGACAGGAAAGCGGGAAAACGCAACGGTAAGGGCGGTAGAACCGATAAGAAAGAGAACGGACGCAAGCCGGCCGACAGAAAGCCGGCAAAGCGTGTGGAGGGGAAACCCAGTCGCGAAGAGCGTGGCTACACGGCTCCGCGTGGCAGAAAGACCAAGGACGACTGGAAAAAGTTTTTTGATCCCGGTTACAAGGAGTTGTCCGGGCCGGAACCCGACTTCAGTGAGGAGGGATGGGCACGTCGCTTCCCGAAGAAGAAATAAGCATTAAGGGGAATCCCTCTAACGTAAATGGCCAAAACGCATGAGTTTTTCACGTGTCTTGGCCATTTACGTTAGGATATACGGGTGTATTTATCGAATAGAATCCCCGCCCTTTATTGTTCGTTGCTGAACATCGGGTCCCAAGCTGGCAGGCGTACGGGTTTCTCCTTAAGCAGTTTCAGCATGTCGGCGGTGCAATACTTCTTGTTGACCACCAGGCGGAACATATACTCATTGAACCACTCATCAGTCATAATCAGAAAACCATTGTGTCCATAAGAGGGTCCCCAACTGTTCTCCACCTTCCACTTCTTGGGTTGTCCCTCTGCGTCCAAATCCACGGCCATCAGTGTCATGGCGTGCGAACTGCCGCTGTCGAACGTCTGTATGCGCTGTTTTTTGTTCATGCCGAAGGATGTGTTGAACAGACTTCCGTAGTCGTAGCTCTTCAGGTCGAGCATACCGTTCTTGCTATTGAGGTGCTTGCCCACATCGCAACTGAAATACATCATCGTGCTGTCTTTGAGGCTGGCAATGGCGGCCTGTTTGATGTCCTCGATGGGCAGGTTGAGGTAAAGCCAGTTGTGGCCGTCGTAGGTGTGACGGTCGTAGTCAATCTCATACACCTTGTTGTACGGGCGTGTGGGGTCGTTCATCAGCATTACGTAGTTGGCATATAGGTCTTCGCCTCCACACACTTCCTTGTAGAAACTCATCGGCGTGTAGGATTTGGGTTCAGTCATAGCCTTGCCGTTCTTTGTGGGCGCCCATGAGAAAGTGGCGGGAGGTTCGCCGTAGGCCAAGACAAGCATGCGGTACACCGTTTTCATCATTTCCACTTTATGCTGTTCCAGTGTACGTTCCGAAGCTCCATTTTCGCTTTCTTCGCGCAGGGTGATGCCAAATTCGCGCAGTTTGCGCTTGAGCAGAGTGTTAAATTCACTGGTGTTGTTACTGTTGTGCGTCTCGGCCATCACTTCGCGCGGTACGAGTCCGTATTTCATCACCAAGTCCGAGATGCCCGTGTACTGTCCACCGTCGCTCAGGGGATTGCGGAACAGCCATTCTACGGTTTTATCGTCCATCGGACTCTTGCGTGTGTCTATGATGCCTTGCAGAAACAAGTTGCTCTTTTCCAACTGATCGTAGAAGAATAGGTAGACGTGGGAAAACTGAAAATTGGGCATGCCCAACTGTTCGCCCACGCGTGCGCGGATGACATTGGTCCCGGTGAAAAGCCAGCAGCGTCCGCTGCTTTTCTGGTCGGTGATGCCGGAACTGTTGACCGAGGTACTGAACCACGTGTCGGGAGCGGCAGTGTTTTCCTGGTTCAAGGCCAATGTCTTCAACGAATTGGCGCTGATGGCATTGCGCAGTGCCTTGTCGGCTGCCGTTCCTTCGTAGGAGGAAGATAGTGTTTTCAGCACATCGGGTGTCAATGCCTTTTGGGCAGAGGCCGAGCCTGAAGCCAGCAGTAGGCTGAGGTACCATACTTTAGTGTTCATATTCATTTGGATTTGTTTCAGACACAAAGATACATAAAATATTTATGCCGGTGAGTCGGAGGATAAGATTCTTTATTTGTGGCGTGTCTGAAAAACAGAGAAGGATACGACCTTCGTAGAGAGTCGTATCCTTCTCGGGGTTAAGCCGGCAAACCGGGAGCCTTACGGCAATAGGATTTTCGCGGTGCGCTTCTGGCCGTTGGCGCACTGGATGTCCACCACGTAGGTGCCCCGTGCCATGCCATTGATGTCAAGTTCGCTTGCGTTCTTACATTCTGTCATCAATTTGCCGTCTATGCTACTTACCGTGATGCTCTTGACAGGAGCTTCGCTCTTTACCGTCAGTTTGCCGTTCTCGGCCTGCAGGCCGATTGCCGAGTTTTTCTCGGTCGCTGTGTTGATACCGGTAAAGTGAGTATAGTGCTCGATGCGGAACAGGTAGCTTTCGTTGCGCTCCATCGACTTCTTGGAGATACGGTTCCCGTCTACATACCAGTAGTTGGTTCCTGCCTCGCCCGCATTCTGGATGGAGAAGCGGCCGTCGAATTCGGTCATGGTGTATGTGTTCCATGTGGCATCGTAGCTGTTTGTTCCGAAGTTGCCCAATTCGTTGACGTATCTGTTGTCGGAGGCGCTGACCAGTTTGAAACGTCCGGTTGAGGCGTCGATGGAGAATTTCCACACCTGGCTGCGTATCACGTCGCTTTCTCTGGTCTTGAAGGTGGGAGTACCTCCGCTCTTGTTCGGATTGGTGTTGGTGAGGACATTGCCGTTCTCGTCCAATATATAGTACATCTCGTTCTCGATGATGACCGGATGGTTGACGGGGCCTTCAGTGGGGACAATCTCAAAGATGAAGTTGCTGTATTCGATAGCGTTGCTTGCCCCTTGGTTGATACGCGTGTCGTTGGCTGCCCAGAACTTATTGCCGGAACGTCCTGCATTCTGAATGGCGTACCGACCGTTCATGCGATACATGTTGTAGGTGTGCCATACGGCCTCGTAGGGATTGTTGTCACCGGCGCTGAATGCACCGTTCTCGTTGATGTAACGGTTGTCTTTCACGTTGACAATCTTGTATCGCTCGGTTTCCAGATCCCAGGAAATCGTCCATTCCTGACGGGTGGGGTTGATCAGGTCTTTGTCTGCCTGGAACACGGGATTGCCGCCCACCGTGCCTGCGTTCGGATTGCTGAGGTATTTTCCGTTGTACATGATGTAGTAGGAACCGTCCTCAAGCAATACGGCGGGGAATACGTCCAGTCTGTAGTCGTATTTGTGCTTGTACTCCTGTATGAGAATGGCCTGATACTTTTTGATGAACGGTTCGACAACCACTTCGGCCACAGCGGGATTCACTTTCATGATGGAACCGTCAAAGTCGCGGGACATAACGGCTTTTTGCGCCTGTTCCAGTTCGGCAATCTTCAGATAATCCTCGATAAAGGCTTCTTTGTTGTCGTCGTTCATGTGGGCAAACAGATTCATGACCAGTTTACCGCGCTGGCTGATAATCTTCATCACCTGTACCCACGGTGTGATTTCAGCTGTCAGTTCAGGTTGGTCTGTGTTGGCGAGCAGTTCGTCCGAAGCTTGTATCATGCGTTCAAACTCAGCGTTGAATGCTGCAATGGCTTCGGCGTTGTAGCCTTCGTCCAATGTGGCTGTATATCGGTCTACGAGAGCTTTGAATGCAGGCGATTCGTTCGTTCGGCGCAGTCCGTGTGTATTGGTTCCCAGGTCCACATTGTTTTCACAGAACAGTTTGAAAGCATCGGCGTGTTCCGGCATCAGGTAGCGGATGGCACGTTCCCACGAAGCATTGGAGTCATACTGGCTCATGTTCCATGTGTAGTCGGCAATGCTATAGAGCGACACCTTGGAGGCTTCGGCATACTCCATCGGGTTGGATGTGTATCCGCTCACCATATCCGCAATGTCAAGATCGTTACCGAAGGTGGGACCCATCAGCAGATGGCGTCCGCAATAGTCCGTCACGGGGTAGTTGAGCCAGATGTAAGCCTTGCGTCCAATGCGCGGGTTGATGTATTCCAGGTCCGACTTATTGATGAAGTCAACCACGGAGTTTCCTGTCCACATGATACGTACGTCCTCATACATGTTGTCGCGCAGTTCGAAGTGGTAGGTGTTTCCCGACCATCCCCGATTGTATTCCGTGGGACACATGATAAGCGGTTGTATGTCGTCGTGCTTCTTCACGAACTCGTCCGTCACATAATTCAGCAGCTGTGCCTGTTTTTCGCCGCGTGCACCCTCGCCGCTGATGTCGTCGAAGAAGATGGCGAATGAGCGCACTCCCAGTTCGTACATGCTTTCCAGCTTGTTGACTACATTCAGGGAGTCGGCGTTGTTCCATTTGATGCTCACACCGGGATGGAGTGCCCACACGAAGTTCACTTTGTTCCGTTGTGCGGCTGCCACCAGTTCCTTCATTTGTTGCGCTTTGTCTGCCGGATAGTTCTCACGCCATTTGGAGCGGTGGTAAGGGTCGTCTTTCGGACCGTAGATGTAGACATTCATCTTGTTGGCACCATAAAACTCAAACTGGCGGATACGGTCGGTCTGGCTCCAGTTGTTGCCGTAGAATCCTTCCACGACACCGCGTTCGGCTACATCGGGGTAGTCGCTGACTGTCACGCTCATCACTTCCGGCTGGCCGGCTACCTGAAGGAATGACTGAACGCCATAGAATGTGCCTTGTCCGTCGTTTCCGGCAATAACAACCTTGCCCGGTTCCACCTTGAGGTAATATCCTTCACTCTTTTCCGGTATGAAACTTTCGTAGCTGGCAACGGCTTCATCACCCCGTTCGCCAATGACAATCTCCACATTGCCGCCTGTAGTGGTGAAATGGGATTTCAGTACATTGACCGCTTCTGCATCTGCGGTCTCTTCGCCTGTCAGCGTGAATGATGCAGTCTTGTCGAAGGCCTTGGCTCCCCATTCGATGCTTTGTGGAAGCGGGGAAATGGTCACGGTCTGGGCTGTTGCAGTACCCAAAGTTCCCGTCAGTAGACCCAAGGATGCTAATGTTTTGATTCTCATAAAAGAAATTTTAAGATAAAAGATTAATTAAGTTTGGGACAAAAATAAGTTTTTTTTGTGATAAAATACTGTTTCCTAAAGGAAAATATACCGTAGTGCGATGATTTTACGGTATGGGAATGTCTTGATGGACGGGAAAGGGTGCGTGAAACGGCAAAGAGTGTATGTCGGGCGACGACCCGGCATACACTCTTTGTGAGGAAAAGTCGGTTACAATTTTATTTGAGATATTCGCTCCAGTCGGTGAGGCGCATATCTCCTTTACGGACAAACGTGTCGTGCATGGCGAAGGCGGCAGACAGGCAATGGTGGGTGTGTCCCTTGAACTTGTCGGCATGCTTCAGATAGTCGAGCAACATCGGGCGGTAGTCAGGATGGGCCACCTTGATCAGTTCTTCGGCTTTTTCCATGGAGCACTTGCCGCGCAGGTCGGCCACGCCGTATTCCGTGATGACGGCATCCACAAAGTGGCTGGTGTGGTCGATGTGCGAGCAGAAGGGCACGATGCTGCTGATGGCGCCGCCCTTGGTGGTGGATCCGCAGGTGAAAATGCTCAGATAGGCATTGTTGGTAAAGTCGGCAGAACCGCCGATGCCGTTCATCATCTTGGTGCCGCAGATCTTGGTTGAATTTACATGACCGTAGATATCCACCTCTATCGCCGTGTTGAGCGAGCACACACCGATGCGGGCGATCACTTCCGGGCAGTTGGATATTTCAGAGGGACGCAGCACGAGTTTGTCCTTGAAGAAGTCCATGTCGTTGTAGATACCTTGCAGACACTCGTTGGTGACGGTGAGCGAGCAGGCCGAAGCCGACAGCACACGGCCGTCGCGCATCAGTTGCACCGGTGCGTCCTGCAGCACTTCGGTGTAGATGTTGAAGTTGGGCACTTCCGGACACTGGCCCAACGCGCCGAGCACGGCATTGGCGCCACTGCCCACACCGCTTTGCAGATTGAGGAAGGTGGGAGGTATCTTGCCGCAACGCATATTGGCCAGCAGAAAGTCGGCCACGTTCTGTCCGATCTGCGAGGTGATGGGATCCGGATCCTTGAAAGCGCGTGCTTCGTCCGGCACGTTGCATTCCACGACACCGGCTATCCGTCGGCTGTCCACTTCAATATAAGGCTTGCCGATACGGTCATTGGCTTTGGTGATCATGATGGGAGTGCGGAAAGGGTGATCTTCAATCTCGTAAACATCATGAATGCCCATGCAACTCTTGCTGTGGAAGGCGTTCAGTTCGATGATGATGCCCTTTTGTGCCAGTCGGCAGATGGTGGGGCTGATGCCACCGGCTGCTGTCAGATAAATGCGGGTTTTGTCTCCGGCCTGTTCCAGTTCGCAAGCTTCGATGACAGCCCAGTCCACTTTGCCAAGATATCCTTGGCGAATCTGGGTAGCCATGTTGGACAGATTGAGGTCGGAATAAGACAATTCGTTGTTGTTGACATGTTTGCGGAAATCGGGGTTTGTCGTGTAGGGCGCTCTGAAACGGATGGCCTGTGCGTTGGTCAGTGCACCGTCGCAACTTTGTCCTGTGGAAGCTCCTGTCAACACGTTGACTTTGAAATCTTTTCCTTCTTTATGTTCGTGTTCTGCCTTCCGGGCTATTTCAGCCGGAACACATTTGGGGGCACCGGCCGGCGTGAAACCGCTCAGACCGATTGTGTCGCCGTTGGTGATAAGCGACGCTGCTTCTGCAGCAGAAAAACGGTTATAATTCATATACTTTTACGGTTGGTTTTCATTGAATGACATCGTGACAAAGTTATAGTTTTTTTTTGTAAGAAGGAAAAATCTATAGGTTTTTAGTAGTGGAAACATGGGTAGGTTGCTATATTTTGAACGGCAAAATCGCAGCATTGTATGACAGATATGACAGATATGACACATTCTTTTATAACTTTCGCGAGAAAAAAAGTAAGTCCGCCACCCTTTAAAGGGGTGCCCAATTACTTTTTTCACTTTTAAAAGTTTGCAAAACAAGGGTTATATCTGTCATATAAATACATAATAATTTGTTTGTCAGGAATTTGCAATGACACATGTTTTTCCGGCAAAATCAACGAACATTCATGAAAACTCCCGATTTCTACACCCGACGCCCCCTTGCACTCATGTATTTCCTGAAAAGTCCGGCCGGCCAGAGCCGTATGTCGGCTGACGGAATGGATCCGTCGGTGCCACCCTCTCCACGGATGTCTTTGTCAGACCGACCGGAGGGGACTCGTTACGTGTAACGAAGCTCCTTCAGTATGTGTAATAAAGCTCCTTAAGTACATGTAATAAAGCTCCTTAAGTACATGTAATGAAGCACCTTAAATACGTGTAACGAAGCGTCTTCAGTATGTGTGACGAAAGAATTCCGGCATGCGCGTTGAAGGCGGAGGGGGAAAAGAAAAAGGGGGCTTCACAGCTCCCTTTTCTGAAACTAAACCTTAACTATGAAAAAATCTAATGTTTTTTACATTTGATGTGCAAATTTGCTTCTTTTGCCTAATTTTACCAAATCTTTTTCTGTATAAATGCAGTTCGTTATAATTCTTTAACACAATAATACGGTTTTACCGAAGAATCATCTTTGTATTCCCTACGCGCGGGCGATTTATTTTGGTATCTTTGCAGGCAAATTTCAGAAAAGGATGAAGAAACTATTGATAGAGACCTATGGATGCCAGATGAATGTGGCGGACAGTGAAGTCGTGGCATCGGTGATGAAGATGGCCGGATATGAGGTCTGCGGGGAGTTGGACGAGGCGGATGCCGTATTTCTGAACACCTGTTCGGTGCGCGATAATGCAGAACAGAAGATTATCCATCGGCTGGAGGCGCTCCATGCTCTGCGCCGAAAGGGCCGGAAACTGATTCTGGGTGTGTTGGGCTGTATGGCCGAACGTGTGAAGGACGGCCTGCTCAACGAGCATCATGCCGACCTGGTGGCCGGTCCGGACGCCTATCTGTCTTTGCCGGATCTGATAGCTCAGGTGGAGGCCGGACAAAAAGCAATCAACATAGAGCTCTCCACCACGGAGACTTATCGCGAGGTGGTGCCCGAGCGCGTGTGCGGCAATCGTATCTCCGGTTTCGTAAGCATCATGCGCGGATGCAACAACTTCTGTCACTATTGTATCGTTCCCTACACACGTGGCCGTGAACGCAGTCGGGATGTGGAGAGCATCCTGACCGAAGTGAGGGATCTTGCCGCCCGGGGATATAAGGAGGTGACGCTGCTGGGACAGAATGTGAACAGCTATTCATGGCAGGCCGGTGAGGGCGAAGAGAAGGTCTCGTTTCCAGCTTTGTTGCGTGCGGTGGCCCGTGCGGTTCCCGGAATGCGTGTCCGGTTCACCACCAGTCATCCCAAGGATATGAGCGACGAGACCTTGCGCGTGATTGCCGGGGAGCCGAATGTGTGCAGGCATATTCATCTGCCGGTGCAGAGCGGTAGCAACCGTGTGCTGAAATTGATGAACCGCAAATACACCCGCGAGTGGTATCTGGATCGTGTGGCGGCTATCCGCCGGATCGTACCGGACTGTGGGTTGTCTACGGATATATTTGCCGGCTACTGTTCGGAAACGGAAGAGGAACATGCCGAGTCCCTGTCGTTGATGCGTGAGTGTGCCTACGACAGCGCTTTCATGTTCAAATATTCCGAGCGTCCGGGCACCTATGCGTCCAAGCATCTGCCCGATGACGTGTGTGAAGAAATTAAGGTGCGCAGACTGAACGAGCTGATTGCCCTGCAGAATGAGCTGTCGGCCGAAAGCAACCGCCGATGTGAGGGACGGGAGTATGAGGTGCTGATCGAAGGCGTGAGCAAGCGTTCCGGTGAGCAACTGTTCGGTCGGACGGAACAGAACAAGGTGGTGGTTTTCGACCGTTCCGGTTGCCGCATCGGTCAGTTTGTGCGTGTCCGTGTCACGGAGAGCTCTTCGGCCACGCTCAAAGGTGAGGTGGTGGGCTTGCCGTATGATACGGTGGGAAATACCTTGCCGGGATGAGCGGCCGGACGGTCTGCAAGCGAGGTCAAGAGAAGTTTTTCATAACGGGAATTAGAGTATGAGTAAGAAAAAAAGGCGGGGATTTACGGGGATGCAGTTATTCACGTCCTGTATCAGCACAACGATGGTGCTTGTGCTTATCGGTTTGGTGGTCTTTTTCATGTGCACGGCACGCAGTTTGTCCGACAGCGTGAAAGAAAACCTTACGGTCACCTTGCTGTTGAACGATGATGCCACTTCCGCCGAGATAAAGCGTTATGAAGCCTATCTGGGCACAGAGGCGTTTGTCAACAAAGTGGTGTATGTGTCGAAAGAACAGGCGCTGAAGGAACAGACGGAAGCCATGGGCAGTGACCCGACCGAGTTCTTGGGAGCCAATCCCTTTTCGGCCACAATGGAAATCACTTTGAATGCGGACTATGCCAATTCCGACAGCCTGTGCTGGATCACCGGCAGATTCAAGTCCGGCAAGCCGGTGAGTGATGTCGTGTATCAACAGGATCTGATGGACAACCTGAACGAGAACCTCCGTAAGCTCGGTTTCGTTTTGCTCCTGCTGGCCTCGTTGCTGATGTTTGTTTCGTTCGGACTGATCAGCAGCACAATCCGCCTGTCCATCTATTCCCATCGTTTTCTGATTCACACGATGAAACTGGTGGGGGCCAATTGGGGATTCATCCGTCGTCCGTTTGTCTGGCGCAGCATGGGCATCGGTTTGGTGTCGGCCGTGTTGGCCAACGTGCTGTTGGTTGGCGGCATCCAGGCGCTTGTCCGTTACGATGCGGCCTTGGCGGAGTATATGACCGTGCGCAACGAATGGATTATGGTCGGTTCGGTTGCGGCATTCGGTTTGTTGATGACTTTGTTGTGTTCCTATGTGTCTGTCAATCGCTATTTGCGGATGAGAGAGGATGAAATGTATGAAGTATAATAAAAAAAGTAACTTATGGATAAAAGGAATTTTGCTTTCGACAGAGTGAATTTTATGTTGTTGGCTGTTGGGATGATCATTGTCATTATCGGTTTCATCCTGATGTCCGGTCAGGGGAGCAGTGAGGAATATTTCAATCCCGAGATATTCAGTGTACGTCGTATCAAGGTCGCTCCGGTGGTTTGTCTCTTCGGGTTTCTGTTCATGATATACGGGATCCTGCACAAACCGGCGGAAAAGGAGACTCCAGCGGAGGATAAGACAACGGAATCTTCACCAGTCACAGAGGAGTAGTCGATGAACGGAATAGAAGCTTTATTGATGGGGCTGTTGCAGGGGCTCACAGAGTATCTTCCGGTGAGCAGCAGCGGTCATCTTACGATAGCCTCCCGTTTTTTCGGCATTGACGGAGAGGCCAACCTGACATTTACCATTGCGGTGCATGTGGCAACTGTGTTCAGCACACTGGTGATGCTGCGTGAAGAGATTATGTGGATATTTCGCGGCTTGTTCCGTTGGGACGGCAATGGACTCAATCATGAACAGCGCTATGCGGTCAACATCCTGGTGTCGATGATACCGGTGGGCATTGTAGGTGTCTGCTTCAAGGATCAGGTTGAGGCTATATTCGGCAGCGGCTTATTTGTGGTGGGATGCTGCCTGCTGGTGACGGCTTTGCTGCTCGCCTTCTCTTACTATGCCAAGCCCCGTGCCAAGGAGAATATATCTTTGCGGGATGCGTTTCTCATCGGTCTGGCCCAAGCGGTGGCCGTATTGCCGGGTGTGTCCCGTTCCGGTTCCACTATTGCCACCGGGCTGTTGCTGGGCAACAGCAAGGCCCGTCTGGCGCAGTTCTCGTTCCTGATGGTGATTCCTCCCATTCTCGGCGAGGCATTGCTGGATGTGATCAAGGCCCTGAGGGACGGTACGGCGGCAACGTCCTCCGCCGACATGTCACTGTCGGCATTGGCCATAGGTTTTGTGGCGGCCTTCGTGTCCGGTTGTGTGGCCTGCAAATGGATGATCAACATCGTGAAGAAAGGCAAGCTCATCTACTTTGCCTTGTATTGCGCCGTGGTGGGCGTCTCTTTGATAATCTCTACATATATATAATATGACGGAGCATAAATGTGTGGATTTTCAAGAGGGGCAGGTGCTGTGCTTTGACAAGCCCTATGGGTGGACGTCTTTTGCATTGGTGGCCAAGATACGCTACCAACTGTGCCGGAAGATGCAGGTGAAGAAACTGAAGGTCGGTCATGCGGGGACATTGGATCCATTGGCCACCGGGGTGCTGGTGCTGTGTACCGGGCGTGCCACAAAATGCATAGATGAGTTGCAGGCTCACACCAAGGAGTACGTCGCCACCTTGCGGCTGGGAGCGACAACCCCATCGTTCGATATGGAAAAACCGGTGGATGCGGAATATCCCACGGAGCACATCACCCGCGAGGCTGTGGAGGAAGCGCTGAAAACATTTGTGGGCACGATAGAGCAGGTTCCGCCGGCTTTCTCGGCCTGCAAGGTGGATGGCAACCGGGCCTACGACCTTGCCCGCAAAGGACAAGAGGTGAACTTGAAACCGAAGATTTTGGTCATAGACGAACTTGAACTGTTGCGTTGCGATCTGCCGGAGATAGAAATCCGTGTGGTATGCAGCAAGGGCACCTATATCCGTGCATTGGCCCGAGACATCGGTCTGGCGTTGCAGAGCGGTGCCTATCTGACGGCGCTGAGACGCACACGTGTCGGCGATGTCAGGGTGGAGGACTGTATGACGGTGGAAGACTTCCCGATCTGGTTGGAAGAACAAACAATTAGTAATTCATAAATAAAAAGATAAATACATGAAACTGTCACAATTCAAATTCAAACTTCCGGAAGAGCGGATTGCACTTCGTCCGACGTTTCATCGCGACGAGTCCCGTCTGATGGTATTGCATAAAAAGAGCGGTGAAATCGAGCATCGTCAGTATTTCAAGGACATATTGGACTATTTCGACGATAAGGACGTGTTCATCTTCAACGACACCAAGGTATTTCCCGCCCGTTTGTACGGAAATAAGGAAAAGACGGGTGCACGCATCGAAGTGTTCCTGTTGCGTGAGCTGAACGAAGAACTGCGCCTGTGGGACGTGCTGGTGGACCCGGCCCGTAAAATACGCATCGGCAACAAACTGTATTTTGGAGAGGATGATTCGATGGTGGCCGAGGTGATAGACAACACGACCTCCCGCGGCCGTACGCTCCGTTTCCTGTACGACGGTCCCCATGATGAGTTCAAGGCCGCACTCTATGCTTTGGGCGAGGCACCGCTGCCCCGCTTCATCCAGCGTCCTTCCGAACCGGAGGATCTGGAGCGTTTCCAATGTCTTTTTGCCCGCAACGAAGGAGCGGTCACAGCTCCCACTTCCGGCCTGCACTTCTCGCGCGAGCTGATGAAGCGCATGGAGATCAAGGGCATTGACTTCGCGTTTGTCACGATGCACTGTGGCTTGGGTAATTTCCGTGAGATTGATGTGGAAGACCTTACCAAGCACAAGATGGATAGCGAGGAGATGCTGGTCAATGCCGAGGCTTGTCGGGTGGTAAACCGGGCGAAGGACGGTGGCCATAAAGTGTGTGCCGTGGGAACTACGGTGCAGCGTGTCATTGAGACAGCAGTGGGCACAGACGGTCATCTGAAAGAGTTTGAGGGATGGACCAACAAATTTATCTTCCCGCCCTATGAGTTTAGTGTGGCCGATGCCATGGTGGCCAACTTCTATTTGCCCTACAGCACGCTGCTTATGCTCACGGCGGCCTACGGCGGCTACGACCTGGTGATGCGAGCCTACAAGGAAGCGCTGAAAGAGGAATATCGTTTCGGCAGTTATGGCGATGCCATGTTGATTCTGAATGATTGATGAACGAACATACGATTTATCTCGGTCTGGGCAGTAACGAAGGAGACAGAACGTCTCTGATGCATCGGGCTGTGGATATGTTGCGGGAGCGGGTCGGCACGGTGGTGTGCCGGTCCGCTTTTTATGAAACAGAGCCCTGGGGCTTTGTTTCGTCCCATCCGTTTCTGAATGCAGCCGTCGGTCTGCGCACGGAGCTTTCTCCCGCAGGGGTGCTGATAACAACGCAACAGATAGAGCGGGAGTTGGGGCGGAAACGCAAAAGCACAGCCGGTGGTTATGCCGACCGCACGATGGACATCGACCTTCTGCTGTATGACGACCGGGTGATGGAGACGGACGTGTTGTTGCCGAACGGAAAGGAAACTGTGCATCTTTCTCTGCCCCATCCCTTGATGCACAGGCGATTATTTGTGATGCAGCCTTTGGCTGAGATAGCCCCGCATGTTGTGCATCCCGTGATAGGGTATAGTGTGAGGGAACTGTTGCTGCGTTTGCAGGACTAAAGCGATCTTTGGCCAGAACGTCAGTTTCGCAGCGGTATATAAAGATTGGGCAAGGAATGTTTAAGTATTGGACACCGATTTATATAAGAGTTTATCCAAAGTGTCGAGAAACAGTTAAATGTGTGTTTCACATATAAACATTTGCTTACGTATGATAAAGTAAAACCAAATAAATTAAGAAAATAAAGATGAAAAACATGATGAGAGCAATGTTGCTGCTGTTGGTTGCCGTGTCCGTACAAGCCCGCCCGCTCAAGGTGCGTGTGAAGGTGCCCGGTACATTGGCTGCTACGGTAGGCGAGAAGAAGAAGTATGCCACACAAGAGATGGTGGTGAAGGGTGCGCTGAACGGAGACGACCTGCGTTTTCTGCGCGAGATGGCCGGCAGTGATATCAATCAGCAACCCACACCGGGACGTCTGTGTAAGATAGATATGAAGGAAGCGACTTTCTCCCATGGAGGTGGAGCGTATATAAATAAAGAAGGACTGCACTATGTGACGGGTGGCGGACGGACATTGCCCCCGTTTCTGTTTCGCAATTGTAGGGTGGAAAGCGTTGATTTGCCTGCCCGGTTGGACTCCATTCAGACCGGGGCACTTGAGTACACAAAGTTGCGTCGTATCGTATTGCCCGACAGTGTATGGGTGGGACCGTATGCGTTCTACAACGACACGGATTTGGAGGATGTCGTATTCCCGAAACATGTGAAGGGGATTGGCGCTTATGCCTTCTCTCAGGGTGGATTGAAACAAATCGTGATGCACAATGTGGATAATATCTACGGAGCTGCCTTTGATGGACTTCCGTTGGTGGAAACCATCGAGATAACCGGTTATCTTGGACATATCGATGGTTGGAATATGTTTGCCCGTTGTCCGAACCTGAGTACCATCGACCTGCGCGGCCCGGTGGTGAGTACGGGAGGTCCCAGAATGATTGCTGAATGTCCGTTGCTGGAGAGAGTGACTTTCCATGGTGCTGTGCTTTCCACTGCTGTGGGGGCAGCCGAGGGGTGTCCGGCCTTCAAGGGGTATGAGCTGAAAGGGACTGTATTGTTCAGTTCTTTTCCCGAAGTGATTCCCGGTCTGTCTCGGCAGGACTGCAACAATCGGACAGATGACTATAAGGAGGCAATGCGACAACTCATGCCGGTGCTGAAGCAGGGCGTGCGCAACGGCGAAATGGCATATTATGGCATTGGGAGGTATGCTCCGTATGCCTATGACGAAGCGTGTGGCAGTGCTTTAGCGGGACAAAAGGACGAGGCACTCGACTGGCTGGAGGTTGCCGTAGCCATGGGGTGGAACGATTCCCGCCACATGATGAGGGACGAAGATTTGGTGAGCCTTCACGCAGATGGCCGGTTCGATCGGATTGTGGAGAGAGCTCGAGAGAAGGGGGATTTCCTCCGTATTCTGAAAAAGAGCGCCCCTTACCGTGCCAATGTCACAGAGTGGCCGGCCTTTACTTATCAGGCTACGGCAGATAGTGACCTGGTGCGTGTGCGCAAGTATTTCAATCTGGACAGCATTGCCGGTGCGGGAGACGATGTTTCGCGCATGAAGAATCTGATGTACTGGCTTCACGATGCTATCCGCCACGACGGCGGTTCCAGCTGGCCCGACTGTAATTACAATGCTATTGAACTCTACGAATTATGCCGCCGCGAGGGACGCGGCCTGAACTGTCGTTTTCTGGCCATGATGCTCAACGAACTCTATTTGGCCTGCGGCATTCCGTCGCGCTATCTTACCTGTCAGTCTAAAGGATATGTGGAGGATCCGGACTGCCATGTGATAAATGTGGCCTGGAGTCGGAATCTGAACAAATGGGTGTGGATGGATCCCAGTTTTGCTGCCTTTGTGACGGATGAGAATGGTGTGCCGCTCCATCCTGGCGAAGTGCGCGAACGTCTTATTCAAGATCGGCCGCTGATATTGAATGAAGATGCCAACTGGAATCACGAGGTAGTGCAGACGGCGGACCATTATCTGAAGAGCTATATGGCAAAAAATCTCTATTGGATTACGGCTTGTCAGCACAGTGTATATCAGTCGGAATCGAAAAGCGGCTGTAGAAGCCGGATGATATGCCTGGTGCCGGACGGCTTCCTGTCGTTTGACGGTACTACGTCTGATGATGCCTACTTCTGGCAGGCTCCGCAGTGACAATATTTCTGTGCAGACTATGGGGAACCCCATCGTCTGCACGGTTCATTGAAGAATGGTGTTTTCGGATAAGTTCCCTTTTATCCGTTAAAAAAGGATAGATATGAGTGCTGTTCAGGAAAAACTCGCTATCTTTGCACACGAAACCAATGTGGATAGATTTGGGCAGCTTGCAACCACAGAAAAAAATGCTAAATACAGTCTTCTTGCACTGGACGCATACCTTCCCAATGACCATCCCGTTATATTTGTTGAATTTAAATAAGAAAGGATTATAATGGGTTATTTATTTACGAGCGAATCCGTTTCCGAGGGACATCCCGACAAGGTGGCAGACCAGATTTCGGATGCCGTGCTGGATGAGTTGCTGGCTTTCGACAAGAACTCGAAAGTGGCGTGTGAAACCATGGTGACTACCGGCCAGGTGATTGTGTCTGGAGAAGTGAAATCTTCTGCATACGTAGACCTGCAGGACATTGCTCGACGTACTATACGCCGCATCGGATACACCAAGGCCGAATATAAATTCGAGGCTGAAAGTTGTGGCGTCCTGTCGGCTATACACGAGCAGAGCGCCGACATCAACCGCGGCGTGGAGCGCACCGATCCGATGAATCAGGGTGCCGGAGATCAGGGAATGATGTTCGGATATGCCACCAACGAAACCGAGAACTATATGCCCTTGTCACTCGATTTGTCCCACCGTATCCTGCGGGTGCTGGCCGACATCCGTCGCGAAGGTAAGGAGATGACTTACCTGCGTCCCGATGCCAAAAGTCAGGTGACTATAGAATACAACGACGAAGGTTATCCCGTGCGGGTGGATACCATTGTGGTGTCTACGCAGCATGACGACTTCGTGAAGGCGCACGATGGCGATCAGGATAAGGCAGACCGGCAGATGCTGGATATCATCCGTCAGGATGTGTTGCGTGTGTTGATGCCTCGTGTGCTGGCCGGCATCCACAATCCGGAAGTGTTGAAGCTGTTCGACGACCATATCACCTATCACGTTAACCCCACGGGCAAGTTTGTGATTGGCGGTCCTCACGGCGACACCGGCCTCACCGGCCGTAAAATCATTGTCGATACTTATGGCGGTAAGGGAGCTCATGGGGGTGGCGCATTCTCGGGAAAGGACCCCTCTAAAGTAGACCGTTCGGCTGCTTATGCCGCCCGTCATATAGCCAAAAACATGGTGGCGGCCGGAGTGGCCGACGAGATGCTGGTGCAGGTGAGTTATGCCATCGGTGTGGCCGAACCCATCAACATCTACGTGAACACGTATGGACGTAGCCGGGTGAAAGAAAGCGACGGTGAGATAGCCCGCATCATAGCCCGCCTGTTCGACATGCGCCCCAAGGCCATCGAGGAACGCCTGAAACTGCGCAATCCCATTTATGAAGAGACGGCAGCCTACGGTCACATGGGGCGCGAGCCGCGCACGGTGGTGAAGACCTTCCACAACCGCTATATGCAGGATCTCAGTCTGGAGGTGGAGTTGTTCACGTGGGAGAAGTTGGACTATGTGGAGAAGATAAAGCAGGCGTTCGGACTCTGATGAACGATATTCAATCGGTTTGTGTGTATTGCTCTTCCAGCACTCAGCTGGAAGAGCAATATGTGGATGCAGCCCGTCGGTTAGGCCGGCTGCTGGCCCGTCGCAATCTGCGGCTGGTGAACGGTGCCGGATGTTTGGGATTGATGAAGGAATGTTCGGATGCCTGTCTGGAGGCCGGAGGCCGGGTGACGGGCGTCATACCGACTTTCATGGTGGAACAGAACTGGCACCATACCGGACTGACGGAACTCATAGAAACGCCTGACATGCACACGCGCAAACAGACCATGATGCGCCTTGCTGACGGGGCTATAGCCTTGCCCGGCGGATGTGGCACGATGGAGGAGTTGCTGGAGGTCATCACCTGGAAACAGCTGGGACTCTATCCCCATCCCATTGTTATCCTCAATATCGGTGATTTCTATCGTCATTTGCTCTTGCAACTGCAGCAGGCTGTGGACGAACGTTTCATGCGGAAAGAGCACACGGCGATATGGCGTGTGGCTCAAACACCGGAGGAGGCTGTCCGGCTGTTGTTTGAAACCCCGTTGTGGGATAGTAGCGTGCGTAAATTCGCAGCTATATGAATATGGGTGATTCTGTTTTTGTTACCGGTGAGCCTTCGGTTTTATATCCGGCCGAGGCTTCACGGATCTTGTTGTGGGGCGGGGAAACACTGCCGGCGGACAGTTTGTTCGGCAGGGACGTAAGTCGTGAGTCGGCTTCTGTTCTTGGCCGTATGGGCTGCCCGGGAGAATCTTTGCCTTATCGTCTGTGTACCGACACCGGTGTGGAGCTCTTTTTGCTTGCCGCTTTTCTGGGTATGTGCCTGATCTATGCCGGAGGCCGCCGTTTCTTGTTTCAGTTGATAAAAGATTTCTTTTTTTTCAGATCCCGCCGAAACTCAGCGGTGCGTACGGGGGAGGAGATACGCTACCTGTCCTTTTTGTTTGTGCAGTGTGCTTTTCTCTTAGCGTTGTTGTATGGCTATTGTTCCGGTAGTTTGTTGCGGGCGGACGCTCCGTTGCTGTTGCTGTCTGTCAATGTGTTGGCTGTATCAGGCTTTTTGCTGACCAAACTGCTGTTGTGTGAATTTGTAAATAAGACTTTTTATGACAAAATCAGCTGTCATGAATGGAAAGTTTCTTATTTGCTGTTGGTGGCATTGGAGGGTGTCCTGTTATATCCTCTTGCCTTTATGGGGGTGTTTTACGAGGTTTCTGTTTCAATCGTAATCATTTGTTTAATAATAGTACAGGCTTTAAGTGAAATTTTATTGTTTTACAAAAGCTTTGCTATCTTTTTCGGAGAAATTCATGGCTTATTGCATTTAATTGTGTACTTTTGTGCCCTTGAAATTGTGCCGATCCTCGCGTTCCGACGGATATTGGCCTATTTAAATGAAGTTATTCTAACAAATATATAGGAAGCATGATAAAGAAGATTCTCATATCTCAGCCGAAACCCTCATCCGAGAAGTCGCCTTATTATGAGATTGCAGCCAAGTATAATGTTGAATTGGTGTTTCGTCCTTTCATTAAAGTGGAGTGTTTGTCGCCAAAGGATTTCCGTCAGCAAAAGATCTCCATTTTAGACCACACCGCCATTGTATTCACTTCACGTCATGCTATAGATTTCTTTTTTCAGCTGTGTAAGGAAATGCGTGTGGCCATACCCGAAGATATGAAATATTTCTGTGTGACAGAGGCCATTGCTCTGTACATTCAGAAGTATGTGCAATATCGTAAGCGGAAGGTTTTTTATGGTTCCACAGGTAAAATAGACGATTTGGTGCCGACGATGGTGAAGCACAAGGCGGAGAAATACTTCGTGCCTATGTCTGATGTGCATAGTGATGAAATCCGCAATTTGCTTGATGCTAAGAAGCTTCAGCATACGGAGGGGGTTATGTACCGTACGGTGAGTAATGATTTTGCTCAAGATGAGGTGTTCGACTATGATATGCTGATCTTCTTCAGTCCGTCGGGCATTCAGTCGTTGATGAAGAATTTCCCCAATTTTGAACAAGGAGACATTGCCATCGGTTGTTTCGGCTCGGCTACGGCCAAGGCGGTTAAGGATGCGGGGTTGCGATTGGATTTGGAAGCTCCATCGCCTCAGTATCCCTCCATAACGGCGGCGCTGAGTGACTTTGTGTCCAAGTCCAACGGAAAAAAATAACAGGGAAACAGACTGCTTTGGCATTGCCGACGGGTGGTCTGTTTTTGTTTTACTGAACGTTTAATCGGCAGGGAAAGTTATAATGAGTGCAGTAAAGGGCGTGAACAAGGAAACCGGGCGGAAGACATTGGGCAAGAATGAACGCCTGTGCGGGCGGCGTTTGACGGAGACTTTGTTTTCGGAAGGCAGCCGTTCGTTGTCGGCTTATCCTTTGCGTGTGGTGTTTCGGGAGAAACCCGACATTCCGGTTGGTGAAGCGCTCTTTTTAGTGTCGGTGTCCAAACGTCGTTTCAAGCGTGCTGTTTGTCGCAATCGCGTGAAACGTCAGGTTCGTGAGGCTTACCGCAGGAATAAACATATCCTGCATGCCCTTGAGGCTATGAGTGCAGAGACTGCTCCCTGCGGGTTGATGATTGCTTTTCTGTGGAGTTCAGGTGAATTATGTGCTTCGCATTTAGTGGAAAGTAAAGTGAAAAATTTGCTTTACCGTATTGTTGAGTCGTATACGTGATTCAAAGAAACTGTGGAATGAGACGTCTTTGGTCGTTTGTCTGCCGGTTGTTGGTGGAGGCGTTGCTTCTTCCTGTCGAATTTTATCGCCGCTTTGTGTCTCCGCTCACTCCGCCGTCCTGCCGTTTCACCCCTACGTGTTCAAGTTATGCGGTGGAGGCTTTGCGCAAGCATGGGCCTTTCAAAGGACTTTATCTGACGGTGCGCCGTGTTTTGCGTTGTCATCCTTGGGGTGGGAGCGGTTATGATCCGGTTCCTTAATTTTTTAACTATGCAGTTCATTAATTTCCATACCCATAGGGTGGCGTGTAAGGACGAGATTGTGATATGTAACAGCATGCCTCCTTTTAACCTGGAAAGTAAGTCGGACGCCGAAAATTCCACCACCTATTATTCTGCGGGCTTGCATCCCTGGTATGTGTCGGAGTCCTGGCCGCAGGAGTTGGAAGCCCTATGGTCGGTGCTGGAGCAGAAGAAAGTGGTGGCAGTGGGAGAATGTGGGTTTGATCGCTGTTGCAATACCCCTCTGGATGTTCAGGTCCAGGCGTTTGAAGCACAGGTAAAGCGGGCGGAACAACTGAATATGCCTGTGATTCTACATTGCGTGCGGGCGTTAGATCTTTTGTTGGGGGTGCATCGTCGTCTGCGCCCTGATGTGCCTTGGGTGATGCATGGTTTCAGAGGAGGTGTGCGGCAGATGCAGCAGTTGTTGCATGCCGGCATTCATATGAGTTTCGGTGTCCGGCATATCGATTCGGCTTTACAATTCTGTCCCCGTGATTCTTTTTTTCTGGAAACGGACGATGACGATGCATCCTTGTTTGAATTGTATCACACGGTAGCTTCATTGCGTGACGAGTCTGTGGAAGAGCTGGTGGCCTCTCAGTTGGACAACTTGATCCGTTTGTGTGGATGCAAGTGATTGGAAGCGGATGGCGGGGTATGGCGGATGTTTATCATTTTGTCCTGCTTATTATTAAATTAGGAACTTTGTTTGTTTGTTTGATTGAAAGGTCGTATTTTTGTGGCGGAAACAATAAATTCATTCGATGAACTTTGTAGAAGAACTAACATGGCGGGGAATGGTGCATACCATGATGCCCGGAACGGAAGAGTTGCTTGCCAAAGAGCAGGTTACGGCTTATGTGGGCATTGATCCCACGGCGGATTCACTTCATATCGGTCATTTGTGCGGCGTGATGATGTTGCGTCACTTTCAGCGCTGCGGTCACAAGCCGTTGGCCTTGGTGGGCGGTGCTACGGGAATGATAGGTGACCCATCCGGAAAAAGTCAGGAACGCAATCTGCTGGACGAAGAGACTTTGCGCCATAATGTAGAATGCATACAGAAGCAGTTGGCCCGTTTTTTGGATTTTGAGAGTGATGCGCCCAATCGTGCCGAATTGGTGAACAACTACGATTGGATGAAGGATTTTACTTTCCTTGATTTTGCCCGTGAAGTGGGCAAGCACATTACGGTCAACTATATGATGGCTAAGGATAGCGTGCAGAAGCGTCTGAACGGCGAGGCCCGTGACGGATTATCCTTCACGGAATTTACCTATCAGTTGTTGCAGGGCTACGACTTCCTTTATCTGAATCAACATAAGAATTGTAAGCTACAGATGGGTGGAAGTGACCAATGGGGAAATATCACAACCGGAACGGAACTTATCCGTCGCACGACGGGGGGTGAGGCCTACGCCTTGACGTGCCCCTTGATCACCAAGGCCGACGGCCGCAAGTTTGGCAAGACGGAGCAAGGGAACATTTGGTTGGATCGTAATTACACGACGCCATATGCGTTTTACCAGTTCTGGCTCAATGTGGCCGATGCTGATGCCGAACGTTATATCAAGATATTCACGTCGCTTACTCGCGAAGAGGTGGAGTCCGTGATAGCTGAGCATCAGGTGGATCCCGGACAGCGTGTGCTGCAGAAGCGTCTGGCTCGCGAAGTAACCGTTATGGTGCATGGCGAGGAAGACTATAACATGGCAGTAGAGGCCAGTAATATCTTGTTTGGCAAGGCTACACGTGAAAGCTTGGTCAAGTTGGATGAGAATACATTATTGGATGTGTTTGCCGGTGTGCCGCATTATGAAGTAAGTCGTGAGGCGTTGACGTCCGGAATAAAGGCTGTGGATCTTTTCACGGAGGCGGCACCCTGCTTCCCGAGCAAGGGCGAGATGCGTAAGATGACACAAGGCGGAGGTGTATCGCTGAATAAGGAAAAACTGGTTGAGTTTGACCGTGTTGTTACTGAGCAGGATTTGCTGGATGGCAAATATCTGTTGGTTCAACGAGGGAAGAAGAACTATTTTTTGCTTATTGCCAAATAAAAATAAGCGGAAAAATTTGCGCATTTAAGCGGAAAGCATTACCTTTGCAGTGCTTTTTAAGAGAAGGCACCCAGGATTGGGTTATGGTGTAATGGTAGCACAAGACATTTTGGTCGTCTTAGTTCTGGTTCGAAACCGGATAACCCAACGCACTCCGCTTTTGTTCTTTACATATTGGGCTATGGTGTAATGGTAACACAACAGATTCTGGTCCTGTTTTTTCTGGTTCGAGTCCGGATAGCCCAACACAGTGTGATAAGCATCCCGGAAATACCGGGATGCTTTGTTTTATTGTGATATGGGATGTTGAGTGTGAAACAAAAAAAGCGAAAAAAATCGTGGCATGTTTTTTTTTTTGCCTATCTTTGTAAATTAATAATGAGTCGCTTTTTATAGAACGATAATGAGTCCGTTGAATTTTACTCATTTTTTGGCACAGACCGTTGAGGAACTATCCGAAAGTAGTTCTCTGAAAGGCTTGTTTCATGAGCATCGTGACGGTGATCCGTTGCCTTCGGGAAATGCTTTGTGTGAGATTATCGAGTTGTGCCGTTCTATCTTGTTCCCCGGTTTCTATGGTCAATTTACGGTAAACAGTCACACCATCCGTTATCATATCGGTGTGAACGTGGAGCGACTTCATGGTCTCCTGACAGAACAGATTCTGGCCGGTCTGTGTTTTATGGCCGGTGATAACGATTATGTCTCCGACGGCGGATCTGCTTGTGAGATCAATCGCTCAAAGGCCGAAGAGTTGTCCTCGTGTTTTGTCCGGCGGTTGCCAGCACTGCGTGCTGTGCTGGCTACAGATGTGGAGGCCGCGTACAACGGTGATCCGGCGGCCGGATCCTACGGCGAAATCATCAGTTGCTATCCCATTATCAAAGCACTGAGCAACTACCGTATCGCTCATGAGTTGCTTCTTTTAGATGTGCCTTTGATTCCTCGCATAATTACGGAGATTGCGCATTCCGAGACCGGTATAGACATACATCCGGGAGCAAGTATCGGTCATCACTTTACGATAGACCACGGTACGGGCGTGGTGATTGGTGCCACGTGTATCATAGGCAATAATGTAAAACTTTATCAGGGAGTGACCTTGGGAGCCAAGAGTTTTCCGCTTGATGAACAAGGCAATCCCATCAAGGGGATTCCTCGTCATCCGATATTGGAGGATAACGTAATCGTGTATGCCAACTCTACGATTCTCGGGCGCATTACCATTGGACGGGGAGCTACAATCGGGGGCAATATATGGGTAACCGAAGATGTGTTGCCCGGCGCACGTTTGGTGCAGAAGAAATATAAATGAAACACTATTTACATCCCATCGAATAATAAACTAACATGGAAGCTGAATTTGAGTTAATCGCTAAAACATTCCAAGGACTGGAAGCTACCTTGGCTGCCGAACTGACAGACTTAGGAGCCAATAACATACAGATTGGTCGTCGTATGGTCTCTTTTACGGGAGATAAGGAGCTTATGTATCGTGCTAATTTTGCTTTGCGTACGGCTATTCGTATTCTGAAACCGATCAAACATTTCCGTGCACGTACTGCCGACGAAGTATATGATGCCGTCAAGGCGATAGACTGGAGTTTGTATCTGAACAACGATACCAGTTTTGCTGTTGATTCTGTCGTTTTCTCGCAAGAATTCCGTCACAGCAAGTTTGTGGCTTACAAGGTGAAGGATGCAATAGTGGATTATTTTCGTGAGAAGACCGGTCAGCGCCCCAATATCAGTGTTACAAACCCTGATTTACGTTTGAATATACATATAGCGGAAAACGATTGTACATTATCGTTTGACAGTTCGGGAGAGTCGCTGCATCGTCGGGGGTACCGTCAGGAGGCTGTGGAGGCACCGCTTAACGAGGTGTTGGCTGCTGCGATGATACTGATGACCGGATGGAGGGGAGAATGTGATCTGATCGATCCGATGTGTGGTTCTGGCACCATACCTATAGAGGCGGCGCTCATTGCGCGCAATATAGCTCCGGGTGTGTTCCGTAAGGGATATGCTTTTGAGAAGTGGCCGGATTTTGATCAGGATTTGTTTGACTCGATCTATAATGACGACTCTGCCGAGCGTGAGTTTGAACATAAGATTTATGGATACGACAATAACCGCAATGCGCAAGATATTGCCGTACGCAATGTGAAAGCAGCGGGCTTATCCAAGGAAATTGAGATCAACTTGCAGGACTTCAGACAATTCAAGCAACCGGCAGAAAAGAGTATCATCATCACTAATCCACCTTACGGTGAACGCATCTCTACGCCCGATCTATTGGGCCTCTATCAAATGATAGGTGAGAAACTGAAACATCAGTTTCAGGACAACGATGCCTGGGTGCTGAGCTATCGTGAGGAGTGTTTCGACAGCATCGGATTGAAACCTTCGCTCAAGATACCTTTGTTCAACGGTTCATTGGAATGCGAATTTCGCAAGTACCAGTCGTTTGGCGGTAAATATAGCGAGATGCGCGCCGCCGGCGGTCAGATCAAAACGGATGAAGAGCGCAAGCAAATGGCGGAGAAACGGCGTTTTAAGGCTAATCGCGAATTTAAGAAACGCATAGATGGCGAGGAGGAGGAAACAAATTATCGTGGACGTCATTTGGATTCCGATCGTTTGGGAGAGCGCAAGCGTTTCGACCGCAGGGAGCGTCGCGAGGGTGATAAGCGAGGATTCCGCTCAGGAGGAAGCCATAATGGGGAGGGACGCAAGTTCGGATCCGGTCGGTCGTTTGATAGAAAGCCGTTCCGTTTCAAGGGAGACGAAAGAAACCATGACAGAAACCGAAAATCATCGCGTTATGGTGAGAAGGATTAGTTTAAGTCTGTTGCTGTTTTGTGCAACGTTGTTTGTTATGGGCGAAACACAAAAGCTATTCACGCTGGATGATCTGATTCCCGGTGGAAAGACATTTTATAGCCATCAGCCTGAGAATATCTTCACCACGTGGTGGGGAGATCGTTTAGTGCGTCTGGATGCAGATGCCTGTTATGAGATCAATATCCGAACCGGCAAGGAAAATCTTTTGCTGACAACGGATAATCTGAACACATGGCTGAAGAAAATCGATGGAATGGGGGAAAAAGCGGTCTCCAGCACGTATGGTTTCTCTTTTCCCTTTCCGGAAGATCCGTGGGTGTTGGTAAAGACTGCAGATGCTTATCGTCTGATTGATTTTGAAAAGAAAGAGCCGGTGTGGCAGATACCTGTGCCGGAGGGAATGAACAATCCCGATTGGTCGCCGGTGTCACGCCATTTGGCTTGGACCAAGGGGGGGAATCTCTGTGTGACAACGGCTCAGGGAGAATTATTGGAGGTGAGCACGGATGGTAGTAATGACATCGTATACGGTCAGAGCGTGCATCGCAATGAATTCGGGATAGAAAAGGGTACCTTCTGGAGTCCGAAAGGTGATTTGTTGGCGTTCTACAGAATGGATCAAAGTATGGTACCCGATTATCCGTTGGTGGATATATCCACGCGGATAGCCACAGCCCTGCCCTGCAAATATCCGATGGCCGGAGAGCCGATCCATCGGGTGACGGTGGGAATCTACAATCCGCAGACACGTCAGACCGTTTGGTTGAAAACCGGTGAGCCGGCCGAACGTTATTTTACGAATCTCACGTGGGGGCCGGATGGCAAACACTTGTATATACAGGAATTGAACCGTGCGCAGAGCGAGTGCGCTTTGGTAGTTTATAATGTCGGGACCGGTGAGCCGGAGGGTGTGCTTTATCGTGAGTCTCACCCCAAATATGTGGAGCCGTCCCATCCGTTGGCATTTTTGCCCTGGGATGAGAGCAAGTTCATTTTGCAAAGTCAGAGGGACGGATTCAATCATCTCTATGTCTTCGATCTGAAAAACAAAGTTGAGCCTGTGGAACAGGCTGATAGAACCAGCCGTTACACCGAATTTGTGGCGGTGAAGCAGCTTACTTCAGGACCGTGGGTTGTGCAGGAATTAGCTGGATTTAATCCTAAAGACAAGTCGGTGATTATCCGTAGTACGGAATGTCATCCGTTACAGTCGGATGTGTATGCCGTGAATGTTGTCAACGGGAAACGGACTTTGCTGGATGATGGTGAAGGAGTACACAATATTTGTCTTTCGGCAGGCGGACAGTATCTGACGGATCGGTATTCCAATCCCGAGATGCCGCGTATGGTGGATGTGCGTTCTACCCGGAACGGCAAGGCTGTAAACATTCTGACTTCCGAAGATCCTTGGATCGGTTATGACGTACCCGAAATAACTTGCGCCAGTCTGCGGGCCGCTGATCGTCAGACAGATCTTTATTATCGTATGGTAAAACCGGTTGGTTTTGATCCGGCCAAACAATATCCGGTTGTAGTGTATGTGTACGGCGGACCGCATGCTCATTTGGTGGAAGCCGGCTGGAACTACAATGCCCGTGGTTGGGAAATCTATATGGCTCAGAAAGGCTATCTGGTCTTTGTGCTGGACGGTCGTGGTTCGGAGAACAGAGGACTTGAATTTGAGAATGTAACCTATGGACATTTAGGAGAGGAGGAGATGAAAGATCAGATGGAGGGAATCCGTTTCTTGCAGAATCTGCCGTGGGTGGACAAGACGCGTATCGGCGTGCACGGATGGTCGTTTGGTGGGTTCATGACTACCAATTTGATGCTCACTTATCCCGATGTATTCAAGGTGGGTGTGGCCGGCGGACCGGTCGTTGACTGGCAGTATTACGAGGCAATGTATGGCGAGCGCTATATGGGTACGCCTCAAGGCAATCCGGAAGGGTATCAGAAAAGTAATCTGAGGGAAAAAGCCGGTAATCTGCGTGGTAAACTGCAGGTGATCATTGGCTATGAAGATCCCGTGTGTGTGCCTCAACATACACTGTCGTTCATGCGTGCCTGTATTGATGCCGGCACACAACCGGACTTGTTTATGTATCCCGGTGGTGAACACAATATGGTGGGGCAGGATCGTGTTCATCTGCACGAACGTATAACGCAATATTTCGAGGATAACTTAAAATAAATGAAGACAATGAAACTCTTACTGTTGGGAAGCGGCGGGCGCGAACATGCCTTGGCCTGGAAAATTGCACAGAGTCCGAAAATCAATAAGTTGTATATTGCACCCGGAAACGCGGGAACAGCGGCAGTAGGTGAGAATGTGCCTCTGAAGGCCGACGACTTTGAGGGCATCCGCAAGTTTGTGTTGGAAACAGGCGTGGATATGGTGGTCGTAGGACCCGAGGATCCATTGGTGAAAGGCATATACGATTATTTCAAACAGGATGAGTCTTTGCGCGGCATACCGGTTATCGGACCGTCGGGAAAAGGAGCGGTGTTGGAAGGTAGCAAGGATTTTGCCAAAGGCTTCATGCAGCGCCATGGCATACCTACGGCGGCTTATCAGACCTTCACGGGAGAAACTCTTGAGGAGGGACTCCGGTTTTTGGAGACTTTGAAGGCGCCTTATGTGCTGAAAGCCGATGGCTTGTGTGCCGGTAAAGGCGTGTTGATATTGCCTACGATCGAGGAGGCACGCAAAGAATTGAAGGAAATGCTTGGCGGTATGTTTGGCAGCGCTTCTTCATCGGTGGTCATTGAGGAATTCCTGAGCGGTATAGAATGTTCGGTATTCGTGTTGACGGACGGGAAAAATTATAAGATATTGCCTGAGGCCAAGGACTATAAACGTATTGGCGAGCATGATACGGGTTTGAACACCGGCGGTATGGGTAGCGTGTCTCCCGTTCCTTTTGCTGATGAAGTATGGATGCGTAAGGTGGAAGAGCGTATCATTCGTCCGACAGTGGAGGGATTGGCTGCTGAAGGTATTGATTACAAGGGATTCATCTTCTTTGGCCTGATTAATGTGAATGGTGAACCGATGGTGATTGAATACAATGTGCGTATGGGTGATCCTGAGACGGAATCCGTTATGTTGAGAATCAAGAGCGACTTGGTGGATTTGTTTGAAGGGGTGGCCAATGGAACATTGGACCGGAAGACTTTGGAGATCGACGGGCGTAGCGCCGTTTGCGTGATGCTGGTGTCCGGTGGCTATCCCGAAGCCTATGAGAAGGGATTTCCTATTACGGGTATTGATGAGGTGGAAGGAAGCATCGTGTTTCATGCCGGCACAGCATTGAAAGGCGGTCAGGTGGTAACCGCCGGAGGACGTGTCATTGCCGTGAGTTCCTATGGAAATGATAAGGCTGAGGCTTTGCGCAACTCCTTCCGCGAGGCTCAGAAGATACAATTTGAGAAAAAATATTTCCGTTCGGACATAGGAAAGGATCTTTAGGCGCCATATATCTGATATGCAGACAAACCGCATTCAAAACAAAGTGGCGACAAGCAACTTCACGTTGCCTGTCGCCATTGTTCTTGCCACGCTGGCTTGGTTGACGGAATCGGGAAATTTCGTTGTTGACGGCTTGTGTGGATGGGCACTTGCTTTGTTTATGGTCTATCTGCTTGAGGAGATGAATAATGTCAATTCTCTGATACGGATACGCACCCGCATGACGGCTACTGTTTATATGATAGGTGTGGGATGTTGTGGGTTTATGCATGCGTTTCGGGTGGATTTGCTGGTCGTACCGGCTGTCATGCTGGCGTGCTACCTCTTGTTCCGGACATATCAGCAATATCAGCCGGTCGCAGGCACATTCCATGCCTTTCTGTGTTTGGGTTTAGGAATGTTGATTTATCCTCGTTTAGTGGGGTTGATTCCCTTTTTTCTTTTTTGCATGGCCGTCTACTTGCGCACACTCTCGTTCCGTACGTTCCGCTCGGCCCTAATCGGGTTAGTGCTTCCGTTTTGGTTTGCAGCGGCATGGACTCTGTATGTGGACAAACCTGCCTATTGGCTTGGCATATGGAGTCGGATTCATTGGACGGGACTGCCGGAACTGAGCAGTTATGCCTCGCTCACATCGGATCGGCAGGCGGCATGGGGAGGACTCACGTTTTTCATGTCGGTTGCCATTGTGCGTTATTTCAATTTTAATTGCAGCGATAAGATCCGTACCCGTATGCTGTTCCACATGCTTATCCTGTTGCATGTCTGTGTGCAGGTATGGGTGATAATGTGTCCGGAAGACTTTGACGCGCTTTATGGCCTGTTGTTGGCAAGCAGCGCTCCTCTGTTGGCTCACATGTGTGCGTTGGATCGTACGCGGACGGTCAGCGTATTGTTTGTGACGATGTCTGTTTGGTCGTTAACTCTATTGATGTTATCTTTATGAGTATGGTGGTTGAATTTCTGCTCCAATATGGATATTGGGGCATGTTTGTCTCAGCGTTTATTGCGGGTAGTGTGTTTCCGTTCAGTTCCGAGGCGGTCATGGCCGGTTTGCAGACGATGGGATTGAATCCCACACTTCTGCTTGTTTGGGGCACGGCCGGTAATGTGGGGGGAAGCATGTTCAACTATGCCATCGGGCGTATGGGAAAGATGGAGTGGATCGAGAAGTATTTGCATGTGAAACGCGAAAAGGTTGAGAATGCCCGCCGGTTCATGGACAGTTACGGCGCTTGGATGGGCTTGCTGTGTTTTCTGCCGGTTCTGGGCAGTGTCATAGCTGTTTCGATGGGGTATATGCGGGCCAATTTACCCATCAGTGTCATATCTATTACCGTTGGTAAATTTCTACGTTATGCAATTTTAATTTATGTGGTATCTTTGGTTTAAAAACAGGGTGACGGGTGTGCTTTTCATCGGCAGTGTCTTACTGTGTCTGGCGGCCTGCAGTCAACGTAAGGACACGGGTTCGGAAAGATGTGTCACGGTGAGTATCGAACCGTTGCGTTGTGTGACGGAACAGCTCGTGGGCGACCTCTATGTGGTGCAAACCTTAGTGCCGGGAGGAGGAAATCCGGAGACCTACGAACCAACACCGGCACAGATGATGAATTTATCCCGCAGTACATTGTATGTGGCTTGTGGAGATCTTGGTTTTGAACGGGAATGGTTGGGGCGTTTACAGACTCAGGCCGAGCAAACCGTATTTGTTGCAGCGGCCGACAAACTTACCTTGCTCCCGTCGTCCCATCACCATTCGGATACGTCCGGTGCCGGGGAGCAATCGGGCGATCCTCATGTGTGGACCTCACCGCGCAATATGGCTGTCATGGCACGGTGCATTTGTGATGCCTTATGCCGGATGGACACTACCTCGGCTCCGGTGTTTCAAGCCAATTTGCACGGTTTCCTGTCTCGTACACAGCAGTTGAATGATAGTATCAGCCGTCTGTTGGCTGATAAGCAGGGGAGCGTATTCCTGATCTACCATCCCACACTGACTTATTTTGCCCGCGACTATGGGTTGACTCAATTGGCCATTGAGAGTGACGGTAAGGAACCTTCGGCGGCCCGATTGCGTGAACTCATTGACCGATGCCGCATGTCGGGCGTACGCACTGTTTTCGTTCAAAAGGAATTCGACCGTCGTCATGCCGATTTGATAGCCGGTGAGATCGGTGCCCGCGTTGTTGAGATCAACCCTTTGTCTTATCATTGGGATGAAGAGATGTTGCACATTGCAGAAGTTTTGAAGAATGAATAGTGAACCGATAATCCAACTGACAGATGTGGCTGTATCCTACGGTTCGAAGCGTGTGCTGTCGGAGGTCAGTCTCACGGTATACGATCACGATTTTCTGGGTGTCATCGGTCCGAACGGTGGAGGAAAGACCACGCTGATGAGAGTGATATTGGGACTGAAGTCCATAGAGCGGGGAAGTCTTTCCTTCTTCAGAGGGGGAAAATCGGTGCCTCACATTCATGTGGGCTACCTCCCGCAATACAACCGGATAGACAGGAAATTCCCCATCTCGGTGTATGAGGTGGTGCGTTCCGGATTGAACCACGAGAAATCCATATGGAAAGGATACACTCGCGAACAGGGTGAACGCGCGCGTGAAATGGTGTGTCGTATGGGGTTGGAAGCGTTGGCCGATCGTCCGGTGGGAGCCTTGAGTGGCGGACAATTGCAACGGGCCTTGCTGGGGCGTGCCATCGTGTCCCGTCCCGAGGTGTTGATTCTGGATGAACCGAACACGTATGTCGATAAGCCGTTCGAAGAGCGGTTGTATGGTTTGCTCGAGGAAATTAACCGACACAGTGCAATCATCTTGGTAAGTCACGATGTGGGTTCGGTGTTGCAGAATGTCCGTTCGATAGCCTGTGTCAACGGTACGTTGCACTATCATTCCGCGACGGAAACATCAGCCGAATGGATAGATCGGAATTTGGGATGTCCGATAGACCTGCTCGGACATGGCGAACTGCCCCACAGGGTGTTGAAGAACCATGGTGCGAATGAAAACCATCACCATTCGTCTTAAAGTTTCCTAAACTTATAAGCATAGCCGAAAAACTTCGTATTTTTGCAAGATTGAGAAGATTAAAATGAATCATAATATAATAGATTAACCATGAAGCAATTCAAACTTGTAGACAGCCTGATGGGTTGGATTACATTTGCCATCGCGGCCTTCGTGTATTGTTCCACGATTGAGCCCACGGCCAGTTTCTGGGATTGTCCCGAATTTATAACCACAGCATATAAGCTGGAGGTGGGCCATCCCCCCGGTGCGCCCTTCTTTATGTTGACGGCTAATTTGTTCTCTCAATTTGTGGATGATCCCACGCAAGTGGCACGTATGGTCAACCTCATGTCGGCTCTATTCAGTGCCGGATGTATCTTGTTCCTGTTTTGGAGCATCACACACCTGACGCGCAAGCTGGTAAGCCCTGTCGGTCAGGTCATGACCTTGGGACGGCTGATTGTCATTGAGGGTAGCGGACTGGTGGGTGCATTGGTCTATACTTTTAGCGACACGTTTTGGTTCAGCGCAGTGGAAGGCGAGGTTTATGCCTATTCATCGCTGTTCACAGCCCTTGTCTTTTGGCTTATTCTCAAATGGGAAGAACATGCGGATGAGCCTCATAGCGACCGTTGGTTGATTCTGATCGCCTATCTGACAGGACTTTCCATCGGCGTGCATCTGCTCAACCTGTTGTGTCTGCCTGCTTTGGTGCTGGTATACTACTACCGGAGAAATCCGAAGGCCAATCTGAAAGGCTCGTTGATGGCGTTGTTTGCATCGGTAGTTTTGGTGGCAGTGGTGCTCTATGGCATTGTACCTGGCATTGTGAAGGTGGGAGGATGGTTTGAATTGTTCTTTGTCAATTTCCTCGGTTTTTCGTTCAATGTGGGACTCGTCATCTACATCATCTGCCTGATAACAGTGGTGCTGTGGGCCATTCGGGAAACCTTTGTTCTGCATTCCCGTCTTCGCATGAATATCTCCTATATGTGTACGCTGGCCATGTTGGGAATACCTTTCTACGGTTATGGCTGGAGCAGTCTGTTTGTCGGTATGGTGGTGCTCGCTTTGGTGGCGGTGGTGCTCTTCTACAAGCGTGAAGGGAAGCACCTGATCAGTGCGCGTGTGATGAACACTTCCCTGTTGTGCATGTTGATGATTATGGTGGGTTATTCGTCCTATGCCGTTATTGTCATCCGTTCCACGGCAAACACTCCGATGGATCAGAACTCTCCCGAAGACATTTTCACCTTGGGCACTTACCTCAACCGTGAGCAATACGGCAAAACTCCGTTGTTTTACGGGCCGGCCTACACCTCGCAGATGAAACTCAAGGCGGCCGACGGCTATTGCGTACCTGTGTCCAAGCAGGGAGCACCCGTGTATCAGCGGGTGGAAAAGCGAACGGCCGATGAGAAGGATGCCTATGAAATCATACGTTATGACCAGGATTATCAGTATGCACAGAACATGTTGTTCCCCCGCATGCATTCGTCGGCTCATGGACGGGCCTATGAAGATTGGATGGGAGGTGTGGACGGAAAGAATGTGCTGTACGATCGTTGTGGAGAGACGATAACGGTGAAAGTGCCCACACAGATGGAGAACCTGCGCTTCTTCATCAGCTACCAATTGAACTTTATGTACTGGCGTTATTTCCTTTGGAACTTTGCCGGCAGGCAGAACGACATACAGGGTAACGGAGAGATTGAGCATGGCAACTGGTTGTCCGGTATACCGATGATTGACAACCTCCGTTTGGGCGATCAGGATAAGTTGCCTTCTGATTTGAGAAACAACAAGGGGCATAACGTATACTACTGTCTCCCCCTGCTACTCGGTTTGCTCGGACTCTTCTGGCAGGCTTATAAGAATGAAGAGGGCACAAAGCAGTTTTGGGTGGTATTCTTCCTGTTCTTCATGACAGGTATCGCCATTGTGCTCTACCTTAATCAGACACCGATGCAACCGCGTGAGCGGGATTATGCCTATGCCGGTTCGTTCTATGCCTATGCCATTTGGGTGGGCATGGGTGTTGCTGCTTTGGCGGATGGTCTGCGCCGGTTGAGAGTGCAGGAAACTGTGGCCGCCTCGCTGGTTTCATTGGTCTGTTTGGCTGTGCCCGTGCAAATGGCCGCACAGAACTGGGACGATCACGATCGCAGCAACCGCTACACTTGTCGCGACTTCGGACAGAACTATCTGCAATCTCTTCCTCAGGACGGATGCCCCATTATTTTCACGAATGGAGACAACGACACCTTCCCCTTGTGGTACAATCAGGAGACTGAAGGTTTCCGCACGGACGTGCGTGTATGCAACTTCAGTTATCTGCAGACCGACTGGTATATCGACCAGATGAAACGTCCGGCCTACGATTCTCCTTCTGTGCCCATCAGCTGGAGCCGTCTGCAATATGTGGGTGGAACGCGTGAAGGTGTGCAGATTCATCCGGAGGCATTGTCCGGTGTGATAGACTACTATTGCGAAGTGGCGGATTCGGCTGCTATGAAAGAAGCCTTGGGTGAAAATCCCTACGAATTGAGAAACATCATAGACCGTTGGGTGCTCAATGAGGATGCGAATCTCCAAATCATACCCACGGACAGTATTGTGTTGACAGTGGACAAGGAGGCCGTGAAACGTTCCGGTATGATGATTGCCGCAGACTCCATACCCGATGTCATGCACATCTCTCTGAAGGGACGCCGCGTCATCTACAAGAGCGAGTTGATGATGCTCGAGATGCTGGCAAGCAGCAATTGGGAACGCCCCCTCTATATTGCCACCACTGTGGGGTCGGACAACTATGGAGATATGGGTAAGAACTTCGTGCAGGAAGGGCTGGCCAATCGCATCACGCCATTCAATACGGAGGAGAGCGGTCGTCGTGTGGACACCGGGCGCATGTATGATAACCTGATGAACCGGTTCAAGTTTGGCGGTCTGGACACGCCGGGCATTTATCTCGACGAGACGGTGATGCGCATGTGCTACACCCATCGTCGCTTGTTTGCCCAGCTGGTGGCCGAACTTCTACGTGAGGGCAAGACAGATAAGGCACTGAAGGCATTGGCTTATGCCGAACAAATGATACCGGAATCATCTGTTCCCCACAACTATCAGAGCGGTTCGCTCACTTTGGCACGCAGCTGGTTCATGCTCAACAAGATTGCTGAAGGAAGCAAAATCTATGATGCTGTGGCACGCAACTCCATGGAGTATCTCGACTGGTATCTGAGTTTGAGCGACAAGCGCTTCTTCAATTCATCGGACGACTGCATGTATCACCTCTATCTGTTGAGCGACATCGCACAGGCCTATGACAAGATAGACCCGAAGAAGGCGGAGGAATACACAAAGATTCTGAATGATTATGAGCAGCGATGCTACAGCCGTGGCATGCGTATGTAACATTTGTCAATCGTTATGATTATAGAGCAACCCTCTGTCTTCTTGCGGTGGATATATCCTAAGGCGCTATGGCGGATGGATCGTCATGAGAAAGCGGTGTACATCACTTTCGATGACGGTCCCATCCCCGAGGCTACTCCTTTTGTGCTCGACACGCTCGATAGTTTCGGCATCAAGGCCACTTTCTTTATGGTGGGCGACAATGTGAGAAAACATCCCGATGTCTATCGCATGGTGGTGGAACGCGGACACAGGATAGGTAACCACACTTTCAATCATATTGGAGGATTCCGTTATTTGAGTTCCAACTATCTGGCCAATGCGGACAAGGCCAACGAACTATTGCGGACCGACCTGTTCCGTCCTCCTCACGGGTGGATGCGCTGGATGCAATATCATGCGCTTGCAGGAAGCTACCGCATTGTGATGTGGGACTTGGTGACGCGCGACTATAGCAAGCGCATCACGGCGGATGATGTGGTGGAAAATGTGAAGCGTTATGCCCGCAACGGATCCATCATCACATTCCACGATTCACTCAAGAGTATCGACAAGCTGCGGACAGCCTTACCGGAATCGCTCGACTGGTTGCGGCAGCAGGGATATGCCTTTAAGGTTTTTGATTGAGTCTGCATTGGCGGAGAAGGCGGAGGCGGGGTGCTCTCAGGTGCTCGCCTCCGCCTTCTTCATGTTCTTCTTTGTGTCTGCGGAGCTGTTTTTGTTCTTTGTTGTAGCGAATGGCTCTTCAACATCTCTTTTTTTTAATGACTATTCCATATTTTATGGTTAAAAATGGTGTTAGGTATGTGCGTTTGAAGAATAAGATTTTAAATTTGCCGAGCTACAATCTGGACAGAGGATGAAGAAAACGGATATGATTGATAATTTTTCGGTATCTACCTTTTGGAAAACCCGTCAGCCGGGAGACCGCGGTTGTTTATATGAGGACAAATGTATTGTATATTTATCCGGCGAGGAAGGGGCAAATATCAACCTTTTCAAGTTTCCCCGCCGCATCAATGCGTTTGTTCTGGTGGTGTGTCTGGAAGGTAGTATGAATTTCACTTGTGATTTGGAGGAGTGTCGCTTGGAGAAGAACACCATATTCTCGTGCAAGCCCGGTATGATTGTACAGGGAGGCGACACCACTGCCTGCCGTCTGGCTGTGGTCATTCTTGATCCGGAATTTCTGGGCACACTCAATGTGGACGGCCGAAAGATGCTTCCTTATTTCCGCTATCAGCAGCGGAACTCGGTTTTCGATGCCCGGGCAGAGGATTGCCGGGAGTTGGAAGGACATTGTGCGATGATTGCCGAGCACATACGTGGCGACAAATCCAATCTGTTTTATGATGAATTGGTCAAGTCGTCCATCACGTTGTTTTTCTATAAATTGATGTATGTGTTCTTTGCCGATTGTTCTCGTCTGACAATCGACGACAGCCGGTCTACCCAGAGCGAATTGCACTTCAAGACGTTCGTCCGTTTGTTGTCTCAGAATTTCCGTTCTGAGCGGTCTGTCGGTTTCTATGCGTCGCAGATGCACGTGAGTCCCAAATATCTGAGTATGCTTATTAAGAAGGTGAGTGGAAAATCAGCTTCCGTATGGATCGATGAATTTGTGGTGCAGGAAGCTAAGAACCTGTTGAAGTTTTCCGGTCTGAATATTCAGGAGGTGGCCTATCAGCTCAATTTTGCCAATCAGTCCTTTTTCGGACAATATTTCAAGAAGCACACCGGGTGTTCTCCTAAGCACTATAAGATGCAGGCTTGAGGGTGATCATGACAGCCGGAGGGTCCACAATGATCTTCCGGAGGATGATTTCCGTATGTCTTACCGCTTATTCTGCAGTTTACGGCATTTGATCAGGATGTGTCTCTCATTGTTCAGAAGGGTGGCAAACAGATAGGTGTCTCCGCCCTCTTTCAACCGTAGGCGTTTGCGCATTTCTGCCACACCGGCCGGAAAGTTACGCACGGTCAGATTGGCTTGGGGCAATCCGTGCAGGAGGTCGTGCAGTTCCTTCTTGCCGAATCCGGATAATCCTTCGACGGTGAACGTGCGCCCCGGAAAGTTTTCACACAGATTGTCCGATGTGTAGAGATGGCTGTTTGGGTGGAGTTTGAGTAGTCCGTATCGTTGTGCCAGGCATCGGTAGCCGCCGCACTTCAGGATGGCGGCGTTGGGTTCATACAGAAAGTGTCCCACCTGTTCGGTGTAGTGGCATTGAGCCTTGGCCTCCTCGGTTGCCGAGAAAACAAAACGTTCTGTTTGTCCCGCAGTGATGTTGACACAATGGTAGTGTGTGGTTCCCGTCTGTCGGGGCTGCATGACCAGCAGCAATTCCTTACATTCGCCTTGTACGCAAACGGCATGCACCTCGCTCACTCCGTTCAGACTTCCCACAGCGGCATGTATGTCCAGCATGGGCGAAAGTTTCACCAGGCACAACCGGGCTTTTCTTTGGATATGCTCCTGTAGTAGTTTCAGGTTCGGTGTGCAATCGTCTATGGCCACGGTCTTTCGTCCGGACGCATCCCTTCTGGCCGGATCGACAAAGCAGAGTTCCACGTTTGGCCAATCTTGCGGTTGTGCGGAGGAATCGGTTTCCATAATCTCTGCATGGTGGAGCCGAAGTACGTTGAAATTGTGGCGGGCGATGCGGCACAGTTCCGGCTGACGTTCCATATAGACGGCTCGGGCGAAGAGCGGAGCCAGAAAACTGAAGTCGATGCCGAAGCCTCCCGTGAGATCCATCATAGATCCATCGGAGGGTTTGTCTCCGATGTTCAGCAACCGTTTCACCGTTTCATTTTTGTAGAGAGCCGTCTGTTCGGAAGAGCATTGCTCCATTGATAGCCGGGGCGGATACCACAGCCCGTCCGTGGTTGCCCACGAGGGCAGCTTTCGCACGGCTGTCTGCCATCCTTCAATCTGTTGCAAGGCCAGCATGGCATCCACTCCATCGGGAGTCCGTTTCAGAGCCAGTGTTCTCACGTCCTCTGTGCGATGTGCCAGGATAAACTCTTGTGTCTTTTCGTCGATCATAGGGATTCTCAGGGAATAACTTTGTAGCGGGCCTTCGCTTCGGCCCGTGTGATGAAGTTGAAGTGCCACCATTCGGTGCGCAGAGGGCGGAAACCGGCTTGACGCATGACGCTACGGAGCAACTCTCGGTTACGCCGCGCTTCTTTGGAGATCTCTCCGCGCCGTTCCATTTCCTCCTCTGTGTCTATGTGAGCCAGGCGCCCCAGATAGTCGATGTGCGTCCCCATGGCCAGTGTGTCTCCCTTGGCGTTGCATAAGGTGATGTCGACGGCCATGCCGTAGTTGTGCAGCCCGCCTCCGTTTTTAGGATTACTCACGTAGATGGCCTTTGAAGTACCGGCCACCGTGTTCCACATCCTTTGCTGAATGTGCATCGGGCGGGCGGCATCATACACTTTCAGGCTTAGTTCCGGATGTTTTTCGCGGAGCAACCGTTGTGCTTTAGCCAGTGCGGAGGCGGCTTTGGGATGGAGATAGGCCTCACGAAGGTCGGTGTAGAGCACATGCCCCGTGAAGTTGTCTGCCCGGGAGTACATCAGGCTCACCTGTATGGTGGAGTCCACCCGGCGTACATCCACAAAGCCCAATTTGGCCATGGCTTGTGCCGTGGGGCTTGCCGTTTGTGCGTGTAGTCCGGTCAATGTGGCCAGACAGAGCAGGAGAGGCAACCAGGCGGAGACGTGCATGCCGGCATGGCGGGTATATCTCCGCCGGAATGTGGATGCGTGATGGGTACGGAACATAGTTTGCATGGATATTTTCTGTAGGGTTAGTTTTTCTCCTGTATCATCCCTGTTACACTTTCAGGAAAATTTTGTTCTTATACATCAGCCACAGGATGAAGTAGAGCAGCAGGGCGTTGGACGCAGCGATGAGTGCCGGATAGTAGGCGCCAATATACTGTTCCAGCCCGTAGAGAAGGGAGTTCCCGATACAGTTGAAACGCACGCAGCAGGCCAGCATATAGGCCACGATGGAATTCATGCCATACACTTTGAGCCAACCAATGTGTTTGCGATGTCCCTTGTAGTCTACAAAATAGTAGAACAGTCCCATCAACATCCAGCAATATCCGCTGCTCACCAGCACCATCGATCCGGTCCAAAGGCGTTTTACCACCGGATGCCAGATGCCCCAAGCCCATCCTGCTACCACCAATGCTATGCCCACGCTCAACAGCCACAGTACTTTCCGGTGATCCGAATAACGTTTGGATTTCAGCAGCTGACCGGCAAACACACCTGTCAGTGTGGTTGTGCCAAAAGTCAGCGTGCTCCATATCCAGGTGTAGTGATAGCCTGGCGAGAACATCACGGTGCCGTTGTCTGTCCATGCTCCGTCTCGGAAGCGTCCCAGACATATCCGGTCCACCCATTCGGCAAAATTCCCGTCGGGGGTGTAGATACCTCCACCATATCCGTCCATACAGATAAATTCCATACCACACCAGTAAATGACCAAGAGCCCGATTGCCCAGGCGATCTGGGTGACGGGGCGAGTGTTGAGATAGATGAGTGCTGCGATCAGATATCCGGCGGCAATGGCTTGCAACGTATTGCTGTAGAAATATATGCGGTCCGGATTAAGTCCCAGAAGGTTGCCTTGGCACATCATGCCGAACAGCCAGAGCAGAACCACCCTCCTGAGGATACGTTTGTACACGTGCGCACCTTGTGTTTCTGATTTATAGCGTGACAAGGCGAAAGGTATTGTGATGCCGGTCATGAACATGAAGAGGGGCATCACCAGATCCCATGGGGAGAAGCCTTTCCAGTCGGCGTGGGTGAACCCCCACATGAGTTTGTCAAACCAAGGTGTGTTTATAGAGTGTCGCATAGCGTGCATCAACTCTTCGAGTCCAACAAGGCAGAAAAGATCGAATCCTCGGAGAACATCCAATGATTCCAGCCTCGGATGCGTAGTGCTGTTTTTTTTCATGGCATTTTGCTTAGCCCTGTGTTCAGGGAGTGTATAGATAAGGGTTTTTGTGGCAACAGGGTATACATGTTCCCTTGTCCTTTGCAAATATACTATTTTTTATTCATTGGCAACGTTAAGAGCGGGAAGAATCGATAACGATTCATATACGGTTTACTTGTCGCGAATATCCTTTAATGGCTTATACCTCCTGCTATGAACAGCACCCCAAAAGTTAGACACAAAACTTTTGGGGTGCTGTTCATTCTGACAAGGGTGAAAGGGTTAAAAACGAGACTTGTCGGACTGCTTCGAAGTCTGTTCAGGGTCAGATAGCCTCCTGATCTTTTTCGATAGGGGGCAAACAACTTTTCGATAGGGGGTTGACAGACTTTCGATAGGGAGTTGACCGTTTTTCGACAGGGGGTGGACGATGGACCCAACCGAAGAAAAGGCCTGAAAGAAACCGGCTACAAAGAGATTCACCGTAGCTGTTTTTTCCACCATACCCGTCATTTCCCACACGATGTTCCGCCATCGGCCTATCCACCGTTCCTCCGGTCATCCGGACAGTGCCGACACAGCCATCCACACAGGAAACAGGCCGCCTAAACTGAATTGCACCCCAAAAGTTGGACACAAAACTTTTGGGGTGCTTTTTATGAAGTACAGTTATGAACAGCGACTCGTCATTGTACAACGAGTAAAACACGGAGAAGCCATAGCGCATCTCTCAAAGGAGTATCATATAAATGAGACTCAAATATTGGCGTGGGTAAGGATGTGGGATAAATACGGACGAGCCGGACTGGAAAGACAGCCCCACTGTCGTCCTACACCCGCACTAAAAGAGAAAATAGTACGTTTAATATTAGAAGAAGGCGTACCTTTGGCTCTTGTAAGGATAGAATACCGTATTGGAAAGACAGCCTTGCAGCACTGGGTAAGCATGGTTCGTAAAGATGGGTATGAAAGCCTGCATTTAAAGAAGAAACGAGTGAGACCTCCAAAAGATCCTATGGCGAGACCGAAAAAGAAAGAACCTCAGACAGAACTTGAAAAGCTTCAGGCTGAGAATCTTCGCCTGCGGGCTGAGAACGCGCTGCTAAAAAAAGTGAAGGCCTTAGTCGAGGAACAGGAAGCCCGGACACGTCTCAATGGGCAAAAGCCATCGACGAACTAAGGTCCGAATATCCTCTTGACTTACTTTTAGAGTTAAGAAAGATGGCTCGCTCTGTATTAATATCATAGAACGAGATTTTGCAGCTGATGTACCCAATCGCAAATGGGCGACTGATGTCACTCAGATAAACATTGGTTCCACGAAGCTATATCTATCACCTATTCTTGATATGTTCAAGATGCTGAAAGGTTTGAGTGAAGAGGAGCGGATGGAATTGATAGCTAATCTATCTGACTAATACGGTCTGTTTATCACAAGAATACCAAATGAATTACCGCAAAAATGCGGAACGAAACACCACAAAAACACCGAATAGAATACCACAAAAAAATGGATTGAATTACCACAAAAAATACGAATTAGCAATGCAATTCGCAGGAAATGTGTATCTTTACCATTGAAAGAGTATATTATATGAGTTATTATAAAAGAACTGCCGATGCCCTGCTGCAAGATTTACTGGATGCATTTGGGGCAGTATTGATAGAAGGTCCCAAATGGTGCGGTAAAACCACTACGGCATCTCAACTTGCCAATAGCATCTTGAGAATGCAAGACCCAAGTATGCGTGAGGAGTATTTAGCCACAGCTAAAACCAAGCCATCCATTCTGTTAAAAGGAGATACGCCCCGTCTTATTGATGAGTGGCAAGATGCTCCAATGTTGTGGGATGCAGTACGAACAACTGTTGATGACCGCCAAGTCCCCGGACAATTTATACTCACTGGTTCCAATGCTGTTGACAAATCTCAAATACATCATTCTGGAGCTGGTCGTATTGCCCGATTGCGTATGTTGCCTATGAGTTTGTGGGAGTCGCAAGAATCTACGGGCGAAGTTTCATTGAAAGAACTTTTCAACAATCCTGATTATGATATTGACGGTAAAATGTCTAAGATGACCGTTGAAGACCTAATTTTTGCTGCATCCCGAGGTGGATGGCCGGCTTCTTTGTTGGCTCGTACTCCAAAAGCTCAATTACTTGTGGCAAAGAACTATGTTCAAACCATTTGCTCTGACGATGTTTCCGGCATTGATGGAAAGAAAAGAGATGCCAAACTGACCAGCATGATACTTCGGGCATACGCTAGGAATGTTTCGACATTGGTTAAGAAAAAATCTCTCTTGGATGATGTGATTTCGTCTGGTGAAGTAAGTTGCCACATGGACACATTTGATGATTATGTTTCGGCTTTGGAAAAACTATTTGTTATCCAGAACATAAATGCATGGTGTCCTGCCATAAGAAGCAAGACCGCTATCAGAAGCAGTGTAAAACGATGCTTCTGTGACCCTTCTATACCGATTGCCCTTTTGGGATTATCTCCAGAGGCATTAAGTATGCAGCTTAGGACGTTTGGATTTATCTTTGAGCAGATGTGTATTCGTGACCTAAAGGCGTACACCATTGATTTAAACAGTCATGTATCTTACTACCATGACCGATACGATTTGGAAGCGGATATAGTGCTGCATCTGGAAGATGGACGTTATGCTCTCATTGAGTGCAAACTTGGTAGTAGCGAAATTGATGAAGGAGCTAAACACTTACTCGAACTCAAAAGGCTCATACAGGAGCACAATAAAACTGAAAAACAAGTACCTCTTCGGGAACCCGATTTGCTTATTGTTATGACTGGTGGAAGCATGGCTTACACTCGTCTTGATGGAGTGAAGGTCATTCCGTTGGCGTGTCTTAAGGATTAACCAATCACCACATTATTTATATGGACGATGATATGAAGGAACTTCACCATGGAGACTATCCCAGTCAATCGGAAATGCAGGAATGGCTTGAGGCAAATCGGGAAATCTATTCAGACTTTAAGGGCAAAATCCAATCAGTCTTAAAGAATCCGTTGTGCGATAACTACAGTGAACCGATAGACGATGAAATGGCCACGCTCCAAAGCATAATCTTGGAGATTATGACCACAGAAGAAGAAAATGTTTACGCATTGTTTACGCAAGCAAAGAAAAAAGCACCTGCGATTTCTCGTAAGTGCTTAATTTTAAAAGTGGACCAGCTAGGGCTTGAACCTAGGACCTCCAGATTATGAGTCTGTTGCTCTAACCAACTGAGCTACAAGTCCAAAAAGAGAACGGCAGGGATGCCCGTTTCATTCGGATGCAAAATTAGATGATTCTTTTGGAATATGCAAATAATAGTTATGAAATTTGGTCTGTTTTACAGTTATATCTAATTTTGTACACCTAATATATAGAGTGTGCAGGACATGGAGATGACAAGCGATCAGGATCTGATGGAAGGACTGACGCGGCGACAGGTGGAGGAGAGCAGGGCGCTACATGGTGCCAATAAACTTACGCCTCCCCGGCGTCCACCGTTGTGGCGCTTGTATTTGGAGAAATTTCAGGATCCGGTGATTCGTATACTACTTATTGCCGCTCTTTTGTCATTTGTCATTTCCTTTATCGAGAAGGATTTCGCGGAGACGGTGGGTATTGTGTGTGCCGTGTTGCTGGCTACCGGCATAGGTTTTTATTTCGAGTATGATGCCATTCGTAAGTTTGATTGTCTCAATGCGATGGAAAGTGACACGGCAGTGCGTGTGTGGCGTGATGGCGGTGCGGTGGAGATACCTTGTAGCGAAGTTGTGGTGGGGGATATCCTGTTGTTGGAGGCTGGTGATGAAGTTCCGGCAGATGCCACGTTGCTGCAGGCCGACAGCCTGCGGATAAATGAGTCTTGTCTGACGGGCGAGCCCACGGTGAAGAAGTCGGTCAATCCGGAGGAATTTGATGATGAGGCCACTTATTCCACCAACAGGATTCTACGAGGGACAATGTTGATGGAAGGGGATGCCCGTGCTCGTGTGACCGCTGTGGGCGACGCGACGGAGATAGGAAAGGTGACGCATGAGGCCACGGTGATCACCGGAAGTAAAACACCTCTGAATCAACAGCTCGATCGGTTGGCTTCTTTGATAAATAAAGTGGGATACACGGTGGCTGTGCTGGCATTTCTTGTGTTTAGCATTCGTGAGTGGATAGATCTTCAGAGTGGCAGTCCGGTGTGGGATGCACAGGCTTATATGAATGTAGCCAAAATGCTGCTGGGCAACTTTATGATGGCGGTATCTTTGATTGTAATGGCTGTGCCCGAAGGGTTGCCGATGGCTATCACCTTGAGCCTGGCACTCAATATGCGTCGTATGCTCAGGACTAACAATTTGGTCCGCAAGATGCATGCCGGAGAAACGATGGGTGCGGTGACGGTGATTTGTACGGATAAAACGGGGACGTTGACGCAGAATAGCATGACGGTGTCGGAAACATATATGACGGATATGAGGATGGATGTAATGGCTGAGGCTTTGGCTTGCAACACGACGGCGTTTCTTGATGGCTGTCATTCGTCCGGACTGGGCAATCCCACGGAGGTGGCTTTGCTGCTTTGGTTGCAGAAACAAGGGATTGACTATGAATTATTGCGTAGGGAAATGCCTGTGAAGTGTCGTCTGCCCTTTTCATCCGATCGCAAGTATATGGCTACGGCAGTGCATTCCAAAGTATTGGATGAGGATGTTATGTATGTCAAAGGGGCTCCCGAATTGATTCTGAACCGCTGTGTTCTTGATGGAGATACCCGTGCGGAATTGACGGGTACGTTGGCTCAATGGCAAGGCCGGGCATTCCGTACGCTTGCCGTTGCATATTGCCGTATGCCGGGGGGCGGAGATTGTGAAGGGGGATTCCGGGATTGCGAATTCACTCTGTTGGGGATGACGGCTATATCTGATCCTGTGCGTGGGGAAGTGCCTGCGGCTTTGAACGAGTGTCTGGATGCTGGTGTTGCTGTCAAGATGGTGACAGGAGACAGTACGGCGACGGCGATAGAAGTGGCCCGTCAGGCGGGCTTGTGGACGGACGGAGATTGTGAGGAGATACATTGCATTCGGGGTGTAGACTTTGCCTCACTCAGTGATGAGGAGGCTTTGCAGCGTATCCGTCTTATGAAGATAATGAGCCGTGCCCGTCCGTTGGACAAGCAGAGGCTGGTGAAACTCTTGCAGCAGCAGGGCGAGGTGGTGGCTGTGACGGGCGACGGCACAAACGATGCACCGGCCTTGAACTATGCACAGGTGGGAGTATCGATGGGTTCCGGAACATCCGCAGCCCGTGAAGCCAGTGATATTACTCTCTTGGACGACTCTTTCCGAAGCATTGTGACGGCTATCATGTGGGGACGTTCCTTGTACCGCAACATACAGCGATTCATCTTGTTCCAGCTTACAGTCAATTTTACGGCTTTGCTCACCGTATTGGTCGGTGCATTTATCGGGTCGGATCTTCCGCTTACGGTTACTCAGATTCTATGGGTAAACATTATCATGGACACGTTTGCGGCATTGGCATTAGCTTCTTTGCCGGCTGATCCGATGGTGATGCGTGATCGTCCCCGTACTCTATCCCGATTTATCATCACGCCGCCTATTTGGCGCACGGTCTTTTTTTATGGAGGGCTGTTTGTGACGGTGTTGTTGATGCTGCTGGCTTACTACGGTCGTGACGGTCGGATCGCAGTGCACGAACTCACGGTATTTTTTACTGTTTTCGTAATGTTGCAGTTCTGGAATTTATTTAATGCCAAGGCGTTTGCTACGTCGTATTCGGCTTTTCACGATTTGCGCGGATGTCGGGGATTGTGGATCGTAGTGCTACTGATTGCATTGGGGCAGTGGCTTATTGTGCATTTGGGAGGTATGGCTTTCCGTACGGAGCCGTTATCTGCGATGGAATGGGGGATTATTACGCTTATTACATCCTCTGTACTGTGGGTGGGCGAAGCGCAACGCTGGTTTGTTCGTAGAAGAAAACGAAGGAAATGGTGATGAAGAAATCCATTAAAAATATCGTATTTGATTTTGGAGGTGTCATTGTCGATTTGGATAAGACGCGTGTGGTGGAGGCTTTCAGACAGTTGGGAGTAGATGCTGAAACCTATGTCGGTCGTTATGCACAGTCAGGTCCCTTTCAACGTCTGGAATTGGGCGAGACGGATGTGCCGGCGTTCTGTGAGGAACTCCGGAGGTCGACTGTGGACTTGGCTGGAGACGAGCGTGTGAGAGAGGCTCTGACTGATGAAAATATATGTCAGGCCTGGAACCGGATGCTGGTGGGCATACCTCGTCGCCGTATTGAGGCATTGAAGCGTCTGCGTGAGCATTACCGATTGTTTATGTTGAGTAATACCAATGACATCCATTGGGACTATTCGGTCGGTTCTCTTTTTGGACAAGGTGAGGAAAGTGCCGATTTCTTGTTCGAGAAAGTGTTTCTTTCCCAGCGGATGCACCTGGCCAAACCCTCGCCGTTTATCTTTACCGAGATGATGCGTCTGGCAGGTATTTCGCCCGATGAAACCTTGTATATCGACGATTCGGAGGAGAATTGCAAAGCCGCCCGGAATCTGGGGCTGCATACGTTTGTGCCTGAGGAGGCAGACGATTGGTTACCTTTATTTATTGGTTAGCGCATGATAAAACTGAACTATCCTCCTGCCGTAGAATGTCAGCCCTCTGTGGCCACCATCGGTTTTTTTGATGGAGTCCATGCAGGGCATCGCAGTTTAATCCGGCAGGTAATGCAATGTGGACGTGAACGTGATCTGTCTTCCTTGCTGGTGACATTCGACAGGCATCCCCGAGGGGTTTTACAGCCGTCTTCCCGTCCTTCTTTGCTCACCACATTGGACGAGAAGTGTGCCTTGTTGTCCGCTACCGGAGCCGATTGTCTGCTTGTGCTTCCGTTCACCCGCGAATTATCCGAACTGTCGGCTCGGGAGTTTATGACAGATGTTCTACGTGAGCAATTAAATGTCAGGATGCTGGTGGTTGGCTACGACCACCGTTTCGGCCATGACCGTGTTTCCTCCTACGAGGATTATGTGGCTATGGGGCACGAGTCGGGGATTGAGGTGGTGCGTGCGGAAGCATTGTCGGAGGGGGGAGCCACGGTCAGTTCTTCGTTTGTCCGTTCCCTGATAAAGACGGGTGATGTGGCGGCGGCAGCCCGTTGCCTTACCCGCCCTTATTCCCTTACGGGGAAGGTGGTGCGGGGATTCCGTGTGGGGCGGAAGCTGGGCTATCCTACAGCCAATATTCGGGTGGCGGAGACGGACAAAATGATTCCGGCACGTGGCGCTTATGCCGTCCGCCTGCGGGTGGATGGCTCTGACGATGTGATGAACGGCATGCTGAATATAGGCATCCGTCCCACACTTGACAATGGGGCGGAGGCAACGATAGAGGCAAATATCTTCGATTTTACCGGAGATTTATACGGTCACGACCTGCGTGTGGATTTTATTGGACGTTTGCGCGAGGAATGTCGTTTCGATGGTCTTCAGGCTTTGCAGGCACAGCTGGTTCAGGACGAGGCTAAGGCCCGCGTTCTGTTGGGTGATTTTGCGTAGTCTCTTTTTAATGATAGGGTAACTGATATTTGCTGTAATGGATATACGTGGATTATTCCCCAGGCATTCCCGTTGGACGTTGGGGGTGGAAATGGTAGTGGTGTTTCTGGCCATACAATTGGGGTGTACATTGCTTGCTTCGCAGCTTTCGGGCGGTGTACCTTTTTTCGAGCTTCCCTCATCGCGGACGGCTTTCTGGATGGCGGCTTCCTCGGTGATAACCGTATTCTGCTTTTATTTTCTGTCTTGGATAGGTAAAGCGGATTTTGGTCGTGGGGATTGGTCCTGTCGTGGCTACTTGTTGGCGGCAGGCTGGATGATTACGGCAATTCTTCCGGTCAATCTGCTTGTTGAAGTATTGGAGATAGACAATGCTTTTGAAAAACAGTTCATAGCGTGGATGCACACTCCCTGGGGCGTGCTTAACATCGTATTGCTTGCGCCCTTGGCCGAGGAGGTTGTGTTTCGTGCAGGTGTCATCGGAGCTTTGAGGCGCAGTGGCTGCCGTGGGAATGCGGCTGTTGTAGTTTCGGCATTGTTGTTTGGTGTGGTTCATGGCAATTGGGCACAGGGGATAGTGGCTTTTCTCTTAGGCTTGATGCTTGGCTTCATTTATTTGCGTGGCCGCAGCATATGGCCGGCTTGGATGGCTCATGTCATAAACAATGCGGTGGGTGTGCTCACAGCATTATCCGGCAGTTCTCAGTCGTCTCTTACAGAGATTATGGGAGGCCGGGGGATGGCAATAGCCGCCTCTTTGATTTCTTTGTGTCTGTTTGTATTTGTATTCCGGAAACTCAACGTTTCTTCTTTGCCCTGTAAATGATATATTGAATAGAGAATACTCGTTGCCTATATCCTATTTCTTTCCTGTTATTTTATGCAATGTGGTTCGTCTAATCAGATGCAGTGTTAACTATGTTTAACTTATACCCTTGCGTTAATATAATAATTAATACCTTTGTTTATATTTTCTGCTTTGTGATGTTCCGGCTCGCATTAACTAATTCAGACAAGTTCAGGTGGGTGGACGTATTTATCCGAAAGAAGGCCAGCAGAATTTTACTTATAGCCTGAGTAATGTTCCGGTGTCTGAGTCTGCTAAAAATACAAATGTGGATAATGCGGTATGTACATTGCCCACTATGTTTTTTACGTTCAAGTCGTGTAAGCGATCGGGAAACGATGTGGAGTTGAAAATGACATTGAAAAACACCACGGAGAGAGCCTATTCAATTTCATTAAACGGGGGAAGTCGTTTTTATGATGAGGATGGCAATACATATGCGCCTGTATTCTCATCTGGTCAGCAGATGTCTTATGGCAACACCCTGACGCTTGAACCCAATATTCCGGTATCGGTGACGGCAACAATAAAAAATGTACCATCGAGTATAACATCACTTAGTCAGGCTCGTGTGAAATTCAATAACGATGAATACTATTTCGAAGTAAAGAACCAAGCTATCTCAGCTCAATAGTAGATGGTATCCTTTATATAAAAGATATTAGGGATATAGATAGGAAGGCAGAAAGTGGAGTTATCTCTTTCTGCCTTCGTTATTTCCCTTTTTGCCAGTTATGTATGGCTTCCTGATTCAACTCTTTTTAGTACCTTTGCCTTCAAGAAACTATCACACACTTAATAAAATAGATAAGACATGAGAAAACACATTTGTTTATGGTTGCTTTGTCTGATGGTCGTCATGCGGATGAATGCACAGATGGAAATCAGATTCAGCGGTCTTTCGGACGTCAAATCAAGAACTTTGGCCGATGGGAGCACAATGTTGATGCTTCCGGTGGATGCAGACCTCAACCGGTTGGTTTCGTATGGAATGGAAGTTGCGGTAGATGGTGAGGTTGTGGATCCTGAATCTGTCCGCCCCAATCCATTAACGACCTTTGTGACGGACGGGGAGATAGAAACCTTTGTCTACGACGGAAGGGCTTATTCTTTCGTGTTTACGGCCGGCGAGTACTTTACGGCTATCGTTATGAGCGACCCTCACATCGAGCATACAGGCCATGATGCCACCACGGTGACCGCGATGCAGAACTACGTGGGCCGGATGATAGACATGGGGCATGACGATGGGCTACAGTTCCGTTTTTCAGCGATTCCATCGTATATTCCTACGGCCGACCTCGTACTCTGCTTAGGAGATATGGATAAAGATAGCGCCAGCGAGAGTGAGGTGCAGAACTTCAAGACTGCGTTTAACGAGCTCAACGAGGCCGGTATCCCTTTTATCACACTGCTGGGCAATCACGATTGGGTGCCTGATTATTGGGGCGGAGGTGACTACGGACTCACCACCGGAAGCGGGGGTGTGAAATGCAATGCCACGGCCTTGGCTGTGGTGGAGGAACAATGGCGGAAAGCTGCGGAAATAGGCGGTTTCACCGTGGATACTATTACGGATGGAACCGACCATAACCAGGCCAGGCCGTTCTCGTTCTCTTATAAGGGTGTCAGATTCTATTGCGGACAGACCTATTGGTTTCAGAAGCCCTATAGCGGATATTTCCTTGCATTGGGAAGCATGCTTCTTTCCAGCGCCACTTACTATACGCCCGACGGGGTGATTGACGCGTTGCAGGCTTATGTGAGTGAGTATGCCGAAGAGCCTTCGGTGTGGATGCAACATTATCCTTTTGTGGCGGGCGGATCCGATTGCGACCGTTGGTGGATAGACACCAACGAGAATGGTGCTACTATCCTGCCGGAAGATTTCGAGAACAGTCGCTATAAAACAGCAGCGGAGAAGAAAGATGCCTTGGCGGCCTTGATGGCACAAACGAAAAATCCGGTTCATTTCTCCGGGCATACGCATGAGTATGCGGTCAACACGTATGGTGGCATCAAGGATTATACGGTGGCGGCACCCGGACGGCATGCGGGAGCTGCCTATCTGGTGTTGTGTAAGTCGGGTACTGGAGTAGTTGAGGTGAAACAAGTGGCATTTTAAAGGAGGAGAAACGATATGAGGAAATTGAATATATTACATTGGGCCGCTCTGTTCCCGTTTGCAACGGGAATGCAGGCCATGTCTCTTGCGGACGCAGATATGCAGCGGCTGCCGGTGCAATCGGTTACATCGATGACAGAGAATGGAGATGAATATGCCGAGATGGTGGAGTTGGTGACAAGAGCACGTTCGGTGAATGTTCCGCCCATGGGGCAGGCTGAAACAGCGTTGTTGACCCAAGCCATTGAACGGGCGGAAGCCGCTGAGGCCGGTGATGCTGATGTGGATGAAATATTGAGTGAATTGCAGGCGGCTGTGGCACAGGCGCAAATCTGGATTATGGCCTATCAAAAAGCAAAAGTGCCCTTGGTGGCAGCTTTGCAACGCTTTGAGTCGGATTACAATGCCGGTAGGCAGGGTGCCCTCCGGCTGATGAGCGATGAGGCTTGGCATCGGTTGCTCGATGCGGTTGTGGCTGCGGCAGAGGCCAAGGATGTGACAGATGATTATTCCGGTTTTGCCGGGGCGGCTTCTGCCCTCAATGAAGTGCTGGATGCTACAGACCGATCCATACAGATTTATGCGTTGTATGAGCGCCTGATAACGTCTTTGCGTTCTTTGGATGCAGACGGGTTTGATGCGGTGTTAACGGAGGCGGAGCGAGGCGAGAACAAGGCTACGGATGCGGCTCTGGATGCGGCCGTGACAGTAATGGACGAGGCTTTTCGCAGTGTGATGTCGCAACAAGGCGAACCGGCTGTTGTGGACGGTCTGCTGGGGGAGAACCTGGATTTTGAGGCACAGCAGGGAGCCGTGGACAGCCGATTCGGTCAGGTTTACGGACAAACAGATTGGGACACCAGCTTCACAGGTGAGGCTACGGAGGACAACCTGCAATATACGTTCTTGCAGCAAATTCCGTATGGTGAGACGGCCCGTCCTGCGGGAGTTACGTCCGACCATTACCTATACATCCGTTCGCGTTGGTTGAATTCCTCCGGAACGGCACAAGTGCTTAAAGAGGCAGCGCTCCCTACGGGAAATTATGTTCTGTCCTTCTACCTGAAGACGGCTTTGACCTCGGCCAAGGAGAACCTCTGCTATTATGAAGTGGACGGTTTGCGTAAGAAAGTCTCCGCTACGGGTTCGTGGAGGAAGAGAGAGGTGGCTTTGGACATAGACGAACCAGCCACTCTGAACTTATCCTTTGGTTTTGTTGGTGGAGACGGCAGTAACAATGCCGAATTGTGGGTGGATGACATTTCGCTTGTGTTGAATCCGTATCCGGATGAAACCGGCATTTATGAACCGGTGGAACGTGAGGATGGGCTTGCGGTGACAGCAGACAGAGGAGGTCTGGTGTTGCATGCCCGCACGGAAGTGAACTATGTGGTGTATACGGTGGATGGAGGGACAGTTGCTGCGGGTAGACTGAACACCGGTGAGGAACAGGTGCTGCATTTACCTTCGGGCGTGTATCTGGTCAATCGGATGAAGGTTTGCGTCTCAGACTGAATCTATACGAGATCTTGTGAGCCGATTCCATACGGCTCTTTACTCAAACAGGGGATGTTCCGGTGTGTGGAACATCCCCTGTTCGGTTGTTGGATAGTAACTGCTTTATTCAGCCAATATGCCCAGTTCGGCACCGGATGCGAAGTCCTGTCCGTCCTGCGAGCTGAGTCCCATGAAGCGGAAATAACGTGCCTTCACCGGTTTGTCGAACATCACTTTCTTCTGATCTTTGTTGAATGCAAATGTACCTTGGTGGATGGGTTCGCCCCATTCCTTGCCGTCGTTGCTCACGTAGATGCGGTAGTCCTTGATGTCGCCGTTGTTGCCTTCTTGGCGGGGCAGATAGGTGAAACCCTTGATGGTCTTTGTTTCGCCGGCATCTAAATCCACCCAATGGGGGTATTGTGCCACGGTGACAGAGTACATGGTGTGCCAGATGGTGGTCGGATTGCCGTCGGTCAGGAACTTGGCACTTCCGCCTTCTTCGCTGCTGGCATAAATAACTTCCGTATCCACCGTCTCAATCTTGGGAAATTGTGTGCTGGCTTTGATTTCGGGTTGGTTCTGATACCAGGCTGTCACGGTGCCTCCTTGACGCAGGGAGATGGGCTGTCCGGTATACTTAGATGCCTTTTTCTGCTTGTCGATGGTGTAGCGGATGTCCGCATTGTCCAATGCTGAAGAGATAGTCACTTTGCCTGCGCGGTCGCGACTGATGCTTAGTGGCATGTATCCGGCAGGGGAAACCTGTGCGCTTTCGCTCAACTTATCCTGCTGTGCCGGGCGGATGATGAAACCGAACTTATGGTCGGTGGCTTTCACGCAATCGTGTTCCAGCGGGCCGCCTTGTCCGCAGCTGTTTCCGCCCAGTCCGGTCATACCCAGGTCGAGGTGCAGATATGTATCGCCGGCTTTCGGCAATTGATAGGGATGGGGAGCCAGCGTGAGATCCAGTTCGGAGTAGGGAAGAGCCGTTGTAGCCATAGGTTGGTTACCCACAAAGAGCACACCCGTTTTGCCGTTGGTCAGCGCTGTCCAGCGCACCTCTTCGTGGTTGCCCATGCTCTGCGGTTTGGGGAAGTCGGCAAACTGCTCCATCACCGTGCTCTCATATTGGGCTATGAACTGTCCTGTCTTGCGGTCGGCATAGTTCTCCACCGGTCCGCGGCCGTAATAGGTCAGTTTGTCCAGCTGCTGCGGCACGCGCATCAGGTAGCCCAATCGAGGCAAGGTGAGATTCTGCACATTGGAGGTGATGGCAGCCTCCAGTTCGATGGAACCGTCCTTATATACCGTCCAGATTTGGTTGGTGGTGAACTTAAAGTCGTCCGGTCCGAACGGACGGTTGGTCAACTCCTCAATGCGGTTGCGGCCGGAGCTTGTTCCTCCGTGTATGCGTGCGGCATTGGGAGCTTGAGACTCAACAGTGAAAGACAATACCTGACAACCGTCTTTCCCGGTGAACGTCTGTGAACTCAGCACCTTGTGCTTCAGGTTGTGCAGTCCGCGCTCGTACCATTGGGTATAGAACCAGTTGTCGTTGTTCGTGAATGCTCTGAAAGCATCCAGCTTGGGACCGTTCCCATCGGTAATAACCTTTTGACCATTGTAGGAGAGGCTGTAGAGCGTACCGGCCTCCATGTCGAAGACGGCTTCGAAGTTGTTGCCCTTGATGGTTTGTCTGTTGTCTGTTTTCTCCACATAAACCTGCGGTGCATTCTTGGTCACCTCACTGATAAGCGGCTGTTCGCCGGCTGCCTTCACCGGCAGTTGCTCTTCGGCCTGCACGTATCCGGCGCGAGCCCAAGGCTTGTCGTTGGCCAAGGCAAACTGCACGGTCACGAAGTACTCGTTCTGCGGGTTCAGTTTGTCAAAGTCGTAGGGGATAATGTATTCCTGCTTTTCGCGCGGACCCACGATGTTGCGTGCACCCTTAAACACGTTACTGCTCTGTATCTTCTTTCCGTTCTCATAAAGGCTCCATTCCATGGTGTAGTCTGTCAGAGGCACGAAATAATTCTTGTTGAACACTTCGATGCGGCCTTCTTTCATGTCGATGGCTTTCACACCGATGTACTGATACACTTTTTTCACTTCAAAATACTGGGGCTTCGGAGTCATGTCTCCGAAGATGATACCGTTCATCACAAATTGGCCGTCGTTGGGCGTATCGCCGAAGTCACCTCCGTAGGCCAGATAGCGTTCGCCGGTCTGGGTGTCGTAGTTGTAGAGCGACTGGTCTATCCAGTCCCAGATGGCACCACCGCAGAAGAAGTTGGTGCTTTCGATAGCTTCCCAATAGTCAATGAGGTTACCCACAGCGTTACCCATGGAGTGAGCGTATTCCGAGATGTGGAACGGATACTTGATGTTGTAGGTTCCCTTTACGGCACCACGGGTCCATCCGATGGACGGATATTGGTTGGAACCCATGTCCACGATGTCGTTGTTGCGTTCGTATTGTACAGGGCGTGAGGTATCGAATGCCTTGATGGCGTTGTAAGCTGCTACGAAGTTTTTGCCCGGTCCGGCTTCATTGCCCAGCGACCAGATGACGATAGACGGACTATTGACCGTGCTATGTACCATTTCCATATTGCGGGCCACATGAGCTTTTCTCCATTCTGCCGGATGGGAGAGGGAGGCCGCTCCATAGTAATATTCGTGCGATTCGATGTTGGCTTCGTCTTCCAGATAAATACCGTATTTGTCGCAGAGGTAATACCAGTAAGGATCATCCGGATAGTGTGAGTTGCGCACGTGGTTGATGTTGGCGCGTTTCATCATCATCACTTCTTCCTCCATCCAGGTGCGGGTGAGGGCGTGTCCCATGGCGGCGCCTGTTTCATGCCGGTTCACTCCTTTCAGTTTCACAGTCTTGCCATTGACATAATAATAGCGTCCGGCCAAGTTGAATTCGTCATCTTCAGCTTTGGTGTCTTTGATTTCCACTTTGCGGAAACCCGTGTAGACGGACACAGTCTCCACCACTTTGCCTTTGTTGTCTTTCAACTGTGCCACCAGCGTGTAGCGGTTGGGAGCTTCCGCACTCCACAGATTCGGCATCTGTACGGACAGACTGCCCTTGACACTTTCGTTGAGACCGGCTTTCACGCTCAGCGGTGCGGACGTGAATGAAACGCCTTCCACCGGTGTGTTTTCATCCGAATATATCGGGTTGGCATAGAGGCTGTAGTTGATGGTGTAATCTTTGATGTCCTTCTTACTCAGGTTGCGTATGTCTGCTGTGATATTGAGCACACCGTCCTGATAGTTGTTGGTCAAATCGGGGATAGCCACAAGGTCGCGAATCTGCACTTCCGGCGTGGAATAGAGAGCCACGGTGCGGAAGATACCTGGCAGGCGGAACATATCCTGCGCCTCGAGGAAGGAGCCGTCGGAACTGCGGTATACTTCTGCAGCCACAATATTGGTCCCCTTCTTCAGATAAGGAGTGATGTTGAAGCGGGCAGCGTTGCGCGAGTTTTTGGAGAAACCTACATAATGTCCGTTAATCCACAGGTAGAAGAAGGAGTCTACGCCGTCGAAACTGATAAACACCTGGCGTCCGTCCCAATTGGCCGGCACCTCAAATGTGCGGCGGTAGGAACCCACTTCGTTGCGGTATTTGTAGGTGGTCCAATGGGTGGGCGGCGTGCGCATCACTCCGCCGCGCCAGTCGTCCACGGCAACGCGGTGTTGGAAAATGACAGGCTGGTTCACATAGATGGGCGTGCCGTATTTCTGGCTGCCGTCCTTTTGCAGTCCCGCGATGTTCCAACTGGAGGGGACGAGTATGTCGTCCCAATTGTCCGTGTTGTACTCCGGTTTGTAGAAGTCTGCCGGCCGTTCTTCCGGTGAAGCCACCCAGTTGAACTTCCATTCACCGTTCAGCGAGAGCCAGTATGCACTGTTCTCGGGCAGTACGCGGCGTGCGGTTTCCACGTTGGCAAAAGAGAAGAACGTGGCACGGGGCTGTTCCTTGTTGTAGGCCAGCGAGTCGGGGGATTGCCATTCAATGCCCGACGGCTGTGTGCTGTTGCCGTAATAAAACCCTTCCAGGGTCTGGCATCCTGGCTGTACTGTCGCTGCTAAATAGCACAGCACGAAACTCAATGCGGATTTTCTCATAAAGCGTAATTGTTTATTGTGTTTTCAGATCTATTTGGTTAATATACAATAAAAGGGTCGCTTACAAAGATAGAGATTTTCTGCAATACGGATGGAATAAAACCACAAAAAAATGCCTTCAAATCATAATTAGGCAAACGGTGAGCGGAAAGAACGAAGTTCGGCGCGCAGACTGCGTGCGTTATTGGCGGTTACGATGTCCATAAGCGCCCAGAACCGGGGGCCGTGATTCATTTCCCGGGTGTGGCACAATTCGTGTAGCAGTACGTAGTCGGTCAGATGGGACGGCAGTGTCATGAGAAAGAGCGAAAGGTTGATGTTGCGCCGGGACGAACAGCTGCCCCAGCGTGTGCGAGCCGAATTGATTTTGACGCTGTTGAACTCAAATCCGTGGCGTGCGGCTAATGCTTTGAGCCGGTCGGGCAGATAATAATGAGCCTGCTTGCGCAACTGCTCCACAATGGCCTTGTAGAGAAACAACTGCATCTCTGTGGTGTGGAACGCGGTTCCATCGGGATAGGTGATATAAACCGTGCCGGGTTTGCTGCTCACATAGAACTTCCGGTCGGTGCCACAGCGGAGCGACAGGTGGAGCATATCCGTGTTGATATGAAAAGTAGAGTCTATCATGAATTGTAGGTGACAAAGATACGTAAAATGGATGAATACGGGTTCTTGCGGGCGGAAAATAAAAGAGGCCACCTTGCACAGGCAGCCTCTTTCGTCGTTAGTATGTTATGAAAAAATTTGAGAGAAAATGAAACTTCACAGTTTCGTTGTTTTATTAAGCACTAACTTGTTTTTATAGAAAAAGCAAAAATTATTCTATTGATTACCCGCATCCCATTGTTGCGTCAGCGTCTTGATGAAGTCTTTGTCCATCTCGCCGGTAAAGTCAATGATGGTAAATAACTTCTGTTTGTCGTCAAGGCTCAGCAGAATCAGTTCGGAGATAATGCTGTCGCGCTTGCGCACGAAAATGGAGTGCGTGCCGTCTTGCCTGGATTGGTTGAGCAACGTGAAACGATGCTGGTTTTTCAATAGAAGTGTTTCTGCCTCATTGAAATATTCTTTTCCGGCTTTGGACGTGATGATACGGGCACTCTTCAGTTTGGAGAGCACTTGTTCCGTATTAGCCCTTTTCCCGTTTTCCATGGCGGACAGTTTCATGATGCGTTCCATCATTTTAGGACTGATTGTGAGGCATTGCAGCAGGGAGTCGTTGGGGTGACTGGCCATGAAGCGGGATGTGAAATCCTGTGCCTGCATATCCGTCAGGACGGTTAGGATGAGAACCAGTAAGCAAAGAGCGCGTTTCATATTTTTCAGGCTTATTGTTCGGCTGACACGTCTATTGTGTTCAGCGAGTCGTTCCTGTTGGCTTCGTTAAGCCTTTCCGACACCAGTTTCAGGGCATCGGAAACTTGCCGGTATGCGGCTTCCGGAGAACTGTAGCTGTCCTGATAGCTGCTGTAGTTGTACTCCTCTTCCTCTGGCTGGAACGAGCTTTGTGCCGCATTGCCCAAGGTCAGTGTGATGGCCACGACGGCCGCTGCCTTGTAGAGGGGACTCAGGCGTTGCATATAAGTGATGCGGTGTGCCTTCACCACGGGGCGCTGTGCGTCAATCGTGTTCAGCCGTTTGTCGAGACTCTCGTCCGGACGGATTTGCGCCAGCAGTGCATAGTCCTTGAACAGGCTTTTATAGCGTTGCAGGTGAACCGGTACATCTTCTTGTTCAAAGAACATGCGCAGGATGTTTTCTTCGTTCAGGCTTGTTTGGCCTGCCCAATAGCGTTCCAGCAATTGCTCGATGTATTTATAGTCCATATCCGTCTATTTTTTCGTAAGCTTGTCTTATCCGTTGTCTGGCTCTGAACAGGTATACCTTTACCTTTTCTTCGCTCAGATTCAGGATTTCTGCTATCTCCTTGTAAGTTTTGCCTTCCATCTCACGGAGTTGGATGATGCTCCGTTGCACTTCCGGCAGAGTCTCAAGCAATTTTTCCACCAGATTCATCTGCTCCTTGCGGGTCAGTGTGTCGTGGGGAGTGGAGAGGTCGGGAGTTTCGGGCTGGTCGTCGAGCGTCAGAGTTCTGTTTCCCTTAAGTGAAATACGGTCTAACGACATATTTCGGCAAACGGTGAGGCAGTAGGCCTCCATCGAGGAGAAATTCTGCCATTCGTCCTGCTTGTTCCAGACCCGTATCAGTGTGTCCTGAACAATGTCTTCCGCTTCGGCCTGATTCAGGGTGATGCGAAGAGCCAGTCGGTAGATTTTGTCTTTGACCGGCAGAACGTCGTTCCGAAAACTGATTTCCTTCATCTCTCTGTTTATAAAGACGGGTGAGTGTTTGGAAAGTTACACCCACCCGTCTGTTTTTTTTGAATTATTTTATTAGCTTCTGATAGTCAGTGCTCTGTTGCGGAATTATTTTTCAATGATTGTGCCGGACTTGCCGTCAATGGCTGTAGCCAGGGTGATGACAACGCGGCTCACTCCGGCATGGATGGCATCAAAGGCGTTCTCCAGTTTGGGAATCATGCCTCCCTGTATGGTGCCGTCGGCCACGTAGGCTTTAAAGTCTTGCTCGTTGATGTGCGGGATGACGCTGTCGTCATCGTTGGCATCGCGGAGCACGCCTTTCTTCTCGAAACTGTAAATCAGCGTGACGTCGAAGTGGCTGGCCAATGCTTTGGCTGTTTCTCCGGCAATAGTGTCGGCGTTGGTGTTCAGGATATGTCCTTCACCGTCATGCGTGAGCGGTGCCATCACCGGTGTGATGCCCTTACTGATCAGATCGGCAAGCAGAGTGCCGTTTACGCTATCAACGTCTCCCACAAATCCGTAATCAATATCCTTGACGGGACGTTTGTGGGCACGAATCACATTCATGTCGGCTCCGGTCAGCCCCAGCGCATTCACGCCACAGGCCTGGAGGCGGGCCACGATGCCCTTGTTCACCTGTCCGCCGTATACCATGGTGACCACATTTAGCATTCCGGCGTCGGTGACGCGGCGTCCGTTCACCATACGACTTTCAATGCCCAGTGCGGCTGCCATTTTGGTAGCCGACCGACCGCCGCCGTGTATGAGCACTTTGTTTCCTTCAATGCGGCTGAAGTCAGTGAGTAGTTGTTGGAGTGAGGTCTCTTCCTCCACAATGCCCCCACCCACTTTGATAACCGTTAGCTTTTCTTTCATGTCAGTCTATTCCAGATAAGTGTAACCGTAAAGTCCGGCGCGGTAGTTGGAGATGAACTCCTTGCCTTCGGCGTCATTGATACGTCCCTCCTTGATGGCCTTGCTCACCCAGATCTCCAGTCGTCTCACCAGTTTTTTGGGGTCGTACTGCACGTATTCCAGTACGTCGGCCACGGTTTCTCCGTCAATCACCTGATCGATTGTATAATGGTCGTTGTCCACTGTGATGTGTACGGCATTGGTGTCGCCGAACAAGTTGTGCATGTTGCCCAGAATTTCCTGATAGGCGCCCACAAGGAACACACCTATATAATAATGTTCTCCTGTCTTGATTTCGTGCAGGGGCAGGTAGTTGGTCTGCTGGTTGTGGTTCACGTAGGCCGATATCTTGCCATCGCTGTCGCAACTGATGTCCTGCAGGGTGGCGCTGCGTGTCGGTTTCTCGTCAAGCCGTTGTATGGGGATGATGGGGAACAGCTGGTCAATGGCCCAGGAGTCGGGCAACGACTGAAACAGGGAGAAGTTGCAGAAATACATGTCGCTCATCTGCTTGTCCAGCAGTCGCAGGTCATCGGGCACGTGCTTCTGTGTGTGGCACAGTTCCGATACCTCATGCGATATGCTCCAGTAGAGGCTTTCTATTTGGGCACGCGTCTTCAGGTCGATGATGCCGTGGCGGAACAGGTCGAGTGCTTCTTCGCGTATATCTTCGGCGTCGTGCCAGTCCTCCAGCATGGAGCGGGACGACAGCTTGTCCCAAATTTCCGTCAGATCGTGTACCAGCTGATGGTCGCCCTCTACCGGTTGGAAGTCTTCCTGCATTTGGGGAGTGCTGACACTCTCCAGCACATCCAGAATCAATACGGAGTGATGGGCGGTGAGCGATCGTCCTCCCTCGGTGATGATATTGGGGTGTGGCATATTGTTCTTGTTGGCCGCCTCCACAAACGTGTATACACAGTCGTTCACATACTCCTGGATGGAATAGTTGACCGAACTTTCGCTGTTGCTGCTGCGGGTGCCGTCGTAGTCTACGCCCAGTCCGCCTCCGCAGTCCACAAACTCTACATTGAATCCCATACAGTGGAGCTGCACGTAGTATTGCGCAGCCTCTCTCAGTGCGGTTGAGATGCGCCGGATTTTAGTAATCTGACTTCCGATGTGAAAGTGGATGAGCTTGAGACAGTCGCTCATACCCAGCTCTTTGAGACGCTCCAATGCAGTCAGCAGTTCGGAGGAATTCAGTCCGAACTTCGAGGCGTCACCCCCGCTTTCCTGCCATTTGCCGGAACCATTGGAGGCCAGCTTGATGCGGATGCCCATATTGGGGCGCACGCCCAGTTTGTTGGCCGTGTGCACGATGGTTTCCAGCTCGGGCAGTTTTTCCACAACGAGAAAAACGCGTTTACCCATCTTTTGAGCAAGCAGAGCCAGTTCGATAAAGTTTTGATCTTTATGTCCGTTGCAAATAATCAGACTGTCGGAGTCCATGTGTGTGGCCAGTACGGCATGCAGTTCCGGTTTGGAGCCGGCCTCCAGACCGAGGTTGAATTTCTTGCCGTGGCTGATGATTTCTTCCACGACGGGGCGCATCTGATTCACCTTGATGGGGAATATGATGAAATGCTCTGCTTGGAAGTTGTATGCTTTGGCCGCCTTGTTGAAGCAGTTGGCCGTCTTTTCGATCCGGTTGTCGAGGATGTCGGGAAAGCGCAAAAGCATAGGTGCTGTCACATGTCTTGTGGCAAGGTCGTCGACCAATTCTTTCAGGTCGATCTGTACGCTGTTCTTACGTGGTGTCACATACACATTACCTTTCTCGTTGATGCCGAAATAATTCACTCCCCATCCGTTGATGTTGTAGAGCTCTTCGGAATCCTCAATACGCCATTTTCTCATTCGCGTCAGATGTTTATTGTTTTACGAAGCTGATATACTGTTTCTTTTATTTTAGTCTGATCTTTCAGCAGGTTGATGTCAAGGATATGCCGTGCACGGCTGTAAAACGCTTCCCGTTCCGTCAGTGATTCCCGGATAAAGCGGATCATTTCCTCTTCGGTTTTGTTTTTCAGCAATGGGCGTTCGCTTTTTCCCATTTTGAGGTGCTGAAACAGGATTTCGGGTGATGCCTTCAGATACACTGTGTCGGCCTGTTGGTTGAGGTAGTCCATGTTGTCGAAGAAGCAGGGTGTTCCTCCACCACAGGAAAGGACGATGTTCTCAAATTCGGCCACCTCATGCAGCATTTGTTGTTCCATTTGGCGAAAGCCGTCTTCTCCCTTTTCCGCAAATATCTGGGCAACGGTCTTGTGAAAGCGTTCCTCGATATACCAGTCCAGATCGTAGAACGGCACATCCAGCTCTTTGGCTAATATTCTGCCTATGGTGGTCTTGCCGGCTCCCATGTAGCCGATCAGTGCGATGCGTATCATTTTTTTGCGGTTGATTTTCGTCCCCGGCCGGGTTTGGCCGGTTTGTCATCCTGTTCCTTGATGACCGCCATGCACTCTTCCAGCAACAAGTCCTGTGCCCGTTCTGCCAATGTCTTGGGCAGACGATAGTTGGTGCCTTTGTAACACAGGTAGGGACCATAGCGGCCGTTCAGGACCTCTAATTCAGGCTCTTCCTCAAATGTTTTCAAGTGACGTTTCACTTCGGCTTGGCGTTTTTCCTGAATCAGTGCGATGGCTTCGTCCAATGTGATAGACATCGGATTCTTATCGGAGGGAATGGACACATATTTTTTGTTGTGCTGGATATATGGGCCGAAACGTCCGCTACCCACGGTGACGGGATTCTCCTCAAAGTCGCCCAATGTGCGGGGCAACTTGAACAGGTCGAGCGCTTCTTCCAAGGTGATGGTCTCGATGCTTTGTTCTTTTTTCATTTGGGCAAAGCGTGGTTTCTCGGAATCATCAGCCGAACCGATTTGCACCACCGGGCCGAATCGGCCGATTTTCACAAACACAGGTTTGCCCGTAGCTGGATCTTTGCCCAATTGACGTTCACCGACTTTATGCTCGGATTTCACTTTCAACGTGTTTTCCACCAAAGGATCGAATCCGGTGTAGAAATCCTTCATTACGTGAGTCCATTCGGCTTTTCCTTCGGCCACATCATCAAATTTTTTCTCCACTTCAGCCGTGAAGTTGTAGTCCATGATCTCCGGGAAATACTGCAACAGAAAATCGTTGACTACAATGCCTATATCTGTGGGAATCAGTTTCCCGCGTTCTGCACCGATATAGCTGGTCTTGATTTGTTCCGTGATTTTGTCATCTTTGAGTATGAGGGTGGTCAGTTCACGCTCGTCGCCGGTTTTGTCTCCTTTAGCCACATATTCCCGTTGCTGGATAGTGCTGATGGTCGGAGCGTAGGTAGACGGGCGTCCGATACCCAATTCCTCCAGTTTGCGCACCAGGCTGGCTTCGTTGTAACGCGGGGGACGTTGCGTGAAGCGTTGCTGTGCCAGTATCTCTTTGCTTGCCAGTTCCTGTCCTTTGGAGAGCGGGGGAAGCAGACGTCTTTCGTCCTCCTGCTCACTATCCTCTTCGTGGGTTTCGCGATATACTTTTAGGAAACCGTCAAACTTGATGACTTCTCCGGTGGCCACAAATTGTGCGTCTTCTCCGCTGATTTGTATGGAGGCGGTGGTTTTTTCCAATTCCGCATCAGCCATTTGCGATGCAATGGTGCGCTTCCATATCAGGTCGTAGAGCCGACGCTCCTGCGGTGTGCCTTCAATCTCATTTTGATTCATGTCGGTCGGTCGGATTGCTTCGTGTGCTTCCTGTGCGCCTTTTGATTTTGTTTGGTATTGTCTGCTCTTTACATATTTTTCGCCCATACCGGTGGAGATGACTTGGGTGCAGGCGCCGATGCAGAGTGTGGACAGGTTGACAGAGTCGGTACGCATATAGGTGATGCGTCCCGATTCGTAGAGTTTCTGTGCGATCATCATCGTCTGTGCTACGGTAAAGCCCAACTTGTGTGCGGCTTCCTGTTGCAATGTGGATGTGGTGAACGGAGCGGCCGGAGTGCGTTTCTGCGGTCGGGTGGATATATCGTCGATCCGGTATGTTGCTGTGCGGCATTTGTCCAGGAAAGCCTTGGCCTCTTCTTTGGTCTTGAACCGCTGGTTAAGCTCAGCTTTCAATTCCGCATTGTTGTTACCGTTCTGGCTTACCTGAAATGTTCCGGTGATGCGGTAACTTTCCTCGCTTTTGAATTGCTGAATTTCACGCTCGCGTTCCACAATCAGACGTACGGCGACACTCTGAACACGGCCGGCGGATAATGCCGGTTTTACTTTCTTCCACAGTACGGGTGACAGTTTGAAGCCCACGATGCGGTCGAGAACGCGGCGTGCCTGTTGCGCATTCACCAAGTTCAGGTCTATGGTTCTGGGGTTTTCAATGGCAGCCAGAATGGCGGGTTTGGTGATTTCGTGGAAAACGATGCGTTTGGTTTTTTCGGCATTCAGTCCCAGAACTTCATACAGGTGCCAGGATATGGCTTCTCCCTCGCGGTCTTCATCGGATGCCAACCAAACCGTTTCGGCCTTATCGGCTTGTGCTTTAAGGTCGTTTACCAGCTTGCTCTTTTCCGAGGGAATTTCATATTGTGGAATGAATGTATCGGTGTCGATACTGAACTCTTTCTTTTTCAGATCGCGGATGTGTCCGTAGCTTGACAATACTTTGTAGTCGCTACCCAGAAACTTTTCAATGGTTTTGGCTTTCGCGGGAGACTCTACAATAACAAGGTTCCTTTGCATCGTTTTTAATGGCTTTAATATATTCGGTCGCAAAAGTAGGCAAAAAAACGTTGCACACCTTATATATTAGCAATTTTTTTGGAATGCTTATTCTGTGGCTGATCGTTGACGGTCTTCATGAATCGTTTCAGCCCCATGCGGATGGAGTCCAAACCGAACAGGTCAGGATTGACCTGGGCAAACGGAATCCAGAAGACATCTGCTGCATCGTCCATGGCGGAAAGAGGAGAGGTGTCATCTACATGGCAACGGAAAAAGAGGTCGACCGTGTGGACCAGAAAGTCGGAGTAAAGATAGGTGTTTGGTAATGAAAATAAAAAATCCGTTCGGCTGACCGTCAACCCGGTTTCTTCTTTCACCTCTCTGATGACACCCTGTTCTCCACTTTCAAAGCAATCGCAGAATCCTCCGGGCAGGTCAAGGGTACCCATGGCCGGCTCTTTTGCTCTCCGACACACGAGGAGTTCACCTTGTCGGTTGGTTATGAGGGCTACGGTGGCGGCGCTTGGATTGAAATAGTAGGTGAAATGACATTGTTCGCAGTGTTTGGATTTCTCGTTGTGGACGACAAACCGATTTGATCCGCATCGTGGGCAGAAAAGGAAAGATTCAAAAGGATGTTTGTTGTTCATGTTTTTGTTGCTGATGGTTTTGGAGTTCAAAAATACGAAAAAGAAATACTTCCGATAGTAAATAGTATCAAGAATATGCAGTTTACCATTTGTAGAGATGTATAAATTTTATTAAAAAAGCGGGACGGTGATGTGGTGTTGTTTATTTTTCTTACATTTGTGAAGACGTAAATACAAAACTATGGTAGAGACATTCATGACTTGGTATGGTGGTCTGGAGACTATGCTCCAGTTCTATTGGGCATGTGCGATAATCAGCTCGGTGCTTTTTCTCGTACAGATGGTGTTGATGATAACGGGTATGGATTTTTCGGATGTGGATATTGATCTGGACATGTCCGATACGGACACCGGATTTTCGTTGGTATCCATAAAGAGTCTTATCACTTTCTTCTTGGGATTGGGCTGGGCCGGAGTCAGTTTCTGGCATCTTGTTCCGAACAAGGTGTGGCTGGGTTTGCTGGCCGTTTTGGTGGGATTCGTATGTATGCTGTTATTTTTCTTTGCTTTGAAACAGGTGCTCAAACTGGAGCACGAGGGAAATTATAACCCTTCGGACTGTGTGGGCAAAGTGGCTGATGTGTATGTGCCGATACCCGGCGAAAAAAGCGGAAACGGCAAAGTGCAGCTCAGTCTGAACGGTTCGGTGCTCGAGTTTGCCGCACAGACCGAAGGCGCTCGTCTAGTTACCGGATGCAAGGTGCGCGTGTGTGGTTTACTCGACAATGACACGCTGATGGTGGAGTCTGTCTGAATGATTGGTGATGGTAGAAGTGAGAATTATTATTCATTTTATAAAATAATGTAGTATGGAAATGTTAACAATCCCGGCGGTGATGGTTGTGATCGTGGTGGTCGTTTTGCTGATGGTGGCAAACCGTTATCGTCGTTGTCCTTCGGACAAAATTCTGGTGATTTATGGTAGCACGATGAACAAGGGTTCGGCCAAGTGTGTTCACGGTGGTGGTAAATTCGTATGGCCTGTGATTCAGGATTATGCCTATTTGAGCCTGACCCCCATCAGCATTGATGCCAACCTTACCAATGCGCTGAGTAAACAGAACATCCGTGTGGATGTGCCCTGCCGGTTCACGGTGGCTATTTCCACAGATCCCGAAAGCATGACAACGGCTGCCGAGCGTTTGCTTGGACAGACGGCCGGTCAGATTCAGGATCTCGCCCGTGATATTTTGTTCGGCCAGCTGCGTCTGGTGATTGCCACCATGAGCATTGAGGAAATCAATAGTGATCGCGATAAATTTCTCGATAATATCTCCAAAAATGTGGAGGTGGAATTGAAGAAGGTCGGTTTGCGTCTGATCAACGTCAATGTGACCGATATCACCGATGAGAGCGGATATATCGAGGCTCTCGGTAAAGAAGCTGCTGCCAAGGCTATCAATGAAGCTAAGGTGAGTGTGGCCGAACAGGAGAAGAATGGTGAGATCGGTAAGGCTGAGGCTATGAAGGAAACGCGTATCCGCACGTCTGAGGCTAATGCTGTGGCCGTGAAAGGTGAGAACGAAGCCAAGGTGGCTATTGCCAATTCCGAGGCCTTCCGCCGTGAGAAAGAGGCCGAGGCTCAGCGAGTGGCTGTGTCGGCCGAGAAGGTGCAGCAGGCCAAGGCCATGGCGGATGCTTATGCCGCTGAGCGTGAGGCTGAGTTGGCCCGTGCCGAGCGCGAGCGGTCAACAGAGTATGCCAACGTCATCGTGCCTCAGGAAATCGAGAAGCAGCGCCGCATTATCGAAGCGGAAGCCGAAGCCGAAAAACTGCGCGTGAACGCCAAGGGTGAGGCCGATGCCATTTATGCCAAGATGGAAGCCGAGGCAAAGGGTTTGTTTGAAGTGCTCACGAAGCAGGCTGCCGGTTACGACAAAATGGTGGAGGCTGCTGGAGGCGATGCCAACAAGGCCTATATGCTGTTGTTGCTTGAAAAGTTGCCAGAGCTGGTTAAGACTCAGGTCGAGGCTGTCAAAGGCATCAATATCGACCACGTTACGGTTTGGGACAGCGGTGCCGAAGGTGCCAACGGCAAGGGTTCCACGGCCAATTTCGTGTCTGGCCTGATGAAAAGTGTGCCCCCCTTGAACGAACTGTTTGACATGGCCGGCTTGAATCTGCCCGAGTATTTGGCCAAGAAGAAGACTGAGGCGGTGGAGGCCGAAGAAGTGGTGGAAGAGAAATAAATCCGCCCGTATTAGGATAGGGAAAAGCTCGGCTCCGTGTGGTGCCGGGCTTTTTCTTGTCGTGGGTGTCCGTCTGATTCATCCGTATTTCGGAGTCGGGGTGACTCATGCAATCGGGAAAGATACAGCGCGTGTGTCGGGGCTTTTGCCGCATGCGTATATAGTTCCACTATACACACATACGTAGTGAGACTATATACGCATGGAGCAGCACTTTACGTACGCGTGCGGCAGAGTATGGCGGATGCAGTGGTTGTGGTTCGGGGGATGAGGTGGCAAACTGGGCGGAGGCGTATGTCGGATAGAACTGGAAGGAACAGTCTGCCCCTCCCTCTTTTTGTTTGTGCAGGAAAAAACTTCAATGGTTCATACTGTCTGTATTTCAGGGAGAAAAGGTTCACTTTTCCTTCACTAAGGGCACTGATGGCCCAGTGTGCAAAAGTGAACTTTTTGTGACTGACAATCCAGTGGAAAAGGTTTGGCTTTCCACTGGATTATATTTAGAAAGAGTTTCTTTGAATGAACCTTTTCTCACTGTGTGTCAAAGGGAAAAGGTCTATTGGTTGCATGGCAGACTTTTCGGTAAGGAATAGTCGGAGGGAGTGGGTAGCCTGAAAGTTCTGTGAGTAAGCCATAGGCAAGAGGCTTGTTGCCCCGCTTACCTACGGTATGTTGTCCCGTAGGTCTATGGCTTACCCCTCCCGCTTGCCTACGGGATAACTTTGCATAGGCCTACGGGAGGGGCTGGGTGGAAGCACTCCAATGTTCCCACGATAAAGGACAGGTGAATCATCAGTGAACCTTTAGTGAAGGAAAAGTGAACCTTTTCTCCCTGAAATACAGACAGTATGAACCATTGAAGTTTTTTCCTGCACAAAGAATAATGGCAGGTGTTTGCTGCCATTTCGGACTTGCAGGGCACTGAATGGGCGCATAATATTGCCAGAGTGCCTCATATTATAATGTGTGGAGATTGGTTTTGTCAGTGGTATTGTATTTGTGACAACAATAATTTTGTATTTTTTATTGTTTAAAAACAAAAAGTATTATCTTTGCGGTGTACAACTGTAAAAATGGTATTTTATGAAAAAGATTGTTGTTTCAGCGTTGTTCACCCTGTTGGTGACGGGAGTGACGTTTGCACAGCATGTGAGAGTTTCTCAGGAACGGGGGGAGCGTGAAGGCGCAGCTTCCGCGTTGTCGGTTTCAAAGCATCAGGGCAGGTCGTTGGCCGGCACTGTTCAGGCGAAGCATACGCTTGAGAAGGCGGAAGCCTCGTGGCAAATGCAGTCGGGCTTGAAGGAGGGAATCCAAACCCAATCCGGTGTCCGGACCCGTCCTGCTCAGCTTCGGGATGTCAGTACGACTTTTCCGACGATAGACGAACTCGTGGGTCAGTACACGATGACGTATCAGAATGCATTGAACGGCAACGATAAGTCGGGCACTAAGTTGACGTTTGAGAAGTCGTCCGACATGCAGGTGACCGTCTCCGGTCTGCAGGAAGATTATACCGTGACGGCCGAGTATGATGCGGCTGCGGGTACGCTCACCTTCCAGCCCACAAATCTCTATCTGTATCAGGCCGGCACTTATGTGCAGTTTACTTCGTGGACCACCTCCGGGGCTGTCCTCGCCACGCCTTTCACGGCCACGTGGGATGGAAGCGGTTTCGCATTCAGTTCAAACATTCTGGTGGGCGTGGGTGCTGTTGGTGTCGGCTGGTTCTGGTTGGGCGGAAATATGGCTTGGACAAAGGTGCCCGATGGAGACTTTTCCGCAGGGATAACGATGGAAAAATCTTGCTTTGTCAACAATGTCATCCCGTTCGGTGTGAATGTCGGTGCGGATGCAGCAGGCGCGAAGTATTACCTGATTAGAGGCGCATATCCTGGCAGTTCATCCAATTATAGTTTTGTGGCAAGCAGCGGAGATGACATAAAGTCTGGCCAGTATAACTTCAACCTGAGCGTATCTTCCAACTATGGTGTGTATACTCTGTTCGTGGTGACGGTGGATGCCGATGGAGCTGTGGTAGAGGGCGCCACGAAATGGTTCTTTGTGCAGGAATATTCGAACGACAATTGGACATCGCGCGGTTTGGCGCTGTATAGCGATGACATTATTTATGGAGCCTATGGTAGTCTGACTCAATATGCCGGAAGCCAGTGGGGTGTGGAAGTACAGGAGAGCAAGGCCACACCGGGGCTTTATCGCCTGGTGGATTTGTATGGCGAAAACTCCATCTTCTATGACGAAGAGGACGAATTGCATGAAGATCACTCTCATTATGTTACTATTGACGCTACCACTCCTTCCCGGGTGGTGATAGAGGACAGCCCGCTGGGCATCCAGTGGGACGACGAGGATGGCGACTGGATATTCTCGTCATTGCAGAATGGAACGCTGGCCGACAATACGATAACATTCCCCACGCGTGGTCTGCTCTTCACTATCGCAGCCCAATGGGAAGCCGGCGACGGCTGGTATGGAAACACGAACGGAAAGTTCAAGATTGAATTGCCCGGACAGTTGACCGTAACAGTCACGGACGCCAATGGCAACGCGCTGCCGCAGGCGGTGGTGACAGTGGCCGGCTCGGAGGTGGCTACTGATGAAGACGGACAGGCCGTGGTGACGGTGCACGGTGCGGGTGCCGATGACTTCAGTGTGGGTGTCCAGAAAGAGGGATACACTGACTTTGAAATCACCGTGGACTTCAAAACCGACGGACGTGCCGCTGTGGAGGTGGTGCTTACGGCATTGGCCGAAGTGTCGCAGAACGGGTATACAGCCGATTTGACCGGTGTGTTCAATGTGACATTGGATCGCGATTTCAAGGCCGGATGGAACACGGTGTGTCTGCCGTTTGCCGTTCGTGCAGAGGAGATTTGCGAAGGTGCCGTGGCGCAGGCTTTCGTCAGCTGTGATGAGGCCGGGCTCAACTTCGCTCCGGTGGAGGCGATGGAGGCCAACACGCCTTATCTCATCTATTGCCCGGAGGCGGTTGCGGCCGGGAAGGAGTTTAAGGGTGTGACGCTTGTGGCCGGTGGTGCCGGAAGCGTGGCTCAGGGTGACTTCACCTTCAGCGGAACGTATGAGGCTACGGTAGATATGGTCGGCAAATATGGTGTGGCCACCCTCGACGGGGTGGACAAGGTGACTAAGGGGGCTGCGAGTTCCACATTGCATGGCACGCGGGCTTACTTCACCACCACACGTGCGGATGTGCAGTCGATAGCGCTCAACTTCCTGGATGGTGATGCCACGGGTATCGCTCCGGTGGCCGGTGTGGCCAATCGGACGATGGAGGTGTACACGCTCTCCGGTGTGCAGCTGTGCGGTGGGGCAAAGAGCCTCGAGGGTCTGCAGAAGGGTATCTATATTGTGAATGGCAAAAAGCAGGTAATCAAGTAAAAACGGAAAGTTATGAAAAAGACAATATATGAGGCACCTGCATGTGAGGTGACAAAAGTGGTGGTAGAAAACATGTTGGCCTCATCGGTGTTGACGCCGGGGGGTGGAAACACGGGCATCCAGCCCGGTGACGAGGGCTACGGAGGTGAGTTTAATTCCACCGGCGAGTGGGACATCTGGACGGATTAGCCGGTCGGGATGAATATATAGCCATGCGATGGCTCTGCCGCTGGGTGGAGCCATCGCTTTTTTAGGGGAGGCTTTGTGCGGCTTGGAGGCCGGACGGAGGAACTGTTGGGCGGATAATAGGGTATACTATGGCAAACAAAAAGTAAAGTGTACTTATCTATATGAAATAGTCACCCTTGACCTCTCTGACTCAATGCGCAAGATAGTCCGTTCAGCCTTCCCG
>JAMPGY010000004.1:113412-184118 GCA_023663705.1 Clostridium sp. | reverse complement strand
ACGGAATTTTTCGGCAGTCTTTTATATTTTTCCCCACTATTTTTCTACTGAGCCGGCGCAGTAAGAGAACATGTACATTGTTTTCATCGTGACGACTTCTTCCTTGTCGGAGTTGTTATTTCCGGTAGCCAGCGTCTGTCAGTTGATTTTGAAAGATATGAATTGAAAGCCGGGAATGCTATTATCATATTTCCCGGTCAGATTCATGCCTCAGAACCAAAACCCGATATGGATACAAATGGTTTTGCTCTCCTTCTCGCTCCCGCGCTATTAAGCGATAAAGACTTGCTGTCCATTCGGGAGTTACAGTTTGGCAATAAAATAATTGAACTGAAAGAAAATGATCTTAATGATATTACCAAACTATATGACATTCTCAGGAAAAGGAATCAAACGGCTCGTGAAATTGAATTATCATTGGTCAATGCCATAAAATACATTGTGATAGCCAATATCAACCCCGACTGCCGGTCTATTTCCGGTCGTCACATTCGTCTTGCTCTGAGGTTTCAACAGTTGATGGAACAAAACATCCGCACTGTGAAGAGTCCAACTGAATATGCTTCAATGCTGAATGTTTCAGGCGTATATCTCAATGAAGCGGTAAAGTCGGTGACAGGGAAAAGTGTCAGTTGCCTGATTGGTGAATATGTAACAACACTTGCGAAAAGAGAATTGGCTTATACCAAACTTAGTGCACAAGAAATAGCCATCCACCTTGGATATGTGGATTACAGCTATTTCTCCCGCTTGTTCAGCCGCCATGCATCCATGAGTCCAAAGCGATTTCGTGACATATACATTGAATAATCCAACTATTGCCTTAAATAGGCTATTCTCTTGCTGAGTAAAAGCACGTAATTTTGCAATAAAAAATTATGGGAATACTCGAAAAATTACGCGACCGCCACACGACGGCATATATCACCATCAATTCTCGCAATTGTGCAGCCTGCTGGGACTGTTTCAACGCTTGCCCCAAACAGGTGTTCGGCAAGATTGATTTCCTCGGGCATCGTCATATCAAAATCAAAAACTCCGCCGCCTGTATCGGCTGTAATAAATGTATCCGAGTGTGCCAACATGGAGCAATCTCACCCTCGACTCATAAAAAATAAGCGAGCACGCTCCATACAAGCAAATAGCAGCAATACTGTAATTTGCCTTTGGAAGGTACGCTGAAAAGTCTTTGATGCCGATTGTATATCAATTTCAATGTTATGGTCGTCATAAGCATCAAGAATCCGGCTATAATGCCGACCAAAAGTCCAGCTTTTATAAAAATATTGTATGTTAACGCCATATCAACACATAGAAATGTCTGCACTTGAATTTGTTTCCGTCTGAAAATGCCAAAAGGAATGCACACTATGAATGAAAATAGAATTATTCTTGTATATGAACCTAAGTCATCCATACTATGATAAGGGTAGGCCCAATTACACGACACCGTCGATATGGAAATTTTAAAAATTGCCAGAGCCACGCTTCGAATTTGCAATGGTTCCCAAAGTTTTGTGGGTGTCCAGGAAGAGGTTGTAGAATTCGAATTCATTTTCAGATACATTGTTGAAAATTAGTTGGCTGAATTATATTTATATGTAGAATTTTATTCGATAGCCAAGCGCGGATAGACAAGTCGTAGAGTTTTATCGATGCGTATGCCAGGCAAATAGCCATTATAAAGTAGCAGCACCCCATGAATATATGTTGCGAGGTGGGAGCGTCGGGATAAGATGCAGCCCATGACATCTGAACATATATGATAGTGTAATGTGTCACGTACAAGGGATAAGATATATCTCCCAAGAACTTGCACAAACCTTCGTATTTCTCACCGGAAACTGTGCTACTGAGTCCCATCATTATTACGAGAGGGAAAAACAGCAATATAGTAAAAATCTCATATAGACCCTTTATCCAAACGTTGTCGGGATTGGCTCCGCCTACACGCGGCATAACCAAAATCACTGCCAATATGATTGAGCACCACATGAAACCATGACGCGAGATATGAATCTGCATCTTCGCACCCCTGCTGATTACAAGGCCTATCAGGAATGGATATGCTAACCGCGAGAAGCCAATGAGAAGTTGGTCGGGGGTAAGACCCCAACCTCCAATCATGGTATAAGCGGCGTAATCACAAACATCAAGCACTCCGAAAATGTCGATATTCAAACATTCGTTTACAATCAATAGTGCTGCAATTACGGATAATAGTATGAGTGTACGCAGCCTGAATCGGTGTAGGAATAGACCATATAGAAAATTTGCGATATATTCCCACAACAGTGATCTTGTGGCACCATTCAAAGGATTGAATTCAGACCATCCTCGAATATCCCATGCCTTGGGAATAGGAATAACAGTACCACCCCAAATCGTAAGAAGTACCGCAATCCACCATGGTGTATCTTGGATAATGGAGAAATCCGGGTGGTTTCCTTGCATATAGAATAGTAACGCACCGACTACGGTGCCGATTATCAGCATAGGCTGAAGCCTGATTATACGGCGTTTGCAGAAGTTGCCGAAAGTCATGCCGTTGTTCCAGCGGCTGTCGTAGGCATATCCTGTCACGAAACCTGAAAGGACAAAGAAGAAGTCAACGGCAAGAGATCCATGATTCAGAATCTGATATGGAACTCCTTTTGAATATGTCTCCATCAAATGAAACATTACGACAATTAATGCCGCAATTCCGTGCAGTCCGTCAAATATTTCATAGCGTGGCTTTGAACCTATCAACAAGGGGGATGATAATGCTGTCATATATTTATACTGATTTATCGGCAGCAAATTTAAGATAAAAATCACTTGATTTTGTTATATTACAAATATAATTTATTCTATCACTTGTGGACTTTCAATGCGGTATATACTGATAATGAAGGCTTGGACAGATGCATTGGATGACCAGATTATTGCCCATAAACGGAAAGTTCTGATGGGAAAAGGAAACCTCTTGCATAAACAGGCGATAGAAAAAGCTGAAAAAGAGTTTGAAATCTATCGCAAGCGCGAAATGGAACTATTGGAAAGTGATTTTAATAAATAGAAAGACAATAATTCAAACTAAATCATTACCTTTGTGCCAAGAAATCATCTGCTGCAACGATGCGTAAAACGCAGAAGTTCAATGGTGGAGCAATAGGAGGAGAATGCGTTAGTTATTCCCTCACTAAAGACAGATAACAATTATGATAGGAACTACAGATAGATTAATCTTTGTTAATATTAAGGATTCATATGAAGCTATGATTAATCATGATATGACTAATTTCTATTATCGTGACACCCTCAAAGAATGTACACGAAAGTTCTGGAATATTTCAGATGCTAAAGCGCATGCAGCCACCCATATATTGGGTTGTTATAAGGGGATTGTCAAAGAGGTCATAAAGATATCATCATACATTATTGATAATGACTGCTATCCTGGAAGAAAGATATTCGAAGGTGAAGAGATTAACAATTCAAAGTATATAGGTATGGATATTCGCGATATATTTGATTCGCTTGCTAATTTCAGAGTTAAATATTACAATTTATGAGATAACAGGAATATATACAGATCAACAAAGTTTATCCAAAGGAAAAAGCCAAGGAGGATAGTGTTAAGGCTCTTTCAAGGGGTATATATGACAGGAGCATCACAGAGGGAAAGAATGATGATAAACATCCGGCACTTCGCAGTATTGGAAAAGCACTTGAATAGTACCGAATATATGCAATATTGAAATGTGTATCTTGCTGGTATTTGACTAAATATATTGTTTTTGCGGTTTTTGTACGTTTTAAACAGCAGAACATAATAAAGAATCACATGGGATACTTAATCATTGTAATATTAACATGAGTTTGTTGAAATCACGTTAATTAATAACCGATTTTGCTTCAATCCGTCATTAGTCTTGCCTATGGCTTGTCATTGGAAAGGCTTACGGTTCGACATTGGGCAGGTCTACGGAACAGTCTTCAGTACACGTAAATAAGGTGCTTCTGTATACGTAAATAAGATGCTTCAGTACACGTAAATAAGAAGTTTCGGTATACGTACTGAAGGAACTCATATACGCGTCCAGCTGTATATGGTGATAACAAGATAAGCCCCTTCACGTTCACAATATGGTTTGATTCACCATTAGTTTGAATCATAGAATCATTTTTTCGTGCAAACTTCATTTTGCGTAACCCTTTTAAATCTCACACCCGGAATTTTAGTGTAGCCCAGTTGTCCAGTTGTGTTTCGTCCACAAAGGTCAATCCACATTCTTCTGCCCGCGTTTTCAGCGCCGGTTCGTCCTCGGTGTAGAACCCACTCAGCAGCAGTTCGCCACTGGAACTCAGGTGAGCGGCAAAGCGTGGCATGTCGGTCAGCAGGATGTTTCGGTTGATGTTGGCGATGATCAGGTCGAAGTTCCCCCGTGCGTCCAGCACTCCGGAGTCTCCTTCCGCTACATCCAGTGTCACGTCGTTCATCGCCGCGTTCTCCAGTGTGTTGCGCACGCTCCATTCATCGATGTCGTAGGCCATCACATGGGTGGCTCCTCGCAGGGCGGCCAGTATACCCAGTACGCCCGTTCCGCATCCGGCATCCAGCACCGTCAGGTTCTCCAGCGGCATGTCCAGCAAGCGGACGAGCAACTGCCTGGTGGTCTGGTGGCTACCCGTGCCGAAGGCCAATCGCGGATTGATGACGATGTCGTAGCGTGTGGTGGTCGGCGACTCGTGGTCGGCAGCTCGTACGATGAGGCGGTCGTTCACCACGATGGGGCGGAAGCCGTTCTGTTCCCACTCCTCGTTCCAGTCCTTGTCCTCGGCTTCGTCTACGGTGTAGCGTATGTCAACGTCCGGCAACGGGAAATCGACCACAATCTCTTTCAGTTTCGGTTCGTCAAAAAGCGTTTGTTGGGCAAAGGCTTTTAGTCCGTTATCTGTGGTCAGATAACTCTCGAATCCGGCCTCGGCTGTCAGAGCCGTCAGCAGGTCGCAGGCCGTTTCATCAGCCGGAGTCAGATGGAAGGTTACTTCAAAGTATTTCATATACGGTATGGTGAGTCGGTTGTCACACAATTAACATTGATCGCGAAGCTGTGTGCATCGCTTCACAAAATTACGCAAAAAAGGGATTTCCCCTAACCTTTATTAGGGTTTTTCCTTTGTCTTGCCGAAGGATTAAACCTATATTTGCATCAGGAAGAAAACGAAAATACAAAAACGGATGAATAGGAAACTCAGAAAATTGATTCTGGCCGGTGCAATGGCATTGCCGTTGATGGCGCTGGCACAGGAGGACGATATGTATTTCACGGCCCGGAAGAACAAGAAGAAGGCTGCGGAACAGACCGTGCAGCCCGAGCAACCCGTCCGTCAGCAGACATGGGTGGTGACGTATGAGGACGGCGAGGCACAGTCCGGTAACGAGCAGGTGCGCGACGTGGACGAATACAACCGGCGTTACGTGCGGCGGGACAACGACACACTCTATCTGGATGATGTGGAAGGCAATTCCGGGGTACCGATGAATGCCGATGAGGATGCTGATTATGGCAGCCGTCTGATGCGCGAGCGCACACTGCTGCTGGGTATTCCCGTGGGCAGCCGCCTGTATTGGGATCTCTGTTACGGTCCGGCCTCATTCTATTGGAATGTTTATGACGATGGCTTTTATGCTTATGCTTACCTTTGGTCGTGGACGTATGCTTACGGTTACCCCTGGTGGGGCGGCTATCCAGGATGGGGGTGGGGCAGACCCTGGGGGTGGGGTAGCTTGTCGTGGGGATGGGGACCGGATTGGTATCCCGGCGGTCACTGGCATCGTCCCGGATGGGGGTGGGGACGTCCCTTGCGGGGGGCTTCCGTCTATCACGGCGTACGCAACGGACATCGCGGAGCGTGGTATCCTTCCCGGGGTACAGCTACCGCTACCGGAAGCGGCCGCTACAACGGCCGACCGGCTGGAACAAGTCGCCCCGGAATGTCTGCCGGTGGACGCACGCCGTCCACTTCACGACCTTCCCGATCCGGTATAGGCCGCACCTACGGCACAGGCACTAACAACACGCCGCGTCCCTCTACGGGTAGCCAGCGCCCCCAGCGCCACACGGATGTGCAGATGCGACCGTCCTCAGTGCAGCGTCAGCCCTCTTCTGTAGGCGGTAGCCGCGGTGGAGCTGTGGGCGGCGGTTCGCGTGGCGGATATGGAGGCGGGCGTCGACGCTGATAGATAGTTAAGGAATGACAGAACATGTAAAAGCATAGATTATGGATAAAAAGATATATACCATCGCTCTGGCAACCGCGCTTGCAACACCGGTCGTGCAGGCACAGGACACCTATCTCAACGACCGCCTCACCAATGGCGGCGACCTGATCGGAACGGCGCGCTATGTGGGTATGGGAGGAGCCATGGGAGCTTTGGGTGCCGACCTCTCGCTCATGTCTTCCAACCCAGCAGGCATCGGACTCTATCGCCGTGCCGACCTGGCCGGAACAGTGAGCGTGATGACACAGAAGGATCATTCGGCTTCGGGCGAGGACTACACCCACTTCTCGTTCGATCAATTGGGCTTTGTCTACAGTGCCAAATTTGGAGGCAACAGTCTCAACTACGTCAACTTCGGTGTGAATTACCAAAAGAAAATCAACTTCAATCACGCCATGATAGCTGACAACAACGGTCTTGGCGGCTTGTCGCAGTCCATGCTGCTGGCCGACCAGTGTAACCGTTTCCCTCCTGTTGAGGACGAGAACGGTTATTGGGGGTATCCCACAGATCTGACCGGAGCGACCTACAACGCTTATGTGTTCGACAGCGACGAACAGGGCTACTTCGGCGATCCGGCTTTCCGCAACGAATATTCGCGTGTGACGGGTGGATCGCTTCAAGGGTTTGACTTCAACTTGGCCTTCAATCTGAAGGATCGTGTGTTCCTGGGATTCACTTTCGGTGTGGACAACGTGGACTACAATAGCCGCAGCATCTACACCGAGTACCGCGATGGGGTGACTTTTGCCGGAGATGCCATGGCTTTGGACTATAGTCTGCTCACCGATCACGTGGTGAGCGGATACGGTGTCAACTTCAAGTTGGGTGCCATTGTCCGTCCGTTTGAGGAATCGGCTTTTCGGGTGGGACTGGCCGTGGAGTCGCCCACCTACTACAGTCTGCGTTCGTCTGTCGGTTCGCGCATAGAGTCCACCTTCGATCGGGAAGGTTATTATCTGGAGAGCGGCATCTATACCCATTCCGGTATCACATCGGATCTGGATTTCGACCTGCGTACCCCATGGAAGGTGCGTGTGAGCGCCGGCCATACTGTAGGCACGATATTTGCCATCGGTGCGGAATACGAATATGCCAATTATGGCAAAACCTCAATGGGATACAGTACAGATAGCTACTACGACGATGTGTGGAGCAACGAGAAGGATCGTGCCATGAACCGGTTGACAGAGCAGACCTTGCAAGGCACCCATACGTTCAAGGTGGGATTGGAACTGAAGCCTGCCGACAACTTGAGTCTGCGTGCCGGTTACAACCATATCTCCAAAAGTTTCAAGGATAATGCGCGCTTTGATCTTCCGCTGGAGTCGTATGCCGCTCTCTACAGTCACCACACAGACTACATGAACATGGGTGACGTGAATCTGTTTACGGCAGGTATCGGTTATCGTTTTAAACACTTCTATGTGGATCTGGCTTACAAATACCGTCGGCAGAATGCCGAGTTCTATGCCTTCGATGACAGTTTCACTGCGGGAGCCGACTTTACCGGTAGTGTTTATGAGGGCATGTCGCTCCGACCGGTGGATGTGAATCTCACCCGTCATCAGGCATTCTTTACGCTGGGCTATAAGTTCTGAGGCCTGTTGCTTCGGTATTGTCCGGTGGAAAAGATTTGTATAAAGCCTGCCGGTTCATGGGATACGTGCATGAACCGGCAGGCTTTATTTTAAGGACCGAAACCATACGGTCTACATTCGTTCGTAGAGCCACAGAGGCATGTGGCGCAGCAGGAAGGCCGGTAGTCGCCATCGGTGTGTGACGATGGCAATCTTCCGCTTGCGGTCGAGAGCGCATACAATCTGACGGGCTGCTTTTTCCACGGGCATCACCCAGAATAGACCTTCGCCTTTCGCCATGGCGGTGTCCACCAGTCCCGGGCGGATGTCGGTGAGGATGATGGGCGACCGGGCATGGGTAACGCGTTGGCGCAATCCTTCCAGGTAGTTCATCTGATAGGCTTTGGAAGCGTTGTAGGCCGGAGCGGCTCCGCCGCCACGCAATCCGCCTACGCTGGTGATGATCGCCAGATGGCCGTGGCCTTGCAGCATGAGCCGGTTGAAATAATAATCTACGAGAAAAGTCCATCCCACCACGTTGGTTTGCAGGGTAGGCTGTTCAATACCGAAGTCCAAATCCGGATTCAACTCTCCCGTTCCGGCACAAAGAATCACGAGGTCTGCTTCGGCGTCCACTTCCGTCATGAGTGCGAGCGTGCGAGCGGTGCCAGTCGTGTCGGCTACGTCCATGCTGAAGGTGGATATTACCAAGGGGTAGTGGCTTTCAACTTCGGCCAGTTTGTCCATGCGCCGTCCGCTTATCTGCACGTTGCATCCCCTTCCGGCATACGTGAGAGCCAGCTGCCGGCCTATGCCCGATGAGGCTCCTATAATGATGACATTCTGAATCTTGTCTTTCATGGTCTGTTGCATTTAGTTTGGACTAAAGGTAGAGAATGGGCACGGTATTGCCAAATCGGAAGTCCTTTTTTATGAAACATTAAGTGTAGCTTGATACTGTTTGAAACACTACTAATTAATCAGATAACAACTAACCAATCTTTAGGGCATACTTTTATTTGTAGACCGAAGAGAACGCTTAAACTGTATCCATAAACAAAGCATGGATGGAGCTTTAGGTTTTGTTATGCAAATATCAGCATCATTTAATATTAGTGCCCTGTTCCAATTGCCGTTTTGTATTTGAGGAATTTCTATTTCTTTATTAAATAGGTCAAACGATGCTCCCAAATCATTAAAGACATGTTCACCATCCGATGAAATTAGTGCTGGATTATAATTCTTAATCGCAGTATCTCTGATTTCCTTATATGAATCTTTATTCTTATAAAAATTATCCTTTATCAAATCCACGAATGAAATAAGAGAAATTTTGTCTATTTGGAGTTCATCTGAACATATTGGAGTTCTTTTCTTTAACCAGTCAAATTCCAATTTTCCAGTTACATCCTTAATGGATATGTCTATAATCAAATATAAATATAAGATAATATGAATCATTAGAAAATAAATGGGGAAGAGTTCTTTTATATGGTTGTTTTCATCTCATTCATTTTTCTACAGACCCATAACAAGGTGAGCATGCTGTACCGAAAAAATACTCCGCCCCGCTACCGGAGGGCGGCGGGGCGGAATGAAGGAGGGGGAACTTCCGGTGGTTCGGGGAACGTCACTTATCCTTAGATACGCAGTAGTTCTTCACTTCGAGGTTTGTCACGCGACTTTTGAAGTTGCCTGCCTTGTGGAGCGGGAACATCAGGGTACGCACGTAGTTGTATTTGTCGTTTTTGAAAGTCATGCGCTGGTCGTAGCCCAACTCTTCCACCAGTGTGCCGTTGACAAACAGGCGTGTGGCGCGGTTGTCTCCCTCAATGCGGATGCTTTCTTTCTGTCCCGGACGAACGCTGTAGTCAAACGTGTTGAGGTAGCCGTCGCGCACGAAACCTAACATGCCCGTTACGGGATCGCTCAGATAAAATTCGGCGTTGTGGCCGATGAATAGAGCCGTTCCGCGGACTTCATCGGCATATTCGATGTCGAAACTTACGCTGTAGTCATAGCCGGCCTCTTCGATACCGGTGGCCTTGCCGGGCTTCACCTGCTCTAAAGTCATCACGGTTTGATGATTTTCCTTGCCCAGACGTCCCAGCTCGTTTACGCCCGGAGCTTCGCTCAGTTTGTGGCGCAGGGTGTTGAAACTGTCGTAGGGGAACGTGTTGTTGTCCGAGCGCCAGCATTTGGCCGAGATGGCTTGCATGCCGGGATACACACGATGGTGGATGTCCTTCACGCTGATGCCGTTGCCCACCACATCATTCCACACGGCAAACATACCGCCCAGAATCTGCGGGTTGCCGGCCTCGAACGTCTGGTTGCCGATGGTGAGGGGCGACCAACTGTTGTAGAGATACTGCAGGTTGAGGTAATCGTAGTAGTAGCCGGCAGCGGGCACCAGATAGGTCTGTCCGTCGTTGATGTTGATGAGCTGGAATCCCTGTTCAATCATGTCCTTGGGATTGGCGTAGCCGTTGTTCCACAGGCTCATCACCACATCCTTCGACTTGATGGGTGTGTCGCCTTTGGCATGGGTGAGGGAACCCCAGATGCAAGCCTGCTTGCTGAACTTCTCCACAAATTTCACGTAGTAGTCGGTGAAGTAGCGGAACTTCTCCACCACCTCTTTCTTGCGGTTGGAATACTCGTCGGTGCCGATGTGCATGCGCTTGCCCACAAACACCGGCTCGTCGCCGCCCAGATACTCCGTGAAGAGTGAATCCAGAAACTCGTAAACCTTGGGATTGAACAGGTCGAGGTGGTCCACACCGTATTCCTGACTGCCCATGTAGGAGCGGTATTGATAGAAGGCCAGCGAGTGGGCGGGTACGTCAATCTCGGGGATAATCTCCACGTGGCGGTCGGCGGCGTCCAACTGGAACTGGCGGAACTCCTGCTTGCCGTAGTGGCCGTCGCGTGCGGTCAGGCCGGGGAAGAGGTCGCTTTCCATGCGGAAGGCAGCATACGTGTCGTCCCACTTGTCGTGGAAATACTTGGGGAAACCGTTGTCGTTGAGATGCACCTGCAGGGTGTTCATCTTGTAGTAGGACATGATTTTCACCAGGTTCTGCAGATAATCCATGGGGATGAACTTTCGGCCGCAGTCAATCATGAATCCGCGCAGGGCAAAGTCGGGCTTGTCGAAGGTGTGGCCTTTGGGCAGGCGTGTGCCTTCGTTCTGCTCCAGCACCTGCAGCAGGGTGCGTGTGCCCCAATAGGCGCCTGTGGAGGTGTTGGCGTTGAGCGTCACGTGGTCGGCAATGTCGATGGTGTAGCCCTCGTCGCCCAGACGGTTTTCCTTGCCCAGTGTGATGGCGATGTCGCCTTTGCGGGGTGTGAACCCCTTGGCTTTGAACGTCACGGAGAGCTTGCGGCCGAACATGGCACGGTAGTCATCGGCCAATGCCTGTGCCACGCTCTTCAGTTCCCCGTTCTGAACGAGGATGCGGCTTCCGGAGGTCAGCTCAAATGTGCCCTGTGCGCCCTGCCATTCCAGCAGTTCGGGGATGACAAAGGGTTTGTCGTTGGCAGACTGTGCGGCAACCTGCAGGGTGCCCAGGCCGGCCAACGCCAGCAAAGCAAACAATACTTGGTACAATTTGTTTTTCATGTTGTGGATATAAAAGGGTTAATTAATTCTACGTTACAAAGAAAGCACTTTTTCCCGAATAAAGCCCTATTCGTGAGTGATTAATTCACGGTTGGGCTTGCAGATGCTCATCGGGTGAGCGTGGCGAGCACCCGGTAGACGGCTGCCTTGTCCTCCAGTTTCATGGGATAGGCACGCGAGCTGGAGGGCATGCGGTAGAGGCGCATGGGGCGATTGCGGTAGACGAACGGGCTGCTTTGGCCAACGCGCGGTTCCTCGATGTCAAACAGCGTGCGCAAGGTGTCGGTGGCTTTCTGTCCGGTGGTGACGATGGAGTGGCACTGGGGGATGCGGTCCAACAGAGCGCCCACATCCGTGGGTTCCACCACCTGGAGAAACTTGTCCGAGGCGTTTTCCTGCAGGCGTATCACGGTAGTGGCCGTGTCGTAGAAGGCCAGTCCGCGCTCGCGGGCAAAGGCGATGATGTCCTCCCGCAGGAAGGTTTTCCGCACGGTGTCTACAAAACGGTTGCGGTCGGCATAGAATACCAGTCCCAGGATGCGCCACATATCGTTGATGAAGTTGGGGTAATAGAAGTTCATGCACCAGCGTTTCTGCGGGGGCGGAAAGCTGCCCAGCATCAACACACGGGCGTCGGCCGGCAGGAATGGTTGCAGGGGATGACGTTCAACGTTGTTTGTTTCCATGCGGCAAAAGTACAAAAAATAGTTGGATGTCATCCGGCTGGCATCATTTATCTGTTCCTTTGGTTGACAGTTACGGAGAGAATGTTTACCTTTGTCAAAACCATTATTCAAACATAAAATAAGAAACACATGAAAAACAAACTGATGACTTTGGTGGTGCTGGCGCTGTTGCTGCCGGTGGCTGCGATGGCCAAAAAGAAAGAACCCGTCAATCCGCTCGGTAATGGCGTGCAGGACCGTGCCTATTGGTGCGACTTGGCTTACAAGATGGCTGCCCCCGTGCTGAAGAATATGGCCGAGGGAACGCTGCAGGCCAACATGAACCTGGAATTGAGCCCTACCTGGGACAACCGCAACAAGAAGGTGGCCTATATGGAGTGTTTCGGCCGGTTGATGGCCGGCATCACGCCTTGGCTGTCGCTGCCGGACGACGATACGCCCGAGGGGCAGCAGCGCAAGCAGTTGCGCGAGTGGGCGCTCAAGGCTTATGCCAATGCTGTGGATCCACAGAGTCCCGATTATCTGGGCTGGGAATGTGGTGGACAGACATTGGTGGATGCCGCCTATGTGGTGCAGAGCCTCTATCGCGGATACGATGCCCTGTGGGCACCGCTGGATCAGACCACCAAGGAGCGCTATCTGAAGGAACTGAAAGGATTGCACCGCTACGATCCGCCCTACACCAATTGGTTGCTGTTTGTGTCGATGGAGGAGTGCTTTGCCATGTATGCCGGAGCAAAGGACTATGATTCCTACCGCATCCACATGGGTATGAACAAGGCCGAAGAATGGTATGTGGGCGACGGATGGTATTCGGACGGACCAGCCTTTGCCTTCGACTATTACAATTCCTATGTTATCCAGCCCATGTATCTGGAGTGTCTGGAGATGATTAAGGCCAAGCATCCCGGCGATACATGGCTCTGCCGTCAGAAGGGCGGCAACAACGGCGTGAAGCGTCGCTACGAGATGGTGCTCAAACGTATGCAGAAGTATGGTGTCATTCTGGAGCGCTTCATCTCGCCCGAGGGCACGTTCCCCGTGGTGGGACGTTCCATCCCCTACCGCATGGCCGTGATGCAGCCTTTGGCACAGTTGGCTTGGCGCAAGCAGTTGCCCAAGGAATTGAGCAACGGTCAGGTGCGCGCGGCACTGACGGCTGTGATGAAGCGTATGTTTGAGGGCAAGGGACAGACCAACTTCACCGACGACGGCTTCCTCACTATTGGTTTCATCGGCAGCCACCCTAACACGGCCGACTGGTATACCAACAACGGCAGCCTCTATATGACTTCATTGGCTTTCATGCCGCTCGGTTTGCCTGCCGATGATCCTTTCTGGACGGATGCTCCCGAGAAGTGGACCAGCAAGAAGGCTTGGGAAGGAGACGACTTCCCTAAGGACCACAAGTGGGATGTGAACCGTGAAATACTGTATTGGGAATAAGGGATAATTGAATATTTCTACAGGGGGCTGCAGCTTTTGGGGCTGTGGCCCTGCTTTTTTAGTTCATGGTGTGTCATTCACAGTGCATGGCATACATCCTCCGTTTAGTCGCACTTGCCGGTCTGTGCGCGTGGAGGAAGTGCGGAGGAATCGGTAGGTGCAGGAGGAGACGGGCAGATTGTGTGAAGCAGAGTCCGGTTCACATGTTTTTCTTCTTCTTGAAGTTTAGCCCCCAATACAGGTTGACGGTGCCGAAGGTGTTGCTGATGGTCATTTGGTCACGGCGGTAGTTGTAGTTGCGCATGATGATGGACAGGCCGCCGAAATATTTGGTGTTGTTCCACACCAGTCCGGCACGCAGGATTCCGTTGAAATGCACATTGCCCAGTGCCATGCTTTTTTGTTCATCCGTGTCCGTGTTGATGTTCGAACTGTAGGCACGCGTTTTCTTGTAACCCAGTGCCGGTTCGAGTGACACGGAGAACAGCCAGTTGTGTTTGAACACCCAGTTGTAGGCATAGCCGAAGCGGATGCTGTAGTCCATATAGTCGATTTTGTCGAACATAAATTCCTGTTTCAGCGGATATTCTGGCGAGGATGTAATCTCGCGTGGCAGTTCGTCGTAGTCGAAACTCATCTCGTGGCGCGTGCATGAGAATCCGGCTTGCCACGTGCCGCAACTCTTGCGCTGCACTGTGCTTTGCGCAAAGGCGGCGGGATAGGAGAAGTGGTTGTGATTGAACACGTAGTATACGTTGACTCCGGTGACATTGATGCGTATGCCGTTGTAGGGATGTCCCTCGACGCGCTCGGCTTCCGGACCGAAACCGTACGTCTTTTTGATGCGGAAGTTGTCACCGGTGCGCCGGTAGATGAGATCGCAGCCCAGCATGGAACTGTATAGACTGAGGTCGAATTCCGTGCGCCGTGATTCTTGTCCGTGTTTGTAGGAGGTGACATCGAATGTGTAGCCCAGAAAAATCCATCGCCATCCGATGTAGGGACCGAATTTTATTGAGGGGCGTGATGCGAAGTCCAGACTTTGCTCGGGTTTGCGACTGGTCAGGTCGTACAGTTCAAAACTATTGGTGTTTTGTAGCATGAAGGCCCAGTTGTAGCGGTTGGGTGTGATGTAGGTGGTGTCGTACTCGTCAAAGGCACGGATGAAACGTTTGAATATATTGTACTTCTGCTTCATCTTATCCCGTCTGCAGGGCGGAGCGGCTATGCTGTCTTCTTTCTCAGTCGGTACGCATGCAGGATCCTCACCGGTTGTGAACGTGGTGGAGTTGATGCTGTCCTGTGCGCTTGCAGAGACACACAGAAGGGCCAATAGGATGAATGTCAGTGGGATGGATTTCATAAGGGAATGCGCCTATAACTTATTCAGTATTTTATCCATCACCCAATTGACGGAGGTGGCGCTGACGCTGTCGCACACGCAAGTGGACTTCTTTTGTAGATGTTCCACTATGTTTTGAATGAGAGGGAGCTGCACGTGCTCGGGATTAGGCACGACAATTTCTTCTCGTCCGCGTTCGGTGTGGAGCGCGATGGGAGCGTAGGTGAACACAGAGAAGCAGATCTGTCCCTTGTCACCAATAATCTCTATGCGGTCTGTTTTGGCCGACTCGTGCGCCACGAAACACCATGAACCCGATCCTGGCAGTCCACCCGGAAACTGGAAACAGGCGCTGACGCTGTCCTCCGTGGCGTAAAGTCCTCCCCGGTTGGTGTAATATCCTTGTACCTTCAGGATAGGGCCGAAGAGTTCTTGCAACAGATCCAGCTGATGGGGGGCCAGATCGTAGAAGTAGCCTCCGCCAGCAATATCGCGCTGCACGCGCCATGGCAGATTGTGGCTGTTGTAGTCCAGGTCGCGCGGCGGTACGGCAAAGCGTATCTGCACATTGATGACCTGTCCGATGGCTCCGTTTTTCACCAGTTCTTTCACCTTATTGAAATAAGGAAGATAGCGCCGGTAGTAGGCCACGAAGCAGGGCACGCCGGTCTGTTCGGAGATGCGGTTAATGCGTGCGCACTCCTCGTAGCTGGCGGCTAATGGTTTCTCCACGTATACGGGTTTGCCGGCCTTCATGGCCATGATGGCATAGGTGGCGTGGGAAGATGGAGGAGTGGCGATGTAGACGGCATTGACATTCGGGTCATTAATGAGTTCTTGTGCGTCGGTGTACCATTTGTTCACGTGATGGCGTTCGGCATACGACCGCGCCTTCTCTTTGTTGCGGCTCATCACGGCCTCCACACTTGATCCGGGTATGATACTGAAGGCGGGGCCGCTCTTTTTTTCTGTTACCTCGCCACATCCGATGAATCCCCAATGAATAATATTGTTCTCTGTCATGGTGCTGATATGAGTATCTACATTGAATCGCGGAACAAAGATAGCGAAATAAATCCGCAAAAAGGCAGCCATTACTTGACGTATATCAAGAAAAGCCCTGTTTTATGTTGAAAAGCATGTTTCCCTCATCGCGATGATAGGGGAAGTGTGTATCTTTGCATCGTCATAAGATAAGAAAAAGATCAGAATATTAAAAGGTATTAGGCCTCTTTCTGGAGGTTGTTTAAAGGTAAAAGATTGTTTAATTAAAAGGAAAAAATTATGACGTATCTAATGGTATTGTTACTGGCCGTAGTAGCTATGGTGGTAATAGGTAAGGATTCTGATAAGTTTAACAGAAACTTATTCGGTTCAAGCACTTCGATGTTTTTCGGAGGAAAAGGTGTGAATGCCGGATCTGCATGTTAATCAGTAGTGAAGGCTGAATTTTAGAGTATTAAAACAGTAAATAACAAGCGAAGGAGTTGCATGTGCAGCTCCTTTTTTGTTATGCCAGATGGTGGGGCAGCCTCTGCAGATGGATGTTTCCGGCGTTGCCGCTTTGCCGCGGAACTATTGCGACGATTATGCTGTGATTTTTGACATTCTTTCGTAGATATGGCGGCGGAACCGACGCAAGAAAAGCAGTCCGGCAGTGGTGAGTGCCACAGGGAAAGCCATCCAAATTCCGGTGGCGTCCATACGGCAGGGGAAGCCCAGTACGTAACTCAGCGGAAGGGATATGACGATGTAGCTCAGAAAGGCATATCGCACCATGGGTTTAACGTCGGCAATGCCGCGCAGGGCATTGGCAAAGCATGTCTGCAGTCCGTCGCCAAACTGATAAAGCACAAAGGGTAGCATCAGAGAGGACACGATGCCTGCCACCTCGGTATCGCTGGTGAAGGCCGAACTTACCAAGTTGCTGTTGAGGGATATGGCTGTGCTGACCATGAGTCCGCATGCCAAGATGATACGCAGTCCGGCATAGGCTGTGCGCCGCACATTGGCCCAGTCGTTCACACCTCTGAAATGGCTGATGCGTATGGCCACGGCAGCTCCTACACCGTAGTATACGAGAAAGCAGAGCGACCCCACGTTGGTCATCACCTGATGGGAAGCCAGTTGAGTGCTGCCCAGCCATCCCATCATCACGGCAGAGAGCGAGAAAGACGCTGTCTCCATACCCATCTGCAGGGCTATGGGCCATCCCAGACGGTGTAGTTCCCGGCGTTGTGCATTCAGCCGGCCTGTCGTGCGGAAAGCCCGACGGTAGGGGGAAAAGCGCTGATGGGTGAAGAACAGTACGGACATGGCTGCCAGCATAAAGATGCGTGAGACTAGTGTGGCCACACCGGCTCCGGCCAATCCCCATTCGGGCAGCGGGCCGATGCCATAGATGAGCAGTGCATTGCCCACGATGTTCATCACATTGGCTATGAGCATCACCCACATGGGGGTGCGTGTATCGCCCACGCCATCGGAAAACTGCTTGAAGGCGTTGAACAGAATCTGAAAGGGCAGGGAGGCCAGTACGATGAGGTAGTAGGTGCGTATTTCGGACAACAGTTCATCAGGTTGTCCCAGTTGGTGGAGATGGAAATACAGAAAGCCCATCAGACCGACTGCAACTATGGCCAGCAGGCCGTTCACCTGCAGACTCGCTTTCAGGGCAGCTCCCGCGCGGTTGTGCTCTTGTCGGGCATGGGCACTACCCACCACAGGGGTGAGTCCGTAGGAATAACCCATTGCCGCCACCAGGACAAGAATCATCACATTGTTGACAAATCCGGCTGCAGCCAGTGAGTGGGCACTGTATTGTCCCACCATCAGCGTGTCGGCCAGTCCTTGCACGATGCTACCGATTTGTCCTACTACAATGGGCAGTCCCAAAGTGAGCAGTTCGCGTATATGTGTGCCGTAAGAGGCGGCTCCGTGAATATCTTTCGCCATTGGTGTGCTGCTTTAATGCGTTGTGGCGTCCGGTTTTTTCATGCTTTTATAGGCCAGATAGGCAACAACGCAGATGCCAATGGCAATACATACGATTTTAAGTTCAGCACTATAGTGCATCACATGCCCCATCAGTTCCTCTTCCGAAACATGTTGCTGCAGATACCATCCGGCTGCAGCCAGCAGGCTGTTCCACACACAGGCTCCTAATGTAGTGTAGAACAGGAAGGTCGTTAATTTCATACGTGCCAGTCCGGCTGGGATGGAAATCAACTGTCGCACGGCCGGAACCAGCCGTCCCACGAAGGTGGACACTGCTCCGTGATCATCGAAATATTTCTCCGCTTTTTTCACTTTGGTCTCATCGATCAGACAAAGATGTCCCAGTCGGCTATTGGCAAAGCGATATACGATGGGACGTCCCAGGTAACGTGCCAGCAGATAGTTGATGATGGCTCCCAGATTGGCTCCCAATGTGGCAAATACCACCACCAGCACAAGGCTCATCTCGCCGGTCTCGGCGGCGCGGAAGGCGGCCGGCGGCACCACCACTTCCGACGGGAAGGGGATAAACGAACTCTCGATGGTCATTAACAGGGTGATGGTCCAATAGTTGAGATGATCCAGACACCATTGGATGAAAGCTACCGATTCCATAATGTTTGAGTGTGGTTTTTGATTTCGGTCGCAAAATTAATAAGATTTGCACAACTTGTATGGACTTGTTCTCCTTATTTTTGTCTTTTGTTCATTTCACCGGAAGAATTGCTGTCGCTTGCATTCTTTTTACTACTTTTACAGTGGATTTAACAGAGGGCTGACACCGGTATATAGGCTGGAGGTGAGCGGACAAATTTACAGATAGAAATGAGAACATTATTGGATCTTCACACGCATACCCTGGTGTCGGGGCATGCCTTTTCCACCATACAGGAGATGGTGAACCGGGCGGCAGCCATAGGATTGCCCTATTTGGGCATAACTGATCACGGGCCGGCCATTCCAGGAGCACCCCCACCTATTTATTTCCATAATTTATATTGTGTGCCCCGCAGGATAGACGGGGTGAGGCTGCTGATGGGAGCCGAGTTGAACATTATGGATTACGAGGGTAATCTGGATTTGGATGCGAGTTACTACGACCGGTTGGATCATGTGATAGCAGGCATTCATCGTTTGTGCTATACCGCCGGTACGGTGGAGCAAAATACAAATGCAGTGTTGGGAGCTATGCATAATCCCCGTGTGAACATCATCAGTCATCCGGCCGACGGTGCGGCACAGTTGGAGCTGGAACCGCTGGTGAGGGCATCGCGTGATACACAAACGTTGCTGGAGGTAAACAACAGTTCGCTTAATCCTGTCCGTCACAATTGTGTGGCACGTCCCAACAATTTGGAATTATTGCGCTTGTGTCGACGTTATGATGTGCCTGTCATCCTGGGCAGTGATGCCCACATGGCGTATGCGATTGCCGATTATTCGCAGTTGTGGCCTTTGATAGCGGAAACCGGTTTTCCCAAGGAATTGATCGTGAATGCTAATGTGTGGTTGTTTGAGTCCTTTACGGGATTGAGATTGCCGAAGGAATAAGGGCAAACTTCGGCACACACCTCCTTAAATATTCTTCTTGAAAAAAGCTGTGCGCGGCATTATACGGTGGCGCAAATGATTGCAGAACAGAAGGAAAGGCAGCGACAACCGGAATAGTAGCAGACTTGTTCGGAACACGGCTGTTTCTCCCAACAAGCGGGAGGATCGTGTGAATACGTATTGTTGTGCGACTATGTATGTAAGGTAGAGTGTGACAGAGGCAAGAGGGGCGGCATGCCATGGGCAAAAGGGGTCGAGCAGACAGCCGGCGATTAGGACACACAGTGTGAGGTAGGGCTGAAACATGCGCCAGTTGTAGTTCAGACGAAACAAACGTGTGTGGAAGAGGTGGCGATGGGTTTCCACGGCATAGGCTCTGTCTTGTTTCCACTGATGCGACATGCCTGGCCATTCCTGCCGTATTACGGAGTCAACACCCATGCATACACGGGTGTTGGCTGAAGTGGATGCTCGGTTAACAAACAGTTCTTCAGCACCGACCAGTAACTGTTGGTGGGAGGCAAATCCTCTTTGTTGCATAAACAAGTTTTTTTTCAGGGCAATGTTGCCGGGTTCGGCAGTGGGGGCTGCATGGCGTATGGTGTGGTTGAGCCGGAGTAATTGGTGATAGAGCCGATAGATGATCATACGGTTGCCGTGCTTGTAGTACGGTGGTTGGCAGTGGTTGACATAGCCCAATACAAGCTCTGCCCGATCATCCATTTGTTCGGCCATTCTGCTAAGCCATGCGGGGGATGCGGGACGGCAGTTGGCATCGGTGAGTACCACCCACTCGTGGGATGCCGAACGAATACCTACGGTCAGTGCCAGACGTTTGGGGCTGATGTAGCGTGCGGACGCCGGGGTGAAGGTGTGGCGCAGGTGTGGAAAGCGTAGCTCCAGCCGGGTGAGCACATCTTCTGTGTTGTCGGAAGAATTGTCGTTCACCACAATCACTTCATAGTCGGCATAGTCTTGTTGTAGCAAGGTGGGTAGATTATGTGCCAATTGTTCTGCTTGGTTGTGAGCTGTCACGACGACGGACAAGGGAGGCCGATGAGTGGCTAAGCCGCTCCGGCGCATAGCCTGCTTGCGCAGGTTGCGCGCGAAGGTGAATGTGGTGTAGAAGGCGACTGCCCACACAAGGCATAGCACAGTGCAGGCAGTCGGTAGGAGTTCGTGGGACAGTTCGGTCATCGTTATGCGAAATCTTCGGTAAGGTAGGCCTCCGGCAGCCGGCGACAGTTGTATTGCATGGCCATGATCTCACCGTAGGCACCGGCGGAACGGAATGCCAACAAGTCTCCGCGACGACAGCGTGGCAAACGGCAGTTCTTGGCGAATATATCGCTTGATTCACAGATGGGACCCACTACATCATAAGTTTCTTCTTCTTCGTTTCCCGTCAGATTCTCAATGTGGTGATAGGCATTGTAGAGAGCCGGACGGATCAAATCGGTCATACCGGCATCCACGATGGCAAATTGCTTATGGGTGGCCTGTTTCACATAGAGTACGCGTGAGATAAGACTTCCGCATTGCCCTACGATAGCACGTCCCAGTTCGAAATGCACCTGCTGTTCCGGGCGAAGTTGAAGGTTGTCGGCATACGTGCGGAAATAGCTGGCAAAGTCGGGTAACGGATTTTCTTCGGGATGCTGATAATCAATGCCCAATCCGCCGCCTACGTTGATGTTGTCTATAGTGATGCCTTGCCGCTCCAGCCTGTCCTGTAGTTCGTTGATGCGTAGACATAGTACTTTGAAATCGTCCATCTCCAAAATCTGTGAACCGATGTGGAAGTGTAGGCCTACCACACGGATACGCTCCATGCCGGAAGCAATGCCAATTACCTTCTCCATATCCTCCATAGCAATGCCGAACTTGTTTTCGGCCAGGCCAGTGGTGATGTTGGCATGGGTGTGTGCTCCCACGTTAGGGTTGATGCGGAACGCAACACGTGCCGTGGTGTTGTGCTTTGCTGCCAGTTGGTGGATAATTTCCAGTTCGGGAATGCTTTCCACATTGAAGAATCCGATGCCGTGTTCCAGTCCCAGTTCGATTTCCCAATCGCTTTTACCCACACCTGCATAAACGATGCTTTCCGGATTGAATCCTGCACGCAGACAGGCTTCAATCTCTCCGCCGCTCACACAGTCAGCCCCGAATCCGGCCTGACGAATGATGTCCAATATGCGGGGATTGGCATTGGCTTTCACCGCATAATGGAGATGGAAGGCCGGGTGGGCCTCCATCTCCTTACGTATGGTTTGTAGGGTTTGGCGCAATAGAACCGTGTTGTAGAAATAGAACGGGGTGCGCAGTGTGTTGATCTTTTCAAAGGAGGGAAAACCGTTCATAACTTAAAGATTAGTTGTTGAACAATGTGTCACTCAGCGCTTGCAGAGCTTTCTTTTTGTCCTCGCCTTTCACGAGGAAAGAAATGTTGTGGTTGCTTCCTCCGTAGGAAATCATGCGCACGGGAATGTCTTTCATGGCTGTGGTGGCCTGTGTTTCGAATCCGATGTTTTCGATGGCCAGGTCGCCTACAACACAGATAATGCACATATTCTCATCAACGTTTACTGTGCCGTACTTCATCAGGTCTGCCACGATGTCTTTCAGATAGCAGGTGTTGTCTATGGTGACCGAAACGCCTACTTCGGATGTGCAGACCATGTCGATGCTGGTCTTGTAGGTTTCGAATATTTCAAACACCTTACGCAGGAATCCATGAGCCAGCAACATGCGGCTGGACTGTATCTGGATACAGATGATGTTATCTTTGGCAGCCACGGCTTTGATGACTCCGTGTTGCATTTGATTGTTGATAAGTGTGCCCGGTGCCGCGGGATCCATGGTGTTGAGCAGGCGGACGGGTACACCTGCGAATTTGGCCGGTTGTATGCAGGTGGGATGCAGAATTTTGGCTCCGAAATAAGCCAGTTCGGCTGCCTCTTCAAAGTGGAGCTGACGTACGGGAGTCGTGTGTTCCACAATGCGCGGGTCATTGTTGTGCATGCCGTCAATGTCGGTCCATATCTGGATCTCATCCGTGTGAAGGGCTGCACCGATAAGACATGCCGTGTAATCGGAGCCTCCGCGCAACAGATTATCCACTTCCCCATAGGCATTGCGGCAGATAAAGCCCTGAGTCAGGTAGATTTGGTAGCCTTCATTCTGTTTCATGATTTCAGCCAGGTGATCCTTGATGAAGTTAATGTCCGGCTCTGCATTCTTGTCTGTACGCATAAAGTCGAGAGCCGGTAACAGTACCGTCCTGACACCGCATTCCTGCAAGTAGTTGGTCACCATGTTGGTGCTGATGATTTCTCCTTGAGCTAAGATGATTTTCTCCTCAAATGAGGTGAACAGTATCTTGGTGAAGCTACGCAGGTAGTTGAACTCTTCCTTTAAGAATGCCAATGTCTTGTCACGATATTCGACTGTGGTATACAATTCCTCGATGTGCTGCTTGTAGAGTTGTTCCAGGCGATTGAGAATATTGTTTGCTCCCTCGGGATTTTTCTTATATAGATAATCCGATATTTCCACCAATGAGTTTGTGGTGCCCGACATGGCTGAGAGCACGATGAACTTGGGTTCTCCGTCTTGGGTGATTAACTTGGAGACATCTTTCATTCTTTGGGCGGATCCGACAGAGGTACCGCCAAACTTCATTACTTTCATGTTCATTTATCTTTTTTGTATTTATTCTGTTTTTACAACTGATACGTCGTCAGCGGGCTCTTCTGTATGTTCGGCCGGTTCTGCCCATGTCTGTGCCGTCACGTAGTCGGCGGTACATTCTATGAGTCTGTGGTCGGCGCAGCGGAACACGATGCCCGGAAAATTGCGTATGATATCCTCATTGTGTGTTGTCATGATGACAGCTGTCCCCTGGTTGCAGATTTCATGCAACAGGGATATGGCGTTGTGACCGGTCTCGCGATCCAAATTGCCGGTGGCTTCATCGGCCAAAAGCAATTTAGGATAGTTGAGTAGGGCGCGCGCTATGCACACGCGTTGCTGTTCTCCACCCGACAATTGGTACGGCATCTGGTCAGCCTTGTCTTTTAACCCCACAGCATCCAGCACCTCTTCGATGCGTTGCAGCCGTTCTTTCCGTTTGTCCCATCCGGTGGATTTCAATACAAAGTCCAGATTGTGTCGTATTGTCCGGTCGGTAAGCAACTGGAAGTCTTGAAACACAATGCCCAACTGGCGGCGCAGATGGGGGAGCTGGCGGCGTTTGACGTGCTTCATGTCCGTGCCCAAAACATCGGCGGTTCCGTCTTTTACTTCCAATTCGCCATAGAGAGTTTTCAGTAGCGAGGTTTTACCGCTTCCCACTTTTCCTACAATGTAGATGAACTCTCCTTCGTTGACTTGAAATGACACATCGCGGAGCACGGGATTGTCTCCGTGATGTATATCCACGTTATGATAGTTGATCAGCATGTTCTCTTTTTCTTTATATTGACCGGATTGAAATCAGTGTTTTTGCCAACCCGGCTTATGTCGTTTCATCAGTTCTTCTGCCATCTGTTCAATGCGCATACCCTTGGCGGTCAACAGAACTATCAGATGGTAAAGCATATCCGATCCTTCGTAGATGAGGCGGTCGTCCGTGCCGTTGACGGCTTCGATGACGGTTTCCAATGCTTCTTCGCCTACTTTCTGTGCCATGCGGTTGAGCCCGTCCCGGAAGAGGCTGGTGGTATAAGATCCTTCCGGCATTTCGGAATGTCTTTTCTCGATGAAATCCTGCAACTCACTTAGGAACATCAGAGGGTGGGCTGTGTTTTGGTCGCCCCAGCATGTGTCTGTTCCGGTGTGACATACAGGACCGAAAGGCTCCACACGGATGAGCAGAGTGTCTTTGTCGCAGTCGTTTTGGATGGAAACCACCTTCAGATGATTACCGCTTTCCTCTCCTTTTGTCCACAGACATTGTCGGGTGCGGCTGTAAAATGTGACGAGTCCTGTCTCTACGGTTTTATCGTAGGCCGCTCTGTTCATATAGCCCAGCATCAATACGTTGCGGGTGTGTACATCTTGTATGATAGCCGGTACAAGACCGTTCATTTTGTCGAAATTGATATCCATGTCTATTAATAGATGTAGTTAAAGTCTGACATTGATTCCCTCTTTCTGTAGATAACTTTTCAGATCGGGAATACGGATTTCTCCGAAGTGGAATACACTGGCAGCCAATGCCGCATCGCTTCCACCGTGGCGGAACGTATCTCTGAAATGTTCTTTTGTACCCGCACCTCCTGAGGCGATGACGGGAATGGTCAGCGAGTCGGTCAGTTGCCGTAGCGTTTGATTGGCATAACCGGTCTTCACTCCGTCGTGGTTCATTGATGTGAACAGAATTTCTCCAGCGCCCCGGTCGGCTGCTTCGTGTGCCCAGTCAAATAGGGGGCGTCCGGTTTGCAGTCGTCCGCCGTTCAGGTAACAGTGCCAGCCACGTTCCGTTTCTTGGGCATCGATGGCTACCACGCACACCTGCGATCCGAAATGGCGGGCAATCTCGTTAATGAGATCCGGTTTGCGCAGTGCGGCTGAATTGATGCTCACCTTGTCGGCTCCGGCAGCAAGCAGACGTTCCACATCGGCCAGCTCATTGATGCCTCCGCCCACCGTGAACGGTATGTTGATTTCGGCAGCCACGCGCTCCACCATTTGTGTGAAGGTCTTCCGGCCTTCATGGCTGGCTGTGATGTCCAGATACACCAACTCATCCGCTCCCTGTCGGCTGTAGGCTTTACCCAGTTCCACCGGATCTCCTGCGTGTCGTAGCTGTACAAAATTGGTGCCTTTGACGGTTTGTCCGTCTTTCACGTCCAGGCACGGTATGATGCGTTTTGCTAATGCCATGTCATTACTCGTTTTCGGCCCATTCGGCCAATTCTTTTAATTGTATATGCCCCTCGTAGATAGCTTTGCCAAATACCACAGCCGGAATACCGGATGCCTGCAGTCTTTGTATGTCTTTCATACAACTTACACCTCCGCTGGCGATGAGGTGGCAGCTGGGCAGTTGTTTCATTATTCGGCAGTATAGTTCGGTGGCAGGTCCCTGCAGCATGCCGTCGCGACTGATTTCCGTGCAGAGCACGTTTTTCACGCCCTGTTGCATGTAGTTTTTTAGAAAAGGCAACAGTTCTTGCCTGCTGTCTTTTTCCCATCCGTTGATGGAGATGAAGCCGTCTTTGACGTCTGCTCCCAATATGATGCGTTCGCAGCCGTAGCGCGACATCCACGTAAGAAATTGTTGGGGAGCACTGACGGCAATGCTGCCTACGGTGATCTGTGTGGCACCGCATTCCATGGCGATATGGCAGTCTTCTTCAGTTTTTATGCCTCCGCCAAAGTCGATGATAAGGTTGGTGGCCGATGCAATGCGTTCCAGGGTACGGTGGTTGACCACATGTTTGGATCGCGCTCCGTCCAGATCCACAACGTGAAGACGATGGAAACCGTAGGATTCAAATTCACGTGCCACAGACACAGGATCTTCGTTATATACTTTCTCTGTTGTGTAGTCACCTTTGGTGAGGCGTACGCAGCGCCCTTCGATGATGTCAATGGCGGGAATCAACTCTATCATAGGCTCAGGTCTAAAAAGTTTTGGAGAATACGTTCGCCTGTGTCACCACTCTTTTCGGGATGAAACTGCGTGGCGTAGAAGTTTTCTTTGTGAAGGGCGGCACTGAACGGCTGCACATAGTCGCAAACGGCGATGGTGGCGGGATTGATGGGCACGTAGTAGCTATGGACAAAATAAACAAAATCGCCGTTCCCGCATCCACGGAATAGTGGACTGTCCGCATTATGGATCTGGTTCCATCCCATGTGGGGCACTTTTTCCTTGTGATGTTGCGGGTTGAAACGTAACACATCAGCGTCGAATATGCCGAGACATTCCGTATTCCCTTCTTCCGAGTGGCGGCACATCAGTTGTTGTCCGATGCAGATGCCTAAAACAGGTTGGCGCAGGTCGCGGATGAGTGCATCCAACCGGCGGGCTTTCAGATAGGCCATGGTGGTGGAAGCCTCCCCCTGTCCGGGAAACAGCACTCGGTCTGCCGCTTTCAATTCTTCCGCCTTGTCTGTAATGGTGGGGATTATTCCCAGCCTGTTCAAGGCGTTGACAACCGAACGGATGTTTCCGGCGTTGTATTTTACGATGGCAACTTTCATTCTGCGTCGTATTTGTTCGTTTCCAATGGCGCAAAGATACGAAAAATAAAGGAATGAAAACAAAATAGATGCTGGATTTTCTATTCATTCAGATAAATGTCTGCTGCTTACGGTCGGGGTGTACGGTGGGTGGTGTCCGATGGCGTATTTCGATATAAAAACCGTAAAAGAACAATCCGTCTTGTATGCGATGTGCATGCCAAGGCGGATTGTTTATTTTCTTAAATAGGATAATCCGGATAATCTTCTTAATCAATAATTTTTTTGTTGATGACAATGTGAGTGATCAGTCCGATGATCATCACGGCAAAGAGTGCTCCCATCAATGCATTGCTGTCCGATCCTCCTGTTACATATGCTGCCATCATGCCCACTGCAGTGAGTACAATGAGCAGGATGCCTAAGTTTTTAAGTAGATTGTTCATGGTTGTTATATGTTTTTGTTATACTCCTCTTTTCTTCCGCAAATTAAAGCATAATTCTTTAAAAAACGAAGTAAACCTGTGAAAAAGTTCAGTTCGAACAGCAAAAATTAGTCTTTGGTATTGGAAAACACCTTTCGCAATACTTCCTGACTAATACGTAGCTCCTCTATGTCAAGTCCGCGCAAAGCTTCTTTGAGTGTCTTTGTGGCTACGTAGCGCGATTTTTCCTCCAGATCGCGTCCGATACGTGTCAGGTGTACCAGATTTATGCGACGGTCTGATTTGCTGGAAATCCTCACCACAAGATTCAGACGTTCCATATTGTCGATGAGGCGGGTCATGCTGGGTTTGTCCTTGAAGGTGGCTTTGCACAATTCCTGTTGGGTCACTCCGTCTTTTTCCCAAAGATAGAGTAGCACAGTCCATTGTTCCGGCGTGATGTCCATGTTGTATTGGCGGAAATTGCGATACAGTTTCCGATTGATGGCTGCCGAAACCTTTCCATTGAGGATGGCAAAGATCAGTTTTATGTCGAAATTAATTTGTTCCAAAAGTAGATATACCTTTCAATAATGATGCAAATATAAAACATTTTTGCGTAAGGTGTGCGTGGTCGCTTCTATTTTTATGATTATATAAATAATCCGACGCTTGGAAGGGGTTTTGTCTTTTGCCTCCTAAAATAGTGTTGTATGCTTCATATAATAATAAGGTGTATTGGATAAAAAGTACGTTCATTTGGTGGAGCAGTTTTTATATGGGTGACGTGTAAAACAACCAATCTATGAGGTAGGTGAATAATTAAGAATGCAAAAGCTTTGTCAGTTGGATAAAAAACACTATCTTTGCACCGCATTTTTGCAGAATACTAATTAATTATTTATTTAACGTATTATGAATCAATACGAAACCGTTTTCATTTTAACTCCCGTTTTGTCTGATGAGCAGATGAAGGAAGCGGTCAGCAAGTTCAAGGGTATCCTCACCGACAACGGTGCAGAGATTATCAATGAAGAGAATTGGGGCCTGAAGAAGTTGGCGTACGCTATTGAAAAGAAATCTACGGGTTTCTATGTACTTGTAGAGTTCAAGGCGCAGCCTGAAGTAATCAAAACCTTGGAAGTGAACTATCGTCGTGATGAGCGCGTGATTCGCTACCTGACGGTAAAGATGGAGAAGTATGCAGCAGAGTATGCTGAAAAGAGAAGAAACAACAAAGCTAAAAAGGAGGATTAATTATGGCACAGCAATCAGAAATCAGATATTTGACTCCGCCCACAGTAGACGTTAAGAAGAAGAAGTATTGCCGTTTCAAAAAGAGCGGTATCAAGTATATTGATTACAAGGATCCTGAATTCTTGAAGAAGTTCTTGAATGAGCAGGGTAAGATTTTGCCCCGTCGCATCACCGGTACTTCCCAGAAGTATCAGCGTCGTGTGGCTCAGGCCGTGAAGAGAGCGCGTCATTTGGCTCTGCTGCCTTTTGTAACAGACATGATGAAATAATTAGGAGGGATAAGTATGGAAATTATATTGAAAGAAGACATCATTGGCTTGGGTTACAAGAATGATATTGTGACAGTGAAGCCCGGTTATGGCCGTAATTATCTCATTCCTTACGGCAAAGGTGTTATTGCTTCAGCTTCTGCCAAGAAGATGTTGGCTGAGGATTTGAAGCAGCGTGCCCATAAGTTGGAACAGATTAAGAAAGAAGCACAAGAGGTTGCAGACAAGTTGGCTGGTGTATCTCTCACTATCGCCACTAAGGTTAGCGCTACAGGCGTTATCTATGGTTCTGTCAACAGCCTTCAGATTTCAGATGAATTGAAGAAGAAGGGTTTCGATATCGATCGTAAGATTATCATCGTGAAGGACGTGAAGGAAGTTGGTTCTTATATTGCCACGGTGAAGTTGCATAAGGAAGTTTCAGCAGAAATACCTTTTGAGGTTGTTGCTGAGACTGCAGAAGTTTAATATAGACATATTCTGTATACGGTTTAATCCGTACGCATATACGGGAAAGACAAAAACAGTCTTTCCCGTTTTCTTTTATATGGTATTATGTTACAGAGGGGGTGGGGTGGAAATAATAGCCGGTTGAAGGATGGGTGGCTTTTACTCATTTGCATAAGGGATGTCTGAATCTTCAAAAGGCGGGTGGATAAATAAATAATGCATACACATGTTCAAGTCAAATTTTTCCACCGACTTCACACTGACTTATGGGCAAAAAAAAGAAGTCGCGCATTCTCTACGTGACTTCTCGTGTTCGACTTGTTAAGTTCGTCTGCTAATTAGATAGCCTCGGGAGCTTCAGCAGCTACAGTATCAACAGCTGCAGAGTCGGTAACGATGATGCTATCAACTTCTTCTACAACTACAGTGTCAGCGCAGCAAGAATCAGCGTCGCAAGTAGCGTCAGCTGTCTTGTTACCGTTACATGAAGCGAAAGAGAAAGCTGCAACAGCTACGAACAAAAGTGCTAAATTTTTCATTTTTTCTGCTTTTTAAATCTTTAAAACAATCAATTGCTTATTAAAACGATGCAAAGGTAAGCAGTTTTTTCGATATGTGATACACTTCTTTGCACTTTTTTAGGCAAATATTTCTTGTTTCTTGTTTAAATGCTTGTAAATGACATTGATAGTTCTTTGTTAAAAATGTAATTTGTCTGTAGAAACTCCGGCAGTTTGCATCCGTGATAAGGCGAGAAGCATTGTTATGGGGATTAAATTAGCGATGGTATACTAAAAAAGCCATTGTGATGTCCGATCTAATGCCGGGATTTAGCTATCTTTGTTCTTGTTATCTCAATATTGATTATATAGTATGTCGGATCACTCCGTTTTTGAAGGTAAAAAGGCAGCCTATTATACCTTGGGCTGTAAGTTGAACTTTGCTGAAACGTCCACGGTGGGGCGCCTGTTACAACAGGTGGGTTTCCGTACGGCAGAGGATGGCGAACAAGCCGATTTGTGCGTTATCAACACTTGTTCGGTGACGGAAGTTGCCGACCACAAGTGTCGTCAGGCTATACATAAGATGGTAAAACGTCATCCCGGAGCTTTTGTGGTGGTGACGGGATGTTATGCCCAGTTGAAATCGCAGCATGTGGCATCTATAGAGGGGGTGGATTTGGTATTGGGTGCAGAGCAAAAGGGCGATTTGCTTCGTTATCTTGAGGTGCGTATGCCTTTGCTTCCTGCGGATCGTACGGTTGACGATGCGTTGCACGAGTCGTATGCGGTGGCTACGAAGGATATCCGTAGTTTTGTACCGTCTTGTTCTTGTGGGGAGCGTACCCGTTATTTTCTAAAAGTGCAGGATGGTTGTGACTATTATTGCACTTATTGCACGATACCTTTTGCTCGCGGCCGCAGTCGCAATGGTAGTATAGACTCTCTGGTGAAGCAAGCTGCTCAGGCTGCGGCTGAAGGTGGACGTGAAATAGTGATAACAGGGGTTAATATCGGTGATTTCGGGAAAACCACAGGCGAGAGTTTCCTGTCTTTAATACAGGCTCTTGACAAGATTAAGGGTATAGAACGTTATCGGATTTCTTCGATTGAGCCCAATCTTCTGACTGAGGAGGTGCTTACTTATTGTGCTTCTTCTCGTGCATTTATGCCTCATTTTCATATACCTCTGCAGAGTGGGAGCGATGAGGTTTTAAAACTGATGCATCGACGTTACAACACCGGATTGTTTGCCGATAAGGTCTCCCGTATTCGCAAATTGATGCCGGATGCTTTCATTGGTGTGGATGTGATTGTGGGAATGCGTGGGGAGACAGAGGAACTTTTTGAGGAGGCATACCGTTTTATGTCTGGACTTGAGGTGTCTCAGTTTCATGTGTTCAGCTATTCTGAACGTCCCGGCACACAGGCTCTGAAAATCGAACCGGTTGTGACATCTGAAGAAAAGCATGCGCGTAGCCAGCGGTTGCTTGAACTGTCAGACCGTAAGTGGAGAACTTTCTATCAGCGTTTTATCGGAACAGATCGTCCCGTATTGTTGGAGCGTAGCCGCAAGAAAGGTGTGATGCATGGTTTTACGGATAATTATATTCGTGTGGAACTTTCGTATGATGGCGATGTCGTCGAACAGTTGGACAATCGAATTGTTCAGGTTAGACTGGGGGATTTTGTTGCAGACGGAACCGCTTTACGCGCTACATTACTCTAATTAATCTGTGAAATGTAACGATGGATAAATTGGCAATTGTAATACTGAACTGGAACGGTGCTTCTATGCTGAGGCGTTTTTTGCCCGGTGTGGTTGAGTATTCGTCCCGTCAGGCTACGGTTTATGTGGCCGATAATGCTTCAAGTGATGATTCATTGGCGGTTCTGAAGAACTTTCCTTCGGTCCGGCTGATTACACTCCCGAAAAACTATGGATTTGCAGAGGGTTACAACAAAGCTTTGGCTCAGGTGGAAGCGGAATATTTTCTGTTGCTCAATTCGGATGTGGAAGTTTCGGCCGGATGGCTGACTCCTTTGTTGCACTATATGGATGTGCATCCTGAAACAGCAGTTTGTCAGCCTAAGATACGTAGTCAGCGCGAACCTGAGTTTTTTGAATATGCCGGTGCGGCAGGAGGCTATATCGATTGTTGGGGGTATCCGTATTGCCGTGGACGTATTTTCTCCACCGTCGAGTCTGATAATGGACAATATGATCATCCTGTATCCGTATTTTGGGCCACGGGAGCAGCCTTTATGGTACGTAGTCGTGTGTATGACGAAGTGGGGGGGCTGGACGGTCGGTTCTTTGCCCACATGGAAGAGATCGATTTCTGTTGGCGTTTGCGTAGCAGAGGATATGGTATCGTTTGTGTGCCGTCTTCCGTGGTTTATCATGTTGGAGGCGGGACATTGTCGAAGGAAAATCCCAGAAAGACATTTCTTAATTTCAGGAACAATCTGTTGATGCTCTACAAAAATCTGCCGGAGGAGAGGTTGCACCGCGTGATGAGCATACGGTTTTCGCTTGATATTGTGGCGGCACTAATGTTCCTGCTCACGGGTAAATGGAAGAATTGTAGGGCTGTATGGAGGGCATGGCGTGCTTATATTAAGATGAAACCGGCCTTTACCGATGATCGTCACGATTGTCTGGCGGCTACTGTATTGCATACTATTCCTGAACAGAGTCCTTTCTGCATTCTCTATCGCTACTACATCAAGCGTGAACGTCTGTATAGCGAATTACCGGATGTCTGAGTGCAGTTTTTGTTTTTGCTGGAGATTTGTTTGTAAAATTTAGATGTTTTTAGTATTTTTGTCGGTGAATTAATAAAAACAAGAGTTGAAGAAAACAGTTTTTAGCATATTGGCGATATTCTCGCTGCTGTTATTGATCTTTTGTCTGAAGAGGCCGTGGCAAGACTTGTTCCACTCACCGGCCCCTAAAGCTACTATTGGTCGTTATGACCGTATAATGGATGAATTTGTGTCTCTCAACAATTATGATTCCTGGTTTCAGATGACCGGGCAATATGCTCAGGAGACCAAATTGCTTATAGAGGATGCCATGGGGCTTGGACAGGTAGATGAGCCTCATATCGAACAGAAACTCCGTCTTTTTTGTTTGGATCCCACTGTACAGGAACTTTTTCAGGAGGTGCACCGTCAGTATCCGGATATGAAAGTGGAGGAAGAGGCTTTATATGTGGCTTTTCAGCAGGTAAAAGAGGCGGATCCCGGTTTTTGCATCCCCCATATATACACACAGATTTCAATACTGAACCAAAGTATTGTGGTTGGAGACAGTGTTCTGGGGATCAGTCTGGATAAATATTTAGGAGCCGACTATCCGTTGTATCGTCAATATTACTCCGATTACCAGTGTGCAACGATGACTCGTAGCCGTATTGTGCCCGAGGCTGTGTTTTTTTATCTGATGGCAGAATATCCGTTGTTGGAAGAGGGTGAGAAGTCTTTGATCCGTTGCGCTTGTCATGTGGGTAAGATGCATTGCTTGGTCGCACGTTTGTTGAATATATCTTTGGAAGAGGAATTGCCGTTTGACGTAAATACAATACATTGGTTCCGTGAAAATGAGCAGGACATAGCCCGATGGATCGGTGCGAACAATTATTGGCGGGACACTCATGTTGAGGTGATTAGTCTTTTGCTGGAGCCGAGTCCTTCCACTCCGCTATATGCCCGGAATGCTCCAGGGCAGTTGGGCGTGTGGATGGGATGCAGCATAATGGAGAAATATCTTGAGGCACATCCTGATTTATCGATCCGCGAACTGTTGGAATTAAAGGACTATGATGCGTTGTTACAGGAATCCGGTTTTGATAAATAGTGATAAGAGTGAATAATATGGAGGCAGCACTTTATTTGTTTCCGGTGACATTAGGTGATACGGCTCTTGACACGGTTTTGCCTGTATATAATAATGAGCTTATTCTGCAGATTCGTCACTTTTTTGTAGAGGATGTGCGTTCGGCACGTCGTTTTCTGAAAAAAGTATCCCGTGAGGTTAATATAGATGACATTACGTTCTATCCGATGGGTAAGCACGCTGCAACAGATGAATTTGCCAGACATTTGGAACGGATAGCCAAGGGGATTCCCATGGGAGTATTGTCCGAAGCCGGTTGTCCGGCAGTGGCCGATCCGGGTGCTGATGTTGTGGCGATAGCTCAGCGTAAGGGATTGCGCGTTATACCGTTGGTGGGGCCGTCTTCGATGATATTGGCGGTAATGGCATCCGGCTTTAATGGTCAAAGTTTTGCTTTCAATGGTTATCTGCCTATAGATCCGGCCGACCGAACAAAGAAGATTAAGCAGTTGGAGCAACGGGTGTATACCGAACATCAGACACAGCTGTTCATCGAGACGCCTTATCGCAATGCCAAGATGGTGGATGAACTGTTGCGTACTTGTCGTCCGCAGACCCGCTTGTGTGTGGCTGCCGGCATCACTTGTCCGGAAGAATATATCCGCACACAGACAATACAGGAGTGGAAGCGTACATCGCTTCCCGATTTGAGTAAGATACCGGCTATATTCCTTTTATATAAATAAAATCTCTCTGTCCTTTGCAAACAAGTTGCAAAGGACAGAGAGTGGATCCGTTTTTTATGCGGAAGAGTTGTGCTGTTGTGCCGAAAGGCTTATATTTGCAGCATGAAAACAAAGCAACGTACAAACAGACGCCGGAGTGCGTATAGTCTGTTCCGTCAGATCGCAGTCTGCTGGATGTTGCTTGCCGTAGTGGTGTACACGTTCATGGGATTTCACCATCACCACGGAGAACGTACCTGCTTTCGTTATCATGAAGCGAAGGTGCTGAAACATGTAGGATGTGGGCTTGCGGAGGAAGCGGGTAAACGTGCGACAGCAATGCTGATGTCTCGGATGTGTTCCCATGCCCACAGTGGTGGATCTTATGCATGTCGGAAAGTGATGTCGGCAGCTCTGCAGGTTTCCCGTTCGCGTGTGGACGGCAGCATTCCGGATTTGGTTATTCCGGCATTTTGGGCGGCTGTTGCGGCAAATACCGGAGTTTTGTATGCAGTGATTTTGTATGAATCACCTTTTTCTTATCCCATTTCTTTGGCCGTAAGATGTCAATGGGGTTATCTTACGGCGTCCACGCTCAGAGCCCCTCCTTCAGTGTATTCTTATTTTAGTGTGAACAGATTCTGGAACGCGTGAGTGGTGGCGTTATGACCAACCCTATGCGGTATGTATTATTATAAATAAGAATATATGAGGTTTTTTAGAATAAAAAGCCGTGTTGCACTGTGTGTGGCCGGTGTGTTGATGCTTTGTGCCTGTCAGCATGTTCATGAGCATGAAGAGGATGCCAAGGCATTCCATGAGCCTACGGATGTTCATGGAGATGAGATTGTATTTGAATCAGAAAAAGCTCAGGCTGCTGGTGTGGAGGTACGTCCGGTGTGCCGTGAACCGTTCTGTGGTGTACTTAAGGTGGGTGGTCGGTTGTCTGCCGCATCCGGACAGGAACAGACCGTGGTGGCAACGGCTCCCGGCATTGTGGAATTTCCAATCGGCGGGTTGACGGAAGGCCAGGCCGTGCACAAGGGAACTACTCTGATGCGTCTGTCATCCGCCCAGATGCTGGAGGGACGTCCGGTAGACCGGGCACGTGAAGAATGGGATGTTGCCCGACGCGAATTGGAACGGATGGAAAAATTAGCTGCCGACCGGTTGGTGACACGGGCGGAATTGGAAGCTGCCCGATTGCGTTGCAACACAGCCCGTATGGCTTGTGAGGGCGTGGAAACCCACACCGTTTCCGGCAAGGTCGGAGTCTCTGTGCCGATGGATGGATATGTGAAACAATGCCTCGTGGCTCAAGGAGATTATGTCACGGAAGGACAACCGTTGGTTGTGCTGACCCAGAACCGCAGAATGCAGTTGAGAGCCGAAGTGAGTGAGAGCGATCAGTCTTTCCTTTCCGGACTGGATAATGCCCTTTTTCGAACATCGTCAGACAGTCGGATGTACGATGTACGTGCTTTGGACGGTAGATTGGTAGCGATGGGGCGCACATTGGCACCGGGGCAGTTCTACATACCGGTGACATTCGAGTTTAACAATGTGGGAGATTTATTGCCAGGCAGTTATGCCGAAGTGTGGTTGCAGGGAGCGGTTACCGACAGCGTACTGGTTCTGCCCGTGCAGGCAATCACCGAGTCACAGGGTATATATTATGTTTATGTGCAGCGTGATGCCGATTGCTATGAGCGGAGAGAGGTGACGATGGGGGCTACGGACGGATGTCGTGTGGCCATACGTTCGGGGCTGTCCGACGGAGATCGGGTGGTAGTGAACGGAGCTGTGCATGTGAAGTTGGCTGCTTCGGCCGGTTTGATACCCGAAGGACATAACCATAACCATTAGAGAAGGAGACCGGTTATGTTGAATAGAATTATACGTTTTTCGCTAAACAATCGTTTGGCGATTCTACTGTGTGCTTTATTGGTTCTGGTCGGTGGGCTTTATACGGCACAGACAATGGAAGTTGATGTATTCCCGGACCTGAATGCTCCTACAGTGGTGGTGATGACGGAAGCCGGCGGCATGGCGCCCGAAGAAGTGGAACGGCTGGTCACGTTTCCGTTGGAGACCGTGGTCAATGGAGCTACCGGGGTACGGCGTGTCCGTTCGCAGAGTACTACCGGATTTTCCGTTGTCTGGGTAGAGTTTGATTGGGACATGGATATCTACCGTGCCCGTCAGATAGTATCCGAAAAGTTGGCCGTGGCTGCCGAACAGTTGCCGACCGGTGTGGGTAATCCTGTACTTGGGCCTCAGTCGTCTATTCTGGGTGAGGTGATGATTATCGGTCTGACGGCTGATTCCACTTCGCAGGAAGAATTGCGTACATTGGCCGACTGGACATTCCGCCCCCGGTTGCTGGCCACGGGAGGTGTGTCCCAAGTGTCTGTGTTGGGCGGAGGTGTACGTGAGTATCAGATACTGCTTCAGCCGGACAAGATGAGACACTGTGGTGTCACGTTGCAGGAAGTGCGTGATGCCGTGAAGGATGTCAACAGGAACTCCTCGGGTGGTATTCTGTATGAGTTTGGAAACGAATATATCATACGTGGGGCTATGCATACCGATCGAATGCAGGACTTGGCACAGACTGTGGTGAAAACCATCGGAGACAGCCCGGTGGTGTTGGGACAAGTGGCTCGTGTGACTGTCGGAGCCAAGACCCCCCGGACGGGATGTGCCTCCAATGGTGGTCGTCCGGCTGTTCTGCTCACCGTCACCAAACAGCCTCAAGTGGGAACATTGGAACTGACGGAACGTTTGGATGGTGTGGTGAATGAGCTGCGGACGAAACTCCCTGTTGATGTTCGGGTGGATACGGATATTTTCCGGCAGAGTCGTTTCATCGACAGTGCGGTGGACAACATCCGGAGTTCGTTGGTGGAAGGAGCCGTTTTTGTCGTTCTTATCCTGTTTCTATTCCTGATGAATGTTCGGACCACATTGATTTCTTTGGTCACCATACCCTTGTCTTTATTGGTCGCCATTCTCACTTTGCGTGTTATGGGACTTACGATGAATACGATGAGTATTGGAGGTATGGCTATCGCTATTGGCTCGTTGGTGGATGATGCCATTGTGGATGTGGAGAATGTGTTCCGTCATTTACGTGAGAACCGTCTGCGTCCGGTGGCGGAGCGTATGACCGTGAAGCAGGTGGTATTCTCGGCCTCTCAGGAAGTGCGCATACCTATTCTCAATAGCACGTTGATCATTGTGGCCAGCTTCATACCGCTGTTCTTTCTATCGGGAATGGAGGGGCGCATGCTGGTGCCGTTGGGCATAGCCTTTGTGGTATCCTTGTTTGCCAGCACTGCTGTTGCGTTGACGCTCACCCCCGTGCTCTGTACCTATTTGTTGGGGCGTAGCCGGGGAACAATTTCCGAGCCTCCGCTCACGCGATGGTTGAAGGCAGTGTATGGCCGTGTGTTGCAGGGAACTTTGAATCATGGAAAGGGTGTATTTGCCTTCACCCTTTCACTCTTGGTCTTGGCCGTCGGTGTTTTTTTCACCTTGGGGCGATCCTTTCTTCCACCCTTCAACGAGGGATCTTTTACAATAAATGTAAGTGCTTTGCCGGGATTGTCTCTTGAAGAAAGCGATCGTATCGGTCGTCAGGCCGAGCAGATCCTTCTGCAGGTTGATGGGATACGGACCGTAGCCCGTAAAACCGGACGAGCCGAGTTGGACGAACATGCTCTGGGGGTGAATATGTCTGAGATAGAGGCTCCTTTTGAACTCGGAAAACGTAACCGCAGCGAGGTCGTGACCGAGGTACGGGAGCGCTTGAAGACCCTGTCCGGAGTGAGCGTGGAGATCGGGCAACCCATCTCCCACCGCATAGATGCCATGCTTAGCGGCACGCAGGCCAATGTAGCCATCAAGTTGTTTGGCAGTGATCTCAATCGTCTATATGCTTTGGGGGGACAGGTGAAGGAACGCCTGTCCGATGTAGAGGGCATAGCCGACCTGAATGTGGAACAGCAGGTGGAGCGTCCGCAGTTGAAGATCACGCCCCGTCGTGAATTGATGGCTCGTTATGGCCTTTCTCCCTCTGCTTTATCCGGTTTGGTGGAGGTCTTGTTGAATGGAGAGGTGGTGTCTCAGGTATATGAGAGTGACAAGACATTCGATTTGACCCTGAAGGTTGACGGGGCATATCGCGAGGGCATTGAGGATATACGTCGTCTGATGGTTGACACTCCGCAGGGGCAGGTACCCTTGTCTGCTTTGGCTGAGATTACATCCACTGGCGGTCCTAATGTGATCAATCGTGAGAATGTGTCCCGCAAGGTTGTCGTGTCAGTCAACGTGGAGGGACGCGACCAGCATAGTGTGGTAGAGGACATACGCGACCGATTGTCCGATATGCCTTTGCCCGAAGGTTACCACATCGAGTATGGCGGGCAGTTTGAAAATGAACGTGCGGCTTCTCGTACGCTGTTCGTGCTGTCGCTGATTTCGATTTTTGTTATCTTCTTGTTGCTCTACCATCAGTTTCATGATGTGCGTCAGTCCGTGGTGATTTTGCTCAATCTGCCTTTGGCACTGATTGGCGGCGTTTTGGCCATTTGGCTTACTGATGGAGTGATCAGTATTCCGGCCGTGATAGGATTCATTTCCCTATTTGGCATCGCAACCCGCAACGGCATCCTGCTTATCGACCGTTACAACGAGTTGCGTGCATCCGGTATGCCGCTTCGCGAGAGTATCCTGCGCGGTTCGCTCGACCGTCTCAATCCCATCCTGATGACGGCACTCACTTCGGCTTTGGCACTGATACCGTTGGTGATGGGTGGTGATTTGCCCGGCAATGAGATACAAAGTCCCATGGCGCGTGTGTTGCTGGGAGGACTGCTCAGCAGCACGTTGCTCAATGGAGTGATTGTCCCCTTGATATACGGGTGGATCAGTCGGGAGAAAGAGGCGGAACATACAGTTGAAACAAAATAAAATCAAACAACAGATCAGTATGAAAACGAATCAAATAATTGTCTGTCTTTTGCTTGCGGTCGTTTATCCTTTGCATGTGCAGGCGCAGGTGAATACGTGTGAGGCGTTGCTGGATGAGATGGAACGGAACAACACCGGTCTGCAGGTGATGCGCGATGAGATGGAGGCTGAACGGTTGGAATGTCGAACCGGCCAATTCCTGTCCAATCCCGAAGTGGAGTTTCATTATCTGTGGGATACGCATGGGGCGGGGGAGACCCGTAAGGATTTCACTGTGATGCAAACGTTGGACTGGGCCACTCTGACCGGACAGAAACGGCGTGTCAGGAAGGCACAGGAAACTCAGATTGACTTACAGTATCGTGCCCGTTGCATCACATTTCGCCTGGAAGCGAGACAGGCCTTGATAGAATGGCAGTATCTTGTTGCTGCCGAAAAGCAATTGCACTTGCGCGAACATCATGCCGCTCGTCTGGCCGCGTCATACATTTCAGCGCAGGAGTCTGGAGAGGTGACGGCCGTGGAGGTAAATAAAGTGAAGATGGAACTGACGATGATTCAGAGCGGTTTGCGCCGGATGGAGTCCGACCGGCGCAAGATTGAGTCGGACTTGCAATGGATGAATGGCGGGAAACCTATAGCTCTGTCCCCCGATCTGCAGGTGACGGAACCGTTGCCTGAGAATTTCTCCCAATGGTATGCGCAGGCGGAGCAAGGTAGCCCCGTGTTGCGCTACGTGGGGGCACAGCTGGATGTGGCACAGCGCCAGGTGAATCTGGCACGTTCGGAAAATTACCCCTCTTTAACGGTGGGATATATGACCGAGCGTGGACCGGTGGAAGGGTATCAGGGACTGGCTTTGGGGGTGGTTGTGCCGCTATGGGAAAACAAAAATAAGGTGAAGCAGCGCAAGGCGGCCGTCAGAGTGGCCGGTAGCAGACAGATCGATGCACGATTGCAGTTCTACAATCGTGTACATTTATTATATGATCGCGCGCGCGAGTTGCAGCAGGTGGCCGAGGGGTATCGTCGTGCCTCAGCACAGGACGAACAGATAGCTTTGCTCGACAAGGCGCTGTCTGCCGGACAGCTGACCCTTATGGATTACTATAGGGAGTTGGCCGTATGTTATGAAGCCACCGACCGGTTGTTGGAAACCGAGCGTGACTATCGGTTGGTGGTGGCTGAGTTGCTCTCGTGGCAGTGGTAATGTAGCTGGAGATCAGTCGGATGTCCGGGATACATCCGTGTATGGCTGAGAGGAGTTGCCGCCGGGACGGAGAATACCGTTTTCGAGTGTCAGCTCCTCTTCCTGTAGCATGCAGTGCACCACGTGCCCCACTATTTCCCGCTGTTCATGTTCCACGGGGATATCGGTCATGCGTGCCGGTCCTTGTTCGACCAACCATTGCAGCACGTGGCGGCGTATTTTTTCATAGTCGCTGCGGCACAGACCACTCTCGTGGCGGGAACGGCACACGTCACATCGCTCACAGTCGTGATCCGTGTCCTCACCGAAGTAGCGGAGCAGGGTGCGGCTCCTGCACTCTTCCTGTCCCGAGGCATAGGCTGACATAGTGGCGATGCGCTGACGGTAGCTTTCTTTACGGTCGCTATATACGGCGGGTTTCAGTACGATGCGTTCCGTCTCCACACGTTTGCAGGTGAAGGTGATGTAGGGGGTCTTTTTACGTGGAATGTAGTGAAGGATGTAGCGACGGTTGAGGTTTACCAGACCGTCATACACCTGTTGGGCGGTAAGCCCTGTATGGTGTGCTAGGGTGCCTTCGTCGATATACACATAGTCGCTGAATACGCCTCCGTAGCAGCGCAACACCCATTGCAGAATCTTCTCCTCTGTCTCGTTCTGTTCGTACAGCCGGTACAGGTCGTCACGCCTCACGGTGAACATTAGCCGTGAGGCATTTTCCTGTTCTTCGGTATATTCTATATATCCGGCTCGGGTGAGAATCTTCAGCGCACTGTCCGTAGGCACGGGAAAGTGTTTGAACTTGCGGCAGAAATCATCCAGGTTAAACTCCTTCGTCACGTTCAGACCATCACCCATTGCCATTTGGTAGTAATAACAGATGTGTTCGTAGACTGTGCGTATGAAGTCCGGATCGGGATAAGTGTCGGGAATGCGGCGGGCCAGTTTGGCACGGTCTCCCGGATGGTAAAGCAACACGGCATAGGCCTGTAGTCCGTCCCGTCCGGCGCGTCCTGCTTCCTGAAAGTAAGCCTCGGGCGAGTCAGGCAGATCCAAATGAGTCACCAGCCGGACATCGGGTTTGTCGATGCCCATGCCGAAGGCGTTCGTTGCCACCATCACCCGTGTCTCGCCGCTTTGCCACTGTCGTTGGCGTTCGTCCTTGTCGGCGTTGTTCAGTCCGGCGTGGTAATAGGTGGCAGTGATGCCTTCTTCAACCAGCATCTGTGCGGTTTCCCGCGTGCCTCGCCGGTTGCGCGTGTAGACGATGGCCGAACCGTTGATGTGTGTGAGTATGTGTATCAACTCCTGTTTCTTGTCTTCGGTAGTGCGCACCACATAGGTCAGGTTGGTGCGTTCGAAACTCATGCGGAACGCATTTTCTTCCCGGAATTCCAGTTGGTGTTGTATGTCAGCCATTACTTCGGGCGTGGCGGTAGCCGTCAAAGCCAGCACAGGGGCGTGGGGAACTTCCCGGCGGATTTCGGCAATGCGTGTGTAGGAGGGACGGAAATCGTATCCCCACTGCGAGATGCAATGAGCCTCGTCCACGGTGATGAAGCTCACGTTCATGTGGCGAAGTTTGGCAAGGAAAATGTCGGAGGACAGACGTTCGGGCGACAGATAGAGAAATTTGTAACCGCCGAAGATGCAGTTCTCCAGCGTCACGATGATTTCCTCACGCGACAGTCCCGAGTAGACGGCGGCAGCTTTAATGCCGCGTCGGCGCAGGTTGGCCACTTGATCCTTCATCAGAGCGATGAGTGGCGTCACTACGATGCAGATACCTTCCTGTGCCAGAGCCGGCACCTGAAAGGTGATGGATTTTCCGCCTCCCGTGGGCATCAGCCCCAGCGTGTCTTTTCCGCTGCCGATGCTCTCGATGATGTCACGTTGGATGCCACGGAAGTCGTCATAGCCCCAATACTGTTTCAGGATGGAATGATACCTGTCCTTCATACGTGTGCCTCCTTGGTGCGGCTCAAGCCGGTCCGGTGGGTCGGATATCTTCTATCTGCAACTGTATCTCTCCACGTTTGTGGGTATTGTCTTCGATGGTGTAGCAGATGTCGAAGGCCTGTTTGGTCTTGATGTAGCGTGCCTGCGAACTTTGTCCGAAAGCAATGCCGTTCATCACGTTGCTGCTCTGGTTGTCCACCAGTTCCAGTTTGATATGTTCCTGTTCGCGTCCCACCACTTTGCTGGTACCGTAGTCATACACATGCTGGGTGCAGAACAGAGGTTTCGGATTGTCCGGACCGAAGGGATTGAAGCGTTTCAGATCGTTGTGGAAACGGTGGGTGATGTCCTTGAACCCCAGCAGGGCATCGATGTTCAGTTGCGCGCTGGTCTGTTCGGGCCGTATGTTCTGTTCCACAAAGGCTTCGAAGCGGCGTGAGAATTCCTCCACGTGCTCCACCTTCATCGACAGTCCGGCGGCATAGGTATGTCCGCCGAAGTTCTCCAGCAGGTCGCGGCAGCTTTCAATGGCTTTATACACATCGAACCCCGAAACGGAGCGGGCGGAACCGGTGGCCAGGTCGTCGGTGCGTGTGAGCACCACCGACGGGCGGTAGTATATTTCCGTGAGCCGTGAGGCCACGATGCCTATCACTCCCTTGTGCCATTCCTCGTTGTAAATGACGATGGATCGCTTTTCCTGTTGCTCGTCCAATTGCTCCACGATGCGGTTAGCCTCTTCGGTCATGCTTTTGTCCAGATCCTTTCGCTGTTCGTTATACAGGTTGATCTGTGTGGCCTTCTCGTAGGCGGCGTTGTAGTCCTTTTCGATGAGCAGTGCCACGGCTTCCTTGCCGTTCTGCATGCGTCCGGATGCATTGATGCGCGGTCCGATCTTGAAGACGATATCGCCCATTGTGATTTCCCGTTCGCCCAATCCGCAGATGTCGATGATGGCCTTCAGTCCTACACTGGCGTTGGCATTCAGTTGCCGCAGGCCGTGGTAGGCCAGGATGCGGTTTTCGCCCATGATGGGCACGATGTCCGAGGCGATGCTCACGGCACACAGATCCAGCAGGGGGATGAGCTGGGCAAATTCGATGCCGTTGCTTTGGGCAAAGGCCTGCATGAACTTGAAGCCCACACCGCAGCCCGACAGATGGGCATAGGGATAAGTGGCATCTGTTCGTTTGGCGTTCAGGATGGCCACGGCAGGCGGTAGCTCATCGTCGGGCACATGGTGGTCGCAGATGATGAAGTCGATACCTTTTTCCTTGGCGTATGCGATTTCCTGTATGGCTTTGATGCCGCAGTCGAGCACGATGATCAGTTTCACTTCGGTCTCGGCCGCATAGTCCACTCCTTTCACCGACACCCCATACCCTTCTTCATACCGGTCGGGTATGTAGTAGTCGATGTTGGAATAGTATTGTTGAATAAATTTATAGACGAGTGCCACGGCCGTGCATCCGTCCACGTCATAGTCTCCGTATACCAAAATACGCTCTTTGCGTCCCAAGGCTTCGTTGAGCCGCTCCACGGCCTTATCCATGTCTCTGAACAGGAACGGGTCGTGCAGGTCGTGCAGTTGCGGGCGGAAGAAGCGTTTTGCCTCGCCGGCGGTCTGAATGCCGCGATCTACTAAAAGTTGGCCAAGCACTGAGTTGATGTTCAAGTCTTTGGCCAATTGTTTAGCTGCTTCTTGTTTTTCGGGTGTAGGAGGTTCGTAGTTCCATTTGTAGTTCATTCTATATATTATTTTTCTTTCTATTCCTTATCTCAGAGCGCATTCGGGGCAGAGTGCGCTATTCATACGTAAAAGTAAGAAAATAATATAAGAAAAACGTAGTTTCCGGCATAAAAAAGCCGTAAACTACGTTTTTTTAATACTTCGCCGACGGGCGGATAAAGGGTCTTATTTCAGTCCCAGCTTCTTGCGGAGTTCCTTGGGGATACCGTCTTTGTGTACGACAATGTTCATGGTCTTGTAGGCGGTGAATGCCTTGGAGGCATACCAGTGACCTTTGTATTTGCCGGCCTCACCCCATGAGTTTTTCACCATGTAGTATTCTTTGCCGGTCTGGTCTTTGGCGATACCGTAGATGTGCATGCCGTGGTCGTCGGTAGTTTCCCAGTTGTCGTAGGCCTGCTGGCGCATCTCCTGTGTGATGGTCATTTCGGGAGAGGGTTTGCTGATGGCTTCCATGCGCTTCTGTGAAGCGGTGAGGCCCAGCCAGCGTGCGGCATCGCTTCCGGTGAGGTCGGCGGCTTCTTTCAGGTCGGGCATCACGGCCACACCATCGCGGGTGAAACCGCTTTCGCTCACATCGGAGCCCCAGGCTATGGTGTATCCGTTGTTGAGGGCATAGTCAAAAACCTGCATGAACTCGTCCAGAGGCAGGTTGTAGGACAGTCCCCAGCGCCAGTTGTCCTGCACTTCGATCACGAACGGTTTGTAGAAGGGGTGGTGAGTGAAAGAAGTGAGCGATACGTAATCGTCCATTTTCAGCCCCAGCTCTTCCATGTAGCTCTTCGGGGTGTAAGTCTTGCCGTTGTGTGTGAACGACTCGGGACACTTGCCCAGATAAGCATCATAGATTCCGCTGAAAGCCTGTTGCCACACGGGCGACAGTTTCTTCAGTTTGCTATTGGCCAGTGCTTCAACAAAGGCGGTCGCCACCAGATCCACTTCATTGTGGTTGGGCAGGGTGTCGCCATACAGGGTGCCGGGTTGGGGCATGGCATCCTGCGGGCAGATGCCGTATTTGTCCAGGCAGTAAATCACGTCGTAGAAACTTCCACCCTGTGAGTAGGACACGTCTCCATGGGTGCGGACAGTCTGCTTGGCACGGTCTTCCATGGTTTTGTGTACCACGAACATCTCACACAGGTCCTGCTCGCCCTTCTTCATGCGGAGCAGTTCCGACTCAAAGAAACTCAATGTGCTGAAGCACCAGCATGTGCCGCTTTGGTTTTGGTTCTTTACCGAGGTGATGGGATTTTCCTTTACTACGGTAAATTCGAATCCTTCCTTTTTCTCTTCTTTTTTCTCTGTGGCTTCCTGAGCGGATGCGCCCAAGGCCAATGTGGCACAGAGAAGCGTCAGTAGGTTCTTTTTCATCTCTTGTTCTTTTTCTTTTTGTTTATGATAGATAGTTCATATAAATCCATGCGTGTCAGTCTCTCTGAGCCAGAAACTCCTCCACCTCGTCGATGTGGTAAGGTATGCGTTCTTTACCCAGGAACCGGCATCCGTCTGCTGTGATAAGGATATCGTCCTCGATGCGGATGCCTCCGAAATCCTTGTAGCTTTCCACGGCATCGAAGTTGATATAGTCCTTGTTGATGCCTTTGGCACGCCATTCGTCAATCAGTGCGGGGATAAAGTAGATGCCGGGTTCGTCGGTCATCACCCATCCTTCCTGTAGGCGGCGTCCGCAGCGCAGGCAATTGGTGCCGAATTGGGTGGAGGGTTGTACTTCGTCGTCGAAGCCCACATATTTCTGTCCCAGTCCTTCCATGTCATGCACGTCCATGCCCATCATGTGGCCCAGTCCGTGGGGGAAGAACATGGCGTGTGCTCCGTTGCTCACGGCGTCTTCGGTGTTGCCTTTCATCAGGCCCAATGCCTTCAGCCGCTCGGTCATCAGTGTGGCCACGCTCATGTGCACGTCCCACCATTTTACATTGGGCGCGGCCACTTGCAAGGCGTGGTCGTGACAGTCGGTTACAATGCTATAGATGTCCTTCTGACGTGGGGTAAACCGGCCGCTGATGGGTGTGGTGCGCGTGTGATCGGAGCAGTAGATCTCGTTGGTTTCGGCGCCGGCGTCACACAGCATCAGGCGTCCGCTCTCCAAGGGGCGTGTGGAGGGATAGCCGTGCATGATCTCACCGTGCATCGACAGGATGGAGGGAAACGACACCTTGCATCCGCGCGAGGCGGCGATGCCGTCCAACACGCCGGCTATGTGTTGCTCCGTCACGCCGGGGCGACACAGCCGCATGGCTGTGGTGTGCATCTCATAGCCAATCTCGATGGCACGCTCTATCTCGGCTATCTCGCCCTCGCTCTTTACGGCACGCTGGTCGATGACAGCCCGGATGAGGGGCAGCGAGGCGGCTTCGCGCTGACTGCGGGGATGGATGCCGGTCAGATCCATCAGCTGGATCATGATGTCGTGGCGGTAGGGGGGCAGGAAATGCACGGCGCGACCGGCGCTGCGTGCTTTGTCCACCAAAGTCTGCAACTGTGCCATGGGAGCACTGTTGTCCACGCCCGTCTGTTCGGCCAGTGTGCGCACGTCGTCCACGAATCCGTACCACACGATGTCCTCGATATCGATGTCGTTGCCGATGAGGTATTCCTTGTTTTCGTCAATGTCAATCACTCCCACGAGACCCTCGCGGTGCTGACCGAAATAGTAGAGAAACGAACTGTCCTGACGGAATTTATAGGCGTTGGCCGGATAGTTGGCCGGCGAATCGTTATTGCCGAACAGCAGGATGAGCCCGCTGCCCACGCGCTGCTTCAGCACGTTGCGGCGATGGATATAAGTTTGTTTGTCGAACAACATAATTTGCTACCTTTAAAGGATAATGTCCATACTTTCCTACAAAAATACGCCTTTTTTTTGAGAAAACCCGTATCTTTGCTCTGTTTTTGATAGTTTTATGACGATTGACGCTAACACGGGATTGGTTTTGGAGGGTGGAGGCATGCGCGGTGTGTTCACTTGCGGCGTGCTGGATTATCTGCTCGACCGGAGGATTTATTTCCATTATGTAGTGGGAGTGTCGGCCGGAGCCTGCAACGGATTGTCCTACATGAGCCGGCAGCGCGGGCGGGCACGTTTCAGCAACATCGACATGCTGGAGAAATACCGATACATCAGTTGGCGCAACATGTGGTCGCAGCACAGCATATTGAACCAACAATTGCTCTACAAGGATTTTCCCGAGCGTATCCTGCCCTACGACATGGAGGCCTATCGGGCCAATCCGGCCGAATTTGAGATGGTCACCACCAACTGTCTCACGGGAAAGCCCTGCTATCTGTCGGAGCGCAACAGCTGGGAACGGTTGCTGCGCATAGCCCGTGCGTCCAGCAGTTTGCCCTATGTGTGTCCGGTGGTCATAGTGGATCGCCAGCCCATGCTCGACGGGGGCATTGTGGATTCCATACCTGTGTTGCGGGCCATGGAGCGTGGGCATGCGTTCAACGTGGTGGTGCTCACCCGTCATCGCGGCTACCGGAAGACGGAACGGGACCTGCGCATACCGCGCTTTTTCTACCGTCGGTTCCCCCGTCTGCGTGTGGTGCTCAGTCATCGTTGCGAGTGCTACAACCGCCAGTTGGAGTTGGTGGAGCGTCTCGAGGACGAGGGGCGTATATGGGTCATCCGGCCCGAACGTGAGGTGCAGGTGGATCGTATGGAGACCGATGTGCGCAAGTTGGCCGAACTGTACGAGGAGGGCTACCGTTGTGCCCGCCGTCGGCTGGATGGAGCCGACATCCGTCTGGACGGCTGTCTCTCTGCCAGATAATCCTTTTATATTTTTATATATAGTACCGAAATTATGGAAGAACCGGAAAAGATAGATATGTTCAAGAAGAACTTCACGCAGGAAGAACTCGACGAGATAGTGGAATGGCTGGAGCAACGGATGGATCGTTTGCCGCAGAGCATGCATCTCGATAAAGCCACCTGGACGGACGATCTGCCCAAGACCGTGCGTTCCTACATCCGCATGATGAAGGGACGGAAGCCCACCACCACAGTGAGCGGCTACATAGCCCAGATGCTGGTGATGCGTAAACGTCTGCAGCAGATGGGAGTGGAGTGAAACAGATGGTGCCGGTCCGGCTCATCGGTCCGCGCATATACAACGAAGAAGACTATACAAGGAATATGGAGAAGACGAAATGGAACGAAACAGTTATCGTGGTGCAGGCCGACTATGCCGACAGGCTGGCTTTTGACCTCACGGTGAATTTTGAACGCATGTTGGGGCGTCGCATCCCTAAAGCCGACTTGGCCCAATGGCTGGTATGTCTGGCACTGGACGGAGGCCTCACGGCCGGACAGAACACGGTGAATGCTGTCCTCATACACAACGGGGAGAACGACCGGATGGAGAATTTCTCGCCAGCCTGTTATGGCGAGGAGATAGACGGCAAGGCATTTTCCGATCCCCATTTGGGCGAATTCCTGCTGAATGCCCTGCCGGTGGAGAAACTGGTGGAGAGACGGGATTTCTTCGAACAGGTGATTGAGACACTGGCCAATGCCGCCGAGGTGAAGCGTCTCATCGTGGTGCCCGAGGCAGAGGATATTTCTTCGCTGGCGTCCATCCTGTCGCATGCCGGAGGCAAGGAGGTGACGTTGCTCGGTATGGAGCCGCTCAACCTGCGTGGTGTGCGCCACGAGATTGTGGGATATTCATTGATGAGTGCCTTGGGCATACGGGGCGAGGAATTGCGCTGAGCCTGTCGGTGGATGCGGAAGCGGTGCGGAGTGAGGTGCTCCGTCGGTGGTCCCTGCCACCCGTTGTTCTTCCGTGCTATGTATACTTGGCCGTGTGGCGTGCGGATTCCGTTTTATCTGCTGTGTGGACAGTGGTTTTTCTGTCGTGGAGATGGGGGTTCTTGTGGTGTGCGGATAGCGGGGTTTATGGTTGTCTGCCCCCTGTCGAAAACCAGTCAACTCCCTACCGAAAAGTTGTCTGCCCCCTATCGAAACATTGTTCGACAGGGGGCAGACGCATTGTATGACGTCTTGCCGTGGTGGGCAAGGCATGTCGCACGAAGAGGCGGAAACAGCCTGTTTTATTTCTTATGGTTGTCGGCCTGCTGGCGCTCGTCCAGTGCCTGACAGGCTTTTTCCCAATCGGTGTTGAGGTTGAAGGGGGTCAGGTTGTTCTTGTCCTCAAGGAAGCTTTCGCTTACGTTTTTGTCCACGTGTTCAAACAGGGGATTGGACACCGTGATGTTGACATACTCCCAGATGCAGTTTTTACGTGTTTTTTCGTCGTTGTCCTGGAGTTGCGACAGTTCTTTGAAAAACCTGCCCAGGAAGTCGGACAGATAGTAGGCCTGCAGGTCCAGAAATTGTGTGGTGACGCTCTTGTGCTGCTCGAAGGCCATCTTTTTGGTGTAGCGCAGGGCGGTGCTCTTGAAGTGATTGATTTTGACGCTTACTTCATCCGAACGCGGGTCGTTGACCACCTGTTCGGCTTTTTGCAACACGGTGTTGTATAGTTGTTGGGCCTGCAGTCCGCTGTATGAGCCTAATCCACACAGCAGGACAATGAATAGTTTCTTTATCATGGCATGATGTTTTGTGGAAAGAAATATTTCCGTTGTATCCGCAAATATAGGTAAACTTTTCCATCTGCCGAAACTATGGTGCTTTTTAACGTTTGTTGCGTTTCCTGCAGGATGCCTCCTGGCTGTGGGACATCCGATGGGGCGGACTCAATGGCCGTTCCTGGTCAGCCGTAGGGAGTGGGTGATGCAGGAGGGCAGTTCCTCGGCATAGTGGGTCACCATGATGAGGGTCTTGTCCGGACGGCCGCACACGCGGTCGATGATGTGGCGCACGCGTTCGCGGTTGTTGTCGTCCAGTCCGTGGAGCGGCTCGTCTAGTATCAGCAGGTCGGGGTTCTTCACAAAGGCGCGGGCCAGTAGGCACAGACGTTGCTCGCCGCTGGAGAGTTTCAGGAAAGTGCGGTCCGCCAGCTGCCCGATGCCGAAGATATTCATCCACGTCAGGCAGGTGTCCATCTGTCCGGGGCGGGGTCGGACATACAGTCCCACCGAATCGTTGAGGCCACTGGCCACAATCTCTATGGCGGGTAGATCCTTGAGGTATGCGCGGTGCATTTCGGGACTTACATACCCGATGTGCTTCTTGATGTCCCAGATGCTTTCACCCGTTCCCCTGCGCTTTCCGAAGAGTTCCAGATTGCAGGCATAACTCTGCGGGTTGTCGGCACATACCAGACTGAGCAGGGTGGACTTTCCGGCTCCGTTTTCGCCGCTCAGCGCCCATTTCTCGCCTCGCCGGACTGTCCAGTTCAGACGGTTGAGGATGGTGCGGTTGCCGTATCGTATGGTCACGTCGTGAAAGGCCAGCACGGCATCCGTCTCCTTCTGCCCGTGGTCTGTCGTTCCGGAGGCGATGTCTATCTGTTGCAGGAATCTGTCGTCAGACGTGGCGTTTGTCATGCGATGGTTTTCCAGATAATCTGCGCGAGTCTGTTTGTTGCCCACCGACAGGTTGTCCACAGGAACCACGTGGGTGATGAATGGGGGCAGGTCGTCGGTTTTGGACAGGATGATAATCACTTGCAGGTGGGTCTCGCGGGTGAGCGTGTCGAGCAGTGTGGCCAGCTGTTGGCGTGTGCCGGCATCCAGTCCGATGAACGGATTGTCCATGATGAGGATGCGCGGAGCGGATAGCAGCGTCTTGGTCAGCTGGAACTTCCGTAGTTCGCCGCTGGAAAGGGCGATGATGTATTTGTCCAGCAACGTGTTCAGTTGGAAGAGGTCGTAGAGATGGTTCTTCAGACTGAGGCGGCGCTCGTTGAGTCGGGTCTGCTGCGCTTCGTCCAGTCCGTGGGCCGTGGCGCGTCCGGCCGTTGCGAAGGCTTCGTCCAGCAATTGTCCGGCCGTAGGCGTCTCCTCGTTGATGTCGTGCTGGTTCCAGCGTTGCTGATAATAATAAGTTCCGTCGGTGTCTCCGTAGGAATCGCGGAAGGAGATATACTTGATGTTTTCACTTATCAGCCGCAGGGGTGAGGGATGGAAATCGTAGTGCACCTCATTCATCAGCAGCGGGTAACGTCCCATGATGATGTCCACCAGCCGGCTCTTGCCTCCGGCGTTCGGTCCCACTATGGCTATTTGTTCTTCGGATCCGATGCGGAGGTTTACGGGTTCTTTCATCCGGAAGTCCGGATGTCTGGTCACTCCGTTCCGGATTTCAATGGTATACCGGTGGATGTCGGGCGTTTGGATGGTGTTGTTGCTGTTCATGATGTGTGCCGGATTTTCTTAAATACCTTTCACTTTAGTGGGATTCTTATGGATGAAGTCCTTCCAGCTGCTGTAGGAGCGTGTGGTTTCCGGGCGTCTCATCTGCAGGAAGTGGCAGTAGGCGGCGGCCAGCCCGTCGGTAGCATCCAGAAAGGGCAGTTTGGCGTCCTGCGGGATGTGGAGCATGCGGGTGAGCATGTCGGCCACCTGCTCCTTGCTGGCCTGCCCGTTGCCGGTGATGGCCATCTTTATTTTCAGGGGGGCATACTCGGTGATGGGGATGTCGCGATGTATGGCTGCGGCTATGGCCACGCCCTGTGCGCGCCCCAGTTTGAGCATGCTCTGCACGTTTTTGCCGAAGAACGGCGCCTCGATGGCCAGTTCGTCCGGCAGGTAGGATTCGATGAGCCCGGACACGCGTTCGAAGATGCGCCCAAGTTTCAGGTAGTGGTCGCCATACTTGCGCAGGTCTATCACGCCCATGGTCACCATTTCAGCCCGGTTGCCCGCCACGCGCAACACGCCGTAGCCCATGATGGTGGTTCCGGGGTCAATGCCCAGGATGATCTTTTCAGCCTTGGTGTGTTGCATCACGATTCCTCTATGACTTCCATCAGGGTGGTGAATCCCACAGCCTTATCCTCAAAGAGCCGGGTCAGTTCCTCGTTGAGGGCGGCGCCTTGTTTGTTGTACCAATGATGGAGACGGGCCGACGACTCCACCTCGAACTGAAGGGAGAAACATTCGGTTTCCGCCTCGCGGTGGGACAGAATGCGCGACAGACGCGGGTGGCTCAGAAAGCCGAACTCGGTAACGCGTGGAATATAACATTGGTGTATCCAGATGACAAAGTTGCGGGCGTCATCGGAGTTTACCTGATAGGTGGTGTTGTATATCAGCATCTGACGTATGATTGATGAAACTGGTGTGCAAAGTTATAAAAAAAGAGTCCGCCGTGCTAATAAATCCTATTTTTTAGGAAAGTATGTCATTTGTTTTAATTATTCGTTATACATTTGTCGGATGTAATCGAGTAATAATATGTACGATATGAAAAAGATTGTAATGTTTGCCTTGTTGGCATTGGTGAATATGGGCAGTGCTTTCGCCCAGACGGAGCAAGTGGATAAAAACGAGCGGAAGGCGGCTGAGGCATCGCGCAAGGCCGAGATCAAATTCGACAAGACCACCCACAATTTCGGTACCTTCTCGGAGGATGACGCCACAGTGACCTGCACGTTCGACTTTACCAATACGGGCAGTGCCCCGCTGGTGATTCATCAGGCCATCGCCTCGTGCGGTTGCACGGTGCCCACCTACACGAAGTATCCCATCAAACCCGGCGAGAAGGGAAAGATTGACATCACCTACAACGGTACAGGCAAGTTCCCCGGACACTTCCGCAAGACCATAACCGTGCGTTCCAATGCCAAGCAGGAGATGGTGCGGCTGGTGATCGAGGGAAACATGACGGCCTCTGCCAAACAGGATAAGAAGGATAAAAAATAGTATCTCAGGCTATGGACATAAAGGTGGTATTCTTTGATATAGACGGGACATTGGTTTCGTTCAACACCCATTGTGTGCCGGAATCCACCTTGAGGGATGTGGCGGCTTTGCGTCGCAAGGGGATCAAGGTGTATATTGCCACAGGACGTCCGGCTGCGTTTGTCGACAATCTGGGTGAATTGGAATACGACGGTATGATAACGGTCACCGGAGCGCATTGTTTCACGGCCGAAGGGCGTGTGATTGCTCATACGCCGGTGCCGGAAGCGGATGTGCGTAGGGTCGTGAAGCACGTGGAGTCGGAGCCGACCGGGGCCTATCCCGTGATATTCGTTTGTCCCGGCAAAGAGGCCTTCATTAATTGTCTGACGGATGATGTGCGTGAGGTGTGCAGTCAGTTGAACCTGCCTCTGCCTCCGGTTCGTCCCGCTGCAGAAGCACTTGGCAGTGAGGTGTTGCAGATGATTTCATTCTTTCGTGAGGAGCGTGAGGCTGACTATATGAACCGTTTGATGCCGGGGTGCACATCCATGCGCTGGCATCCTTATTTTACCGATGTGATAGCCTCCGGTGTGAGCAAGCAGGCCGGTATTGATGCCGTGTTGGCTTATGAAGGAATAGCTGTGGAGGACACCATGGCTTTTGGTGATGGAGGCAACGACATCTCCATGCTGTCTCATGTGGGAATCGGGGTGGCCATGGGCAATGCTTTACCTGAGGTGCGACAGGCAGCCGACTATGTCACCGACACGGTGGACAACGCCGGAATAAGCAAAGCGCTCCGTCATTTCGACTTATTGTGAATACGTCTAAATGACGGAGCGAATAAAAGAATGAACTGTTGAAGAGCGGACGAGAGAGAAGATGCCGCTTCAGGTTTTAAGGTACCCGTCTTTTAATGCTTAAATTGCAGGTGGGAAGCGGGTCAGTCTTCCTCAAGGTCGAATTCAAAGTCTCCGAAGAACTCCGGAGCGGTAAACTCTTCCAGATCACGGCGTTCTTTCTTTGTGGGGCGTCCGGTACCTCGGGCACGGTCTACGAAACCGCTGATGCGGTTCATCTCCAGCAGTTCATATTGTTCGGGTGCCGTTACGTTTTCCAGCACGTCGGGAAGCAATTTGGCTCCCACACGCTTTTCTATGGCTTGTTTCACTCGAAAAGAGTAGGTGACGGGCGGTTTTTTCACATCCACCACATCGCCTTCCTTCACCGTGCGCGACGGTTTCAGTTGAGCGCCTTTCATGCTTACCTGTCCTTTTTTGCAGGCTGCGGCAGCTATGGAACGTGTCTTGAAAATGCGTGCAGCCCACAGCCACTTATCTATCCTTGCCTCACCCATCGCTTTATTTTTTGTTAAACTGGTTCATGGTGATGTTGATGCCCGCTAAACAGAAGCTCTTCACCATTTCACCTGCCAGCTCCACGCGTTCGTCCATGTGGATCAATTCGTCTTCGTGAAACGAACTCAACACGAAGTCTACTTGTCCTCCGCGCGGGAAATCGTTGCCGATGCCAAAGCGCAGACGGGCGTAAGCCTGTGTGCCCAGTGTGGCGGCAATATGCTTCAGACCGTTGTGTCCGGCATCACTGCCCGAGGGTTTCATGCGCAGGGCACCGAAGGGGAGCGACAGGTCGTCCACAATCACCAGCACACGTTCCAAGGGGATGTTTTCCTGTTGCATCCAATAGCGTACGGCGTTTCCGCTCAGGTTCATGTAGGTAGAGGGTTTGAGCAGAATCAGTTGCTGGCCTTTGACAGACAATGTTGTGACGGCTCCGTATCGTTTGTCTGCAAAAACAAGATTGGACGCCTTTGCAAGGGCGTCCAATACTCTGAATCCAATATTGTGGCGGGTTCCATCGTATTCGGAGCCGATGTTTCCCAGACCGACAATCAAATATTTCATGCTTTCTTATGCTTCGGATTACTTGCCGGCGGCAGCTGCGGCGGCAGCCATTGCACCACGGGTCATCTTCACCTGACATACCACAACGTTCTTGCTGGTAACCAGTTCGAGACCTTCGAAGTTCAACTCGCCCACTTTGATGGTCTTACCCAGACCCAAATGAGATACGTTGATCTCCAGACGCTCAGGGATGTTCTTGTAGGTAGATTTAACCTTCAGCTTACGTACGGAAGCAGCCAGCTTACCACCGGCCTTCACACCTTCTGCCAGACCAACCAACTTGATGGGCACTTCCATGATGATAGGCTTCTCTTCGGTGATTTCGTAGAAGTCAACGTGCAATACGTTGTCCTTTACGGGGTGGAACTGGATTTCCTTCAGCACAGCCTTGCAGCTCTTGCCATCAATGTCGAGGTTAACGGCATAGATGTCGGGAGAGTAGATGAGGTTGCGCAGTTCGTCATTTGTGGTTGAGAACGATACAGCCAAGGGCAGACCGTTTTCATCCTTGGCCTCACCATACAGGTTGCAGGGAACGCCGTTGTTCTTACGCAGTTCGCGGGTGGCTTTCTTGCCAATCTCGGTACGGATAGTACCTTTTACGCTGATTTCTTTCATTTTACTAATTTTTGTGTTACTCTAAATTAAGTTATTTCTTTGCTTAATTCACCATCACACGATGCTTTGCATCAGGGATGCTGCTAAAAAGCGGTGCAAAGGTACGGATTATTATGTTATCTCACAAGCAATCCGCTCACAAAAAGCAAGCATTCGGACAAGTCTGTCATGAAACAGATCCGTCCGGATGTTCGTTGTTAGAGAGGAGGAAAGGTTATTTCAGTGGATTCCAGCCTTGGGCTTTCAGTTCCATCTCGTTGCCGTCCCGGCAAATCAGCGCGCAGCCCATTTCGGGCTTGGTGATATAGCCGATAACCTTCACATCGGGAAGTTCGCTCACTTTGTCGTGTTCGGAGAGGGGAACGGTGAAGAGCAGTTCATAGTCTTCTCCGCCATTGAGGGCGCAGGTGGTGACGTTCATGTTCAGTTCCTCGGCCATCACTGCTGTCTGATAGTCCAGTGGAATGCGGTCTTCGTAGATGCGACAGCCGGTGTGACTTTGTGTACAGATGTGCATCAGTTCGGAACTCAGTCCATCGGAGATATCCATCATGGCGGTTGGGCGTATGCCCGCCTTGTCCAGCACTTCCACAATGTCGCGACGTGCCTCGGGCTTGAGCTGGCGTTCCAGGATGTATTCTTTGCCGCTGAAGTCGGGTTGCAGGGTGGTGTCGGTGTCATTGGACTGTCCGTTATCCGGATGTTGTTCGGACTGTTGCTGGTTGAAGACGGTTTTTTCGCGTTCCAGCAATTGCAGTCCCATGTAGGCTGCCCCTAAGTCGCCCGACACACAAATGAGATCGGTGTCCTGCGCTCCGTTCCGGTAGGTCACCTTGTTTTTGTCGGCCTCACCGATACAGGTGATACTGATGGCCAGTCCGGTGAGCGATGATGTAGTGTCGCCACCCACGATGTCCACGTGATGGGCTTCGCAAGCCAATCGGAGTCCGGCATAGAATTCCTCCATGTCCTCGATACAGAAGCGTTTGCTCAGGGCGATAGATACGACCATTTGCCGGGGCATGCCGTTCATGGCATAGATGTCCGACAGATTCACCATGGCAGCTTTGTAACCCAAATGTTTCAGAGGAACATACGTCAGGTCGAAGTGTACGCCCTCCATCAGCAGGTCGGTGGTTATCAGCACTTGTTTGTCTGCCCCGTACTGCATCACGGCGCAGTCGTCTCCCACACCGTAGACGGTGGAGGCGTTCTCCACGGGCAGTTGCTCGGTGAGATGCTTGATGAGACCAAACTCGCCCAATGTGGCTATTTCGGTACGTTTGTTTGTCTGCATGTGTTTTCTACCTATTTGTATAATGGTGGCAGGTTAGGCACGGTTGATCATTTCGCGCATGATGTCTGCCATGAGCGGTTGCACGGCATCAGCAGCCTTCTGCACCTCCTCGTGACTTACTTCCACGATTTTACCTTCCACCCCCAGGTCGGTGATGACACTGATGCCGAAACATTTCATGCCACAATGGTTGGCCACGATTACTTCAGGCACAGTAGACATGCCCACGGCGTCTGCACCCCAAATGCGGAACATCTTATATTCCGACGGAGTTTCGTAGGTGGGGCCTTGGGTGGCCAGATACACGCCCTGTTGTACCTTGATGCCTTTTTCGGCTGCAATTTCCTTGGCCTGTTCGATCAGTGCCTTGTTGTAGGCCTCGTGCATGTCCAGGAATCGGGGGCCGGTGGGGAAGTTCTTGCCGCGCAGGGGATTTTCGGGCAGGGCATTGATGTGGTCGGTGATGATCATCAGATCACCGATTTCAAAATTAGGATTTGTCCCGCCGGCAGCATTACTCACAAAGAGGGTGCGTATGCCCAGTTCGTGCATCACACGTATGGGGAATGTCACCTCCTTCATCGAGTAACCCTCGTAGTAGTGGAAGCGCCCTTCCATAGCCATGATGTCTTTGTTGCCCAGTTTACCGAAAATCAGTCGGCCGCTGTGGCCTTCTACGGTGGATACGGGGAAGTTGGGAATGTCTTTATAGTCAATGCTGGATGCCGAATGAATCTCAGCGGCCAGCTTGCCCAATCCGGTTCCTAAGATGATAGCCGTTGTTGGATTTGCCGGCATTTTGGCTTTTAGCCAAGATGCTGTTTCTTGAATTTTTGAGTACATAGCCAGTAATGTTTTCGTTAAATGTTTCTTGTTGCTCCTGCATGATTTCAACCTCTATGGGCAGCACATACAAGTATTTTTTCACCTCGTCGCTCAGTCCCTCGGTAGTCTGTAGCCTACAGGCGTCTTTTTCGGTTGTGATGATGAGTTTGTCGCCTTTGATGCGTGCCAGAGTCTGATTGATCAGAGACACATCCGCAGGCGTGAAGTAGTGGTGGTCACCAAAAGGCAAGGGAATGGTGAGCGGTGCATACTGTTCGATGTCCAGTTTCATCTGTTCGGGCGAAGCTATGCCGGTGAGCAGCACCACCTGTTCTTCCTTGCGCAGACTGTCCAGTGGGCGTGTATCTTCTCCGAACACTTGTCGGAGTGTGCCGTAGCGCAGGGTGGAGAAGAAGAGTTTTTGGTAGGGAAATAGGCGAAGCGCTTTGCTGATGACGCGGAAGCCCATAGGCTTCATGTCTCTCGGACACTTGGTGACGATGACAATGTTGGCGCGGCGTGTGCCTTCTTTCGGTTCGCGCAGGCGACCGGCAGGCAGCAACTTGTCGTCGTAGATCATACGGTGGTAGTCCACCAGCAGGATGTTGATGCCCGGTTGCACATAGCGGTGCTGGAAGGCATCATCCAGAATGACGACGTCTGTCGCCGGGGTGATATGTTCGTCGCACAGACGTTCAATGCCTCTTCGACGGTTCTTGTCTACGGCTACATGGGCATTGGGGAATTTCTGTTTCATCTGATAGGGTTCGTCGCCTATCAGTTCCATGGGGGTTGCGGTGTCTGCCAGAAGGAAACCCTTGCTTTTGCGTTTGTAGCCCCGGCTCAGCACAGCTACCTGATATTTTTTTTGCAACAGCCGTATCAGGTATTCGGTATGGGGAGTCTTGCCCGTACCGCCCACGGTGAGGTTGCCCACCGAGATTACCGGAACATCGTAGCTGCGTGATTTCAGTATGCCCAGGTCGAAAAGTTCGTTGCGCAGGCGCACTCCGATTCCGTAAAGCCACGAAAACGGCAACAGCCATTCGTTAATCTTTATCAGGTCACCTTCCATGTAGCTCGTCAGTTTGTAAGGTTAGGCAGATAGAGCATGCGGGCTTGGATGCACGACTGGCGATCCATGCCTCTGAGCCATTGGTGCAGGGGCAGGTATTCGCGCCATGCGCTGCCCAGTTGGCTTTCCATATAGTGCTTGCGGGCATCGCCCAACAGGGTTTCATACCATTCTTTATTCTGTGGGTAGCTGTCCACCTGATATTTGTCCAGTCCGCTTTTCGCTGCTGCCGCACGGATGGCATCCTGTAGATTGCCGCAACGGTCGGCCAGGCCGTTCTCCACAGCCTGTAGCCCGGTCCATACGCGGCCTTGTGCCAGTTGGTGTATGCTGTCCGTACTCATTTGCCGGCCGTCGGCCACACGCTTCACAAACAGGTCGTAGCCTCGGTTGATGTAGTGCTGCAGCAGTTCGCTCTCCGTGGCGTTAAGCGGGCGTGCCTGTGTGCCGAAGTCGGCCAGTTCGTTGGTCTTCACCACATCGAAGTGCAGCCCCAGTTTCTCTTGCAACAGGTTGCTGGCGTCCGGAAATATGCCGAATATACCTATGCTACCCGTCAGGGTCATGGGTTCGACCAGGATGGAGTCGGCCGCACAGGATATGTAGTAGCCACCTGATGCAGCCATGCCGCCCATCGACACGATGACCGGTTTTTCCTGTTGTATCAGTGTTACTTCGCGCCAAATCTGTTCGGATGCATAGGCACTTCCACCGCCCGAGTTGACACGAATCACTACGGCTTTCACATTTTTGTCCTCACGCAGTTCGCGCAGGTCGTTGCACACGGTGCTCGAGGCGATACAGGGGTCTCCCCATTCGTTTGCCTCTTCCACGATGTCGCCGAAAGCATAATATACGGCGATATGATCCTTAGCCTTCGTGCCGTCCTTTTCGGCGGCTGCCAGGAAGTCGTCGGGAGCGATGAAGTTTACTTTCTTGTCTTGTTGTCCGAAGCGTTGTTGCAGGTAGTCTTTCATGCCGTCGGCATAGCAGAGCGTGTCTGCCAGTCCCCGTTCCACCACGGTTTCGGCCGGCGCAAAGCCCATGTATTCGTCGGCATAGTGGAGCAGGCTGTCGCGCTCGATGCTGCGCGAGGATGCTACGTCATCCACCAGTATCCCCCAAATGGAGTGGAGATAAGAACTCACTTGTTCACGGTTGGCCTCGCTCATAGAAGTGGAGGTATAAGGTTCGACGGCCGATTTGTAGTTGCCCACGCGGAACACCTGCATGTGCACACCGATTTTCTCCAGCAAATCCTTGAAAAATATCGGTTGGGCTGCCATTCCGTTCCAGTTGACGGCCCCTTGCGGATTGAGCGCCACGCGGTCGGCCGCGCTGCAGATGTAATAGCATCCCTGCGAATAGATGTCACCGTAACAGATTACAGGCTTACCGCTTGTGCGGAATTCTACGATGGCCTGGCGAATTTCCTCCAGCATGGCTGGAGTGGCACCAGCCAGCGAACCGGCCTCGATGTAAATGCCGTCGATATCTTTATTGTCTTTGGCCAGCAGGATTGCCTGTACGGTTTGTTCCAGCCCCAGTCCGCTTTCGCTTTTGCCTTGCAGCATATCCAGCGGACTTTCCGTGTAGCGTTCGGACAATATGCCGTTGAGCGGGATGCGGAGCACGGAGTGCGGCTTCAGTTCGGTTGTGTTCCCGCTTCCTCCCATCAGGGTGGCAACAAGGGAAACAATCAAAAACATCATTAGAACTCCTCCGGCCAGTAACACACCGGTCAGACTGGCAAACATGTATTTAAAAAAGTCTTTCATCGGTATAACAAGTGACGATTTCTTGCAAAATTACGAGAAAAGAAGCCATTAAGCAACTTTTTGGCTGTGTTTTTGTCTCCTCATCCCGTTTAAAGGTATCATACAGCCCGTTTTTTGCTTGCAAAGGGTCAGCGAACGATCACTTTTCCGTCATATTGTCTTTCCGTCGATGTGATGGCTTTTACGATATATGTTCCGCGTTGCAGGGACAGTTTGCACACCGGAGAATCGGGTGACAGGCTGCATGTCTGTGTGCCGTTCGGGGTGTAAACCTCTATTTTTTTCAGGGATACGGATGCTGCTATTATCAGGCTACCGGCTTCGGGTGAATAGAACTGAATGTCATCTCCGGTGCTTGCCTCCACTGTCTCCTTACGGTTGCGCAGGAAGTATCTGCCATGAGAAGAACCGATCAATCGTATGGTGTGACTGTCGCCGGTCAGTGGAGTGCTGTCGCCGGTTTGTGCATCAAACAGGTAGAGAGGTTCGTCCCACTGTGCCATACCTTCGATAGTCAGTGCGACTTCTTCGCCCCGGACATTGTAAACGCCAATGGGCACATTGTTCAGTTCTGCCATGCTGCTCAGACTGGTCATCCGTTGTCCGGTCACGGTATATACCAACGGCGTATCGCCTTTTGTGTGTGGGTCAATCAGCAATGAAGCGTCCCGATGCGGATCGTAGTCTGTTCCGGTACGGTCGCGACGGGCGATGAGAGCGGAGTGGTGTCTGCCGTTCCGGCTCGCGGTGAACATCAGTCCTTCGGAGCGACCGGCGTTTGTCGTGCCCCCTTCTGTTGCCATCATCTCGGGTGTGAACGTGATCTGATGCGGAGTCTGGGCTTGCGGATCCAGTTCTACGAAGAAAGCCTGCAGGGGCCTCACGCGGGTGGCTTGATCTCCGGTTCCGTTGGTCAGCCAGGTTCCGTCCTCTTCCCGATGGCTGACTACTTGCGTGCCGTCTTCCAGTGTACGGAAGGTGGGAAACAAAGCAGGATTCTGAGCGAAGAACACCTGCATGTCCAGCGGAGCCATGTAGGGGTTGCCCACCAGATAATACCTTCCGTCTCCGTCGGGATCATTCGTATAAGTTTGATCGGTGGCATCTGCTGCCGGCAGTTCCACCACCAGCGGGTTGCCGTCTATCAATCGTCCGGCTCCCGTCCGGTCGAGTATCTCGCCGCCGTTGCCTCGTGTGCGGCTGAATTGGTAGAAGTAGCAGTTGTCGTCCTTGGGCAGGCGCAGCAGGGCCTTGTCGGTGTTGGCATCGTCTCCCATTTCCATGCGGGCGTAGAATCCCTTGCCGGGTGCATAGGGGGTGGCCACATCGTTGTAATCCACGCTCCACTCCGAGGCCACAGCGCGATATTCCAGGGGTGTTCCGTTGCCTGTTTTATCCTGTTCGTCAAGTGGTGTAAACACAGTTACGCTCTTGTTCCATGCCCGTTGGTAATAGGCTGGATTGAAGCGGTTGTTCTTTTTTTCGTCATACAGGATGGGCGAGAAAGCCGGGGTGGTTTGTCGTCCTTTGTTTTCCTGCTCATAATCGGGCGAATACATATCGCCGGCATACACGGCACGCAGAGGAGACGATAGCCAATAGTCGCAATAGTTATTCAATTCTATATCTACACGGGCATTGATGTAGTTGAGATGTTGCTGCCCGCACAAGTCGCTGCCGGCTTTGAAATAGATTTCCTTGCAGGTATTTCCGTAGTAGAACGTGGCCTGGTAGCGCTTGTTCCCTTCTTGATCGGGATACAGTAGTTTTACTTCGTCCGGATTTTTTAGGCACAGGTCGTACTCGATACTGTCTCCGGCTTCCGGTTTCAACTGTAGCAGGCCGTTCACGTCGGCCAGCCCATACAGTCTCGGCCCTTTCCCAACGACGGTTACTTTGGTGAAACTCATGGGGGCAAAGGCGTTTGCCAATCCGTCGGTTCGTGTTGATGTAACATCCGGATTGGCGTCTTGGTCTTCGCGCTGCCTGCCCATGTATACCTCTGCTTCCGAGGAGCGTTTCCAGTTCCGGTCGTGATTCCATTCTCCGTTGTTTTCCCCGTCGGTCCAGGTCAGGTATTCGGGTACGATTTTCAACGGAACCATCAGTTCTCCGGTGCAGGCTTCCGTGCTCTCGCCCTCTGCGTTAAATTCCTGATAGGGGATAAGCAGTTCATAGATGTAACCTTCCTGCGGAATGAAGCGGTCGTTGAAGGCAATCTCCACGTAGTCTTCGTGTCCGTCATTGTCTTCATCTACATAACAGTGTATGTTTCTTACATTTCCCACCACCGTATATTTATACATAGTATGTGTAGGATCGGTGGTGGCATAAAGTTTCACCTCGTCATAGATCTGATTGCCGTTTTGCGAGATGTCCAGTCGGCAACCGTCGATTGCATACATGTCGACGTCGCGGATGGGAAGGCGCAGGATGGGGGCGTCTCCGTTGTCCGGCTTCCTGCAGTTTTGCACGTCTTTCAGTCCCATCCGGACAGACGGTACGTATCCTTCGGCGTATTGTCCCTGCAGTGCCCGTTCGCCCAGCCATGCAGTTGGGGTGTGCGGACTGGTCTGTATCTTGAATTCAGTGGGTTCGAGACACAGGATTTTCTCCCATTCCTCCCGATATTCATCTACCACGTAGGGGATGGCGATGATGTAAGTCTCGCGGTTGTGGAGCGTGAGGGTATAGTCTTTGGTGTTTAGCAAAAGACGTCCTTCCTTCGATAAACGGGTCAGATAGTCCTTTGTGACCCGATCGTCAGTTTCGCGTTCGGGGATGTTCCAGTTGCCGAGGTCACCGAACAGATCGGGCGAAACTACAGCGGCATGAAAACGTTCCAAGGCCTCTTTCAGATAAATGGTACGCTTGCTCAGAGGCAGATAACAACTGTCTTTTACGTATGTGAACTGCCAATCCGCCTCGTCTTTCGGACCGATATACCAGTCGAAGTTATAAGCTTCTTCAGGCTCAATCTCGTTGGCTTCTGCGTCTTTCAACCGTGCTGTCACTTTCAGCTCATTGTGCAGGCAAAACTCCTCTTCCACGTTAGATTCCGTTGTCATGGTCAGCACAATACCTGCACCCACCTGAAAGTCGGAACGGATGGCACACTCGTCTGCCGGGTCTACTGTGTCGTAGTCCTTACTCTCGGCCAGACGGAATAGAACCACCTGATAGGTTTCACCCACTTTCAGGTTGGCATTGGACTGGCTCATGGAGAAGTTCGTCAGGTGGATACGGTCGGTGTGGCCGTTCTCCACATCCTCTGTGAGACGGTAGGCATAATGGATGGGCGGGAGGTTCAGCAAGTTGAACAGGGTCTGGGGGTTGCTGATGTCATTGGGGTCTATATAATTGCTTTTTTCGTCTTCCGGTAGTGTGTTCCACCAACTCTTGTACTGCGTCAGGAACAGTCTGTTCTTTTCCAGACTGATGGATTCAATCTGTCGTTGGCGTTCTGCATCGGGCAGGGTGGAATTGATGAGGGGGAGATCCTCTATGTTCGTACTGAACACCACGCGTCCGTAGTCCGTCATGTTGCTTTCCAGTCCGTTGTAGCGTATGTCGTTGAGTTTGTTGTTGTTTTTATCGGCAAAGAGGAAAAACAGGTTTGTCTCCCTGGGGCTGAGACCGAAACGAAGCAGCCGGCTGTCTGCGCTGTAATCCGGGGCATTTAACTCCTCGTCACTGACGACGGTGCTGTTGGCTGTCAGGTTGAACGCAGCCAGCAGACGGCTGTGGTCGCTGGCCAACTTGATGTCGGACGTTCCGCAGTTGTCGTTGCGTTGTACTTCCACGTTGCTCTTGGCCAGATATACACGGATGTCGTCTATACCGTAGTCTGCTCCGTTGGAGTGTTCTCCGTTGTTGAGTAGGCTCAGCACATAGTTTTTATAGTGGTTGTTCTTGTCGCTGAAAGTAAACATGAAACAAATCTGTTGCCATTGGGCTTCCAACTGTCCGGGAGTAGCCATAGCCTCATCGTGTGTGGGTATGTTGCGGGCCTTTCCGGTGTAGAACGTATGCAGCACGTGCTCGTTTCCTTCCTCGTCAATGCCTTTGAAGGTGATGCCGAGGTCGGCATCAGTCTGATTGGCGGCCGCTCTCACGTTGGAACGCAGGTTGCAGATCCAGGCGGTCACCAGCATGCGGGCGTCCGGACAAAGGTTGTATTGCATGGGGATGTCTACGATGGTTCCCGTCTCGTCCGAAGCGTCCAAATACATGAAGTAGCCGTATTTTTGTCCGCCACTGCGTTCATACTCGCGGTCGTGCACCTGTACGGGATATTGGCTGTTTTGGGTAAACCAGTCGTTGTAGCCTTGTCCGCCGGTGGATATGCCAGGGTGGTTGAGCGAACGGTAGAACGCGTATTCGCTGCGGCAGACGGAGCGCGAACCCACGGCTCTCCGATGTGCCCCGCTCGTATAGGGTTCGCCGGTCGGGCTCACGTCATAGGAACTGATGTCGCCATAAATATAGGTGGAGTTCAAATCCATGGTGGTCGTTCGGTAATTGTCCTTCGGATCGGTGAGCGCGTCAAGGATGGCTCCTTCTTCGCTGCCGTTGAAATCCAGCGAGTAGATGGGGGTGTAGTCCTTCTCGATTTCCTCCTTGCGTCTCGACCGCAGGTTGGGATTGTCGGTGGAGGCCAGTTCCTGTTCCGTCATGAGATTGGTGTAGGGCTCTTCGGTCACGGTGATGCAACTGAGCGGGAACCGTTCTCCGTTGTCGCGGTATCCCTCGGCCGTGACGTACCATTTGCGCCGTTTCATCGCAGTAGTTGTTCCGCGTATGAACTTAAACAGATTGGCCATGTCGTTGTCGTAGACGTTGGATCGGAAGTTGGCTCCGTATTGATGCGTTTTTATCGTTTCCTGCACCATGTTTTTATTCTCGTCATACACCCGCCAGCGCACTTGTTTGGGATTGTTCAGATAGATGGCGTCTCCGATGTTTTCCGCGCTGTAGTTGAAACTGTTGTATCCTTGGTCGATGGATATGAAATAGTTTTCCAAACGCTCGTTCAGGCGGAGGAAGGTGGTGACTCCTAAGGGCATGGTCACATCGTGGCTTTCCAGAAAGCATTGTTCGGGTGCGTCCAATGCCTCCAGTTCGCCCATCAGGCGGTGGTTCTCCAACTTTTCCCGCATGGCGTTGTAGCGTGCGGAGGCATGTTTGAGCACGATGGTGGTGCGGCGCATCACTTCCGGCATCTCACTCAGATTCTGGATGGGGTCGTTGGGCAGGCGCCACGAACTGTAGTTGAGGAAGAAGGAGTCGATTACCGCCGGGTCTTGGCCGGCTTCCACACGTGCCACATACTCCTCTTCGTCGGGATAGTAGGTGATGAAGGGGCTGGGTGTCTTGTTTCCGTTGTCGGCGTTGGCGCTGACCAGTCCGATGTCGTATACTTTGTATTTATCGGGTCTTGCGGGGCGCAGGTGTTTTGTACACCAGTTTTCCAGTGTCTCATCCTGCCACAGGTCGCTTCTGTTCTTATACCATCGGAAGTAGCCCTTGGTGGGCATGGTCAGGTCTATGTTGGTGAAGGAGTAGATGCGGGTGGGCACATTGGGCAGAACGTACATCACGCGTCGGTACTGGTTGTAGGCATGGCGGGTGTATTCCTGTCCGTCGGTCATCAAGGTATATCCTTCGCCGCCCCATGTCACTTCCGGCGCAGAGGTTCCTTTCGGGCCGATGGTTACTTTGTGCGTCTCTGCCTTCGTTTGTCTGCCTGTCGGTTGAGCCACAGCTCGGATGGCTGGAAATAGAAGCAGCAGGCAGAGCATTATCCCTTGCAGGGCGGGATGCTCTCCTGTCGGTTTACTATAATATATATATGCGGGTCTTATCATGAAAACAATACAGAATATTTATAGTCGGTTGATGTGGATAGTATACCGGAAGACGCGTGTTACGGTCTTGTTGCCATCGTGCTCTATGGCGGAGAACTCCAGTCTCACTGTAGCCGAACCTTTGGCATTGGTCAGTACGCCGTTTTCTATAGCTCCGGTCGTGTTGTTGTAGTGGGGTGGAGTGTAGAATATGGGTGAATCGGGATTGTCCTCCTCCACCGTCCATGTCACGTTGTAATCGCTGAGTGGCATGGGGGTTACGCTTCCGTTTATTGTGCGGGTCAGTTCCGTCCGGATAGTGAACGGCCCGCCGTAGGTGAAGTCACACCGGTAGTCGTACCGTCCCTCCAGTTTGGCTTCCACGGGATATCCTCCGATGGGCGGGCGTGAAGTCACGCCCGTCAGCAACAGGTCGTATCGTGCCAGATGAACGTCCAGGTTCAACTGGGTGTTACGATGCAGGTAGGGAATGTCGGTGAAGATGAGTTCGCTCATCTCGTCTTCCACTTCCATGCTGCCTCCGGCGTGGGTGCGTTTGCCTTTCACGGCTATGCGGAAAGTTTCTCCGGCTTTAGGTTGCGTCTCGTTGACATACACCGTGGGCAGCAAACTGCTTCCTTCTGTTGTGTTTCGTGTGGCCGGTACGGGATAGGGCAGCAGGCTCTTCCCGTCGTGAAGCACTTTGCCATAGTCCAATATGATTTCCTGGCGTTCGTTGCCGTTGGGGAAGACGGGGGGCAGAGTCTCGGCGTTTTGGAAAGGCAGGACAGAGGGCAGCAGTTGTATGTTGTCATCGGTGAACGAACTGATGCGCAATTCTTCTATCTCCACGTCTTCGTCCGAGGGATTGTGGAATGTAATGTTCACTTTGTCCATTAGTCGGACGGCATGGATCACGTGGCGGTTGGGACCGCGCTGACTGATTTCGATGCTCTCGCGGTTGCTCATGGGCAGGTAGAGTTTACCTTCGGATGAGCGGAGAGCCAGCGTGCCTGAACCGTCGGCCGAAGCCGGCAGGCGGATGGTGGCTGTGGCCATCTTGTCGTAGGGAAACACATCGCCTTCCTGTAGTCCGTACAGCATCCGCAGGTATTCGTTGCCGTCCTTCAGCAGGTCGAAGTTGGCCAGCAGGAACACATTTTTGACGCCAGGAAGCAATTCGCACGAATATATTTTGGACTGTACCGAACCATCGGGCGACACATTATCGTCTATAATCTTTTCCACAAGTCCCTTGGTGTTGACAAAGATGAGGCGCAGGGTGCGAAGCATCTCGCCCGGGGCTGCATTGTCATCGGCAGCGGCCACGGTGAACTCCACGCTGGTGCGTGTTTGAGTGACATTCGTTTCTTCAGCCTCTTCTCTGTTGTCGTTGCAAGCTACCGACAGGCAGATCAGTGCGAGTACGGCCAGTACATATCCTCCTATTGTCTTCGTGACCTGGTTCATGGCTTTTCTGGCTATAGTTCGGTATTCAGGTTTTTCACCACTTTCCATGGACCCACCTCTATCTGCACGCTCACCACCACATCGTTGTTGATGAAGAACACGATATTACATTCTTGCAGTCGGTCGAGGTATTCCTGTTCGGGCATAGTGCTGAAGTAACTGTTTTTCAGCATGAGGATGTATTCCTGCAGGTTGAATTCCTGCACGGTTTCGCGCGGATGATTCTCGATGCGCAGCACGGTGGGCGGCTCCTCGATGCGGGTCTGTGGTCTCATCAGTCGCAGGGTGTTCAGTTCAAACTTCACCACGCCCCATTTCTTATCCGGTGTGATAAGATCTTCTATCTGGCTTCCGGCCGTGAAGTAAGGATGATAGGTAAGCGTAGCGTCGGGCAACAGGTTGTTATGTGAGTCCATCCGTCCGTTGTCGTCCCGGATGGTGCATGAATAGTCGGTAGGATTGAGTTGCGGGTCGCGGGTGTGCTGTATCAGCACGTTGATGTTTTTCGTGTCGTTCATCAGATGAACGGTAGCACTTCCGCTGTAGTATTCGGGTATGTCGATGTCGCATTCGCCGTGGAAAAGTCCTTTCAGACTGGCTTCGTGCCGTATCCCGTTGCTGCTGTTCCGCCTGAGGGTCACGGTCAGGTCGTCTGCCGTAGACACGCCGGCTGTCAGCTCCGTGGTTTCGTAGAATCGGGGATCGTTTCCTCCCCAGGCTATCAGGTGATAGCGTCCGGGTGCCAGTTTGAGCGGCATCCGGTAGTTGGCGTCGAGATGGCTGCCTTCGTCGTGTTGGCTGCCTATGAATGTTCCGTCGGGGCGGAATATATATAAGGTGATGTCGTCCACCTGCGAGGGGAACGCATCGGCATAAAGCAGGTTCCATGTATAGTCGAAGCAAATGTCGTAGGTACATTCCGGCACGTCTTCTTTGATGCACGAGGTGAGGTGCAGCGAGAGCAGAGCCAGCAGGCAGATGCTTACGGTATGAGGAATTCTGTTCATGATGAATGGTTGGTTAGAGACGTGGTTATTGTTTTTGTGGCGTTTCTCCACCCGCAATTCCTGAGAACTGCAGATGGAGAAACAATATAGAAGGGTTAATTAGATTTCAACAGACTGGCGAACCACCTTCCATGGCATCACGAGTATCTGTACTTCCACGTTGGCGTTCAAATCCTCGTCCGGATCCTGCGGACGAAGTTCGGGGGTGGTGGAGCCGAAGCCGTTCACGGCCGTCACATCCATCTGATACCAGTGGTTGCGCACGATGGCATATTCCATCGGGTTGAGCTGGCCGTCGCCGCGTAGATTCGGGATGTTGGAGATGATGGCTGTGTGGTAGCCAAGTCCCTGATAATATACCTTCACACGGTTGGTGGCCGACCATGTGCCGGTGTAGGACACACCGCTGTTCCAGTTTGTGCACTTGCCCTTGCTGGCAGCCACTTCGTTCAGCGTCTGGGCCAGTTTCTTCACTGCATCGGCCGTGGGAGCGGCAAACACCTGGTTGTCGTCGTTGTTGGCCACAAAGTAGTAAGCGGCTTCTGCCACGGAGGAGAATATCTTACCGTTGTAGGTGAAGAATGTGCCGTTTACGGTAGTTTCGGGGTGTTTGAGGCGCACGGCGCCGTCCACTGTCTCCACACCGTTGTAGCCATAGTTGCTGCCGAACACTTCGGACAGTGCTTGGCTGATGCTCTCTGCATCCTGCTTCAGATACGTGGTGTTTGTCGTGCCGTCTTCGCCGAAGTAGGCTTCATCGGCTACGGGCAGAGCCAGAACCTGTTCGAAGGGATTGTTGTTCTGGAAGTTGTATTTCACCTTGAAGAGCACACCGGTGCTGTTTCCCTTATACTGCAGATTGCTCAGCATGGTGTTCTCCAGACAGTAGATGGGGGTGGTCAGGCTCTTGGTGGCGTCTGTCAGACCGCCGTCTACCGTATGGGGAACCATCACGCTACCTTCGTTGTCCAGATAGTTCAGAACGCCCGGAACGTTGAAGAAACGATCGTTCAAAGTCTTCAGCTCGTCCGTGGAGGGCGCCTTGTCGATGGGCCAGTTTTCGCTCACATTGAAGTTCTTGTCCGTCACATAACGGCTGCCGTCGTTCATGATAAACTGCTTGAACAGGTAGCAGGTCTTGTTCATGTTGAACAGGTCCATGCCCTGCAAAGCCACGGTGACATCTTTCATAGGCGTCAGCGTGTTGTTCTCGTCTCTCTCCTTCAGGGGAATGTTCTGGGCTGTGGCCTGGCTGCCGTCGGCATAGGTGAACTTGGCCACCACGCGCTCCACCTTCACGGCCACCTTGTTGGGGGCGTTCTCCGTGCCGTTGGTCAGCGTGAAGATGTTGTCCGTGCCATTGGTGGTGTTGTCGTCAAAGCGCTGGTTGCTCATCAGGAAACCCTGTGTGGCGCTGGCGATGGTCAGATTGACATTCTCGGAAGTGTAGAGAAATGTGTTCTCCTCGGCCATTTGGCTTCCGGCATCACCCAACGACGTACCTGCTGTTGTGGGGTTTACAATCACATACACCTTGTAGGTTCCGGCCGTGATTTGGAAAGCCGGGGTGGTGTAGGCGGTGATGTTCGATGTGAAGTCGGGTGCGGGATTCGTGGGGCGCAGTTCGTCCTCAACGAAGTGCTTCTTTTGCGTGATGTTGCCATCTGTGGTGTTGACGAAGTAGATATCCACATCGTACACTTTCTGTTCGTCATACGTGCCCGGGTGAGTACCCTCTCCCTCGTCGGGATGACCACCCGTATTGTCTTCGGTGGCTCTGGTGCCATCTTCCGGTCCGGTGATACCGATGGTGAAGGTAGCGAACGTTTGTTCTCCTACTCCTGCAACGGAGCCGCTGTTGGTGCCGTCTGCCTGCAGGTCTTCGTTGTCACTGCATGCAGCGAAGCCCATGCACATGGCCAAACTTGCTACCAGTAAAAACTTCTTTTTCATAAACGTGAATTAAAAATAAATAAATAGGGTGTTCAGTTGCGTGTACCCAAATTAGCTCACTTTTTTGAGCGTTTTTGAG
>JAMPGY010000004.1:0-113312 GCA_023663705.1 Clostridium sp. | reverse complement strand
GTTGGAATGACGGAAAGGTGAAGGAAAAGTGAACCTTTTCTCGCTCATTCACAAACAGTTTGAACCATTGAAGGATATTCTGCATCCAACCGTATTTCGGGGCGGATTGCCCTGTTATCGCCCCATGTTGCCGGACGCGTATAGAAGCCCCTACGGTACGTGTACTGAAGCTTCTTATTTACGTGTACTGAAGTTCCTTCAATACACGTACTGAAGCACCTTATTTACGTATACCGAAGCCCCTTCGGTACGCATACCGCAGACTGTCCCGTAGGCCTGTCCGATGTTGAGCCATAGGCAAGGCCAATGTCAAGCCACAAGCCTATCCAACGACAAGCTACAGGTAAGGCCAATGATAAGCCGTAGGCAAGGCCAATACTAAGCCGAAAGTAGCGATCCCCCTACTCCACCACCTTGAAACGGGCAAAACGTAGAAGAAGTTGCTTGGTACCGCTGTGCTGAAATTCCACCGTGGCCTTCGTGTTTTCGCCCACTCCCTCCAACGAGGTGACACGCCCCAGTCCGAAACGCTCGTGTTCGATGGTCTGTCCCACCTGCAAGCCGCCGGCTGCCTGAGTCGAAGAAGGATGCGCAGAGACCGATGCGGAAGGAGACATGCCGGTCGAAGCCGGACGCTGCGAAGGAACACCCAAGCGACGCAATCCGCCTACCGAAGCTACACGGCGAACGGGAGCGGAAGACGACTCCATGTCGGCCATCCCCGTGGGACGTCGCTGCCACGAAGAACGGGCGCTCTGCGCAAACGATTCTCTGGAAGCGGAAGAAGACGGAGCGGGAGACGACTTGTGCTCCAGCACACAACTGTGATCCAACTCCTGCAGGAAACGGCTGGGCGTGCCAAACTCCATGCTGCCAAAACGGTAGCGGCTCATCGCATACGTGATGATACAACGTTCCTCTGCCCGCGTGAGCGCCACATAGAAGAGGCGGCGTTCCTCCTCCAATCCACGCACACTGTCCATAGCCATGCGATTGGGGAAAAGTTCTTCCTCCATACCTACGACGAAAACCACACGGAACTCCAATCCCTTGGCGGCATGAACGGTCATGAGCGTCACCTTGCGGTCGTCATCGCCACTGTCCTCATCCATATCGCTCAGCAGAGCCACCACCTGCAGGAAGTCGCCCAACCCAACGGCCTCATCACCCTGCTCGATCCGATCGTCCACAAACTGCTTGAGACTGTTGGCCAATTCCTCCAGATTCTCCTGCCGGCTCCGGTCGTCCGGCTCACTGTGACTGAAGATTTCACGCCGGATACCACTTTGCTCCATTATGCGCATGCCGACGGTGGCGGCATCCCCGGTGAGGAGTTCGTCCCGAAACGTATCGATAAGCGCACAAAAAGCAGAGAGTTTGGCCTGCGTGCCCCGGTTGACATCCACACCGTGAGCCACCGGATCGAGAGCCACATCCCAAAGACTCACCTCATCGCGGATGGCAGCCTCGGCCAACTTGTTCTGTGTGGTCTGACCGATGCCGCGCGCCGGATAATTAATCACCCGCTTGAAAGCCTCCTCATCCTTGGGATTGACCACCAGACGAAAGTAAGCGATGGTGTCCTTGATCTCCTTGCGTTGATAGAAGGACAGACCGCCATAGATGCGATAAGGGATGGCATGACGACGCAACGCCTCCTCCAGCGAACGGCTCTGCGAGTTGGTACGGTAGAGGATGGCAAAATCGGTATAGTCCACACCCTCCCGTCTGTGTATGGCGGAAATGCGTGTGCTCACGATGTCGGCCTCTTCTATATCACTATAGGCCTTGTAGATTTCAACGGGATCCCCCTCATCGTTCTCGCTAAACACGTTTTTCTCTATGCGGTCGGCATTGTAACTGATGAGACTATTGGCCGCCTTCACGATCGTTTGCGTAGAGCGGTAGTTCTGTTCCAATTTGAACAGTCGCGTATGACGGTATTGATTCCGAAACAAAAGGATATTGTCGATGTTGGCTCCACGAAAACTATAGATGCTCTGTGCATCATCGCCCACCACACACACGCGTTGATGGTGTTCGGCCAATTGCCACACAATGGACGACTGGGCATAGTTGGTGTCCTGATACTCGTCCACAAGCACATAGCTGAAACGCCCGGCATAGCGGGCACACACATCGGGGTGATCACGGAAGAGCCGATAGGTCTGATAGAGCAAATCATCGAAGTCCATCACATCGGACAATTGACACCGATGGCTGTATCGTTCATAAATCTCTCCGGTCAACGGGATCCGGCATGCCTTATCTGCCTCCAGCACCTGCGCGTCACTGCGATATTGCGCGGGTGAGAGCAAGCGGTTTTTGGCCAGACTGATGTGATTCTGCACGGCTGCGGCTTTGTAGATCTTGTCGTCGAGTCCCATCTCATCGATGATGGTCTTAATGAGATTGCGGGAGTCGGCCTGGTCGTAAATAGTATAATCGGACGTGTAACCCAGTTTATCGGCCTCCTGCCGCAGAATGCGGGAGAAGACGGAATGGAACGTACCCATCCAAAGGCGCTTTGCCTTCGCCTCACCCACGAGATCCGCAATGCGCTGCCGCATCTCGCGGGCTGCCTTGTTGGTGAAGGTGAGTGCAAGTATCTGCCACGGCTCCAGTCCCTCGTGCTCCATCAAATAGGCAATCTTGTAGGTCAGCACCCGTGTCTTTCCGGATCCCGCACCGGCGATCACCAGTTGCGCGCCTTCGTTGTAGACCACGGCATCGCGTTGTGTGGGGTTGAGTTGTTGTAAGTATTCTGTCACCATACAGGTGTATTGTTTGCTGTTTTGGGGTTTCGAAGTGCAAAGATAAATATAAAAGGTCAGATACGGGACCTGATTGGGGCAGAGAATGACGGAACATCAGTCGAAGCCCAGGATGTAGCGCACACACACCCAAAGAAAAGAGGCCACAACGTAGAGCCACAGCCATTGGGCATGACCGGATACACCGTGACTGAAGAGACGGATCATCTCGCGACGAGTGGAAATCGTGTTGCCCAACAGACCGTAGCAGAGGGCGACAGCTATCAGACCTACAGCTATTGCCGGCAACAGACCGTTGACAAGGGGCGACGGCCATAAACGTCCCGTGGCGCTGAGCAGCACCCCGTGAGGCGGAACACCCCACATGACCAACAGTCCGGCCCATGCGGCCAACACTGCCGCACTCATCCCGAAAGCATGACGCTGACGCTGGCTCACCGGACGCCTGCAAAACAGGGCGCCGAGTACGGCAGGCAAGCCGACATAGCTCAGGGCACCCCAAGCCGTGAGGAGAAGCCACAACATTACCACGCCGCTACGGGCCGTCAAGCCGGGAGCACGCGCAAAGAGCCAGCGCAGTCCCTCGGCCGAGAGGAGGCTGCGCAACGGCCAACCGGCGGCAGAGCCAATCCATGACCCTACAAAGGTGATGCCAAGCAGCAAAAGCAAAGCAATCAGAATAGCGGCGGAGATTTGTTCGTTTTTTACAGGTCTTATCTTCATTTGGTTTTATTCGGACGTTTTACGTTTTTTCCGGAAAAAGGTTCGTCTGCAGGCCTCTCTCTCTGTTCAATCATCATCGGGTTCCAACCGGTTGAGATCAATGATACCCAGCTGGAGCGCTTTCACCACCAGACGGGTGGCATTGATGCCCGACCGCTCGCTCCCCCCGAAAAGCCGGCCGACAAGATCGTTCTGTCTCTTCTCCAAGCTCTTCACGCCGAACGGCATGCCTTTGAGCGAGGCTATCATCTCCTTGGTGTAGCCCAGTGCCAAATGGCGCAGGAAGCGCTCGTCGTATTCGTCGATGTCGTAGTCGATCACAGCATCTGTGCGTCGGCTGTCGGCCCTCACCGAACGGCGGAAACGATCGACGATTTTCTCCATAATGGGTTGGTTGAACACCCATCGGCGTCCGTCAATCACCTGCATGACATCGGTCTCGGTGAGTAGTTCACCGCTCTTGAGGATGATGCCGTCGGCTCCGGCATCAAGAGCATCCACCCACAGTTTCTCGTTGAGCACCTCGCCGGTGAAAATGAGCACATGAACACCCGGATGCCGACGGCGCACCTGACGGCAGATGTCCACGCCCACTGTGGTGGAACCACCGAGTCCCAGGTCGAGCAGGACGAGATCCGGTTCGCCGCCCTCCATCAGTTTCCAGAATTCAGCTTCGTCCATGGCTGTTCCTATCACTTGTGCGTCGGGGATATCGGTGCGGAATATTTCCTCTGTGCCTTTCAGTTCCAGACGCACGTCTTCTACGATGATTACTTTAAAGGGATTCATTCTCTTTGGATTTTGGTAGGGTGAACCACACGCCGTATCCTCCTCCGGCGGTTGCCTCGGCATTGATGCGGCATCCGCAGTGACCGGAAAGGGCGTCGTGTTCACGAATGATTTGTTTGCTTATTAAATAAGGTATGTGAGTTGCATGAGGCATAAAGAGATTGTGAAGTTCCTCTGCGGTGGGCGTCAGTGCGGGACAGTGCAAGGTGAAGCGTACGAAAAGTCCGTCGTCGGCAGCATGTAATGTCAGCATGGGTTCCCCGCCGCCACGCACACAATCTTCGGCCGTGGTGCGCAACAAGATCTCCAACAGACAATCCAACAAATCGGCATCGCCTGTCACGGCCGAAACCGTCGCCCTATTGTCGACCGAGAGGGAGCCGCCCTGCACAAGACGGACACGGGCCGCACGATGAAGCAGACCGTCCACACGGCAAGGCCGCCTGCGAAACTTCACCTCAGTCAGCTGACGCTCGGCCTGTCGCCCGAGCAGCGTGTAGAGCGTGCGGTAGTAATCCACCCACTCGTTCAGTTCGTCCAGCAGCAACCGGCGGTCGGCAGACGACAGATCGGGGCACGACAGGCGGCCGGCCAGGCGGCAGATCCGCCCCGGATAGTACATAGCCTCGTGCTTCACCGTGGAAAGGCAGTTGTCCAGTATCTGGTTCTGCACGTGCAGAACCGACTCTTCGTATCGGGCACGGCGGTGTTCATCCTCGGCCTGTTGCAGTTCCTCGTTCTCACGGGCACGCCGCAACGGTCCGCTCCGGAACAGGGCAGCCAGACAGTTGACGGCCATCTCATCCGTCAGGCGGTCAGACTCATCCACCGTTCCCTGCGGAACGGTGATCTGCAACATCCCCTGTACATGCTCCTGCCCGTTCAGCCGCCAAGGATAATCGAGCAGCTGCATTCCCGCCTTGTCGCAGTCGCCCACCGTATGGATTTCGCTGCGCCCTCCGTCACCGTTGTTCAGCGTCAGACGTATGCCGCACACGGCATGTATCTCGCTCAACCCGCGCCACAGCGTGTGCAACCATCCGTCCACCTCCTGTTCCTCTCCGTCCGGACGAGGGAGAGGGGCCAGCAAACGGCGGTTGATCTCCACCAGCTGGGCAAGATTCATACGGAACAACAGGGTGCGCCGGAAATAAAAGATATAAACGGCCGACAGACCGGCTATGGAAAGGAATACGAGCAAGGCCAACCCCACCCTCTTATTGGTCTGAGCCGTAGTCATGGCCTCACAATAGGCCGGCAACTCCTGATCCTGACTGACATATTTGTAGAGTTGGGTGTAGACGTCGTTGTTGTAGCGATAAAGCGGCCAATCATGAAGTGCCAGAGCAGCCACAGCCGTTTCGTTGCGCCAGCCCAGCAGCAACGTGTAGTCCATCCCGTGCCATTCGTTGAGCCACCAGCGTATTTCGGCCGGAACGTCCGTTCCCCCCACCGTGCCCAGCCACTGAAGCACGTCATGACCTTCGGGGCAGGCGGAACGATAGCAGGCCGAAAGGCTGCGGAACGTGGAGTCGGAAAAGGCAATCGCCCGCCTATGGTCTCCGTCGACATTGGCAAAGTAAAGCGAGTCGGCGTATCGGCGGGCCTCCCGCAGATGCCGTTCAAAGGTGGCGGAGTCTGGAGCGGATAACATCTCCGTCGCTCTTTCCGCCGGCCTGTCAATTGTAAAAGCAGCCTCCGCATTCCCTCCCGCAGCAAGTGCGAGGAACAAAGCCGCAAACATGCGGAGCGTGCCCTTGGGAAGACTGAATCCGAAGCTGCAGCCCTGCCCTTTCCGTCCGGTGATGAAGAAGGTGCACACCCGGAACAGGTCGCTCGTCTTACGGTATTTCTCTATAATGCCCTTGCAGTTCATCAGTCCGAATCCATGCCCCTTGCGCTCGCGCACAAAGCTGTCTCCACCCCCGATTTCCGAAGCGTCGTAGACCTTGGAAGTGAGTATGCGGTCTATCTCGTCAGCCGTGAGTCCGCAACCGGTATCCGTCACCCGCAGTTCCACTCTGTCGTCCGTCACAGTGGCCTCCACCGTGACGCTTCCCCCCTGCGGAGTGAACTTGCGCGCATTATCGGCCAACGTATTCACCATGAAAAGGGTCAACGCCTTGTCGGCCTTCACCACGGCATCGGTAGGCATCACATTCAGGGTCAGTCCGCTCTGTCGGAAACGAAGATGGCCCTTGGCCACCACATCCAACACCTCCTGCAGGGCAAAGGTCCCGATGTGCAGACTCAATTCGCCGCGCCGCATCTGTATCCACTCGGCCAGGATGTCGTTGTAGAGATTGATCTGCCCGGCCAGTTCCTTGATGTAATCCAGCCGTTCGGTCGGTGACTCGCAGCCACGTCTCAACCGGTTCGCCTCGCCCCGGATACGGTCGATGAAAGGTATCACGGCATACACCAGCGACAGTTTGGCGCGGTTCTCCACGTTCCTGCGCTTGCTGCGGGCTATGCGCTGTTCGCTCACCATGCGTTGCTCGGCCACCTGCCGACGCTCATCCCCCAGTTGCTGCAGCACGCTCCGGTTTTCCTCGGCCCACCCCGCATAGGGCTGTAGCAGACGGCTGATGGTATCCCACTCCTCCCGTGTCCAACGACCGTCGCTTTTCTCCGGCAATTGTCCCGACCACATGACCTCCCGACACGCTTCGAGCACATATTCCAGCAGAGCCACCTGCCTGCGGTTCCGACGACGTCCCAGACAATAGAGATAGACACAGGAAAAAACCAACAGGACTATCAGGACTATCACCGACACCAGCAACACGGACAGAGAACGGGATCCCTGCCGGAGTTCTTCGTACCGGCTTTCCCACTCGCGGTCCTGACGGGTCTGTTCCAGTATGTCGAGATAGATGTTGCGGTTGTAGTCGGAACGGAGTTTGTCATCCAGCGCGCTGTAGGCCATGCTCAGACGTTCGCGGATGGAGGCTATCCATTCCGGGGCTATCAGCATGGTGGTGTCGTTCATCCACTGCATCTCCACCGACGAGGTGTCGCTTCCGGCATACGGACAGAGCGTGCGCAGGGTATCTGCCGGATAGTATCGGCGATGATGACGGTTCACATAACCGAGCGCACGGGTAAAGTGGCGCAGGGCATCGTCATAGTCGCCGTCGTCAAACCGGAGTTCGCCCATCGTGCGACAAGCACAGGCCGTCTGATAGAGATCACCGTAGGCCACAAACCTCTCCCACGCACGCCGGGCCAGACATTCGCCCAATTCGGCGGTATGACCGGCCTTCAGGTGGAAAAGATTGCAGAGATAAGCAAAACTGTCCGGCCGGCGGTACCGGACCAATTCCTGATTCTGCGGCCGGTGCAGCAGGGTGGCCAGCGCCTGCAGATTGTTTCCTTCAAAATAACGATAACCGGCCACCTTGGACAAGGTGAAACTCTTGAAAAGATAATCAAACTCGCGCAACACCACATCGGCGGGATCGTCCCCCTCGCAAAGTCCGCCGGAGCCTTTCATGTAGTTGTAGTAGATCCACTGCGCGGTGTCGCCACGCAGATTGTCCGTTTCGTCCAGCGCATTTATTTCGGTCAATGCCTGAGGAAGCTGTCCGAGGTAGTAGAAATAAGTGGAGGAGACAATGTGGTATTCCGAACGGGCAAAGCGCATCCGTTCCCGCTCGCGCTCCGTCAGCCGGTCGCTCTCCTCATCAATACGGTGCAGGCGACGTGCGGCACTGCCGCGATACTGATAGAATTGCCGGTTTCGGGACGTGCGCTGACAGATCTTCATCAATGTCACGTCTGCCACCAGAGCTTCTATCTGGTTGCCGCTCTCACGCCTCACCCGGGCGGCCAGCGGCATGGCTTGCCCGAAATTCATCTGTTGATAGGCCACATAGGCTATGTGGTTGAGTGCCTCGTAATACCCGTCGGGATAATCGGAAGCCAACTTCAGCGCATGGCGTGCCAAAGCCTGAGAAGAGGCTACATCGCGGTAGCGCATGCGGTAAGCGGCCGTATTGAGCGAATCCACGCGGCTCTCCACCTCACCCAGCGACCACAGCGGCAGGCACACACAGAACAACGTCAGCATGGCCGCCAGCCTGTATGTAGCCATCCGGCTCCGCCGCCCCTTATAACGCCATCCGTGCATACTTTCCCGTCTGTCTTTCACCATAATAAAAAAAGACTTCGCCCAGGCATCAACACTGATACCCGAACGGAGTCATCTTATATCTGTGCGTGTATTCCGTAGCGAAATGACGCCTTACTGCTGTACGGGAGCTTCAGCCGGAGCTGTTTCAGCAGGGGTATCTGTAGCTGGAGCAGCCTGATTGGCATCGAACGTCTGGACATTTCCGGGATTTACGGCCTTCTGCTCCACGGCTTCCTTCAACAATACGGAAGAACCTTCGGTTACCGTGGGCAAAGTTTTCACAGCCACAATGCTCAACACAGCTACAGCAGCAGCCAAACCCCAGGTTGCCTTCTCGATAAAATCCGTTGTCTTGCGGACACCCATGATCTGATTGGAAGAGGAGAAACTTGATGCCAGACCACCGCCTTTAGACTCCTGTATCAACACGATCAAACACAGCAATACAGCAATAATTACAGTTAAAATTACAAGAAGAGTGTACATTTTGGTTTATTTATTTTTATTATTTATTATCAATTTCTCAAGGAAACGTATTTGGTCTGCAAAGTAACGGTTTTTTTTTGGATATTTCAAACTTAATTTGCGTATTATTTCTATTGCTTTCTCATATCTGGCCTGTTTTATGTATATTTTGGCCAAAGTTTCGGTCAGATAATCCTCGCTATCCTCCGCCTGCGACCTGTCTTCAAGCCGAGGCGTCTGCAAAGTCTCGTCCGGCTCCTGCGACAGTACTATACGGCGTTCGCCTTGTCCGATGAAATCATCAATCAGATCCTGACGGTTCATGGGAGGGGCTTCCGTCGTTTCAGTTCCGGCGGCATCCTCGCACTGCATCAGATAAGCCATGTAGTCGGTTGTAGCGTCGGCGACCGTCAGTTTCCGGCGGGGTTTTTCTTTCTTCTCATCCGGCAATTCGGAGAGGAAATTGTCTATGAGCGACTGGGTGCGGTCCGCCGGTTCGTCCTCCATATCCCGCCCGCTCTGCGACACATGTTTCCTGACGGGTTCAAGCACATATTTGTAACTTTCTATCAGCTGAAATAATGCCCTACGGTCGGGCACGAACATCGCGGCCTTGCGCAACTCCTCGCCAAACGAAGCGTCGTGCAACTGATACAGATTGCGCAGCATCAACAACCGGGCAGGCTGGTAATAAGGATAGCGCTCCGTCAGCGCACGGAGCTGACGGAGGGTTTCCCCGTCCATACGTTCCGGATGCCTGACGTATTCCAATAGATTCATATCCGTTCCATTCATCGCACCATAGACAATTTACCAGTTTGCAACCGTTGCATTGAAAATCTGATCGGTGATATCCTTGATCATCTGCTCCAGCAAGGCATCTTGCACGGCCGTCAACTGCTGGGACGAATCATACTCCGCCGTGGCGGAAAAACGACGTTCAAAGTCCTCCGTATGATTCGTATTGTTCACAAAACGGACATTAACCGTCAGTTTCAACTGTGTCTGAGCCGAATAGCCGTCGGATGATATAGCTTTGTTGAATTGTTCGTAACCGACAATTTCGCCGGAAAGCAACAGGTCGCCGTTGCGCTTGACCTGCTGCAGGCGGGTCTGCGAAGCATAAATGTCCGTCAGCTTATTGTTAAACATAGCCTGCATGGGGCCATACACATAGGCCGAGCGTATGGGAAACGGGGTTATCTGTATCGTTTTCACCTTGGTATAATCGATGGAGGCTCCGTTGAACTTATACGATATCGAACACGCCGTTGTCAGGCATAGCAATCCCGTACACCAGATCACCCACATCCGGCCTATCTTATTTGTCCAATCCATATTCTTTTATTTTTCGGTACAACGTGCGTTCGGAGATGTTCAGGTCGTGAGCCGCCCCCTTGCGACGTCCCTTGTTTTTTTCCAAAGCACGGATGATCATCTGCCGCTCCCAATCGTTCAGTGCCAGCGATTCCTCGACATATTCCTCGGGAGTCTGGATTTCCTCCGCCTCGGCTTTGACAGACACCGGAGAAGCCACATTCAGCGTTGCCTGAGTTTCCGCCCCCCTTGCCGCAGGATAAGCCACGGCTCCGGAATAGAACGTCACGGGGCGGTCTGCGTCCACACCTTGGGGAGATGTCACTGCGCTTCCACCTGAAACATTGCGGCTGTTCACCAATTTCTTCAATTCCGTCACATCATTGCGCAGATCGAACAGAATCTTATAAAGTATCTCCCGCTCGTTCTCAAAACTATGGGAAGACTCACCGGACGAGACCCGAACTATATCGTGACTGACCGGAGCATCCGGCACATACTCGGACAGGATGTCGGGAGTGATGACCCTCTCGCGGGAAAGAATGGAAATCTGCTCCGTGACATTCTTCAGCTGGCGTATATTACCCGGCCACGGATAGTTCTTCAACTTCACCTTGGCCGCATCCGTGAGTTCCACCGGCTCGGGCATATTGTATTTGTCCGCGGTCTCCATGGCAAATTTCTTGAACAGCAGAACGACATCCTCGGCCCGCTCACGCAAAGGGGGAATCTTCACGGGGATGGTGTTCAGGCGATAGAAGAGATCCTCGCGGAAACGCCCCTCGCGGATGGCCTCCGCCATGTTCACATTGGTGGCGGCCACAATGCGCACGTCGGTCTTCCTGACCTCACTGGATCCCACACGGATATATTCACCCGTCTCCAGCACACGGAGCAACCTTGCTTGCGTGGACAGGGGAAGCTCCCCCACCTCGTCCAAAAACAATGTCCCCCCGTCGGCAGCTCCGAAATAACCTTCTCTTTCACCTATGGCTCCGGTAAAGGCTCCCTTTTCGTGCCCGAACAGTTCGGAGTCTATGGTACCCTCGGGAATGGATCCGCAGTTGACGGCAAAATACTTTTTGGTCTTGCGCAGGCTGTTGTCGTGTATCATACGCGGCACCACCTCCTTGCCCACTCCGCTCTCGCCGGTTATCAACACGGACAGGTCGGTCTTAGCCACCTGCAAGGCAATGTCCAGCGCATGGTTCAATCCCTCGGAATTGCCCACCACGCCATATCTTTTCTTCAAGAGTTGTATCTCTGATGTATTCATGACAGCCGTCTGTTTCGGTATATACTGCTGACAAAATTACACAAAAATTATATATCCTCGCAAAAATGGCAGTGCTTTTTGATGTTTTTCGGAAGGCATTTGCATATCTCGCTTTTTTTTGCGAATATTGCATGACGTTTACGTCGATTGGATGGTTACACACCGAAACAGATTGTTATGACGCTATCAGAATTAAAAACACGGGTACAGGCCACGCTGAAATCAGAAGATACGGAAGGAACTTTTGAGCTATACGTCACCCGCACCCCCGGATATTTATGGGCTTTGCTGTTCAGAAAACTGCATATCCACCCCATAGCCGTGACATTGGCCTCCATTGTCATAGGAGCTGCCGCCGGTTACTTCTTTCGGGACGATGACTGGCGCATCAACCTTATCGGCATGTTGCTGCTAATATGGGCCAACTGGTATGACTGTGCCGACGGGCAACTGGCTCGTATGACCGGACAGAAGACACTGCTGGGACGCATCCTCGACGGCTTTGCCGGAGATGTATGGTTCTTCTCCATCTATGTGTTCATCTGCCTGAGGCTCACCGACGATTGGGGGATATGGATTTGGCTGATAGCGGCCTACAGCGGTTTTCATTGCCATGCCAAACAGTGTGCACTGGCCGACTACTACCGCAACATCCACCTGTGGTTTCTGAAAGGCGAGCAGGGAAGCGAATTGGACCGCTATGCGCAGCAACGGCAACTGTATCACGAGCTTAATTGGTGCAGCCGCGAGTGGTTTCACAAGTTATACCTCTATTTCTACGGCAACTACACCCGCAGTCAGGAGCGCATGACACCGCGATTCCAGCGTTTCTACCGCGTGATAGGCCAAACCTACACCGACATACCTCAGGATGTGCGCCGGCGTTTCCGCACGCTCAGCCTCCCCCTGATGAAGTACACCAACATACTTACGTTCGACACCCGCGTGGGAGTTCTGTTTCTGTCGTTATTCATCGGTCAGCCCTGGCTGTTTTTTGTTTTTGAGATTGTCGTACTGGATGCGCTGAGACACTACACGCGCCATGTACACGAGGCGTTCTGCACCCGGCTTACGGAAGAGATACAGCACCATGGATAGACCGCTTCACATTGCGTTGGTGCTGGCCGGTGGCCAGGGTAACCGCATGCACAACAGTTGCCCCAAGCAATTTATGGTGATAGAGGGCGAACCCGTCATCGTTCACACCCTGCGTGCACTGTGCCGCCACGAGGGAATCGATGCCGTGTATGTGGTATGCGCCGAGGAGTGGAGAACCAGTGTCGGACAATGGGCTGCAGACTACGGACTGACAAAGTTCAAGCAGACATTTCCAAGCGGATCCACCAGTTTCCAATCGCTCATCAACGGAGTGGACGGACTGGCCTCCGGAGGCATTGCCTCCGACAGTCTGATAATGGTGCACGAGGCCGTGCGCCCGCTCATCTCGCAGCAGGTTATCACCGACAACCTGGACGTATGCACCCGCCACGGCAACGCCATCGCCGCAGTGAAGAGCGAGGAGGCCTATATGGTGAGCGCCGACGGCTGCGTCTCCGCCGGCTTCCAGCCCCGCGAACAGTTCTATCGTGCACAGACGCCGCAGACCTTCCCGCTCAAACACCTGCAGGAAGCGTTTCGCGAAGCGGAGATCCGGAGCATCGACAACCCGCAGTCGCTCTACACGCTGATGGCCGAACTGAAACTGTACACCTTATATATATCGCGCGGGGATTCCCGCAACTTCAAGATTACCGTTCCGGAGGATATCGAGACCTACCGCGCACTGATTCGACACACCGGCCGCTGATTCGTATCTGATGCAATATTTCTTCAACCGGCACACATTACGCACCCCATTTAGGAGTTTGTCTATTCCACCCTTAATAGATTGATACTGAATATTATCTTATGGGTTCCTTACAATTTCCTCCCGGCTGGCGGTTACCCACCTTAAGCAAGGCCAGCCCCACGGCTATCCATACGATTTCCCTCACACGCATGATGAGCGCCGTGTAGACCCCGTAGGCTCCGGACAACGCCAATCCGCCTACAGCCAGGGCAAAACCGCCCTCACGCGCACCCATCTCCATGGGGATGAAGAAAAAGAGATTGGCAAACAGGGAGGTGAAGGCTTGTATAAGAACACAGTCCCAGAACGACACGTCGTCCGTCAGGATGAAGAGGATGAACTGTATCTCCAGACACCCCAACAGACGAGCCAGAAACTCCAAGGTGAGCGAACTGTAGAACGTGCGTTTGTGACCGGCATGCAGTTCGGCAATCTGAGCATCCACACGATGCAGAGTAGCGCTGTGTGCATCGCGGAATTCACGGATACGTCTGCCCGGCGTGCCCGGAAGGCGCCCCAGGCCTCCCAGCAATTTCAACACCAGTCCGTTGCGATAGCCCTGCATGAAAAAATAAATGCCCAACAGACAGAATGCGGTGAACACGGCCATGAGCACGGCCATTCCGCTTCCCATATCCGCTCCGTAAAGCAACAAATAAAGCAGTACAGAAAAAGCCCAGAAACAAAAATGGGAGAAGATGTGCATCATGGCGTAGAGAATGACACTGGAGGTGGCCTTTGCCGCTCCCAAATAGGGCGTCAGTTCCATGATGCGATAGGGCTCTCCACCCAGCAAGCCCACCGGAGTGACATAGTTGAGCGCATAACCGGACACGGTGTACTTATACACCCGCCAGAAAGAAACACGGGGCGCCCGGCCGTCGGCAATGATAACATGCCAAGCCCAGGTGTTGAGCAAATAAATGGGAAACCAAAGCGCGAGGACAGCCAGAAACCATCCCCCGCCCCGGCGGATATTGTTCCACAATTCGGTGTAGGACATGTCGAACGTGCACAGCATCACAACGACCGCCAACACACCGATAGCCAGAAATACATTGCGCAGACGCGGACTCATACGGCAACGGCCCTCCGACTTACTTCTCCATCATATTCAGTTTGTCGCTGTCATCGCGCCGCTCGTGATAGTGTTTGCGCAAAGGGTTCGTCCTTGCCTCATCATAACGGACACGGTTACGCAGCACATCCATGGCGGTATAAATGGCCTGCCGGAATGAGTTCTCGTCGGCCTTTCCCTGACCGGCCAGATCGTAGGCCGTGCCGTGAGCCGGTGAGGTGCGCACAACGGGCAAACCTGCCGTAAAGTTCACCCCGTCCTCCATAGCCAAAGCCTTGAACGGAGCCAACCCCTGATCGTGATACATAGCCAACACACCATCGTAGCGTTCGTAGGCACGCGAACCAAAGAAACCGTCGGCAGCAAAAGGGCCGAAACACAAAATGCCCTCATCCTCCACCGCCTTCATAGCCGGACAAATGATTTCCAGTTCTTCCTGTCCCAACAAACCGTTGTCGCCGGCATGCGGATTCAACGAAAGCACAGCAATACGGGGCTTGCCTATCATGAAGTCGCGCCGTAACGAGCGGTCGAATATGCGCAGTTTGTGCTCCACAGCCTCGCGCGTGATGGCCGCGGAAATATCCTTCAGAGGCAGATGGGTGGTGACAAGCGCCATGCGTAAAGTATCGTTCATCAATATCATCAACGCCTCATCGCCGTCGCCCAAACGTTCCTGTATATACTCCGTATGTCCCGGAAAATGGAAATTCTCGTTCTGGATGCTGCTCTTGTTGATGGGTGCAGTGACAAGCACATCCACTTTGCCCTCGCGCCAATCCTCCACGGCACGTTCCAAAGCGGCATAAGCGGCACGTCCGCTTTCCTCACTGGCCTTGCCAAACTCCACCTTCACTTCCTCGTCCACGCAGGTGACTATATTCAAACGCCCATCCTGAGCCTCATCGGCCGATGCCACTGTCTGGAATCCGGTTTCCATCCCTGTGGCCTTGCGGTGATAGATGGCCACCTTGGGTGATCCGTACACCACCGGTGTACAGAGTTCCAGCATGGTGGATTCCGCAAACACTTTCAGTATCAACTCATACCCTATACCATTCGTATCTCCATGGGTGATTCCAACCCTTATCTTTCTATTTTCTGCCATAATCTATTCAGAATACATTATTTTATTTTTCCGATTTCGTAGCCACGATCTCCACCTCCGGGATTCCAAGCTCAATCTCCTGCGTCTGTTCCGCCGGCAGATTGAGCGTATAGAGCGCTCCTTCCAACCGACGGATAAGTCCGCGATTCATTTTTTCGGGCGAATAGAGGAACCCCTCTACCACCACCACACGGTTGTTGAGGGTGTCCACCCGGGAATGACTCACGAAGGGTCCGCCCATCGCGTCGTTCTCCATCTGCCACAGCCCGCGGGTCTCCAATGCATATTGTCCCTTCACCATGATGGGACGGACAAACGTGCAGAGCGTATCGGTGGCCATATACATATTGGGTTTGGATCCCGGGATATTGGCTCGCATGAAGGAGTCGCGTTTGGCCAGCACATACTCTTTGGTAAATGTCTCCGGTCCCTCATAAGGATAGGCGTACATACACACGTTGGACATGGAGGTGGCGGAGTTGGAGGCTGCCCAAAAGAAGTTCTCCCCCCGCTTGTAGCTCACGATTTCCTTCGGCACCAGCCACTGGCAATCGAAGAGTTCACGAGCCATATCGCGCACCACGGTTGAATGTTCCGTCTTCAACTGCTTGCCCAACCGGTTCATCTCCACTTTGTGAAAGAAACTCAATATCATGTCTCCATGTTCCTTCACGTAGGCCGCGAAGGAAGCTTCGTCCGGGCTTTGGATAGACAGCACAATCTGCGGCTGCGCATATTCATCACGGGCAAACCGCATCTTGGTCTGCGTGTATTGCGTTTTGTCTATCTTCACAATAATAATATTCCGGAAAATGTTTAATATCTGGTTGAAACGCTCGGGAGCCGTCTGCGAGATACGAAAATATCGCTCCGGCTGAGGCAGACCGGGTACATCTGTGTCCAGCACGTCAAACAGCGCCCTTCCGGCCGGCCGCTGCCACAACGAATCGTCCACCACCACCAGCATCTCATACGGCCGACCGCTGGAAGCCGGTTTCAGGAACGAATCCCGGCAGGATACCGTCACACACAGCAAAAGCATCGCCCATGCGATTACTCCCGTTATTTGTTTCACAGTCTTCTTCATATACATAAAATTCTATCTTGATTATTCTGTTCCTGTTGATGCGCCGTACTCAGCAGACCGCAAGCCGCAAATATATCTTGTCCGCGCGATGCCCTGATCGTGGCAAAGAGTCCGCGACGGGTCAGGTAATCCCGGAAACGGATCATCGCCTCGTCCGACACTCCCTTCATCTCGACTCCGGGTATATCATGAAAACGGATCAGATTGACACGGCATTCCAGCCCCTTCAGCAGATTGAGCAAAAACCGTGCATGCGCCTCGTCATCGTTCAGTCCTTCGAACACGATATACTCAAACGAGAGACGACGCTGGTGGGAGAAGTCATACTTGCGCAGCAAGGCTATCATCTCCACGATGGAGAAACTCCGCTCGGCAGGCATCATCTCCGCCCGTTCCTGCGGCACCGCATTATGCAGACTGACTGCCAAGTGGCAATCGCTTTCCGCAAGGAAACGCTGCATGCCTTTGCGCAACCCCACGGTAGATACCGTGATACGCTTAGGACTCCAGGCATATCCCCATGCCGACGTGAGGATCCCGGTAGCCCGCAACACATTATCCAGATTATCGAAAGGCTCTCCCTGTCCCATAAACACTGCATTGGTCAGCGTGTCACGCTCCGGAAGTGAATAAAACTGATTGAGAATATCCGTAGCGCTCAGACTTCCGCAATACCCCTGTTTTCCGGTCATGCAGAAACGACAGTTCATCTTGCAGCCCACCTGAGAAGACACGCACACCGTAGCTCGTTCTCCGTCCGGGATATACACGGTCTCCACAAATCCGCCCTCACGCGTGCGGAACAAATATTTCACCGTTCCATCCACCGAACGCTGGCAGTCTACCGGATCCGAGCATCCGATCTCGTATGTCACCGACAACCTTTCGCGATGGACCCGCGAAAGGTTGGTCATGTCCTCTATCCGACGCGCTTTCCTCACATACATCCACTGAGCCATTTGCTTGGCTGCAAACACAGGCATTCCCATCTCGGCAGCCACCGCCTGAAGCTCGGTCAACGTCATTCCCAAAAGCGCTTTCTTTCCTTTATCCATCTGTTTGTCCGTATTGTCAAGCAAATATACGAATAAATAATAGAAACCGTGGCATCCTGCTACAGAAATCATGTATTATTTTTACCACCAAATAAGGCCAAACACTTGGTTGTATGAAATTATAGACATATCTTTGCCATAGTTTTTATTATCAAACTTACTAACTTTAATTCTTTTACACCATGAGACACAGAAGTCTTACCTCTCTGCTGACCGTGATGTTTGCCTTATTTTCGTTGACGATCTCAGCGGACGAGGCATTCCGGAACCACCGTTACAGCAGTTTCAAGGCACTGCCTCTCTGCCAGGAAGGAGATATCGTCTTTATCGGAAACTCCATCACAAACATGATGAACTGGTATGAGGCTTTCGGCAGTCAGCAAAACATCCACGGACGTGGAAACTCCGGAGGCTACACTCAGGAGATTCTGGACAATCTGGAATCCATGATTGCAGGCAATCCCTCAAAAGTATTCCTCATGATCGGTACCAACGATCTGGGTACTGCCGGCGACACATATGCTCCCGCCCTGGTGGCACAACGTATACAACTGATCATCTCGCGCATACGCACGGAAGCTCCCGGAGCCACCGTCTACTACGAGAGCATACTGCCTTCGCTCAACGGCAACCGCACCAAAGAGAAGACAGAAACCACCAACGGTTTGGTGAAGGCCTGGATAGAGAAGCAGAACGACAATCAGATTGTGTATGTGGATCTCTACAGCAGACTCGCAGCCGCCAACGGCGCACTCAACAACACCACAGCATCGGCCAGCACCACGTCCTTCAGCTGGGACGGCCTGCATCTCACCCAAAAGGGTTATCGCGTGTGGATGGAAACCATCAAGGAATACGTGGGACAGGCTTGTGTGTTCCCCGAAGCCGCCGAAAACCTTTGGGGCGGAATGACCGGTTCCAACGGTATGCGTGTCACGTATTTCGGAGCCTTGCCCGTAAAGAGCACCGACATCCTGATCATCGGTGACGAAGCCATACACAACGGCGAATGGCACGAGTTGCTCGGATCGCCCGACTTTAAGGACAGAGGCATCGGCTGGGGATTCCCGAGCATCAACATCGCAAACGTAAACGCTATGCTCGACCCCATTCTCACGGGAAATAATACCAATGGCGTGACTAAAGAAGCTCCGCGTGCCGTATGTCTCTATGCCGGACTCACCGACATCCAGTCCGGAACAACTCCGGCAACGGCTTTCGCCTCTTATCAGACATTAGTGAACAACGTACGGACCAAACTGCCAGACACACCGATATTCATCATGACCGTGATGCCTTACGCCTCTAACAATGCGGAGAAAGCACAGAACATCGTGGCACTCAACGACCGGCTCAAGACACTGGCTGATAACGGAAACAAAATCTATATCATCGACACCTACAGCACAGCCTATACCACCTCACGCGTGGAGGAATGCTTCATGGGTACGGGCAACATCTACCTGACCGGTATCGGATACGCCCGCATGGCACAGGAAATGGCCGCCGTCATCAATGAGAAACTACAGACCGATTACCGCGCTATCACCAGTGAGGAGGCACAGCGCAATGTAACCCGTTTTGACATCCGCACAGCTGCCTACGGTTACACGTATGAGTCCGGCACAACGTTGGGTTGCTATGAACCTGATGCCGTGACCGCCTACAACGCTGCGATCAACGACATCCTGAATCGCTTCAATACCGGCGAGGCCACGTCTGCCGAGTGTACCTCACAAATCACAACAGCCGTCAACGCCATCAAAACCGCTTTGGTGATGCCCAACAACGAGAACGCCGGAGAGACTCACGAATTCCAGCTCTACACGCCCAACCGTGGCTATAAGTACATGACTTCTACCGGTCGCGGCAAAGGCGTGACGGGGACATCAGCCAACAACAGCCAGGCATCACGCTGGAAGTTCCTGCCGAGAGAGGACGGTACTTGGGACATCCGGAACGTAAGCGACCGGTCTTATCTGTCACCCGAGGCTACATACAACACTCAGATTGTTACTTCCAAGACGGTTCCCGACCGAGGTTGGGAATTCAGCTACAGCAATACCAACGGACTCTATATCATCCATTGTGGCACCGTACAGTTGAACCAAACCCAGCAGGAAGCGCTCTACAACTGGAGCTCCGGCCAGAGCGGAACAGACCGCAACGATGCCGGTTGCCAGTATCGCATCGTAGATGTCACCGATATTCCCGCCGACAGCGATGAACCGGTGATTTATCCCACGGAGAACATAGAGCTTATCGTGAACAAGGACAACGGTTCGCTCAGCCGCGACGGTGCCACCAGCACCAGTGCATGGTGCAACCTGTGGACAGCCAACGAAGGCCTGGTGACATTCAGAGCCAGCGCCAACAACATGCAGTGGAACGACAAACTTATTGATGCACGCTCCGGAATGAACAAAAACTCAACCTATACGTTGAGTTGCCACGAGGATTACATCATCACCGGCTACACCATGACCCTGACCGCACTGAGCACCAACAAGCAGACTTGGAATATCGACGGCCAGACCTTTGAGACGTCCTCCACCACCGATCCGACAACTGTGACCGCTACGGAATTGAGCACCAACACCGTGAACATGACACTCACGGGAGAAAATACAGGCACACTCATTTCCGACTTCAAGGTGAACATCAGAAATAAGGTCTCCACCCTCATCGTTGACACCGAGCACGGAGCTGTGACCGATGGACGGTGGGTAGCAGTCAACGGCAACCCTCAAATAGTCATTTACAGCAATGAAGAAGGAGCAGGAGTGAACACTGCCAACAACAAGTTGACCCTGACACGAGGCACGGCAGACGCCACGTATCGCATCGAGGCTCCGGAAGGCTATGTCATCACCGAATATGAATTCCGCTTCCTCTGCCCGTCGGACATCATGACCGTCACTCCCGAAAATGAAGATCCCGTAGAGGGAAGCATCGACTATGCCGAACGTGTAAAAGTGACCTACCGCACGGGAGTGAACAAGACGTTCTTCCGTCTGTCCGGCCCTGCCAACGGCACTGTCACTCTTTCCGATTTTTACATACAACTGCAACAAGCCGATCCGGAAATCCTGCTCAATGAGCGCTTCACCGTGTTCGAGAATCCCTCACCGCAGAACGTACCCTACCGCATACCGGCCATAGCCAAGGCACAGAACGGTGACCTGGTGGCCGTGGCCGACTACCGCTATTCCAAGGCAGACATCGGCATGAGCACCAACGGCAAACTTGACCTACGTTTCCGCATCAAGGATCACGCTACCGGTGAATGGGGCGAAGTACAGACGCTCGCTGCCGCAAGAGGTAGCGGATCTTCCAACATCGCTTTTGGCGACCCCTGCATCGTGGCCGACCGCGAGAGCAACCGCATCATGGTAACCAGTTGTTGTGGTAACGTGAGCTTCCCCAACGGTACGCACGAAAACCACCAAGGATGGGCGCGCTTCTACTCGGAAGACGGCGGACACACCTGGAGCGATTACACCGACATATCACAACAGGTGTTCGACCAGTTGGATAAACGCAGCGACGGCAACATCCGTTGCTTCTTCATCGGATCCGGCAAAATATGCCAGAGCACCACGGTGAAAGTAGGCAGCCACTACCGCCTCTATTGCGCAGCCTTGGTGAAGACCAGCGGAAACGCAAACGTAAACTACGTATTCTACTCCGATGACTTCGGCGGAAACTGGCATCTGCTGGGTCAGCCGGACGAGTGTCCCATCCCCTCGGGCGGTGACGAGCCTAAGGCCGAGGAGCTGCCTGACGGCAGCGTGCTCATCAGCTCGCGTACAAGCGGCGGCCGACTCTACAACATCTTCCACTTCACCAACACCGCCACCGGAGAGGGTGCCTGGGGACAAATGGCCACATCCAACAGCAGTGTGTCCGGCATCACGGCTTCCAGCAATGCCTGCAACGGAGAAACGCTGTGTATCCCTGTGAAACGCGTCAGCGACAACAAGAAAGTATTCCTGCTGTTCCAGTCGGTACCCTTCGGCCCCAACGACCGTTCCAACGTGGGTATCAACTACAAGGAGCTGGCCGACCTGAATGATTTCCGCACGGCTGCCGACCTGGCATGCAATTGGGACGGCAAGATGCAAGCGACCAACCTGACATCCGGCTACTCCACCATGACACTTGACGCCAATAACAATGTGGCTTTCTTCTACGAGGAGAACAACAGCAACAGCGGATACGACATGGTGTATAAAAAATATTCGGTAGAGGATATCACCGACGGACTCTACACCTACGAGACTATGGAGACGACAGACAGCACCGCCTTCCTGACAGCTGCCATAAACACCTATGTGGCCGGCATGGGGCACTTGTATGGCAGTTACGTGGGACAATACTCCGATGAGGCCAGAACCTCCATTGAAGCTGCACGTGCCGCGTATGCCACCACACCGGGTCGCGCAAGCTACGAGCAATTCAACTACGCCTTGGCCAATGCCAAACGTGTGGAAGTGCAACCGGGACGCAAGTATTATTTCCGTAACTACGGACGCTCCACCGAGACCAACACTTATGTGATGAGTATCAAGGCCGACAAATCTCAGTTTGTGGGTGCAAACATGACGAACGCTCCCGTCGATCAGGCCTCTCAGCACTTTATGTTCATAGCCACGGACAACGAGAGCGAATACCTGCTCTATCATCCCGAGAGCGAACTGTACTACGGCAAGCTTGATGCCAACGAGACGGTAACTGCTCCTGTGAGCGATACCGATCAGGCCGGTATTTTCCGTATCGAAAGCGAAACCACGGGACGGAGCAAATTCAACAACCTGAACCACACCGGAAGCAACCTCTACATTCATCTGGCCGGAGACCTCACCCGTCTCGTTCCGTGGAGCGGTAGCGACCCCTCTGTGTGGTACATCGAAGAGGTGGCAGAGCCCATCCCGACCGATGCGTTCTACCGCATCAAAGGCTTTCTCAACGAGCGCTACCTCACCACCGGAGCCGCAGGTGCCGTCATGCCGATGATTGAAGACGGCACGACAGCCGCCAGCATCTTCTATCTGGGATCCGACAACAAGTTGCTCAACTACGCCAACGGCCTCTACGCCTACAACACGTCTTACACGGGCGCCGTGGGTAATGCCAACACCTGGACTTTCACCGCCAACGAGGACGGAACATTCTACCTCCAATCCAATGCCACCGGTATGGGTACTTACCTCTACAACTACGCAAAGGACAGTGCCAAGGCCGATCAGGCCGACCGCACAAGCGCAGTTGTCGGTGACAATAGCAAATGGAAGATTGAAGCCGTCACGGCGCTGCCCGTAGAAGTGAGCGAAGCCGGCTATGCCACCTTGTTCGCTCCCGTAGCAATGGAAATCCCAGCCGACGTGAATGTCTACACAGGCACGGTCAATACCGAGAAATCCGCCATCGAACTGACGGAAATCAACGGAGTCATTCCGGCCAATACACCTGTATTGGTTCAGGCAGCCGCAGGCATCCACCACTTTACTATCACCGAGGGGCATGCAGCTCCCGTTAATGACAATGATCTCGTGGGTACAATCAGCACGATTGCCACTCCGGAGAACACCTACACCCTGCAGAACCCAAATGATAACGCCGGCTTCTATCCCTATACCGGTACAAACGTAAACGGATTCAAAGCCTATCTCACGCTCTCTGCCGATGCCGGAGTCAGCAGTCTGTCATTTATCTTCGGCGGTGCAAACGCCATCGAGAACATCATCTCAGCCGAAAGCAACAAGCCGGTCGAGATCTATGACCTCGCCGGACGCCGCGTGACAAAGCCCGTAAAAGGTCTCTACATCGTGGGCGGAAAGAAAGTTATTGTTAAGTAAACAATAGAAATCAGACTTATGAAAAAGAAAACATATATGACGCCCGCCATGGGAACGACACGAGTGCATCCGGAAGGCATGATAGCTGCGTCCCTCTCCATCGGCGACACACCGGGCAACGAGCAGTTGGGCAACGGTGGTGAGTGGAATATTTGGAACGAAACTGAGAAATAACGGTCTGAGATATTATTAAAATCAATGAGAGGGTGTACCGCACAAACCGTGTGGCACACCCTTTTTCACTGTTTCTTCCCAAACAGTTTTGCCCCGCAACCCCGACTCCATCCAATCTTGCAAGATCGGAATCCATTCTAAATACTATTTTATGAAAGAAAATAAACTTACTGTATTTTTCGGGCCTCGCAACGACATTATGCGCACAAAAAAATGTAACTTTGCCGTATGGAATGGATAAACAACTTACTCTTTGACCACTCGGCTCTGCAGGCCATCGTTGTGCTGTCGCTCGTGACGGCCATAGGATTGTGGCTGGGTAAAATGCGTATATTCGGCGTCTCGCTGGGAGTCACCTTTGTTTTCTTCATCGGCATTCTCACAGGGCATGCCCAAATCACGCTGGACACAGACATACTCAACTATGCTGAAAGTTTCGGTTTAGTGCTCTTTGTTTACTCGCTGGGCTTGCAGGTGGGGCCGGGCTTCTTCAGCTCGTTCCGCAAGGGCGGGCTCCAACTCAACATGCTGAGCCTGGCCACGGTGGTGCTCGGCACGCTGACAGCCCTGCTGATGGGATGGGCACTGGCCATACCACTCAAAGACATGATAGGTATCCTATGTGGTGCCACGACCAACACTCCGGCTCTGGGTGCCGCCCAGCAAACATTAAAGCAGATAGGTGTGGAGGCAAGTACCGCCGCACTGAGTTGCGCTGTGACTTATCCGCTGGGAGTGGTGGGCGTGATATTGGCCGTGCTCGTGGTGCGCAAACTGTTTGTACATGCCGCTGACCTTCGCCCCAAAAAGGATGACGACCCCAACCACACTTATATAGCCGCCTTCAGAATACACAACCCGGGACTGTACAACAAAACCATTGAAGAATTGGCTCACCACAGCCACACGAAATTTGTTATCTCGCGTCTGTGGCGCGAGGGCAAAGTGACCATTCCCTCGGGACACACCGAACTGCTGGAGCACGACCGCATCCTTGTGGTGACCACCGAAAAGGATCTACCCATACTGACCCTACTTTTCGGCGAACAGGAAAACGGAGACTGGAACAAAGAGGATATTGACTGGAACAGCATAGACCGCGAACTGGTGTCGAAGCACATAGTGGTGACCCGTCCCGAGATAAACGGCAAACGGCTGGGCAGTCTCAGACTGCGCAATGCCTACGACATCAACATCAGCCGCGTGATGAGAAGCGGTGTGAAACTGCTGGCTACCCCCGATCTGATCCTGCAACTGGGTGACCGACTGACCGTGGTGGGTGACGCACAGGCCATCGAACAGGTATCCAACAAGCTGGGCAATACCGTGCAATCACTTGAGGAACCTAATCTGAGCGCCATATTTGTAGGCATCGTCATGGGCCTTGTCCTGGGGAGCATTCCCATCGCCCTACCGGGCATCAGCGCACCGGTGAAACTCGGTCTGGCCGGCGGTCCCATCGTGATGGGTATACTGGTGGGATGTTTCGGACCGCGCCTCCACATGCGCATCTACACCACGCGCAGCGCCAACCTGATGTTGCGCGCCATCGGGCTGTCGCTCTATCTGGCCTGTCTGGGAGTGGATGCCGGTGCCCACTTCTTCGAGACAGTGATGCGCCCCGAAGGACTCCTATGGGTGGGAGCCGGCTTTGTCGTCACGTTTGTGCCTGTGGTCATCATGGCTTGGATAAGCATGCGGCTGAATAAACTTGACTTCGGTAGTTCGTGCGGCATGCTGTGCGGTGCCATGGCCAATCCCATGGCGCTGGGTTATGTGAACGACACGTTGCCGGGCAATGCAGCCTCAGTGAGCTACGCCACGGTGTATCCGCTGGCCATGTTCAGCCGCGTCATCATCGCGCAACTCATCCTGATGTGTTTCTTATAAGCCGGTGGAATATATCTCTCTTATTCCGGTTCGTCGCCGGCTAATCCTACGGTCAGCACAAAATCCGGAAATATGCGGTAGTAAATCCGATAAACAGCCATGCAGGCGGGGTGAAAGGAGGTGAGCGGGAAAGAACCCTCCGCCCTGTGGTTCGGCCCACAGTCCTGCGGCACATGCGACGCCCTGAGATAGCGCACAAAATCAACCCCCTCCTGCCCCATCATCTTGTATGTAGTTTCTTTGGCCGACCAATGGAGCAGCAGAGGCCACACGCCATCGGTCCTCTCCTGTGGTCCCACAATACGGCCGGCCAGTGACAGGATACGATTGCCGTATTGCTCCACATCCACCCCCACAGTTCTCTGTGCAGAAAGCGCCACAGCCACATATTTCTTCGTGTGGGATATGGAAAGAGCAGCACCTCCGTCCGTTAAAAAAGGCTTGCCGGAAGGTTCATAGGACACCAACGGAGGACGCCCCGTCATCCCGTGGAGCAAGACACGTACTGCGGCATACTCCAGCCGCCGCTTGGGAGAAGTGAACCGACGCCCACATTCCAATCTATAGACAGAGGAATCGGGCAGAGAAGCCAACAACTCGTCAAGCGACTCCGTCACATGCCACACGGCACAATGGAAACCGCGTTCCTTCCAATCGAAAAAAAGAGGCATGTTGAAAACAGGATTACAGCTTTGATTCCCCGGCAACTTTGCCCACAATGACCTTCACCTTCACAATGCGGCGCTCGTCCATCTCCACCACCTCGAAACGGTAGTTCTTGTACACGATCACCTCGTGAAGCACGGGGAACTCGCTCTTGATCTCAAGCAACAGACCGGCCAGCGTATCCGCATCGCCCTCCACATCCTCGAAGAAATCCACATCAAGCTTCATAATCTTATAGAAGTCGGACAGCAATACTTTGGCCTCAAAGACGTAAGTGTTGGAATTGAGCTTCACATAGGGATGCTCCTCCTCATCGTATTCATCGTTGATCTCACCCACGATTTCCTCAATAATGTCCTCCATGGTGACGATGCCGGACGTACCTCCGAATTCATCCACCACGATGGCGATATGCACCTTGTTGGTTTGGAAATCGCGCAACAGGTCGTCAATCATTTTGGTCTCGGGCACAAAATAAGGAGGACGTATAAGCGACTGCCAGCGGAAGTTGGCGGGTTTATTAAGGTGAGGCAGAAGATCCTTGATATACAATATGCCCTTCACACAATCCTTAGTGCCCGCATAGACGGGGATGCGCGAATAATTGTTCTCCACGATACACTTGAGCACATCAGGATAGGACGTCTTCATGTCCAGATCTACCACATCCACACGCGGCGTCATCACCTCCTTAGCCATTTCACCGCCAAAACGGATGATACCCTTGAGCATGCTACGCTCCTGAGCGATGTCCTTCTTGTCAGTCAGTTCCAACGCCTGTTCCAACGCATCCACCGACAGGTTGGTTTCCTCTGTACGCACCATCTTGTTAGCCAATCCCTTGAAGCGCATCAGCACTGAGGAAAGCGGCCAAAACATACGTTCGAGAAACATCAAGGCCGGCGCTGCCATACGACAGAAAGTCAACGTATGCTGAGCCGAATAAATCTTGGGCATAATCTCACCGAAAAGCAGCAACAAGAAGGTCAGCACAACGGTCATGAACAGGAATTCAAGTTGCCAGCAAATCCCAAAGTCCACCCACGATGCAAAGAAAAAGTTGAGCAACATGACGATAGCCACATTGACAAAATTGTTGGATATGAGGATTGTTGCCAACAAGCGTTCCGTATCCTCACGCAACTGTGTTATCTGCCTGTCGGCCGAATATTTTTCGTCCTCAATGCTGTCCAGATCCTTGGGGGAAAGCGAGAAAAAAGCTATCTCGGAAGCCGAGACAAAACCTGAACATCCCAACAAGACCACTGCCACGGCCAATGCCACAAAGGCACCCACCGGAGGTTGTTGCAGCGTGATGCCGCTAAAGAGAGTGATGATTTGCTGTATAAAACTATCTGCGTCCAAGTGTGTAGAGTTTGGTTAAACATTAAAACGGGAGATCATCGGATGATCCCGCCAAAGATGTCGCAGAACGTGCCGTGCCTATTGCGGACGGTGCGGGTGCACTCTGTACTGACGGTTGTCCGCCCGCTACTGCAGGGGTCTGCGGACGAGAAGTGAGCAGTTCCATGCTGTCGGCCATAATCTCGTAGACGTAACGTTTCATTCCGTTCTTGTCGTCATAGGTACGACTGCGGATTTTACCCTCGATGTACAGTTTGTCGCCTTTGTGAACATACTTTTCGGCCGTCTCGGCCAATCCGCGCCACAAAACGATGTTGTGCCACTCCGCACGTTCGGGCACAGTGGTTCCGTTTTGCAGCGTGTAACCACGCTCGGTCGTAGCCAAGGGAAAAGTTGCCACGGCCACTCCAGTGTCCAGATAACGAACTTCGGGATCTTTCCCCACATTACCGATCAGCATAACCTTGTTTAACGACATGACCTTATCTGTTTTAGAATTCGGCTTCAAAGTTAAGGCATTTTTTGAATACAGGCGCAATAAACATGTACCTTTTTCAAAAATAAAGTATCGGAACTCCGTAGTGGCAAAGTTGCCGAGAACATGAAACGAAACACATCACAAATCTGCCGATTCCCAAAGAATCGAAACCAGCCGGGGAACAGCGTAGAGTCCCACATCAACACGGGGTACCCATTGCATGCCAGCCTGCACGAACAACGGACCGAACGGACGCCCGGGCAATTGCATCTCGTAGAAATCGGCTATGAGCAAACGATGGGACAGCTGATGGCGCACGCCACGGCGCACCGGACGCAACGATGCCCCACCCTCCGACAACAGTTCCGCCACCAGCGGATGCGCCGCTATCCGCTCCTCGGACCACACTCCGTCGAGTTCCAGCAGCAAAGGCTCATAAAGTCCCTTCCAGATATCCTTCCCACCGCGGCGGTGCAAACAGGTGTAGCCGCCCACCTTTATATATATATAAACGAAATATCGCTCCGACACACGCGTGACATGAGACTTGACCGGAAGGCTGTCCACGCGCCCGCTGCTTAAGGCACCGCAACTGCCGACCAACGGACAATCGACACATCGGGGAGAGCGCGGTGTACACTGCAAGGCACCAAAGTCCATAATGGCCTGATTGTAGAGCGCCGGCTGACGGTCGTCGAGATAATGAGAGGCCAAATCGGCAAAGAGTTTCTTGCCCGCAGTGGTATCTATCGGTACATCAATGTCCAAATAGCGGGAAAGCACGCGATACACATTGCCGTCCACCACCGCACAAGGCAAGCCGAAAGCAAACGAGGCTATAGCTGCCGCTGTATAGTCGCCCACTCCCTTCAGGCGGCGTATGCCGTCGTAGGTGCGGGGGAACCCGCCTTCCGCCACAATTTGCCCGGCGGCATAATGAAGGTTGCGTGCACGCGAATAGTATCCCAATCCCTGCCAATATTTCAACACCTCATCCTCAGTGGCTTCAGCCAGAGACGCCACATCGGGAAAGCGTTCCACAAAACGCACAAAATAGTCGTACCCCTGCGCCACACGCGTCTGTTGCAGGATGATTTCCGAAATCCATATGCGGTAGGGATCGGATGTGTCACGCCAAGGCAGTTCACGCCCGTTGGCCTTATACCACGCTTCCAAGCGCTGTGCAAATTCATTCTCAGTCGGCATATATATCCCTTTTGAAAGCACAAAAATACGGAGCAAAGGGTGATTTACCAACTTTTTTGCTTTTTTTTCCGCTCTTTGTTTTCTCACCTCGTTGAAAAGCCATATATTTGCAGTCCAAAAAATTAAAAACAAGTGAATTACAAACAATAAATTATTAACAGCAATGACAAAAGCAGATATTGTAAACGAGATTTCCAAGAAGACAGGAATCGATAAAGCTACCGTGTTGACCACCGTTGAAGCTTTCATGGACTCAGTCAAGGAATCTTTGACTACAAAAGAAGAGAATGTTTATTTACGCGGCTTTGGTAGCTTCATCCTGAAAAAACGCGCCCAGAAGACTGCACGCAATATTTCCAAGAACACTACAATCATCATCGACGCGCACAACATTCCGGCTTTCAAGCCCGCCAAAGTATTCGTCGACGCCGTAAAGAAATAACTCTATAACGAGAGAAACTGAGTATTAACCATAAAAAAGCATTAAGCCATGCCAAGCGGAAAGAAAAAGAAAAGACACAAGATGGCAACTCACAAGCGTAAGAAAAGATTAAGAAAGAACAGACATAAGAGCAAATAGTCTGACGCTTGATTGACTTGACAGAATAAAGAACAAACTTGAAAGGCCTGCATTATGCAAGCTCCTCGAGTTTGTTCTTTGTCTTAAACACTAAAAAAAAGAAAGCTGATAAAGAAATGACAAGCGAAGTAGTAATTGATGTTCAACCCAAGGAAGTCTCTATCGCCCTGCTTGAAGATAAGCGTCTGGTGGAATTTCAGAAAGAGGGACAATCCACTCTCTTTGCCGTGGGAAACGTGTACCTGGCCAAGGTGCGTAAACTGATGCCGGGGCTGAACGCATGTTTTGTGAACGTTGGCTATGAGCGCGATGCCTTTCTACATTATCTTGACCTGGGTAACCAGTTTAACACTTACGCCAAGTATCTGAAACAGGTGACGAGCGACAAGCGTAAACTCTACCCCATATCCAAAGCAAACATCCAACCGGAACTGCCTAAAGACGGCAGCGTGCAGAACACCCTGCAACAAGGACAGGAAATTCTGGTGCAGATTGTGAAGGAACCCATCTCCACCAAAGGGCCGCGCCTGACCTGCGAGTTGTCGTTCCCCGGACGCTATCTGGTGCTGATGCCCTTCAACGAAAAGGTATCCGTATCCTCCAAAATACAATCCGCCGAAGAACGCGCCCGCCTGAAAGGTCTTATCCAACGTATCAAGCCTAAACATTTCGGCGTGATCGTACGTACGGTGGCCGAGGGCAAACGGGTAGCCGAGCTGGACAATGAGTTGAAAATCCTGCTGAAAAAATGGGAAGACACCATCACCCGGGTGCAGAAGGCATCCAACCTTCCCACCTTGGTTTATGAAGAAACAAGCCGGACTGTGGCTATGCTACGCGACCTTTTCAATCCTTCGTATGAGAATATCTACATCAACAACAAAGAGATATTCGATGAGGTGAAAGATTATGTCACCCTCATTGCTCCGGACAGAGCACACATCGTGAAGCAATACACCGGCAAGCTACCCATTTTCGACAACTACGATATTACCCGACAGATCAAATCCTCGTTCGGAAAGACAGTTTCCTACAAACATGGAGCTTACCTAATCATCGAACACACAGAGGCTCTCCATGTGGTAGACGTGAACAGCGGAAACCGCGCCAAGTCTAAAGACGGACAAGAAGCCAACGCACTGGATGTGAATCTGGGTGCTGCCGACGAACTGGCACGCCAGCTACGGCTACGCGACATGGGCGGAATTATCGTTGTGGACTTTATCGACATGAATGTGGCCGAAGACCGGCAGAAACTGTATGAACGCATGTGCGAAAATATGAAGAAAGATCGCGCACGCCACAACATACTCCCTCTCAGCAAATTCGGCCTCATGCAAATCACACGCCAACGTGTACGTCCGGTGATGGATGTACACGTGGAAGAGACATGCCCCACTTGTTTCGGCAAAGGAACCATCAAGTCCAGCTATCTGTTTGCAGAAAAACTGGAAGGTAAAATCAACACCTTGGTCAAGAAAATTGGCATCAAGCAATTCACTTTGTATGTCCACCCCTATGTGGCTGCATATATCAACCAGGGCATCTTGTCCCTGAAGAGAAAATGGCAAATGAAATACGGACTGGGAGTAAAAGTGCTGCCCAAGCAGAGTCTGGCCTTCCTTCAATATGAATTTGTAGACATCACGGGAGACGAAATTGACATGAAGGAGGAAGTAGAGATTTAACTTCGATTCCTCTTACCACCAAATAATCCCGCATGAATCCGGTGTAAACCACGAAATTCATGCGGGATTTTCTTTTTCCGCCGCCCCTTACTTACGACGCTCCAACAAAACCACGTTCTCCACATGCTGAGTGTGGGGAAACATGTCTACAGCCTGAACGGCGACCACACGATAGGCCTCGTTGAGCAATGCCAGGTCACGTGCCTGAGTGGCGGGATTGCAACTTACATAAACGATCCGATCGGGAGCGGCAAACAAAAGAACGTCTATCACATCCTGATGCATACCCGCACGCGGAGGATCGGTGATAATCACATCAGGGCGTCCGTGTTTCCCGATAAACTCACGATTGAGCATATCCTTCATATCTCCAGCGTAGAACAACGTGTTTTCAATACCGTTTATCCGCGAGTTGACCTTGGCGTCCTCAATGGCCTCGGGAACATATTCTATGCCTATCACCTGACGGGCTTGACGAGCCACGAAATTGGCAATCGTTCCGGTACCGGTATAAAGATCGTATACCAGTTCCCGCCCGGTGAGACCGGCAAACGCACGGGCAACTTTATAAAGTTCATACGCTTGCTCCGTGTTGGTCTGATAGAAACTCTTTGGTCCCACCTTAAATCGCAATCCTTCCATCTCCAAAAAGATATGGTCGTCACCCTTAAACACGACGACCTCCTGATCACCGATGGTATCGTTGAACTTGCGGTTGTTGACATAGAGCAGGGATGTGATCTCAGGAAACTTATCGGCGGCATACTGCATGAGCCCCATGGCCTGCCGGTGTTCATCGTCGTTGTTGATACAGAATTGCATCAACAACATCAGCCCTCCGGTGTTGGACGTGCGGATCATCATGTTGCGCAGCAATCCTGTGTGCTCGCGTTGGTCGTAGAACGTCAGTCCATGGTCGTAACCGTAATCACGCAGTGCATTGCGCACACGGTTGTTGATGTCATCCATCAGTTCGCAACGCTCGATGGGCAGAATTTTATCGAAAGAGCCCACCGTATGAAAGCCCACTGCATCCGTATGCTCATACGTCTTGCCCGAAGCAATCTCCTCGGGCGTGAGCCAGCGCCGGTTGCAAAAACCGAACTCAAGTTTATTGCGGTAGCAACGTGTCTGCATGGATCCCAGAATGGGCATCACACCGGACAATTCCACCTTGCCGATGCGGGTCAGATTGTCCACCACCTGCTGCTGTTTGTAGCGCAATTGTTCGAAATAAGGCAAGCACTGCCACTTACATCCTCCGCACACGCCGAAATGCGGGCAAAACGGCTGGGCACGTTGCTCTGAATAATGATGAAAACGAATGGCCACCGCCTCGCAATATCTATGTTTTTTGCGCTGCACGCGCAGATCCACCACATCGCCGGGTACCACATAAGGAACAAATACCACCATGTCATCCACACGGGCGAGCGCCTTGCCCTCGGCGGCTACATCTGTGATGGTAACGTTCTCCAATACAATCGGTTCTTTTCTCTTACGAGCCATATACAGTATGTGTTATATATACTTTTGATACTTACGGTTGACAAAAGTAGTAAAAAAACAAGGATTTTTTATTTGTTTTCCTTTTGTATTATTCATTTTTTCACTAAGTTTGCATTAGAACATTTTGTTAACTAACAATAATCTTATTAAAAAGATGAGTGAAAAAAGAGTTTATACCTTTGGGAACGGACAAGCCGAAGGTAATGCACAAATGCGTGAGCGATTGGGTGGAAAAGGCGCCAATCTGGCGGAAATGAACCTGATCGGTGTCCCTGTCCCCCCGGGATTCACCATTGCCACAGACGTCTGCAACGAATATTATGCCGTTGGACAAGAGAAAATAGTCGAGATTCTTCAGGATGAGGTGAACAACGCTGTTGCCCACGTGGAGAAGTTGATGAATAGTAAATTCGGAGATGTGGAGAACCCGTTGCTGGTATCCGTTCGCTCCGGTGCACGCGCTTCCATGCCGGGTATGATGGACACAATCCTCAACCTGGGTCTGAACGATGCCGTAGCCGAAGGGATGGTGAAGAAGACCGGCAACCCTCACTTCGTTTACGACTCTTACCGTCGTTTCGTGCAGATGTATGGCGATGTTGTGCTCGGAATGAAACCCGTCAACAAGGAGGATATCGATCCGTTTGAAGCCATCATCGAAGAGGTGAAGGCCATCCGCGGCATCAAACTGGACAAGGATCTGACAGTCGAAGAACTGAAGGATCTGGTGAACCGTTTCAAAAAGGCCATCAAGGAACAGACCGGCTGCGATTTCCCCACCGACCCGATGGAACAGTTGTGGGGAGCTATCTGCGCCGTGTTCCGTAGTTGGATGAACGAGCGCGCCATCCTCTACCGCAAGATGGAGGGAATACCCGACGAATGGGGTACGGCAGTGTCTGTCATGGCCATGGTGTTCGGAAACATGGGCGAGACGTCCGCTACCGGTGTCTGCTTCAGCCGCGATGCCGCCACGGGCGAGAACCTGTTCAACGGTGAGTATCTGGTGAACGCACAAGGCGAGGATGTGGTTGCCGGTATCCGCACACCCCAGCAGATCACCATCGAAGGCTCACGCCGCTGGGCAGCCCTACAGGGTATCAGCGAAGAAAACCGTGCCGCCAACTTCCCCTCAATGGAAGAAGCCATGCCCGAAATCTACAAGGAACTGGATGCTATTCAGGACAAACTGGAGAAGCACTACTGCGATATGCAGGATATGGAGTTCACCGTACAGGAAGGCAAACTGTGGTTCCTGCAGACACGCAACGGTAAACGCACGGGTACAGCCATGGTGAAGATCGCCATGGATTTGGTGCATGAAGGCCTGATCGACGAGAAGACCGCCTTGTTGCGCTGCGAGCCTCAGAAACTGGACGAGTTGCTCCACCCCGTATTCGACAAAGACGCCCTGAAGAAAGCTAAAGTCATCACACAAGGTCTGCCTGCTTCTCCGGGTGCCGCCTGCGGACAGATTGTTTTCCATGCAGATGATGCCCAGGCATGGCACAACGACGGCCACCGCGTGGTGATGGTTCGTATCGAGACATCTCCCGAAGACCTGGCCGGCATGTCGGCTGCCGAAGGTATCCTGACAGCACGTGGCGGTATGACCTCCCACGCAGCCGTTGTGGCCCGCGGTATGGGCAAGTGCTGCGTATCCGGTGCAGGTGCCATCAACGTCAACTACAAGAACAAGACAGTGGAGATTGAAGGCGTTGTATATAAAGAAGGTGACTACATCTCCATCAACGGTTCCACCGGACAGGTATATGCAGGCGAAGTGCCCACCAAGGCAGCCGAACTGTCGGGCGACTTCAAGGAGCTGATGGATCTGTGCGACAAGTACACGAAGTTGCAGGTACGCACCAATGCCGACACTCCGCACGACGCCCGCGTGGCTCGTGCATTCGGTGCCAAGGGTATCGGCCTGACCCGCACGGAGCACATGTTCTTCGACGACCAGAAGATTGTTGCCATGCGTGAGATGATTCTGGCCGACAACGTGGAAGGCCGCGAAAAGGCTTTGGCCAAATTGCTTCCTTTCCAGAAAGCCGACTTCAAGGGCATTTTGGAAGCCATGGACGGTTGTCCGGTGAACATCCGTTTGCTTGATCCACCCTTGCACGAGTTTGTCCCCCACGATCTGAAAGGCCAGGAGACAATGGCCAAGGAAATGGGCATTAGCGTAGAGGAAATCCAGAAGCGTGTGGCCAGCCTGGCCGAGAACAACCCGATGCTGGGTCACCGCGGTTGCCGCTTGGGTATCACATTCCCCGAAATCACAGCCATGCAGACACGCGCCATCCTGAGCGCTGCCTGTGAACTGAAGAAGGAAGGTAAGAATCCGATGCCCGAGATCATGGTTCCGCTTATCGGTATCCTGTATGAACTGAAGCAGCAGAAGGAAGTGATTCAGAAGACTGCCAAGGAAGTGTTTGCCGAAGAAGGCGTGGAAATCGAATTCGAGATCGGTACAATGATCGAAATTCCTCGTGCCGCTCTGACAGCCGACCGCATTGCAACCGAAGCCGAGTACTTCTCATTCGGAACAAACGACCTGACCCAGATGACTTTCGGTTACTCCCGAGATGACATTGCAAGCTTCCTGCCGGCTTATCTGGAGAAGAAGATTCTGAAGGTAGACCCGTTCCAGGTGCTGGATCAGAACGGTGTAGGCCAACTCATCAAGATGGCTGTAGAAAAAGGACGCGCCGTACGCCCGGGCATGCGCACCGGTATCTGCGGTGAGCACGGTGGTGAGCCGTCGTCTGTCAAGTTCTGCGCCAAGGTGGGCATGGACTATGCATCATGTTCTCCGTTCCGCGTGCCCATCGCACGCCTCGCGGCCGCGCAGGGTGCTATCGAAGGATAATATCCAGAACTGAATAAAAACAAATCACCCGATATAAATAGGTGCAGACGTAAGGCCTGCACCTATTTTTTTAAGAGACACGAACATCTCGACGAGATATATAACAAACACCCTGCAATCGTCCGAAACAAGCCGGTCTGCCTCGAATGGATACGGTGGCCGATAAAACGATGCTAACAAAGCATATTTATACGTATTTTACGTGTAAGACAAAGAAAAAAAATCCCACTGCTTTCCGGCTTTTCTGAAAACGACCTTGTTTTGTAACGAAAATGGAGACAACAAAAAGACGGTGTACTCCGGAGGATGACAACACCCCGTTCCCATCCGTGCAACGGATACATGATTTACAACAATGTATGCGTGAAATTCAAGCCAAAATCCGTTATATTCTATCGCTTTTTAGTAAATTTGCAGATATATAGTAATCCCGATCTACCGATCGGTTAATCTGCATATTTATGAAACCCTATATCGACTGTTTCATCCCCCACACCAACGAAGCCGATACGGCTTCCACCCTGAGCGCTTTCCACAACCAACCGGCCGTGGGTCGAATCTGCCTGCTGACGCTACGCGAACATGCAAAATCAGTCAGACTCCAAGCAGACAAGGCGCTGCAGGCCGACAATCTGTGGAGCACAACCACCCTGCGAGCCATTGCCGAAACAGCCACGGCATCCTATTGCCTATACTATATCAAAACCACCCCGCTACGCCTTGGCTTTCATGCTTTGGATCGCCTGTTGCAGGTGGCTGAAGACACCCGGGCACCGTTTATTTATGCCGATCATCATCTTACACAAGAGGGGCGACTCGTGCCCAACCCTGTGATTGACTATCAGACAGGAAGTGTGAGAGACGACTTTGCCTTCGGGTCACTACTGCTGTTGCGCACGGACTATCTGAAGGAGTATTTCTGCCGTACCGACGTACCCAACTACCGTTATGCAGGCTGGTATGACCTACGCTTGTTCCTGACCCGAAAAGGAATGCCCTTTCACCTGAACGAGTATCTCTACACAGAGGAAGAACCGGACACGCGAAAGAGCGGAGAAAAGCAGTTTGACTATGTGAACCCGCGCAACCGCGAAGCACAAATGGAGATGGAGACGGCCTGCACCCACCATCTGAAAGCCATCCACGCTTGGCTGGCTCCGGACGAAATAGACGAATTGGAACTGGAGACCGGAGATTTTCCCTGCGAAGCTTCCGTTGTCATCCCTGTACGCAACAGGGTGCGCACCATCGGCGATGCCATCCGCAGCGTACTGACCCAGGAGACGGATTTTGCATTCAACGTGATTGTGGTGGATAACGGTTCGGACGACGGGACAACAGACATAATCAAATCCTTCAACTGCGACGAACGGGTAATCCACCTCATTCCCGAACGCAACGATCTGGGGATCGGCGGATGCTGGAATATGGCGATCCATCACCCTCTCTGCGGACGATTTGCCGTGCAACTGGACTCGGACGACCTGTATAGCGGACCGCAGACGCTGCAACGTATTGTCAAGGCTTTCCATGAGCAAAGAGCAGCCATGGTAATCGGTTCCTACCGTATGACAGACTTCGACCTGCAAACCCTTCCGCCGGGACTGATAGATCACCGCGAATGGACGCCGGAAAACGGACGCAACAACGCCCTGCGCATCAACGGGCTGGGCGCACCGCGCGCCTTCTACACTCCCATGCTGCGCCAATGGCAAATACCCAACACCAGTTACGGCGAGGACTACGCACTGGGGCTGTGTCTGTCCCGACGCTTCCGTATCGGACGGATTTATGACGAACTCTATCTGTGCCGACGCTGGGACGGCAACTCTGACGCCGCACTGAGCGTGGATAAAGTGAACCGCAACAACCTGTACAAGGACAGACTGCGCACGCTGGAGATCACCGCCCGCCAAGCACTGAATGAAAAATGGGAACATATACCTGAAAAGGACGAAGCCAAGACGTTCTTTGACAAGCAGCTGACCATTTGGCCGGAAGCCAGACAACGCTACGATGCCCTTTCCTCGGTGGAGACACGCGAATGGACAGTGGGCGACGGACTGCTGCAAGCCCAATACAATCCCGCACGCATCGTATCCACCGGAGCACGCATGGATAAGGCGGCCATCGAGAAACGCCCCTGTTTCCTGTGCGACCATCATCGCCCGGACGAACAAATCAGTCTGCCGATTGCCAAACACTACCAACTGCTGGTGAACCCTTTCCCCATACTGCCGGAGCACTTCACCATCCCCACCCGGCGCCACAAGCCGCAGGCCATAGCCGGACACTTTGATACACTGAGACGTATGGCCTGGCATCTGCCCGACTACATGGTGTTCTACAACGGACCGTCATGCGGTGCTTCAGCCCCCGACCACATGCACCTGCAAGCCGGCAGCCGGGGCATGCTACCCATTGAGCGGGACTGGAGCCTTTACGAAAACAAAATGGAAAAGCTCTATCCTCTGTCGCCCGAGCAGGAAGTGGAATTGGAAGACTCCGGACATTCAGCCACACACTGCGGTCTGTTTCTGCTCACAGGTTATGTGTGTCCGGTATTCGTCATCCGTTCCGCACCATCGGCATCCACAAAGTGTCTGCTGTTTGAAAAACTATACAAGGCATTGCCTGTTCCGGTCGGAGATTCAGAGCCGATGATGAACATCCTGTGCTGGAGACAACCCGGAACCACCGGACGAGAGGACGAGCTGATCACCCTGATATTCCCGCGCAAGAAACACCGGCCTGCCTGCTATACAGCCGAAGGTGAAGCGCGCATGCTCGTCAGCCCCGGCGCCATCGACATGGGTGGCCTGCTGATCACACCGCGTCGGGAGGATTTCCAGCGCCTGACGGCCGAGACCGCAACAAACATCCTGCGTGAGGTGACCCTTTCGCCCGAAGAACTGAAACCGATCATCAGTCACATTAAAGGAGAGGACAAACAAGCCAAAGACGAGAAAAACGAAATAAGCTCCAAGGAAGACAGCCTGCAAAAAGAACCCATCGTGAATGTAGGAATTATGAGTGACATACAACTCCACTTCTCACTCAACACCAACTACTCGGCCAAAGGCGAGACCGTGAGAGGCGACCAAATCGTGAAATATCACGAAGGTGGTATATTGTGGAACGGAAACGTATATCGCGAACTGACCTTCGTGCCCCAGGAACGCAACGCCTCGTTCTCACTCTTCAACGTCACCATCGGCATCCGTTTTCACTGGGAACGGCAGGAGACACAAATATTCAGTGGCACACTGAAACTGATTGTCGAGGAAGGTAAGATTACAGCCATCAACCAGTTGCCAGCCGAAGACTACCTCATCAGCGTCATATCCAGCGAAATGAGTGCGGCTTGCTCACTGGAGTTCCTGAAAGCCTCAGCCGTCATCAGCCGCAGTTGGCTCTATGCGCAGATGAGAAAACGCCGGTCATTGGAAGGCCATAGCGGAAGTTTCTTCTCATTCATCAAGACAGACACGGAGTCGATCCGCTGGTACGACCGGGAAGACCATACCCTGTTTGACGTCTGTGCCGACGACCACTGCCAGCGCTATCAAGGCATCACACGTGCCTGGAACGAGAAGGTAATTGAAGCCGTAAAAGCCACACGCGGACAGATTCTTGTGAGTGGAGAAGAGATTTGTGACACGCGCTTTTCCAAATGCTGTGGAGGAGCCACGGAGGAATTTGAATATTGCTGGGAAAACCATCATAAGTCCTACCTCACCTCCATCCGCGACTGGAATGCGACAGATACCGGAACCGTGCTGCCCGACCTGTCTCAGGAGACGGAAGCCGAACAATGGATACGGAGCAACCCGACCTCATTCTGCAACACACACGATCCGGAGATTCTCCAGCAAGTGCTGAACGACTATGACCGCGAGACGACCGACTTCTACCGCTGGAAAGTGGAATACACACAAGACGAAATAAGCCGTCTGATCAGCGGGAATCTGAAAAGCGACTATGGATCCATCATCGACCTGATTGCCGTGGAACGAGGACATGGAGGCCACATCAGCAAGTTGAAGATAGTGGGGACTGAACACACCATCACCATCGGAAAAGAGCTGGAGATACGCCGCACATTGAGCAAAACCCATTTATTCAGTTCCGCCTTTGTGGTGGACAAACTCGATGTGGATGCCGACGGCATCCCCGGCAAATTCGTACTGACAGGAGCCGGATGGGGTCACGGCGTGGGAATGTGTCAGATAGGCGCCGCAGTTATGGGTGCCAAGGGATACCGGTATGACGATATCCTGCATCACTATTACAGGGACACCCAACTCAGAAAATTATACAAATAAAGAAGCCGTATGCACAAAAGAAGGCAACGTATATTCGGTAGCCGAAACAATCCATGGCACTGGATTCCCACTCTTTATTTTGCCGAGGCCTTACCCTATGTGGCCGTGATGACTATCTCGGTAACCATGTATAAGCGTCTGGGACTATCCAATGCTGACATCGCGTTCTACACCAGCTGGCTCTATCTGCCGTGGGTCATCAAACCCCTGTGGAGTCCCTTCGTGGATCTGATCCGCACCAAACGTTGGTGGATTCTGACCATGCAGATCCTTATCGGTGCCTCATTGGGCGGATTGGCATTCACTATCCCCACATCGCATTTCCTGCAAGCCACACTGGCCTGCTTCTGGCTAATGGCCTTCAGTAGTGCCACACACGATATCGCAGCCGACGGATATTACATGCTGGAACTGGACTCACACGAGCAAAGCCTGTATGTGGGTATCCGGAGCACGTTCTACCGCATTGCCACCATCGCCGGACAAGGAGGATTGCTGGCACTGGCCGGCCTGTTGGAAACCTATACACGACGTATAGCCTACTCCTGGAGCCTGACCTTTTACTTCCTTGCAGCTGTATTTTTCGCCCTCACGCTTTACCACTCGGCTCTTCTGCCCCGTGCCAAGCGCGATGTGCCAACCAAAGAGATTGTCGTAAAACAATTATGGAATGACTTCAACAAGACAGTCATTTCATTTCTACATAAACCACAATTTCTTACGGCATTAACCTTCATGTTACTCTATCGGTTGCCCGAAGCTCTACTGGTTAAAATGTCGGGACTGTTTCTCATAGATTCTGTTGCCAATGGCGGACTGGGGCTCTCGCCGCAGGAGCAAGGCATGGCACAGGGCACCGTCGGGGTGATCGGACTGACCGTGGGAGGCGTAATCGGCGGACTGGCAGCCGCACGCGACGGACTGAAGAAATGGCTCTGGCCCATGGTGTGGTGTCTTACCCTCCCCGATCTGGTATATGTGTTGCTAAGCCATTACCAGACACACAACCTGATTCTCATCAGCGGATGTTTCTTTATCGAACAGTTCGGCTACGGATTCGGTTTCACCGCCTACATGCTCTTCCTGCTCTACTATTCCCGTGGAACTCACCAAACCACACATTATGCCTTTTGCACAGGTTTCATGGCACTGTCCATGATGTTGCCGGGCATGATGGCCGGATGGCTTCAGGAACAAGTGGGCTATTTCCATTTTTTCCTTATCGTCATGGCTTGCTGCCTCGTCACCGTGGGTGTGACCTCACGCCTGCACATAGACCCCGACTTCGGAAAGAAAGGAAAAGAATAAAATCCACTCCCGGAAGTGCAACATTTTCAACAGTTTTTTTTGACCGATATGACTATAGAAGAACTTACAACCTACAATGATACGGACTATCAATCACTCAAACAGCTGGTGAGCACATTGAGCACACATCGCCTACTAAGCCCTGCACTCCTTGATGATGTGCTGCACACGTCGGACAGCCATCTGCTGGTGGCCCGCGAAAGGAACAAAATCGTGGGCATGTGCACGGTGGGAATATATGCTAGCCCCACTGGCAGAAAAGCCAGCCTGGAAGACGTAGCGGTGCTCCCCGAAGCACAAGGAAAAGGCATAGGAAAGCAACTTGTAAACTTTGCCGTGACCTATCTTCAACAACGCGGAGTAAAACACTTGCTCTTCACCTCTCGTCCCTCCCGCATTGCCGCCAACGCCCTGTATCGCTCGATGGGATTCAGTCGGAAAGAAACAAATGTCTACGTATATGAAGACTTTCAGTGACAAGTATTTGATGAAAAGTGCGTTCATCACGAAAAACTTTTGTATTTTTGCACAGAAATAGTGAAATACCATTCAAAAATGAATATTTTAGAATTAAGCGAACAGGAAATTGTCAGACGAAACAACCTGAACGAATTGCGGACCATGGGCATTGACCCTTATCCCGCCGCCGAATATCCCACCAATGCCTTCTCAACCGACATCCGCAACGAGTTCTCTGACGAGGACGAACCGCGTGAAGTCTGCATCGCCGGCCGCATGATGAGCCGTCGCATCATGGGTAAGGCTTCGTTTATCGAGATACAGGATTCCAAAGGACGCATACAAGTATATATCACCCGAGACGACATCTGTCCGGAGGAAAACAAGGATTTATATAACATTGTATTCAAGAAGTTGCTCGATCTGGGAGACTTCATCGGTGTGAAAGGTTTCGTGTTCCGCACTCAGACCGGCGAAATAAGCATCCATGCCCGCGAACTGACCGTATTGGCAAAGAGCATCAAGCCACTGCCCATCGTGAAAGTTAAGGACGGAGAGGTATACGACTCTTTCGATGACCCCGAACTTCGCTACCGTCAGCGCTATGTCGATCTGGTAGTCAATCAGGGAGTAAAAGACACGTTCCAGAAGCGTGCCACCATCCTACGCACCATGCGTCAGGTGTTTGACGAAGCTGGATTCACTGAAGTGGAGACCCCCATCCTGCAGCAGATTGCCGGCGGTGCCAGCGCACGTCCGTTCATCACCCACCACAACGCGCTGGACATCGATCTGTATCTGCGCATCGCCACCGAACTCTATCTTAAAAGGCTCATTGTGGGCGGATTTGAAGGCGTATATGAAATCGGACGCAACTTCCGCAACGAAGGTATGGACCGCTCCCACAATCCCGAGTTCACCTGCATGGAGCTGTACGTCAGCTACAAGGACTACAATTGGATGATGAGTTTCACCGAACAGTTGCTGGAAAGAATCTGTCTTGCCGTGAACGGTACGACCGAGGTGCAGATAGGTGAACACACGGTAAGCTTCAAAGCTCCCTACCGTCGCCTGCCCATTTTGGATGCCATCAAGGAAAAGACCGGGCACGACCTCAACGGAAAGAGCGAGGATGAGATACGCGCCGTGTGCAAGGAACTCAACATGGAGATTGACGATACGATGGGCAAAGGCAAACTCATTGACGAGATATTCGGTGAATACTGTGAAGGTACATTCATCCAGCCGACCTTCATCACGGACTACCCCGTGGAAATGAGTCCGCTCACCAAGATGCACCGCTCCAAGCCGGGATTGACAGAGCGCTTCGAACTGATGGTAAACGGTAAGGAACTGGCCAATGCCTACTCCGAGTTGAACGACCCCATCGATCAGGAGGAACGCTTTATCGACCAAATGAAACTGGCTGACAAGGGCGACGACGAAGCCATGGTCATCGACCACGACTTCCTGCGCGCTCTGCAATACGGTATGCCCCCCACCAGCGGCATCGGTATCGGCATAGACCGCTTGGCCATACTCATGACCGGACAGCCCACCATCCAGGAAGTGTTGCTCTTCCCCACCATGAAACCCGAAAAGAAGGCCCCGAAAGACAATATGGCCAAATACGTGGAAATCGGTGTGCCCGAAGAAATTGTTCCCGTGCTGCAGAAGGCCGGATACAATCTGGTGAGCGACCTTGACGGTGCAAACCCGCAGAAGGTGCAACAACAAATCGGCGAGATACTGAAGAAATTCAAACTGGACATCGTCAAACCGTCTGTCAACGACGTGGCAGCATGGATTGAAAACGTGAAATAAACGCAGGACAGCATGGAGAATTGCGGAACCATAGCCATCATGGGAGGCGGTAGCTGGGCTACCGCCATCGCCAAGATGATGCTGGAGCAAAATGATTCCATCTACTGGTATATGCGACGGGACGACCGCATTGAAGAGTTTCGCCGTTTAGGGCACAATCCGGCCTATCTCACCAGCGTACACTTCGATGTCAACCGCATTCATTTCTCTTCGGATATAAATAAGGTGGTAGAAAGCGCGGACACTCTGATTTTCGTCACGCCCTCTCCTTATCTGAAAAGCCACCTGAAGAAACTGAAGACACGCCTGCGCGACAAGTTTATCGTCACTGCCATCAAAGGTATTGTTCCTGATGATAATCTCGTATGTTCCGAATACTTTCACCAAGTCTACAATGTACCCGACGAGAATCTGGCCGTGCTGGGCGGTCCCAGTCATGCCGAGGAAGTGGCATTGGGGCGCCTCACCTACCTCACCGTGGGATGCGCGGATCTGAACAAAGCACAATGCTTTGCCGATATGTTGGCCAGCGAATACGTGAAAACCAAGACAAGCGACGACGTCATCGGCATCGAATATGCCTCGGTGCTCAAAAATGTGTATGCCATAGCCGCCGGCATCTGTCACGGACTGAAATACGGAGATAACTTTCAGGCAGTCCTGATGTCCAATGCCGTGCAGGAAATGGATCGCCTGTTGCGCACCGTGCATCCCATCGAGCGCAGCATCATCGACTCTGTCTACGTGGGTGACCTGTTGGTGACGGGTTATTCCAACTTCAGCCGCAACCGTGTGTTCGGCACCATGATCGGCAAGGGATACAGCGTAAAGAGCGCACAAATAGAAATGGAAATGATTGCCGAGGGCTACTACGGCACCAAATGCATGAAGGACATCAACAAGCATCTGCATGTCAACATGCCCATTTTAGATGCTGTGTACAACATCCTCTACGAACGCATCTCACCCAGTGTGGAAATCAAGTTGCTCACCGATTCTTTCAGATAACACATACAAATAAAAACTATAAGCGTAAAAAGATGAATAACATTCAATTAGACATTACAAAGGCAAGCCAGTTCCTGGCTGCCGACGCCCTCACGGCCTACGAGCCGCAGGTAAAGGCTGCACAGGAAGCCTTGGAAAACGGAACTTGTCCGGGCAACGATTTCCTGGGATGGCTCCACTTGCCCTCTTCCATTAGCCAAGAGTTGCTGACCGAGCTGAATGCCACGGCTCAGGTGCTTCGTGAAAACTGCGAGGCTGTTGTCGTAGCCGGTATTGGCGGAAGCTATCTGGGAGCACGCGCTGTCATCGAGGCACTGAGCAACAGTTTCCAGTGGCTGACCAATGACGGCAAGAATCCCGTCATCCTGTTTGCCGGAAACAACATCGGCGAAGACTATCTGGCCGAACTATGCGCATACCTGAAGGGTAAGAAGTTCGGTGTCATCAATATCTCCAAAAGCGGTACCACCACCGAGACTGCTTTGGCCTTCCGTCTGCTGAAAAAGCAGTGTGAAGAACAGCGCGGCAAGGATATGGCCCGCAAGGTGATTGTGGCCGTCACGGATGCTAAAAAAGGCGCCGCACGCACCACAGCAGACAAGGAAGGTTACAAGAGTTTCATTATCCCCGATAACGTGGGCGGACGCTTCTCCGTGCTCACTCCGGTGGGTCTGCTCCCCATTGCTGTAGCCGGATTCGACATCGAACAGTTAGTGGCAGGTGCCGCCGACATGGAGAAGGCTACAGCCCTCGACGTCCCCTTCATGGAAAACCCCTCTGCCGTGTACGCCGCATGCCGCAACGCTCTCTATCAAGATGGCAAAAAGATTGAAATTCTGGTGAATTACCAGCCCAAACTCCACTTCATGAATGAATGGTGGAAACAACTCTACGGTGAGTCTGAGGGTAAGGACGGCAAGGGTATCTTCCCCGCAGCTGTTGATTTCACCACCGACCTCCACTCCATGGGACAGTGGATCCAGGAAGGCGAACGCACCATCTTCGAAACTGTCATCAGCATCGAACAGCCCAATCACCATCTGCTTTTCCCCTCCGATGAGGAAAATCTGGACGGACTGAACTTCCTGGCCGGCAAGCGTGTGGACGAAGTTAACAAGATGGCCGAACTGGGCACCCAACTGGCTCACGTGGACGGTGGCGTGCCTAATATGCGACTCATCGTTCCCACACTCAACGAATACTACCTAGGACAGATCATCTATTTCTTTGAGAAAGCTTGCGGCATCAGCGGCAATCTCCTTCAGGTAAACACGTTCAATCAGCCCGGTGTGGAAGCCTACAAGAAGAATATGTTCGCCCTGCTCAACAAACCGGGCTACGAGAAGGAAAGCGAAGCCATTCAGGCACGTCTGAAGTAATCTCTTCCGCCCATGTTTGAGAAAGAGAAAGAACTTTATCTCCAAACACACGGCTTTGAGTCTACACGGCTCAAAGCCGTACTCTTTGATATGGACGGTGTCCTGTTCGATTCTATGCCCAATCACGCCTATGCATGGAGTCATGCCGCCACAGAGTTCGGCCTACGCATGACACCCGAAGAGGCATATATGCACGAAGGACGTACCGGTGCGGGAACCATCAACATCCTTGCACAACGGTATTGGGGACGAAATGCCACAGAGGAAGAGATACAGGAGGTGTACAAAGGTAAGTCGGCTGTGTTCAATACCTGTCCCGAAGCCGAGGAAATGCCCGGTGCCGCAGCCTTGCTCAACAAGGTAAAGTTGTCGGGATGCCTGCCAGTCTTGGTCACCGGCTCCGGACAATTGTCGTTGATAGACCGCCTGAACAGCCATTTCCCCGGCATCTTTGTACGCGAACGTATGGTCACCAGCTTTGACGTAAAATACGGTAAACCGAATCCCGAGCCCTACTTGATGGGGTTGCAGAAAGCTGGCGTGCAGCCGTGGGAAGCATTGGTTGTGGAAAACGCCCCGCTGGGTGTGCAGGCGGGAACTGCTGCCGACATCTTCACCATAGCCGTCAACACCGGCCCCCTACCCGACAGTGTGCTCACAGACGCCGGTGCCAACCTGCTCTTCCCCTCCATGCAGACGCTCTGTGATCGGTGGGAGGAAATTCTGAAAACATTTGCCTGACACTACCGTCGGCCGGGGTACGCTTCATTCCATGCTGTCCCGGCCGATTTCCCTTCGCCTTATCCCTCGCCTTGCACCCACCAACCTCGATACCCCAGCTTTTTTCCGAAAAAAGGAATACCTTTTTGTATCCCCCGACCGGCCGGTATCCGGAAAATCACTATTTTTGCATTAAATAATCTTAATCGATGCTGCTATGAACAAACTTTGGCTTGCAGGCACAATATGCCTGCTCTGCTCCGGAGAATATGTCGGAGCGCAAAACCGCACACATGTACTCAGTGCAGACCGGTCGTCCCTGGTCGTTACCACCAATGACGGCGGAACAGCCTACTACCAGTATTTCGGTCCGAAGATTGAAGACAGAGACATCGGCGGTTTCTTCGGCATACAATCCAATTACACGGGAAACACCCTGCCCCTCTTCGGCCTGTATTCGTCCGGAGAAAAAGCTATGGCCGTGGAAATGCCGGATGGCAACATGAGTCTGGATCTCGGCATGACAGACATGCAACGTACCGCGGACGAGAAGGGAGAACTGCTGGTTCTCACCTTCGAAGATAAAGTGTATCCGTTTACAGTCAGACAGTTCTTCCGCCGCTATCGCGATACGGAGGTGTTCTCCACATGGACAGAACTGAACAACCGTTCCAAGAAGGGAGCGATGAAATTGCTCACGTTTGCCAGTGCCTGCATTCCCTTGACGCGGAGCGACAACTATCTGACACAATTCCATGGCGGCTGGGGCTGCGAGAACGGGATGAGCGAAGAGCGGATCCCTAACGGACAATGTACAATATCCGACAAGGGCGGACTGAGAAACGCTTTCTCCTCCAACCCCGGATTCATGATTTCGCAGAACGGTAAATCTTTGGAAAACAAAGGTGAGGTGTTTGGAGGCAACCTGCTCTGGAGCGGTAACTACAAAACCCGAATCATTGCCGACAACAACAGCCTGTCCGTGATAAGCGGCATTAACGAGGAGACCTCGTCCCTGACCCTGAAAGCAGGTGAGACCTTCCGCACACCGGAATTTGTAATGACTTTCTCGCAGGAAGGTAAAGGAGGCGTGAGCCGTGCGTTCCACAAATGGGCACGCAAATACGGACTGGCGCACGGTGATAAACCACGGAACATTCTGCTCAACAGTTGGGAAGGCGTTTACTTCAATGTCAATCAGGAGGTGATGGAACAAATGATGGCGGACATTGCCGATCTCGGCGGCGAATTATTCGTAATGGACGACGGATGGTTTGGCGACAAATACCCCCGGGACAACGACCATACCAGCCTTGGCGACTGGACGGTGTGCCAGAAAAAACTTCCACAGGGTATAGCCGGTCTGACGGAAGCCGCCCGCAAACACGGCATCAAGTTTGGAATCTGGATCGAGCCGGAGATGGTGAATACCTCAAGCGAACTGTATGAGCGGCATCCCGAATGGGTGCTCAGCCAGACCAACCGTCCTCTGATACAAGGCCGTGGCGGCACCCAGGCTGTACTTGACCTATGTAATCCCAAGGTGCAGGACTATGTGTTCTCCATCACAGACAATCTGCTAACAGATCATCCGGAAATCGCATACATCAAATGGGACTGCAACGCCGACATCATGAACTACGGCTCACCTTATCTGCCACGCCACAGTCAGAGTGAGATATACATCCGCTATCACGAAGGTCTGCACAAGGTGCTTGATCGCATTCGTCAGAAATATCCCGACGTCGTTGTCCAGCTCTGTGCCAGCGGCGGGGGACGCATGAACTACGGATTACTTCCCTGGTTTGACGAGTTCTGGACGAGCGACAATACCGATGCCTATCAGCGCATCTTCATCCAGTGGGGTGCCAGTCATTTCTATCCGGCCATAGCCCAGGCATCTCATGTCAGTGCCAGCCCCAACCATCAGACGGGACGTGGGATACCCATCAAATTCCGTTTTGATGTAGCCATGTCGGGGCGTCTGGGCATGGAGATACAGCCCAAGAACATGAGCAAGGAGGAGCTGAATTTCTCCCGCAGAGCTATTGCAGCCTACAAACAAGTGCGCGGAGTGGTTCAATTCGGAGAGCAATACCGGCTCATCTCACCCTATGACAATAGTTCCGTAGCCGCCCTGATGTATGCCGACGAGCAAAAGGAACACGCCGTGGTGTTTGCCTATCGGATGAATTATCTATACAATCAGGCTGTACCCAAAATACGTCTGGACGGTGTGAACATCAACAAAACCTACCGCATCAAGGATCTGACTCCGAATAATCCGGAACACCCATGCAATCTGGATGGAAAAGTAGTGAGCGGACGGATTCTGAAATATGCCGGACTGAATGTCGGGCAGGCTCTCGGTCGCCCTTGGACAAGCATAGCGCTGGAGTTGACTGCGGAATAACCTGTTTTTCCTCACATACATCAACAGACATCCCCGCATCGGCCATCTGAAATCCGAACCGAAGCGGGGATGACGTTTATCATCCAAACATTTGGCCTTCCTCCTGTTTTCCGAAAGAACCGTCAATGTTTTAATTCCAACAAAAGCGAAGCTATCTCACTGGGATCGGCTCCAAGTCGGAGTGCCGTCTCCAAGTCGGCACGAGCCGCCCCCTTTGCATTCACCGCCTCATGGTAAGCCGCACGACTGATGTACATCTCAGGATTCGTGTCGTCCAACTCCACAGCCTTGTTCAGATCAAACAAGGCTAACTCGTATTGCTTGCGCGCGAGTTCCATTCCGCCCTTCACGGCATAACCTTCCGCCCGAGAAGGAAAGAGTTGCACATAACGCTCCATGATCTCCATAGCCTCCTGAGGACGCCCGTCCTTATCGTTCACGATGGCCAGACCAAGCAGAGCACGATCATGCGAGGGGGATTTCTTCAACAAACGTTCGTAGTCGGCACGCGATTGCCTGTAGAGGCGTTGCCGGTCGTAGATATACGCCCTGTTGAGCAAAGCCTCCTGATGGTCGGCATTCAAGTCGAGCACCGCCGAATAATCGGCCAATGCCCGTTCCAGGCGATTGAGCCGCATATAAAGTGCCGCTCGGTTGAGCAACAATCCCAATGTATGGGGAGATAAATTGAGTCCCAACGTGTAGGACTCCAAAGCATCCTTATATTCTCCCCTACGCTCCTGAATCCGTCCGATATGATTGAAAAGAAGCGCATTGGAACGTTGGGAGGGTTCGATTCTCATCGCCTGACGAAGCAAAGTCTCAGCCCGGTCCAGACTGTCCTTGGCCAGAGCGTCCATGGCCTGACGCACACAATCGCGATAGGTCTGTGCACAAAGCGGGAATCCCCACCATGCCAACATACCCGCCAACATACACAGGCGGCACATGCCCAACAGTCGTCCGCTGTTCTGCATCTTGCATTGCATACCGACCGGAAAGTTACTTTACTATTTAGAGAGGGTGTCAAGCGTTTCCACCACGTTGTCCAGCACCTCATCCTTCTCTATCCGATAAGCACCGCTACCGTCCACCGTCACCAGAAAAGGCATGGACATGTCCGACATGGGATAACCCACAGCGACAGCAAAGCGAACGCCCCCGGCTACAACGCGGTCGAAAGCCATACCGTCCAGAATGGCCGATTTGCGAAATCCCCGATCGAGGTAAGCCGCGAAGTCCTGTTTGAGAAAACGGTGGGAGAAATAGGCCTCTTCATCGCGTGTCACCGTGAGACGAATGAAATTATCGGCATAGCGATCACCGTTCTCATCGGTCACGATGCCCAACGTGTCACTTGCCTGACGCACGATGTCGTAGGCATAGAGGTGACCGCCGCTACTCACGGTGTCGTGATAACTGTAGTCACGCATGTGCTGCACCTCCGTCACACTATCTATCTGATTGAATTCGGATTTCAATCCTTGTGCGTCACGTTCCGTGCCGCCTCCACAAGCCGTCAGCACCAAGGCTGCCAGGCAAAAATTTGCTGCTATTGTATGTGTCATATTTATCGGGCTTCGGGCAAATCCGTGCAAAGAAACAAAAAAAGCCCGAACCGTACAAAACATAATTCTATATTTCGCCGGTACGGAACTTTAAACATACTTAAAAAACATCCCACTCCACCAACCGGAACGGCAGATTTCCCGGTCAATCCGGATAATGGAGATTGGCCTCTGTGGCCTGTTCAAGCACTTCATGCAAATATTTAGCTGCTTCCCAACGTGCCATGGGCAGATCTTGCATCAAATAGTTACCACAGTCGTGGGGTGCCGCTCCCGGCACCTCGCCCTCGAAACCGGCTATAAAGCGGAAGGTCTCCATCATTAACGGCAATACGTCCTCCGACTCCAGCCGTCCGCGCACCAGCAGGTAATTGCCCGTAAGGCATCCCATAGGTCCCCAATAGACAATCCTGTCCGCCCACACCGGATGGTTGCGCAGGAAAGTGGCCGCCAGGTGTTCAATGGTATGGAGTGCCGAAGGAGCTAAAGCCGGTTCGCGGTTGGGTTCCTTCATACGTATATCGAAAGTAGTCACGATGTCATCCCCCACCTCATCGCGGCGGGATACATAGATGCCACGCAGCAGTCGCTCGTGATCAATAGTGAAACTGGGTATCTTTTTCATTTGTTGTGAGATTTTATCTTTATTATATCTGTTCGGGCAAGGAGGACAGAAACTGCCATGTGACGGCAAAGGAGCGCTCAGCCATGATGCCCCAGAAATTTTCATATTGCTTCTGATGCCCGTCGCATCCGGGCGTGTCGCTTATGACGCGGAAACTGAGAAACGGCACCCCGAACAGATAACACGCCTGTGCAATGGCCGTACTCTCCATATCAACGGCAAGCGCTTCGGGAAATTTTCTCTTTACAGCCTGCAGTTCTTCGCAATCCGTGATGAAACAATCACCGGTGCAGATCAATCCGCTGTGAAGCCTGCTCTCGCCCTTCACGGCCATAGCCGCTTCCACCAATGCACCGTTGGCCTCGAAAACAGCCGGCAATCCCTGCACCTGTCCATAAACATTGCCCTCGCCACACCACACATCATGATAGGCAAGCCTGCTGCCCACCACCACGTCCGTCACACCAAGCACCGCATCGATACCTCCGGCCACCCCCGTACTGATCACACAGTCCGGCTGCCAGTCGCGTATCAGCTGCACGGCATTCACAGCAGCGTTCACCTTGCCTATACCGCATTGCAACAGTCTTAATTCGTTGCCATTGTCCAACCGTCCTGTATCCGATGTCATTCCCATACGGGCTTTCAGCCTTTCATATTCGGACTGCATGGCCACCATCACTCCAATCTTCATATCTGTCTTGCTTGATAATTCACTCTTCAAAGATACGAACTTTACGCCTTCCTGCCAAGTTTTGGCTCAAAGGGGCGCCACCTATGCTGAAATAAATTAGATTATACATTATAATTTTAGAAAACATTAAATGGTGTACATTGTATTCATTTTCAAAATCATATATTTTATGCCCGATGCTTGTCTGTTAAAGTTTGCAAAGCTCCGGCCATCTTTTCTCCTTTTGTACTATCTTTGCCGTACAGAAACCTTTAACACATAAAGAGTATGAAAAAAACAGTTACGACATTAGCATTGGCTCTCGTAGCCGCCACAGGCCTGTGGGCCGGTGATGTGATTACCCGCGACATGAGCAAACTACCTGCCGCCGCCAAAACATCCGTGAGTAAAAACTTCCCCACACAGAAGATATCCTATATCAAGATTGACAAATCGCTGTTGGGCGACACATACGAGGTGGTGCTGAGCAACGGCACGGAAGTAGAGTTCAACAACAAGGGTGAATGGAAAGAAGTGGACTGTAAACAAGGTGTCTTCGTACCCAACGGCTACATTCCAGGCACAATACGTAAATATCTGAAAAAGGAGTTTCCGGGTGTCAACGTAAAGAAGATTGAAAAGAAGACCCGCCGCTATGAAGTAGAACTCAGCAATGGCTTGGATGCAGACTTCGACCTGAACGGCAACCTGCTGAAACTGGATGATTAGCAGATGTTTCCGTTCACGTATGGAACCGCGTCAAAAACATGGGATAGCCCGAGACATTCCAACGGAATGGATCGGGCTATCTTGTATCTGTAACTCCGATTCAAGTCAGAATAAGACCGAGATTTTCAATCAACCTCCTGCTCCTTCATCTCCTGCAACAGTCCGTCCTTCTCCCGCACACACAGTGACACATAAAGGAACACACAGGAAAAGAATGCCGTCCAAACAGCCATAGACGAAAGCACAAAAGCTAAAAACACCGAAACGAAACGAACATAAGGGAAACATGCCGGAACGGACACCGCGTCACCGTTCAACAGGGACAGCCCGTAGTTCATCTCCGAAAAAGAAAGCACAATGGCCGGCATGCAACTAATCACCACGAGCAACAATGTGAGAAGTCCGACACCACACACCACAGCATAGCAGTGTCCCCAATGACAGAATGTACTTTTTATAGTTTGCAGTATCGACATGCGAAAGTCCATCTTCACCAAGCCGCTCACACTGATCACACAATAGGGGACGAATAGCAACAGAATCGCCACCGGAAAGACCACGACCAACGTCCACTTCAAGCCCAACAGCCACAAGGCTGGCAAAGTCACAAGCAATGCCAGAATCATCCACCCGGCATTCCACCCCAAAGCCCGGCCGTAACCGCTATGAAGACCGGACCGGACCATCTTGTTCCCGAGCAAGGGAATGTGGCCATAGTCGGCATATAAAGAAAGAGCCCGTACCAACTGAGATAAACACATCGTGCCGGGCAAAAGCAAAACCAACAAACCCATGATCACCACTGCTGTCGTCCAGCATTCTCCCCACGTCAGAAAATCCAACTGCGTCATGTCGTGCAACATACGAGCCAACGGCGCTACTGCACTGGATGCCACCGAAGCGCATAGCGCCGTGAGTACCAAAGGCATCCACATAATCCGAAACAATTCTCCAAAATAACGTGCAAACAATTTCATTCCGTCTGCCACACACTTACCGATCTTCCGATTCTGATAAAAAACGTTCTCCGCGTTGTCCACAGTGTTGTCTATATTGCCCATATCTATATGATAATAATTCGTGATTCCAAAATAATTATTTTCCCCGCACGCCACCGGATCAGAACGAATAGTTAAGTCCGAGACTGAACCACTCGCGGAACATAAAGTAACCTTCCATGTCCTCACTCCAGTATTTCTTCGAACTGTCGTCCAAACGCGGATAAAGGAACAATTTGCTCGCCAGATATTTGTTGATCGTAAACGAGAAAGTGTTTTCCCATTCAATGGTGGTGAGCTTGAGATTGCTGAACCAATAGGCACGTGAATCCCATTGTACATTTTTACAGATATTCCATTTGTAGTTCACCGTAATATTCGGACCGAAATCTATCTTGGTGACATGAAACGGTTTCATACCGAACCTCGAAGCCAAATCCGCACGGTCTACATACGACAATTTATAGGCGACGGGAGCCAAATAGGCGGAAAGATTGAATCGCTTAAGATTCAATTTGTAGTCCATACCCACGGAAACGGAGAGGTAAAACGGCGACATAAAGTCGGACTGCACCTTCTTACTATTGCTCTGATAACTGGGATAAAACTGTGTGGATGCCTGCACCTCAGTGGTATAAAACCAATGCTTCGAGGCTTGATATCCCAATTTGGACGTCAGTCGCAACAAATCCTCATTGGTTTTCAACTTATGCTCCTCATCGCTCTTCATGGTTTGGAAACCAAGTTTCATCTCCAGCTTATTTTCCCATTGTATCCTCTGCTTATTGTTATACTTCAACTCCAGCGTGACCAATCCGAGCATGGTGTAGTTGTCCTCTCCGCCTTTGTACCAGTTATCGGAAAAATACGACTGGGAAAACTGGAGCGATCCACTGCCGGAAAACTTCCAGAAGTTAGGTTTCTTTACCACCAGATCCACCGCATCCACATCCGCGCCCAGATCCACATCCACCGTTTTCTCTGCCAACTTCACCTTGTTCCGAATGGGTTGGATCAGTTCCTCACGTATATCATCCACCTGACTCAACTCCCGCTCTGTCAATGTGATCAGTTGCGGTTGCCGGGTGTACACGTCCATTAGGCGTGCGTTGAAGAAATCCGTCCACATCAGAACAGAATCCTGCTGCACGGACTCCGATAGTCCGTCCTGAGACTCTTGAGCGGCAAAAGGTGTCCAGGCAATATCCATCGTCTGCCGCAGGGGCGACTGATAAAGCGTGGGGGGCGCAAACATGCGGAAATGATAGGGAGTGAGATAATTCTCTTCAATCGCGACATTCTTCAACGAGTCGTACCGCCGAACCGATTCGTCCAATGCGGATACATACTGTGCCATCACCTTTGCATACGTCGACAGCGTATCTGCCTTGTGGGTTTTACGAACACGAGCCTGTAACTCCGGAAAACAACACACGGTCAATACTACAAAGAAATGAATGAATCTATTACGCATTTTTAACGAACATCCTGTTTACAAGCACAAAGATATAGCTTTTTTAGACTAACAGACTTACGCAATGAAGTTTTTTTTGTACTTTTGCACGCATTATAACTAAGTAATTGTTTAGCAAAACTATAAATCAACTATTACCGTGGCAGAAACTAAGTACATCTTCGTGACCGGTGGAGTTGCCTCGTCCCTGGGAAAAGGCATTATATCTTCTTCTATCGGAAAGCTACTGCAAGCCAGAGGCTTCAACATTACCATCCAGAAGTTCGACCCGTATATCAACATCGACCCGGGCACACTTAACCCTTACGAACACGGTGAATGCTACGTCACGGTGGACGGCCAGGAGACCGACCTCGACCTGGGTCACTACGAACGCTTCACCGGCATTCAGACCACCCGTGCCAACAACATCACCACCGGACGCATCTATCAGAGCGTCATTGAGAAGGAGCGCCGTGGCGATTACCTGGGTAAAACCATACAGGTGGTTCCCCATATCACAGACGAAATCAAGCGCAACATCAAACTGATGGGGCAGAAATACAAATTCGACTTTGTTATCACGGAAATCGGCGGAACAGTGGGCGACATCGAATCACTACCCTTCCTGGAAGCCATCCGTCAGTTGCGCTGGGAGCTGGGCAAGAATGCCATCAATCTCCACCTGACCTACGTGCCCTATCTGGCCGCCGCCAAGGAACTGAAGACGAAACCCACACAGACCTCTGTAAAGCAGTTGCAGAGTCTGGGTATACAGCCCGACATATTGGTGCTACGCACGGAACACGAGCTCAGCAGTGAGCTACGCAGAAAAGCCGCACACTTCTGCAACGTGGACGAGGAAGCTGTCATCCAAAGCATCGACATGCCGTCCATCTACGAAGTGCCCATCAGCATGCAGGCACAGAAACTCGACGAGATCATCCTGCGCAAGATGGATATGCCCGTGGGCGAGACTCCGGGATTGGGACCGTGGCGCTCGTTCCTCGACCGCCGCAACAAAGCTACCGAAGTAGTCAACATCGCTTTGGTCGGCAAATACGACTTGCAGGACGCCTATAAGAGTATCTTGGAATCATTGGCTCACGCAGGCACGTATAATGACTATAAAGTGAAGACTTGCTTTGTGAACAGCGAGAAACTGACCCACGAGAATGTGGCTGAAAAGTTGGAAGGCATGGCCGGCGTGGTCATCTGCCCCGGATTCGGACAGCGTGGCATAGAAGGCAAAATCATCGCTGCCGAATACACACGCACCCACGACATCCCCACCTTCGGTATCTGTCTGGGTATGCAGATGATGGTGATCGAATTCGCACGTAACGTGTTGCACTATAAGGATGCCAACAGCCGCGAAATGAACGAGACCACCACCCACAATGTCATTGACATCATGGAGGAACAGAAAAACATCACGCAAATGGGAGGCACCATGCGTTTGGGAGCCTACGAATGCAAGTTGCGCCCGGGAAGCCGGACACAGGAGGCTTATCAGTCGCTCACCATCGAGGAGCGCCACCGCCACCGCTACGAGTTCAACAACCATTATACGGAGGAGTTTGAGAAAGCCGGCATGCAATGCGTAGGCACCAATCCGGAAAGCAATCTGGTGGAAATCGTGGAAATACCCGGGCTGAAGTGGTACATCGGCACACAATTCCATCCGGAATACAGCAGTACGGTGCTCAAACCGCATCCTCTGTTCCTGTCATTCGTCAAGGCTGCCATCGAAAACCGCAGTGAAAACTAAAACTCTTGTGTAACTCACATAAAGATAACTAATGGATAAAAATACTATTACCGGCTTTGTGCTGATCGGCATAGTGCTGATCGGTTTCAGCTGGTTCAGCCAACCCAGTGAGGAACAGATCCGCCAACATCAGATTCAGGACTCACTGACCAACGTGGCTAAGGAGCAGGCAGAAGCCCTGCAATTGGAAATACAGAAACAGGGAATGGCACAAAAGGCCTTGTCGGCCATGGATACCACTGCCCTTTTCTATGCCAACCGCATGGGGGAAAGCCGCAACGTGGTGTTGCAGAACGAAGTGGTGGAACTGACTCTGAACACCCAAGGCGGCGCCATCAAACAGGCCGTACTGAAAAACTATAAGAACCAACAGGGCAATCCGGTAACCTTGTTTGATGCGGAAGATGCCAACATGTGCTTCTTCTGGGCAGGAAAGAATGAGAATTTCAACAGCGGAGATTATGTCTTCATTCCAGTCCACACGAGCGATTCCACGGTGACCATGCGTCTGCAGGCCACAGGAGGAGGAACATTGGATCTTATGTACACCCTGCGCCCCAAATCCTACATGGTGGATCTCACGATTCAGGCCTCGGGACTGACCAACGCCTTCCCTCCCTCGCTGAAGACCATGGATATCGAATGGAGCGAACAAGCCCGCCAGCAGGAGAAAGGCTTCGACTTTGAAAACAGATATGCCACACTCACCTACAAGTTGAAGGACGATGACACGGACAACCTGAGCGAGACCGGCGAAGAAACCAAACAGATCGGGGAAGCACTTGACTGGGTAGCCTTCAAAAACCAGTTCTTCAGTTGCGTGATGATCGGTCAGCAGGACTTCACCGATGCCACCCTCTCCACCAGCCCGCGCACCAAGGCAAGCGGTTATCTGAAAGATTATAGTGCCAGCATGAAGACTGCCTTCGACCCTTCGGGGAAAAAGCCTACTGTCATGCAGTTCTACTTCGGCCCCAACAACTATCATCTATTGCAGGAAACCAACCAGCTCAGTGCCGGTAAAGATGACTTGGAACTGGAAGATCTGGTCTATCTGGGCTGGCCACTGGTGAAATGGATCAACCGCTGGTTCATCATCTATGTATTCGATTGGCTCAGTAGCTGGGGACTGCCCATGGGCGTTGTGTTGCTGTTGCTCACACTGCTCGTCAAACTGCTGGTCTATCCTACTACGAAAAAGTCGTATATGTCTTCGGCCAAAATGCGTGTGCTCAAGCCTAAGATTGATGAAATCTCCGCCAAATATCCCAAGACGGAGGATGCCATGCAGAAGCAGCAGGAAATCATGCAACTCTACAGCCGCTACGGTGTGAGTCCAATGGGCGGATGCCTGCCCATGTTCATCCAGATGCCTATCTGGATTGCCCTGTTCAACTTCGTGCCCAACGCCATCGAACTGAGAGGACAAAGTTTCCTTTGGGCTGATGACCTTTCGGCTTATGACGATCTGTTGCATTGGGGAACAGACCTTTGGCTCATCGGCGACCATCTGAGCATCTTCTGCGTATTGTTCTGCCTGACCAATGTGATCAACACATGGGTGAGCATGCGCCAGCAGCAAAATTCCATGACCGGTGAACAGGCGCAACAAATGAAGATGATGCAATACATGATGTATCTGATGCCGCTGATGTTCTTCTTCATGTTCAACAACTACTCTTCCGGATTGAACTACTATTACTTCCTGTCCGGACTGAGCAGCATACTCATCATGTGGTTCCTGCGCAAGACCACCGACGACAAAAAGTTGCTGGCCAAACTCGAAGCCAACTACAAGGCCAATCAAAATAACCCCAAGAAGATGTCCGGCATGGCTGCCCGTCTGGAAGCCCTGCAGAAACAGCAGCAGGCTCTCCTGGAGGAACAAAAGAAAAGAAAACAACAAAAGTAAACCTATTATTCAACTTGTCCTTCCGGAGGCATCCGCCATCCGGAAGGACATTTTTATATCACCTATGAACTTTGTATCGATTATGACTGCCGGATTGGCTCTGTCTGTCGCTCCCGCACCGGTGATGGCAGACAACAACGTGATTGGCAAGTGCACGCAGGCTCCAGAAAGCACACGGTTCACCCCAGCCGACCTGTGGGCTATGGGACGCGTGGGCAGCGTGGTGTGCTCGCCTGCGGGAGACCGCATCGCATACGTGGTGCGCTACTACAGTGTGGAGAAAAACAAAAGTCACGCCACTTTATATATAATGAACGCGGACGGAAGCGGTAACACCTGCCTCACCCGCACCGCCGACAACGAGAGCGACCCCGCCTTTATCGACGGCGGGCACCGCTTGGCTTTCCTCAGCAACGCGGGAGGGAGCAGTCAGGTGTGGAGCATGAACCTCGACGGAAGCGAACGCCGCCAACTGTCTTTCTGCGATAAGGATGTGGAAGGCTTTCAGTTCTCACCGGACGAGGCGCACATCGCCCTGATTCATCAGGTGGCTTCCACCACCTCCATCGAGGCCAAGCCCGAAGATCTTCCGTTGACCACCGGACTGGTAATCAACGACCTCAACTACAAGCATTGGGATCACTACGTGACGGAGATTCCCCATCTGTTTGTGGCTCCGTTCGACGGCCAGCGCGTTGGTGCATCCAAGGATGTGCTGGAAGGCGAGCCCTATGAATGCCCCACTCTGCCGTTTGGCGGCATGGAACAGATTGCCTGGAGCCCGGACGGCAAGCGCATCGCCTACTCCAGCCGCAAGAAGACGGGAGTGGACTACGTGACCAGCACGGACACGGACATCTACGAGTATGAACTGGAAAGCGGGAAGACCATCAATCTGTGTAAGCCTGATGGATATAAGGAACCCGAAAGAGACAACACCCGTTCGCTGGAACAACAGGCACCCAACCGCCAGACCACCGACTGCAACATGGGCTATGACAACCAACCGCAATATTCACCGGACGGACGATACATCGCCTGGACCAGTATGGAACGCGACGGGTATGAAAGCGACCGCACACGCCTCTGTGTACTCGACCGAGCCACCGGAAGCAAGACCTATGTGACGGAACAGTTCGAGTCGGGCGTAGACGATTACTGCTGGAACAGTGACAGCCGCTCGATCTACTTCATCGGTGTGTGGGAAGGTACCACCATGGTGTACTCTACCAACCTAAAAGGTGAGGTAAAGAAACTCACCGACGGTGACTATGATTATGCATCCGTGGCTTTGTGCGGCAAAGACATCGTGTCCATGCGCCACAGCATGAGCGCTCCTGACGACATCTACCGTATCACCCTGCCCACCCGTAAGAAAGCCGTGCAGGTGGCCCGACTGACGAATGAGAACCAAGTGTTCACCGACAAACTGGACTTCGGTGAGGTGAAAGAGCGCTGGGTGAATACAAAGGACGGCAAACGCGAGAAGTGCTGGGTTATCTATCCGCCCGCCTTCGATCCGGCCAAGAAGTATCCCACCCTGCTCTTCTGCGAGGGTGGCCCGCAGTCACCCGTCAGCCAGTTCTGGAGTTACCGTTGGAACTTCCAGGTGATGGCCGCCCGCGACTACATCATCATCGCTCCCAACCGGCGCGGACTGCCCGGCTTCGGCATGGAATGGCTCGAAGCCATCAGCGGAGACTATAGCGGACAATGCATGCAGGATTATTTGGATGCCATCGACGACCTTTGCAACGAGCCTTATGTGGACAAGGAACGATTGGGATGTGTGGGAGCCAGTTTCGGCGGATACAGCGTCTACTGGTTGGCCGGCAACCACGACAAGCGCTTCAAATGCTTCATCGCCCACGATGGCATTTTCAACACGCAACAACAGTATGTGGAAACCGAAGAGATGTGGTTCCCCAACTGGGATTTGGGTGCTGCACCCTGGCGCAAAGGCATCACGGCCGACACGACTGAGGAGCAAGTGGCCGATGCACCCGGCAAGAGCAATGCCTACACCACCAGCCCTCACCTGTATGTGGACAAATGGGACACTCCCATCCTCTGCATCCACGGCGAGAAGGACTACCGTATCCTGAGCTCGCAAGGTCAGTCGGCCTTCAATGCCGCCCGCATGCGTGGCATTCCCGCCCAACTCCTGCTCTTCCCTGATGAGAACCACTGGGTGTTGCGTCCGCAAAACGGCATGCTCTGGCAGCGCACCTTCCTGGGCTGGCTGGACAAATGGCTGAAGAAATAATCCAAACGTACAAAACATAACCATGAATCAAATGAATCAAGTAAAACTCAACGATAAGGCCTGGGCACGCTGGTCCGCCCTGTTTATCGTAGCCTTCACCATGATGGCGGCCTACTATGTGAACGATGTGATGGCTCCGCTCAAAAGCATGCTCGAAGGCCAACTCCACTGGACCAGCGGCGAATTCGGTTTCTTCACCGGTGCATATAGCTTCCTCAACGTATTCCTGTTGATGCTTATCTGGGGAGGCCTCATCCTTGACCGCTTCGGCATCCGGCTCACGGGCATTCTTTCCGCAGTACTCATGGTGGGCGGAACTGCGGCTGAATATATCGCCATCACACAATATGGCGGCACGGAACAGATGATATGGGGCTACAAACTGGACGTGTTCATGGCATCAGCCGGATACTCGGTCTTTGGCGTTGGAGCCGAAGTGGCCGGCATCACGGTGACCAAGATTATAGCCAAGTGGTTCCACGGCAAGGAAATGGCAACAGCCATGGGTGTGCAGGTAGCCTTGGCACGTATCGGCTCCCAAGCGGCTTACGCCGTGGCTATTCCCGTAGCCAAATCGTATCAGCTCGACACACCGCTACTCATCGGAGCCATTCTGCTCATATTCGGCCTTATTGCCTTTATCTGCTTCAGTCTGATGGATTTGAAGCTGGATCGTCAGGTATCCATCTCCACGGATAGCGAGGAAGACAAGTTCTCCTTTGCCGACATTGCCGCAGTGATTAAGAATCCGGGGTTTTGGCTTATAGCCCTGCTGTGTGTATTGTTCTACTCCTGTGTATTTCCCTTCCAGAAGTTTGCCACCGAACTGATGGTCACCAAATACAATGTATCCGAGGATCTGGCAGGAACATTTGCCGGTCTGCCCGCCTTGGGAGCGTTGATACTGACCCCCGTATTCGGCGGTATGATTGACAAGCGCGGAAAGTCGGCCAGCATCATGATGCTGGGTGCCGCCATGCTCATTGTGGTACACTTCATCTATTCATTGCCCGACATCCATGCTTCATGGATTGCTATCGCCCTGATGATTGTGCTGGGTATTGCTTTCTCGCTGGTACCGTCGGCCATGTGGCCTGCCGTGGCCAAGATATTCCCCGTAAAACAATTGGGAACCGCATACGCCTTGATTTTCTTCATCCAGAACATCGGTCTGTGGGGCATCCCCGCCCTTATCGGACATGTTTTGGAGACCTATTGCATCGTGGGCACCCAGGAAGTGGACGGTCTGATCAACAACCAATACGACTACACATTGCCTATGCAGATATTCACCGGAATCGCCATCCTGTCTCTGGTAGTGGCCTTCCTGCTGAAACAAGCCGACAAAAAGTACGGCTATAAATTGGAGGAAGCGAATATCAAGAAGTAAAGCAACAAATGGTAATGTATGAAATACGGGCTGATTCCTTATGAAAAGGAGCCAGCCCGTATTCCATGTTATCCCCTTTCGTCAGCAACCGCTTCCGTCCAGGCTACAGGCCTCTCCCTGCGGCTCCTCAGCTTCCTCCGGAGAGAATCCGGCCTCCTCCGGACGGAAAGTAATCCGTCCGTCTTCCAGCACAAAACACGGTATGCCCACATACCCCAAACGGCGCATGGAAGCAAACTCCTCACGCGAGTCGCGCAAACAGAGGAACTCCTTCAGCCGTCTCACGTGGCTGCCTATATCTATCACTTCATATTCCGCATTGCCCTCTGCCTGCCGCTTCACCGCTGTGCAGTCCGGACAAGTGTCCATCACATAAATCTTTATCATAATACGCCTAATTTAATAACGCGACAAAGATAGGCAAACCGGACTATAAGCCCGCACACAGGTGTAGTTTTTTCCCTTACTTTATCATTTATTGCCAAACCTCAACATCCTATTCTGTCATTGCAGCGTCAAGCATCATGTTTCCCAGGCACGTAAAAAGATAAAAGTGATAACACAACCCGTAGTTCGGGTATTCCGGCTGTCGGCAAAATATACTACCTTTGCAAACGGATTAAAGAACAGAACACAACAATATTAAAAATACAGTAGATTATGGAACTGATTAAAGATGCTGTTTACGAAGGCGAACGTCCGCTCTTTGCCCGTCACGACCTCAGACTGGAGCATGTGACCATCGAACCGGGCGAGTCGGCTCTGAAAGAATGCGCCAACATCGAAGCCATCGGCTGCGAGTTTCAAGGCAAATATCCCTTCTGGCATGTAGACGGGTTCCGCGTGGAGAGCTGCATCTTCCGCGAGGGAGCAAGAGCTGCCCTGTGGTACTCCCGTGGACTCGTGATGAAGGACACACGGGTGGAAGCCCCGAAGATGTTCCGCGAAATGAAGGGTCTGACGCTGGAGAACGTGCAGATACCTGATGCCCAGGAAACCCTGTGGCATTGCGAGGACGTGACGTTGCACAATGTGGAAGTGGCCAACGCCGACTATCTGTTCATGCACTGCAGCAACATCCGCATCGACAACTACCGCCAGCAGGGCAACTACTCGTTCCAGTATTGCAAGAACGTGGAGATACGCAACGCACACATCGATTCGAAAGACGCCTTCTGGGGCACGGAGGACGTGACGGTCTACGACTCCGAAATCAGCGGTGAATACCTGGGCTGGCACTCCAAGCGTCTGCGCCTCGTGCGCTGCCGCATATCGGGCACGCAGCCTTTGTGCTACACGCAGGATCTGGTGATGGAAGACTGCATCATGGCCGACGACTGCGATTTGGCTTTTGAATACGCTACAGTGGAGGCCACAGTGAAAAGTCCCATACGCAGTGTGAAAAACCCGCGCAGCGGAAGCATCACGGCCGAGAGCTATGGCGAAATCATCATCGACGAGAACATCAAGGCACCGGCCAACTGCAAACTCCACGTGTGGAATGCCGCAACAGACAAGCATTAAGCCATGTGGTCGGACAATAATAAGGAATGGCCATAGAAAAAAAACAAAGTAAGAACGACCTGCTGTCACTCATCCGAACCGGTCGGCCCATGGCCACCCGCGAACAGCTACGGCTGACGCTCATGCTTAGTCTGCCCTCCATCATAGCGCAGGTTTCATCCATCGCCATGCAATATATCGACGCAGCCATGGTGGGCAGTCTGGGTGCTGCGGCCTCCGCCTCCATCGGTTTGGTTTCCACCACCACATGGCTCTTCTGGGGGCTATGTTCGTCTGCAGGGACCGGCTTCTCGGTACAGGTGGCCCACCACATAGGTGCCGGTGATAATGAAAAAGCAAGGACAGTGTTGCGACAATCTTTTGTGGCGACACTGTCGTTCAGTATCCTGCTCATGCTGGCGGGATGCGCCATCAGCCGTCCGTTGCCCGGCTGGTTGGGTGGCGGATCGGACATTGCGGCCAATGCCACGTCCTATTTCTGCATCTTTGCCCTCTCCCTCCCCATCTTTCAAATCAATCATCTGGCCGGCGGCATGCTGAGGTGTAGCGGCAACATGATAGTGCCGGGGGTGCTCAATGCTGTCATGTGCCTGCTCGATGTGGTGTTCAATGCGCTGCTCATCTTCCCCACCCGTACGGTCCACGTAGCCAGCCTGTCACTCACAGTCCCCGGTGCGGGATGGGGTGTGGAGGGAGCCGCCGTAGGCACACTACTGGCCGAAGCCGTCACGCTGACGGCTATGCTCAGCTATCTGTGGTTCCGCTCGCCCGAACTGCATCTGGCTCACACGTCCGGTAGTTTCCGCCTGCGCAAGGATTGCCTGAAACGCGCACTCCACATCGGCCTGCCCATGGGCGGAGAGCACGCCATCCTATGCGGCGCACAAATCCTGACCACGGTCATCGTGGCTCCGTTGGGCACCGCGGCCATCGCAGCCAATGCTTTTGCCATCACGGCGGAAAGCCTCTGCTACATGCCCGGCTACGGGATAGCCGAGGCAGCCACCACCTTAGTGGGACAGAGCATCGGAGCCAAACGCCGCGAGTTGACACGGCGTTTTGCCCGCATCTCCGTGTATGCAGGCATGGCCATCATGAGTGTGATGGGCGGGGTGATGTTTCTGTTTGCCCCTCAAATGATGGCATTCTTCACGCCCGATACTGCTGTACGCACACTGGGCGTAACGGCACTACGCACCGAAGCTTTTGCCGAACCGATGTTTGCTGCCTCCATCGTGGCCTACGGTGTGTTTGTCGGGGCAGGTGACACGCTCATTCCCTGTTGCATGAACCTGTTGAGCATCTGGGCTGTCCGGCTCACCTTGGCCGCTCTGCTTGCTCCGGTATTCGGACTACACGGCGTGTGGATTGCCATGTGCATCGAATTGTGTTTCAGGGGTATCATTTTCCTTGTCCGCCTTTATCGCGAAAGATGGATTAAGACATTAGCATAATACGGATTCAAACAACTAAAGCGCATGAACTACAACTTTGACGAAATTATCCCCCGCAAAGGAACCAACTCTTATAAATGGGACAGTGCCACCGACGATTCGATACTGCCCCTTTGGGTGGCCGACATGGACTTCCGCACGGCCCCCGAAATTATCGAGACTTTGCGCCAACGCGTGGAGCACGGCATATTCGGCTACACGAAGGTGCCCGAACGATACTACGAGGCCATCATCTCGTGGTTTGCCCGCCGTCACGACTGGCATACGATAACCAGAGACATGATTATCTACACCAGCGGTGTGGTGCCGGCGCTCTCCGCCGTCATCAAAGCATTGACCACAACAGGCGACAAGGTGATTCTACAGACACCCGTCTACAACTGCTTCTTCTCTTCCATCCGCAACAACGGTTGCGAAGTGGCCGACTGCCCGCTTATCAACGAAAACGGCACCTACCGCATGGACTATGATGCCTTGGAGCGCACGGCAGCCGACCCCAAGGCACGGTTGCTGTTGCTATGCAACCCCCACAATCCGGCCGGAAGGGTGTGGACACGCGAGGAACTGACGCGTCTGGGCGACATCTGCATGCGCCACGGGGTGACGGTAATTGCCGATGAGATTCACTGCGAACTGACGTTCCCGGGACACCCCTACACGCCCTTTGCCTCCATCAGCGAGGAGTTCCTAAGCCACAGCGTCACCTGCAACTCTCCCTCCAAAGCTTTCAACATAGCCGGACTGCAGATTGCCAATATCGTTGCGGCCGACGAAGACATGCGGGCACGCATCGACCGCGCCATCAACATCAACGAGGTGTGCGACGTGAATCCTTTCGGCGTGGAAGCACTCATCGCCGCCTACGGAAAGGGAGAGGACTGGCTGCAAGCCCTGCTCGTCTATCTGGAAGACAACTACCGTCTGCTGTGCGACTTCTTCGCAAAGCATCTGCCCGACTATCCGGTATTCCCATTGGAAGGGACGTATTTGGTGTGGGTGGACTGCCGGAAAACCGGCATGTCGTCCGAAGAAATGGAACAACGGCTCATGAATGAAGCCGGACTCTGGCTCAACGCCGGCAGCATGTACGGCACGGAAGGCTTCATGCGCATCAACATCGCCTGTCCGCGCAGCGTGCTGGCCGAAGGCCTGAAACGATTGGCAAACTTCATAAACAAGCTATAAAATGGAAGACTTGACTTTTGAGAACGATATACAGAAGGATCTGCAACACTATCTGCGTAGCCTCGGACAGATGGACGAACGGCAACCCGATTGTCCGGATCTGGACGGGAAGTGGGAACAGATTGCCAACGCCTACCTGCCGGACGGCATACGCGAGTTCAACGCCTACCCCAAAGTGTCGCTGGGCTGGATGATGTATGTGGGGATGGCCATGGCCAAGTTCTGGGATGAGGACTGGCAAATCTATGCCAACATGGCCGATGTGTATGCCTACATGCGCGACAAACGGGGCTACGACTGTCTGGACGAATATGTGCGCGGATGCGTGCTCGGTCTTCGGGATAAGGACTACGATGACACGGAAAAACTGGTAGCCGAATGCGCCTCACGGGTGTACAACCGCCTGCGCCACCAAGCTGCGGAACCGGGCACCCCGGAAGCCTTCCGCCTCTATGTGGCCTGCCTGCACCAACTTTATCTGGCCGGCATAGCCGTGCAGCTTTACCGTCTGGGCTACCGCATGCAACTCATGCAGTAGTCCGGATTTCCTGAATGCCGGATCTACTCCGGCTTGCTCTTCAGCATCTCCTCCATACGCAACATCTCGTCGCGATACTGAGCGGCCTGGATGAAGTCGAGCTTCTTGGCCGCCTCCTGCATCAGCTTGCGAGTGCGCTCGATGCTCTTCTCCAGTTGCGGACGACTCATGTATTCCACAATCGGATCGGCAGCCACGCTTACGGTTTCCTCCCCGATGTAGGGGCGTGCCTCCGCCTGGGAGGCAGCGGCATTGCCGGCTATCAGATCCGCCATTTTCCGCGCCTTGCGTATCTGCTGCGGTGTGATGCCGTGTTCCTCGTTGTAGTGCAACTGCTTCTCGCGGCGGCGGTTGGTTTCGTCTATCGTCTTACGCATGCTGTCCGTGATACGGTCGGCATACATGATGGCCTTGCCGTTCACGTTGCGGGCCGCACGCCCGACAGTCTGAGTCAGCGAGCGATGGGAACGCAGAAAGCCTTCTTTGTCGGCATCCAATATGGCCACCAACGACACTTCGGGCAAATCCAATCCCTCACGCAACAGGTTGACCCCCACCAACACGTCAAAGCGTCCGGCACGCAGGTCGTCCATAATCTGCACACGCTCCAACGTGTCCACATCACTGTGGATATAATTGGTGCGGATGCCGTTCTTCATCAGATAGTCCGTCAGTTCCTCGGCCATGCGCTTGGTGAGCGTGGTCACCAGTACGCGTTCGTCCTTCTCCACCCGCAGCTGTATCTCTTCCATCAGATCGTCCACCTGATTCATACTGGGTCTCACCTCTATCACGGGATCAAGCAGTCCCGTTGGACGAATCACCTGCTCCACCACGACACCTTCGCTCTGCTGCAACTCATAGTCCGCCGGTGTGGCCGACACATAAATGACCTGACGCGCCATCTGCTGAAACTCCTCGAACTTGAGCGGACGGTTGTCCATGGCTGCCGGCAGACGGAATCCGTATTCCACCAGATTCTGCTTGCGGGCACGGTCGCCGCCATACATGGCGTTGATCTGCGGCACCGACACGTGGCTCTCGTCTATCACGATAAGGAAATCGTCCGGAAAAAAATCAAGCAGACAATAAGGACGCGTTCCGGCCTCACGACCATCGAAATAGCGCGAATAGTTCTCGATACCGCTACAGTGTCCCAACTCGCGCATCATCTCCATGTCGTAGGTGACACGCTCGTAGAGGCGCTTGGCTTCATAGGGCTTACCTATCTCACGGAAATACTCCACCTGAGCACTCAGGTCATCCTCTATCTGATGAATGGCCCGAAGTGTGGCCTCTTTGGTAGTCATAAACAGATTGGCCGGATAGATGCGGTATTCCTCAAAGGTACCCAGGCGCATGCAGCTCACCGGATCTACCTCCTCGATGGTATCAATCTCATCGTCCCAGAAAGTGACGCGGAGCAGATTATCCGAATAAGCCAGATAAATATCCACCGTGTCACCCTTCACCCGGAAGTTTCCACGGTTCAGTTCCAAGTCGTTGCGCACATACAGGCTGTCCACCAAACGGCGCAGAAAGACATTCCGGTCCAACAGTTTGCCACGTTGCAAAGCAATCACATTGTCGTAAAAAGCCGACGGATTGCCCATGCCGTAGATGCAACTCACGGACGACACTACCACCACGTCCTTCCGGCCGGAAAGCAAGGCCGAAGTAGCCGCCAGACGCAACTTGTCTATCTCGTCATTGATGGCCAGATCTTTCTCGATATATGTATCGGTGGAGGGAATATAAGCCTCCGGCTGATAATAATCGTAATAAGATACATAATACTCGACGGCATTGTGAGGAAAAAAACTCTTGAACTCACCGTATAACTGGGCTGCCAAAGTTTTGTTGTGACTGAGTATCAGGGTGGGCTTATTCACATTTTTAATTACATTGGCGATGGTGAAGGTTTTGCCCGAACCGGTGACACCCAATAATGTCTGCGCCGGCGTGCCCTCAAGCACACCCTGAGTCAATTGGTCTATCGCCTCGGGCTGATCTCCCGTGGGTTTGTAATCCGCAACCAATTCAAATTCCGACATAACTACCGCTTCTTCTAAATTAAACGATGCAAATTTAACGAAAATACTTCCCGCACACTTTATTTCGCATTAGTTTTAGCATTTAAAAACATCGTTTAATTGGAAAAGTCGCTGAAAAACCATAATTTTGTGCCTCAATTTGCATGCAATGAAGAAAGTAGTTTTAGTTTTGTTGGGCTGTATATGTCTGCTGTCGTCCTGCAACGAATATACCAGTGTTCTCAAAACGACTGATTATGAATATAAATACGAATTTGCCAAGGCTTGCTTTGTGAAAGGGCAATACAGCCGGGCATCCACGTTGCTGGGCGACCTTCTGTCCATCATGAAGGGTACTGCACGGGGCGAGGAATCACTGTACCTGCTGGCTATGTCGGAATATCGAGCCGGCAACTACGATACCGCGTCCTCTTATTTCAAGAAATACTATCAATCGTATCCCAAAGGGATCTATGCCGAATATGCCCGCTTCTATTGCGGACGCTCGCTCTACGAAGGTGTGCCCGATCCGCGACTGGATCAAAGCGGCACACTGACAGCCATCGAAGAGTTTCAGATTTTTTTGGACTACTATCCCTATACCCCGCTGAAAGACCGTACGCAAGAAATGATTTTCTCGCTCCAGGACATTCTGGTAATCAAAGAGTATAATGCGGCCAAGCTTTACTATGATCTGGGCAGCTACATGGGCAACTGCACCTCGGGCGGCAGCAACTATGAGGCCTGCATCGTGACGGCCGAAAACGCATTGCGCGACTATCCGTATGCCAGTGCGGAACGGCGCGAGGAATTTGCCATCCTGGTGTTGCGGGCCAAATATCAATTGGCCGCACAGAGCGTGGAGGACAAGCGACTGGATCGCTACCGCAACACCATCGATGAATACTACGGTTTTGTCAACGAGTATCCCGAATCAAAATACATGAAGGAAGCCGCACGTATTTTAGCTTCCTCGCAAAAGATAGTTGAAAATAGCAAATAAACATATTATTATGGATTACAAGAAAACAAATGCACCTACGAACACGGTGACGCGTGACATCATGAATCTGTGTGAAGAAACCGGAAACATTTATGAAAGTGTGGCCATCATTGGCAAACGTGCCAATCAGATTTCCGTTGACATCAAGAGCGAACTGTCGAAGAAGTTGCAGGAATTTGCCTCTGTAAGCGACAATTTGGACGAGGTGTTTGAGAACCGCGAACAGATTGAGATTTCGCGCTACTACGAAAAGTTGCCGAAACCCACACTGATTGCCACACAGGAATTCATTGAGGATAAGGTTTATTTCCGCAATCCGGCCCGCGAAGCCGCAGAAAACAGTTTGGACTAAAGCCATGATACAGCGCATCCAGTCTGTCTACCTGCTTCTCATTGCTGTTTTGTGCCTGGCCGGTGCTTCATTGGCTGCAGGCGTGTTCACCCGAGATGGCAACATTGTGGCAGAGATGAACAATCTGTGGCTGACCACTCCCGAAGGAGACAAGTCATTTGCCCCATGGGCCATGCTCGTACTGCTTGTGCTGAGCGGCATATTGGCGTTGGCAAACATCTTTCTTTTCAAACGCCGCATGTTGCAAGTGCGTCTGTGCATCTTCACCGGCTTGCTGCTCATCGGATACTACATTGCCTACGGAGCTATGGTATATCTGATCGGTAAGGAGCTCAACGCTTCGTTCACTCTTTCGTGGACCACGTCGTTTCCTGCCATCGCATTGATTTTGGACTATCTCGCTTTCCGCTGTATAATGAGAGACGAGCTGATTGTACGTTCGCTCGACCGCTTGCGCTAAGATTGTGGGATTTTTTATATCATAACCTCGACCGGCGTTTTACACTGCGTTATACAATAAGGTGTAAAACGTCGGTCTTGTACATATATCACCTCTTGGTTCGGATCACGTCTATCAGATAGGTGAGTTTGGCCACGATGGCGCCGTTGGCCGAACGACCGAAGACATCCTTCTTGCCGTTGCCGAACATGTCACCTAAAGCATAATAATAACGCCCCTCCAGCATGAAATGCCCTGCCTTGCAGTTTAGCTCCACCCCCAAACCGGCCGTGATACCGTAATCAAACTTATTCTTTATCGGCAAGTCGTATTGCTCCACCACATGATTGGGACGCAGCATCAAAGTCTCCTCATTGAATGCACCTCCACGCTTGTCGCTGTCACCGATACAAAATCCCAACTGCGGACCGGCCACTGCGTAGAACATAGCTCCTTTCCGCTCATATCCCCATCCCATGCGGGCAAGAACAGGCACCTGGATATAGTGTACATCACGTTCGTAAGTGTCGGTCGAAGTCTCAATCACTTCTTTCCATCCCAAATTGGCATAGTTAACCTCCATCTGTATGGCACAGAGACTCTTGAAGTATTTCTCACACGTGTAGCGCATGGTGAGTCCGAAGGTGGGCGCCCCCTTCCATGTCTGCTTAATGCTCGGATCGAAAGAGACCTGATTCATCGTGTAACCGCCATTCACACCGACAGCAAAGTCAGTACGACGATCACCGATCTGCGCCCGCACGGGCTGTATATACAACGACGCCGCAGCAACAATCCAACACAGAGACGTCTTCATCATTTGCTCAAATCAATTAGGTCGACAGACTGCTGGGGCATATAGTGAATGAACTTGATTTTCCGGTTTACAAAACCTCCCCAATTGCTCACCCGGCGAAAACAGAATGACTGCTGATAGTCGGGACTTTGCATCTGATCCAGACATTCATCAAAAGCCTCCTTGCCATAATCGGCCAGCCCCTTCAAAAAAAAGTATCCGGTATCGAAGCCCAACAAACCGAAGCGCGGATAAGAAGATATCATCGGGCTCTTGAACCAATACATATATTTGCTTTCGAGCTGGCGACAAGCCTCCGACAAGGGTTTGCGGTAGAACGGACTATAGACATAGGTATCAAAGGCATAAAAGTTGTCCAGATGAGACGACGTGTAGGTCTGCCACTCCGGATAGCCCAACAGGCTGAAAGTGTACGTGGCATGTTCCTGAGAGAAACGTTTCAGTTTGGGAAACAACTGGTTCAACGCTTTTATGGAGGAGGAATTCATCACGATCAGATTCTTTCTGTCGGACGAGAACGCCTTTTGCCATGCCGCATCGTCAGACGACAGAGACACCGAACTGATACGCGCTCCGTCCGGTGCGAGCGACGCCCTGATGCCGGCTGTCAGATTACGTCCGTTTTCATCCGTCTCTCCAGTGTCCATCAACACTATCTGATGAGTGGGAAACAAGGTCTTCATCATCTCTGTTACCTCTTCATGCTGCACCTCCTTGGTGGCATTGATCACATAGAGGGAGGGACTGGAATAGAGCGCATCACTCTGTGAGGTGAAAGGCACCACACACTTTATACGGTGTTCTTTACAGAACGATGCCACGGGAGCTGTCTGATCGGCATAGAGCGGTCCGAACACAATATCAAGCTTCGTCAGTTCTTCTTTCTGCAGGAGTTTTTTCATGTCAGCCGCCGTCTTGCCGGAATCGAAAGCATAGGATTCCACGGATATACCCTGCTGCTTCAGACTGTCCACCGCAAGCAACAGGCCGCGGTAGTATTCAACCATGCGCGCCCCCTTGGACTCGTCGGACTGAAACGGCAGAAGCACCCCCATACGCAGATGACGCATCCGCCTGATACCTACCGGACGGGGGAGCAATTCATCGTTGGCCGGTTGCTCCTGAATCCCGGTCTTCGGAGCAGGATAAGGAATGCAGACAAACGTTCCTTTCTTCAATTTGTAGTCCGGACTGCTCATCTCCGCGTTGGCCCGTCGGAGTTCTTCCTCCGTAATGCCATATTCCCGGGCTATACTGTAAATCGTCTCACGACGCTTCACCTTGTGCATATCCCGGCATCCTGATTGCAACTGTCCCTGCGGACGTGCGTCTGCCACCGGGACTGTGGTAGCCACGGGCTGAGATACCGTCACCCCTGCCGACACGTCCGGAATGATTATCACCTGGCCGGTCCGGAAGTTATCGGCGGTCAGTCCGGGATTGGCCGCACAGATACGCTCGGCACTCACTCCATACTTTTGGGTCAGGCGATACAATGTTTCGCCCGAAGCAATCGTATGATAGCGTCCCACGCCAGTCTTCGTCTTCTGCGGCAGGCGGAGAATAGCACCGGCCCGGATGCCCTGCCGTGCTTCGGGATTGAGCGCATATATGTCGTCCACCCCCACGGCATATACCTTGGCTATGGAGTACACGGTCTCACCTTTCTGTATGGTGTGTGTGAAGGTGCTTTCCTGTGCATCTGCAGACACAACGACAAATAGGAAAGCCCAAGCACTCAATATATAACGGAACAACAGTTTCATTTCAGATTATCTTCTTTATGATATTGAACTGCAAAAATAAACAAATCCGACGGAATAAACGAATAAGAGAGAGAGTTTCCATGTTCCGGCACAGTATTGTCCGAATATTTAGTACGACTCAGCTATTTAGTCATTCCCACCGTCCTCCTCTGTCTCTTCCGCCGCAAATGCGGACAGCATGGGTTCATTCTCCTCCGGCATCACCTTCTTTGCACTCATTTTAGCCCCGAGTTTAATCAGTTTGTTGGATGCCCCCACCACACTCAAACGGCCGTCGCGCAATTTATCCGCCGCCTTGGTGTAGTAGGCCGTTGCGTCGTGCAGCCTGCGTCCCATATCATCAAACAGTTTGATAAAATCCGCCACTCGGTCAAGCAACATTCGAGCCGTATCGAATATCTGTTCCTGGTTCTGAGTCTGCCTTACCTGCGTCCAGGCCACCTGTATCATGCGCAGAGCCGCCAACAGATTTTGCTCGCTGGTGATAAACACACCACGCCCGAAGGCCTCTCGCCACAAGGCGGAATCGTTACAGAGGGCGAGCTGAAGAGCGGCTTCGTTGGGCACGAACATAATCACATAACCCAAAGCCTGACGAGGCGCCTTGATGTAACTGCCATAGTCCTTGCGGGCAAGCTCGGCCACATGGTTTCTCACACTTTTCAGATGACGCGCCAATGCCTCGTTTCGTCCGTTCTCCGACTCGGCGTTCTGATAGTCCACAAAGGCCGTGAGCGAAACCTTAGAGTCTATGATCACATCTTTTCCATCGGGGTAATGAAGGATCGTGTCCGGAATCATCCGGCGGCCGGAATCTTCATTCAGCAGGACTTTACCCGTTGCATCCCTCATCGTCACCTGCTTTTCATAATGAACCCCTTCTTTCAGGCCCTGACTGGCCAGCAACTCATCCAGAATCAGTTCTCCCCAATTGCCCTGCACCTTATTCTCGTTGCGCAAAGCATGAGCCAGTTTGTCGGCCTCCCGACCTATATCTCCCGTACGCTTCATCACCTCTTCGATGGCTTTCTCCAGCGAGGCGGTGTTGCGGTTGTGTGTATCCCGACTATTATCCATGGCCACTTTCATGTCGCGTATGTTTTCCTTCAGCGGTGCCAAGATGGAGCCGAGTTGATTGGTGTTCATGTTTGTAAGTTCTTCCGTACGCTTCTCGAGCACCTCCTGCGTTGCCTGCCTCAACTGCATCTCCATGCGCTGCAACTGCTCATCAAACCGTTTGCGGCCATCCACACGCTCCCGCTCCATCTGCCCGCGCAGCAATTCCAGTTCGCGTTCGGCCGCCACCTTATCCGTCCGCAACTGCCCCAGTTCCCGAACAAGCGCCTCCATCCTGCCGTTTACCTCCACGGCACTCGACCGGCAACGTTCCAACTCTCCGTTTTTCACCTCGTCCAACGCTTGCTGAGCGCTTATCCGTGCACGTGCCCACAACCATGTGGACACAACACCGGCAACCAATCCCGTTAATAAATATAAATATTCCATAGTAAATTCAAAATACATTTTTTCCTCATCTACAAGCAGCAAAGGGATGCCGGTTGCCCGTAAACACGGGTGTGGATCTGTTGTCTCACATGCTCAAAATCCCTCTCCTCGTCCAGTGCTCCATGCACCATCAACAACAGAGGAAACGGATTATCTTCTTTTCGATACGGGGGCTGCAGATAATCACTATTGCTCCACAAATCAAACCCATTCCGACGATAAAATCCCACTCTGCGACAGGTGAGTTCGTCTTGGGGAGGCTCCACCTCCAACACCACAGGCAATTCTGTTTGTCCAACCAACAGTTCAAGAGCCTTTCGTCCAAGTCCGCCACCACGAAGTCCGGAGCATGTGGCCAAATGCTCCACATACACAAAACCGGTCAGATACCACACAGTGAGCAATCCCACAAAACACCCGTCTTCCTCCAAGGCGTACACCCGGAAAGACTCCTCACTGACAGCCTTTCTCTGCTGTTCTTCACGCGGTCGGCGTTCCTCCTGCGGGAAAGCCTCCTCCATCAATTGCTCCACTTCGGCATAATAAGGCCGTCCGGGCTGCGTTACCATCAGTTCCATATATTCTTTCAGCTGTAAAATCTTCTCAAAGGTACGAAAAAAAAGCCATTTACCTGGGACAAACCGAACTGCACCCCAAAAGTTGGACAAAAAACTTTTGGGGTGCAGCTTTATTATGCAGCATACCTTTGCAGAAAAACCAAACTACGTAAGTTTGACTCTTAAAGGCGAACCAATCCCAAGTAAGTTTTTATATGATATGGAGCCACATAATACGAAAAAGCTTAATAAGATGAATTTATTGCGAATAAAATCTTATTTGCGGGTTGGGTGGCTTTGTTGGTCGTTATAATAAATAGATTTATATCTATAATAAGGTATAAGAAAAAAGCGGGCCGGAAGTTGCCGTCTGATTTATTTTGCTTATTTTTGCTCCCGAAAGACAAACTGAATCACGACAATATTCACTTTTAAACTTAGGATAAGACCATGAGAAAACCTATCACGACATGGCTCCTGCCGTTGCTGGCGCTGATATGCTCAGTCGCTACATTGAGGGCGGGAGAGACGAATGCTATTGAAGCCGGGCAGGACTACTACCTTTATCATTTGAACTACGGGAAACTGCTGGGCGTAAAAGCGGACGGCACGCCGGCACTCTCTGCGGGCGGCGCGGCCGACAGCTATATCTTCAGCACAGAGGCTTCCGGTGAGTCCGGTTACTACCTGTTGCGGCAGAAAGGCAGCGGAAAGTATCTGGCAGCCAGCACCGGCAACAGCTATAGCGTGCAATTCCTCTCTGCCGCTCCTTCGGGCAATGCCGCCCGTTGGGCACTGCGCGGCGGCGACTACGGTAGTCTGTCCAGCCGGCGTTCGCCCTCGCTCTATCTGGGATGCGATGACGGGAAAGACAATGATGAATATGTGGGGGTTTACTACGACAAGGCGCTCACCGCTTTTTCGCAATGGCTCATCATCCGTGCCGAGGGATCCTTTGAGACATCGCTCCATGCCTTTGCTATGCGCGAGTTGCAGACGGCTGTGAACGAAGGAGATGAGATGTGTGGTCAAGAAAGCTATTCGGTGCTGGTGCGCCGCCGCATCCAAACCGCTGTAGACAAGGCACGTGCCGTGGCAGAGACCGCGGCTTCGGCCGATGCCGCCACGTTGCTTGCCGCATCACGCACGTTGCGCACCACGCTGACCGACTATCGGACGAGTGCAGCCGAGTTGATTCTCACCGGTACGGATTTCGATATGGACAACACCTACACCCTGCGGTTGAGCGGAGTGCGCTTTGCCACGGCCACCGAAACGTCCACGATGTTGCTTCGCGACAAGAGCGGACGCGGTTTGCAGATGGAACTGGGACCGCAGACCGTCACCGTGGGCGGACATACCTATGCCGTTCCCGCCTCTGCCGATGAGGCCGGCGCAGACTATACGCTGATGGTGAACGGCGGGAACGCCACGGTCAGCTGTGGAGATACGAAGATTGCCGACGTCCCGTTTGAGTCCGTTCTACCCTTCACTACGGCCGGTACCGCTTGCGAGTGGAGTTTGTTGCGTACCGGTGCCCTCTCTGCCTACATGGCCGAGGTGGTGAGTCCGTCGGCCATCGTGCAGCCCGGGCAGAAAGTGACCGACAGCTACGGTAACACCGTGCGCTACATCGTGTGTATGAGCGGGCAGAATCTGCGTCTCACCGAGGCCGTCGACTTCCACATCATGCGTGAGACCGGAGCCGTCAACTCTTCGGTCATCGATCTGGTGCACGAGAAAGCCTGGGTGATATTCGATAACACCTTGCCTTCCGATGTGGGAACCTCCATGCTGAAGTCCATCCGCATCAACGGAAGCCAGGCTGTGCGCGGTGTCAATGCCCGTGCCGATGTTTATCTCAACGGTGCTGTGGTGATGCCTTTCTCCGCCGATGTGAAACCTTTCGCCGGATACACCGGTGAGGCTTATAGCGGTGAGGCTGTCGAGGTGGGGCTGGGAGCCAACAACCTTGGGGCGGATTGCAACCGTATACGTAGCTTTATTCTCAAGCGGGGGTATATGGCCACAGTGGCCAGCGGAGCCGACGGAACGGGATACAGCCGTGTCTATGTGGCCGATCATGAAGATCTGCTCGTTCCCGTACTGCCTCAGGCGCTCAACCGCCGCATCTCGTCGGTGCACGTCAAGCAGTGGAACTACGTGTCGAAGAAAGGCTGGTGCAGCACCACGAGCAACTCCTCCATTGCCGCGGAGTGTAAGAAGGTGCGTGCCACCTGGTTCTACACCTGGAGCGCCGACCGCTCCTCCACGGCCGACACCGAATATATCCCCATCCGCCAACACCTCTATTGGCCCTCGCTCGCTCAGGTAAACGGACATGAGAACAGCACCCACGTGCTCAGTTTCAACGAACCGGAACATGCCGAGCAGCACACGTCCGACAAATGCTCCTGCGGAGGTGTGATCAGCGAATGGACGGCTTGTACCAAGACCCCCGACCTGTTGGCTTCGGGCAGCCGCATCGGTTCGCCCGCACCCACCGATGCCGGATGGCTCGGCAACTACATCGGGCATTGCAACGACATGTCCTACCGTTGCGACTTCGTCGTAATGCACTGCTACTGGGGCACCAACGAGGCGCCCAATGCCGCTTCGTGGTACAGCCAGCTCAAGGCCATCTACGACAAGACCAAACGCCCCATCTGGATCACCGAGTGGAACAACGGAGCCTCCTGGACCACTGAGTGGTGGCCTTCGGGCTACAGTGAAAAGCTCGAGAAAAACCGCAAGGCCATACAGGAGATTCTCAATGTACTCGACACATGCAGCTTCGTGGAGCGCTACGCCTTCTACAACTGGGACAGCTACTACCGTGCTGCCATAAATACCGATGACGGCAGCCTGTTGCCCGCCGGCGTGGTCTATCGCGACAACAAGTCCACCTTTGCCTACAATGCCGCCGTGCAGTTCGTGCCCATCTGGTGGGCACCCTCGCTCAAGGATGTGGATATGCGTTCCCGTATACGTGCGGCCGAGGGAGTGATGGATTTCGACATCACCAACCCCAACGGCGACGTCACCGACCGCATGGTCATCCAGCGCCGCCTGGCCGACGGCACCTACGAGGACTTCCACGAACTGACCGACCGTGCCATGCTCGACTCTACGGCCTACACCGTCAGTCTGCCTCTCTCGCTCTTCAATCTCGAGGAGGACGAACTGCGCCTGATGGTCACCACCTCGATGGGCAAGACGGCCTACAGCACGGGCGTCAGTGTGGGCTATCTGGCCAATCCCAACATCGTCACCTCCACCAAAACGGCGGTGGACGGATGGGTCTGCCAGCGTTCGGCCGCCAATGGATATACCAAGGCCACGGGCGACACTTACTTTGAGGTGTGGGATGCCTCCACCGTGGGCGAACACTTCGATTACTATCAGGATGTCACCGAACTGCCCGAAGGCGTGTACGAACTGTCGGCAGCCTGTTTCAACACCACCGACGGGGTGAAGGGAGCCACGGTGAACGGGCATGTGGGGCTCTATGCCGAGAGTGCGGGTTACGAATATTTTGCCCCTGTCACCGAGGACGGTGAACTCGACCTCAGCCGTCGTCAGACTATCAGCCGCATCGCGGTGACCGATGGCGCGCTGCGTGTGGGCGTGAAGAACATCGGGCCCATGTCGGCCCGATGGGCCGGAGCCGATGCTTTCCGTCTGCGCTACGTGGGCACGCTGGCCGAGGCTCTGCCCGAGGGCACGGCCGCCTTCCTGCGCCAGGTGCGCGATGAGGCCGATGAGCGCCGTCGTGCCCTTTTCGGTCCCGAAGCTACCGACGGCACCGCCGATGCTTCCGCCCTCATCATCAATGCCGACTGCGATCGCAGCGACAGTTACGGATGGACGGCATCGGGTGTGGAATACGCCAAGGGCGAAGGCTATGACGGCAGTGTCACCAATCCCTATTGGAATCGCTGGTCGGGTTCGTCCTACACCAGCACGCTGGCCCAGACCATCCGTCACCTGCCTGCCGGCTATTACACCGTGAGTGCGCTTACGCGTGGTTCCGAGGGATTGGCGATGACGCTTTCCGCAGAGGTGGAGCATGAAGGGGCGGTCAAGACAGTGGACATGTCCACGCCAGGCACCGGACTGGAGCTTCCGGCCGGCAGCGACTACGTGAAGGGCTGGCGCCGCTATGCCTTGCCCGAGGTGCGTGTGGCCGCCGGCGATGTGCTCACCCTGCGCTTCATGGCCGCCAATGCTTCGGGAGCTGCCTGGTGGAGTGCCGACCATTTCGGTCTCACCTTCCGTCCGGATCCCTTTACGGGCGTTTCGTCGGCGAAGGGTGAGGCCACGGACGATGATCTCAGCGTGGTTGCCTGCGAGGGTGGTCTGCGCATCACAGCCTCGCGTACCGTTCGCTTTACTGTCCATACCCCCTCCGGTGTGCTCGTGGCCGACATGCAGGTGAAACCCGGCATCACCGTTTTGCCTCTGCGTCCCGGTCTCTACATTGCGGGAGGCCGGAAAGTGGCGGTGAGATAACACATATGGCTCTCCATTGCGGGAGGGACGGATTTCGTGTTTTCCTGATTTCGGCAGCCTGTCAAGTCGTTTATCCCGGTTGGGGGTTGACAGTTACACCATAGTTTTGTTGGGACGCCTTTCAAAGCGTCCCAACATTCGTATGTCTTGCATAGCGTTGCGCCTGTCCCACACGGGCAACGTGCTGAAATAGTGGCGGAAGAGACGTAGTGGCGGGCCAGAAAACCCTGCGGATATATATATAATTCATTACATGCGGCAGACAATCAAACCACCAAAATGAAGTTTGTGCGAAAAATGCTTCAATGGTTCAAACTGTTTGTATATGAAAGACAAAAGGTTCAGTTTTAGTTTCATTTATCCTTCACAAACGGTTCACTTTTTCGGGAAAGCCGCCGATGCCATTCGTAATATTACCTTACATGGGACGGTAACGCTAAAGCACGCTAATGCACACCTTCCCGTTTTTGAGGGTAATCCCATTCTGCAATACTCGCCCGTGGGAGGATAATGCGGTGTGCATGATGGCAATGCCGCACGGGGGAATGGGCGGTTGTGAAGTTGGAATGACGGAACGGTGAAGGAAAAGTGAACCTTTTCTCGCTCATTCACAAATAGTTTGAACCATTGAAGGATATTCTGCATCCAGCCGTATTTCGGGGAGGATTGCCCTGTTATCGCCCCATGTTGCCGGACGCGTATAGAAGCCCCTACGGTACGTTTACACGAGTACCTTCGGTACGTGTACTGATGCTTCTTATTTACGTGTACTGAAGCTCCTTATTTACGTATACCGAAGACCCTTCGGTACGCATACCGCAGACTGTCCCGTAGGCCTGTCCGATGTCGAGCCGTAGGCAAGGCCAATGTCAAGCCACAAGCCTATCCAATGACAAGCCATAGGTAAGGCCAATGACAAGCCGTAGGTAAGGCCAATGTCGCTCCATCAGCTAACCGGATGATAAGGTATTAAAGGGCTGATGAACGCGACCGGAAACTCATAATTTCACCTTTATCCGCTTGGCTTTCGATTCGTTTTGCAGACGATCCAGCGCTGTCACCACATAGGTGTAGCGGGTACGTCCGTCGTCATAGGGCAAGCGGATGAACGTGTCGTGCGTGATGGCAACAATATTTTGCGGACGATCGAGATCCACCTTCTCGCCCTTTGCAAAACGATAGACCACATACTGCCGGACCTTGTCCATCTCGCGACCGGCCTTCGGCGCCGTCCAAAAGAGGATCAGACCGTCAGCAGTCCACACATCCTTCAGTTTTCTCACCTTACCGGGATTCTTTTTGTCGATCCAAGGCATCAAGGGCTGCAGAGCCGGATAGCGGTGATACTCCTGACGCAGACGGGTGGCATAACCGCCCTTGTTGTCCACCACAGCCTTGGCATACCACTGGCAGCTGCCCTGTATGCCGGGCAATGAACGCTGCAGAGCCATCTTGCGGTCCTGCTGGTGACGGTCCCTGTTGAGCGGATCGGGCTTGGTGACGGTGCGATCCACATCCTGACCGATAAAGAGAGGACGATCGCCGGCATAGCGACTCCACCAGCGGATCAGCGTGTCATAGTCGGCGGCCTTGTTGCCGATTTCCCAATAAATCTGCGGGATATTGTAGTCCACCCATCCTTCGGCCACCCACGTCAGCACATCGGCATACAGATCGTCGTAGTTTTGCAAACCGTTGGTGTTGCTGCCCGTCTGGGGATCACTCTTGCGATTGCGGTAAATGCCGAAAGGAGACACCCCGAACTTCACCCAGGGTTTTACGCCGCGGATGCTGTCTCTCATCTCACGGATGAAACGGTTCACATTGTCACGGCGCCAGTCGCCCCTGTCGCGCCCTCCTCCGTACCGCGCATAGGTGGCGTCATCGGGAATGGGCACTCCCGCCACCGGATAGGGGTAGAAATAGTCGTCCATGTGGATGCCATCCACGTCATAGCGGCGCAGGATGTCGGTCACCACACTGCATATATAGGAGCGGTTCTCGGGCTGTCCGGGATCAAAGATCAATTGGTCGTCGTAGAGAAAGAAACGTTCCGGATGCTTGAAATAGGGATGTGTGGAGGCCAGTTCCTTCGTGCCTTTGGTCTTTGCCCGATAGGGATTGATCCAGGCATGCAGTTCCATGTCCCGCTTGTGACACTCGTCCACCATCCATTGCAACGGATCCCAATAAGGCACAGGCGGACGCCCCTGCTGACCGGTGAGATAGCGGCTCCACGGCTCCATCGGGCTGTTGTAGAGCGCGTCTGCCTCGGCGCGCACCTGAAAAAGAATGGCATTGATGCCCGACTTTTTCAATTCATTGAGTTGATAGGTGAGCGTTTCCTTCATCTTCTCCGTTCCGATGCCGTTAAACTGGTTGTTCACGCATTGTATCCATGCTCCCCGAAACTCACGTTTGGGAGTTTCCTGCGCGCCCATGCCTCCCAGACATGCCCACAGGTACGATAATACTAAAAATATCCGTTTCATTTGCTTTTCAATCTGCCACAAATTTACAACTAAAAGACCGGAGAACGCCACAAAATCCGCATATTTTTATCTCCTGCAACCGAAAGAAGCACGCAATTTCGTAACTTTACACCCGCTAAAGCTGTTTGCCATGAATGATTGCATCTATATTAAAGGAGCTAAAGTAAACAATCTGAAGAATATCGACCTGGAAATACCGCGAGGCAAGTTTATTGTCATCACGGGACTGTCCGGTTCGGGCAAGTCGTCGTTGGCCTTCGACACCCTCTATGCCGAAGGGCAACGCCGCTATGTGGAAAGCCTATCGGCCTACGCCCGCCAGTTTATGGGGCGTATCAGCAAACCGGAGTGCGACTATATAAAAGGAATACCACCGGCCATCGCCATCGAACAGAAAGTGATCAGCCGCAATCCCCGTTCCACCGTGGGAACTTCCACCGAGATCTACGAGTACCTGCGCATGCTTTTTGCCCGCATCGGGCGCACCTACTCCCCCGTAAGCGGACAGGAGGTGAAGAAACATTCGGTGGAGGACGTGGTGCAGTGCATGCTCTCCTACTCTCCGGGCACACGGTTCACGGTGCTTGCCCCCCTGCACCTGCCCGAAGGGAGAAGTCTGCAACAACAATTGGACATCGACCTGAAACAGGGATTCACGCGCCTGGAAGTGAATGGAGAAATGATGCGCATCGAAGACTTTCTGCAACAGCACCCCGAAGGTACGGTGCCGGACGGAATGACCCTGTATTTGCTCATTGACCGCATGAGTTGCGACACGGGCAAAGACGCACTGGCCCGACTGACCGACTCGGCCGAGACCGCTTTTTTTGAAGGCAACGGGCAATGCCTGCTGCGTTTCTTCCCCTCCGGCCTGCTACACACGTTTTCCGACCGTTTTGAAGCGGACGGCATCACGTTTGAGGAACCGAACGACAACCTGTTTTCGTTCAATTCGCCCGTGGGAGCCTGTCCCAAATGTGAGGGATTCGGCAAAGTGATCGGCATCGATGAGAAACTGGTGGTTCCCAACTCGTCCCTGAGTGTCTACGAGGGCGCCGTGATGTGCTGGAGAGGCGAAAAGATGGGTGAATGGAAGAATGCATTCTGCCGGCTGGCTGCCGAACACAATTTCCCGATATTTGAGCCCTACTACCGGCTGACCCGCCAGCAAAAGGACTTCCTGTGGCACGGCGACGGACTGAAAAAAGGCGAAGAGAACATCTGCATCGATGCCTTCTTCAAGATGCTGGAAGAAAACCAGTACAAGATACAATACCGCGTGATGCTGGCCCGCTACAGGGGCAAGACCACCTGTCCCGATTGCCGGGGCACCCGACTGCGTCCCGAGGCCAACTACGTGAAGATCAACAATCACACCATTTCGGATCTGGTGGAACTCCCCGTGACCAAGTTGCAGGAATTCTTTGCCACGCTGCAACTCAACGAGCACGAGGAGCAGGTGAGCCGGCGCATACGCACCGAGATCACCAACCGTATCCGGTTTCTGACAGACGTGGGACTGGGCTATCTGACCCTCAACCGCCTCAGCAACTCTCTGTCCGGCGGTGAAAGCCAGCGCATCAACCTGGCCACGTCTTTGGGCAGCAGTCTCGTGGGATCGCTCTACATTCTGGACGAACCGAGCATCGGGCTGCACAGCAGAGACACCGAACGGCTCATCCACGTGTTGCGCAAACTGCAGCAACTGGGCAACACTGTGGTGGTGGTGGAACACGACGAGGAAATCATACGCGCAGCCGACTATATCATCGACATCGGCCCGCAGGCCGGACGATTGGGAGGCAAAGTGGTTTTCCAGGGCGATCTGCAAAGCATGCTCCGGGAAAAACCGGCTGACACGGAAAGTTACACCGTGAAGTATCTGACCGGACAGGAGACCATTCCCCGCCCTGCCCATCATCGCGCCTGGAACAATTATATTGAGGTGAAAGGCGCACGGGCCAACAACCTGCGCGGCATCGATGTGAAATTCCCACTCAACGTGATGACCGTGGTGACCGGTGTGAGCGGATCGGGCAAATCCACCTTGGTACGCGACATTTTCTATCGCGCGCTGAAACGCCACTTCGACGAGGCGAGCGAACGCCCGGGCGATTTCACCGAACTGACCGGCGATCTGTCGGCCATCCAAGGCGTGGAGTTTATCGACCAGAACCCCATAGGCAAGTCCACACGAAGCAATCCCGTCACTTATGTAAAGGCCTACGATGACATACGCAAACTCTTTGCCGCACAGCCCTATGCCCGGCAGATGGGCTACACGGCGGGCTTCTTCTCGTTCAACACCGAGGGCGGACGTTGCGAGGAATGCAAGGGAGAAGGAACGGTGACGGTGGAGATGCAGTTCATGGCCGATCTGGTGCTGGAGTGCGAGTCGTGCCACGGCAAACGCTTCAAAAACGACATTCTGGAGGTGAGATATGAGGGCGTGAACATCCACGAGGTGCTGGATATGACCGTCAACCAGGCCGTGGAGTTCTTCACCCTGCACAAACAGGTGAAGATTGCCCGAAAACTGAAACCGCTGCAGGACGTGGGACTAGGATACATCAAACTGGGACAGTCGAGCAGCACCCTGTCGGGCGGTGAGAACCAGCGTGTGAAACTGGCCTACTACCTGAGCATGGAACAGACGCAACCCACCCTGTTTATCTTCGACGAACCGACCACAGGCCTGCACTTCCACGACATCAAGTGCCTGCTCGCCGCATTCGACGCCCTCATCGGGCGCGGCCACACGCTGGTTGTCATCGAGCACAACATGGACATCATCAAGTGTGCCGACCACATCATCGACCTGGGACCGGACAGCGGTGACCAAGGCGGCCGTCTGGTGGTGTGCGGATCCCCCGAGGAGATTGCCGCATGCCCCAAGAGCCACACCGGACGCTTTCTGGCCGTTCATCATTGAGGATTCCTATTCACTACCCAATTCCGTCATACTATATTGGCATTGCCATGCCCGCTATCTGATCGTCAAGCGGAACCGGCAATGCCAATTCTGAATTATGGTTTTTACAAGGGATTATCTCACCACCACCTTGTGCCCGGAGGCTACATAGATGCCGGGACGGAGTGTCAGCACAACCGATTCCTCCACCACGGCATCAAACACCGCCACACCGGACAGCGAACAGAGCGTGACCCGACGGGGAGCCGGCACACGTATGGTCAGCTGACGGCCATTCACCCACAACTGCATGTCATCGTCCAAGCCATCCCCACGCAATACCGGAAGGATACCCGTTCCGGCGAAATCATCGTTGGTGGCCAGTTTCTCCAGATAGAAACGGCTGAAGGCTATTGTGTTCTCTCCACGCATATTCATCAGCAGACCCACCGACACCTGCGACGGACGCACAACGGCGAAAATAACCTCACCGTCGCACAATGTGGCATGCGCCAGCGCGGAACCCAACTGTTCCGTATCCGGCAAACCGCTGCCTGTGGCAGCCACCACATAGGATTCGCGCTCCACAAGAGCACCGTAGCCCTCCACACCGAATGCGTAATATCCGGCCGGAAGTTCCACTGTCTGATAAGCCTTGTGATTCACCACCTCGGCCTCAAAATCCTCATCCTTAGTCTTGAGTGTCAGGGCATCGTCCATCTTACTGTCCACATACACCCCCGTGATGTAGTCGCGGAACACGGTGGGATTCTCCACCTGCCATGCAGATTCCGGCGAGTCCTGCAGCAGAGCGCGGAAACGGCTCGGATCTGTGGGATTGACCGTAGCGTCGGACGCGAGGAAAGGCATGCGGTAATTGGTCAGATAGTCGGCCGTCACGTCCTCGCGCTCCATCGTGCTCAGACAGAACGCTCCCAGCGACGAGCTCCAGGCATCTCCCTCGGGACCGAAGCCCGACCGCACGCCCGTGTTGGCATTTGACGTAGCGTCCGTCACGTCACCTCCGTTTTGGTTGAAACTGTAATACAGAACCAGTTTGTGTCTGCCTTCCGCTGCTGCCACATCGTCTACAGGCTGATTGGCATAGGCTTTGAGGTCAGCCAGCGAGAGCGCACTGTCCCACACGCGGAACTCATCGATGACGGCGTTCATCGCTCCCTCGCTGCCACCTATCTGCATTTGGGCGGGCAAGGCCGGTATCCGTCCCATCCAAGGGGTTTGGAACAGCGATGTGAGACGGCAGTCCTTGTACACATAAATGTCGCCGAAGTCGAACACCACCGCATAGTGGTGCCACTCCGAGGGTGTGAAGAATCCGGGATCGGTTTTGTACGTCATGTTGCCCATCGTGACCATAAGCGATCCATCGGCCGTGGCCACCATCAGGAAGTTGGAGCCCGCACCGCCGATTTGATGACTGTTGTCGCGGTTGCCCTTGACATACATCCACCAGTCAAAGGTGAATCCCAATTGTGAGGTCACGGGTGTCCGGAAGGTTACCTTTTCGGCTGCATCCCCCGTAAAATTCAGTCCGGTACGTCCGTCGGCATTGCACACCACGATGGCTCCCCCGCGGGTGAGCGTACCCGTTCCCTGCTTGTTGGCCGCATCAAGACGTACATCATAACGTCCCGGCTCGCTCATCACGAACGTTTGTGCCTCATCCTCTCCCACGAGCACAGTGGAACGGTTGGACACGCGCCAGCTGCGACTGTCCGGATGGTGACGGCTGGTGTCGTGCAACGTCACCATACCCCCTTTCAGCAACACGGACGGAGTGACTTCAAATTCGGCCTTGGGTGCCGACTCCACCACGGTCAGCCTGCGGCTCACACTGTGGCTTCCGGCCGCATTCGTCGCCGTGAGCGTCACGGTGTATTCGCCCGGTTCATCGTAACGTGCGGCGGCGTTTACCGTAGTGGCCTGTTGCACAGCCGCCCCCGGCATACTCCATTCGTAGCGGCATCCTTCGGCCGGGACGGTAGCGTTGATAAAACTCACACGATCGCCCACAGTCACAGCTTCGGACGAGAAACTGAAAGCCGCCTCCGGCGCGTCCGGAGCCACCACAGTTATCTTCCGGACCGCATCGTCGGTACGCCCGTCGGCACCGTACACCGTGAGCCGGATCTCCTTCTCGCCCGGCTCATCGAAAACGAACACCGGGGTTTCCATTTCATAACGCGTATCCACACCATCCACGCTCCACACCCAGCGCACGGCCGACGGCGAGGAGGTGTTGACCGGACAGACGGCAGAACCGGTGTAGCAGTCTGTCTGCGACGGCAGGGTGAAACCGGCTGATAGCGGACGCGGATCTACGAGGAGGGCATCGGCCGAGGTGCTTGTCTGACTGCCCGCGAGCAATGTCACGGCATGCCGTCCCGTAGCGTCCACAGGGACCGACGTGCCTTCCTCGTCCATCCTCAGTTCCAGCATCAGTCCGGGCATGAGAGCCGGTTCGGCCACCTCGGCATACATCAGGCTCCGGATCTCGCGCGGAGTACGGGCCACACTCCACACACGCATCTCGTCCAGTTCACCGTTCAATCCGGATGCCGTTCCGGCCGTGCCCACCTGGAAGCCGCCGAATCCGTCCAGTCCGCGATAGGACGTGGAGATCTCACCGGCCGGTTCACCGTTGATGTAGGCTGTCATCCTGCCGCCGTCCACCACCACGGCCACGTGGGTCCACTGTCCGGCTTTCAACACACCGGGTGCGGTGGTGATGCGGTCGGCCGTGCTCCATCCGGCCACAAACTCGCCTGAGGACGTGGTGTGGCACAGGAATCCGCGATTCCATCCGGGGCCCATCTGCTGGTTCCAGTTGGTGCACGAAGCGGGCTTGATCCAATATTCGATAGTGGCTGCCGTCAAGTTTCCGCTGAAGAGATCGTCAATACGGAAACCCGAGTTTGTAAACTTGCGGGCACGGTTGGTCGCGGGTTGCATGCCAGCATAGGCAACCGCCGACACTTCGGCACCGGCCGACTCCAGTTCCCTGCCGCCGCAATCGTAAACGGCCTTCACCAGATAGCGCACACCGGCCGTGGCTTCCTCGCAACGGTTCACATGATTCTCCACACGCTTCAACAGACGGCCGTCGGCATACACGTTATAACCTTTCAGAGCATAGACGGAAACCGCAGGCGCTTCCCACATCAGTCCGCCCTCGCCGAGCATCAGATTGCGCGGAGCATGCAACGGTTCGCCGGCCACCACCAGCGAGATGACGGTGCGTCCGCCCCCGCACTCGATGACTTCACCTCCTGCAGGCAGGTCGAACGGCAGTTCCACACCGTCCTCGTCAAATTCGTAGTCCATGAGCGAGCATCCGCGTATGCGGCCCGTTCCCGTGGCTTGGGGCTTGCTGTCGATGATAAAGAAATATTTCAGGGGCTTGCGCGTGTCGAAACCGGCCGACAGGTCGGTCAGGTCGTAACCGAACTCCATAGGCTCGCTGTGCACGCCGTCCGCCCAGCGTCCCAGCATCGGGGTGTCGGCATCGCTTCCGTTGCCGTCGCCGTCGCCGGCATAGCGGAAATGCTCGAACGTTACGGTCCGCTCCGGTTCGGTGGCATTGACATCCGAGGCAATACCGGCCGACAGGCAGAGTTCACTGCGTCGGGAGTAGTCCATCGTGATTTTGAACGTGCGGAGGGGACGGTAGTCTTTGCGGATATAATACACCTCGGGACAGTAGTAATCCCGGCTACCTCCGGTTGTCACAGCATTCTTGTAAGGGCAATACACAAAGCCCATGTTGTTCCAGTCGGCTCCCCAGGAATTCACCAGTATCCAGGCTCCAATTTCATCTTTATCAGTTTCTCCGGCCACACCGTTGCCGTCCAGGTCAAACTCGATGCGGTCGTCATATCCCACAATGGTCATGGCATGGTCTACCACCCTGCCCCATTCCTGCACGAAATATTTGCCCGTCACCCCCAGTCCGTCGTTCACCTCCGTAGCAGGGATGTAATTCCAGATACCGGTTGAGGCCACACCTATACCACACACACCGCCCGCCTGGAAACCGGTATCGCCGTTGTGGTTCCAGAGCCAGTTTTTCACAGCTTCCCTTCCCTCTTCGGTCTCCACGGAGAGGGGGAAATTGGCCGTCCGCTCCAACCGGTTGAACATGGCCGCATACCATTTGTCATATCCCTGCATCCATCCGAAGTCGGGATCGGCGCAATCCTGGTTGCCCATCAGTCGCGAGTAGGTGCGTCCGCCGTATGTGGGCACGTTGGGAATGCCGTTGGCAATGGCCATGGCATCCTTGCCCGACCCACTGTTGGTGAGCAACCACGTGAAGTGGGTGGGATACTGGTTTTCCTCCAGCGAACCGTCCAGACCACGCCACGCGTTGATCTCGTAGTTGAACATGTAGGCTATGCGCGAAGCCGACCCGCACGAACCTCCGTCCTGAGCGAAGACCGGCGGGAAGTGGATGGTTTCGGCATTGTTCACCCGCACGGGACGTTCCGTGCCGGCCGCTGGAAAAGAGAGTTCAGAAGCCGGTTTCACCACCGGCGAATAATCAGGATACTTGGTTTTGTCCCATTCGGTCTGTCCAAGAGCGGGGATAGTCAGCATCGCCACCATGCCCCCTGTCGCCCAAAGGCGCTGTAGGTGTCTCATAGAGATTTAATGTTAGGGTTAAATTCGGCCGTAAAGATAAATAAAGCAACGTAATAAACGAAGAAATAAGCTTAAATATACCATTCGGGCCGGCCGATTCTTTTCGAATCGGCCGGCCCGAGTTGGCTTTTCACCTGTTCTTGTGTCAGTTCACAGAGAGCTTCATACGCTTTCCATCGACCTCTACGACATACACGCCCGCCGAAGGCAGAACGATGCATCCCGGTTCACCACGGTACACCGTCTCTCCCGACACAGCATACACAGCCACCTTGCACACAGGACCTGTCACCCAAAGCGTGTGTTCCGTCACACTTATCGCCACCACCGATGATTCCGTTGCGGATATGCCCACCTGCGTATCGTCCACACCCGGAATGTAGTCCGGACGATCGCTATCCTCCATGCGCATAAAGGCCACAAAGGGAGCTACGGAACCGGTGAATCCAGCGGGAACAAAACGGTTGGAAGCACCTGTATATAAATAGGTGTATTCATCAGTCGTGACACGGGCAAGCGATCCGTTTCCGGTAAACACCGAACCGGCATCCCCTATCTGTGCCCCATCCATGCGGAAGGTAAACACAGAAGCCGCCCCTTTCTGCAGAGCCAACAAATAGGCTCCTGCCAGAACAGTTGTACCGGTTGCAACATCAGCCTTGACAAAGGAGGTGCCATCGTAGGTGTAGAGCACAAAGTGATCCGCTATGTTCACACCGGCATATTCGTTGTCTGTCACAGCCACCGTTTCGGTAACGTCTGCCGGGAAATATATCGGATAGAAACGTTCTGTTCCAAACGCACGGGTGTACCAGCGACTGGCACCTATCTTATCGGCATCCAGCGCACCGGACGTGAAGTCGTCGGCCTGTATCTCCACTACCGACACACCGTCCAGCCCCTCGGACTCCGCCGTCTGTCCGCCAGCCACCGTCACCAGCAAGGGCATCTCCCATCCCTGCGGACAGGAAGCAGCCATCTGCGGCGTAACCTCACACACGAGTTCCGCACGAAGGAAAGCGTTGGGTTCCGTCTCAGGCAGAGCCTCTGCCGGAACAATACGTTCCACCCCACGCACATCGCAAAAAGCATTGCTGCCCACAACGGACAGCGTTTCCGGCAAAGACAAGGCACGCACGGTCCTACCCTCCGGACAGCGGAGCAAGGTCTTTCCTGCCGCATCGTAGAGCACACCGTCAGTGGAGCTATAGGCTGCGTTGGCCTTATCCACGTCAATGCGTTGCAGACGGGTGCATCCGCCAAAAAGGAGGGCATCCGCCCGGCCCGGCTGATCAATGCGCAGTTCCGTCACGTTCACGCCCGCGGGGATGGACGAGGAGAACTGCGTGATGTCGTTCAGGTTCACCCCGTTGCGTTCGTATGTCTCACTCGCACCGGCGACATTGGTCACCGTGAGCGTCACCCGCCCGTCGGCTCCATGATGCATCACCACCGACAACGAGCCGCTGCCTGCCGTGTGACCGAATTCCTTCTTGTCGCTCTCGCCGGCAAACTTCACCACGAGATTGCCGTTCTTGGCCCAATAGAACTGGAATCCGCCGTTGTAGGACGAGGCCAAGGCATCGCTGCCCGTGGCCAACAGACCGGAGCCCCAGGTGTTGAAACTGCTTCCGTCGGTAACAGCCTCAAGATAGAGTGTCCATTCCTCATTGCCCGGGATGGGACTTTCGGGGGTGAAAATGCGGTTGGTTGTGCCTTCGCCGTTCCAGGCGTTGCGGTAGATTGTATGCTTGTGGCTGACTCCTAAATCAACGACCGACGAAGGCAACGAAAGCGAAGTCACTTCTTCGTTGCCCGACAAAAAATCCGCTCCCAGCGCCACGATGGGATAAGTTTCCGTTCCCTCGCTGTAGGTCTCGGGAATAACGAGTGCCCCCGTCCCCTCCACAGCCTCGGTCAGCGTGATCGCTCCGTTCTGCTCGGTGTAGCGCACCTTCCAGTCGCCCAACGTCAGCACATCGGGCAGCGCCGTGCGGAAGTAGGCGGTGAACACACCGCTCTCGGCCGGCACAAAGGAGTAGTTGGCCTCGGTGGACACCGTGCGTCCGTATTCATCTTCCCAATGGTCGAAGCGGTAACCGTTCTGCGGCTGTGCCTGCAGGATGATGCGCTCGCCGGGCTGCGCCAGCGTCTCGTCGCCACGCCCGCTGATGGTGGCCGTACCGGCCAACTCGTTGGCGCTCTTCGCCTGAATCTGCACGGGCGTTGCGGCATGTTCGGTGACATTTACCAGCACGTCATACACCATACGCACCGTTGCGGCCTTGGCGGGCTTGGCGTCCGTCACGCTGTCCCAGCCTCCTGTCCAGGCTCCGTCGAAGCGCAGGCGCACATGGGTCAGCCCCACGGGCATGTCCAGCGGCAGGAGTATCCGGAATCCGTTTTTGCTCAACGAGGGGTTGGTGGTGTTCTTGTTGCCCATCAGAGCCACCAACTCGTCCTGACCTGTAAACTCGCCGTCGTTGTCCAGGTCGATATAGGCCGACAGGCGGCAATAGCTCAGTCCCGATCCGTTGGGATCCTGCCAGTCCAGCCGGAAACTTCCGCCGCGCGCCACATCCACCACTTCGGGCACCGTGACGAACAGGTTCTCGGGGCAGGCCGATGTCGTGTAAATCACCTTGGCCTCCTGGCCCTTGCGGGTGAAGGTCATCTCGCTCACATACTGCTGGTAGTCGTTTATAGTGCTCCACTCGCTCTTGTTTTCCTCTGGTTGTCCCCATTTGTTCACCAGAAAGTGGGCCGTGAAGGTCTCGTCGGCCTTTCCGTAGTAAGTGAACGTGGCCGAGCGGCTCACCACCTCACCGGCCGCATTGGTCCATGAGGTGAAGTCATAGCCCGCTGCGGCGGTAGCCGTCAGGGTCACGTCGTCCATCGTGGTGATACTGTTGCCCTCCGCTCCACGGATGGCCACGGTGCCGGTTCCTGCATCAGCGGTCTTCACCGTCACGGTGCGGGGTTCGGTCACACGGTCGGCAATCACCAGTGTAAAGGTGATTTTGGTGCTATCGGTCAGGGTCAGCAGGGCACGTACGGCAGCCGTAGTGGCTTGTTTGGGCACGGCGAAAGTCAGTCCGTCAAACGTTTCGCCGGCATCATACAGACCGTTGTTGTTGAGGTCTACAGACAGTTTCCCCTCCACGCCGTCGGGCAGGCCTACCGGGCTGGTGAACGCCTCGCCCCGCCATCCACGGAAGGAAACCGTGGCGCGCATATCGGCTTCTTCGCCATAAGCAAAGTAATGAGCATCGCCCTCCCCGCCGAAGCGGGCGAAATAGCGGTCGAACACTTCCTGCGCCACGGCCACGGCATCTCCCTCGGCCCGAGCGGTATATTGCTTGGTGTAGTCCTTGGTCCAGGCTTCCTCCACGGCAAACCAGTCGGGCTGTGCGGTGCCGGCCGTCAGATTGTCGAAATAGGTTTTCCAACGCTCATAGTGGAAGTCCTTGAGCAGTCCGCTCCATTCGCGGTTGGAGTAGTCGTGCAGTCCGCCGCTGTTGGCCGAACTGCGCGGCCCCCACACGGTAATCTGCGTGCGTGCGTTCCACTCCATCCAATTTTTGTCGCCGCTTGCGCCCACGGCCTCATCGGTCACGTCGCGCGCCATCTGCGTCCAACGTCCCAAACGGAATTCCGGACAGGTGGCCAGCAGACGGTCTTGGTCGAGGATGAGTTGCAGGAACTGGTCTTTCTTGAATTGGAAGTCGCTCTTGTCGCCGGCATCATAGGCGGCCTTCACTTGTTTGAGGAGTCCGTTGGCGCGGTCGGTCACGGCCTGACGCACCACGTCCACCAGATCGTAGCGATAGTTCACGCCGCTCAACTGCTCCTTGGCTTTCAGCAGCCGGGCTGCGGCCTGTATAATATCTTCTTTGTCGTAGTAGATGCGTGCGCTGCTCCAGGTGGACACGGAGTTGACCGTCAGGTTGGGGCGGGCACAGATTACCGGCTCGGTGGTTCCCTGCTGACCGGTCTGACAGTTGTAGGCCGAACGGTTGAGCAGCGCCCAGGCCTCGGCCGCCTCGGTGCATCCCTCGGTGCCGTAACGGGCTTTCACGTATTCGGCCAGCCACTCGTCCGCCGTGCATTGGCTGCGCCAGGGCAACTCGAACAGGGCATCGTAGAGCACGGGGTTGGTCTCAATACCCTCGGGCGTGGCTCCCACGCCTTTCATGCAGGCGGGTTTGGTCTGCATGGCCTCGTGATAGCCGTCCATCGTCTTGGCCAGACGTCCGTGCATCCCCACTCGTCCGCCGAAGTTGTGGAGCATGCAGTAAACGAATTCATGCTCGCCATAGTTGCCCCACTTGGGTGTGCCGTCCGAAAAGAGATCGAGCACAACCAACTTGCCGGGCTTTATCGTCTGCAGGCACTCGCGGCGCGGATTCTCGTTCCAACTCTGTATCACCCACTTCGCGTCGGGGTTCACCTTGTCCATCTCGCGCTGGATGGCGGTGTAGGCCGCCGGCAGGTCCACGCCCGAGGTGTTTCCGCCCTCATGGAAAGGATCCATGCTGTAGTAGGGCGACACGCCCATCAGGGCTTCGAGATGTTTGTAGTAGAGTTCGGCCATGCGGGTGAAGTTGTCGCTCGTGGGCACGATGAAGGCAGGGCGACGGAAGTAGCACCACGAACCGGGGTCGGACACCTGCCAGCCCAGTTTGGAGGACACGTTGCTGGGTGCCATACCGCTGTAGCCGGGCAGCACGGGGGTCATGCCCAGTTCGCGCATGCGGGTCAGGATGTTCTTGGCTAACTTCTCCTGCCGTTCGTACCACCAGGATTTATTGGGGCCTCCCCACCCCTCCATGTTGTTCATCAGCCACCAGGCTTGAAATCCGGGACCGGCCACGAAGTCGTTTATCTCTGTGTCGGTGTAGCCCAGTTCGAGCAGCACGTTGCGCCACACCACATCTGCGCCCACCAGCGCCAGCGGCATGTTGATGCCGCGCAGAGCCATCCAGTCTATCTCCTGTTCCCAGCGCTCCCAGGTCCAGAAGGCCATGGAATAGGAGAAGGTGCAGTAGTTGAGGTAGTAGCGATAGTCGGCTGTGGACACGTGTTTCTCCTCCCGGTCGGGCACGGGCAGCGCCACGCTGCTGAGGTCTGTCGTCAGCTGATTCCACGCCAGATTGACGTGAGCCACATGGTTGAGATACCAGTTCACGCCGGTGGACAGACTCAGCACAGTGTTGCCCTTGATGCAGGGTTTTCCGTCGCCGGGCGCAATCACGAACACGTCTTTCCCGTTCTCGGCCAGACTCTTGTCCACCACCAGTTCAAAGCGTTCCGCCGTACCGGCTCCGCCTATTCTCTCCAGCAGTCTCACCACGGCATCGGTGTCTGCCGCCCGCAGCGCCACGGCGCCCACCAGCAGCATGCACAGCAAATGGATACGTTTTCTCATATTTTTCTTTTTATTTAGGGTTAATTCAACAATAGTCATAGTATCGTCCTAACGGACAAATATACAGATAAATTCCCGAATTACCTTTTTTTATGAAAAGAAAAGAGAGAAATTCACTTTACCGCTTGGCGTATTTCTCCGTTTTCAAGCAGACACCACCCTTGCAATACTTCAGCAGATATATCCCCGAGGCCCAACCGGACATGTCGGCCTTGCTCTTTACGCAGCCCATGCAACCACCATGCAGATTGTACACACGGATGGCGTCATACTCTCCATCACCCGACACAGACTCTATCCCGCTCGCATCCTTCCCGGGTATTTCATCCGGGTACGGGGGAATCTCCACCGTGTACACGGCCTCGCCATAGTCGTTTACAGCCTTTACGTATAACCACACGTATACAGAAGGTATAATCGAGTTCACACTACCATGCAAGACTGAAGGGGTATAAAAGAATTCACATCTCAGCATGGCATTATACTCTTCTTTCAAAGAGACAAAAACATAATTTGCACCTTTATATCTTGCAGTGTAGTTAATGGTATAACAACCATTACCATCATATATTAACTTTGTCAAAAACACCGCATCTATTACAGGCTTACCCTCCCAAGAATCATCAACAACAGCCTTCACAACACGTTCCGAACCGTTCTGCGCCAGCAAGACATTGGACATATACAGCCCGAATGCCATCAAAAGGATTAAGATTCTGCTCATCATTATTGTTTGATTATTGATGAGCCGTAAAGATATGTATAATACAGTTAATAAACAAACAACACATTAAAAAAACACAATATCAGTCTTATTTTCTTTTATTTCAAAATTACACAAGCATAAAGAAAATAAATTCAAAACACCATTCATTTATACAAGGATTTGAATATTTCAGCATTTTTACACACTGCACCTTCGTTGACACAACCGATACAATAAGATGTGAAAACGCGGCTATCCCCAGAAGCCGCGCCTTCACACCACTCTCTCTATCGGGCAGCCGAGACAAGTGCCTCCATGCGACGCACCAGTTCGCCGTAGGGCAGCGCGCCGGATATGCGTTCGATGTTGCCCTCCAGATCGATGAAGAAGAGCGTGGGCACGGAGCGGATGCCGGCGGCCGTGGCCAGTGCGCTGTTCTTGTCCACGTCCACCTTGAGCACTTTCACACGCCCCTCATACTCCTGAGCCACGCGTTCCAACACCGGAGCCAAGGCCTTGCACGGGCCACACCATGTGGCATAAAAGTCGATTACCACGGGTATGCGCCCCGTGAAGTCATATCCCCTCAGGTGGGGAAGATAGGTCTTGATATTTTCCATACGATTCTAATTTTATCGGGTTGTTATTCACCAGCCAAAGATACGGGATTCACCTTGAATCCACAACAGATAAAATCCAAACTTAGGTTAAGTTTTGCTTACGACAAACAGCACGGCAGCCCGCATCGCGAGGGATGCGGGCTGCCGTGTTATCGGAAGAGCGCCTCTCCTCTCCAAGCGGGAGAGAAGAGAGCGCAAAGAGGGTTCGTCAGTTCATGAATTTGTGCGTGCGACGTTCCTTGCCGCTGCGCAGCGTGACGATGTAGGCACCCTGGGGCAGAGCGGGCAACGGGATGGACAGTGTCTCCTCCGTGGCGCCGGCCGTGGCGCGAGCCACCACCTGACCGCCCATGTTAGCCACGATGGCCTCCGTGCCGGCAGGCAGCGGTCCGTGGCAGATGAGCGTGCGCGAAGCGCGGTCGTAAACGATGGCTCCGTTCACTCCTGCTGCGTCAACGCCGGCTATGCCGGTGGCCTTCTTCGTGTCCATGCGGAAGCGGAGCGTGTAGGTGTACTCGCCCTCCGTGGGACAGTAGTACTTCTCCAGCGTGGCGCCGTTGCCGCAGCTGCCGTTGCCGATGCCGCGCTGCGTGTAGTCGAAGCGGGCGTAGGTCTTGCTCTCCTTGGTCAGGTTCCAGGGATGACCGGCCGAGGGGAAGTTTTCCTCGTTGTAGTGGAGCAGCGAGAAGGCCACCTGACCCTCCGTCTCAATCACCAGCACGTCGTCGGTGGTGCCATACTGCATGCGCAGTTCGCGCAGATCCTGACGGCCGGCCATAGTCTGGGGATGAGTGTAGGGCTCGAACATATCGGTCACCGTGGTGGTGTAGCGCCCCAGGAAGGAGCCGCTCTGGCGGTCGACGTAGTTCTCCCACGGTCCGCGGGCATAGTATTCGATGTTCTCATACTGCGAGGGGAACTGCATGGTGAAGCCCATGCGGCGCAGGTCGTCGGCAGCCGGACGGAAGGTGACCTTCATGTCCACCACACCGGTGGCGTGGATGGTGTAGACCACCGTGTAGGGGCATTTCTCGCCCTCGGCATCCACGGTGAGCGTATAGCGGGTCTTGTCGGCCGACAGTTCGCCCTTCACGGTCTTGGCGCCCACGGCAGGGTTTCTGTCGCCGTGCGTGTCGTTCTCAATCCAGCGGAAGTTGCTGTATTCCTGCGACGTATTGGACATGAGGATGTTCTTTCCGCCCATCTTCCATTCTTCAATCTGTCCCGTAGAGGGCGAGAAGCGGAACGACACCGTGGTTCCGTTGTACACACGGGTGTAGCTGCTCAGGGTGGTCACGCTGAGTGTCTCGCTGCCGGAGGCTACCGCGGGCAGGCTTTCGGGGCGCTCCCGGAGCATGAACTGCTCGTCGGCTATGGCATATCCGGCCTCGGCCCAATCGTTGTCCTCCGTCTGGCAGAGCTGCACGAGCAACGTATACTCGGCATCGTCTGCCGGACGCGTGGTGTAGGGAATGGCGAGCTCGCCCGTTTCATCGGGGGCAATGGACGGCATGTCCACCGTTCCGCTCTCCACCTCCACTCCATCGCGCCTCACGATGTAGTTCAACTTGAAGGCGTTCAGATTGAGGAAGTCGTATTTGTTGGTGAGCGTCAGTGTGCGGGTATTCTTGTCGAATGCCGTGAACTTCACGTACTGGTAGACGTGCTTCACCTCGGTGAGTTTGGGCGTCCAGGCGCGGTCGGCCGTGATAATGCCGTTGTTGACAAAGTTGCCCTGATGGGGACCGGGGAAGTCGTAGCCCGTGCGGTAGTAGTTGAAACCGTTCTTGGTGAGTGTGCCGGTCAGGATGTCCTGCGGGTCGTAGATGGACTGATCCACCCAGTCCCAGATGCAACCGCCGATGCCGCAGGCACTGCCCTCGATGGCTTCCCAGTAGTCCTTGAGATGCCCCACGGAGTTGCCCATGGCGTGGGCATACTCGCAGATGAAGTAGGGCTTGGTGTTGCGCGAGGAGTTGTTCCGAACGTTATCCATATTGGGATACATCACGGAGCAGAGGTCGGTGTTGTCGCCCCATCCGGCGTCGCGCGTGGCGCCTTCGTAGTGGATGATGCGGTCGTCCAGCGCGCGGGTGGCCTCGTAGGTCTTGGTAAAGTTCAGACCGTTGTGCGACTCATTGCCCAACGACCAGAACACGATGCTCGGATTGTTGCGGTCGCGATACACCATCCTGACGGTGCGGTCCACATACTGTGCCGTCCACGTTGCCTTGTGGGTGATGCCCGCCCCGTAGTTGTCCCACCAGTTTTTGTGGCACTCCACGTCGGCTTCGTCCATCACATACAGACCGTAGTGGTCGAACATGGCGTTCATCTTGGCCTGACGGGGATAGTGGCTGGTGCGCACGGTGTTCACGTTGGCCTGCTTCATCATCGTAATATCCTTAAGCATGGTCTCCACATCGATGGAGCGCCCGTAGATCGGATGGGTGTCCTGCGTGTTGACGCCCTTGAAATAAATCTGCTGCCCGTTGATATAGACCAGCGTGCCGCGTATCTCCACCTTGCGGAATCCGTATTTGGTGGAGAAGACCGATTCTTCGGCACCGGTACTGTCCTTCTGACGCACCACCACCGTATAGAGAGTGGGTTCCTCGGCCGACCAAAGCTGCAGGTCGCTGAGTTTTCCCGTAGTGAGATTGAACGTTCTGGCTTTCTCTCCGGCCTCAAAGGATACGGACTGTGTGAGGTGGACCAATGTTGCACCGGCGGGCGACAGCAAGTCCATCTCCACGGTCTTGGCCACAGCCTGTCCGTCGCGGTTGTCCATGGCAATCTCCACGTTCATCGTTCCGCTCCGGTAGTCGTTGTTCTCGTCCAAATCGCATGTGATATAATGGTCGCGCACGAACGTTTTCGGTGTGGCGAAGAGATATACATCGCGGAAGATACCGCTCATGTGGAACATATCCTGCCCCTCGAGATAAGAACCGTCGCACCAGCGGAACACCTGCACGCTGATGTTGTTTTCGCCGGCATGCACATGATTGGTAAGGTCGAACTCGGCATCGTTGTTAGAGCCCTGGGTGTAGCCCACATAGCGCCCGTTTACCCACACAAAGGCTGCGCTGTAGATACCGTCGAAATGAACGAACACGCGCTTGCCGTCCCACGTGTCGGGCAGAGTGAAAGTGCGGCGATAGGAACCCACCGGATTGTCGCCGAACTGTCCCTGATAGTTTCCTTGCACACGGATGTAGGGCGGATTGTCCACAAAGGGATACTCCACGTTCACATACATGGCCTTGTCGTAGCCCTTCATCTCCCAGCACGAGGGCACATCAATGTCGTCCCACTCCGACACATCCGCATCGTTGCCGTAGAAGATGTCTTCGCCGGGACGTTCGTCGGGACTGCTCACAAAGAAGAACTTCCACGTGCCGTTCAGCGTCTGGTATTCCGACGATTCCGGAGTGAGCCACGGACGGTCGTAACGGGCATCGGCCTGCATGGAGGGCGTGTCGGCATAGGGCACGTAGGTGGCATGGCCGGGTTCTTTGTTTTCCTCGAAGAAGGTTTCGTCCTCCCACACATTATCCTCAAGCACATTGCCGGCCACGGAGGTCATCGTGAAGTAGGTGTCGGCATCCGTGTAGTCGGTGGTGCGTGCCACAGTTCCGGCCGCACAGGCCTTCATGTAGTAGCGCGTGCCGCTTTTGTCGAGCGCACTGATCTGATACACGCCTTCCTGTCCGTCGACGGTGGTGAAGTAGAATTGCTGGTTCTTGTTTGACCCGTCAGGGCTATACTGGAGTGGGTAGTTCTTTCCGCTGGTCAGGGCCATGTCCACGGCCGTGCCGTAGTGCACATTATACAATTGGAAAGTACTCTGATTACTGTTCGTGCTGAAACTGAGAAGTTTCAGCTGCCACATCTGTCCCTCACTCTCTGTGTCCCACGGCTCCATATACATGGCGGCATTGGACGATCCGTTGTTGCGGTTGCCCAGCACACTGCCATAGGTCTTGCTTGTGAACACATACTGCACGTTGGCGCAGGGATAGGTGATGGACGCCGGCTCATCGTTGTAGACTTCAAGGCGGAAGTGCGTGGTTTCCGAGGTCAGGTCGGCCACCATCTTCAGTTGGCCGTTGGACTGCACGGTCATCGCACTCTCCGTATTGGCGGCATTGAGCAGCTGATAGACACCGGCTTCCTCGTCCACCGTGTGCAGATGAAACACCTGGTTGCCGTTGGCGTTGACATGCCACTGCAACATGCTGTTCTTGGCGGGAGCCATGTCGATGGCCTGTCCACAGGCGGGATTGACCACCAGGTAGTCGTCGCTCTTGATGTTCCAAGCCACAAACGTCCACTTCTGGCCGTCCGATTCGGCCTTGTCCTCCATGGCCAGCACAGCGTCCGCCGCCCCATTGCCTCCGTTGGACACGACTTGTCCTGTGGTCGCGCTCACCAGACGATAGTTGACATTGGGCCGGATGGCGGTCTCTGCCAGGCAAGGGAGCATCCATCCCCCGGTCAGCAGGAGTAGCCACAGCACAAGTTCTCTCTTGATAATTCGGTTTCTCATACTTATTACTAATAATAAAGGTTATTTTCACTTTGCGCTCCACTCCCTTCAAAACGGGGAAACAGTGTGCACAACGGGCAAATATACAATAAAAAGAGACATAACCGCTATGAATGAGCGGAAAAAGTGCAAAATACAGCGTGAATCGAAGCCCCAAAGGCGAGAAAAGCGCCGGATACGAATCCAGTGTCACGTTTTTTAGCTACCTTTGCCTACGTTTTCAACATCTCACACACGGAACATGAATATCTATCTCGACAGTTTTCTCACCTTCATGCGCATCGGCCTCTTCACCATTGGCGGCGGATATGCCATGATCCCCCTCATCGAGGCCGACGTGGTGGAGAAGAAACGATGGGTAGGCAAGGAGGAGTTTCTCGATCTGATGGCCATCGCTCAGAGTTGCCCCGGCATATTCGCCGTCAACATCAGCATCTTCATCGGCTACAAGTTGCGCGGCGTGCGCGGCAGTCTGGCCTGCACGCTGGGCACCATACTGCCCGCGTTCGTCATCATGCTGTGCATCGCGCTGTTCTTCCAACAGTTGCGGGGAAACGCCACGGTGGAGAGCATCTTCCGGGGCATACGCCCGGCCGTAGTGGCGCTCATTGCCGCTCCGGTGTTCAAGATGGCGCGCGGTGCACGCATTACCCGCACCAATGTGTGGATCCCCGTGGTGGCCGCCCTGCTCATCTGGCAATTCGGCGTGTCGCCCATCTATATCATCATTGCCGCCGGACTGGGGGGATACCTCTACGGCCGGTATGTACAAACCGACGATAACGAATGACACCGACCATGATACAGACTTTGCTTTTTCTACAGTTGTTCTACACCTTTGCCAAGATAGGCCTCTTCGGCTTCGGCGGGGGATATGCCATGCTGTCGCTCATTCAAGGCGAGGTGGTGACGCGCCACGGATGGCTCACGCCCGGACAGTTCACCGACATTGTAGCACTGAGCCAGATGACGCCCGGACCCATCGGCATCAACTCGGCCACCTATGTGGGCTACTCCAGCGTAATGAACGCCGGCATGGGACATGGTATGGGCATGTTGGGCAGTCTGACGGCCACATTGGCAGTGGTGTTGCCGTCGTTCGTCCTGATGGTGATTATCAGCAAGTACTTCATGAAGTATAAGAACCACCCCGTGGTGGAATGCGTGTTCCGAGGGCTGCGCCCCGCTGTGGTGGGTCTGCTGGCCGCCGCCGCCCTGCTACTTCTCACTGAGGACAATTTCAGCACGCCTTCCGACTCCCCGTGGCAGTTCGGCATCAGCTGCTTCCTGTTCGTCTTCACCCTCGTGGGCAGTCACACCTACCGCATCAACCCCATATCGCTCATCCTGATGTGCGGAGCCGCCGGATGGCTGCTACTGTGAGCCGCCCGCAAAAAAGACATTGGCAGATTAATAAAAATTCCGCATACAAAAATACAAGCCAAAGTATCTGCAAATACCGAAAAACAACGTAACTTTATCATCGTTAGACATAACGGGGAGTTCCGAACTATCGGGAACGAATATTTCTCTGCTTTCTTTTGTGTTGAGCAAAACAGCGTTATTAGCTACATGAAAGAAAGACTACTCTTTTTCATCAAGCCGATAAGACCCAAAAACAGCCCCCACAGAGGCGGACTGAAACAGGATTTTTTATTAACTTACTAAAATAGCAGACGTATGAAAAAGACCGGAAACATTAAACAGACTTCCCTTTACGTGTTCCTTGTTTTCCTGACCGTTTCCTCCTGCAGGAGCACCAACACGATAGAAATCGGGCCACTTGCCGGCAGCAGCATAGGAGACTCCACCTTAATGTTGCCCATCAAAAACCAATACCCCTGCATGCAACTGGTGACAGAGGGAGCCATAAATCAGGATCGATGAATACAAAAAAAGACAGGAAGGAACCATTCATTCCATTGGGGAACACACACTAACGAAGGACTTTCTGTATACAGAGGTATCGGGAGGAAACAGACTGTTGTATTGTCTATCCACGGGACATTGCGTGTACGGGAAACCTTACTACAAACAATTTGCCGAAAGAAGCTACAACCGCCCCATGTTTACCTTCAACGAATCGTCCTTCGTCAATGTTCTGCAGCCGTTTGATCTGATTCGGAACAACAACAGAGTGAAACAGATGAGAACCGAACAGCAATATGACTTTTATTGGAACAACCAACTCACCGAGGAGGAACGCCGACTGCTCTCCACCATGACCGAGGAGAACAACCCCATACTGATGATAATGGACATCGAACCCTTCTGATAAAACAACACATCTTCAGCCCAACAGAAAAGTTGTAAATTTCATAAATATGACACCGTTTTCCTACCATTCGATACACAAAAACCATATCCGGCAAACATTTTTTTGCTTGCAAATCAAATAAAACATACGCTAATATTTGCTGATACAGAAAAATGGTATACCTTTGCGGCAGCTGTACATGACAGAGAGTTCCGAACAATTGGAAACGAAAACTTCTCTTCTTTCTTTTGTGTTGAGCTGAACAAACCCTAAAAACCAACAAGCCGCATGAAAGAAAGATTTTTCTTTTTCATTAAGCCAATAAAATAAAAGCCAGCCTCGCCGCAAAGCGGAGAGAGTGGGTAGTCCATATCTCATTCCGTCCATGCCACGCAAGACAACAACCGAAAACCAATTATTCACCAATAAATATAAAAGAAAATGGAGAAGACCAAAAAAATCCGGATTGCAATCGGAGTAACTGCTTTTGCAGCCGTTGTGACCATGAACCTCATCCACGCGTGGAACAATTACGGGATTACAGACAGCAGCAGGTTGCTGGGCATTAACGCTTCTCCGGCGGAAGACGAGGACGCAACCATCTCATGCGCCACCAAACCAGGTTTTAAGGATATTTATCATAATCGGGAAACAGAAACAACAACACACCACATTGATTGTCCTACGAAAGAAGTCACCCCCTATTACACCAAAAATCACAAAGGGGAAATTGAAAAAGTCGCCACAGCAACATTCGATTATACTTCTAATAGTATAAACATAAAATTCGACTGCGACACCATACACAGCCTCACAGGATTAATGAAAGGGATTACGGAAATCACAGAGCAAGAGTTCACAAGCAACCAAATAGTCTGTGAGAAAAAAGCAAAAAAAACTTGTTGCTACCCCAAAGACGCCGAACTAGACTGTAAAAATTTAATTAAAGGTACAAATTAAACAACCATTATGAAGAAAATAGTTTTTTTGAGTCTGACAACATGCCTGCTCACTTATTCCTGCCGTCAGGCAAGTGTAACGGAAATACGTCCCCTGAACGAAACAACCGCCGACACCACCCGCACAATTTTGGTGGAAGAAAAGCTCCCTTGCATAGAGCTGGAAACCGACAACGCCATACACCTACAGGTAAGCGACGAGAAAAATGTCAACTCTGAAAAAGAACAGATAAAAGCCGCCACACACTATCTGGCTTTGGAAACGAAAGAGGAATGCCTTGTAGGGCATATCGACAAAATGGAATCGGACGGACAGGATTTATTCCTCTTCGACAAAAGTAACAACCAGGTGCTCCGATTCTCCGGTTCGGACGGAAGTTTTCAGAACAAATTCGGAAACACGGGAAGAGGCCCCGGTGAGTTTATCCGAATCACCGACATGAGCCTGAACAAGAAAGCCAAAGAGGTTTGTTTGCTCGATGCCTTCGGATATAAACTGCTGCACTTCAACTACGATGGAGCTTTGGTGCGCGAAGAACCCATGTTCTACTATTACAACTCATTGGAGTTTGCGGGAGACGGAATGGTGATATGCACCGACATGAACGACAACGAAGACGTTCCGCCCCTGTATCGAAACAGACTGGTGCTGGCTGATGCGAATCAGACCCCGCGCCACATTGGTTTCGCCTTCACCGAAACCCTGAGTGCGAATCTGCACCAAGGATTGAAACACGGATTGATGACCTGCGGCGAAGAGGTGTATTACAACCACGTCCTGTCCGACACCATTTGGCGAGTGAAGGAAGAAGGCGTTTGCGAAGCCGCCTTCATATTCAAGTTCCCCGGAAGAGACAACTTGTTTGACGACAAAGATTTCCAGGGCATCACGGACGAGCAATACGAAGAGAAGACCGCAGGAGTACCGCATTACCGAGATGAAATCATCATTACAAAGGACTTCGTCAAAGCCATCATCAATGGAGCAGACAACATTCTTTATTACATCCCGACGGGGCATTACATCTATGGCAAGCCCCAGCATCAGAGTTTTGCCATGAAATCCGCATGGAAGGCCGATTTCGCCATCAACGGAACGTCCTTTGTGAAAGTGCTTCAGCCTTTTGACATCATCAGAGCGAACCAACGTTCAAAACAAGAACTCGACGAAGAAATGTATGAGTTCTTCATCAACAGTCAGCTCACCGAGAAAGAGCGCCAGCTGCTCTCCACGATGACCGAGGAGGACAATCCCATACTGATGATAATGGACATCGAACCCTTCTAATAATACAACACATCTACAGCCCCGGCCGGCGTGATTAAGAGACAGCGCGCGCCGGGGCTGCGGACATCAATCCCTTATTATTCTATGAAACAAAAATTATCAGCATCCGCCGCAGCCGTAATCGTGATGGCCGCCACACAAACGTGGAGCAGCCTCAAAACAAAGCCACCCCACGTCCGATGCAATAAAGAATCAACTCTATGGATGGCTAAAAGTTTCGAGGCTTAGCCAACATCAAGACAGGATTGCTCTCCTCTGTCCAACTATCCAACATCCGGCGATCTTCCTCACAAAGTGCATTGTAATAACGATGATCGTCACCCGACTTGAAACGGCGAATGACATCATACGGCTGAAGAACCTTGACCAATACACTGTCGGCCAACACATGCTGATAGGTGGAATTGGCATAATAGTCTCCTAAACGACGCATCGCCAAAGGAGGCAGTTCCGTGATTTCATAACGCCTGACATTCCCACTCTTGCGATTATACAATACAGAGGAGACCCGTTGTTCTTTATTAAGCAAATAGAAATAGACAAAACAAGGTGTTACATGAAGATTACCTCCGTATGTATCCATCTCTCTCTTACGTTTGAAATAATCATCGCTGCTCATCATAGCCACCTCCTCCGGTGTAAAGGAAGACTCTCTGTCCGGGAATTTCAAGACATAAGCCGCTTCACATCCACGAGGAGTGACACATCATAACGTATCAGACAGAGGGGTGTTGTAAAAAACACCATCCGAACTTTCGCTCAGCGGATTTGGCAAACTGAAATTAAAAGACCTTCTATGTGTCTCCGACATCGGAAAGTCACAGAACAGAGGCACCTGACTATCATTTGAAATGATAAGATGAAACAAATCCACCGCAGGGACTCCCTCATTATGCGAGCGGCCAACATGATACACACGAAGAGTGTCTATGAAAGCCATCTCGGAAAACATATAATACATCGGCTCCTCCTTCACGCACTTGCCGTCATAATCATAGAAAAGTAATTTTGCCGCACCTGCATCCAGCAAACAGATTACACGCCTTTTCTTATCCAGAGTCATGTCACACACACCCGTATATTCATGAGGTCCACGTCCACGACTTCCAATGGTGCGAACAAACCGTCCGTCCGTATCAAACTGCACGATTTTCTGATTATCCGAATCCAGCACAAATAAATAATTTTCATCCGCACATATTTTCTTTATATTACCCACAAGACCCTCCTCACAGGTTTCCAAAGGAATATAAGAAAAACATTCAAACAGCGAGTCCGTTCTGTAAATTTGTTTTTCAACTATGGGTATAATCACAGGTGAAACATCCTGTCTTTTGAACGAAGATACACTATCATTAATTTCAATTAAAGCACCTTGTACCTCCGCATTCAAAGGCTCGTATTTTTTCACCCCTCCATTATGGCAGCAACACAAAATGCAACTTACTATAAAAAATAAAGATATCCGCTTCATTTCCAACTTTCTGAATTATCGGACTGCCGGATTACAGGGATCTCCCTTGGTTTCTGTACAATCATCATTACTTAATAGATTTTTTTCGCAACTTATGAATTCCACTTGACGAGCATTTTCCAACGTCTTTAAATTGATTCTCTACCTGACATTAATACCCCAATCTGTCTTCAACTTATTTTGCAATACCAGGGAATAAGCAACTGCAAAAATTGTCCAATTGACAGACTGAAGCCAATATACTATATATCATGAAATACGACATTCCTTATTATTGCACAAATATATATATTAGAATTTAAAAAATGAAATTTTCACATGTATAATTCTAAAAAACAGGCCAAAGTATTTGCAAATACCGAAAAACAATGTAACTTTACCACTGTTAAACATAACGGGGAGTTCCGAACTATCGGGAACGAATATTTCTCTGCTTTCTTTTGTGTTGAGCAAAACAGCGTTATTAGCTACATGAAAGAAAGGCTACTCTTTTTCATCAAGCCGATAAAACCCAAAAACAGACCCGCCACAGAGGCGGACTGAAACAGAAATTTTTATTAACTTACTAAAATAGCAGTCGTATGAAAAAGACCGGAAACATTAAACAGACTCCCCTTTACGTGTTCCTTGTTTTCCTGACCGTTTCCTCCTGCAGGAACACCAACACAATAGAAATCGGGCCACTTGCCGGCAGCAGCATAGGAGACTCCACTTTAACGTTGCAAATCGAAGAGTATTATCCATCTATGACGTTGGTGACAGAGGGAGCCATACACCTGCAGGTAAAGGAAGAGGTTTCGAAAGACTTCACTCCGAAAACCCACATCCGTTACCTGCCCCTGGAGACCACGGATGAATGTCTCATTGGATATATTGACAAAATAGAATCGGACGACGCAAATATTTTCATCTTCGACAACACCAACAACCAGGTGCTTCGCTTTTCGCAACAAGACGGACGTTTTCTAAACAGAATCGGGAATTATGGACGGGGACCGGGAGAATACATTGACCTGAACGAAATATCGATAAATAAAGCAAAAAAAGAAATATACCTGATTGACTTTCAGCTATACAAACTGATATGTTTCAACTACGACGGTCAACTGGTGCGCGAAGAGCCGTTATTCTATTGCTACAACGCCATAGAGTGTCTCGGAGAACACTTGCTCCTGCACACGGAATTCAACAAGAACGAGCACGCCCCCTCGCTTAGAAACAACCGACTGGTGCTTGCAAAATCCGATCAGACGCCTCTCTACGTAGGATTCTCGTTCAGGGAAGGATTTGACGACAAATTCCATCAAAGCGCAAAACACAACTTCCTGACCTGCAACGGTGAGGTATACTACAATCATGTGCTCTCCGATACCATCTGGCAGATCAAAGAGAACGGTGTCTGCGAGGCACACTATGTGTTCAAGTTCCCCGGCAGAGACAATCTGTATGACGAAAAAGATTTCCAAGGTATTACTGATGATGAATATGAAAGAAAAAAGGAAGGCAAACCCTACTACCGAGACGAACTTGCCATCACCAAAGACTTTGTGAAAGCCGACATCAACGGAGCACCCACAGTGCTGTATTGCCTCTCCACCGGACACTGTTTCAATGGTTCCCCCAATTACCGCTGTTTCGGTACACCGACCAACCGCTCTGCCAAATACACACTAAACGACACTTCTTTTGTCCTGCCCTTGCAGCCCTTCGAAATTATCAAAGATATGCAGTGGATGAAAAGCATGGTCTCTGAAGCACAATACAAACACATGCTGGACACCCAACTCACCGAGGAAGAACGCCGGCTGCTCTCCACGATGACCGAGGAGGACAATCCCATACTGATGATAATGGACATCGAACCCTTCTGAACCCGAGATGACACACACTGACAACCGGCCGCAACCGGAGGATATAGAGGTGTCCGTCGTCCTGCCCTGCTACAACGAGGCCGGCAACGTCCGCCCTTGCTGGCAGGGCATCGCACGGCAGATGGACGCTACGGGCCGCACCTACGAAATCGTTTTTGTGGACGACGGCAGTACGGACGGCACGATGGAGGAAATCAGGCGGCTGGCCCGGGAGGATGCAAGAGTGAGATACGTGGCGCTGTCGCGCAACTTCGGACACCAGAACGCACTGAGAGCCGGACTCGCCATGGCCGGCGGACAGGCCGCCGTGACGATGGATGCCGACATGCAGCATCCCGCCTCGCTGCTGCCCCGGATGCTGGAGCTGTGGGACGAGGGATACGAGGTGGTCAACACCTGCCGCGAGGATGCCGCCGGATGCGGTGCCTTCAAGCGCATCAGCTCCGCCCTGTTCTACCGCGTCATCAACTTCCTGTCCCGCACGGAGCTGCAACCCGGATGCGCCGACTTCCGCCTGACGGACCGCAAGGTGACCGATGTGCTGCGCGCATGCCCGGAGGATGATTTATTCCTGCGCGGCATGGTGGCCTGGTGCGGCTTCCGACAGACGGTGGTGCGCTACAAGGCCGACAACCGCCGGTGGGGCCACACGAAATACCCGCTGTGGCGCATGGTGAGCCTGGCGGCCGACGGCATCACGGCCTTCACCGTGCGCCCCCTGAGGCTGGGCATCCTGCTCTCCGCCCTGTTTGTGGCGCTCAGCGCAGCCGAACTGGCCTACATCGGCTACGTGGCCCTGTTCACCACCCGCAGCGTGTCCGGCTGGGCCTCGCTGGCCACGCTGATCACCGTGCTCGGAGCCGCCACCTTGTTTATGCTGGGCATCATCGGCGAATACATCGGGCGCATGTTCATGCAGACCAAACGCCGTCCCGCCTACATTGTCAGAGAAACCAACATATCCCCTCACAACGCATCCCCCGACGCATCATGAACAATTCTCCCTCTCTCTGCACACCGCACCACCCGGGCGGTATGCTGTGCCGGCTGGCCACCGCCCCGGCGCTGATAGCGCTCATCACCCTGGCCGCCTTTGCGCCCACCTGGAACAATCTGCTGATGACGGCCTGGGACGACCAGTGGCAGGTGACCAACCGCTTCACCGCGGGAGGTTTCACGGCGGATCACCTGCGCGCCATCTTCACCGAACCCTACGAGACGCAGTATTCGCCGCTGAACCAGTGTCTCTACACCCTTCTCTACACCCTCGGCGGATACAACCCCATGATTTTCCACGCCACTTGTCTGGCCGTTCATGTGGCCAACAGCATGCTGGTGTACAGACTGCTGCTCAGACTGATGGCCGACGGTGACCGCCTGAGCGCCCCCGTCCGGACGCAGACAGCCTTCCTCACCACCCTCCTCTTTGCCGTGCATCCGTTGCAGGTGGAGGCCGTGGCCTGGGTGAGCGCCTCCAAGATACTGCTGTGCACGTTGTTCTATCTGCTGGCCACGATGCAGTTCATCCGCCACCTCGGCGGGGGCGGACGGCGGCACTATGCGGGCGCGCTGCTGCTCTTCCTCTGCGCCTACGGATGCAAGGAGCAGGCGCTCATCTTTCCCGTGTGGGCCACATGGCTGATGCTGTTCTACAAGCGCAGACCGACGGACACCGCCGTGTGGCGCACATTGGCGCCCTTCTATCTGCTCTCGCTGGTGCTCGGTCTGGTGTTCGTCTGCATCATCTCGCCCGCACGAGGGGGCGACTGGCTGTCGCTGACGCAGACGGGCGCGAGCCCCGCCCCGGTGCCGGGCTACACGTGGATGCAGCGCCTCGTGTTCGGCTGCTATTCGCTGGTGGAGTATGTCACCAAGTGGTACGTGCCCTTCAACCTACTCTACCTCTACCCCTTCCCCATGCGCCCGGGCGAGCCGCTTCCGGCCTGGCTGCTCACCTATCCGCTCATCGTGACGGCAGGCTGCGCCGCCCTGTGGTTCACCGCCCGCCACAAGGCCGTGCGGGCGGGACTGGCGTTCTTCGTCATCCACCTGCTGCCGGTGCTCCACGTCATCCCCATCGGGCGGGCAGCCATTGTGGCCGACCGCTACATCTATCTGGCCTCCGTGGGGCTGTCGTTCGTGGCCGTGCATTTCCTCGTGGCGTGGTGGCACAGGCAAAACCGCACGCTGCGCGGCCGCGCAGCCGCCTGCATGGCTCTGGTGGTGCTCGCCCTGTGCGTGTACACCTTCCGGCGCACGCAGGTGTGGCACAACAGCGACACCCTGAGGGCCAAGATGACGAGCCTGAAGCAGACACCCCCGCTGGCATCGCCGATCCCTATTTATCAACCATAACCGTAATTTTGACTTATGAGCACAAAAAACATTCTGTACGCCATCCCCCTTATCGCATTGAACGCCTGCCGCACGGCGGAAGTGGCGGAAGTCCGTCCCCTGAACGGCACCACGGCCGACTCAACCCAAGTGCTGATGGTGGAAGACCAATACCCCTACATGAATTTGGTGACAGAGGGAGCCATACCTATCAATATTCCGGATAAACCACAGGATGAAGTGTACAAACCGGCATACAGTTCACGCTATCTTGCACTCGAAACGACAGACGAATGTCTCATTGGCCACATCGATAAGCTGACAACCGACGGGAACTCGCTGTTTATATTGGATACGGGCAACAACAGTGCCCTACGCTTCTCGCTGAAAGACGGAGCTTTCTTAACAAAATACGGACAAAAAGAAAGAGGACCGGGCGAATTCACCGGACTGACCGACCTGGTAATTGATAAAAACAAAAAGGAGGTATGCCTGATAGACCGCTTTGGACTCAAACAGATGTACTTCAATTACGAGGGCGAACTGCTGAGAGAAAAGCCTTTCTATTATTACTACATGCAAATGGAATTCGTGGGTGATAAATTGGCGATACACACAGGATATAACGACAACGCCATGACACCGGCCATCAATCACAACCGATTGATAATTTCAGACAAAGGACAAGTGCCGCAATACGTAGGATTTGCCTATCCGGACGACCTTGCCGACCGTTTCACCCAGGATATGAAATATCCCCTCATCACGTGCAACGACGAGGTGTATTTCAGTCACGTGCTATCCGACACCATCTGGCAGGTGAAAGAAAACGGGACATGCGAGGCTAAGTTTATCTTCAAGTTCCCGGGCAGGGACAACCTGTTTGACGAGCTACAGTCGCAAACCATCACCAATGAGCAATATGAGTCCATAACACAAAACACACCCTACTACAGAGATGAGATACTCATCACAAAGGATTTTATATGTGCATACATTTACCATGGAGACGAATTGCTCTATTGCCGCAGCACGGGTCATATCAAATACGGGCATTATTCTTATCAGAATTTTGCACAAGCGAACATACAACCCCTTGATTTCACACTCAACGGCACTTCATTCGTCAAAGTTTTGCAGCCGTTTGAAATTATCAAAAAGGAAAATCAAAACAAGAATTTCTTCGGTGAGTATTATTCGGATTATCTCCAAGCCCAACTCACCGAGGAAGAACGCCGGCTGCTCTCCACGATGACCGAGGAGGACAACCCCATACTGATGATAATGGACATCGAACCCTTCTGAT
>JAMPGY010000043.1 GCA_023663705.1 Clostridium sp. | reverse complement strand
CGCAGAGCGTGGTGACGCCGGAAATCGACGGTGCCATCCGCACGTATGCCCTGTTTGCACAATACAAGGACAGGGAGGGGCTGCGGCATTCCTTCGCCGTACCGGAACGCTTGGAGACGTTCGTCCGGAACGTAGACAATTACCTGAACCTGAAAAAGAAGCCCAACAGCGAAAAGCGGGTGGCCATCTATTACTACAAGGGACCCGGGCAGAACGCCATGAGTGCGGGCGGCATGGAGGTGGCGCCTTCGCTCTACAACCTGTTGAAGCGCCTGAAGGCGGAGGGATACAAGGTGGAGGGCTTGCCTGCCAACCACAAGGAACTGGAGAAGATGATTATGGAGCAGGGTGCCGTTTTCGGCACGTATGCCGAGGGGGCGTTCGACGAGTTCATGAAGAGCGGCCATCCGGAATTGATTACGAAGGAGCAGTATGAAAGTTGGGTAAAGGCTTCGTTGCGCCCGGAGAAATACGCGGAGGTGGTGGCTGCCAACGGGGAGTTCCCCGGCAGCTACATGACGACGCCCGACGGACGGTTGGGCGTGGCGCGCCTGCAATTCGGGAACGTGGTACTGATGCCGCAGAACGCTGCCGGGGCGGGGGACAACTCGTTCCAGGTGGTGCACGGCACGAACATGGCGCCGCCGCATACCTACATCGCCTCCTACCTGTGGATGCAGCACAGTTTCAAGGCGGACGCCCTGATCCATTTCGGTACGCACGGCAGTCTGGAGTTCACGCCCAAGAAGCAGGTGGCGTTGTGCAGCAACGACTGGCCTGATCGCCTGGTGGGGGCGGTGCCTCATTTCTATATCTATTCCATCGGCAACGTGGGCGAGGGCATGATTGCCAAACGCCGTTCGTATGCCGGATTGCAGTCCTACCTGACGCCTCCTTTCCTGGAGAGCAGCGTGCGGGGCGTCTACCGCGACCTGATGGAGAAAGTGAAGGTCTATAACACCCGCCTTGGGGCGGAGGAAGGTGTGGATGCCGCCGCGTTGAAGAAAGCGTCGTTGGCGGTGAAGGCGGCGACGGTGAAGTTGGGCATCCACCGCGAACTGGGATTGGACAGCGTGCTGACGGTGCCCTATTCGGAAGACGACATCCTGCGCATCGAGAACTTCGCGGAGGAGCTGGCGGCGGAGAAGATTACCGGACAGCTCTACACGATGGGCGTGCCGTATGAACCGGCGCGGATTGTTTCGTCCGTCTATTCGATGTCCACGGAACCGATCGCTTACAGCCTGCTGGCGTTGGACAAGCAGCGCGGCAAGGCGGATGAGCAGGTGCTGAAGCACAAGTCGATATTCACGCAGCGTTACCTGAACCCCGCCCGCGAGTTGGTGGGGCAGCAGTTGAAGCAGACCGCGCCCGTGACGGACGAGCAGATATGCCGGATTGCCGGAATTACCAAGGCGGAACTGGCGAAGGCACGGGAAATCGTGGCGGAGCGCAATGCACCCAAGGGCATGATGGCGATGATGATGGCGATGCAGGAGGAGAGACCTGCCCGCAAGGAGCACCCTGCAGGAGAGCGGGGAGGCAAGAGACCGGAAGGGAGGATGCCGGAGGGAAGGAAGCAGGGGGAAAGGATGCCGGAAGGGAAGATGCCGGAGGCCATGCGGGAGAAGATGAAGGAGATGGGAGCCGGCATGGATCCGAAGAAAGCGATGGAAATGGCGAAGAAGATGGGTGCTAGTCCGGAAGCCATGAAGAAGATGGAAGCGGCGATGAAAGGCAAAAAGCCGGAGGGGCAACAGCCCGCAGCGCAGCGCGGAGGAGGCATGTCTGCCATGATGGCTGCGATGGGAGGGAAGAAAAAAGAATATACGAAGGAAGAAATAGAATTCGCGCTGGCGGTTTCCGAAGTGGAAAAGACCGTCCGGAACATCCGCAACTACAAGCAGCAACTATTAGGTAGCCCTGAGAGCGAACTGGCATCGATGGTGAACGCCTTGAACGGCGGTTACACGGCGCCTTCTCCCGGCGGCGACCCGATTGTGAACCCGAACACGCTGCCCACGGGGCGGAACATGTTTGCCGTCAACGCGGAGGAGACGCCGACCGAAGCGGCTTGGGAAAAGGGCATGCAGTTGGCGAAGAGCACCATCGACATGTACCGCAAGCGCCACGACGGGGAGTACCCCCAGAAGGTGAGCTACACTCTCTGGTCGGGCGAGTTCATCGAGACGGGCGGTGCGACGATTGCCCAGGTGCTTTACATGCTGGGCGTGGAACCCGTGCGGGATGCTTTCGGGCGGGTGAGCGACCTGAAACTGATACCCTCCGAGGAGCTGGGACGCCCGCGCATCGACGTGGTGGTGCAGACCTCCGGACAGTTGCGCGACCTGGCGGCTTCCCGCCTCTTCCTGATCAACCGGGCGGTGGAAATGGCTGCCGCCGCGGGGGATGAACGGTATGAAAACCAAGTGGCCGCCGGCGTGGTCGAAGCTGAACGGGCATTGACCGAGAAAGGCATCTCCCCGAAAGAGGCACGGGAGATGGCTGCCTTCCGTGTGTTTGGTGGGGCGAACGGCGGTTACGGCACCGGCATACAGGGCATGGTGGAGGCGGGCGACCGTTGGGAGGACGAGTCGGAGATTGCCGCCGTCTACCTCAACAACATGGGCGCCTACTACGGTAACGAAAAGAACTGGGAGGCTTTCCGCCAATATGCTTTCGAAGCGGCGCTGACCCGCACGGACGTCGTGGTACAGCCCCGGCAGAGCAACACGTGGGGTGCGCTGAGCCTTGACCACGTGTATGAGTTCATGGGAGGCATGAACCTCGCGGTGCGCAACGTGACCGGCAAAGACCCCGACGCCTATTTCAGCGACTACCGCAACCGCAACAACAACCGGATGCAGGAACTGAAGGAGTCCATCGGCGTGGAGTCGCGGACGACCATCCTCAACCCCGCCTACATCCGCGAGAAGATGAAAGGCGAGGCCTCCTCTGCGGGCACGTTCGCCGAGACCATCCGCAACACCTACGGGTGGAACGTGATGAAGCCGAAGGTGGTAGACAAGGAGCTGTGGGACGATATCTACGACGTGTACGTTAAGGACAAATTCGACTTGGGCGTCCAGAAATACTTCGAGCAGCAGAACCCCGCGGCGTTGGAAGAGATGACGGCGGTCATGCTCGAAACGGTGCGCAAAGGCATGTGGAAGGCGAGCGAGCAGCAGATTGCCGACCTCGCGAAGCTGCACACCGAACTGGTGAACAAATACCGTCCCTCTTGTTCGGGATTCGTGTGCGACAACGCGAAGTTGCGCGACTTCATCGCGACGAAGACCGACCCGGCGACTGCGGCGCAATACAAGAAAAGCATTTCCGAAATCCGCGAGGCGGCCGTCCGCGACGACAAGGGCGTGGTGATGAAGAAAGAGGAACTGAACCCGCAGACGGAGCAGCAGAAGACCAAGGT
>JAMPGY010000042.1 GCA_023663705.1 Clostridium sp. | reverse complement strand
GACTCAGTAGAAATTTAGTGGGGATAGATAGCATGATTGCATCATAACTTTCTATCCATGCTCCATGGAGCAGTCGTAATGGTCTGTCTTAGCCCAATCAGTACCGCCTTTTCCCGAAACTGAAGCGGGGTCATATTCATAGGTTGGGGAACAGCAAGTCTACGGTATGCGTATATAGCGTTTTGCGTTACGCGTATATAGTGTCGTTACGTACACGTATATAGTGAGGTTATATACACGTATTGAAGAACCTTACGTACGCGTAACGCAGACGGCTATATACGCGTGTGACGGAATGAGGGCACCGGCCGGCGGATGAAGTGTTCGGCTGTGTGTAGGAATGAGGCCGCAGCTGTGCGGCCGGGCGTCGGCCGGATGGGCCTGAGGTGTTCCGCCCGCCTTTCCATCCTCCAAATCAGGTTTGTGCCGAAAAATGCTTCAATGGTTCATACTGTCTGTGTATCAGAGAGAAAAGGTTCACTTTTTCCTTCACAAAGGTTCACCGATGCTTCATCGGACGAAAGTGAACCATTTCTCGTTGGTAATCAAGAGGAAAAGGTTCACCAATCCACCTTTTCGAATCGGTAAACAGCCTAATTAAGTGAACCATTTCTCGTTGATACACTGTGAGAAATGGTTCACCTGGTTGCATGGCCAACCATTCGTGCGTATGGCGACGGCCGGCAAGCCCCTTTTCAGCCGACACTATGCCGTAGCCGCTTGCCTGTGATTGTTCGAGCCGCTTGCCTGTGGCTTGTTGTCCCGTAGGCCTGTGGCTACCCCCTCCCGTAGGCCTACGGAGTGATATGGCATAGGCCTGTGCAAGGATGTTGCCTGCCTGTTCGCCGAAATCGCCCGGTGAAGGATAAATGAACCGAAAGTGAAGGAAAAAGTGAACCTTTTCTCTCTGATACACAAGGAGTATGAACCTTTGAAAGATGTTTCTGAAAACTTCTTTGTTGAGGGGCGATGGGGTGTGGAGGAGAAAGAAGCCCCGTCCGGCAGTTTTGTTCCGGACGGGGCTTGCTGTCAAGGGTTGGGAAAGTGGGGCGGCTATCGCCAGATGCCCCAATCCTGGTTTTCGCTGTAGGGCTCCGGGGAGTCGTTGTCGCTGGCGTTTCCACCCCAGGGGATGTGGGTGTCGGTGGAGCTCATGGTCATCAGCCGGTTCTCCACAGTGACGTTTATCACCTCCGTAGCGGGTGAGATATAACGGTTCTTTTTCATGATTTCATACTCTTTATGGGTTTCACTTCACAGCTTTCTTTCCGTTCACGATGTAAATGCCGCGGGGCAGTCCGTCGAGGGCATGCTCGGCTTTCACTGCCGTGCGCAGGCGTATGCCGTCCGGCGTGTATACGTCTACGGGGCCGTCGGCATCGCGGGCGATGAGGCCGATGGGGGTGGCGTCGTCCAGCCGGATGGCGAGTGTGCTCACTCCGGCGGCGTCCGTCAGGGTGATGGCAGCCCGGAATCCCTTGGAGGCCACGGGCACGTCGGCATAGTAGAAGCGGTCGTTGCTGATGTAGTACGCGCCGTTGAGGCTGGTGCGGCAGTAGGAACCGGTCATCGTGGCCTGTCCGGCTGTGAGGGGCTGCGGCTGGGCGGCCACAACCGTCACGTTGGTGAACGCCAGCGTGGTGGGCTGTTCCACTCGAACCAGATAGGGCATACCGGCCTCGATGCCGTCCGTGACACGGACGAAGCTTACGTAGCTGTCGTCTCCCGTCAGCGAGGCGTCCGCCAGGGCGCGCACCTCCGTGATGCCGGCCTCGGCCACCTGCTCGGCGGTGAGGCTGAAGGGCAGGCACAGGGTGTTCCAGCATCCGGGCTGCAGAGTGCGGTTGGTCGTCACCTCGTTGGCATAGGTGTCTTTAGTCACGGGTGGCGTGTCGCTGTTCTCGTCGAGCGTTACGGTGCGGTAGATGGGTTTCACCTTGACGGTAATCTCGCGCGACTCGGCCGTCTGCACTTGGCTGCAGGGGTTGGACGACACGACTCTCACTTTCACTTTGTCTCCGTCTTTCAGTTGGTCGGTTTCCCATGTGGGGGAGCCGGTGGTGGCTACCACCTCTCCGTTCACCATCCAGTCGAACTCGGGGTGGTCTCCGGCGTTGACGGGCGAGGCTGTGAAGCGCACGATGTCTTCCTCATACACGGTGGTGGCCGATGTCGTCAGGCCGACGGAGGGCGTCGTGATGTCGAGCACGGTGACGGTGCGCGTGCATGTGGTCTCACACTCGCCCACGGTCTTCACCGTCAGTGTGGCCAGATAGACGCCGGCACGGGTATAGGTATAGGTGAAGTCCTCTCCGCCGGTGGCGTCCGTCTTGCCGTCGCCGTTCATGTCCCAGGCGAAGGTGGTGGCATCGGTGGCGCCGGTGGTCAGGTTTCTCACCGCTACGGGCTGTCCCTTGCACACGGTGTCGGCCGGCAGGGCAAAGTCGGGCATGGCGTTCATGCAGAAGGTCTGCACCAGCGGCGAACCCCACACGCCTCCGGCCTGTGCGCGGATGACGAGCACATGCGAACCGTAGTCTTGCGGGGCGGGAATCTCTTCGTTCACCAGAGCCACCTGGCCACCTGTGAAGGTAAGCGGTGTGGCATTGCCCGGTCCCGGATCTTCGTCCCAGAAGTATTCCAGTGCTTGGATGGGATTGTTGTCTGCGCCCACCACTACGGTGCGTTTCAGGGTGGGCGACCAGTGGGTGCTGTGCGAGCGGATGCCCAACGTGTGCAGTCCGCGGCTGAGTCCCTCGGTCAGGACGTCGAACGACACCGTCACCTCGCTGCCGCCTTCCGTCACCGGATAGCGGGTGGCGAGGCCCAGTCCCGGGTCTTCATCCCAGAAGTATTCCACGCAGTCCACCGCTCCGCCTTGTGCGGCCACGCCCACCAGGTGGGTGTGGGTGGTCGACCATTGCGCTCCGTTGCCTGCGCGCAGACCCAGCATGTGCATGCCGGCGGGCAGCGATTGGGTGGGCAGGTCGAACGTCACGGTGCTATTGTCGCCTGTGAAGGTCACGGGGCAGGGCGTGGCTTTTCCCACGCCCGGATCGTTGTCCCAGAAATACTCCAGGCGTCCGGCCTCTTCCAGCGAAGAGGTGTTGAACACCATCTTGAGCAGGGTGGCCGAGGCGTGCGAGCCGCTTAGCGCCCGTATGCCCAGCAGGTTGGCTCCGTGGGGTAGCTGGTCGGTGGGCAGTTGGAAACTGCACTCGCCCTCCGTCACCTTAATCATGCTGGCGTGTCCCACTCCGGGGTCGTTGTTCCAGAAGTATTCTATCAGGTTTTGCGCAGACAGCGCAGTGCTGAACAGGCAACTCAGACCACACGTTATCCACCGCCGGGCGCATCGCTTCGGGGTAAGAAACATGTTATTCATTCTGGCTCTTTATTTTGAGTGTGACATTCAGTTTGCCGTCTGTGGGCTGGTTGGGGATACGGGCGTCGTAGATATAGGGCATGAAGCGTGGGCGTCCGCTTTCCACGTAAGGATAGGCTCCGCTATACACTCCGCAGTCGTAGCCGTTGGCGCCGTAGCCTATGGCGGGGCTGCCAGCCTTCAGACGATACATGGCATCTTCCTTGCCCGTCAGGGTGAATACGTCAGCCGCTGTGGCTCCGATGAACTTGTTGTTGGGGTGGTTGGCAAAGGCATGCTTGCTTTCCGTGCTCAGCACGTTGTTGCTGATGGTGTTGTTGTCGGTTACAGCTGTATTTTCGATGTTGTTGTTTTTGTAGAAGTAGGGGATTTGGTCATCGTCTACCTTATATCCCGTGCTGGTGTTGATGATGATGTTGTTTGTAATTGTCGCATTCTTTACATTTTCTAATGTGTATGTAGAAGGGGTTTGGTAGACACCATAACCGTCATGAAAAATTACATTGTTAGTTATAGTTGAAGTGTTTTGTATTCCCCTAATGCCGTTTAGTATAATGCAATTTGTAATAAAAAGAGTCGAATAATTCATATCGTAGAGGCTATGGTGATACGAACCGCTTTTACCATAGATAAAACATGATAAATATGATATGTTCGAGCATCCGTTGTGGTGAATAAATCCTATTTTGCAACGTTCTACTGTAATGTTGGAAGAGTTTGTCATTTCAATGTAAGCTAAATGACACCCCTCTATTTTTGTATTAGATCCCTTCTGATTTACTAGGGTTTTCCCTCCCAAGGATGTGTTGCCCAAAACATTCTCGTCCAAGTCATATCCCGGTCCGATAATGGTAACTCCTTTTGTTATGCTTTGGTTGTTAAGCACACACCCCGGATCCAGATACAAAGTATCCCCCTTGAACACCTCCAGACTTTCCATGGCGGCGTTGATGCTGGTGAAGTGGGCTTTGGCGTCGGGGTTGGAGTTGATTCTCCAAGAGCGTGCTTGCGCGGATTGACTGCACAGCGACAGGCCGATGGCTGTCACGGCTGAAACGATAAATGTTTTCATTGTTTTGTTGTTTATGAAGTTAATACTTGCCCGGTGGGGCGGATTGTTCGGTCCGGTCTTGCCAACAAAAAAGCGCGGGTTTCCACCTGTTGCTCGTCCCGCGACTCAAGG
>JAMPGY010000041.1 GCA_023663705.1 Clostridium sp. | reverse complement strand
GACACACGCATACATACGGATCTGCAGTACACATAACGAAGAACCTTCGTTACACATACGGAAGCTCCTTCGTTACACGTAAATAAAGACCTTCAGTACACGTACATAAGAACCTTTAGCAGACGTAACGAAGAAACTTCATTGCGCATAATGAAGAAGCCCCCACAATAGACCAATGGAATACACGGGGTCAGCAACCTTCTTTCTGCGCCAGACGCTCCAGCGTCTGCCAACACTGGTAGAGACCGCGGGGAACGTGGAAGCAGCCTTTCCACTTGCCGCCCTTAAGCGGGAGCAACACCTCACCGCGACGGTTGAGATAGCCGTACCACTCGGGATAATCGGGATCGGCAAAGTGAGTCCACACGTAATCGTGCACACGTTCAAACCACTCCAGACACTTCGGGTTACCGGTCAGTTCATAGCCCTTGAGCATGGTGATGAGCGTCTCAATGTGCACCCACCACAGTTTCTGATCCCATTCCAACTGCTGCTGCGGACGTCCCAGACGATCGAGAAAATAGAAGATGCCTCCGAACTCCTTGTCCCATCCGTATTCCGCTTCAGCCAAGGCGATGGTCACAGCCTTTTCGATCAGGTCCTGACGGCCGAGACGTTTGCCCAAATCCATGATAAACCACATGGCTTCGATGGCATGACCGGGGTTGAGTAATCGCCCGTCGTAGCAATCAACCAACTGATTGTCGGTGCCGAGATGCTCCACAATAAGTCCGAGTTCGGGACGGTAGAACACATCCATCACCTCGTGGACACAGGTGTCTATGGTCCGACAGAGGAAATCGGCCGGCAAAAGGCTCTCTATCTCAAGTGCCACATTGCACAGAATCATGGGCAGGGCAAAGCTTTTGAGAGCACGTGCACCGGGAGCAGCCTTGTTCCAACGTCCCTTGGGATTGTCGACCTTGGAGAGTACGATGTCGAACGTGCGCTTGGCAATGTCGGCATACTCCTCGTTGCCGGTGGCCAGACTCAGCTGACCGAAAGCGATAACGGCAAAAGTGTAGCTGAATATGTTGTAGGGTTCCACCAGCGGATGTCCTTCGCGATCGAGCGCGAAATACCAGTTGAGATGGCCGTCATGGCCGTACTTGCGGAGAAATTCGGCACCCTGCACAGCGGCATCGAGCCATTCCCGCCTTTTCTCCACCTTATTATATAAAGTGGCCAGCATCCACACCTCGCGGCCTTGCAACCAGATAAACTTGTCTGTATCGTACACCTCTCCGTCCCGACCGAGACAAGTGAAATATCCGCCGCACTCGCTGTCGATGGAATGGTTGAGCCAAAAAGGCATCACCTTGTCCAGCAATTCCGTCTTGTATTGGGCGGCCAATGTTTTGAAATCTATCATAGCACGATTATAAGTTAAAAGTTAATATTCATTGTCAATCATGTCATTAGCTCTCCTCGTCAGCCAACGTATCCCAAGTAAGTCCCTTGCGATGCACCTCCTCATGGAACAGAAATGAACAGAGCCAAGCCACCGCCACGCTCACCACCATCCCGATGAATCCGTAAAGTAGGAAACTGGTGGCCGTGAAGTATTTGACAGCAAATACGGCCAATACTCCGGAACTGAAACCCACAAGTGCAGACCGCCCGCCAATGCGGGGGAAGAAGATGCCTATCAGGAACAATCCGCCCAATCCGCTGGAAAGCAGACCGAGAATTTCCTGAAAGAAATCGAGCAAAGAAAGTATCTCCCACGTGGCCATCAACAGGGCAATGCCCATGCCGGTGACACCGGACAGAACACAAGCTTTCCGGGCTACATCCAGCATGTGGCGGTCGGTCGCAGCGGGACGCCAACGCTTGTAGAAATCAATGCTGAATGCCGTAGCCACGGAATTGATATTGGAAGAAATGGTGCTCATCGTGGCTGCAAAGATAGCTGCTATGAGCAAACCGGCCACTCCGGAGGGTAGCTGACTCATCATGAAGAAGGGGAATATGATGTCACTCTTCTGCATAGTGTAGTCAAGTTCGGCCGGATGAGTCTTAAAAAAGGTATAGAGTCCGGCACCGATCACAAAGAAGATGATCGAGACGAACACGCTCATCACTCCGTTGAGCATGATGCTGCGACGGGCACTGTCCTCATCCTTGGTGGTGAGATAGCGCTGTATCACGGTCTGGTCGGAGGTATAGGAAATGAGATTGTTGGCCATACCGCCCACAATCACCACCCAGAATGTGGCCGAACGATAATCAAGACTCCAGTTGAAAAGCCGGAACTTGTCGTCGGTGTAGGCGATGTTGAAGAAACTGCCGGCTCCGCCCTCAGTACCCCATATCAGATAGGCGGCAGCCAACAAGGCTCCGCCTACAAGGATAAAGCCCTGCACGACATCACCCCATACCACAGCCTCCACGCCTCCCATCGTGCAGTAGGCAATGGTGATGAGCCCCATCAGAATGATGCAGATGTAGATGTCGATACCGGTCACAGCCGTCAGAGCCAGCGAAGGCAAGTAGAGCACCAATGCCATGCGAGCCACCATGAAGATGATGAACAGCGCACTGGCCATCAGACGGGTAGTGGCATTGAAACGGCTCTCGAGATATTCGTAGGCGCTCGTCACATTGAGCCGACGGAAAAAAGGCAGATAATAACGAACCACGGGATAGGACACCAGCAGAATGGTGATCAGCATGGGATAGTAGGTCCAGTCGGTCACATAAGCCTTGGCCGGATAGGCCATATAGGTGATGGCGCTGAGCATCGTGGCATAAATGCTGATACCGGCCGCCCACCAGGGGATACGCCCTCCCCCTTTGAAAAAATCGTCGGAATCTCCCTCGCGACGCATGAAGTAGAATCCCAAAGCCAGCATGCCGACCAGATAAGAGATGAGCACAACCCAATTGAGCCAACCGAATTCGGTGCGTACGGTCATCTTCACGGCCGTCACATCCGCACTGCGTATGCCCGGTTTGCTTTCCCCATTCACTACAATCCATTCATCATCAAAGGGTACTACCATGTGACCGGCACGAGCCAGCAACGCAGAACGGGACTCTGTGACCCACGTGTCGGTGACCGTGTGATACACGACCAGTTCCTCGTTGAAACGATACCACTCGACTGGATGATACATATAGGATGCTATCTCCTCGTCAATGAGAGCAAGACGCAAGGAATCGTTGTTGCTCTCGGCACGCGCCCGACGGAAAGGGCGATTGATGGCCGCGGCAAAGACATCGGCATTCACACCACCGATAAAGACCACATGGGCACAGCCCGAGGGAATGCCTGTAGCACCTACCAAGGTCATTAGTTGTCCCTGCGGAGCTATATGGGCGGTCGTTTTCCAGTCATTGGTGCGTGGATTGTAGACCACCCCGTCCACGTGCACGATGCCGGGCATATTGTCCACCGGATTGCAATAGCCACCCATCACATAGAAACAGTATCCGTCGGATCCGTTCTGCACTACAGCTGCCGGTTGCAATCTGTTTCCGTCCGGCATGTCCGGCAAACGTTGCCACTCCTTTCCGCCCGGATAGGACAATCGGAAAGCGGCACGGGAGGGAGTACCGCCGCTACTTCCTCCGGCCACATAAATATAACCGTCGCCATAGGCGCCACCCATATTGTCGAGCGGAATCGGCAATGGCGGAAGCGGATGCACATCCGCGGTTTCGCCATCCAAGGCAAGCAGATAGACATCGGACAGGCTCCGCAGACCATCCGTTCCACCGATACAGACCACCCCTTCCGGCACAGTGACACTCACGCCATAGGCCGTGGGATGGGGCAAACGCCCCACCTCCTGCCACCGTGAGGTCTCTGCAAGCGGATCATCCAAGCGGAACACCTTGTCGTAATATACCTTTTTCCCGCCCTCTGAGGCTGGAATGCCGGGGAAGTTGCAACCGCCGGCCACCAGCAAGGCTCCTCCATGACGCCCGGCAAAGGAAGCCGATACGCCCTGATCTCCGCCCACTGTCAGTTGGCACAGAGACCTGTAGGTCACACGATTGTATTTGTTGTCCCTGACAACGCTCTCATCGTGAGACCTGGACCACGCCCCTTGCGTGCAACCGAGCACCAGCATCAGGCAAAGAAATTGAATAATCCGTCTTTTCATGTTATGCAGTTCTTTTACTTACGTATTTTTATTTAGGTTCATCGGGGAAAGACCGGTTCAGAAGCGGTTGCAACGCTCAAAGAAACGGATGGCCTCCAGCTCGGCCTTCATCGACGCCTCTTCCTCGTCCGTAAGGTTGCGGAAAGGGGTACGGTTCTTGCCCAGATCCAATCCGATGAGTTTCATGATACGTTTCCCGCCCACGATGTTTCCACGGTAGTTGCAGATGACGTTGATCACCTCTTGGGAGAAGTTCTGCAATTCGCGTGCCTTCTCCAGGTCACCGGCGTTCCAGGCGTTGATGATACCCACAAGATTCACCCCGTTGTAGTTGGTGGTTCCACCGATACCGCCTCTTGCACCACCCATGGCCAGACAGGGCAGGATGGTCTCGTCCTGTCCATGGAGCATGTCGTACTTGCCGTCTTTGTAGAGCCGACACTGATTGTACTCATACAGGCTCTCGAAAGTATACTTGATGCCGGCGAAATTGGGAATACGTCCGTCAACGGCCTTCAAGAACTCCAGCATGGAGAGATATGCACCGTTGAATGCAGGAATATGATAGAAATAGAACGGTAACTCCGAAGCACCGGCCGCTATCTCCTCGCAATACTTCACCAACTCCTCCACACGTCCCACTTTGGGAAACGGAGGAGCCATGGCACCAATGCCCCAGGCACCGATAGATGCGGCATGCTCCGCCAACGCCCGGCTGGACTTCACACAGCAACTGCCCACGTGAACAATCACCTTGAAACCCTCGGGGGCAGCCTGTACCCAAGTCTCAGCCAATTTCTTGCGCTCGTCGTCGGTCAGCATATAGCCCTCGCCCGAGGAACCGTTGATAAAGACACCTTTCAAACCATTCTTCTGCAACATGCGTGCATAAGCCGGTATGGGTTCGTAATTCACCTCACCGTTTTCATAAAAAGGAGTAAACGGTGCATCGATAAGTCCGATAATCTTTTCCATAATTTGTTTTTATATAGTATGATATGTAATCCATCCCATTTTTCCTGTGTGCCACAAAATTAATCATAAAAGTAATACCAACCACCCATAACTTTCATTTTTCTTAATCAAAAAGCCATAATTCACGGCAGGTCTCAAATCACACAAATTTCTTTTTTTTAATGAATATTTCAGAAATCCGCACAAATATTACGTAGTTTAACACAAAATACTTACCTTTGCACCAGTGGAAAGCCTTCCACTCTATTGAGAATATATATTTACTTTAATGAGATATAGCCGTATATTATTGGCTTTCACCGCACTTCTCCTCTGCAAGACAACCCTTTCAGCTCAGACTTTCGGACTTAAGACCAATTTGATACAATGGGCCACAGCCAGTCCCAACATCGGGATTGAGATAGGCCTGACCGAGCGCTGGACGCTGAATGCCTCCGGTTCTTACAACCCATTTGAGTTCGGAAACGACCGCAAATGGAAACACTGGCTGGTACAGCCGGAAGTCAGATTCTGGACCTGTGAACGGTTCAACGGCCACTTTGTGGGTGTGCATGCACTGGGAGGCGAGTTCAACGCCAGCCGTGTGAAGATGCCTTTCGGCTATTTTACCCACCTGAAAGACCAGCGCATGCAAGGCTGGATGGCAGGAGGAGGCATCACCTATGGTTATCAATGGGTGGTGAGTAAGCGGTTCAGCATCGAAGCCGCCATCGGCGCAGGCGTAGTGCACGTGGACTACAAACGCTACAACTGCAACCACTGCGGTCAGGCGCTGGAGCATAACCATAAACTCTATATCGGCCCCACCAAGTTAGCTCTCAATCTAATCTACTTCATCCGGTAACGGGAATACACATCATCATGATACAGAGACTCTTTACGACAATTGCCTTAGGATGGACGCTGGGTTCTGCCTGGGCTCAGTCTGCCCTTTCCACTGCTTCTGTAGAGCACAAACCGGATTATTTCCGATTGCAGGGGAACGAAATATCCATAAATTTTTCATTGAGAATCAACAAATGGGGGGGGGGTAAATAAACAGCAACTGCTCACCCTGACACCCGTTGTCCAAGCCCATTCGGGAGAAGCCAGCAAGGTATTGACACCTGTGGTGGTGGCCGGAAAAGTGAGGGCACGCATGGAGGCCCGCAAGCAATTGGGGATGACCGGAAAAGAGAAGCTGCAGACCGGATTGACAACCCCGATAACGCCACAAGCCGGAGACACGGTGAACTACTCCCTGACAATTCCCTACGAACCGTGGATGGAGAGTGCCGACCTGGTGGTGCTGGAGAATATCAGCGGTTGCCGCTGCCAAAATCAAGGTGAAGGAGAAGAGACGGTGCTGTCGCCCATTCTTTATCAACCGGACTATACAACGGGTGAATTGGAAGAATGCCCCGTGGAATACAACCCGCGCACAGAGAAACGTGATGCATACCTTATATATAAAGTAGACAAGACCGACCTGCGCCCCGACCTGTATGGCAATGACCGCGAGCTACGCAAAATAGACGAGGCCATCCGACTGGTGGGCAACGATCCGCATTATGAAATACAGCAGATAGACATCACCGGATTCGCCTCACCCGAAGCCCCGTATGACCATAACGTGATGCTGGCCGAAGGACGTGCCGCAGCACTGAAGAACTATGTGAAAAACACTTACCGTATCCCCGACTCCCTGATGCGTATCATGCCGGGGGCCGAAAACTGGGGAGAACTGGCCGAGATGCTGAAAAACATGCAGATCGGACATAAAGAAGAGATTTTGGAACTGATGGAGACGGTGAAGGATCCGGATGAACGGGAAGAGCGCATCAAACGGGTGGGTGGAGGCATACCTTACCAATTGATGTATAACACCATCTACCCCCATCTGCGTAAGAACACATTCACCATCACTTACATCAGCCGCGAGCGTCCCGTTGAGGAAGCTCACGAACTGGTGTTCAGCAAGCCGCAGGAACTCAACACGTATGAATTCTATCGTGTGGCGGAAATGTACTACAAAGATAATCCGAAGAAGTATGCACAAGTGCTGATGCTCGCAGCAGACACATATCCCGACCATGCCGTAGCCAACAGCAATGCCGCCAAGGTGGCTTTGCAACAAGGACTGACCGGACAGGCCGAGCACTATCTGCAACAAACCGGCAACGAGCCATACACGTGGAACACACGGGGCATGCTGTCCATACAACGGGGCGACGTAAAGGACGCTGCCTTCTGGTGGGACAAGGCCGCTGCTGCAGGCGACCACACAGCGGCATACAATCTGAAGGAACTCAATAGACGAGGATATTAGGAGCTGAATAGAACGAAAAGAACGGCTTCTGTATTCCTGCCTTATGAAACATAGAAACATTCAATTTTATTTTATTTATTAGGGTGTTCAGTTAGACGTTCCTAAAAACGGCCTAAAAAACACCTGAAAA
>JAMPGY010000040.1 GCA_023663705.1 Clostridium sp. | reverse complement strand
CGCTCGCGGGCCGTATACTTGCCCCGGTCGTGCTGTTTCTCAATCGCTTTCTCGCCGCCGCCCAGGCGTGCCTTGGCGCGCAGCTCTACCAGTTCTTTGATTCGTTCTAACTGATTACTCATTTTCTTAGTCTTTTGATTTAAAGTTTTGTATTCCCTCTTGCCAATTCATGAAGCACACCTGGAAAACAAGCATGCCATACAGGCGCAAAGGTAACAAAAAAAGAATTATTGCACCGTGCATTGGGAAAGAAAAAAATGCCCCGTTTCCTTTTCATTATCGAACAAGCACCACCCGTTTGCATTTTCTTTTGTATCTTTGCGCCCGAAACATCCAATATTTTTATCGTTGTATGAAAGGAACCGCCTCTGAACTCGGCACGGAACGCATAGGAAAATTATTGTTGCAATATTCGGTGCCGGCCATCATAGCCATGACTGCATCTTCACTCTACAACATGGTGGACAGCATCTTTATCGGACAGGGAGTGGGCGCTATCGCCATCTCCGGACTGGCCATCACGTTCCCGCTGATGAACCTGTCTGCCGCATTCGGTTCCATGGTGGGCGTGGGTGCCTCTACGCTCATCTCGGTGAAGTTGGGACAACACGACTACAAGACGGCTCAGAATGTGCTGGGCAACGTGCTGACGCTAAACCTGATTTTAGGTGTCTTTTTCGGACTATTCGCTTTGTACTTCCTCGATCCGATACTGTACTTCTTCGGAGCCAGCACGGACACACTACCTTATGCCAAAGACTACATGACGTATATTCTGATTGGCAACGTAATAACTCATCTCTACTTCGGGTTGAACGCTGTGTTACGCTCGTCCGGACATCCCCGTAAGGCCATGACAGCCACCATTCAGACCGTGCTGGTCAACACTATATTAGATCCGCTGTTTATTTACGGATTCGGAATGGGCATCAAAGGCGCGGCCATAGCCACTGTGCTGGCTCAGGCGTTCTCTCTGACATGGCAACTGCGTCTGCTGAGCAACTCCAACGAACTGATTCACTTCAAAAGGGGCATCTACAAACTGCGCCGAAAGATTGTGGGCGACACTATCGCCATTGGGCTGTCTCCCTTCCTGATGAACGCGTGTGCCTGTCTGGTGGTGGTGCTCATCAACCGAGGGCTGGCCGAGCAGGGCGGCGACCTGGCCATCGGTGCCTACGGCATCATCAACCGCGTACTGTTTGTCATCATCATGATCGTAATGGGGCTGAACCAGGGCATGCAACCCATAGCCGGATACAACTACGGGGCACAGCAGTTCGACCGCATGCGGCGTGTGCTCCGCTACACCATCTACGGTGCCACACTGGTCACCACCACCGGTTTTCTTATCGGTGAGTTTCTGCCCGAATATTGTGTGCGCGCCTTCACTACCGACGTCGAGCTAACTGCCATGGCCGTACAAGGCATGCGCATCGTGGTGTTCTGTTTCCCGCTGATCGGTTTCCAAATGGTAACGACCAACTTCTTTCAGAGCATCGGTCATGCCGGCAAAAGTATCTTTCTGTCGCTCTCCCGCCAATTGCTCGTCCTAATCCCCCTGTTGCTCATTCTGCCCCGCATCTGGGGGCTGAACGGAGTGTGGTATTCCATGCCCGCTTCCGATCTCGTGGCCTCCGTCATAGCCGCCGTGATGCTCTACACCCAATACCGCAAGTTCAGATGAGAAAAGTTTGCTGCATTTTCAACTTTGCTCCCCACTATCGAAAAGCCATCTATCAATTGATGGATAGAGAGCTGAAGTGTGACTTTTACTTCGGGGATCATGCCGAGACAAAAATCCAGGCCATGGATGTGTCCGCACTGAAAGGATTCAAGGGAAATGTCAGGAACAAACGCCTGTTCTCGCATTTCTATTGGCAACGAGGCATTCTCCGGCTTCTCAACAAACCCTACGACTCTTTCATCCTGACCGGCGAAGTGTACAACCTCTCGCTGTGGGTGTTTCTCCTGATGGCACGTCTGAAACGTAAACAGACATTCTTATGGAGCCACGGATGGTATGGCAAGGAAAACAAATGGAGAAAGTTGCTCAAGAAAGCCATCTTCCGCCAAGCCAACGGAATGCTTCTCTACGGTGAATATGCCCGCAAACTGATGATTGAAAACGGATTCGACCCGCAACGTCTCTTTTGCATAGCCAATTCACTGGACTACGACAACCAAAAGATCATCCGCAACCGACTGACACATACAGGCATCTACCGGCAGTTGTTCGGAAACGACTATCCGACGTGCATTTATGTGGGTCGCATCCAACCGGTGAAACGAATCGACCTGTTGATTCGGGCCATCGCCCTGATGGAACAACAGGGGCTGGGGCTGTGCAACCTCCTCATTGTAGGCGATGGTGAAAACCGGAAAGCGCTGGAAGCAGTGGCCAATGAGGTGCGTATCAACAACCGGGTGCACTTCTACGGTTCATGTTACGACGAAACCCGACTGGCTGAAATCTTCTACAACGCCACCGCTTGTGTGTCACCCGGAAACGTCGGCCTGACCGCCCTGCACGCTCTCTCATTCGGCTGTCCGGTCATCACCCACAACACGTTCAGCGAACAGATGCCTGAATTTGAAGTCATCACCGAACACCAAACGGGGGCATTCTTCCAGAAAGATTCCGTAGAAGATCTGGCACGCGCCATCAGCCAGTGGATCCGCGAAGCACCGGACCCGGACTCCGTACAGGCCGAATGCTTCGCCACCATCGACCACAAATGGAATCCCTATTATCAGATAGAGCTTCTGAAACAGATATTTAAATAAAACCGCCCATGCGAATCCTGCAAATAAACGTAGTAGCCAATTGGGGCAGCACAGGGCGCATTGCCGAAGACATCGGCCGACTGTGCTTGCAAAAAGGCTGGGAAAGCCATATCGCCTACGGACGATACATGAATCCAAGCCAATCCCGATTAATCACCATCGGCAACAAAGCAGACGTCTACATTCATGCCGTTTATTCGTTGCTGGGACGACATGGACTGGGTTCAAAACACGCCACGTACAGGCTCATTACTGAAATTGAACGCCTGCAACCGGACATCATCCATCTGCACAACATCCACGGATACTATCTCAATTATCCCATCCTGTTTGAATACCTGAGTCGGACAGACACGCCCGTACTCTGGACGCTGCACGACTGCTGGCCTATGACCGGACAATGCGCCTACTTCGACTCTGTCCATTGCGACAAATGGACCGCAAGGTGTCACGATTGCCCCGCCCTTGGCAAATATCCACGCGCGTTATTTGACCGATCCGCATCCAATTACCAGCTGAAAAACAAATGGTTCACCGCTCTGGGCAACCGCCTTACACTGATTCCGGTTTCCCGCTGGCTGGAACATGTCATACAACGGTCTTTTCTGCAGAACATACCCACCCACACCATCCACAACGGGATAGACACAGACATCTTCCGTCCGGTTTCTTCCGACAATATATGTAAAAAACTACATGTGGAGGGAAAGTTCATTCTGCTGGGACTATCCAGCATTTGGGAAGAACGGAAAGGACTGCCCGACCTGATCCAGCTGAACCGACTCATCGACCATTCTACCGAACAGATTATATTGGTGGGACTGACAGACAAACAGATCCGGCAACTCCCCCCCGACATCATCGGTCTACGCAGAACAGACAGTCTTAACGAACTCGTGGAATTGTATTCGGCAGCCGGTATCTATCTGAACCCCACATACGAAGACAACTTCCCCACCACCAATCTGGAAGCCCTGGCCTGCGGGACTCCTGTGTGCACCTACCGCACCGGCGGAAGCCCGGAAGCCATAGACCAAGAAACCGGATTTGTGGTGGAACAAGGGGATATAGAAGGAATGAGGGAAGCCGTGCTTACCGTCAAGCGGAAAGGCAAGACCTCCTATCAGACGTCGTGCCGCACCCGCGCAGTCAACCGTTTCAGAGCAAAGGATTGTTTTGAGAAATACATCCGTCTGTACGAAAGGCTCTATGCGGAACAACCTATATAATTAACATCAACATAGCTCAAACATACTCAACATGAAAACCACAGAGAAATTTGTCATCAACATCGGACGCGAACTCGGCAGCGGCGGACGACACATCGGCGAACGTCTGGCCAAAGCTTTCAACATAAAATTCTACGACAAGGAACTGCTGGAGATGGCCGCACAGGAAAGCGGATTCAACCGGAAGTTCTTTGAGCAAACCGATGAGGAACACGACCTGCTCAAACGGCTTATCGGATCGTTCCCCTTCCTGAGCGGAGGCATCAACCCCTACGACAACCTGCTGAGTTCCGAATCGCTGTTCAAGATTCAAAGCGATGTGATCCGCAAGGCTGCTGATGAGCAGTCGTGTGTCTTCGTGGGACGTTGCGCGGACTATATCCTGAGAGACAATCCCCGATGCGTCAACGTGTTCATCTCCGCCAACCTCAGCGACCGCATAAAACGCGTAAGCCAGTTGGCCGAAATCAGTGAAAACGAAGCGGAAAAGCGCATTGCGGAGGGCGACAAGCGCCGGGCCGCCTACTATAATTACTATAGCGCAGGCGAATGGGGCAAGGCTTCCACTTATCACCTCTGCATCAATTCTTCCGTGCTGGGCGTGGAACAGACCACGGAATACATCCGCGAATTCGTCACCAGAAAACTGATGCTATGAAACGGATAGGCCTGCTCTCCGACACACACGCCTACTGGGACGACAAGTATCTGGCTCACTTTGAGTCGTGCGACGAGATATGGCATGCCGGCGACATCGGTTCATCCGAAGTGGCCATGAGACTCGCCGAATTTCGCCCGCTACGGGCGGTATGCGGCAATTGCGACGGCGGCGATCTGCGGCGGCTCTATCCGGAACTGCTGCGCTGGAACTGCGAGGGCAGCGACGTGCTGATGACCCACATCGGAGGCTACCCCGGCCGCTATGCGCCACAAATACGGCCACAAATCCATGCCCGCCCGCCCCGCCTGTTCATCAGCGGCCACTCCCATATCCTGAAAGTGCAGTTCGACCGACAACTCAACCTGCTACACATCAATCCCGGAGCGGCAGGACTGACCGGATGGCACAAAGTGCGCACGCTGGTACGCTTCACGGCAGCAGATGGAGCTTTCAAGGACTTGGAAGTCATTGAAATGCCCCGCTGAACATTACATAAAAGGGCTGAGAAAGTTGGGCGTGTAAATAAAAAGCACTACTTTTGCAGTAAATCATTAATTGTATCAGGCAATGAAAACTTATTTAGTCACCGGAGCAGCCGGTTTTATCGGTGCCAACTACATCAAATACATCTTGGCCAAGCACGATGATGTGAAAGTCGTGGTGCTGGATCTTCTCACTTACGCGGGCAATTTGGGCACCATTGCCAACGACATCGACGATGAGCGTTGCTTCTTTGTCAAAGGAGACATCTGCGATGCCCAGCTGGCCGACGAACTGTTTGCCAAATACAAGTTTGAGGTGGTGGTAAACTTCGCCGCCGAAAGCCATGTGGATCGCAGCATCGAGAATCCTCAACTCTTCCTGCAAACCAACATTCTGGGTACGCAGAATCTGCTGGATGCGGCACGCCGTGCCTGGGTGACAGGCCGGGACGAAAACGGCTACCCCACCTGGCGCAAAGGCGTACGATTCCATCAGGTATCCACCGATGAAGTCTATGGCAGTCTGGGCGAAACCGGCTTCTTCACCGAAAAGACCCCGCTGAATCCCCACAGCCCGTACAGCGCATCCAAAACCAGTGCCGACCATATCGTCTGCGCCTATCACGACACCTACCACATGCCCGTGAGCATCACGCGCTGTTCCAACAACTACGGCCCCTACCAGTTCCCTGAGAAACTGATTCCGCTGATCATCAAGAATATTCTGGAGGGCAAACAACTGCCCGTATATGGCGAAGGAACGAACATCCGCGACTGGCTCTATGTGGAGGATCACTGTAAGGCCATCGACATGGTCATCACACAAGGCAAAGACGGCTCCATCTACAATGTGGGCGGACATAACGAACGCCAGAACATACAGATTGTAAAACTGACCATCCGCACCATCCACGACATGATGGAACAGGAACCCGCACTGCGTTGCCTGCTGAAGAAGCAGGAGAAAGACGCCGACGGCAACATACGCATCGACTGGATCAACGAGAACCTCATCACCTTTGTGAAAGATCGCCTCGGCCACGACCTACGCTACGGCATAGACCCCACCAAAATAAAGGATGATCTGGGATGGTATCCCGAAACCTGCTTTGAAGAAGGCATCGTGAAGACCATCCGGTGGAATCTGGAAAACCAAAACTGGATACAAGACGTCACCAGCGGAGACTACCAGAAGTACTACGAAAAAATGTACGGAAGCCGCTGATCTCACACACACAAATGCTGCACACGGACGGCATAAGCCCGTCGGTGTGCAGTTTCTCATAGCATGTCTTCCTGCCACCAACTCCCGCATGACACACACCGAACAACAATTCTTTGAACTGCTGCGCTCCGGACTTTGGGGAACGGAAGCACGCCCCGAACTGTTTCGTCACGAGACAGACTGGGGGGAATTGTTCCGGTTGAGCAAGGAGCAGACCTTGCTTGCCCTCATATTCGACGGCATTTCCACTCTGCCCACCGCATTGCGCCCCCAGCGCGCCTTCCTCATCAACTGGTATGCCCAACAGGCTTACATCGAAGAGCAGAACCGTAAACTGAACAAACTGGCCATACAGTTGCACCGCAGATACGAAGCGCAGGGATTCACCCCCGTCCTGCTCAAAGGACAGGGCATAGCCACCAACTATCGCCATCCTCTGCATCGCAACAGCGGGGACATCGACTGGTTGATCGGAGAGAAGGATTATCTGCAAGCCAACGAATGGATGGGTGGCCAGCCCAACGTGATCAAGGATCACGAGACACACAAGCACGCCTGCTACCGTGTGGGAGATGCGGAAATAGAAAACCATCGGTACACCAGCCATCTCTACACTCCGCGCGACAACCGTTATTTCCAACGCATCACCCGGGAATGGTTTCCACACGGATGCGACACCGTGTGCATCGAAGGAGATACACTGCGTGTCCCCCCCGCCACCTACAATGCGCTGTACACGCTGATACACGCCGTCGACCATTTCATCACCAGCGGGTTGGGACTGCGCCAGCTCGCCGACTGGACATGCCTGTTGCATGCCCGTCACGACCGCATAGACACCCCTCTGCTGCAAAAGCATCTGAAACGGTTGGGACTCATGACGGTGTGGCAATCCTTCGGCTGCATTGCCGTTGATACACTCGGTCTGCCACAGGAAGAATTCCCGTTTTACAATGCCGCCATGCGCGACAAAGCGGCCATCATTCTGAACCGCATATTCCTGACCGGAAACATGGGAAAAAACAACAAGGATCTGAAAAACCGTCCGAAAAGTTATCTGAGCAATAAATTCTTCTCACTGCGCTACAACATCACCCATCAGATGCGCCTGCTACGCCTGTTTCCCGGGCTGGCAACCAAATATACCTTCTACTTCATCTACATCGGCCTGCGCCAACTGTGGTGGGACTTGCTTCGCAACGACAAGGCGGTGAAGGGCTGGGAATAACGCCCCGTCCGGCCGCTTCTACCTTCCACCCCGATAGAACAGCTTTTCATACACCTTATATATATAACGCAAGGAGAGCAACAACGTGTTGGAACAAATGCCATGTTCCGCCAGAGCCCGCTTATGATCCTTCATGATGCGAAGCCAGCTTTGCCATCCGGACGAGGAGGCGCCCCCCGAACGCATTGTCACGAAGTCCATAGGTAGATAAGCCGTGCGAATGCGATGGACATAGATGAAGCGCAACAGACATTCAAAGTCGGCCGCCACAGCATAGTCCAACGAGAACAGACCATAGCGTTCATACACCGAACGCCGGCAGTAGAAACTGGGATGAGCCGGCATAAACCCAAACCGCATCAGTCCCCGGCGAAACACACGGGAGGAATAATAGCGCGTCGAACGGGTCAAATCATCCGGATGCACATAATGTACATCCCCGTACACCGCATCCACGCCGGTTCGCTCCAGCATCTCAACCGCCTTCTCCAGCACATCATCAGCCGAATAAAAGTCGTCCGAATTCAGGATTCCCACATATTCCCCACGAACCATACGCAATCCCTTGTTCATGGCGTCGTAGATACCCTTGTCCGGTTCCGACATCCAGCGCATCCGCCCTCCGAAACGTCCGGCATACTCACGGATGATCTCCAGCGTCCCGTCTGTGGATCCCCCGTCCACCACACAATAGTCCACATCCTTGTAATGCTGCCGCAAAACACTGTCGAAGGTATCCCGCAGAGTCGCCGCACTGTTGTAGGTCACCGTTATAATAGAAAGCATACGCACGCTGTTACATAATCACGGTTGCAAAGATAATGAAAAACGAAAAACAGGCCTATTTTTTAGAATACGAAACATAGATTTAATAAAAATGTAAACGGGTCGCCCCGTCGTGTGCAAAAGAAACTGAAATAGCCCGTTCGTTGCGTATATTTAAGGGCAAAACTATTGCACGGATAAATCTAATCCCTTAATTTTGCCCTCGTCAGATGAAAACCTCCGCATGGTGCAGAGGTTGTCTTAAAACCCTTTAATTATGAAGAAACTTTTTACGATTTGCCTTTTAAGCGCAATGACAGCCGGTGCAAATGCACAAGAAACCGTTCAGGGAAGTTACTTTTTTGATAACTGGTCCATCGGCCTCGTCGGAGGAGGTATCACTCCCGTAACCCACGCTCCGTTCTGGAACAGCATGCGTGGCAACTTCGGCCTGGAAGTGACCAAACAGATCACACCGGTATTTGGTCTGGGTCTGCAGGGAACCACAGCTGTCAACGTCACCGACAGCCGCAACGCACTCGATGCCGTCAACGTATCTTTGTTGGGTAACTTCAATCTGATGAACCTCTTCGCAGGTTACAACGGAAAGCCCCGCGTGTTTGAGATTGAGGCCGTAGCCGGAGCCGGCTGGTCGCGCAACTTCTACGACAACCATTATGACATCAGCCATTTCACCACCAAATACGGACTGAACCTGAACTTCAACGTAGGTCAGAAGAAAGCATGGACTGTGGCGCTGAAGCCTGCCATCGTGTGGAACATGGAAGGTGATGGAACCCATGAAAGAAATTTCCCGCACTACAACGTCAATCAGGCCGCCTTTGAAATGATGGCCGGCGTGACCTACCACTTCAAGAACCGCAGCAACGGCGAGCACCACTTCACACTGCAGAAAGCCTATGATCAGGCAGAGGTGGACGGTCTGAACAGCCGCATCAACGAAATGCGCGGACAACTGAACGAAAAGGATGGACAGATCAACCGCACAAACGACAAGGTTCGCCTGCTGGAGCAGCAGTTGAAGGAATGCCGCAACCGCAAGCCCGTCATCGAACAGGTGGAAGTAACGAAGACCAAGCAAACTATGGAGTCCGTAGTGACCTTCCGTCAGGGCAAGTCGGTGGTAGACGCTTCCCAGCTGCCCAACGTAGAGCGTATCGCCACCTACATGAGAAATCATCCCGAATCCAAGGTTATCATCAAGGGATACGCCTCACCCGAAGGTAGTGTGGACGTAAATGCCCGCGTAGCTGCCGCCCGTGCGGAAGCCGTCAAGACAATCCTCGTGCAGAAGTACCGCATCGCGAAAGACCGCATCACAGCCGAAGGCCAAGGCGTAGGCGACCTCTTCAGCGAGCCCGACTGGAACCGCGTGAGCATCTGCACACTGGACGGAACCAAGTAAGTTCTCCGAACAGAGTCCAATAAGAATGCAAAGAGACTGTCTACAAAGGCAGTCTCTTTCTTTTTAATCACTCTCCCTTCTTCCCCACAAATCAAGCATTCCAAGACACATATCCGTAAGCTCCATCGGTTCAGGAATTCTACGATTCCTTACCATCCGATTGGCTGCCGGGACAACATTAGAACTACCTGTGGCTTATCATTGGCCTTACCTGTGGCTTGTCATTAGCCTTACCTACGGCTTGACATTAGCCTTGCCTACGGCTCGACATCGGACAGGCCTACGGGACAGTCTGCGGTATGCGTACCGAAGGGTCTTCGGTATACGTAAATAAGGAGCTTCAGTACACGTAAATAAGAAGCATCAGTACACGTACCGAAGGTACTCGTGTAAACGTACCGTAGGGGCTTCTATACGCGTCCGGCAACATGGGGCGATAACAGGGCAATCCTCCCCGAAATACGGCTGGATGCAGAATATCCTTCAATGGTTCAAACTATTTGTGAATGAGCGAGAAAAGGTTCACT
>JAMPGY010000003.1 GCA_023663705.1 Clostridium sp. | reverse complement strand
CCACAGGGTCAAATCCCGCGTGCCCGAGAGGGGCAAACAGCCGCGCCTTTTCCAGGTATTTGCCGATTATGCGGTTGGCGATGTCGAGCAGGCGGATGTTGGACACCACGCCCGTTTTCTGGCGGTTGATGTTTATCCACTCGTGTTCGTCGAAGTAGGTGCGGATATTCTCTTCCGTAAGGTTGCGCATATCAGCGAACGACAGCCCGGTAAATGCGCAGAACAGGTAGAGGTCACGGTACAGTTCCTGTTTGGCGTTTTTCAGTTTCCCGTCCATCAGCAGGCGTATTTCGTCTTTGGTCAGAAAACTGCGTGTCGTTTCCTCCTTCTTGATTTCATACTCGCGGAACGGGTCGCGTGTCAGCCACTCGTTGTTGATGGCGATGAACACCATCGTCCGTAACGGGCAGACGTACAGCCACACGGTATTGGTGCAGCAGTGTTTGTCCGTGCGCAGGAACATCTCGAAGTCGGAGATGAAAGCCGGGGTAAGCTCTTTCAGTGCGATGTCCTTCACATGGTAGCGGATGTCAAGGAACTCTTGCAGGTGTTTGTAAACGGTGCGGTACTTCAGCAGCGTGCCTTTTGCCTTCATGCCTGCCTCCACCTGTTTCTCGTAGTCCTCGTTGTGCTGGCGGAACACCTGCATCAGCGTGTGATAGCGGTGTTCCAGTCCGAGAAAGGCGTTTTTCACCTTTTCCGCTGTGACGAAGTTGTCACGCTCCATGATTTCCTGATAGTGCCTGTTGATGCGTACCCGCATTTTGTCAAGCATACGGTTCGTTTCGAGTGCCGCCGTGCTTCTGCCCGTGACACGTCCCCCTTTGGTGTCCCACAGTTTCGGATCGACGGTCAGCTTGCAGCTGAACTGCGTCTGGCTGCCGTCCACCGTGATGCGTCCCATGACGGGAACTGTCCCGTCTTTTTTCACTACCTGACGCTTGAGATAGTAGATTACTGAAAATGTACTCTTCATCGTCCTTAATTTTTTTGGTTTCAAAATTAGTTGGTGAAGAGTCCGGTGTCGGTACGCAAAACGGGGAGGAACGGCGCAATCTTTTTCCGTAACCGGATTTTTCGCGTGAGTTGTCGGTAACTCACTATTCCTTAGTGTCTTGTTTCGCCATCCATACCCGTTTGTCGCATTATCGGGCATGGTTACAAACAAGTAACGTTGCGGCGTCAGGATTTGGCTTCGGCAGGGATTGTAATGGCTTCACGAATTATCGCCACTTCAACTAAAACCCTTGTAACTCAATTCTATCACTATATCTTTCCGCATTTCACTTTTTTGTAGTAACTTTGTCCCCCAAAGATATAAAAGCACAGTATCATGGCAGACAACTATCTGGAGAAACAGCGCGAGATATATGATACGCGCAAACGGGCATGGGAAGCCGGAAAGAATGACGCGCGCAAGACCATCGCAAGGATAAAGGCACAGCTAAACCGGCAGAAACCGGCGGCTGAGACACAAGGCAAGGAGAAATAAAAAGAGAACAGGCATCTGCCGGAGAACATACTCCATGCAGATGCCTGTGTTGTATACTGTAATTTACAGGTATCAGATGTCGCGCAAACGCGTTCCCATACGAGCCTCCACCACATTGACCACATAATCGCCGAGCTTCTCGCACTCATTGACCAAGTCCATATACATAGTGCCCACCACATAGGTGTACTCGTGGTTGTTGACATCGTTGATGTTCTGCGACTTCAACTGGCGACGGAAATTATTAATCTCGTTCTCGATGTTGAGCGAACGGTGCACATCGAAAGATTCCTTACGGCCGGCCATCAACTCGTTCATCGTGCTCAACGCATTGTCTGTGAGTTCCATCATCTGATGCAGACGGGTGTCGAGCTCAGGCGTGAAATTATCCTTTTTGCTCTGCGCCTTGCGAGAGATGGTGCGCGCCATATTGAAACAGGAGTCACCGATGCTCTCCAGTTCACTAATCTCGCGGAGCATGGCACGTATTTTAGCCTTGGTCTCGTCCGACAGATGTGCATCCCCCACATGGTCGAGATATTTGGCTATCTCCAATTCCATATTGTCGGAAATTCCCTCGTACTTTTCTATGCGGGCATATAGCTTGGCAAAGGCCGCCTCGTCCTTGGTGTTGAGCAGTTCGCGCACCATGCCGAACATGTGCTGTATGCGTGAGGCGAAGGCGATAATCTCCTTGTGAGCCTCCAGCACGGAAAGTTCCGGCGTCTTCATGATACCCGAGGTGATGAAATGGAGACGGAACTCCTCGTTGTCCTCGCTGCGCGGTTTGATGACATAGCAGACAAACCGCTCGATGTAGGGCACAAACCAAATCAGCACCATCACGTTGCACAGATTGAACGCCGAGTGGAACGTGGCCAGCACCACACTTACTTTGGCCAAATCCGGTTGTTCGGGATTATATCCGGCCACGGAATAGACCAATTGAAGGAAGTAAGGCATGGCCAGCACCACCCATATCACACCGAGCAGATTGACACTCATGTGGGCGAAGGCGGCACGGCGTGCCTGCGTGTTGGCTCCCATCGCCACGATGTTGGCCGTGATGGTTGTGCCCACATTCTCACCTAACACCAGCATGAAACCCTGATTCAGTCCCAGCACGCCGGTGGCACAGAACATCATGGTGACAGCCATGATGGCAGCCGATGACTGCACGCAGAGCGTGAGTATGGTTCCGATAAGCAAGAACACCATGGAATTGAGGAAAGTGGGGTCACTGAAATTGTTGAAAAAGGAACTGATGAGTGCATTTGCCTCGGGATTGTCCACCATCACAAAGCCGGTCTCCTTCAGTGTGCCCAGTCCCATAAAGAGAAACGACACACCAAAAAGGAAATCACCTATGATGCGTCGTTTTTTCATATAAATAAGTACTATACCTACAAAGAATGCCGGATAGACAATATCTGTAATCGAGAAGGTGCCGACCAGCGACATGATCCAAGCAGTAACCGTGGTTCCGATGTTGGCTCCCATAATCACCGATATGGCCTGAACAAGCGTGAGCACACCGGCGTTTACGAAAGAAACGGTCATTAGTGTTGTAGCTGTGGACGACTGTACGGCGGCTGTGACAAAAACACCGACCAGCAGAGCCGTAAACCGATTGGTGGTCATCGTGCCCAACACGTGTCGCAACTGGGGGCCGGCCATCTTCTGTAACGCATCACTCATTGATTTCATACCGAACATCAGCAAGGCAAGCGACCCCAGCAGCTTAAAAATAATAGAGATAGACATGTTGTTAAGAGTTGCTAAAACTTTTCGGTTGCAAAGATATGAAAATCTATCTATCTTCCCAAACTATTTGTTTCCTTTTCAAGGACATCCTTTTAGACAATTGCCATACAAAAATTTACGTCATTCAAAACGGATGGATTTTACCGGGTGTATATTAGACACCAAAAAGCTTGGCAAAACAAGCATGAGCACGGATAACGGTAATACGACCGCGTTGATGAGTAAAATGTACCAAGGATTGATCCACACCGGAACCGTATCAACGTAATAAGTCTCCGGATCGAGACTCACCCATCCGAAGGCGGCCTGCAATCCCACCAATCCCAAACCTATGACATTGCCGATGAGCATGCCCTTTCCGATGATGAAAGCGGAAAAATAAAGGAAAATGCGACGCACCGAAGTGTTGGTGGCACCCAATGCTTTCATTATACCGATGAATGAGGTGCGCTCCAAAATGATAATCAGCAGACCGGATATCATGGTGAAACCGGACAAACCGATCATCAGCATAAGTATCATCCAGATATTCGTGTCCAGAAGATCCAGCCATCCGAATATAGGACGGTTGAGTTCCATGATGGTGGCTGACGTATAGGGTTCTCCGTGGGGATCGGTCTGACGATTCACATGCTTCACAAATAATAATGCCGTTTCGTCTATGCGTTCAAAGTCCGTCAACTGTATCTCTGCTCCACTCACCTGATGATTCTCCCATCCGTTCAAACGTTTGCAAGTGTATAAATCGGTAAATACTATGGAATTATCAAATTCAGTTAAATTAGTTCTGTAAATTGCGGATACCGTGAAGCGCCGTGCTCTGACCGTGTTCTCAAAGAAATAGGCATACACTTTGTCCCCAACCTTAAGATGCAGTTCCTGAGCCATCATGGCCGAAAGTACAATCTGATTGGAAGGGGTGGTATCCGAGAAAACGGGGATCATACCGTCCGTGAGGTTATGCTTCAAGAACGAAAGGTCGTACTCCGGTCCCACACCGCGAAACTGCACACCTTTGAATTCATTCTCGGTTTTCAGCATGCCCGGTTTGACGGCAAAGCGCTGCACATGTTTCACATTGGGAATATTGCCCCACTGCTGCATCAGACTATCGGTCACTTCCACCGGACGTGGTGTCAGGCTGTAAAGACCATTGTAGTTCATCACCTGAATGTGGGATCCGAAACCGATAATCTTGGATCGGATCTCACGTTTGAATCCAATAACGACACAGATGGATACAATCATCACAGCCATGCCCACAGCCATGCCGGCTGTGGCGATCCATACAGCCGGACGGGACACATGACCGGTGTCTCCTTCATGTCCATACAACCGGCGGGCTATAAACAGCAGATGATTCATGAAACAACAGAGAGTGAGACAACGGTCATTCCATCTTCCGGCCCGGATAGGCCTCAAGCGCTTTGCGCAATACGAACAAAGCACGCGTCAGATCCTCTTTCTTCAACACATAGGCTATGCGTACCTGATTGATACCGGCACCGGGAGTCGTGTAAAATCCCGAGGCGGGAGCCATCATCACGGTCTCACCCTCATAATCAAACTCACTCAGGCACCATGCACAGAACTTCTCCGCATCATCCACAGGCAACTTGGCTACGGTGTAGAAAGCGCCCATCGGTATGGGCGAATACACGCCGGGGATGCGATTCAGTCCGTCTATCAGACACTTGCGTCGATCTACATACTCGTCATAAATCTCGCGGCTGTATTCCTCACTCTCGTCCAACGAGGCCTCGGCTGCAATCTGGCCGATCAAAGGAGGACTCAACCGAGCCTGACAGAATTTCATCACAGCCTTACGCACCTCTTTGTTCTTTGTAATCAGCGCACCGATGCGTATGCCGCATTCGCTGTATCTCTTGGAAACGGAGTCGATGAGCACCACATTGTTCTCTATGCCCTCCAGATGACAAGCACTGATATAAGGTGAACCGGTGTAAATAAACTCACGGTACACTTCATCCGAGAACAAATACAGGTCGTATTTCTTTACCAAATCACGTATCTGGTTCATCTCACGACGGGTATACAGATACCCCGTGGGATTATTGGGATTGCAGATGAGAACGGCTCGTGTCCGCTCGTTAATCAGTTCTTCGAACTTTTCCACTTTGGGCAGGGCAAACCCTTCTTCTATCGTGGTGGAAATGGTGCGTATCACAGCTCCGGCAGAGATAGCAAAGGCCATATAATTGGCATAGGCCGGTTCCGGCACTATGATTTCGTCACCGGGATTCAGGCACGACAAAAAGGAGAACAGAACAGCCTCCGAACCTCCGGAAGTAATGATGATGTCATCGGCGTCCAAATGGATATTGTACTTTTCGTAGTAGTTCACCAATTTCTTGCGATAGCTCAGATATCCCTGACTGGGAGAGTATTCAAGCACGGTGCGGTCAATGTTGCGAATGGCCTCCAATGCCGTTTGAGGTGTGGGCAGATCCGGCTGACCTATATTTAAATGATATACATGTATTCCTCTTTCTTTGGCCGCATAGGCAAGCGGAGCCAATTTTCGTATAGGGGATTCGGGCATTTCAAGACCGCGAACGGATATTGCAGGCATTTTCTTCTGGCTTGATTTATTAACATTATCAGTATGCAAAGATACGATTAAAGGAATAATCGGACAAACAAATACCGAATAAAATGAGAAAGCGGAATCTTAATCCGAAGAAAAGACGGATAAACGGAATTAAATGCGTAAGTTTGCCCTGCCAAAACCGGATGGCCTACAGTCCGACTGATGCTATCTGAATTATTGATGTGCGGCATATAGACAATATGGAATCTAAAAAAAGAAAACGATATGATGAACGAATGGTTTGAATGCAAGGTGCGCTATGAGAAAACCTTGGAGAACGGACTAGTGAAGAAAGTGACGGAGCCTTATCTGGTGGACGCGCTCAGTTTCACCGAAGCCGAACGTCGCTTTTTGGAAGAGATTGAACCGTTTATGAGTGGAGAATTCCAGGTAACCGATATCAAGCGGGCCAAATTTGCAGAATTGTTTGAAACGGAAGATGAATCGGCCGACCGCTGGTTCAAAGCCAAGGTGGCCTTTATTACATTGGACGAGAAAAGCGGCACCGAGAAAAAATCGAACCAGAACATGCTGATTCAGGCTTCGGACTTACGTGATGCCGTGAAACGTCTGGACAAAGGAATGGAAGGTACCATGGCGGACTATGAAATAGCGTCCATCACCGAAACACCAATCATGGATGTGTTTCACTACTCGGCCGATATTCCCGAAAAGCCCGAATTTCCTGAAGCATAGACCAAGACATAGCTTTTTCATCTATTAATCAAACCGAACGGGAATGACTGCCATCCAACAGCAGATAACAGATATCATCCGCGAGTTGCCACCAAGTGTGCAACTCGTGGCTGTCTCCAAATATCATCCGGCCGAATGTATTCTCGATGCCTACGGGTGCGGACAAAGGGTATTTGGTGAAAGTCATGCGCTGGAGTTACGTGACAAACACGAAAAACTGCCCAAGGACATACGTTGGCACTTCATCGGGCACTTGCAGAGCAATAAGGTGAAGTATATCATCGGATTTGTGGATCTGATACATGCTGTAGACTCAGTGAAATTGCTGCGTGAAATAGAAAAACAAGCGGCAAAAGTCGGACGAACGGTTCGTTGCCTACTGCAGATCCACGTGGCACAGGAAGAGTCCAAATACGGATTTACTCCCGAGGAATATATGGAATTCCTGGCGAATGGCGAGTGGCAGCAAATGACACACATCCGCTTGTGTGGTGTGATGTGTATGGCTTCCAATGTGGACGATCAGCGACAAATCAGAGAGGAATTCCATCAGGCAAGAGTTTGTTTTCAACAAGCAAAAGAACAATATTTCAAGGATGAAGACAGTTTTTGCGAGTGTTCATGGGGCATGAGTGAGGACTACCCTATTGCCATTGAAGAAGGTAGCACACTCGTGCGCGTGGGTAGCAAGATTTTCGGTTCGAGACAGTAAGTTGACTCGGATACGGAAAGTCATCGGCTTCGTTTGAGTCGTCAAAGGTTTGAAATAAACTGCCACTTAGGTCAAAACTACACAAAACATTTGTCCGTGTGCAAAAAAGAGCGTACCTTTGTTCCGAAAATCACAGGTTCTGAACATAATGAATATACCGAGCTTTAATGCCTGCGTGGAAAACAGCATCAAGACGCATTGGGATCTTGATGCCTTGACAGACTATCAGGCCGCCACTTTGCAATACAAGGATGTGGCACGCATCATTGAGAAGTTACACATCATCTTTGAATATAGCGGTGTGGAAAAGGGAGATAGAATCGCCATCTGCGGACGCAATACCGCCCGATGGGGAGCCGTTTTTATGGCTACGCTCACCTATGGCGCTGTAGCTGTCCCTATTCTTCATGAATTCAAAGCCGAACAAGTTCACAATATTGTCAATCACAGCGAATCCAAACTGCTGTTTGTCGGAGATCAGGTATGGCCTGCCCTAAACAGTGACGAGATGCCGGCATTGGAAGGTATCATTAGCATTGCGGATTATTCACTGTTGGTGTGCCGTACGGAAAAGGTGCGCTATGCCCGCGAACATCTGAATCAACTGTTCGGTGAGAAATTCCCCATGAATTTCCGATCCCACCATGTATCCTACCACAGAGATTCGCCAGACGAATTGGCCATGATCAACTATACATCAGGCACCACAAGCAACTCCAAAGGTGTGATGATTCCCTACCGTGCCTTGTGGTCGAATCTTGACTTTGCCAACGGTGCCCTGGGCGTACACATGAAACCGGGTGACAACGTGCTCTCCATGCTGCCCATGGCTCACATGTATGGCATGGCTTTTGAGTTTATCTTTGAGTTCTGCATGGGGGCACATGTACATTTCCTCACCCGTACTCCAAGTCCGAAGGTGCTTTTCAAGGCTTTCACGGATATCAAGCCCGCCATTATCATTGCCGTCCCCCTTATCATAGAGAAAATCATCCGCAAGGTGATTTTCCCGAAGTTGCAGAGCGGAAAGATGAAGGTACTCATGAAGTTGCCTGTCATCAACCAGAAAATCAAAAACAAGATATGCGAACAGATGCGTGAGGCATTCGGAGGAAAATTCTACGAAGTGATTGTGGGCGGTGCCGCATTCAACCGCGAGATAGAGGACTTTCTGCACGATATAGGCTTTAACTATACTGTGGGATACGGAGCCACAGAGTGTGCCCCGATCATTTCTTATTCCGACTGGAAGGTATTCCGTCCGGGATCATGCGGTGTGGCTGCTCCACGTATGGAGTTGCGTATAAACAGTAAGGATCCGCAGAACGAGGTGGGCGAAATACTGACCCGCGGAACAAACGTAATGTTGGGATATTACAAAAATGAAGAAGCTACACGCGAGACACTTGATAAAGACGGATGGTACCATACCGGAGACTTAGGTGTGATAGACGCTGATGGTCATCTCTACATCAAAGGGCGCTGCAAAAACATGTTGCTCGGTGCAAGCGGACAGAATATCTACCCTGAAGAAATTGAGGATAAACTGAACACGCTGATGCTGGTAAACGAGAGTATTGTCATACAAAAGGGTGAGAAACTTTATGGTTTGGTTTACCCCGATTTTGATGAAGCGAAGAAGCTGGGATTGCAAGAGAGCGACTTGGATAGCGTGATGGAACAAAACCGTCAGGATCTGAACGCAATGTTGCCGGCTTATTCTCAGCTGTCGGGCATCAAAATCTATCAGGAGGAGTTTGAGAAAACACCGAAAAAAAGCATCAAGCGTTTCCTTTATACAAACGTGGAGATCTGACCCTGACATAGTATCAAACGACAGAAAACGAGAAGCGGCTCCGAATCACCCCAGATGTATCGGAGCCGCTTCTCGTGTACCCGGAAGTTAAATGAAATTCGTGTGCATTCCCCGATGAAATCTTAAAAAGAAGCAGTGTCTTTCACATAGACTTGAATAAACAAATGTTTTTTATTACATTTGCACAAAGAAGCTACTTCTCATCAAAACACATGAATCGCCACATTATCGCCCTCATCTATATTTCCTGTTGCATGCTTTGCCCATCGCTTGCCATGGATGCGACTGCACGTCCTGAAAAGAATAAACGGGAAAAACAAGAGCTTACCTCCCTCCCTGAACCGGATTTGTTGATACAGGTAGCCCCTTCCCATCAACCGTTACCTGCACAAGACGAAGTACGCCCCCATAGGCTGAACCTGCACGAACCGCTATTCGGGATTGATGTATCCCACTACCAAGGGCGCATAGACTGGCCAAGTGTGGCATGCGACGAGAAGGTAAGCTACACGTATGTGAAAGCAACGGAAGGCGCCGGCATGTTGGACGATACCTATTCATATAATGTAAGGGAAGCGCGAAAAGCCGGTATTAAAGTGGGATGCTATCATTTTTTCAGTCCCACGGCCTCTCCCGATGCACAATTTGAAAACTTTTCCCGCAACGTCAACCTTAACGAACACGATCTGCTACCTATTATTGATGTGGAAATAAAGGGACGTGGAGATGTACATTCTTTCTGCAAGAGATTAAAGACATTTCTAACCAAAGTGGAAAAACACTATGGCATACAGCCCATCATATATACATCAAGCAACTTCTATAATCAATATTTAGCCGGAAAATTCATCAACTACAAATATATGATAGCCCGATATCACGAGGAGCGGCCTGTCCTTCAGGATGACATTCAATTTGTAATGTGGCAGTTTACGGCCAATGGAACTGTATCCGGTATCAAAGGTGCCGTAGACCGTAGTTGTTTCATGGATGACTATTGCATGAGTGATATCCTGTTGCCCGGAAGATAATCCAAACAAGAAAAGAGAAACTGCCAATGGATAATCATCCATCCTGCAGCTTCCCTTTTACACAATATCAGCTATCTGCGAACAACCTTATCCGTAGATAATTTTTCCGGTTTCATCGGTGTTTTCATCAACAAAAGATTTGTTGTACTGCGTCATACCGCGCAAAGACATACCCATATTGGAGAAACCACCGTCATGGAAAAGATTCTGCATTGTCACCTTCTTGGTCAAATCGGAGAACATCACCACACAATAGTCTGCACATTCATCAGCACTGGCATTGCCAAGAGGAGACATACGATCGGCAAAATCGTACAAACCATCGAAGCCCTTGATACCGCCACCGGCTGTGGTGAATGTGGGAGATTGAGAAATCGTGTTCACACGTACTCCCTTCTCGCGACCGTAGATATAACCGAAGCTACGGGCGATAGATTCAAGCAGCGACTTTGCATCAGCCATATCGTTATAACCGAAGAATGTGCGCTGTGCAGCCACATAACTGAGCGCGAGGATTGATCCATTCTCGTTGATTGCATCAAGTTTTTTGGCCGTCTGAATCATCTTGTGAAATGAAATGGCCGAAATATCCAATGTCTGACGCAAGTAATTGTAATCCAAATCGTCGTAGGTACGTTTTTTGCGCATATTCACGCTCATTGCCACCGAATGCAACACAAAGTCTATCTTGCCTCCCAAGGCCTTCTGAGCCTCCACAAAGAGATTTTCCAAATCTTCAACCGAAGTTGCATCGGCAGGAATCACCGTGGCACCGGTCTTCTGTGCCAAAGCATCGATTGTGCCCATACGGCATGCCACCGGAGTGTTTGTCAACACAATTTGTGCACCTTCCTCCACAGCACGCTCCGCCACCTTCCATGCAATGGAAGCATCGTTCAGCGCACCAAAGATAATGCCACGCTTTCCTTTCAATAAATTATAAGCCATACTATATTTAATATAATGTGATGATAAGTCATTTTCCTTAAACGAAGGCAAAGGTACAACAAAATTTGCACACTCAACGCATCTGCGTGCAGATTTATACTTAAAAAGCTTCAGTTGTATATAAATAAAAAGAGGAAACTAATGTTTCCTCTTTTGCGGTGCGTACGGGACTCGAACCCGTGACCCCATGCGTGACAGGCATGTATTCTAACCAACTGAACTAACGCACCTTTTATTCATCAGGTCTCTTCCTGATTGCGATTGCAAAGGTATGGCATTTATTTATATTATCCAAGCATTCGGCCGTTTTTTTCTAAAAAAACTTTCTGCATCAGTCTGACCGCAATGTATCCGTCATTTCTTCTCAACCAATCTTCAAGAATCACTCCTTCTGTAAATCCCACGGACAGAAAGAGTTTGAATGATTCCTCATTCTGTGCGGCCACATAAGCATACAGTTGATGAATATGCAAGATTTCATCGGCATAAACAAGCAATAGACCCAGCGCCTCTTTCCCCACTCCACAGTGCCGGTATTGCGGAATCACTGCCACACCCACCTCCGCTCTATTGTTCATCGGATCAAAGGCCATCAAATCCACACATCCTACCGGCTGGCAGCTTGCCTTATTCTCTATCACCAGACGCAGTTGTCCGTCAGCAAAAAAGTCATTACGGCACTCCGACAGATAACGACGCAGCACATAACGTGAATACGGGACATTAGTGTCCCCACATCTCCACAACGAGACATCGTTCTCCAGATCATAGAAAAAATCCAGATCTTCCGGTTCTATAGCACGTAAGCGGATATGTTCCGTCTGTAAAGAGAATTTTGATTGACTCATAGATATATATCATGCGGCGTTATCAGTACATGCGATTCCGGAGAATAGGTTCCCAACAAAACCGTCTGACCTGCATCAGCACCTTCCTCCATAATCTGCAACATAACACTATAGGAATATACAGCCGTATCATATACTACGATATGATAATCGTCGAAAGATCTCCTCCCAACCTGCAAATATTCTTTAGACTTATCTTCATCAAGATCCACCTCCCAATAATCCATACTGATGCCGTTGCGTTCGCTCAAAGCACGTACTTCAGCTGCCGACTCTGGAGATCCGACAAAGAGGTGACGGACTACCGAAGGACCCGGTTCGCCCAGCAAAGCATAGCGCAATACATTGAGTTTGGTAGTCAACAAATCCAATGCGGCCCTAAGTATCACCACTACACGGATAAGCATAGCCAACAGGCAATAACGATGACGGAAATGCTTGTCGAAAAAGATAACCATCGAACGGTAGAATACATGTACATAGCGGAAAGAGTTCTTCACCGTACTCTCGCCCTTATAATGCAAGATGCGCGTCGGAACATAATAATTGGTATATCCGCCTTTCATCAGGCGATACGACATATCAATATCCTCGCCGTACATAAAAAAGTCCTCGTCCAACATCCCCACCTCGTCCAACGCCTTCCGGCGCATCATCATAAAAGCGCCGGAAATCACTTCTATCCGGTTTACCTCACGATAGTCGAGATAGCGCATGTAGTACTTGCCGAAGACACGCGAACGAGGAAACAACGCACATAAGCCGCTCATCTTGCAAAAAGAAGTGAAAGGTGTGGGCAATCCACGTCTTGACTCCCAAGCAAATCCGCCATCCGCCTTCAACATCCCCACTCCGCAACCGCCGGCTTCAGGGTGAGCATCCATAAAATTCAAGCATTCGTGTAAGGTATGTTCCCCCAATATCGTATCGGGATTCAGCAACAGTACATATTCCCCCTGCGAACAACGTATAGCCTGATTGTTAGCTCTCGAAAATCCAGCATTTTCCATATTGGATATGCACTTCACCTCAGGAAAACGTTCCCGGATATAGGCAACGGATCCATCGGTAGATGCATTATCTACCATCCAAACCTCACAATCCACCCCTTCCATAGCCCTGCGCACAGAATACAGGCACTGTTCCAGATAATACTTTACGTTGTAGTTGACAATAACTATCGAAAGTTTCATGCTTCCTCCTCATTCATTGAGCACCCTCATCCGTGTTCTTTCCATCCTCGCCCAGTTCATGACTGATCCGCGAAGCATCCGGATAGATCAGTAGAAACGGGAAAATACTGATAACCAATAGATAAAAAGCGCTATCAGAAGGAGAAATCATTAAACATCCCCAACAAACGATTGTCGGAAAAAGCAATATACATAAACGTATCCGATATGCTTTGACGTAACGAGACATCACCTCTTTATCACGCTTCACAATCCATCGGTGTACAATACCAAGAAAGGGCCATTTGACTCCCAGCGGCATAAAAACCAATGCCATCACGATGGCCAGTGCAGAACAGAGATAAACCGTCTTGGCATCAGCCTGCACAAAGGCAAGACATTTCAGCCACGTACCCCATGCCGCAAGCGCTCCGGTCAGTAATAAAACCACTACAACCGCCACTGTCGTATAATAGTTGCGACGCAGCAAACCGATCCATTTATCTCTATTTTTATCCTTATTCATACTTTCACTTTTATCCTTACAATTGTCCGTTGAAAGGAATACGATTGGTGATGGAGCGTCCCAACGTCACCTCATCAGCATACTGCAATTCATCATTCTGTGCCACCCCACGGGCTATGACTGTTATTTTCACCGGCTTATCACCCAGTTTCCTGAATATATAGAAGTTGGTGGTATCTCCTTCCATTGTGGGGCTCAGTGCCAAAATCACCTCAGTTACTCCACCTTGTTCCACTCGCTCCACCAGTGATTGTATCTGCAGATCGGAGGGTCCTACACCATCCATTGGCGAGATAACGCCCCCCAGCACGTGATAAAGTCCATGAAACTGGTGCGTGTTTTCAATAGCCATCACATCCTGTATGCTTTCCACTACACAAACGGTTGAAGCATCCCGCTTGGGATTGGCACAGATTAGACACACGTCCTGATCCGATATGTTGTGGCAAACCCGGCAATACTTAATTTCATGTTTCAAAGTAATCATGGACTGACCGAAACTTTCCACAGCGGAGGTTTCCTGACGCAACAGATGAAGCACCAGCCGCATGGCCGTTTTCGGACCGATACCGGGGAGTTTGGAGAACTCGTTGACTGCCCTTTCCAGCAAAGTCGATGAATATTGTTGGTTCATTCTACCTTAACTCAAACACATATTTTCTGCAAAGATAGATAAAAGTCAGAGAAAAAGACCTACCTTTGCCTGCAAATCACTATAGAAAGTTAAAAATGGAAATCAATAGCGCGGAATTTGTCATCAGTAATGCAGTGGTCAGCAAGTGCCCCGACAGCCGATTGCCCGAATATGCCTTCATCGGACGTTCCAATGTGGGCAAATCGAGCCTTATCAACATGTTGACCCGCAATAACAAGTTGGCCAAAACGTCGGCCACACCAGGCAAAACCCTGCTCATCAATCATTTTCTTATTAACAAGGAGTGGTATCTGGTGGATCTGCCGGGATATGGTTATGCCAAACGCAATAAGAAGGAGCAGGAGAAACTGAAGGACATCATCTCGTCATACATCCTCACGCGTGAGCAAATGACCAATCTGTTCGTACTCATTGACTCCCGCCACGAACCTCAGAAAATAGATCTGGAATTTATGGAATGGTTGGGTGAAAACGGTGTACCATTCAGCATCGTGTTCACTAAGGCAGACAAATTATCCCGAGGGAAAGTAAGCGGCAACGTTCATCTGTATCTCAATCGTCTGCTGGAACAATGGGAAGGACTCCCCCCCTATTTTGTCACCTCCTCAGAGACGCGAATGGGGCGCACAGAGGTATTGGACTATATCGAGAGTATCAATCGGGAGTTGTATAAGTAACCTTGTATCCCTTAAGCGGTCCGCCCACACATAGGCAACGCCCGGTATTTCACTCTGACGGCTGTCGATATGTACGGAAAATACCGTTCAATGCAGCAGATAAGTTGCCGCCGCTTCGGCACAGCGCTCACCATCCACTCCGGCCGACACTATGCCACCGGCATATCCGGCACCTTCACCACAAGGAAAGAGCCCTTCCAGTTCCACATGCTGTAATGTATCGGCATGACGCAGAATACGCACCGGTGAAGAAGTCCGTGTTTCCACCCCGAGCACCATGGCTTCATTGGTCAGAAATCCATGGCTCAACTGACCGAAGCGCCGAAAACCGGCAGCCAATCGATCTCCCACAAACGACGGCAACCAAAAGTGAAGCGGCGAAGATATAACTCCGGGAGCATAGGAACTACGGGGCAAATCATAACTCAGCCGCTTGTTCACAAAATCGGCCATACGCTGCGAAGGTGCCGTCTGACGACGGTTGCCTTGCAACCAGGCCTGGTGCTCAAGTGCCTCCTGTAGATACATCAAGGCCAACGGATGAGGATTTCCGTCGACAGTCCGTCCCATCCACTCCACCTCTTTCGGGAGAGATCCGCTTTCCTCTATACTCCTTGCGTATTCTTCCATGAATTTCCGTATCGTTTCCTCTTCACGATCCTCGGGACGCAACTCTACCACCATGCCGGAGTTACTCCATTGCGACCCGCGGTTGCTGGGTGACATACCATTCACCACAATCTGATGAGGTCCGCTGGCTGCAGGCACCACAAATCCACCGGGGCACATGCAGAAACTGTACACACCACGCCCGTCCACCTGATGCACATAACTGTATTCGGCGGCCGGCAGATAACGTCCCCGTCCTTCCCGACGATGATACTGTATGCTGTCTATCAGGGCAGCCGGATGTTCCAAACGCACCCCCACGGCCAATCCTTTGGCTTCTATGGCCACACCGTCGGTCCACAAACGTCTGTACACATCACGTGCCGAATGCCCGGTGGCCAATATCACCGGTCCCCGGAAAATTTCTCCTTCCCGAGACACAATACCTTCCACCTTTCCCTTCGTTATGATCAGGTGATCCATACAAGTCTCGAAGTGTACTTCACCGCCACAGCGCAATATGGTTTCCCTCATATTTTCTATCACTCTGGGCAGTTTGTCCGTACCGATGTGCGGATGTGCATCACTCAGGATAGACACCGAAGCACCATGCTGGCAAAAAACATTCAGAATCTTGTCGCCATTGCCTCGTTTCTTACTTCTTGTATAGAGTTTACCATCGGAATAAGCCCCGGCTCCCCCTTCCCCAAAACTGTAATTACTCTCACCGTTCACACGATGCTCACGCGATATACGGGCCAAATCCACCTTGCGGTCACGCACATTTCTTCCACGTTCCACCACGATGGGACGGCACCCCAGTTCGATCAGCCGCAGAGCGGCAAACAGTCCGGCCGGACCGGCTCCTACAATCACAACTGCAGGTTTGCCCTCCACCGAAGGATATTCTGTCTGAATATACTCATCATCCGTTGGCAATTCATTAATGTATGCGCGTACCTTCAAATTAATATAGATGGTTCGCTGACGAGCATCTATACTTCGTTTAAGTACCCTGACAGCACGTATAGTCCGTGCGTCCAGTCCCTTTTCACGGGCTATATAGCGTGTCAATGTCTGCTCGTTGACTGCCTGTTCTGGCAGGGCTCTCAGTTGATATTCTTCAATCATACACTTCGTTTATCTGTGATTTGTCAACCAAATAATGCACGCAGGGCTTCCTCTACCTTGCGCACCGGTGTCAGTTCTATTTTCAAATTCCGCCGGTCGATTCCCTGCAGATTATAGTGAGGAATCACCATATTGCGAAACCCCAATTTCTCTGCTTCAGCTATGCGCTGACTTATGCGACTCACGGGACGTATCTCACCACTCAGTCCCACTTCACCGGCCATACATACTCCACTCTCTATACCTGTATCCACATTACTGCTCAACACGGCGGCTATCACCGAGAGATCTATTGCCGGATCTGTCACCTTCAGCCCTCCGGCTATATTGAGAAACACATCCTTCTGAGCCAGTTTAAAGCCCACGCGTTTCTCCAGCACAGCCAACAGCATGTTGAGTCGTCTCAGATCAAAACCGGTGGACGAGCGTTGCGGCGTACCATAGGCAGCAGTACTCACCAAGGCCTGCGTCTCAATAAGAAAAGGGCGCACTCCTTCGATAGCCGAGGCAATAGCTACACCGCTCAACCCCTCATGGTCTTCGCTCAGCAACAGTTCCGACGGATTGCTCACAGGGCGCAATCCGTCCTGTCTCATTTCATAGATACCCAATTCGGCTGTACTGCCGAACCGATTCTTGATGCTTCGCAGGATACGATAGAGATAGTGCTGGTCACCCTCGAACTGAAGAACGGCATCCACGATGTGTTCCAGCACTTTCGGTCCGGCCAGAGTCCCTTCCTTTGTGATATGTCCGATCAGGATGACTGGAGTGTTTGTGCTCTTGGCATACTTCAGCAGAGCTGCCGCACATTCCCTCACCTGTGTCAGACTGCCAGGTGAACTTTCGGCAGACTCCGTAGCTATCGTCTGGATGGAGTCGATCACAACCAACCGGGGCGATGTGTTGCGTATATGATCAAAAATCCGTTCGAGCGATGTCTCACAGACCACCAGACTGTCAGACGACATCCGACACTCAGCTATGCCTGCAGCAGCGCTTCCGTCTGCAACAGTCACCAGCCGGTCTGCTCTCAGACGCAACTGACGGGCACTCTCCTCCCCACTCACATAAAGGATGCGCAATTGCGTCATCCGCAATACAGTCTGTAGAATCAGGGTAGACTTACCGATACCCGGTTCGCCCCCCAACAATACCAACGAACCGGGTACCAGTCCTCCGCCCAGCACACGGTTTAGCTCGCCATCCCGCATGTCCAGACGCGGTTCCTCCGCTGCCTCCACTTCACCCAGCGGCATAGGGCGCGGCCGACTGTCATCGTCACCTGCCCCCACACGAGCGGATTGTCGCGCTAAGCCACTGTCCTTGCGTACAATAAACTCCCGAAACGTATTCCATCGTCCACACGAGGGGCACTTGCCTACCCATTTCGGAGAGTCATAGCCACATTGCTCACACACATAGGCTATTTTTTCTTTTACCATAATGATAGGGTTGTTATGAAAGGGAAAGATTTTTATTCCCCAAAGGTCTGTACACCATTCTGCCACAGTTGCAACCGTCCCTCAGCCGATCGGCGAAGCACGTTCACACCGTTCTTCCATTCGCCACCGGACCGTGTCAGCAACAGGGGTTGCAAGTCAGTCGTGGTATACACCTCCACTGCCGATGAGTCCGATGCAAACACGACATACGTGGCCAACACTGCATCTGCATTCCTGCTGTCGGTCAGCCGTACACCGGACTCGAACAACCGTATGCAGTCTTTCCGTAACTCACTCCACTGATATCCAGCACTACCCAAGCATCCATGTGCATCACGCTTGCCACCGATAGACATACGCCTACCCTCCGGCTTCGGCAGATTTTTCACCTCCGTCTGATGTGAGCGGCAGGCACAACAGAGCATTACCCCAAAAGCCAGCATCCCCATTCCGATATATCGTTTTTTCATCCTTTTCTTCCGTTTACAGATCCTGCCATATCAACTTCCAACCGATTGGAAGCCACTTACGACATTGTATACAAAAGTACATAAACGGGATAGGCGGTACAAATCACACCGAATAAAAGATGTTAATCCACACCGATTTGTCGTATTGTATCAATCGAACATCCATCTTTCACTCCTTTTTCCGTATCTTTGTGGCGAATTAATCCACGCTTCGCATGAATCACACACCGGAAATAGCCATCATAGACACTAATACACTCACTTGCATCGGACTACAAACCCTCATCGAACGCATGGCGGGAAACAGTATTGTGCGTATATTCAACAGTTTTGAAGCACTGATGCGAGACACCCCCGATGCCTATGTACACTATTTCATTTCCTCCGGTATGTTAGTCGAACATGCAGCATTTTTTCAGGAGCGCAAACACCGCACGATTGTGCTCACCTCCACACAGGGAATGGCTAATCAAACCGACTTCCATACGCTTAATATCAATCTGCCGGAAAAAACGCTCGTGGGCAACCTATTGCGCCTGCAACAAGCCGCCCATGGACACAGCCGCTCCGTGACGCCTGCTGACAAGATTCAGCACGCATGGTCGGACAATGACCCCAACGGGTTGACGGCACGCGAAGTGGAAGTTCTCGTACTCATTGTACGCGGAATGCTCAACAAGGAGATTGCCGACCGACTCGGTATCAGTCTCACCACCGTTATCTCCCACCGCAAGAACCTTACAGACAAACTGAATATACGGTCAGTATCCGGTCTCACCATCTATGCCGTAATGAACGGTTACATTGAGGTCGATCGTATCTGATTTCTCCTAACAAATGAGGATTGCACGGTCGCAGGGGTATATTTACCTTTGCACCATAATTCATCAACCTATAGACGTTATGAAACTCATTCCATTCGCCGTCCTGCTCCAGTGCATATCTTTGCAAGCCGGGAACATTCTGCCTGTCGACAGTTCCACGGTGCGAGACATCGAGGAAATTGTGATTGTATCCACCCCCAAAGAAACGGAAAAGCTACGTGCACAGCCTGTGTCATCCTCGCTTTTCTCACAACACGAATTGCAGGCTACCCATAGCGAATCGCTCAAGGAACTATCGGCTCACGTCCCCAACTTTTACATGCCCGACTACGGTTCATCACTTACTTCCGCCGCCTACTTGCGTGGTATCGGTTCACGTATCAACACTCCGGCCGTCGGACTGTATGTAGATAATGTGTCGTATGCCGACAAAAGTGCCTACGATATTGATTTTCTGGATGTAGAACGTATAGATGTGCTGCGCGGCCCACAAGGCACACTCTATGGACGCAACACGATGGGCGGACTCATCCGGGTATACACCCGCAATCCATTCCGCTATCAAGGAACCGACTTGCGCACAGGCATTTCCACCCACGACGACCGATACCGCCTCTCTCTCTCCCACCATCGTCTGTTGCTGTCCAATCTGGCCCTTTCTGCCGGAGCATACTACGAAAGTGCACAGGGCCTATATCAAAATGCCTGCAACGGGCAAGATGTGGATGGTCTTAACCGTACCGGAGGACGAATGAGACTCATCTGGTTACCAGCCAATGACTGGAAAATAGATTTCGGCACGGACTATTCCTATCGGGACGAAGGCGGTTATGCTTACCATATCACCACACCGACAAACGAATTGCCCGCAGACCTGAAAGGCTATGCGGGCACCGTAGCCACCAATCGTTCTTCGTTTTACCGACGTAGTCTGCTCAACAGCAATCTTTCCATCACACACTATGCCGACCGCTTCACGTTTACCTCAGTGACTGCTTTTCAGAACTTAAACGACAACATGACATTGGATCAGGACTTTACTCCCCGTGACTATTTCTCGCTCACCCAACGACAACGCAGCAATTCATGGAGCGAAGAACTGACAGTGCGCAGCAACGGATCTCGTCGATGGGAATGGGTGGGCGGACTGTATGCCCTGCATCAGTCGCTCCATACCGAAAGTCCGGTTAGCCTCACAGAGGAGTTCATGCACAACACACTGACTACGGCCAACCATTTCATGGCAAACTACAAGTCGTTTATAGATTTATCCATGCCCCGCTCACCTTTTGTGTCCGATGGAGCTTTTGAAACACCTGTCACAGATTTGGCGGCTTTCCATCAAAGCACATTTCGCCACCTATTCGGCATTAACGGCCTAAGTCTTATGGCCGGTGTACGCGTGGAACACGAACGCATGCGTCTGAAACACGCTTATGGGGGCACATTACACTACGATATGAGTCTGAACCTGATGGGGCATACCGTCGATATGCCCGATATGGCCAATCCGGTCTGGTTCGACGGAACATTCAAGAGAGACTATACCCAATGGTTGCCCAAAGTGGCGGTGCAATACCAGATCGATCGTCGCAACAACGTATATGCCAGCTGGAGCAAGGGCTACCGCAGCGGTGGGTTCAACGTGCAGATGTTCAGTGATCTCGTACAGGGGAAATTGTCACAGCAGATGATGGAGCGCGTCTATACGGGCATTGAACAGACCTTCAGCCATATCCCCAACATGCCCGAAACTATAAAACAACAGATACTTGGTCAAATAGCCGGACGGCTCAACCGCCCCTTCACGGGAACTCCGGCCGACACCTACTATAAACCCGAGTACAGCTACAATTACGAAGTCGGCGGTCACTTTTCCTTATGCGGAAACAGCCTTCAAATAGACGTGGCAGCCTTCTTGATGGACGTGCACGATCAGCAGATTTCCAAAATGGTGGACAGTGGATTGGGACGAACGATGGTCAACGCCGGCCGTGGCCAAAGTGCAGGTATGGAAGTGTATCTGCACGGAAGCGCCTTGACTGATAACCTGACATGGAACACCAGCTACGGCTACACTCACTCCGTATTTAAAAAATATGAACCGGGGCTGACCGACACGCAAGGTAAAGAGGTAAATTACAATGGGAACTACGTGCCCTTCGCGCCACGCCACACCGTTTCAGCCGGAATCGACTACACCTTTCATCCAACCGGTATACACGGTCTGCACACACTCACCATAGGTGTGGATATGACTGGAGCGGGAGAAATCTACTGGACTGAGGACAACTCCTTGAAACAACCCTTCTATGCCTTGCTCAATGCCCATGTACAATTCCATGTCGGACAAGTGTGGCTCAACCTATGGGGGAAAAATCTCACCTCCACCCGCTACAATGTGTTCTGCTTCACCAATCAGGTAACCATGCAGGAATTGCGTTTCGCACAACCCGGACGCCCCTTGCAGTTTGGTGTAGATGCCAGCATACACTTCTGACGCAAATAGAGTCATTCGTTTATCGCTCCACAACGGGGACAACGTCCCTTGCCGCGCAATTTGACTCCACAATAACCACATCGGAAACGGCAACGGCCATTGCGATAGTATTTATGCAGTGCCCAGACTGCATAAATCAACAGACAAGGATAACCCACATAATACAATGTGGCTGCCGAAAAGAAGAGATAACATAGAATACACACCCCCAATAATGACAAGAAATAGAGCAATGAGGCTGTAGGCGCCAACTGACGGAGCACATCGTCGACAGTAGCCAGGGCCAATAACACGATAAGCCATACCGAAGTAATAAACCAAGCCATCACCGAAGACAATTCAAAAGGATTGAGCGTGGGATGAAAATAAAACTCCATCCATACATGGGGCATGAACATTTGTATGCTGGAATAAAGCACAGCAGAAGCCGAAAGGGTCAAACACAACAGTGTGGGATAACAGCTGCCGATATCGTCGAAGTGCACCATCCGGAAACGTTTCCTACGGATGCGATAGATAAAGTAAAGCATCAGGAACACCCCAAGAAACAACAGAAAATAAATCAGATGCACATCACTAAACGTGTATATAAACTGAGAAATCGGGTCATCGGGCATCACGGCGTCCAGCAAAGCATTCTCGTGCATCCACCCCATGGTCTGCTGGTCGCGCGCCACTTTCACCCACACGCTGTCCACCGTGTCCGAAGGAATCACCCATATATCCGCCACAACCAATCTGTCTCCAGCATACACCACAGCACAATCCGTAGTGTCGGCAAGCCAATCGACCGACGGGTCACCCGACAGAAGCAACACGGAATCTTCCCCTACCAGGAAATTGAAATTCTGACTGTAATGATGTGTGGTAGCAAAGTCGAGCGAATCGAATCCCTCTTCTGTCAGATCCCATTGGTCATTGATACGATTGGTGGAGTTGTAACATGATGTACAACACATACACGCCACCATCACCGTGATCCACAGCTGACACATAATTCGCACCTTACACCTCTTTTCCCTCATCAGCATATACCTTCATACAACAGTTGCGGCAATCGAACTCCAAACGGAAGCGCCGCCCGTCAGCCGACACCAAATAGTAAGGTTCACGATATGGAGAACGCTCATGAGAATGTTTCGAACACCACCCCAAGCTATAACGCAGACAGTGACGACACGTCATCAATGCGGCATCGCACGGTTCCTTGCATTCAAAGGCGGGCGCCACATCAAGTACTCCCATCCCCTTATAGAAAACTTCTGCTTCGCGGTTCATCACATTGGCCTGATATGTCAATCGCTTTCCGGCATAAAAGTCGTCCTGCGGAACCTCCGACAGGCGTGGAGCACGTTCCTGTGGATAATTGGCACGGCGTGCACCAAGCAATGCCTCCACGGTCTGACGGCGCCATTCGGCCAACACCGACGAGGGCAGAAAACGGTCGGTCTCCCAACGTATATCGACCTCAGTGGCTTCAAACGGAGTATTCCCCAGCTTACACAATTGGAATCGTATGTTTTCCTGCTGCGGCTTCTCGGCTACCTGCTTTTCTATGTCAAACACCATAGTAGCACTCACCCCATCTTCGTCCTCCGCAGTCAGAGCAAAGCCACGATCAATCTCCTCCAAAGTCCAACGCAGAGCGATCCGACGGTCAGCAGACGGACGAGCAAGCAGTCGTTCAAAATCCTGATCGAAGTTACGATACAAGCGGGTACGGGGGCGGACATTTAGAGGATTTGACAGGAATAACTTGTTATTTTCCACCCTATTCACACGAAATCCCTGGAGTTCTCCTTTATCATCTATATAGCACAGGCCATCTCCATTAGCAAAGCTTTTCACACCGGCTATCGTCAGTTGCCTGCCCCGTGATTCCTTTACCGTCCCTACCTCTTCGCCCAACGATTTAGGGGTATTGAACGAACTGATATCCGCTTTGCGACCGTGCAGAAAATAGGTTGTGAATCCCCTATTAAAACTCTTGTCGAGCTGCGGAGTGAAAGTTGTGGAGACGGTGCCCGAAGAGGCTTTCGCATATTCCGGCCTGCGACGTAGTATGGCATCTAAACGTCTACGATAGAAAGCCGTAACATTTTTCACATACGACACATCCTTCAATCGCCCCTCTATCTTCAACGAACTGACCCCTGCATCCAGCATGGCTTCCAATTCATCACTGCGGTTCATGTCCTTAAGCGAGAGCAGATGCTTGCCGCGCTCTATCACATAACCTTTGCTATCTTCCAAGTCAAACTTCAGGCGGCAGAATTGTGCACACTCTCCACGGTTAGCACTGCGGCCGAAACAATGTTGTGATACATAACACCGCCCGCTGTAGCTCACACAGAGCGCACCGTGAACAAAAACCTCCAACGGAACGGTACACGCTTCGTGAATGCGACGTATTTCATCCAGCGAGAGTTCGCGAGCCAACACCACCTGACGAAATCCCATCCGCTGCAGAAAAGCCACCTTATCCGGCGTGCAGTTGTCCATTTGCGTGCTGGCATGCAGAGGAATGGGCGGAAGATTAAGCCTCATCAGCGCCATATCCTGCACGATGAGAGCATCCACACCCACACGATACAAATCCCAGATCAAACGCTCCGTATCAGCTAATTCATCATCGCGAAGGATGGTATTTACCGTCACATACGCACGGACACGGTAAAGATGAGCATACTCCACAAGACGTGCGATATCGTCCACACTGTTACCAGCTGCTGCCCTTGCTCCAAAGCGTTGCGCACCGATATAGACGGCATCAGCACCATGGTCTATGGCCGCAATGCCACAAGCGATATTCTTGGCCGGAGCCAACAGTTCTATCTTCCTTTGCTTCATCATCTTATCGTGTTGATATCATAGGGAGTCTCCTGATATACATAGTAGTTTAGCCAATTGGAAAAGAGTAGATTGCCATGAGCACGCCACGTCACCTTGGGACCAAGGGCCGGATTGTCTTCGCGATAGTAATTACGTGGCATGGCTATGGGCAACCCTTTGTCCAAATCGCGGCGATACTCGGTATCAAGTGTCAACGGAGAGTACTCGGAATGCCCTGTGACAAAAATTTCACGCCCTCCACGCGCCATAACAATACCTACTCCTGAATCGTCAGATTCGGCGACCAACTGTAAATCAGGCACCCGCAGGATATCTTCGCGTCGCAACTCCGTGTGACGACTGTGAGGCATGAAAAATTCGTCGTCAAAACCACGGAATATAGGCAGACTGGGGTTCAACGCACGTTGACGAAAAATGCCAAACATCTTGGTCGATAGCGCATGTTTGGGTACCCCATAGTGATGGTATAGTCCGGCTTGGGCGGCCCAACAAATGTAGAGCGTGGAGGTAACATGGGTGCGTGCCCAATCAAATATCTCGGTTATCTCGTCCCAATAGGTCACCTGATCATATTCCAGATGCTCTACCGGAGCACCTGTGATGATCATACCGTCAAAGCGCTCTCCACGCATGCTTTCAAAATCCTTGTAGAAAGCCTTCATGTGTTCCACCGGCGTGTTTTTTGAGGTGTGTCCTTTCACCTTCATAAAAGAGACTTCGATCTGCAGAGGAGTATTGGACAAAAGGCGCACAAGGTCTGTCTCTGTAGTAATCTTAAGGGGCATCAGGTTGAGGACAACAATCTTCAGCGGGCGTATGTCCTGTGACGAGGCACGTGAATTGTCCATCACAAAGATGTTCTCTTCCTTCAGTAGGCTGATGGCCGGCAAGCGGTCTGGTAATGTTAATGGCATACAGTGTAGGGGTTATCGGTTGGAGTCGTGGTTGACCGCATCGGACAACCATCGCCCTTATATACTGCAAAGATAAATAGAATTCGCGAGATTTGGGCAATGGATTGGGAAATAAAGTAATGTGTTGGTTGTTAGGAGCAATCGGCGTTGTTCGTCCATGGGCTTCTTCCGGAGCATTTTGCGGGTTTTGGAAGGGTTAGGCGATTGAATCGCTACTTATCCGTTGCCTTTTAGATGGCCGGAAACGGGGCTTGTTGACGTGCTCTGCCAATGTCTGAACAACCGGGGGACGATACCCTGTATCCGCTTGTCTGCCATTTTGCTGATGCAAATTTAGCTATTTTTTCCTGTAAGAGGAAAAATACAGGTCCAAAAGCGGCAGCGTGGTTTCCTATTCCTGGTTCCGCTATATTTTGCACGCTGCTAAATAACTCTATAACAGTTAATTTTGCAAATGGCTAATAGAGTTATGAAAGAGAACGGCTTAAAGGTTTCGTTCTACCTCAAAAAGAGCGAGATGACCGATGACGGTCTGTGTCCGGTGATGGGCCGCATAAATGTCGGCAGATACTCGGAAGCGGCATTCAGTGCCAAGCTGACGGCCTCGCCGAAAGCTTGGATGCTGGGACGAGCCACCGGTAAGAGCATGGCGTCGCAGCAGATAAACCGCAGGCTTGATGAAATAAGGGCCGCGGCACTCTCCGTTTATCAGGAGCTGTCGGCAGTGCATATGCGTGTATCGGCTGAAGATGTGAAATGCCATATCCAGGGGATGGCATCCGGCCAAGAGACATTGCTGGATTATTTCGACAAGTTTCTTGCAAACTTCGCCAAGCGGGTCGGTGTGAACCGGGTGCTCAAGACCCTGAAAGCATACCGGTACAGCCGGAAGTGCCTGTCGGAGTTCCTGACATCGGAATATCAGCTGTCGGACATACCTTTCACGGCTATCGACCGTTCATTCATAGACAGATACGATCTATACCTCCGAACAGGACGCAAGCTCGCAGTCTCGACTGTGGCGTTCCATATAGTCCGTCTCAAAATGATTGTTTCGGAGGCAATCACCGACGGTATCATCACAGCCAATCCATTCGCAGGCTTCGAGGTCGAGAAAGCAAAACGCGGGCGCAGACATCTGTCGTCTGATGAGCTTCAACGGCTGATGACCACTCCGCTGCATGAGAGCCGCCTGTATCTTGTCAGGGATCTGTTCCTGTTCTCCTGCTACACAGGCATCCCTTATGGAGACTTATGCCTGCTGACGGAAGAAAACCTTGAGGCCGCCGAGGATGGCACCGTATGGATAAAGTCCTCGCGCAAGAAGACAAAAGTGGATTACGAGATTCCACTGCTCGAGATTCCACTGCGGATTATTGAGAAATACAGGGGCGTGGCATCCGGCGGGAAACTGCTTCCGATGTACAGCAACTCCACGTTGAACCTCCATCTGAAGCGCATCGCGGAGATATGCGGGATTGAGTGCCGGCTGGTCTTTCACTGCGGGCGGCACACTTACGCCACGGAAGTGACGCTGGCGCATGGCGTGCCGTTGGAAACCGTCAGCCGCATGCTCGGCCACAACCGGATTACAACCACACAGATCTACGCAAAAGTTACTGATGATAAAATAAATACTGACACTGTGAACCTTGACGGGCGGATAGCATCGCGTTTCTCAGTGTCCATCTGACAACCTCCTTAAAAAGCAACGATATGAAAAAGAATAAGGACAACGATGCACCAAGACGGCGCAGTACATTCGCCATACTCTTCTACATCAACCGAACCAAGACCCGCAGGGACGGGACCTGCCAGCTTCTCTGCAAAATCAGCATAGACGCGGAATGGGAGCAGATCGGCACAAAGGTGTCTGTCAACCCCGGCATCTGGAATCCTGAGAAAGGACGTGCCGACGGGCGCAGTACCAACGCCGTGACGGTGAACCGGGCGATAGACTCGCTTACAGCGGACATAACGGCACATTACGAGGAAATCAGACATAGCCTCGGCTTTGTGACCGCCGAGCTTGTGAAGAACGCCATGAAGGGAATCGGGCGCAAGCCGTCCACTCTGCTGGCCCTGTTTCGGGAGCACAACGGGGAATTCCAGAAGCGTGTGGGTATTGACCGCACGAAAGAGTCATACGCCAGCTACCTTAACTCATACCGGCACCTGGCGGCATACGTGAACGGCAAGCTGGGCGTGGAGGACATCCCGCTGCGTGCGCTCGACAAGACCTTCTATGACGGTTTCGAGGTGTTCCTCGGCTCTGACCGCGGGCTGAAGCCGAAATCCGTACATGAGCATCTGTACCGTCTGAAGAAAATGACCATGCGCGCCGTCAGCCAGGGAACATTGAGACGTGACCCTTATGCGAGGCTGCACCCGCCGTTGCCACGCCGTAAGAGCCGGCATATGCGGCTGGAGGATTTGAAAATCCTTATGGAGAAACAGATTGACAGCCCCAATCTCCAGCGGGTGCGTGACTGGTTCATCTTCTCAACGTTCACAGGGCTGGCATACGCCGATTTGAAACGTCTCTCGGAAAATGACATATCACAGGCTTCCGACGGCTCATGGTGGATACATATAGACAGGCAGAAGACAGGCAGCAGGTGCGCTGTGCGCCTTCTTGACATCCCGATGCGTATTATCGAGAAATACCGCTACGAGAGACAGGACGGAAAGATTTTCAACCTGTATTGCCGCAATCATCTGATACGGCTCACAAGGCGGCTCGGCGAGGAATACGGTTTCCACATGACCTTCCATAAGGCGAGGCATAACTTTGGGACACACATCACACTGTCGATGGGTGTGCCGATAGAGACTGTCAGCCGGATGATGGGACACAAAAGCGTGACAACGACACAAATCTACGCCCGTGTGACCGACCGCAAGGTTGACGAGGACATGAAGCGTCTGCGTGAGCGGACATCTGACAGCGGTGTGGCGCTCATGGACGAAAGCCGGGACACGGAAATGAAAAAGACCCGCAGAATCAGTTTCATGACAAAGACGGCGGATGGCATATAGCCACCGCCGCCTTTCCTGAGTCATGTGCAAATGTCAGACCCAGCTCTGTTCCTCGGCACATTTCCGGTGTGCCTTTTCCAGAAGGCTCTGGATTTCCGATTCACGGTACAGGGCCTTTCCCTGTATGAGATAATACGGTATCAGGCGGGCCGTGCGGTACTCCTGCAACGTGCGCCGGCTGATTTTGAGCATACGCGACAGTTCGTCATCGGTCATGAAACGGTCGCCCCTGAACACGTGCCGGCTCACTTTCTCTACATTTTCGAGCGTCTGCCCGATGTTTGCGAGACGGCGCAGCAGGTCGGTTACGCGCGGATCGTGCCTGTCAATGAAATAATGGCTCATAGCTGTGAGGTATTTGGGTGGTACGATGATTGCAGTAGGCGCTCGATGTCGTCAGGACGGTAGAAGAGCTTGTTGCGGATGCGGCTGAACGGCAGAAGCCCCTTGTCGCGGTATGTCTGCAACGTGCGTTTGGATATGCCGAGGATGTTGCACACATCCTCGTTGTCAAGCCATCGTTTCAGACCTATGTCCTGATGTTTCCGGCTCAGGCCGGCGGATTGTTCCTCGATTTCCCTGATGCGGCTGAAAAGGGAGTCGAATGTACGGATGTCCATGCTGATTATTTCCATGATTCGAGTTTTTTTGTATTGCACATAAGGATTCAGCGGCTCACGGCCAACGGCATCGATTTCCCTTTCATCTGTAGGAACTCCTGCATCTCGGACGCCTTGTAATATGTGCGTCCGTCTATCATGTAGTAGCGTATGAGCTTCTTCTGCCGGTAGCGTGCGAGTGTCCGCTTTGTGACACCGAGCAGACGGCACAGGTCGTAGTTGTCGAGCAACGTGTCACCGTCAAGACAATCCTTGAGCTTGTTCATCCGCTCGAACGCTCTCTCCATCCTGTCGAAGCGTTCCATCAGTTTGGAAAACATCGTATGCACTGTTTCGTGATGTAGCATAACTGGTCTGTTTTAAGTGTAATGAATGATTCGTTCACACCGTGTTGCGCAACAGGTTATACTATATGATTGGCTAAAGGTGTGCCAATAACACTGCATGACATGGCAAGTCGCCGATATTCATCAGAATATCAGTGAAATAAAAATTTCAACAGGAAGTAGGAGGAGATTTAATGGTATTGCATTTTGCGAGAGTGTCTCGCAGGATGCAATGGCTTATTGCACTATGTTGAAACAAGTTTGCATCCAAAGTGTGCATGTGCGTATATTGGATTGCATGTATTGTATATACTATTCACACCCAATCAGGCGTTTATCTCTAAAAAATGGTTAGCTTTGCATATGATTGGCAGCCGATTATTAAAAATTCAGAGGGCATATTATCCGTAATTGAAGATAATTCACTAATTTTACATATAATAATATAAACAATCAGCACAATGAACAATGTAAAGGCAAAGAAAATCGCACATAGTGGAGCCCGTGAACAGAAATCTCGGGACATAATCTCCATAATCATGTCATTGCAGGATCCTCCTGTGTCATTGTCGTCCTAACACTGTATAATATGAGAATCTCCCGGCTGCCAATCCTGATTGGCTATATCCTTATCCTCATGCTTACCGCCGCCATCGGGTATGCCTATTACAACGAGGAAAACACGCTGGCACTTATGGACGAGGAAAACCGGTCGGCCAACAGCTTGCGCCGGGATATAAACGAACTGAACATGCGTCTTGCCGCACTTTCGATGCTCGGAGAGACCGCCCTGGAATGGAGCGATGAAGACAAGAAAATGTACAGGTCGCAAAGATTTCACATTGACAGCATATTATGCGCGTTCAGCCGGATATTCGTGTCAGAGGCTGCTGACATAGACAGCTTGAGAGCGATGCTTGATGCCAAGGAAAACAAACTCTGTGAGCTCGCCGATATATACACCAGGCAGAAAGCATTGGGCGACGAGATGGCTAACAAACTTCCGGTAATCGTGCGCCAGAGCACACGTGAAGAGCCGCAGAAGGCCAGGCGCAAGGGCTTTCTCGGCATATTCGGCAAGAAAGAACAGCCGAAACCCACGGCTACCACCTCGATGCTCTACAGTTTCAACCGGGAACTGATGGCCGAGCGTAAAGCGCAGAATGAAAGGCTGAAGGCTCATGCTGACAGTCTTGCACGCCGTAACCGCCACCTGAACATACGGATGCAGGAGCTGATAAGCTATCTTGACGGGAAAGCGCAGGATATGCTCGCTGAACGGGAACGAGACATAGCCGAAACCCGTGAGAAATCGTACCGCGACATCGGAATACTGACAGTATTCGTACTGCTGATGCTACTTGCATCATACGGCATAATACACCGCGACCTGTTGCAGAGGGAGCGTGACAGGCGCAAGCTTGAGGACAGCATCCGGCAGAATAACGCTCTGCTGGAAATGCGCAAGAGGATAATCCTTACGATATCGCACGACATACGCGGTCCCCTGAACGTGATAAGCGGCAGCGCCGAACTTGCCATTGACACCCGCGACAAGAAGAAACGGGACGGGTATCTCAACAACGCGCGCATACTGTGCAGGCATGTGGTGCACCTGCTTAACAATCTGCTGGATGTCTACCGTCTGAACGAGGCCAAGGAAACGCCCAACAACATCCCGTTCCGGCTCAACTCCCTGCTCGACAGGATCGCATTGGGTGCCGCACAGGTCATTAATGACAAGGGTCTGCTATTCGTCCATGAATTCAAGGACGCGGATGTGACAGTGCGCGGTGACGAGGACCGTCTGGAGCAAATAGCGGACAACATACTCTCCAACGCTGTCAAGTTCACCCAATCCGGTACGGTCAGTTTCTCGGCCTCATATTCGGACGGAATATTGAGAATGGATTTCAGCGACACCGGCTGCGGGATGTCTGATGAAACGGTGGAACGAATCTTCATGCCGTTTGAGCGGGCTGACGATGCCATGGACGTCAAGGGGTTCGGACTCGGACTGTCAATCACCAAAGGGCTGGTGTCGTTGCTTGGAGGCGCGATTGATGTGGAGAGCGATATCGGGAAGGGAACGGTCTTCCACGTATGTATCCCGCTTCAGTCGGCTGATGAATCAGAGGTGTCGGAAGACCGTGGCATGCAGTGCTCAGGCTCCCTGCGGCTGCCACGCAACGTCATTGTCATAGATGACGACCCGTTGCAACGCGGGATAGTACGCGAGATGCTTGAGCGCAACTCCGTGTCCTGCACCGTATGCGCCACCGCCCAGGATGTGGTGAAAGCGATGCGGGAACGGGATCACGACATACTGCTCACGGACATAAACATGCCGGGCACCAGCGGATTCGCCCTGCTTGAACTGTTGAGGAAATCAAACATCGGCAATTCAAGGACAATTCCGGTCGTGGCTATGACCGCAAGGGATGACGATGAGAACAAACCGCTGATAAAAAGCGGTTTCTCCGGATGCATATTCAAGCCGTTCTCCATGCAGGAACTGCTGGAACGCATCTCCATGATAATGAAACAATTCGGACACTCAGAGTCAGGCCGGGTTGATTTCTCAAGGTTGACTGCTGGCACCACTGACAGCATGGCCATCCTTCAGAGCCTTGCGGATTCCACAGCAAAGGATATGGGCAATCTGAGAAAAGCTGCCGATGATGGCAACCGCAAAGCAATCGCGGCAATCATCCACCGTATGAAACCCGTATGGGATATGCTCGGGCTGTCATCGGCCCTGTGTCCCTTGTGGAATACCGTGAAGGACAGGAACACCACTGCACCTGAGATGGAGCGGTCTGCTGCGGATGTGCTGATCGCCATGGGAAATCTCATGAAAGATATAAAAGAGGAAATGAAGACATATGAAGAGCAGGATACTGATAGTTGAGGACAACGTGACCCTGTCGCAGTTGCAAAAAGACTGGCTCACACGCGAGGGATACGAGGTGACCACGGCAGTGGATGCGGTTGTTGCCCGCAGACACATACGGCGGACAGATTTTGACCTGATACTCTCCGATGTGCGTCTGCCCGAAGGTGACGGACTTTCACTTCTGGAATGGCTCCGGAAAGAAAAGCCCGGCATCCCGGTGGTGATAATGACCGACTATGCCTCTTATCAGGATGCGGTTAGGGCGATAAAGATGGGCGCGAAAGACTACCTTCCCAAGCCGGTGCACAGGGAGCGGCTGTTCGAGCTTGTCAAGGAACTGGCACATCCGGTAGCCACCATACAGCACTCCATCGAACGAATGTTTGTCCGTACAAGTCCGAAAGCCAGTGAAGCCATGCATCTGGCGGAGCTTGTCGCTCCCGCCGACATATCCGTGCTCATACTCGGCGCCAACGGCACCGGCAAGGAGTCAATAGCCCGCACCATACACTTCAACAGCCACAGGCGGGATGAACCTTTCGTGGCGGTGAACTGCGGCGCCATACCGCCCGACCTTGTCGCCTCCATGTTCTTCGGTCATGTGAAAGGTGCTTTTACCGGAGCGGATTCAGACAAAAAGGGATATTTTGATGCCGCCAGAGGTGGCACACTTTTTTTTGATGAGATCGGCACACTGCCGTACCATGCGCAATCCTCACTGCTCAGGGTTCTACAGGAGAATGTGTACATGCCGGTCGGCAGCCATAGCGAGAGGCGTGCAGATGTGCGTGTTGTCGCCGCCACAAACGAGGATATGGAAAAAGCCATCGCTGACGGCCGCTTCCGGGAAGACCTGTATCACAGGCTGTGCGAGTTCGAGATACACCAGCCGTCGCTTGCCGACAGCCCGGAAGACATACTGCCTCTGGCAGAGTTCTTCCGACAGAAATTCTCAGAGGAACTGCACAAGGAGACCACCGGATTCAGCACCGGTGCCGAGCGTCTGCTGCTGTCCCACACATGGAGCGGCAACATACGCGAGCTTCAGAACCGCGTCCGCCGTGCCGTACTGATTTCAAAAACACCTGTCATAGACGGTAATGACCTGAATATCCGGCAAGCCGGGTTATCACCCATGCCGGAAACAGACATACCCCTGCGACCGATAAAGGATGATGAATCTGAAAAACACATGATAATACGAACCTTGGAATCCTGCGGCGGCAACAGGACAAAAGCGGCAAGAATGCTGAACATAGACCCTTCGACCCTCTACCGCAAGATGAACAAATATGGGATAAAATAACAGACCGAATCGGAGCATCAGATTAATATGGGGTTGACTTTCATAGTGGCGAGATTCAGGTATAGACCGTGATGTTCCAGCATGCCGTGACGGAACATTTTCCACAGGAGGTTGCAGCCGAGGTGAGCCAGTGTGGAGTTTATGAAAAGATCCTGCTTCTCCAGAGCCTCGGCAAGAGAGCAGCTCGGTCCGGAGTCATCGTCTTTCACGTTGGAATACCTCACGAGCCGGGTCACCACTTTCAGCGAACCTACCGTCCTGTATTTTTTAGAGTCCGGTTGCTCTATTTTCTTCGGTATGGTGCCCAGCACAGCCTGCCCGCTTGTCTGCGCGTTGCCGAAATCAAGCCAATACAGAGGCGTCCTGTAATCGGTGTATGAGTTTTCAGGCACGCTTTTAAGCATTTTCCACAGGTCAATGCGCGATTTGGTGTTGTCGGTGCAGGTTATGAATATGTTTGCAATGTCATTGGTGCGTGCGTCCTTCGTGTTAGCCGGAAACATATGAGGCACAGCTTTCCAGTCGTTGCCGAAAAAATTGTTGATTCTGGTCACCAGACACTGAGCCTTGTTCAGACCCGTATCAGCCGGGCTGAAAAGCTGACGGCCTATGTTCGACTCGGTGACAATATCCGGGTCATAGACCCTTACAAACAGCCCCGGATGGTTCAGCGCACGCAACGTGATGTCAAGACGCGCGAGATTGGTCAGCACCTGTGAGCCGGTTCCGCCGACACCGATAAGATTTACCGTGACAGGATGCTGCGGATTGAGCATGTAGCTGTGTGTGTAATGCACCCGTTTCATCATTTCAATATATCTTTAAGTTTCATATTTTCCATCGGTCTTAGCTCGTCAAGATCAAAATCCCTGTTCCTTGCCGCCTTGGTAACCGTTACCAGATTGGATTTTGTGGGGTTCTTTCCGCCTCCGAGATGCGAAAACTCCGTGAGCCAGAACCTCTTTTCAAGGTATTCAAGCAGAGAAACGAAAGTAGGACGCACCGGCTTTTCTATATTGGCTGTGCCGATGCACACGCTTCCGCCTGTGACATTGAAGAATGGCGCCTCATATAGTTCCGTGTCCGGAGTCGGAGCGTCACCTTTGAAGGCATAGATGTTCAGCCTCTGACCTACCGCCACATATATCACCCCGGGTATATTGTATTCCGCGTTCTCGATGTTGAGCCTTTCCACAAAATACATCATGCGTCTGCGTGGCGGATTGTACCATATATACTTTTCCGAGCCCTTGCGGGAGTCGCAGTATAGCATGTTCGGCGGGACAATTCCACCCGGCACACCGTCGTATACTCCTGAATAAGCAGTGGTCAGCTCATCCATGAACCCTACTGTCACGGGGCGTCCCTCGCTCATTCTCCCGTGGTCGTCTATATCGCGGAGCTCCAGAAAGTAGCTCCTGTCATTCTCACCTGTGTAGGCAATCAGCACCGCCTTCGGATACAGGGTGGAATTTATCTCCTTCGTCAGTTGGTTTGTCTCTGTCATATCAAATATTGTCCAGTGTATGTATGAATCTGTCGGCCCATTGGAAGAACCGTTCCGGATAATCATCCTCAATCCTGAACACCGTTTCGGTTTCGGGAGAGAGATTGACGGTCGATACAGGAAGAATCTCGTAAGATTCCTCATAGTCACCGTTCAGGAAACTTATCAGAGTGTTGACCACTATATCGTCGGTGTCATAGACCATGCATATCTGCCGTTCGAGCCTGATCGGGTGGAAATCGCGTTCCTCCTCATGGAAGGGGTCATATCCGTAGTCCATTATCGGTCTGGCAGGATTCAGGAACTGCAAACCATCCCTCATGGCATCGATGAGAGCCTTCTCACGGTTGTCGGCCGGCATGTATCCGTCAAGGGCCTCCCGGATATCCCCATGATAGCATCTCCTGTCTATCCTGTCGAACAGCCTGCGGATATATCCCGACTGATAAGCCCCGATACGCCGTCGCTCTTTCCATATTCCCTTATCAGCATTATCCGGCTCATAATCGGAAAGGACACAATCCAGCACATCCGCGTTCTCATCACAATCGGTGATGGCGCATATGTGGTTAGCGTGCATGAACCTGTGGAGAAACGATATCGCTATGCGCCTCAGCTCCACGTTTATTCTCATCAGGAAGCTGACCGGAAAGAAATACAGGCTGAGACTTCCCCATCGGTGGTATTTCCACAAGGTGAAGCACAGCCTGCCGTCATCCATCTCTATGTTCACGCCTGTTTTTTTCGGAAGGATGGTCGACATGTCATAATAGAGCTGTGTGATGCACTCGTTCAAGGAACCGGATGGATTATGTTCCGCCTTCACGTTCAGCAGTCCGGCATACCTGAGATATGAATCACGCAGGAAATTGTAGTTTTCCTGCGTGATTATATTCACAGAGCCGGTGCCGGAGTCCTTGATGATGAACGGCGGCACCGTGCTCCCGAATGTGGATTTCAGAAAAGCATTACAGCACCGCTGGGTGCTGTGAGCCTTCTGCCCCGGTATACTCCGTGATGAACGTGCCGTTCCGCCGCCTTTATGATGAGGCGCGCGAGCTGCTCTGTCTGTGATTCGTTCAGGAGTCTGCATGGTTTCCTGTCTTCTGTTTTCTTTTCCATACCGCCTTATCCCTTGGTCCCGATGGTCGTCTTGAACTCATAGACCGCACCGTCGTCCTTTACGGTGGGGCCGTGCACGGTGGCGGTCGTCAGTTCCGGATAGGTGTTGGCATAGAACTCCATCACCCGTTCGGGGCTGTCAGACGGATTGGGGTCTTCGAGTCTCATGGCCGTCGTGCCTTTCTTGAATGTGAACACGCGCTTAAGTCCTGTTATTTCAAGTGCCATAATCTTACATCATTTGGGGTTGAACATAGTTTCCTTGCAGCATCGATGTCGGGAAGTCGGGATATGCCGCATATTCCTCCGGGCGGTACGGCGGCTCGTCATCCGGATCAGCCATCCGCGCTCCCGACATCATCTCATGCTCGAACGGCATCGGTTGATGCGGGTATGCCTGTTGCCCGTTCTGCGGATACGCGCCGTTGGCCGGAGGCGTCATCCCGCCCTGTCCGGGCTGTGCGTACTGGCCGTAGCCACCTCCGTTGGGATACTGCTGTTGCTGCGGCCACATCTGCTGCGGCTGCCGGTAGCCGTACTGCCCGCCATATCCGTTGCCGGGATTTCCGTATGGCTGTTGCGGAGACGGTTGCTGCGCATGCTGCTGAACCGGTTGCGGTATCTGCTGTTGCACAGGCTCTGCCGGTGTCTGTACCGGAATCTCGGCCGGCTGTTGCGCCGCCACGGGCTGTGAAGACTGCTGCTCAGGTTGCCCCTGAGTTTCCTCCATCATCGCGAACAGGTCTCCCTGATTCATGAGTTTCCTCTGCTCCTCAAGCAGCCCGTCGATATATGCGAGGTCCGCAGTCTTCGCGTATTTGCGGGCTTCGGTCAGAGAGTCCACAGCCTCCTTGTGCTTGCGGGCCTCGATAAGCTCCTTGGCTTTCCTGAGGTGTCGGTCATACTTCTCGCGCTTCTCCTTATCCTCCCTGGACTCTTTGCTTTTCGCGTCTTTGGTGCCTTTGCCCGAGGATGCGGCCTTGTCAGCCTGAGCCTCGAACTGCGCCATGTTGGTTATCAGTCCCGATACCCTCTGCACCGGGCTTGCCACCGCCTGGAGGAATCCGGCATCCAGTTCCTCAGGTGAGCCATTGAGCATCAGCGGCACGATGTTGTTCTGGGCCTCGTTTTTGATACCGCCTGACTTCGGCAGTACGGATACCGCCATGCGTCCGTCCGCGGACTTGCGGATGACCAACGTGATGTCCACGTCGGGAGTCATCATCCCGTTCATTGATTGAAAAAACATGATCATATGGTATTTATGGTGAATATTGAGTTATCTTCTGAATTTACCGGCTGAACAATGCGGCGAGCAGCCTGTTACGGTCGGGATGCCCGCTTATCTCCATTATCGGGTTCAGGATAGTGGAGATATGTACCGGGCCGCCGGTACGTTTCGGTGGAAGCTGGATTACCGGTTTCTCTATCCGGACGATTCTTTTTTGGGGCACCGGGAATGTCACCGCCGGTTGTGCCGCTGTCATGCTGACCTGTCTCATAGCGTATGTCTTATTTTATTACTGAATATCCGGGCTTGGCAGCCCGATGAACTACAAGGGCATGACAGCGTGCGGCTCCGGAAAGGCAAGGCTTACGGCAAAAATACCGCAGCGGAGCGAGGATGATTTTTGCCGTAACCGGCAGGCCCGGCCTTGCCGTCCGAAAAGAGCCGTATGCTAATTTTGCCCGGTAGTTCCTTCGGGTCTGTCAGCCAGAGGATTCCTTCTCTTTTGTCTTTGTCTGTACATGAAGCGGCTGTGTCATGAATGATCACGCACCCATTTGGGGCTGCATAATAAAAATGCAACCTGTTTCGGTTGCATTTTTTGAGGCTCGCCATTTCCATAATTCCGGCGGCAAAATCATTGTTACGTTTCGGTGTGCTGAGAAAGTCAATGGATATCAAGGGGGCGGGACATGCGCAAATCGGGATTAGAACAACAGTCCTCCGAGAATCGCGAACATCAGTACAGCGGCTACTATCAGGCAGGCCACTTTGTAGAGGAACCTGAAGAATCCCTGGAAACATACAATAGCCAGTGCCGCCCAGACTGGCGACACACCCCGAGTGTACAGATATGTGAACACCATGGCCGCGGCAATAAGGAACAGTATCTTCCACAGCCGCCTCAAGCCTGTCACGGCAGTTATGATTGACGATGCTTTCATGTGAGTGGTCATTATTTTGTGCAACATAATGTCATTCCGGTTTGGGGGCAATACCGTGGCACGCTCCCGCGGTCAAGGCTGCGGGTAAAAATACCGGAGCGCAGCGAGGATGATTTTTGCCCGTACCGCCTGGCCCCGGCCTTGACTGCGGAGACAGGCGTGTCACGAACTTAGCCCCCGGACCGGATGACAGCGGACTATCTTCCGCACCGCGATCTACGTTCAGGGAACGCGAGCGTCACATTGAAATCCCGGTCGAACACCAACATGGCATCGAAAGCATTGTCCTTCTTGCCCTTGAATCCTTTTATCAGTTTTGTCCTTCCCGATGACAGCAGCTGCGATATATGTCCGTCGGTAAGCTCCTTGTTAAGGAAACGACGGAAAATCATCAGACCGCATGATGGATTGTCGCATCCGGCGACACGCTGTCGTATCACCACGCCGCCCTTGCCGCATTTTGGGCAGGGACGCTGATGCACGGGGGCGACCGGCACCGTAACGGCGAGTATCTCCTCCGTGGCGCGTCGGGTGTAGCCTGCAATGGCGTCCATGAACGCAGACGGCTCCAGCGTCTGACGTTCTATCCGGAGAAGCGAGTCCTCCCAGCTTCCGGTCATCCCTGCATCCGCCACGAGCATGTCCTTCACCGCTTCATAGAGAGCCATCCCCTTGTCGGTAGGCACGATGCTCTTCCCGGAACGGCGTATGTAGTCGCGTTTGACAAGCGTGGATATGATGGATGCCCGTGTGGCCGGGGTGCCTATGCCTATGTCGCGCAGTGCCTCGCGCGCCTTGTCATCGGCCACATCCTTTCCGCACGATTCCATCGCGGCGAGCAGAGTGGCTTCGGTGTACAGCGGACGCGGGATCGTCCTGCACTGCGACAGCCCGTGTCCTGAAACATTCGGTGTTTTGATGATATGAGATAATTTCGTTGGTAATCAATATATTACACAGAATAAAGTGTACTAAAAATGTACTATTCGAGAAAATAGGACTAACTGGGAGCAATCTATTTTGGTATTTTTAGTGTCTTTTAGTTCTATTTAATTCGATTATTTTTCTTCTAAATCAAGAATAAGTACCGACTATGATTCAATGTATTGAACAAAACGTAAAACACGATAGTTGGTTTACACATCAATTTTGTCATTATAGAATCCTTGAAATCCAATTAATGGGTAGCGTTATACCATTTCGTTGTCACCTTTTCAGATGCTTTGGGACTGACGCTTGGATCTGATGTAGTTATTCCCGAATACGTATATATCGGTAGAGGTCCTCTACTTGCAGTAAAGTATTTTTCAGTGTTTGTTTTATATGGTACGGTTGCACTTAATTGACGGTTAAATTCATCAACGAATGCCTTATCTACATTATTATAGTCCAACATTTTGTTTACATAATCTCCGTAATCAAAGAATATTGTTGGTGAATATCCATCAAGCCGCTGAAGTGACGAAATTTTTGTCTCATCAAACTCATAATTCTGATTAATATACCGCATTAGTGCTGCCATTTCATCTAATTCTGAGCAATCGGTCACTGACAAAGTTCCACATGGCATTGCATCATATGTGGAATAAAATTTATAAAACTCATCACACACTGCTTTGTAATTAGGTATTCCCAAAAGATATTTACCCATTGTGGCATACGGCATTCCATATGCCATGACCTCGCAAGTTGACGCAATAAGGTAATCAGTCACATCCTTTAGTTCGTATGCAACCTCTATGGAGGACATATAGCAATCATCAAACAAAATGTATTCCATTTTCATGTTGGCATTGCTAATAGCATTTGACAGTGTTGAAATATCAGTCTGAAAATCTTTTGTAGTGCCACCAAAATATCTGGTAAGAAGACCTGTATTTTCATATTCATAATGATATTTTTCAGTAGAATATAATGCTCTTGAAGCATTTACAGGCAACCATCCCATTCCATGACAACCAATTATCATTGAATACTTTTTGGCCGGAGCACAAATTTTGAGATCTTGCAATAATGTTGTAAGACCCTGTTCTGTGGTAAATGGGTAATTGCTATATGTTGCAATAGGGGTATGTGTGCATGTCCCATTCTTATATTCAATTTCATACATAGACGCCTCAGACGAACTTGTGGACATGAATACAATTACTCTATCGTTTGCCAATCCTCCCATTTGACAGATATTACTTTCCATGTCACGGATATTCTGATAGAAGTAGTTTGTCAGATTTGAAGACCACGGCAAATACATGAATATTGTATTTTGAGTTTCAGGGATTTCCGGCTCATCATCATTTGAGCATGAAGACAAGACACTACCTATTATCAAAACGGCAAAAGTGATATATATGTTAATCGTTCGTTTCATATTTTTGCTAATAGTCTTTTCAAAAGTTTACGGTTGTTATTACCACTCAACACACTAATCTGATAGATAGCTATTATTTTTGCCTCTTAGAGATAAGCGTTTGATTTCAAATGCAAAGATACATCAAAAATTTGATATATCAGCGTATTAGCCTACTTTTCTGTGTGGCTATGTATAAAGCCAGTACAATATCAACAGAAGCAAGAATCAGCCCGACGAGAGAAAAGTTCTTTCGTCGGGCTGAATTGTTAACGGCGGATTCCTCGGCTTATGGTCTGCCTCAGTGATTGCCACAGGTCTTTGAACCACTGATAAATATTCTTGCCGTTGATGTGCAGACGGAATTGATTGCCGTCCTTCGGATCGGACTTGATTTGGACTTCGGAGCCTCCAACATCCGCGTATTCCTGTTTTGTAGGGTCGAACAGTTTTTGTCCGGAATTGAACACGCGGGGTTTGCAGTCAAGTAAAGCCTTGATTGTTCCTTCAGACATTCTCACGCTCTCACAATCAAGAATGGCAGGCATAAGCAACTTTACAGACGGAAAGTATTTTTCAATACGGCTCATCTGAGAATCGAATCCACGTTTGTAACTGTCGTGCTGCTCCTGCTGACGGCGCATACTGTCGCGGAGGTTGCCGATTTCACGGCTGCTCGTTTCTCTCTGAGAGGACATCTGCAATTTCAAGTTCTCAATGGTGCGGTCGCGGTCGGCGATTTCGGATTCAAGACGCTTGGTCTTTGACCCCGTGAAGATGTTGGCGATGCTGCTCACCGCCTCTTTCTTCTGCCTGTCGCGCTCGGCTTTCGCCTCCGCCGCCTCCCGCTTGGCTACCTCGGTTTCCCTCTTTGCCGTTTCCGCTTCTTCCTCACAAGTCTTTTTCTCGGCGGTGAGTTTCTTCCTGTCGGATTCGATAACGGCAAGTTCGCCGGATACGCGCTCCTTTTCCTCGGTGAGTTCCCGATTTTGGGCAACGAGAGAAGAATTGCTGCCGGACAAAGATTCATTCTCGGAGAGCAACCGCTCATTCGCGTCAGTCAGTCTTGCGTTCTCCTGAAGCATCCGGGAGTTGTAGCCCTCAATCAAAATCTTTTTACCTTCCAATGTCTTCGTTTCCCGCTCGGTTTTCTTCTTGGCGGCCTCCAACGATTTGTTCTCAATGCTCAGCACGTTTTTCTCAATGGCGAGTTGGCTGACATCTTGTTCGAGGTCTTTTTTCTTCCGTTGGCAATCGCGGTAATATTCGTGTTGGTCAACATGGCGAGCCTCCGAACCTCTCACCCCACGCTCCAACCCAAAACGCTCCATCGCCTTTGCATAGGTGTCTTGGAACGATGTGAGATTGTCGCGTGTCATGATGTCGTCAGCACTAAGTCGGGGGCCGTTCTTCGGCTTGGTGCGGTAACGCTTGGTGGCTTTTGCCTCGCTCGCCCTCCGTCTTCTCTCGGTGGTCACGATAGGCACGACCGTCACATGGAGGTGCGGTGTCTGCTCATCCATGTGCAGGTGCGCGCCCACTACGTTGGCCGCTCCGAATGTTTCCTTTGCCCAGCCGACACTCGCCTCCGCCCACTCGTTCAATCTGCCTTCATCGGCAAGCCGACGCAGGGCTTCGCCGTCGGACGAAAGCAGGACATTGAGCGCGAGGACTTGGTTTTTGCCGACCTTGCGCGTAAGCCCGGCATGGTCGATGCGGTGCTGGATAGCCTCGCCCAATCCTGCCACTCCGTCGGGATACCTTATGAAGTCATCGCGGTTGAGGTGGCGCAGTTCGGGGTGGGCGTTGTCGGGCTGAGTGCTTCGCTCGATGTGTCGGGCGATGGCGGTGCATGACCCGCTTGCCTTCATGATGTGGAGTACAGCGTAACTCATTGGCAAGCGTGGTTATGTTGTGGAACAATCGGAGCGCACGGCTTCCTCAGAAGTCGTTCCGGGGTTCTCCAAGGGGTTGTCCCCTTGGGCTCAGTAGGGACATTTTCAGCGTAACGGAACGGTATGCGGCTCGGAAAATTCCCTAATGAGCTAAGGAATTTCCGGATGGCGTAATTTCCGTGCCGCCGCAGCACGGATGGAACTGCACCTCCATAGAGGTGGCGCAGTGGTGTACCGGCTATACTGGTTACAGCGGGTACGACAATGAAAAAACGATGTTTCACGGGACATTCAAATTTTTGATGTGAGAGAAATACCCCCTTGCATTTCTTGCATTTTTGCACAATCGCCTATCGGGGAGAAAATGCAAAAGTGCAAGAAGTGCATAGGGGTACTTATCAGATTTTGGAATATATCCCGTGATTGTCACGGGTAAAGAATACACCTCGGTGGTCGCGCAAAAATTTCTTGAAGGTGCGTTCCTTCATTCCGTTCTTGGCGGCGATCGCCACGCCCTCGGCGGTGGTGAACGTGTCCGGCAAATCGGACAGCACCGCAGTCTGGATTTCGGTCAGAGAATCCTCGCTGACGATGCCCTGCACCCCGGCTGCTGTCACGCGGAAATATTCCGTCAGCCGGATTGCTCTCTCAACGGTGGCAACTTCGACGGCCTTTTTCTTTTTGCCGCTGCAAGCCCAATCAGCGATAGCCAGCAAAAGACAAAAGCGGACGGCGTAGATTTCCAACTTGCTTGCGATGGAAGTCAGCGTGTCGCTTCCGTCAGTATTGCACCGCTCCGTGACCTCGTTCTGCCATGAGAAAAGACGGTCGAGAGCTTCCGGCATGAAAGGCACAATCTCCGGCTCAATCTCGCCATGCTCCGCAGTCTTCGGGGCGATGTCAATCAGTCTGCCGAGGATAGCCCTCCATTCGGCGGCGATGTCGAAAGAGGGAGCCTTGCGGTCGCGGTTCCATTTCACCTTTTTCTGGTCGGACGGCATAACGTAGAGTATTCGCTCCATGAAGCCGTTGGCGTTGCGGTTGTTTCCGGCAAGCTCGCCAAGCACTTTCGGTTGGATAGTTCCGATGACACAGAGAAAAGGATTCTTGATGAACACGCCGCTCTGACTGCTCTTGCGGTCGGACATCGCTACCTTGTGGTTGAAAACCGACATCCAGAACTCCGATTCCGAACCGTTGTTATAGCGGTTGAAATTCTTGAACCACCCGGCAAGCTCATCGGAAACGAGGCACAGGCCGCGCGGATTCTCCGAGAGAATGCGGTGGACGGCTTCGGGTGTCACGTCCTGCATGGTGAACCGCTTTCGGATTGGCTCTGCCGGATTGAGGTCATAGCCGTTGGCTATCCTTTCTTTTGGTGGCAGTTCCATAGCTGCATTATAGCGTTTCAACGCCTCGGCATGGAGTGCCGCCTGCTCCGCGTCAAAGTCAATCAGAGGCTGCATTGCGAAGCTCAGAGGGTGGCTCTTGTTAGAACCCGGCGCACCGACAAGGGCAACGAAAAGAATGACATACTCTTTCCAACCGTCCATGTGTTCCACCGCGTGGGTATTTCCGACTACCGCAGCCATTGCCGTGAGCATAGACCCTGCGAGGTAATCTTTCGGAAAGCCAAGAGTGGCATGAGCCTCGTTGATTATCTTGCGGAGTTTGTCGGGCAGTACATCAACCGGAAAGTCGTTGCCGACGCTCTTTTTCTTTTCGGTGGTTTCCTTTTTCATCGGCGGCCTCCTTTCCTCGTTGATGTTTCAGCCGGAGTGAGAACCCCGATTGCGTTGCCGTCAATCAGTCGGTTCTCCGCCCACTGTTGCAGTTCGGATTTGCGGAAATGCAGTTTGGATCCGAATTTCTGGAATGGGATAGTTCCGTTGCTCGTTTCCTTATAGAGCTGCCCTTTGGATATAGGGTAGCCGTTGGCGTTGAGAAATTCCAACGCTCCTTTGGCGTCGAGAGATTCGGGTTCATTCTGCCTGTCCTTGCGGGCTGCGTTGGCTATTGCCGCTAGCAGTCCGTTCTCGGTGAGGTATTCCTCAACCGCACCCTTCACAATGAGGCTAAGAGCCTGTATGAAGGGCATAGTCATAAGTTCCTGCATGTTCATTACTTTGGATGGATTAGTGGTGATGGGGATGTTTAGCGCATTAGGCATACACATTTGGTCATTAACTGATGGGTGTTCATCATACAGATGCGGGGGTGTTGTCAAAAATGTTAATCTATGCCGTGCAGCCTTGACTACACCCGGAGGGAATAAGCCGCTCGGCACTTGCAAAATTAGCGACGGTTTACCGTCATTGTTATACGCAAAATGGCGAAAATCACTGAAATATGGTTTGTTTCTCCCTCAATATCGCCGTTCAGCAAGGGCAATAGAGGGGCTGACACTTGCCGTGGGTGCGTTGGCACTCGTCACAGCGAGGTCTTGATTCAGATGTTTTTTCAGTGAGATTCGCCCTTTCACAAGGGGCTGGCATGGCAGAGGGGAGAAACTGATGCCGCCTGTATCATCACAGCGGTTTTAATCAGTGTGTCCGACACATCGACTGCAATATGCCGTTACTTTCAACAAAAGAAAAACCGCAATGGTTCGTCCTGTCCGGCGTTGTCCGATTTATTCCGGATTATGACTGATGTGTTTTTCTTTCAGCGGTTTTCCGATGTTGGCACGGCAAAGGTAGAAATGGCAGACGGATTGTGCAAGTATTCAGCCACTTGTGAATTTCAATGACTAATATCCGGCTGTACTTGACTAATTGCCGTGCCGTTTCTCTATATAAGTTACGAAAATTTTTCGGAAAATGCAAATGTAGGTTGGATTCAAGTGGCAGGCAAAGTAAAAGACGCCGGGTATCCCTCCCAGCGTCCACCACTAAATCCACGTCAAATAATGAAACAAAAACATTTATGACGTCGAATTATATCGCAAAGTTAGTCTTTAATTCTCACTTGCACAAGATTAACAAGCCAAAGAGAGAAAAAGTTGTCAAGAACCAACCGACATATCAAAGCCGATAGAGCCGAGCCTGTCAACTGCCTCCATCTTCTGCTTGTCAAAGGCTTGCAGGTATTTTCCGGTCGTGCCTATGTCACTGTGTCCCATGAGAGCCGATACCGTCTTGATGTTTGCTCCCGTGTCAAGCATATTGACGGCAAAAGAATGACGACCGCAGTGCCACGAAATCCATTTCGTTATTCCTGCCGCCTTAATCCATCTTTTGAGATGTTTGTTGCAGGTTGAGTAGTTCGGTATTTTGAAGATGAGTTCATCAGGATCGTAAGGCTCGGAGGGTTTACCAATCAGAGCAAGAAGATCATCATTGAGAGGAAAGGACACCGCACTGTGTGCGCTCCTTGATTCAGTCTTCTTCTGATTGAAACGCAATGTTCGAGTGGAGGCATCCACGCTGCCGTATGTCATCAACTTCACATCACACCAGCGGACACTTGTAAACAGTGTGAAGATAAACGCACGTTGCACCTCTCGGTGTTCCCCTTCATAATGGGTGTCTATGAGTTTGCGCACTTCTTCAAGTGTCAGTATTTCTTTTTTCACCTGATTACGGTCATGTTTGATAACAATGCCCTTGCATGGATTCGTCCTCATGAAGCCATCCTCGATAGCGTCAAGCACAATCCGCTTGAAATAATGATACATCTTATTTGGACCCTCGCCTTTGCCGTTGGCTCGTAGGAACGCCGCGAATTTCATCACAAGTTCGGGTGTGACAGTTTCCATGTGTAGAAACGTATCGTATTTGCTGTACCGCGGTGTTTCTTTAAGAAAACGGATAAATCTGTTGTAAGTCTGCACAACAGATTTACGGACGTAGTGAGTGAACCGTTCCGATTCGCATTTCTCTTTGAAGTAAGCGAGAAAATTGGTCTGCTTGTCTTTCTTCAACCGATACCCCTCGCGGTCTTCCAGAAATTGCTGTTCACGTTCAAAACGTATTTTCTCGGCAAGGGCGAGAGTGTTCTTGTTCTGCAAGCGTTCTTCTTGATTTCTCGGATGTAACCAAATATAGAGATTGAGATTTTCTCTTCGGCGGTCATGCTTGACCTTGAATTTTGGTTTACCTGCCATAGCCCCCGAAGTATAGAAAACTTGGTTGCCGTCCTCATCAAGAACCGGGGTTTCAGTCCTGCCGAGATAGAATTCAAGATAGAGGCTGGCACGACCGTCTTTGAGTTCCGATTGTTGCAGTTTCGGATTTTGTTTATTTCGCGTTTGTATTTTCGCCATAAATGTCGTAGATTTGTTGTTATAAAGCAAAGGTAGCGACACGTTGTGAAACGTGAAAATCGCCCTCAACATCTATTAACAACTGAGATGTACTAAAAGTGTACTGATTGCGAAAATAATTAGAAAACACGACAAATCAGAGAAAATGTCAAAACCGCTAACTTACTGATATTCCTACTATTTATCTCTATCTATTTCTATCCGTTTTCTATGCGTTGAGTTATTCGATGTATCGCCCTCCGAGAACACGGCGGAGCTATCGCTGTCGTCCGTCTCATCATCCTCCCGGTCCTCTCTGCGTCCGAAGACGGCGCGCCAGCCCGGAACAACGATTGATGAAGAGCGTGAACGGAACGGTATGCCGCAAATTTCGGCTTCCATCAGCAATGTCTCGGAGGTGCAGGGTGGCGAGAATGCCTCCAGCATACGCCCGGCTATCATCAGATAGACGGTCTGCTCGTCGCCGGACAGACCGACGGGAGTCACACCCGTGACTATGAGGGCATGGTGGTCGGTGACCCCGGCATCGTTGACACAGCGGGTGTTGAGCGTGTCAGGGTCAAGCGAAGTCTCCGTATGGCGGAATCCATCCATACGGCACACCTTCTCAAGCAATGCGGGAACGGCGCGCATGACATCGCGCGGGATATACCGGCTGCCGGTGCGCGGATAGGATATGAGCTTCTTCTCATAGAGCGACTGAGCCACGGCCAGCGTCTTCTCCGCTGTCATGTCATGGTGTACGTTGCAGTCTTTCTGTAGCGATGTGAGGTCGTACAGCAGAGGGGGCTGTCTGTCGGAGCGCCTGCGCTCAACCTTTGTGACGCGCGCGACAGCCCCCGGTGCGATGGAAGAGAACGCTGCATCGGCCGAAGCCTTGTCGTGGAAATCATCCCTGTGGAAGAAACGCCGGTGCCCGCTGTCCGCGGAGAGCGTCACATGGAGACGCCAGTATGGTACGGGGACAAAATTCCGGTTCTCCTTGAAGCGGGCGCAGACCATCGCCAGCGTCGGAGTCTGTACGCGGCCGATCGAGCTGTTGGAGATTCCCGACACGCAGGCGAGGGCGCGGCTGGCGTTCATGCCAACGAGCCAGTCGGCTTTCGCGCGGCAGTCAGCGGCGGCATGTAGGCTGTCGTACTCGCGCCCGTCGCGCAGGTTCGCTATCCCCTCACGGATGGCATCGTCGGTCAGCGACGATATCCACAGTCGGCGGAACGGTTTGGTGTAGCCGAGATAGGAATAGATGTAGCGGAAGATGAGTTCACCCTCGCGCCCCGCGTCGGTGGCGACTATGATGCTGTCGCACTTTGAGAACACCTCGTCAATCACCTTGAGCTGCCTTGCCGCCGCGAGGTCGGTGACCATGCCACGGTCAGTCCTTGTCTGGCGTACGACGAGTTTGAAACTGTCGGGAATCACGGGAAGCCCTGAAGAATCGGAACGGGCGTTGCCGTATGCGCCCGGCATGGCGAGCGACACGAGGTGCCCGAGCGCCCAGGTGACCATGTAGCCGTTGCCTGCGCAGTAACCATCTTTACGTGTGTCGGCGCCGACGACGCGGGCGATGTCCATGCCGACACTCGGTTTCTCTGTTATGATTGCTATCATTTTAGGATAAAATTTAAGCCGTTCCCGCCACCGTCTGGGGGCCGGGAACGGCGGTTTGACATTATTACTGTTGATTATGCCGGGCGTACGCCCATGATTTCGAGGAGCGGTTCCCCGCCGTCCTTCCTTACGAGCTGCAAGGTGGCGTCGAGTACCACGTCCACGCCGAGCAGTACGAGGCTCAGGGAGATGACTCCTGTTTTCTTTCCTTGCAGGAGGGTGTCAAGCTCGCCGGCCATCTCCAGCTCGTCCTTCAGGATGCCGATCGAGGCGAGTTCGTTCCAGTCGACATCTTCCGTACAGAAGGGAGCGTTCGGTATATCATTGTTCATTTCGGGTAGTTTTAAGTTTGACATTCAGTTGATTCAGCCGGTCATGCCGTTGTCAGCCCACACCCTGACCCCGCTTCTGATTCCGGCGCGTTTCTCCTGGTTGCGACTGACGGCGCTCCTGTGCCTGCGCGACCACGTTGCGTTGCGAGGCGTTGCGGTTTTTGGTCGGGTCCTCGTTGTAGTAGTCCAGACGGCCTGTGTTGAAATTGGCCTTGACATACTGGGCGAACGGCTTTCCGTCAAACCCTGTCATGCCATCGATCAGTACGGCCTTTCCGTCCTGCAACTGCGCACGTTCCGTCGCGGTCAGCGTCTTGCCCCACAGTTCGGCCGGAATCCTGAACTGCTCGCGCTGCTCGAAACCGTCCGGGGTCCTGGAGTAGCTCAGCCGTCCTGTCTCAAGATCGGCCTTGATGAACGAGGAGAACTCCTCACCTTTGCGGCTCACCATGTCGTTGAGGAATATGACGCGTCCGGCTCGCAGCTCATCACGTTCCTCAGCGGTCAGCTTGACCCCGCCGATCTCCTTGGGTATGTAGATCTCTCGGTCTCCCTCGGGTGAATCGGGATTGTAGCGCGTGTATGCCGGGCGTCCGCTGGCGGGATCGAGCTTCACGAACGACGAGAATAATTCCCCGTCCTTGCGTTTCATGTCCTCCACGAAGATGGCCTTGCCCATGTTCAGGTCTTCCACCTGCTGTTTAGTGAGCTTCACGCCGCCGAGTTCCATGCGGTTGAACACCTTGTCGTTCTCGAAGATGTATTCGATGCCGCGGCGCTCGGCGCTTATCTGCACGTGGGCGTTGAACTCGTTGCCCGACTGGGCCTTCATCCCTTCGATATACACGGCTTTTCCTTCCCTGAGGTCATTCTTCTCCTGGTCGGTGAGCCTCACACCCTTGATGTCGTCGGGGATAAACACGTTCTCGGCCTTCATCGCCACCACCTCGTTGGTGAGCCTGTCGATGCTGATGAACGAGGGAACGACATCACCTCCGCGTGATTTCAGGTTTACCACGCGCCCCATGTTTCCGGTTTCAAGAAGCATCTTCTTGTCTTCCTCGGAGAATATGTGCCCGAAATATGGACGGTCGAGATCTGGTTTCTGGCGCATGCCGTGGATGGCGAGCACCACAGGACCGCCGGCTGACTGCTGGAATGACAGGCGCGCGTCGGTACGCAGCACGGCCGAGCCGAAATTCATGGTGATGGGCACCATCTGGTTGGTCTTGTAGCCTCGGAGCATCTGGTCGAGCAGCCCGCGCTCGGCGAGGAACTCGCGCGACAGTCCGAACAGTTTGAGCTGCTCCCAGTCTATCATTGACTCGTTGTAACGCGGGGCGCGCTGTTGTCCGTCCTGAGCGGCCTGTTGCTGCGCGTGTACCTCCCTCGGTGACATCCGCACCTCTTCCTGGGGCTTCTGAGCGACTTGTACGGTCTGTTCGCTCTGGTCTTGTTTTTTCTTTGCCATTTCTTCTACATTTTGATTATCGGTATTCTCTTGTTTTTTCCCTTTCGGGGTAATCTCATATTTTTTCAGGAATTCCTCCACCGCACCGGTCTTTCTTCCTGCGGCGAGATCCTCTATGGCCTGCCGCACATCCGGGTCGTCAAGATGCCTGTCCTTGACAGAGAGTATGCCGAAGCGCGTGGGGTCCTTGAGCTGGCTCCAGAGGTTCTTGAGGAAACTCTCGAACACATCCGCATAGCGGTCGATCTTGAGGAACGAGTTGCGGTGCTTCCTGTCCGCGGGGACGGTCTTGTGGCTGCCGTCCTTATTGATTTCAGATACCGCTTGCAATATGAGTTCCATCTTGTCAAGGATGAACACGATGTCGCTCATCTGCTCGTTCTCAGTGAACTTGGGTGCGGGGGATTCCGGCTCCGCCCTTGCTGATTTTTTTGCCATGACTTTCAGAATTTATGGGTGAATAAAAAAGAATTTCACCACAAATATAAGCTCTAAAATCACACAAAATATTGATTTACAACATACTGACAATGTATTACACCGAATGTCATCACGTTGCACCGCACAGTGCCGCACGGCAACCACGGAATGGGTGCCGGAGGACCGGTTATGAGCGGCAATGTGAGGAATAAGGAATGGAGACGGGAACGACAGACGTTGGAGCAACGGCACAGGCAAGCGTCATGCACGGTAAAAAAACTGACGTGGAGCTGAAACCGTTATATGCAGAATTGCGAGGCGGAGCTGCTTTTGTCCCCGCTTATATCCATCTGTGATATTACAGGAGGCAGGATTTGTGTGTTTCCATATATGACGGCTGTCGTTTGAAATACGTCGTGCTGATATAATATGCCGCCACGTTTTTTCATTGACCGTCCTATGCGTCATCGGTCGGCATCGCTTGCTAAGTCCCGTAAGACACTCAACTCGGAGGGGCGAAACCGGAACGTTTTTTCCGAGAAAAATTACCGTAGGGAATTTTTTGAAGGAAAACCCGCAGGGCCTGAACGTGAGGATTTCGTTCTCCGAGTTACCTTGAACAAGGGACTTAGCCGCGATGACGGACAATGCGATTCATTTTTTTATAGATGCAGTGTCATTTAGTTTCAAATAATATGTTGATTCAGAAATGACTTACGAAAAACCATGAAAAACAGTGCCCTGACTAATAAGATTGTGTCTCACCTAATAGTAACAATCTGAAATGATTTATGAAACGTCGACCAAATGATAAATATAATGAGTGTACTTGAAAATATAGTTCGTTTTCAATTCGGATGAACCACACATAACAGTATTACATGAACTATCATCTCATGAACCATTTGATGAATGAAGACGTTATAATTGCCAGTTATATTTATTAAGAAAACTTGTAATGATTGTATGGATAAGAAAAGACTGACCGCTGAAAACGGGCGCCCCATCGCCGACAACCAGAACATACAGACCGCCGGTTTTCCCGGACCACAGACAATGCAGGATCCATGGTATCTTGAAAAAATTGCTCATTTCGACCGTGAGGTAATCCCGGAGAGGCGTATGCACGCAAAAGGCTCGGGGGCTTTTGGACGGTTCACCGTCACCAATGACATCACCGAATACACACGAGCCTCAATCTTTGCGGAAGTAGGGAAACAGACTCCATGCCTTGTGCGCTTCTCGACTGTGGCTGGTGAGCGCGGCGCGGCAGATGCCGAACGCGACATCCGCGGATTTGCCATGAAGTTCTACACCGATGAGGGAAACTGGGATCTCGTAGGCAACAACACTCCTGTGTTCTTCCTCCGCGATCCGTTGAAATTTCCGGATTTGAACCACGCCATCAAACGTGATCCGCGCACCGGGATGCGCAATCCCACCGCCAATTGGGACTTTTGGACACTTTTGCCGGAGGCGCTCCATCAGATCACGATAAGCATGTCTCCGCGTGGAATTCCGGCCTCATTCCGCCACATGCACGGCTTCGGAAGCCATACATACAGTTTTATCAACAAGGACAACAAGCGCACATGGGTGAAATTTCACTTCATCACCATGCAAGGTATCCGCAATCTGACCGACAAGGAAGCAGAGGCTATAATAGCCAAAGACCGGGAGTCGCATCAGCGTGACCTGTTCGAGGCTATCGAGCGCGGAGATTTTCCGAAATGGAAACTTTGTGTGCAGCTGATGACCGAGGAAGAGGCCCGAAAGTACAGTATCAATCCGTTTGACCTGACAAAGGTATGGTATCATGGCGATTTCCCGTTGCGTGATGTCGGCATACTTGAACTCAACCGCAACCCGGAGAATTTTTTCGCCGAGATTGAGCAGGCAGCCTTCAATCCTGCAAATATTGTTGATGGCATAGGCTATTCTCCGGATAAAATGCTTCAAGGACGCCTGTTCTCCTACGGAGATGCCCAGCGCTACCGCCTCGGGGTAAACCATAACCTGATACCAGTCAACATGCCCAGATGTCCGTTCCACTCCTTCCATCGCGACGGTCAAATGCGCACCGACGGCAACTGCGGGGGCACCATCGCCTATGAACCGAACAGCTACGGAGAGTGGCACGATTCTCCATCCCGCAAAGAGCCACCCATGCAGCTGCACGGCGACATGTTCAACTATGATGAGCGCGAATATGACGATGACTATTACACACAGCCCGGAAAACTTTGGCGACTGATGAGTGATGCCGACAAGAAAGCCACTTGTGACAATACCGCGGCACAGATGGAAGGTATTCCACTTTTCATTAAACAGCGTCATGTCCGCGCCTGCAACAACGCTGACAAGGAGTATGGCCAAATGCTTGCCGATGCCTTGGGCATAGATTTTGCGGAGGCGCTTGTGGCTGAAGATCCCGCTCATCCAACATGGGACAAGCGCAGCGTCGAATAAATATATAAATTTGAACAATAAAATAAGCAGCCGACACAATTTTGCACCGGCTGCTTATTTTATTGAGATATAATATACTGCCGATAATCATTGTGTACAACGTAAAAATACTTAATAAATGTTAATGGGGTAATTTGATTGGAACTATTAAAAAATTAGCTATCTTTGCAGTCGCATTTCAATAAGCACCAGCTATTTATATAAAAACTCTCGAATGATAAACGCATAGTGTAAGACACCGACCTTTATAACTATGGATGTGACTGCCCGGACATATTATAAAGAGCAAGAATACAATAGTGGTATTTGCAGAGGCAAAACATTTGTTTCTGCGCGGTTTATTGTAGCTGCCGCTATGCTCGTGTCTTCGGTCTGTATCGCCCTCGCACAAGGTAAAGACTCAACGGTTACTTCCGCCCAGGCACATGCCCGTATTGATTTTAAGGTTAATCTGACTGAATTTGACGGTACTTACCACAATAATGATTCAGATCTTGAAAAAATACTTGCTAAATTAGACTCCTTGGTTCTTGACCCACGCAAGAGCGTTGAACGAATCATAGTCGTGGGCACGGCATCTCCGGAAGGACCGTACCATAATAATGTCCGCTTGGCGACAGCGCGCGCAAAGGCATTTATCTCCATACTTAAGTCTCGCTACACATTCCCCGACAGCATATACGCCGTATCGACCATACCGGAGGATTGGGTCGGTATGCGTCAGATGCTCATGGAAGACAGCTCCATACCATACGCCGGGGGTGTGCTCCGGTTTCTTGATGAAACGGAAACGTTAAGCCCTGATACAAGAGAACAAAGACTGAAACATCTTGACGGAGGCCGGCCATACCGTTCGATCCGCGACAACGTGCTCCCGTATCTGCGGCGGGCAGCGGTTCTTGTCGACTACGACACACGTCTGATGAAATACCGGCAGCAGATTGACGCATATATGCCTGAGATCCCGGAGCTCAATACAGTCATTGACTTTCCTGATATAAAGCCGCTTGACATTACGGTGCATTGCACAGTTTCGCGAAAACGCTTCTTTGCACTTAAAACCAATCTGTTGGGTGATGTAGCTTTATGTGCCAATCTCGGTTTCGAGGTCGAGCTGTGGCCGCACTGGAGTCTTGATGTGCCGGTGTGGTACTCGCCCTATGATATCACTGACCGATGGCGCCTCCGCCTGCTGGCTGTGCAGCCGGAAGTGCGTTGGTGGCCTAAGGATGCCGGTATCGGACATTATTTCGGTGTACACACCACCATCGCGGGCTTCAACATCAGCACCGGAGGCGATTACCGCTATCAAGACCCTAACCATGCCGCTTTCGGAGTGGGTATAGGCTATGGTTACTCATTTCATCTCGACAAGGCTCACCGTTGGGGGCTTGAGGCTCAGATAGGCGCGGGATATATCAGCTACAGGTGGATCAAATATCACAACACAGGGCGCAACGGCGCCGAGGTGTCGCGTAGCGGCGGCACATACTGGGGTGTCACGCGTGCCGGGGTCACCCTTTCCTATAAATTCTACGCCGACAGAAAAGGAAGGAGGTGGATGAGATGGTAAGGCTGCTCAAGAGCGTGTTGATGGCCGCCGGCCTGACTCTCGTGTCGTGCGACGCAACAATCCATTTCTATCCGGAGGCCGACGGACCCACCCCCGGAAAGTCTCAGATACGTCTGGATGTGGACTGGAGCGGATACGGCAAGACCGTTCCGACCGGCATGACTGTACTATGCCATCATACCGAGACGAGAGAACGCGCGCGTGCCATTGACAACGACATCAGTCATGTCACACCATACCTTACCCCTGGGCGGCATTGGGCCACGGTATTCAACCTGACTGAGGACGAGTTCAGCTACATCTCATTCCGGGGTCTCGATGCAGTGGAGACCGCCGAGGTGTATGCTCCGGCCTATAACGGGGCAGAATGGTATAAAAGCCGGGGGGACAATTCCGCTTATGTAGCCGGGCAACCCGAATGGCTGGCTGTCGACACAATCATGACCGACCATGTGACTGACGCGAACAGCGGTGGCATGAGAGTCATCGGCACACTCTATCCCAAGAATATCATCTATACACTGCATGTGACGGTGCGCACGGAAAACATCAGCAACCTGCGGTCGGTACGCGCCGCCATATCCGGGCTTGCCTCGGGCAGGAAGTTGGCAAGCGACTTGCCGAACAAGAACACAGCGACGGTCACCCATCTGATGGAGGCGTCTGACTGGTCGCGCTCACGCACATCATCAAATCCCGATATCGGGATTGCCAAAGCAGATATACGTTGCTTCGGCCTGCCCGGCAATCATCTCGGCTCAGCCGATGAGAACACCCTCGAATTCTACGCCATGCTTTCCGATGGCAAGACCGTGCTGAAATACGAAATCCCGGTGGGACATCTCATAACAGAGAAAGAACGACCGCCGGGACGCCGGGGCGACAACCTTGACCTCTATCTCGACCTGACACTCGACCCGCCGCTGCCTCCCGGCGGCAATGACGACTGGGGATTTGACGCATGGGTAGAGGACTGGGATAACGAGGATGTGAATATTCCGCTCATGTAGTCCCAAATTATAGGACAATAAGCTTAATTCAATAATATAAACCAAAATCAACAAAACCAAAAATTAATCACAAATCATTTGAAAACATGAAAGCTAAAAAGTTTCTGATGGCTTTCGCAGCCATCGCAGCGGTCGCAACAACCGGCTGCACGCAGGAAGAGGAAATGTTCGTCAAAGATGGCGACGGACAGGCCTATGACGAGAACGCCATCACCTTCGGCACCTACCTCGGCAGCGCACCCCAGTCGCGCTCATCCGTAATGGATCTCGACGCGCTCAAGCAGACCGGCTTCGGCGTGCTTGCCTACTACACCGGTGAGGACACGTACCAGAATGAAGGTGTCCCCGGCTCCTTCACCCCCAACTTCATGTACAACCAGAAGGTGGAATGGACCGGCAGCTGGACCTACTCTCCCGTGAAGTACTGGCCGAGCAACATCATGGACAAAGTCTCGTTCTTCGGCTACGCTCCCTACGTCGAGAATTTCGCCGGCAAGACCGAGGGTATCGTAGGCCTGACCTCCAACACCACCGCGGGCGACCCCAAGCTCTCGTTCGTGGTGCCTGAGGAACAGGAGAATATGATTGACCTTCTCTACGACGGCAGCCTGGAAAATATCTCGAAAGAAGATATCGAAGGCCAGGTGCAGTTCAAATTCAAGCACGCCATGTCGCGTGTCGGCTTCAGCCGCGTTGCCGTTGTCGATGAACTGAATCCCCAGGATAATAGTGTAACATCCGGAAAATACGAACAAACCCTTGCAGAGGGAACCCGGGTGGTGATCAACAGCGTGAAATTATCAAGCGGTGAGTTCGGCACATCGGGCGACCTGAATCTCCGCACCGGGGAGTGGGAAGAAATGCAGAAATCTGACCAGGCGTATGTTCTTTCCAAAAAAGACGGTGACTTCCTTGAGGATGCCTGCACCATGACCCCTGAGAATGCGAACGAGATCATGCAGCTTAACGGCGACGACCGTTATTTCATGATCATGCCTTCTGAAAAAGGCACGAAAACCCCTGTCACGATAACGGTGAACTTCGACGTGATAACCGAAGACGTCAATCTTGACGGTGGCAAGAGCCAGATCACCAGTGAGGTAAGCACCACATTCGCCTGGGATTTCCTCGCGGGCAAGTCCTACAACTTCGTACTCCACATCGCCCTGACATCAGTCAAGATCGACGCTACGGTCACGGATTGGGATCATGTATGGAAAGCGGCAGAGGGAGATCAGGAAGGGCTGGATTTCGACGTTGTGGAGAACATAACCTCCAACAACTCCATCAGCCTGATATATGATGCCAACTATCATACATTTATCAACGGCAGCCGCTATTATATCGAATCCAAGCCTCGTTTAGGAAAAGAAGGTCAGGAATACGATTTTGTCATCCGTAACTTTTTCATCGATCCTTATGGTATGGATAATGAGAAAAATGACATTAAACCCCTAGAAGACGACAAAGGCCAGATTCACGTTTTAAACGGTTGGTGGCATAGTGATGCTTCCGAAGACGCGATAAAATTCTATGATAGTGCTGATCAACTGTCGGACTATGGGATAACAGATGAATACTATAAGCCGGGCGAGACTGTAATGATAAGTAAAAACACAATAATCAAGGCTTATATAACAAGAGGAGTTTATAACCTGGAATAAATAGCCGACGTAGCCAACCTTACAGACCGGCCGGAGGAGCAATCCCCCGGCCGGCTTTTTTAGATAGTGACAAAACATAGAAACACAACAGTTAAGCAGAAACCAAATAATCCGTCATGATAGAGATCAGCATCGAGAATTGGGAACGGAAAGATATTTACGGAATGTTTCGCCATCCGGATTTTCTTCTATATCGAATTTATCGCCGGTATATTTAATTTATACTCAGTTATATTTTATAGTTTCTGATTTGCTTATCATACCGGATATTCTTGTTGTTTCCGTTTTGGCAATTTCTTTAAGGCTTCATCTGCCGAATGATGTATCAATTCTGCAATAAGGCTATCAGGAATATCTTTTTGAATAAACACAGAGTTCCACAGCAGATTGTTTCCCGCGTAATAGCCTTTTGTGACGCCATCGTATTTCTCTCTTAATTCGACCGTCTTTTCCGGGTCGCATTTCATGACTACAAAATATTCCCCATCTTTAGGGTTCAGTGAGAAAAAAGCGAACATTTTACCCATGACTTTATACACCAATACATCTTCTCCAAAGGGAGTGCATTCTTCCACTTTCTTTATCGCAAGACAATGATTACGCAGTTCTTCTATATTCATGAATGTATCATTTAAGCGATGGTAATTCCACTGTTATTTCATCATACGGCTCAGGTCTTCCGATGCTCACATGGAATGTGTCGCCGTCCCAACCTGTCTTGTAGATGTCCGACTTATGACTATCAGCGCAACGGGGCAACTCGTCATCAATCCATTTTGACGTGACGACTTCGCCGGTGGCTGTGCTGACAATCTCCACTTTCAGTGCATCGCCGGTCTTAAGACCGAAGCAGTTATAGACCAATGCACGGTGTTTTCTGTCGCGGCTCAGTTTGGAATAGCGTTTGAGCAGGATTTTCTTCTCAAATCCACAGTCGCGCAGGTTCTGCATGATCTCTTCACGCCGTTGCGCCAAAGAGTTCTTGCCACCGTTTGCTTCATCAATCTCAGTCATGACATCAAGCACGAGATTGGCTACATACTCCACAAACTCCTCGCCGAACTCTTTGAACTCATAAAGCCGACGGGAAGTGTCTCGGTCCAAATCGTAGGTGGATACATTGAATACTCCTTTCCAATTGTGATAACCGACATACTCCTGTTGCTGTTCGACATTGGCGAGGAGAGTGAGCCGTCCGTTTCCGTCAAGGTCTATCGGCCACAGTTCCATCAGAATAACCTGACAGATACCGTAAGTGGCAACATACAGATGAGCCACATCGCAGTAATTCGATTCCTCCCTGATACGTCGCTCGAGAACATAATCGTCCTGAAAAGAGAGCATTTGTAACTTTGCCATAACCTATTTCAAAATTTGTGCTATAAGTCGTTCCAGCCGCTTTGGTGTGATATCATACTTTTCAAGCACTCCGGCTTTCAATGCTTCATAAAGTTCCGCACCATCCTCCTCGCTCAGTCTGTCCATATCGGCTTTCGACTCCACGCCATACTCTTTCAGGATGTCTGCCGTTGCCTGACGCTGTGTCCGTTTTGCAGCTTTGACACGTGCTTTCAATGTCGGAAGAGCGGCGATGGATTCTACATTTCCTCTCTTTGTATATGCCTCGATGTCATTGCACACCCGTTCCTCATCATACTTGTTGCCTCTTTCGGCAATGGCGAGCAAAGGCGTGACGGGGGTGTCTGGGTTCACCTCCATCTCATAAAGGAAGTAGTGCCACCACATATACTCTCCTTTAGCGATTTCCATATCCAGCCGTGAAAGCAAAAAGGCGAACCGTTCTTCATCAAACTGCTGAATCAGCAGCTTTTTATAGATGAAGTAAGCCTCTTTGCGGATATCCAGACCGCTCTCACCGGGATTTTCTCGGATAATTTCCTCCAATATAGGAAACAAAGTCCTGTCTGTCAGTTTCTCTGCCTCTCGAAGAGCTTTCCACGAAGTCATTTCCCACGAACGGCATACATCCGGTTCATGAGGGGCGCACATCCGTCCTATCAGTTCCAATAGTTCATCTTTACTCATCGTCATGTTATTTCGGTTATCTGAAATCACGGAATCTCTTGTTGTTGAGCGCGTTCTCTGCCTGTTCATCATTGGCAAGCATGACTATCCGTTTCACAAAATCAGACTTTGCAACAGTGTACGCATCCCTGTTTTTGCGATATCTCGATATGAGTTCGAGTTTCAGGGCTTCATATTCTTTTGCAAAATCATCATGTCGGATAAGATAATCACGGAAACGTATCTCATCATTGTCGCCGATGCGGTGGATATGTATATGGAACACCTTTTCAGCATACCCGTCAGGCGTGTACCCTTTGTTGAATCTCATGCGGTTTTCAGAGACTGACATACAGATGTAGCCAGATTCTTCCATCGTGCTTCTTATGTCCGGCATTTCACAATCATCAGGAATCTCTACAAGAATATCGACAATGGGTTTTGCCTTGATTGCGGGAATTGCCGTGCTGCCTATATGGGTTATCCGTGGACTGAACATCTCCAATATGACACGAAGATGCTCAATCTCGCTATCCGCCCACTCTTTCCATTTCGGATTATGGTCAGACAGGGTTATGGGAAACAATTTCCACAGCTCCTCAAGCGTCATATTTTCAAAAGCATTGTGCATATTTATCTTTCCTCATACTGTCTTATCATCTACCAAGTTCTTGAATCATGGCTTGCGTATCCCGTTTGAAGCGATAGGTCGAGCCACCGGGCAGATACTCCCATGTAGACTCTGTGAAAACCAGAGTGGCGGTATCGCCTTCAAGGGTAATCTTACCTTTTATGGGGTTGCCAGCAGCATCTGTGGCAGTGAACACCAATGTTCCATCGGATGCTTTGCCAATCCCGTCATCAATGTCTGTCAGCCTGAACAGATTGATGTTAACACTTAGTCCCGAATTAGTGCTATCGCCGACTTGAAGAGTCGAACCATCAGTTGAGTCGATGTATTTTCCAATAAAATTCCGTCTGGCAGCCGCGTCTTGTTTAATGAATCTGGCGGAGCCAATATTTGGAGCCGTGAATGTGAGTGTATCGCCACGACATATGGCATAGGCCGTGGAGTCGTTGAGCAAACGCAACATATTATGCTCCACAACCATTTTGTCACAGGCCATCTCGGTGACAAGCATGTTTTTGAAACGGATGGTATCGTTGCTGATCCCAAACTCGCCGTTAATCATGTTGCAGTCCGTAGATAGGCTGAATGTATTGTCCGGCTCATTGAATGACAGTTTGTAATTTGATGTGGCATCAAATTGCGTTGACTCGCAGTCTATGCGGTACGAATCAAGACGCCACTCCCCCTGCAAGCCTACGGTGTCAGACATATTGTTCTCACCGCGGTCTGCCGGTTTATTGGAGACAGTACAGGCGGCAAGAGCAACTGATGCCATGGCTATTATAGATAATCTGAAATTTTTCATATACTTTTCCTTTATGAGTCATCCTTATCCAAATTGGTCATAAGTGAAAATACAATTATGACGAAAACCTTATTTGATAAAGCACATGCCTGAGCAAGGGTGAATCCGGAGATAGTTTTGGATGGTCAAATTCCCCTGTCTTTTCCATCCCGATCTTCTGCATCACCCGTTCCGAGGGCTTATTGACAACCACCGTGAATGAGTATACTTTTTCTATACCAATCGTTCTTGCAATATCAAGCACCTTTAAGGCTGCCTCAGTGGCATAGCCCTGATTATGATAGTCAGCATCAAGCCGCCAGCCAATCTCTACGCCTGGTGTGAAGTCAGCATCAAAACCTATCTCGTGCAACCCCACATAGCCAATAAAGGCACCTGTAGACTTCAATTCCACGGCATACAGGCCCCATCCCTTAAGTTCAAATTCAGTCTGGATTCTGTCATAGAAAGCCAATGTCTCAGCCTCCGTCAATACTTCAGGAAAATATTTCATCACGTCGGGATTGCCGTTCATCGCAGCAAAAGCCGGCAAATCCTCAGGTTTCCACTGCCTTAGAACCAAACGGTCAGTCTCTGCATATATTTTTATCGCTGTAGCCATTAGTTTATTGTCGCCGGTGACCACTCTATATAAATTTCGCTTACCTTTCCATCCTGCACCTCAATCTTGAAGTTGCCTATGCGGTAAAGACCATTTTCTTTGTCGGAATTCGACAACGCCGCTTCCGGCATACCAATGTAAATGCAGCCATTCCCGGTATCCGCTTTCAGAGGAGATTTACCTCGCAGGGCAATCAGATTAATCTTCCCGTCAAAGTCAGTGTCCTCTGCATGGAATTTTTCTATAGAGTCCGATACAAAGCTATAGCCTTTGAAACTTTTTCCATCATAGACATCCACACGGTTGTAGAATCCTGCGATGGAATCGGGAATTGCTGAGACCGCCATTCCAAGTACAATATCACTTATTCCTTTATCTGAGAGTGTGTGAGTCGCCACAGTGGCCTCGGCGACAGTAGTATTGCTTACCGCACTGTCATCAACAGCCGGTTTATTTCCGCTACCGGCACATGAAACCATGCCCACGGCGATTGCCGTATAGAGTATTGAAAATAACTTTTTCATATGACATTCTGATTTTATGAGTTTTTCCAGCGTTTCAGGTTTGGGAAGAACTGACGCATCATTTCCTTTGCCTGTTCCCGGGTCAGATTTTGCCCCGACTGCTTGTTTATCTCATCCGTGAATTGGGCGCAGTGGTCAATCATCTGCTCCATTGTCATGTCCTGAGCGAATTTGCCATCTTTATAGCAATAGACGCAGTAATCCTCGCTGATGCTGCCGTCAACCTCAGTACCCTTGTTCTCATTATTGAGCGGCATTCCGCAGCTCTGACAGAATTTCATTTCCATTTTGTTTTTCATTTGTGCCCATCAGTCCTATTGAGCGGATTATTATAATGCAGAAACGCGGACTGCCTATGCCATGTCTTAACTTGATGGCCCTGAGAAAGCCTTGTGCTCAGATGTGGCAACAGCAGCCCCCGCTATGCGAGGGAAGCCGCCATGCCATATCTTCGAGTACGGATGGGCATTTCTTTGCTGAGGCAAAACGGCAAGCCGATGACTCAGGTTTTCAAGTTCAAGACTCGCATAACGCTTCGTTTTTTTCAAAATGTAGGGATAGTATTCCGCCTATCCAATTACAAAGTTAGTGAATTATATTGAATTTATATCATTGTAAGCAAGATCATAAACCCTCAAAACATCATCCTCAAAACATCAACAGATAAACAACTAACACTTCATTCAATCAACATATCAACCCATGATTGAAATTTCCGTGCTTGCCGAGCGATTGCCGAAAGTTGCCGACCATGAAAAAAATCAGTGTGACAGCTTCAATCAAAGAGCTAATATCTGTATTGGGAAACGGCTCGCAGGCGGTTATGAAATTATGTTTCGGAATGAGTGGGGACATGTTGTATGCCGACTTGTATGCGTTGCTAATGTCGGCCATTAACTGCTTCATCGCATACCCTTAGGCGTAAATAAGTATCCCTATTAATTTCATGGTGTGCTAAAATAAGTTGCATGGATTTTGCGTATGTTATCAAAAAATGATTACTTTTGCAGAGTCAATGCAATAATTGGTATGTTACAGAAAACAGAAAGTCTGTCCGATTGGACCGAGAGCCGAATATTGAGAGGTTATTATACCTTCACAAGGGCAGATGTCAGGAAGCAGTTTCCTGATATGAGTGACGCTTATCTTAGATTGTCACTGCACCGGCTTATATCCAGAGGAAAAATTATATCCCCCTGGAGAAATTTTTATGTGGTCATGCCGGTGGAATATGCATTGAAAGGCGTGATCCCTCCTGTATTCTACATCGACCAGATGATGGAATTTCTCAATCGGAAATATTATGTGTCATTGTTGAATGCGGCGGCTTTTTATGGTGCTGCCCACCAGAGGGCACAGACGTATTCAGTTGCCGTTGAATTGCCGTCAATAAGGGATACACGGAAGAACGGAGTCTCGATAGCATTTATTTCAAAAAAAACGATACCGGAACACTATATAGTCAAGCACAGGACACAGACCGGCTATGTGAATGTTTCATCCCCTGAACTGACGGCTGTGGATTTGATTGAGAATGAGAAAAAAATCGGTGGGCTGAACAGGGTATGCACAGTCCTCAATGAGCTGGCGGAAGCAATCAACATCGATGAAATGGATGATGGCCTCCTCTCCATCACACCGTTGACAACGTTCCAGCGTCTGGGGTATATACTTGACAGCATACTTGAATATGACGAGAAGGCATCCGCCTTATATAGACGATTGATGTCCGCCGGCATGAAGTTCAGAAAGACACCGTTCAAAATCGGCAAGCCGGTCGAAGGATTTGCAACGGATGAAAAATGGAAAATAATCATTAATCAGGAAATAGATATAGACGAATGATACCGGAATATGCAATAAGGGAATGGAACGAACATGTTCCATGGACAGCATCAGAGCAGGTCGAGCAAGACCTTATGATATGCCGTGCGCTGACGGAATTGTACAAGGATGATTATCTTGCATCCCACCTTGCGTTCCGTGGCGGCACGGCTCTCCATAAGCTGTTTCTGTCGCCTCAGCCACGATATAGCGAGGATATCGATCTGGTTCAGGTCAAAGCGGAACCAATAAAAGAAACCTATGACAGGATCCGGGAGGCATTGTCCTTTCTCGGAGAGCCGAAGGTAAAACAGAAGAAACACAACAACACGCTTATATTCAGACTGGAATCAGAACGCTTTCCGGTTATGCCCATACATTTGAAAGTCGAGATAAACTGCAAGGAACACTTCAATGTGCTGCCCATGTCCAGAGTTCCGTTCAGTGTCGTGAACAAATGGTACAGCGGCTGTTGCGAGGTATTGACATATCAGCTTGACGAACTTGTGGGAACAAAACTCAGGGCCTTGTACCAACGGCGGAAAGGACGGGATCTTTATGACCTGTACAAGGTGCTGACCACCTCCGATGTGAATATAGAAAACGTCATAAGATGCTACCGTACCTACATGGCGTTCGTGGTAGACCATATACCGACATATAAGGAATTCATGTTGAATATGGAAGACAAGATGCAGGATGATGAGTTCCTTGGAGATACCAAAGAATTGTTGCGGCCGGATGAGAATTTCGACCCGCAGGCAGGATATGAAATTGTCCGCGCGAAACTACTGGACAATCTGGAAATGAAATTTTAACCTGATTATAAAGCTGTTGCAAAATGGAACTCATAAGTCTGCACGGAACGGATGAACGGTTGTATGAACTTGTGGCACGTCTGGTGATGGATCCCGGTGTCCTGCGGCTTAACAACAACTATCCGTTCAAGACCTCCACGCAATACACATGGTACATATGCCTTGTCGACGGTGAGGTGGCCGGGTTCATGCCGGCAAAAATGACCGCAAACGGTCTGTATGTTGACAATTATTATATCCATGACGATGATAAAGATGTTCTTGACAGGCTTATAGACAATGTCCTGGCATCCACAGACAGGGCTGTTACCGCACTTTGTCACAAGCGTCATACCGAAGCCTTCCGTGCGCATGGATTCATAATCTGCACTGTATTTGCCCAATACAATAAGATGCAGTCAGTCAACAGGAAAGGAGTGACTCCGCGATGATAAGGCGGCTGAATGTCTATGAGGCGGTGCAGCATCGTCTGAAAGCCGTATTTGAGAACTTCGACTATGTATATGTCTCTTTTTCCGGAGGAAAGGATAGCGGAGTGCTTCTGAACCTTTGTGTGGATTACATACGGAGACATCTGCCCGGCAGAAAGCTCGGTGTATTCCATATGGACTATGAGGCTCAGTACAGCCAGACAACGGAATATGTGAAACGACGGCTGTCTCAGGATTCCGACATTCTTGAGGTCTACCATTGCTGCGTGCCGTTCAAGGTCGCGACGTGCACCTCGATGTTCCAGTCATACTGGCGTCCGTGGGAGGAATCCAGAAAAGATATATGGGTGCGCGATATGCCGACCGGATGTTATTCCGCTGATGATTTCGGATTCTTCAATGACGACCTTTGGGACTACGATTTCCAGAAACTGTTCTCAATGTGGCTGAGCAGACAAAAAAACATCAGGCGAATATGCTGTCTTGTCGGAATACGCACCCAAGAAAGTTTCAACCGATGGCGTACCATCCACAGCGACAGGAACTACCGCCGTTTCGGTTCATTGAAGTGGACACACCGGATTGACAGCAAAGTATATAACGCATATCCCATCTATGATTGGAAGACAGCAGATATATGGGTTGCCAACGGTCGGTTCGGATGGGATTACAACAAGGTCTATGACTTATATTACCAAGCCGGTGTCCCGATTGGCCGTCAACGTGTCGCAAGTCCGTTCATATCACAGGCACTGTCTTCACTTGCCGTATACAAGGCCATCGACCCGGATACATGGGGGCGGATGGTAAGCCGTGTCAACGGTGTGAATTTTGCAGGTATTTACGGGACCACATCAGCTATGGGATGGAAATCAATAAAATGTCCGGCAGGATTCTCCTGGAAACAGTATATGGAATTTCTCCTTACCACGCTTCCGATGGAGATACGCGACAACTATATGGAGAAACTCCGGGTCAGCATAAGGTTCTGGAGAGAGCGAGGCGGATGTCTCGGAGAGGGAACCATCCGGAAGTTGCGCGACAGGAATATCCCGATAAAAGTTGGCGGCACTACGGCCTACCGTACCGACAAGCTGCCTGTGATGATGGAATATCTGGATGATATAGATATACCGGAATTTCGTGAGCTTCCGACTTATAAGCGTATGTGCATCTGCATCCTCAAAAACGACCATGCCTGCAAATATATGGGCTTTTCGCTGACAAAACGCGAACGGGAGCTAAGGGACAGAGTGATGAAAAAATATAGAATGATAAATCATGGAAAAATATAAAAGCCCGGTTTATAATGTGATTGCCGTTCCGGTAGAGAAGGTTGTGGCGAATGATTATAATCCCAATATAGTCGCACCTCCTGAGATGAAACTGCTTGAACTCTCGATATGGGAGGACGGTTACACGATGCCTTGTGTCTGCTATTATCTGAAGGACACCGACCAATATGAGATTGTGGACGGATTCCACCGCTATATGGTGATGAAGACTTCCCGGCGGATATATGAGCGAGAACAAGGGCTGTTGCCGGTTTCTGTAATTGACAAGGATTTGTCAAACCGTATGGGTTCCACCATACGGCATAACCGTGCCAGAGGCACACACAATGTGGAGCTTATGAGCAATATCGTTGCTGAACTTACACGTTCCGGAATGTCGGACGCATGGATAATGCGCAACATCGGCATGGATAAGGACGAGCTTCTGCGCCTGAAGCAAGTTACTGGTCTGGCCGACCTGTTCGCCGACAAGGATTTCGGAATGTCCGATGAGTGGCTGGAGGAGTAAAGTTCCTATTAACCGGATATTGCAAAAAAATGAGCCCGATGGCGTGATAAACCGAAGTACAGGCAGTAATAAGACATACTTACTAAAAAGATCTGGGGAATGACTTTACCGCGCCGACAGACACGCGCCGGACAACGCAAGGCTTTCAGGTAAAATACCGCAAGCCCCACGGGGGCGCGGAAGATTTTTCCAGGAAACCCGCAGGGCCCGGCCTTGCACTGTCCGCAAAGCGGGTGGCTACCTTTGCGGTAAAGAATAAAGCACGGCTAACCGTCATTCCCGTCGGAATTTTCCTCTTCAGGAGGCAGAAGGTGGCATAGCTCCGGGTCGTTCTTTATGCGCTCCATCTCGTCATGGATGATGTCCACTACATCCTCCTTGATACGCGTGTAGTTGCGCTCTATCTGCTCCTGCATGATGTCGTTGCCGTTCTCATCGAGAAAATCGTTGATGACGGGGATTTTCCTGTAAGCCCGCGTCTCGGCCGACACCTTTGCTCTGTCAACGATTATGCGCGAGTGAAAGATTTTCTGGTCAATCTCCTCTCCGAAGTTGTCGGCGACGCTGCCGACGAATGTTCCCTGCGAGAGATTTGCTATCTTGGAGGCCGGGATAAGCGAGTCGAGCTGCGTGTTGATGGATGTGGAGGTGTCCTGCCGGCTGATGGAGAGCGACTGCCGTTGCTGGAGTATCTTTCCGAAACGTTCCGACAGGCTCTTCGCCGTCTCGCCCACGACCTGACCACTGAATATGTTGCCGACCGTGTTCTGAATTACTTTCGCCTCCTTGTCGCCATAGTCGCGCGCCAATTGCGAGAAATCCTGGAAACCGAGGCATACCGCCACCTTGTTGGAGCGTGCCGTGGCAATGAGATTGTCAATGCCGCGAAAGTATATAGTGGGCAATTCATCAATGATGATGGAACTCTTCAGCTGCCCCTTCTTGTTTATGAGCTTCACGATGCGTGAGTTATACAGACCCAACGCGGCAGAGTAGATGTTCTGGCGGTCGGGATTGTTGCCTACACACAGTATTTTCGGAGCCTGCGGATTGTTGAGATCGAGCGTGAAATCATCGCCCGTCATCACCCAGTAGAGCTGCGGAGAAATCATCCTCGACAGAGGTATTTTTGCCGAGGCAATCTGCCCCTGAAGCTGATCCTGGGCACCGCCTTTCCATGCGTCCATGAAGGGCGAGAGATAGTTCTCAAGCGAGGGATAGGATGTGAGAATGGTGAATATGTCGGTATAAGGCTTGTTAAGGAACTCGATGGCATGGGGGAAGGTGCAGTAGCGGCCTTCCTTATATATGCGGAGATACCAGATTATCGCCGCCAGCAGTATAATCGGCGACTCCACGAAGAAATCACCCTGTTTCTGTATCCACGTCTTGTTCAGATTCAAGAGTATGGTGTATGCCGACTCATAGGCGTCGCTGATATCGGCCATGAACTGCGGATTGATCGGATTGCACCGGTGGGAGCGGCGCGGGTCATCAAAATTAATCACATAGAACTCCGGACGCACCGCATACTTGTCGAGATTCTTAAGCAGCTCGTTGTAGGCTATAATAGACAGGTCATCAAATTTATAATCATACAGGTACATCGCGAACCCTTTGGAAATCTGCTGTTTGATGTAATTGTTGACTACCGCGTAGCTCTTGCCTGAGCCGGGAGTGCCGAGGACTATCGACGCGCGGAAAGGATTGACCACATTTATCCATCCGTCCCATTCGCGCCCCTGATACACGAACCTGGTAGGCAGGTTCACCGAATATTCGTTCTCCATCAGCCGGGTTTCCTGCATGAAACTCTCGTTGGCGGTGTTGAACACATCGTCCATGAGATTGTGCCTTAACATCCGGCCCGTCCATACACCGGCCATGAGCAGCAGTATGTATCCGGCGGTGAGTGTCACGGTGTACAAAGCCGCATCCACCATAGGGGAAAGGGGCAGGTCGAGCATCCACCAGTTCATGAAGAAAAGCACCAGACCGGATAAGAACGCCCCGTAGATCTTCTCCCATGTCATCTTCTGATTCTTCACGCCCCTTGTGCCGAGACATGACAGGGCAAGAAAGATAATGGCGAACATCTTTGTGATGAGCAGGTTCCTGAACAGCCCTGCGGTACGTTGGAAGTTCAGTAGTATGCGGTCAACCACTCCGATGTTGACACCGATATCCACGACAGCCTGATAGCAGTACCAGTAAATGTGGATTACTACGAAAATAATTGATATGGCGCGCATGAACTCCATGACTTTTGCCAATCCTCTGAGGTCATCTTCCTGTGACATAATGATATTTATTTAAGTAGTCGTACAATTCTGTTTTTTCTCACTGTATTCCGCGGTAGCGGCGTTTCTTCTTTTTCTTCCTGCGCAGGCTGTTCGCCAGAGCCTCCTCCTGCGGGTCGGGGCCGTTGGCATTCAGTGAAAGGATACCGAAAGCCTGTTCTATGGCATCGCCAATATCTACGGCCGGGTGGTTGCCATATACCGTGCCTGTGTATTGTCCATCGGGCATCGGGGAGTTGAAGAGTTTCTCGAACGCATTCGCCGAATACTCCTTGCCGAGCCGGGAACCGTTATACACCTCCTTATTCTTATGGTCAATGAAAGTCGCGCCGTAGATGCGGCCATCATCATTCTCCCGGAACACAACATCAATGCCGCGCGAGGCAAGGATACTTACAAAGAGAGAGCGGTCGCCACGGCAACCGTGCTTAGCGAGCGCCACATCATCAATAATCTTCGGCTGCCATTTATCCGCCTTGAAATCACGGGCATTGTAACCGACGCGTTTCAGCACACCCTCATAGCCGAAACGTCTGCCGAGCAATGATGACTTTATGGGAGTGCATACCGGATGCCCAGTGTCATCGGTCACAGTATAGACCATCCCGTTGTAAGGCGTGCCGTCGTGGTCGCCCTTGACCTGCCTCGCCTCAATGTTGAAGCAGGAGAGCAGCGCGCTGTACTCGCCGAAAGACTGAAATCTATATGAAGAGAACACGCTCTTGAGGATGTTTCCGACCTGACGCTTGACATCACCGCTGCCATAGTCCGCCTTTTTCAAATATGGCTCCAGCAGCTCACGACGCTTGTCTGACACCTGCGGCAACCCGAACCTGCGCTCCAGCTCACGGCAGGCACGCATCGAGCGGTTCCACTCGTAGGCGTCGTCAATCTTCTCACCCCGCGCGTTCACGCAGGTTGACACTATATGTATATGGCGCCGGTCTATATCCTCATGGAGAAATACTATATACGGCTGGTCACCGTAGCCCATACGCCGCATGTATTCGCCAGCGAGATCCGCGAGCTGGCCTTCCGACAGAGTGTCTCCGGGCGACGGATTGAGCGATATGTGCAGAACCGGCTTTTCGGTGTTCCTGTTGGCCATAAGGTACGGGTGGAAAGCGAACATCGTTTCCCGCATGCTCTCCTCAGGATAACCGGCGACATTCATGACCATCATGTTTCCTGCGATGATGCGTGCCGTCCGGTCGTCCACCTTCCGCCAGTTGTAGGCGAGCGCCCCATAGAGCGACACGCCCCGGTTGATCTTCGCCACCATGTCATTCGGGAATACGGGTATCCAGATATTTCTCTCTGTACTCCTTTATGAGAGCCACTATCTCGCGGCTCACGAGCACAAGCTCCACTGTCTCTTTCTCCAGTTTTCTAAGCAGGACAAACGCACGTTTGTCGCCGAAATTGGTCTTGACCGCCCTTACCACCTGATTGTAATTGTTGCCTATGGCCTGGAACTGATGGTAGAAATTTGTGAGGCGGACATAGAAATCAGTCGTCGCGGGATCTATTCTCACGATATTCAACGGGCGGTTGAACAACACCGACTTGATGAATCTGGAGTGGTAACGCGCTCCCGATTTCTGGAACATCAGTTTGAATTGACCGTTCTCATCCTCGTCCATGCGGACGACATAACGGTAGATCTCGGGCTTCGCCTTCGGCTTTCTCCCGACCGTCCTCTTCTTTCTGTCACTGTTTTTGTCAGCCATAACTATATATTTTTTGTTCATGATAATCCGGCAAGGATTTACGACTTTGGAGTAAATCCCCTCCCGAGCCGTCAGGCGAGCGGCAAGTTGTTTTGAGGCACGAAATTTATTTCTAGTGCCGAAAAACACAACTTGCTATGTTCCGTTGAACATGAATTTCCCTCCGGAAAATTGTTGCCCCGCCTCTTGACGGATTTCAGTCGGTTTCTCCACCGGTTTCACCGGCGTCTTTCCTTGTCAAGTGCAAAGTTAGTGGCAATTATAGAGCTGTGAAACAGGTTGTTATATGCAACATGACGACACACAATGACATGTGATGTCACAGGCTTGACAACATGGCTGAAAGTCCGGAAAAACTCCTTTTATTTGCAGTGCGGACGGAAGCAACCAACCATCCGGCATCGGAATATCGGTCAATTGGATACAACTATCCATTGTCGGCTGAGTGGCCGGAATAACGTGATGCACCGACAGACATATCAACCGGCTTTCCGACATCGGAATACTGGATGGAGCGGCGGAACAGCCCGTTGCCGGTTGGATTGCCGGAAGGACTCATGGAAGCATCCGCTATCTCAGTGACGGTTCACTCCGATGCCGGAAATGATAACGGATAAATCCGATAACGGTCAAGACAATACCAACAACCCATAAAACCAACGCACATGAAAAAAGAAACATTATCCGTTGCGGTAAGCAATCAGAAAGGCGGAGTCGGAAAATCGGCTGTCACTATCCTGCTCGCAAGCCATCTCCACTATGTGAAAGGCCTCAATGTCGCTGTAATCGACTGCGATGCCCCACAGCACAGTCTGTACCGTATGCGTGAACGTGACATCCAGACAGTGGAAGGGCATGATGCCTACAAGCAGATGATAATGCTCCAGTGGAAACGCATTCAAAAGAAAGCATACCCCATCATCGGCACCACTGCGGAGAAAGCAAGGGAGGCGGCCATGGAGATTTCGGCGACCGGCAAGTTCGATATCGTCTTTGTCGATCTGCCCGGCACAGTAAACTCCAAAGGAGTGTTCAGCACCATACTGGGAATGGACTATATCATAACGCCGGTAATAGCGGACCGTATAGTGATACAGAGCAGTCTGTCATTCTCAGCCACCATAAAGAAGGTGGTGAAAGAACGCGGAGACCTTCCTTTAAAGGACATAATGTTCCTGTGGAATAAACGTGACCGTCGAAAAAACACCGAGGTATTCGATGCCACCAATACCATACTGCGTGAGCTCGGGCTGACAGTCCTTGACACCATACTGCCGGACACCTGCCGCTATGACAAGGAGCTATCCTCTTCCGGCAAAGGATATTTCCGATGCACCTTGCTCCCTCCTCCGGCAAAACTCATGAAAGGGAGTGGCATAGCCGAGCTTGCGGATGAACTGATCACCAAACTGAATATCAGAACGTAACAATATGGCACGCAAGACAATGGACAAAGTCAACGAGGATATGCTCAAGGATATGATGATGTCCGACATCCCCCTGTACGGACGCCCGGCACAGGAAAGTACAATGCCGGAAACACCGGCTCCTGATGAAACCCGCGCGGAAACAAAAGAAAAGGCTTCCGACTGTCCGGGAGAGACGGCATCAAAATCACGAAAGAAGAAGGACATTCCGGCATCGGACTACCGCGAAAGATTCCTTACGAACACACAGGCATCCAACCGCTCCCATGTGTATATCAACCGGGAGGTCATGGAATGCATCAGGCAGTATCTGCCCGTGATCGCACCGGGTGTCAGTGTGTCCGGCTATCTGAGCAACATATTCCTTGAACACATCCGGCAACATTGGAATGAGATCAACGAACTCTACAAGCAATCAGTAAAACCTCTCAAACAAGTATAATACCCCAAAACGATATGATGAATAATATTTATCTGGCTGTCAGGGTATATGCCACGTTTCACCTGCTTTATGAACTGTGGATATACCTGTTCCACCGTAAGATGTATGGCTTGTGTGACAAGCTGTACCGCCAGGCACGCATAATGCGCGTATGTATCCGACGCCGGCGAAAAAAACAGATAGCGGCAAGGATTGAACGCAAAAAACGTCACGAAATGCGTGGCAAAAAGAAAAAGGAAGAAACGCCCAAGAAGATACGTGTCACGGATTATGATGTGATAGGGAAAACTAAGACCGTATATATCAAAGATCCGCTGAAATCCCGGATTGAGCCTATGAGGAGTGAGCCTCTGCCGGAATCTGATTTCATCAGCGAGGATGATGAAATATCATCCGATGATGTGGAGGATAATCTGGATACCGTTACAGATACGGATGATGATGAATTTCAGGAACTGATGGAGCCGCCGCTTTCCGAACCGGATCCTGACTTCTCCCAATCCATGACATACGAGGATATTCATAACATGGCGGAGGTGCTGTCCGGCAGAGAGTCTGATGAAGATAAACGTATACGGACCGCAGAAGCCCTGAATGACATACAGGATACAGACTTCTTCGATTTTCTTGTCGAATTGGCTGAAAGCCGTGAAAAGGTTGAAGCCCTTATGCGTGAGCATTTTGATGAGGCCGGTGAACCACGCATGAAGACTATGCCCGAAACAGAAAACGCCGCAGACTTTGACTGGAACCTATATGTATAGGACTCTCCATGCACATAAAAAAACGGGAATGATTTGCCATTGAAGCATACCATTCCCGTTTTCTGTTTGAGAAATGCCGGATTAAAACCCCATCTCCTCCGGATCCGCAGGTTTCCTGTTTCCGCGGTTGAGATACCTCATGTCATCCATAAGTCCGAACATCGGCATGGTGAAACCGTATCCCGTTCTCTGCCGCATGCACTTGTGCTCACTGACACCCGTGTGGGTCCTGATTATATGCCTTACAAACTCATGGCATTTCATAAGGTCGGCCAAAATGGTGACCTCATTGCAGGTATGCGCGTTATAATAACCGCACGAAAGGTTTATGCACGACACTGACAATCCTCTGCGCTTGAGAGTCAGCACATCCGTCAGCATGCCTGAGCTTTCGGAATATCCGTGTTCCTCGGGCTTTATCGCCTTTATGAAGGCCTCCGAGCACAGTTGAATCCCGCTTATGTCGGTCACGATGTCGCTGTTGCCCCTGCGGTCGCACTGTATCACGAAACGGCAGTCCCTGAAGAAGTCCATGTTCACCTTGTGACTTCCGACACAGCCGATCTCCTCGCCGACAAAGAACACGCATTTCATCTTCTTGAAACGCTCAAGCATCCTTAGGCATATCCAGATACCGTTCTTGTCATCGGCCCCGATCCCGGTCTGGCATTTGCGCACCCGGTCATAGCCAACCACCATCTCGTCAGCCACGATATACGCTCCGTAACTTCCTGTCTCATTATCGTGTACCTCGTCGATATGAGCTACCACACAGGGATATGTAGCCGCCTTCCCTTTCACGGCATATATGTTGCCGGTCCTGTCCTTGCGGCACGCCACCCCCATCTTTTTCAGCTCGGTCATTATGTATGCCGACATCCTCTTTTCCTTGCGCGAGGGAGATGCGATGTTGTAAAGTTCAATGAGCCGTCTCATACCTTTATTCATTATTGTCATTAGCGTTGAAGAGTCTTTCTATTTGCAGATAGCGTCGCAGCTCAGGTATCGGTCTGCCGCGTCTGAAGAGCGACGACGGATACTGCTGCCCTCTGTATCTGACAGCATGACCTTTGAGCACGCGTCCGAACAATGTAGTCGTGTAGATCTCCGGCAGACAGCTGCCGCAGAACCGCTCTCCGGCTGCGGAGTGCAGCCTGTTACAGCGGGGGCACACATTCCTGCTCCGGCTCGCATAACCGGATGTGGACTGGCAGCCGGCGATTATGTTCCCGCCGGCATGGTTGCAGAGTTCCAGGACATCACCGTTCAGCATAAGGTGATGGAACGTGTCGAGGTACGGTACGCCTCTCTTGTGCCATCTGCACACCGGCACCACCAGTTTCAACATGACGCTGAGCTCCTCTCCGCTTGCAGTCCCCTCGACCGGATTCAGGGTCACGACCTCCCTTGTATGACTGAAATCATTGTACCGCTTGCGGAAGATGATACCCTCCTTTTGTGCCGCCTCCCTCATGAGGTCAACGATGAAGGTGTGCGAGTAATAGATGCGGTCCATGAGCGACACCTCCGTTTCCGTGCCGTCCGCATGCTGCCATGTCACACCCTCCCACACCACGGCCCTGCCGAGGATGTTGGAATCCCTGTCTTTCGCCACAAGCAGTCTCGCGCCGGCAAAATTGTGATAGAAATCGGCGGCATTGCGCGCCATCTCCCCGTATCTCATGCAGGAGCTGTGCAATGACGGTTCCCCATGGTCGGCGATGAGGGTGTAGTTGTCCTCGCAATACGCCTCGAATATATCCTTCACCCCGGAACAGAGCTTTACAGTGACCCTGCTGTCAAGCGATATGGCGCTGATGAAATATTTGATCTCCTCCGATGTGTATTCGCGCAGGTTTTTGAAGAGACCCACGAATGTCGACGGATCGAGGTCGGCTCGGTTCTCGTTGTACCATTGCGCGCTCGGGTCACCCTTGTCGGGGAAATTCTCATGCGAGAGGTTCTTGCCGCACGCGGTGAACATGATTCGTATCTTGTGGAAGGCATTGTGGTTGGCCTTGATACGTTTGGTACGGAAGTAGTTGTATGTACCCCTTATGACCTCTGCCGCATCACAGTTCCTGCACAGCTCGGCAAGGACATCGGCAGCGACCGTGCTCCCGTTGGCAGCCGCGTTTTGCAGCCGCGACCTCATTTCAGGACTGATGTTGATTCTCATATTCATTATTTATTGATTAGACAATGACCGGCTCTCGGAGCCAGCGTTCCGGTTTTCTTACGGCCGATACAGCCGTGGACTGGATTGTGCAAGGCTTTACGGGAAAATACCGGAGCCGCAGGCGAGGATGATTTTCCCGTAAACCGCAAGGCCCGGCCTTGCTCAATCCAGCGGGGCCACGGCTAATTTCGCCGTCAGAAAAATCGGAAACATGGCATATCCTTTATCGTTTCACACCTCTTGCACGCATGGCATTCCCTATCGGAAACAGTCCCCGTGATGCAACGCGATGACATACGGAGACACGCATCGTCCGACTTGTAAATCAAGGGATTATATGCTATATATTTGTGGTCGAAATCATTTTATGTCTCACCTTCAAATGTTTCGACACATGAAAAAAAGAATCATTTTCGCGGCACTGGCACTACTCGCCACCGCAGGGGCCTACGCCCAGGGTAACGGAATCGGCGGCATCACGGAAGCCACCAACATGGTGACATCCTATTTCGAGCCGGCCACCAAACTCATCTACGCCATCGGTGCCGTAGTCGGCCTTATCGGAGGCGTCAAGGTCTATTCCAAGTTCTCGTCCGGCGACCCGGACACCAGCAAGACCGCTGCCTCATGGTTCGGAGCCTGCATCTTCCTGATCGTCGCCGCGACAATCCTGCGTTCATTCTTCCTCTGACCATGGCGAGGTACACTGTCAACAAGGGGATAGGCCGCAGCCCTGAGTTCAAGGGACTCAAGAGCCAGTACCTGTTCATCTTTGCAGGCGGACTGCTCGCATTGTTCGTGCTGTTCGTGGTGATGTACATGGCAGGCGTGAACCAGTGGGTGTGCATAGGGTTCGGGGCAGTATCTGCCTCGGCTCTCGTCTGGGGCACATTCCGGCTCAACTCCCGCTACGGAGAGCACGGACTCATGAAAATGCAGGCTCGGCGCAGTCACCCCCGGTACATTATCAGCCGCAAAGGTTTCAGACGGCTGTTATCAGTAACTTCAAAACCGTAAGTTTATGAGAAACGTAATGAAAGCCGCAACGCTTGAGAGCAAGTTTCCCTTGCTCTCCGTTGAGAACGGCTGCATCATCAGCAAGGATGCCGACATGACCGTGGCCTACCGCGTGGAGCTGCCGGAGCTGTTCACGCTCACCGGGTCAGAGTACGAGGCCGTGCATTCCGCATGGGTCAAGGCTGTGAAGGTGCTCCCCGCCTACAGCATCGTGCACAAGCAGGATTTCTTCATTGAGGAGAGCTACCGGCCCGACATCTGCCGCGATGACCTGAGTTTCCTGAGCCGCTCGTTCGAGCGGCACTTCAACGAGCGTCCGTACCTGCGGCACACGTGCCATCTGTTCCTGACCAAGACGACAAAGGAACGCAGCCGCACGACCAGCAGCTTCAACGCCCTCACGCGCGGGTTCATCATCCCGAAGGAGATGCAGGACAAGGAGACTGTGGCGCGCTTCCTTGAGAGCTGCTCGCAGTTCGAGCGCATCATAAACGACAGCGGGTTCGTGCGGATAAGCCGTCTTTCCGATGACGAGATCACGGGCACCGGCAACACCGCCGGCATCGTGGAGAGATATTTCTCTCTGTCGCAGGACGACACCACATGCCTTAAAGACATCTCGCTGGAGCCGGGAGAGATGCGTGTGGGCGACAGTTTCCTGTGCCTGCACACCCTCTCCGACCCGGAGGACCTGCCCTCAAGTGTCGCCACCGACTCGCGCTACGAACGTCTGTCAACCGACCGCAGCGACTGCCGCCTGTCATTTGCCGCGCCCATCGGCGTGCTGCTGACATGCAACCATATCGTGAACCAGTATCTGTTCATCGACGACCCGGCCGAGAGCCTGCGCAGGTTCGAGCAGACCGCCCGCAACATGCACTCGCTGTCGCGCTACAGCCGTTCCAACCAGATAAACCGCGAGTGGATAGAGGAATATCTCAACGAGGCACACAGCAAGGGGCTTACCTCAATCCGTGCCCACTGCAACGTGATGGCATGGAGTGACGACCGCGTGAAGTTGAAACGTGTCAGGAACGATGTGGGCAGTCAGCTGGCACTCATGGAGGCGAAGCCACGCCACAACACCGTTGATGTGCCTACGCTGTTCTGGGCGGCGATACCGGGCAACGCGGGTGATTTCCCTTCAGAGGAGAGCTTCCACACATTCATCGAACAGGCACTTTGCCTGTTCGTGAACGAGACATCCGGCAAGGATTCACTGTCGCCCTTCGGCATCCGCATGGTTGACCGCCTGACCGGGAAGCCCGTGCATCTCGACATCTCCGACCTGCCGATGAAAGCCGGTGTCATAACCAACCGCAACAAGTTCATACTCGGCCCTTCGGGCAGCGGCAAGTCCTTCTTCACCAACCACATGGTGAGGCAGTATTTCGAGCAGGGCACCCATGTCCTGCTTGTGGATACCGGCAACTCCTATCAGGGGTTGTGCAACCTTATCAACGCCCGCACCAACGGCGAGGACGGCATCTATCTCACATACGAGGAGGATAACCCGATATCGTTCAATCCGTTCTTCGTGGAGGACGGTGTGTTCGACATCGAGAAGAAGGAGTCCATCAAGACGCTCATCCTCACTCTTTGGAAACGGGACGACGAACCTCCGACCCGAGCAGAGGAGGTTGCGCTGTCAAATGCCGTGAACCTCTTTCTGGAGAAGATACGCGATGACCGCTCCGCGGTCCCGTCGTTCAACAGCTTCTACGAGTATATCCGCGACGATTATCAGGAAATCCTGCGGCAGAAGCGCACACGCGAGAAGGATTTCGACGTGTTCAATTTCCTGAACGTACTTGAGCCATATTATAAAGGTGGCGAGTATGACTTCCTACTGAACTCCGGCAGACAGCTTGACCTGCTCAACAAACGCTTCATAGTCTTCGAGCTGGACAATATCCGCGATAACAAGGTGCTGCTTCCGATTGTCACTATAATCATCATGGAAACTTTTATCGGCAAGATGCGCAAGTTAAAAGGCATCCGTAAAATGATTCTTATTGAGGAATGCTGGAAAGCGCTGGCTTCTGCCAATATGAGCAATTACATCCGATACCTCTTCAAGACCGTCAGGAAATTCTATGGCGAGGCCGTGGTGGTGACACAGGAGGTCGAGGACATCATATCCTCGCCGATTGTCAAGGGAACCATCATAAACAACTCCGACTGCAAGATACTCCTTGACCAGCGCAAGTATGTCAACAAGTTCGACGAGATACAGGCGCTGCTGGGCCTTACCGACAAGGAACGGGCACAGATTCTATCAATCAATATGGCCAACAACCCGTCACGGAGATACAAGGAGGTCTGGATAGGACTCGGCGGGTCGCAGTCGGCGGTCTATGCCACCGAGGTATCTGCTGAGGAATACATCTGTTACACCACCGAAGAGAGCGAGAAACTGGAACTCACGCGGCTCACTGAAAAACTCGGCGGCAACATCGAGCTTGCCATCAGGCAGCTCGCCGAGAGCATGCGTAATGGACATGAACATTAAAAATTCCGAGACGACATGAAATTTACCGACTGGATAAAAAATCAGATGACAGGCCGTCGCCGGCAACCCGACTATCGGGAATTACAGGAGATAGTCCTGAAAGCGAAGCGTCTTGCCGGGGTGCGTGATCACGGGGAACTTGCAAAGCTTATCAGGCAGTACAGCCACTCGGAGAGTGTGATCGAGCAGGTCGCCCTGCTGATAGCGAAGTCAGAACCTTTTGACTCGCCGGGGGCAACAGGCAACCGCTATTCAATTGATATGATGGACGCGCTGAACGTCACCGGCTTCATGAAAAAACACGCGGCCAGCCTTTCGGATATCGCTCCTGAGGATTCCGGTCCGGTACACGGCATGCTCGCCATGCACACATTCATGCGCGACGCGTATCAGAAAACGTTCCCGAATATCACCCGGGAGACATTGCCTCCGAAAGAAGTTGACGCGGCCATGCGGATACTTGACCATCAGAGAAAGAACCGTGATGTGCTGGAGCTATGCGAACTCGCTTCATACGGCATGATGCCATCCACCTATGTCAAGATGCGCTACGGTATCGAGGACAAGTGCCGTACATACGAATGGCTTGAAGGTTACATGACAGACAGGGATGACTGCGACATGGAGTATGATGTCCGGATGAACGCCACACGGATAGAAGCAGAGATGCACACGGCTGCTGAAAAGGCGGTTGAAGGCATACCGGGTATCCGGCTTCCGGATTTCTATCTTGAGGATCTTGACCACGAGCTTGATAAACTCGGTCGTATCGCCATGTCGCCGGAGTGCATGGAGGATCTGACCCTTGGCTGCGATTCCGTATTCCTTGCCAAATACGGCATTGACCGGAATGCCTCCCGGGAGGAGCAATCAGCGCAGGCGAAGGAAGCATACCGGGAACTGGATGGCAGACTGGTCAGGGCCACCGGCCGCAGACCGTATGCCGATGAATTCCTGGGTTCACTCAAGAAAGACAACCGTCCGGACAGAGGACACGGGCGTCAGGAACGCCGCCGGCATATCCGCAATCCTCCTCCGGCAAGGAGCAACGGCATGAAGCCATCTTTCTGAATCATCACAACCGATTTATTCACCATAAAATTTTTACAATCATGAAAATCAGATCACTTATCGTGTGTGCGGCACTGTCACTCGCCGGACTGACCGCAAAGGCGCAGTGGGTCGTGTCCGACCCCGGCAATCTCGCGCAGGGCATCATCAACGCCTCAAAGAACATCGTGCACACCTCGTCCACGGCGAGCACCATGCTCAATAATTTTCAGGAGACCGTGAAAATCTATGAGCAGGGAAAGGCCTACTACGACGCACTGAAGAAGGTCAAGAACCTGCTGCGCGACGCCCGCAAGGTGCAGCAGACAATCCTGATGGTTGGCGAGATCACCGACATATATGTCGTCAATTTCCAGCGGATGCTCTCCGACCCGTATTTCACACCGGAGGAGCTGAGCGCCATAGCCCTCGGCTATACAAAACTGCTTGAGGAGAGCGCCTCCGTCCTCACGGACCTCAAGACCGTGGTCAACGAGAACGGACTGTCCATGGGTGACAAGGACCGCATTGATGTGATCGACAGGTGCTACACGCGGATGCATGAATACCGAGGTCTTGTGAGGTACTACACCAACAAGAACATAGGTGTGTCCTATCTACGCGCGAAAAGGAAGAATGACCAGGACCGTGTGCTGTCGCTCTACGGCAATTCAGGTGAACGCTACTGGTAACTGACAACAACACATAAAGACAACTATGTTACTGTTAGCCATCGACTTCGATAACCTCCATCAGATTCTGCGCAATCTGTACGAGGAGATGATGCCCCTGTGTTCCCAGATGACCGGAGTGGCGAAGGGCATAGCCGGACTCGGAGCGCTGTTCTATGTGGCATACCGCGTGTGGCAGTCGCTCGCCCGTGCCGAGCCGATAGATGTGTATCCGTTGCTCAGACCTTTCGTCATCGGATTCTGCATCATGTTCTTCCCGACAGTGGTGCTCGGCACCATAAACAGCGTGCTTTCGCCCGTGGTTACCGGCACCAACAGCATATTGCAGAGCCAGACGCTCGACATGAACAGATACCGCGAGCAGAAGGACCGGCTGGAGATTGAGGCCATGAAACGCAATCCGGAGACCGCATATCTGGTCGACAAGGAGGAATTCGACAAAAAACTTGACGACCTCGGCATCACCGACGCGCCGGAGATATGCGGCATGTACATCGACCGTGCCATGTACAACACCAAGAAATGGTTCCAGGAGCTGTTCCGCAACCTGCTGGAGCTGATGTTCCAGGCCGCCGCCCTTGTCATAGACACCCTGCGGACATTCTTCCTCGTGGTGCTGTCCATCCTCGGCCCGATATCATTCGCCATATCGGTGTGGGACGGATTCCAGGCAACACTGACGCAATGGTTCGTGAGGTACATCAGCATATATCTGTGGCTTCCGGTCAGCGACCTGTTCAGCAGTGTGCTGGCGAGGATACAGGTGCTTATGCTCCAGAAGGACATCGAGCAGCTCACCGACCCGAATTTCATTCCCGACGGCTCCAACGCCGTGTACATCACCTTCCTGATAATAGGCATCATAGGGTATTTCACCATACCCACGGTGGCGGGATGGATAGTGCAGGCCGGTGGCGGAGCCGGAAACTATGGAAAGAACGTGACGCAGACAGCATCCAAGACAGGCTCCATCGCCGCAGGCTCGGCAGGTGCCGCAATCGGAAACATCGGCGGACGGCTTATCAAATGAGAAAACATCATTAAAACAGAGTTAAAATGCAGTTCAAATCATTGAAAAACATCGAGAGCAGCTTCCGGCAGCTCCGTCTGTTCGGCATAGTCTACCTGTGCGCCTGCACTCTTCTCGCGGGATATTCGGTGTGGAAGGCATACCGCTTCGCCGAGGCCCAGCGACAGAAGATATATGTGCTCGACGAAGGGAAGTCGCTGATGCTCGCCTTGTCGCAGGATCTCTCGCAGAACCGTCCCGTGGAGGCGCGGGAGCATGTTAAGCGTTTCCACGAGCTGTTCTTCTCGCTGGCTCCCGACAAGAGCGCCATCGAGGGGAACATACAGCGCGCCCTGTTCCTGACCGACCGCTCGGCCTACGGACATTACCGCGACCTTGCCGAGCAGGGTTACTACAACCGTGTCATATCCGGCAACATCAGCCAGCGCATAGAGATCGACAGCGTGAGATGCGATTTCCATACATATCCCTACGATGTGGTGACCTACGCGCGCCTTTCAATCATACGCGAGAAGAGCGTGACCGAACGCTCGCTGGTGACGAGGGGACGGCTCGTGAACTCCACACGCAGCGACAACAATCCGCACGGTTTCATCCTTGAGTCCTTCCGCGTGGTGGAGAACCGCGACCTGAGGGTGACTGACCGGTGATTACCGGGATTATCAACATTTCAAACAACAATCAAAATCAGAAACGACATGAAAAAGAAGCTTGTAAGAATCAAGGACGCGGCCGATGACTGTCTGCGCTCCTTCTGCGGTGCCCTGACACCTGAAAAGAGGCTCGCCGCCGTGCTGGTGCTCGGTGTGCTGTTCGCCTCGGTGAATTTCTACCTGATATTCCGCGCCATCCACGGCATCGGGCGCGACGACGCTCCCGCAGAGGTCATCGGGATAACCCATATCGAAGTCCCGGCACTATCTTCTCCCAAATCCGAGGGAGAGATGGTTAAGGAGATGGAGGAGTTCTTCAACCGGTTAAATACTGACGGCGATGAGTAACGGTGCTGACAGACTGAAACGCAGGCAGGCCATGAAAAAATATCTGGTGTTCACGCTGATGTTCCTTGTGTTCGCCGGCTGCATGTGGTTCATTTTCGCTCCGTCTGAATCAGACCGTGCGGCAAATGAACAGCGGGAGGGGTTCAACACCGAGCTTCCCGATCCGAGGAATGCGGGCATTGTCGATGACAAGATGACAGCCTATGAGCAGGAATCCGTGCGCCGCAAGCGCGAGGATAAGATGCGCACTCTTGAGGAGCTTGCGTCCACCGGTGAGCAAACCGCTCCCGGGAACTCTCCGCCACCGGTGGATATCCCTTCCGGTGTTGTGATTGTGGATGACAACACCGGCAAACCTGTTGACGGACTTTCCCGGAACAGTTCAGTCTCATCATCGCACAATGCCTATCGCAATATCAACGAGACCCTCGGCTCTTTCTATGAGCCGCCTGCCGAAGACTCTGAGAAGGAGGCTATGCGTGCCGAGCTTGAGCTGCTGCGGCAGTCCATATCGCAACAGCAACAGGCTCCGGGCACATCGTATGCCGAGCAGGTGGCGCTGTTGGAGAAATCATATGAGCTGGCCGCGAAATATATGCCCGGCAAGGCCGATACCGACGCAGCGCGTGAGGCTGAGGATAAGTCCGATGCCAACGGCAAGGCGAAAGCCGTGCCGGTCGGCAGGGTATCGGCCCCGGTGGTGTCGGCGCTCGTGCAGCCTGTCAGCGATTCCGTAATGATAGCCCATCTGTCGGAGCCACGTAACTTCGGGTTCAACACCGCTGTCGGCGATGTGGCTTCCAAGGAGAGGAACACCATAAGCGTATGCGTGCACGGCGACCAGACTGTGATAAGCGGACAGAGCGTGAGGCTCAGGCTTCTTGAGCCGATGCGTGTGGGGCGGCACGAGCTGCCGCGCAACGCGCTCCTCACGGGCGACTGCCGCATACAGGGCGAGAGGCTCGGCATCACCATATCGCAGGTGGAGCACTCCGGCAACATCATACCCGTGGAACTTGCTGTTTACGACAACGACGGCCAGCCGGGAATCTTCATTCCCGGTTCGATGGAGGCGAACGCTGTCAGGGAGATGGCGGCCAACATGGGACAGAACCTCGGCACGACAATATCAATCACCAACCAGTCGGCGGGCGACCAACTGCTGTCGGAACTTGGCAAGGGTGCCATACAGGGTGTGTCGCAATACATATCCAAGAAAATGCGGCAGGAGAAGGTTAAACTCAAATCTGGTCATACCCTGATGCTCTATCAGAAACAGTGAACAAATCAACTTTAATATCAACAATCAAATTTCAACGACAATGAAAAAATTATTTTTGATTATCGCCCTCCTGACGGGCGCAGTGTGCGCTTTCGCGCAGGAAACGGAGGGCGACCTCTACCACGGTCTTACCAAAAAGCTGACTTTCGACCGCATGATTCCCCCTTACGGTCTGGAGGTGACATACGGCAAGACGGTCCATATCATCTTCCCGGCGGCGGTTAAGTATGTCGACCTCGGCTCGCCGAACCTTATAGCGGGTAAGGCTGACGGAGCTGAAAACGTTATCCGTGTCAAATCAACGGTAAAGGGGTTCCGCGATGAGACCAACATATCGGTCATCACCGAAAGCGGATGCTTCTACACTTTCAATGTCAAGTATGCCGACGAGCCTCTGATTCTGAATGTGGAGATGAAGGATTTCATACATGACGGCAGCGAGGTGAACCGCCCCAACAATGCCCTTGAGATCTATCTTAAGGAACTCGGCAGTGAGTCGCCGAAGCTGGTGCATCTCATCAATTCCTCCATCTATAAGGAGAACAAGCGCCATGTGAAGCACATAGGCAGCAAGGCTTTCGGCCTCCAGTATCTGCTCAAGGGCATCTATACCCACAACGGGCTTCTGTATTTCCACACGCAGATACGCAACACCTCCAATGTGCCTTTCAACGTGGATTTCGTTACTTTCAAGATTGTCGACAAGAAGCTGATGAAGCGTACCGCCGTCCAGGAGCAGGTGATACTGCCGCTCCGTGCATACAACTATGTGACTGAGGTGGCGGGCAAGAAGGAGGGGCGCACGGTGTTCACCTTCGACAAGTTCACAATCCCGGAGGACAAGATGCTCGTTGTGGAGCTGAACGAGAAGAGCGGCGGACGCCACCAGTCCTTCACAGTGGAATGTGAGGATATTGTCCGCGCCCGTGTGATCAACGAACTTAAAGTGAAATAGCCATGAAACGGTTGTTTGTCGCAATTATAGCGGTCGTGTCGCTTGCCCTCTCCGGAGGGCAGGCATACGCCCAGCGCTGTCTGCCGGGCATGAAGGGACTTGAGCTGCGTGGAGGTCTTGTCGGCGGTACTTCGGGTGATTTCTATCTCGGCACCGGGTTGTCGGTTTACACAGGCCATGCGCATAAATGGGCTTTCGGGGTCGAATACCTGCAAAAGAGCCACGCTTACAAGGATATGACGATTCCGCGTGCACAGTTCACAGCCGAGGGTGGCTACTATCTGAATTTCCTGTCTGACGCGTCCAAGACATTCTTTATGTCAATAGGCGGCTCCGCTGTCGCCGGATACGAGACGGTGAATTGGGGCAAGCGGCTTCTGCCGGACGGCTCAACGCTCATGGCGAAGGATGCTTTCATCTATGGCGGTGCCGTGACGCTTGAGGCGGAATGCTATGTGACAGACCTTATCGTCCTGCTTGCCAATATCCGTGAGCGTGTCCTGTGGGGCGGTTCAATCAACAAGTTCGCCACGCAGTTCGGTGTGGGTATCAAATTCATCATCAACTAAACATCAGCAATCACAATGAAAAAGACAATTTTTATCGCGCTCTGCGGCTGCATCCTCGCCGCGTTGTCGCTGTCATCATGTAATGAGGATATCGGTGTGAACTGCGCCTATCCGTTCACGGTTGAAACAATGCCTGTGCCGGCACGTCTTGTGCAGGGCGAGACAGCGGAGATCCGCTGTCAACTCAAACGCGAGGGGCGTTTCCATGACGCACGCTACACCGTGAGGTATTTCCAGACCGACGGCAAGGGCTCCCTGCGCATGGATGATGGCATGGTGCTCAGGCCCAACGACCGTTACCCGCTTGACCGCGAGGTGTTCCGCATGTACTACACTTCAGAATGTGCCGACCAACAGAAGATAGACATCTATTTCGAGGACAACAACGAGCAGATGTTCATGCTGACCTTCGCGTTCAACAATGACAGCAAAGACGATGATGACGGTGACGGAAACGGAGGAAGCGGCTCCGGCGATACCCCCGGAAAGCGATTCCCGATGGACAGCATCATAATTTATCCGAAGTTCCCCATAACCCGATAAGCCATGAGGATAAGGATATTATTTGTGCTTATGGCTGTTTGCCTCGGATATCACGGAGCGATGTCACAGCTGGGTGGTGACACATCGCCACCGGCGCATCTTCGGATTCCGGCATCGCTGTTCGACAAGGCGGTGGCCTGCATAAAAGGGTTTGAGGGATGGCATTCAGCTCGCCACCACCCGTACATCGGATATGGTCATAAACTTTTGCCCGGAGAAAGGCTGACCTGCAATCTAATCGAGGCGCAGGCCGATTCGCTTCTGAGAGCTGACCTTATCAAGCGTTGCCACACTTTCCGCCGGTTCGGGAAAGACGCACTGCTTCTGGCAATCCTTTCCTATAATGTGGGAGAGTACAGGCTCCTTGGTTCCGGGAAGATACCGAAAAGCAATCTTATCCGCAAACTGGAGGCAGGCAACCGCGATATATATCGGGAATACATCAGCTACTGCCGCTACAAGGGCAGACGTCACGCCGGCCTACTGAAACGCCGCAAGACCGAGTTCGCCTTGTTCTTCATCCCGTAATCACTTGACAATATCCCTTGAGTACCGTAATAGCGAGTTTCTCAAGGGATATTTCATTTTATGTTTGATGCCGATGGCTTGTTATTACAAGCATATATTAATATTATGTTAGGATTATCATCTAATCAGTGTCATTTAACGATTTACATTAAAATATGTATCATTTGAGGTTGGTACTAAATATGGATTTCGCGAAAAATTAATAAATAATTCTTTCTCCCATATCATATCCCAAAGGATTTTACTAATTAGAGTTTCATCGCTTCCTGTCAGTGCTATTCCATGATATTCGGTGTTTTTTTCTTTTTCAAAACGGTTTTCCTGCAATGCTTTAGTTTTAATATGGTTGCATAAATCTTTGTAGGAAAACGAGCCATTAGAACTCTTCGCATAATGATTAATCACACTTTTTAGTTCTTCTCTGGAATATGTTAAAGAAAGAGAGGCTGTAGACAAAATCACTTTAGTGCATCCGGACATAATCTATTTATTAAATTGGCAAAAAAATACAGTCAATCACGAAGTCTTGCTATGATACATAGAAATCTACCTATAAACCAGCAGTTAACGACGCCGATTCTTTTTGATATCTCCAATTTTGCGCTGTTCTCATGATAATGACATTTGCTTTATTGTTCATTAATATTCCCAGCATCGATTTCAATATCATCACGTACAAGGATATTGGTATGTGAAAAGTTGTTTTGGTCTAACAATCGTATGCCTTCATCATAAGCAACTTTCTTGCCTAATGTATCCTTAATCGATACTATAATCGTAACAGGAACAGAAATCACTTCTCCAGTTTCATTCAGATGTGCTGTAAGTTCATCTTTTGTTGCATCCCTTGTAAAACCTTTTATACGGAGAACCCATTCTGTTTTACCTTTCATCTTAGCCTTAACCGCAGGCATAAGAGTAGAAAGGTCTACTTGGTATTTCTTAACTGGCTGATATTTGTTTTGGGTAATAATAAGATTTCTCTCCTTTAGAAATATTGATTTTTGTTTTTTGGAGTATGCGCTCGGAGTTAAAATGTTTTTGGTTGGGTGGACTCTTGTTTCATTACGATATATTGGCGACACCCCGGGTGCGCCGACAGTTACATATTCAATAGAATCAATTGGTTCCAAGCTAACTTCAATATCGTTTTGGCAATACTCGTTTCCCTCACTCCCCCGAAGAATGGGATTTGAAACGATAGTTACGGTTACAACTCCATAGACATTTCCATCTTTATCAACAAGAGAAGATGGATAAGGGAACCCTATAATCTGATAATCCACCCCACTCGTAGGAGAAATTTCGGGTTGCCAAATCATAGTGAATTCATCTTCATTGTTATATAACATTTGGTCGATATGGCTCGGAATTCCAAATCCATATTCCCAATTGATACTCTTGTCGTTTTTTGTAAGCACAGACGGGTATTGAGAATTGTGAACAATAAGAGCCTTGATTAGGGTGGGATTGAATTGACCGCCTATACGATGTGCCAGATGTGCAGCAAGAGCTGTAACCCGGGGAGTCGCAAAACTGGTACCTTTCTCTCGGGAAGTAAACCCGGGGGCAGTGACAACGTTTATTCCTGTGACAGAGTTGCCGCCATAATGGACAACATCTGGTTTTTGAAGATACTCAGGACCTGGACCTACTCGGGAAAACGGAGAATGGGTTCCTTTGGGAAGATCGGTTTTATCCCCACCTTCTTGGCATATAGAACCAACTGTTATACAACGGACAGATTCAGCACCTTGACTAATTCTCATACCCGGACGTATTGTATTTCCAGCAGATTTGCAAAACAAGACATTGCATGTATGTTGAATCTCATCAAGTGCAATAGCAAATTCTGAGAAAAAATCATCAGATACCTCGACTGAGGAACCTTGCGAGATATTCCAAATTCTAACGTCAGGATGGTGTTTAATAGAATCACGAATGAATATTACCAATTCTTCTTCAGAGATCTTGGTATTATGCGAACTGGTGTTGATAATGCAATTGGCAAACATGGATGGACCACAACCTGTTAAAGGTTCATTTTCCAGTTGATCTCCATACAAAGCAACACTCGCAACCATAGTGCCATGATTACGGTCAATATCAAATTCCTCAAGACCGGCGGCATTATGTTCATTTCCTATTTGCCATGGAGATAATTGGGGTAGATTTGCTACTCCTGAATCCAGTATTCCAATTTTAGGATAGCTTTCATTTTGCTTTGGTGTCGCTACATTTATATCCACATTCCAAGGCTCAGGAGCTGCCGTTATTTCATAATAAGGCATTTCTTTTACAGAAATGACGCTATCCATAGTGGCAATTCGCTCCAACTGGTCTCTATTTACTTCCTCAACTTTAAATAAGAATAAATCTGGAGCATAATTCAATTTGACGACCTTAATACCATGATGCCCACATTCTTCAACAAAGCGTTGTTCGGCCAATTGATTAAAACTGTCCGATTTATAGTCAACCAATCTTATTTTAACCGTTTTACCTGCAAGCTCATTAGTATTAAATCTCGGATGGAAAACAGTTAGAGACTGAACCGCTGCTGCGCCAATGGTCTTTTCTTTGGATGCTCTATGATGTTTAATGTCAGAAATAGACTCTTTTATTATGTTTAGGTCATCCAATGTGTCTATTTTAACGAAAAGTTCACCTAAGCCAGCAACACCAATTATATTGGAGTGCTGTTTGGTGCGAAAAATAGACTTGACATTAGGGCGATGAGATTTTGCAGTGGCATCTTCGTGCAATGCAGCCACTAATAAAACAGGCAAACCATTGCCATCTTTTTCCCGTTGGCGAAATACACGGTCAAGAGACTGCAATGTTTGGCTTATCATTGCAGTATTCTTTCGGATGGCTTGTGGAGTAACCCATTTTGGCTCAGCACCACCGCTACCTTCTTTCTTAAACAAATCTTGACTTCCGCGAGTCTTGACTATTTGTATTGGGCGTGTCTTATCCATTATCATCGGGTTTTAAATAGTTTTTGATTTGCCGTAGGCTAATGCCAGTGAGCTTATTTATATGACGTTGAGCCACTCCTTTATTATTAAGGAATCTAATAAATTCTCTCTCTGACTTCTCTTCATCTAAAAGTTCAAATGTTCCAAGTAGTAATTGGACAATATCTAATTGAGATTGGTTTTCAAGGACACATTTAATCTTAGCGCGTTCAAATAAAGTTTTAAGATCAGAAGGAGAAAGTCCGATAAATAGATTCAATAATGTGTCATATTTTATTGTGGCACCCCCAAAATCAAAGGTATAGGGGCTTGATAAATTTTGGATAAGCTCTCTTAAAGCTTCTTTTGTAGGTAGTGAGACTTCAACTTTCTGAATGAACCGTCGCCAAACTGCGCGGTCTAACAACTCGGGATGATTGGTTGCGGCCACCAGCACACAGTGTTTAGGCATGAAGTCAATGTTTTGAAGTAAACTATTGATCACACGCTTAAGCTCCCCAATCTCTCTTTGATCATCTCTGGCTTTAGCGATTGCATCGAATTCATCTAAAAAAAGAATGCATGGGAAATCACTAACGTACTCAAATATTTTACGTATGTTTTTAGCGGTACTACCCAATAATGACGAAACCAATCCATCCAATTTAGCCACAACCAACGGCAAATTGGTCTGTGCGCTGATGTAATGGGCTAATGTCGTTTTGCCACATCCGGGCCGGCCGTATAACAAAAGGGTCTTGGCAACATCCAATCCTTTTAGCTCAAGACGTTGACTATTTTCAATTATCTTAATGAATTCGTCTATTTGTGTTTTAACAAATGGATCCAAAACCAATGTATGTGACAACGAATTTGGAGGGAACACCTCAACCATTTGAAGTCGACTGTCAGAATCAAGAGGGGCCGTGCGTACAGCATCAGCGACAATACCGGATGTATTGTTTTCCAATTTTTTTCGGATTGCTTTTGCCATGATGCACTCTCCCTCCTGATCCAACCGGTCGGCCAGGCGATTTGAGTAACTGACAATCTTTCTTTTATCACTTGCCAGCCCTCCTTCTATTATGCGGAGTATTTCTGTGCTTACCATAATTATATCGCAAAAGTACAACAAATATATATCATCTCCAAATAAAACGTTCTCAAAATAGACGATAACTGTGTTTTATATCTATTTAGCGTTCTCAAATTTCATAAAAGCGTTCTCAAAAATCATTTGATAGGATTTTCGCATATTCCAAAGATGACTGTGTTTATTCACTGATGTATATTTTGGTTATCAGTTGTCGCAAAATTTGCGACAGTTCAACAAATCAAACGAGTATGTTCCAAAATGGAACATATGCGTTGATCAATTATATCTGACTGTTGACCAATAGTTTTCCCTCTGTTTCTAATTCGTGATACTTTTCAATCTTCTCTTGTAGCTTTCGACGGAATCTGAGTAGCGCTTCATCGTCCTCCTCATTGAAAAACATATTGTTACTGCGTTGATACTTGATATACTCCTGCTCCTTGCGTCGAGCCAACGTAATCTGCGCCTTGGCTGCCGATAGCTTTGAGAGAGCGGATCCAAATCCTGTTTCCAAGCCGGTGCGCTTGTCATAGAATGAATGGTAGACCTGCACGTTCTCCTTCGGATACCGGCATATCAGTCTGGCATGGCGCCATCTGATGGCCCATTGATAACGCTCGTAAACCTTGCGCGGCAGGTTATACCTGTACAATATCACCCGTTCACGCTCTTTTGTACGGTACTCTATTGAAATGAAGACCCATTTCTCAATCTCCATCTCCCGTTCCGCTTTCGCCAACTCGCGGGCATATTCCCACCAGCCGTCAATCTTCTCCTGAGCCATACCGTCTGTCAATTAAGGGTTAATGCTCCAGCTATTTCTTCATAAAGACTGTTGAATTTCTCTTTATAGGTATCATGCAGTTTCCCTATGTCATCGCGTATGTTTTCAATGGGAACACCATGTCTTTCGGCAAGAACCATGTCAGAAAGGACACATACAAGCTTCTTCGCAGTCCCGTCACTTTCTGTGCGGAAAGGTCTGCTTAACAATGCGGTTGGGCATATTTTGTCCTTGACAGATGTATCCAGCCTGTCCCATACACATTCAGGAACCCCGGAATCCATCAGGCGCTGCCTGATAACAGAGGGCAATATGAAATTCAGATATCCGCTGACAGCCTTATGGCACCCTGTGAAATCAGGGTCCCTCCGACCTTTAATACGTGAAAAGGTTATTGTTCCTCTGCGGTCAAGCATCCTCGCTTTTCTGAAAGTGCCCTTTGTCCGGATATGGATTTCAAATCCGTCCCGTTTTGCCAGCTCCAGAAAGGCGTCGGCAGGAATCATCTTTCCGGCGATGAATTCTGCCTTACGTACGTCAAGCATCCTGTCGTACCTCTGCTGTTCCCTGATCCTGTTTTCCTTTTCTGTTTCTTCACGTCGCACCCGTTCCTCCTCCATGCGCCTTTCCGCTGCTTCACGGGATTGCAAAAGCGGTGCTGTGTTCATCCCGAGAGCCTCAAACACACGTATCTCCAGTAAGTTGATATATTTCCACTGTCTTGCTTTCTCTTCCACAGCCTGTAGCCACCCCTTGCGGATATCAACCAATTGCCGGCATCGTCCGGGATTCTCAACATCCATGCGGTATGCAGTTCCTGCGGAGAAATATACATCCTTGAACCTGAACACAATCAGAAATGTGTCATATTCAGGATTGCCCATTCTGTCCGCTCTGTGAAATGCCTTGTAGACATTATCGGCGACATATTCAAGTTCAAGGTACGCATTTACGATGCGGTTTCCACTTGAATCGTATTTGATTACTTTGATTCTCATTGTTTTATGCATTGATTGTCTATGTTGCATGAGTTTCGTTGATTTATTGTTTGCCATCGCTCCGGGTATCTGGTTTATCCTGATACAGACGGGCGTACATGTTTATCAAAATTCCCTCGATCTCATCATACAGCCTGTTGAACTCTTCCTGATAAGCCTCCGTGAACTCACCGTTGTCATCACACATATCCTCCACGGGGATTGCATGTTTTTCCGCAAGCATCATGTTTCCAAGCTCGCATGCTGTTTCCATCAGCAGACTCAGGTCGCCGGCATTCATTCTTTTATAAATGTCCTTTTCCATATAAGTTCGTTTATGTTACAGGCGGGAGGTATCGCTCCCGCCTGTCGGGTATAGCATATCATTATTTATTGTTCTCAAGTTCCCATTTCCGTTTATCCCCGGCATATTCCTGACGCTCTTTTTCAAGCTGTCGCTCCGTTTCCGGTACATAACCTATCAGGCGGATATATCCTCCATTGTATCCGGTCAGCTTGCAGATTATGCCTGCGTTTACCAGCCTGTCGATGCGTTTCTGTGCGTTCTTTGCACTTGAATACGTCTTGGGCCAGAAGTAATGCGTTCCCTGGGAGTCATAATGGTCGGAGCCATAGACCATGTATCCGGAATGTCGGTTGCCCGGAATAAAGTCAAAACGGCCTTTTTCAAGGGCTTGACGTATAGCCTTGTGCACCGGACCTTCGGGATGACGGAATATCTTGGGCATTTTCCCTTTGGTATCGAGACGCGGGAGCACCACCCTGTAGGGCGCGCTCCATTTCCCTATGCTGAGCGTCAGATAGAAATTCGTGCAGAAATAGTCCGTCATCGGGTCGCTGTCATCGAAATTATATGACATCACAAAATTCTTCACGTTCTGCATGACCTCGCGGGCGCGGTCAGTAAGACCTTCCTCACTTTCAATCCGGGAATGGTTCAGCGAGGCATGCACAAGCCCGGAGTCCTTTGTGAAAGCCTCAAAATCCGCACTCATCAGGATTACTGAAATTGAGCTGTATCCGTCGCGCCTTACCGAGAACTTGCAGCGCGGATAGGTCTCCTTGAGCCATTGGCGTATGATGACGACAATCTCCGGCGAGGACTGCCCCCTGTAGTTGCTGCCGTACCAGCGGTATTCGTTGTGCACATACCGCGTGTACTCTCCGGCCGTGGCCCCGTTGTAGTCATTCTCGTATCCGTTTATGTCGAAATCGGTTACAGGTGCATCTTTCCAGATGGCGAACAGCCGCTCGAATTCGGCATTGATACCCTGCATCACTTCCATCTTCCCGCCTTTGTCGGGGTGATTGTCGATGGCAAGCCGGCGGTATTGCCTTTTAAGGTCCGCCAATCCTCTGATATTCTGAAAGTATGTCATGTCTTTATGTTTTAGGGTCAGCATATGGCAACACGGCGTATGAAGTATTCCACATAGTCGTAATCAAGACCGAGATTCTCACATGCGGTCTCGAAATCGCTCTCATGCAGATCTTCAAGTTCCTGAAGCTCACGCAGGTTGTTCACTTCTGACTCCAGATACTCGTGTGCCGTTTTCTCATCGCAGGAACAGGTTCGTTCAATAAGAGCTATTATTCCCATGGCTTTTCTATTTTAGGTTGTACATCTTTGCGAAATGATTGGTTACCGCCGGAATCCGCTTCTTGTAGTACGGCTGGTTCTGCCTGCACCATTCGGCAAGCTCCGCTTTCGATTTGAACGGCTCATGCCAGCTCTCTCCGTCCATTATCAATTTCACGATGGGAGCCAGTTCCTTGATGAACATGCCTGCTGTCCATCCCTCCCATATATGTTTGTTCATGTCTGTTGCCATAATATTCAGGTTCAGGTGGTTGTTTCGGAATCGGCCTGTCCGAGCAGTTTCTGTGCCGCCTCATATATTTCATTGAGCCATACAGGATTGCGGACTGACAGGTCGAAGGGACTTTCAGTGGTGAACACGCCGCCATAGATTTTATCTGTGGCGGTCAAAGACAGACCGTCTTCTACCACGCTCACACTGTTCACCGCGCACTCATACGGATCTCCTGATTTATCGAAGAAGATGACATATACCGTATCAGGCGCGTTGGGGCAGTCATCTGGATCCGGAAAATGCAATTCCGTCACCCCGTGTCTTTTAAGCAATCCGATGATTGCCCGTTTGATCTCATCCTGAAGATTCAGGATTTTTCCAATGAAGTCTGTTTCCATATATCTTGTTTTTGAATGTTTATTGTCTTTCATTACCGCAGCAATGGAATCATGCACCTTTGCGAGCGCGTGGAAGTTATGATGCCAACCGCCACGGAAGCCATGCAATATGAAATTATCCTGACTGTATCTCTCTTCCAGACAGGCGGATATACTACCATTGCATATATGGATTCCCAGGATTCGGCAGGTATACCATAATCCGTCCTCCGTATTCCTTACGTTGACCCATATTTCATTGTCATCATGAACATGCAGTTCCGAGGCCATGGTCTGCTCCAGCATGGCACTGATGCTCCGGATAATCCTGTCGTTGATTCCGGCAAGTCTGTTCCTGTATCCCATGGCTGTCTAATTATTTGAGGTAAACAGCTGTAATGTATCGCCGAAGAATGAATTGCGGACACCATATACCTGCCTGATGGAGTGTCCGTAATATTTTTGCGGGATGTCCATTTTTAGCCGGTGACAGTAACTGTGACCGTTTCCGGTCTTGAGATCTATGGTGGCATCATGCCGGAGTGTCATGTCCATGATGCTGCCGCCACCGTACATCGAGCTGAATATGCCGCAGCGGTTGCCCTGCGGTATCACGACCCTCGCGATGTTGAATCCTGACTCATACAGTTCCTTTACATTGACTTTTCCGAGGTAGGTGAGCATGTTGGCACCACTGCCTGAATTGACCAGTTCCCGATGGAAATCCTCATAAGACACCAGCTCCCTGCCGTTACGCGACTTCCTGTCAGGGTACCGGCCATACACCCGTATCCCTTTTTCTGTCAGACTTCGCTTCACCTTGGCGGGATTCAGGTTCAGGGCGTCCACCATGTCGCCGAAATAAGAACCGGGATAGACATATCCTCCCCGTGATTCCAGCCAATGGGAGTTGATGCAGTCGTAATTGGAGAGCATCTCGACCGTTACGGGTATATCGGCTGTGTTTCCGAGCAGTGTTCCAAGTACATCGGAATCATCCCGCGCAGATATGGCATCCATGAGTTCATCATCATGCCTGTCCATGAACTCATTTACATAATCTTCGTCAAATCCCCGGTCAATGCAATCCGATTTTAACTGCCCGATAATGTCCCGTATTGCCAGCCACTGCACATCGGCGTACCATTCATCGCTTTTGTCAAGCATCATCATGGCGTTTTTATTTCCCAGGCATTCCTCGATAGTGTCATGACAGCTGTCAAAACTGCTGTCACGGCTCACCCATACAAGGGTATATGACGGTTCCATCAATGATTTGATGAGATCCATTGTAAGTTCCTTCTTCTGTTCCATATCATTCATCCTTTTTTTTAATTTGCGATGGTTAAAAATGGCAGGAGCGACCTTGCGGCCGCCTCTGTCTTAAATGTCATTCCCCATATATATCCCGTATTATGCTCCTGTACCTGTGTTCCGACATCTCCGTATCACGGGAAAAGTGGAAACGCGCCGTATATCCATAATGTACAGTCCGCGGTTCACCGCCGCATTTCTGTATGGCACAGTCGATGTCCCAGTCGACATCACTGATTCCAAGGGATATGTACGCTGAATGCAGCATGGAAGCTGCCAGCCTTATGGCCGCGTCGGTCTTCCTTTCCCTGCGCAGCCTATCGAACGCCATCGTCGCTATCTCCCTGTTGGGTATCGTCAGAATTTCCATGATTCCTGTTTTTCAGTTCAAAGATATGCTGTCTATCTCTCTGTCTGCCGCCGCTATCTCCGGGTAACGCATCATGATGGTCCTCCGCGGGAAGCATGTCGGATGGTTATAGCCTGTCCGTTGCCACACAGTGAAGCAATCAAAGCGGAACGACCAGTGGAAATGCCCTGACAGTGAGCCATAGGCGGGATTCATGTTTCTTATTATCAACAGTCTGTTAAGCTCCATGATGTTCCGTGACAGCAGTATTATGTTGACAATCTCGGAGAATGCCCGGCTCACATCCGGTTCGGTGGGGTACAGCGGCGCCATATGGTTTATCTTCATCACTAATCGTAATTGTCATTGAAGAACTCCTGCCTGAGCAGATTGCCGCTCACCCAATCCTCCATCATGTAGGAACAACCGTATGAGAGACAGTCATCCTCGACCTCCGGCAGTACGGACGCCGGCTCCCGGCCTGTACTGAAGAGGTTGATATAGTTTGCCACGAGCTGCCATGGATTGTCCGTGCGCAGGTCGTAGCGGTATCTGTCGCACCATCTGTGGAAGAATTCCATGTCCTCTTCATCAAGCTGCGCCAATGCCTCCCTTATGTCAAAGAAGTTGGGACACAGCCATTCCCTTGTGATGAGCGTGCCGGGGATGTTCTCCCAGCTGACATACCTGTACTGCGGTGTCTCTTCGGCCGGGAACAGTTCCGAGCATCCGCACCGGAACTCGTCCATATCCCCGTAGTCGCTCAGCGTCATGCCGAAGCACCGGTCCGTTTCCATATCGAGCATCAACTGTGTTGTCACAGTCACCGTCGCCTCATTCAGATTGAAGTATTCCATTTTTATTGTGTCCATAAGCGTTCAACTTCTGATATGCTGCCTTCCCCAGCTTATCCTTATCTTGCCCCCGGAATCCGTCTCACGCCTGAGCAGGCTCTCTATGACAGACATGGATATGTCGAAATCATCGAATATTTCCGACTGTTCCTTGACCTCGCCGCTCTTGATGAACTCGTTGAGCCTCTCTTTCGTGAGCACGAGCGCCATCAGATTCTGCTCCACGGAATCCTCATACGTCACGAAATGCACCTTCTTCCTCTCCCTGGAGTCCAGCCGTATGAAGCGGAAATAGAACTGCTCCATCCTCGGTATGTTCCATTGCAGGGACTCCAGTATGATGCAGTTGCACGCCGGTATGTTGACCGAGCTGCTCAGCGACTGTTGCGTGCAGACCAGAATCCCGTTGATGGTGGAGTCGAATTCGGCCACTACCGTCTGCCGCTTCTTGAACGGCACCGAGCCTGACACGGTGAACAACGGCCTGTCGGGGAACTGTCCGCTCACATACCTGACATACATCTCATAGGCCGCCAGAGAGGTACACCCGATGGCGACCTTGCCTTTTGTCCTGTGTATCATGCCGCCGATGTGATGCACCTTGCGCGGATATTCATCTCCATGATAGCCCTCTATCATATTGGGTACGGAGCAGGCTTTTATCAACAGCTTTATCTGGCGCATGAGCCTTAGCCCCGCATCCTTCCTCGTGTCGCCCGTGCTGTTATAGTACAGCTCGCATATACGGCAGAACTCCTCGATTATGACACGGTACACCTCCCGTTCGCCGGCCGACGGTATCACCGTATGCGACCTTATGTCGTATTTCTCACCCGCGAAGTCCTTGAACTTGCGGGTGATGACCGTCTTGTCGATAAGCTCGAAAAGCGCGTCCTTGTTGTAGACATCCTGGTTCTGCTTCTCGATGCCGAAGACCGTGGCTTTCCCGGGACAATGGCAGGCCCTGAACAGCACATGTCCCCTGAATGCCGGGAATGGTTCGCCGAAAGCGTCATTGCTCTCACTCTCTATCTCCTTATCGCGGTTCTGACGGTACACCTCCGGACTCCGGCAAATCATGTTCACCGAATTGTTGTACAGCAGCTCGAACTGGCTGTAAAGCTCGGTGATGTTGTTGCGCGTCGTGGTGCCGGTGGCGAGTATCTTGTAGCGCGCCCTGCGGAATATGGCGAGGATGTATCTTGTGCGCTGTGATGTCGGGTTGGTGATCTCGTCCGATTCGTCGAACACGAGGCACACCCTGCGGGCAGCGCGCTTCATGAATCCCATCAGATACCGTTTCAGTTTGCAGAGCATGGAGGTGGGCACCACGAGGAATATGCCCTGAGGCACATCCTCAAGGTCTTTCGGGTTCCTTATGAGCCTGTACGTTTCGTGGTTGTTGCGAAGGAACGGTTCCCATGTCATGTTGGTGGCGATTGCAGGAGCAAGGACAATCACATTCCGCACACGGTTGAATTTCAACAGATACCTTGCCCTGTGGTATACGGCCGCCGTCTTTCCCGATCCCTGCTGCCAGTTCAGCAGGGCGTAGCGTTTCTGCAACACGAGGTTCAGGTCATGTTTCTGCAAGTTCGTGAAACCGCACACCTCGCAGTCCTTATTCATGAATGTCACGCTGTCAAGATATGCAGACAGCTCCGGCAGTGGTTCCATATCGGAAAACGGCCTGCACTGGTGCATGTAAAGTCTTTCCTTGCGGCGTATGACTTTTTCCGCGGCCTTTATCTGGCGGAGATTCGCTTCGGTTGGATTATCCGGCACCGGCAGTCTGCCGCGTCCGGTGATGATGTCGTTGATACTGACCGTGCCCCGTTGCTCCTTGTCAAGCAGACGCGGTGCGTATTCTTTCAATCTGAAGCCGTAGTTTGTCTTGACAATGGCTATCTCCTCCCTGTGGACACGGTTCTGATTCCGTATATGGCGCCTTATGACGGCGAGCACCTTGTTGGGAGTAAGTTTCCTACGCTCCCATTCCTCATTGGTGCAGTCCTCGGGCTGTTTCTGGTTGCGGAACCGGGCGACAAGCTCCATGGCCTTGTCAATATGCCTGTTCAGGGGCTTGTGCGCTTTCAGCTCGTACATATATTTGGCGAGCAGGTACTCGAACCGCTCCAGCTCCTCTCCGGTGATTGCGTTGGTCTCCTGCATCAGTTTCAGCTTAAGTCCGGTCTTCATGGCGCGGGCATCCGCTATCCTCCGCTTCAGTTCCTCCGCTGTGACGAATCCGTCGGCCTTATAGGGATGCATCTCTATGTTGCGTGAGTGGCGCAGGAACACCATTATCTTGGTGGCGAAATCACGTACTCCCAGCGATGCGAAAGCTTCCGGGTCGAGCTTCATCTGCCCGATGAATGAGAACTTCCTGTTGACATCTGCCACCTTCGATTTCTCCCAGAACTCGCTTTGCAGGAATGACGCGGGGACTATCAGCATCAGTATCCCCGCAGGATTGAGGACGTCGTATGCCTTGTCGATATAATAGACCTGCGACATCCTGTACCCGAATCTGAGGTTGAACGGCGGGTTGCCTATCACGATGTCATATCTGGTTTCCGGAGTGAACTGCTGTATGTCGAGGTGCTCCACCGTGGCATCAGGATAGAGATGTCTCGCAACAGCCACCGCCTTCGGGTCTATGTCGAAACCGTGGGCGTTGTGCCGGTTCGGCAGATGGTTGAAGAAATTGCCCATGCCGCAGCACATGTCGAGTATCATTTCCGACGGCAGTGGCGACAGCATGTCAACCATATCGCGGCATACCGCGTGCGGTGTGAAGAACTGGCCCATCTCGAACTCGCGTTTGGCCTCGGCATATTCATTGTAGCTGCTGAAATCCGAGCGGCGCAGGTTATGCAGCCCTCCCAGACCTGTATAGCAGTTGTATATGCTCTCCGCCGGAATGGTGTCCTTGCCCGAGTCTATGCAGAAAAGGATCTTCTCGTTCACCTCGGCTCGCTTTTCAGGGGGTATTTGTTGTGGTATTATTGCGTACATGTCTGTCCGGGATATTGTTATACATCAGTGGCACGGGCGTCGTTGCCGACATCCGCGCCACCATTCCATTATCTACTCTTTTCTACTGCCGGACAGTCAGTTCATCCAGACGCAGACGGTTGTAACAACTGCTTGCGGCCTCACGGTTTATGAACCTGACATCCACACGTCCGTTGCGGTAGAATTTCATTCCTGTGGCGTTGGTAGTCGTGAGGTCATACCAGCCGGCGGTATCCACGTCATCGGTGTTGAACCTGACGATCATGCCTCTGTCACCGCATAACAGGTCGTCAGCCCCATATGCAATTCCTTCGCAAAGTGCCGGAATCCTGTCGTGGTAATTATAATGGATATGATTTTTGCGCCAGTTGGAATAGTAGAAGTCATCAAATGAAACCACATCGGGGAACGTGATCTTGTCGCCCTTCAGTTCAGGGCCTGACTTTGACCATGGCCCGGGCTTGACAATTTTATGGAAGCGCCTGAGCAGCTCATCCACGGCTGTCTGACGGAAACTGCGGCCGCCAAGATGCTCTATGACAGCATCGACATAGGTCATGTACTCAGGACGGAATCCCATCCTCAGTGTGTCGCCGTTTATCTCCGGCAACGGAACAGCCACATTGTAGGTACGGTTGAAGTATCCCACTATTCTGCTGGCGAAACTCCTGTTCGCTCTGAGATTGGCCGAGACCATGGCGTTGATGGATTTGAACGGCCTGAACTCGCAATGCGCATAGTCGCTGTCATCCGGATACAGCGATTCCCGGAAACTGACCTCGCCGTTCTCCTTGTATTTCACCCTGTGGCTCCCGATGTATTTCTCGGCATCTCCGGTGAATATGCCGTACCATCGCTCTATCTGCTCAAGCGATTTGTAGAGTGCCTCCTGCTGGGCCTCGCAGTACAGTCTGTCATTTGCCGTTATCTTTTCCTCGTTCCGGATTTCCACTCCGAGAATACCGGACAGCAGGTCTGTGCCTGCATGTGTTGCTGCCATTGTGTCCATATGCTTATGTTTCTTGGTGATATACAGGTTGCGGGTCTATACGGTATAGTGTGACGGTATGCCGCTCCATGTCCTTTGCAATCTTTACTTTCCGGATGGAGCCGTTGAGCATCTTTTCATGAACCGGCAGGTCAAGGGCTTTCCATTCCTCTTCCGTGACGAACTCAAGTTTTTCCCTGAAACACCACATCACAATCTGGTTTTCCCAATTGCCGGGGAACATGGTCGCTTCGTATAGTTTCTTGAATTTCTGCAATTCATCATCACTTCGGAACGCGATGCCGTCACCGTAGTACAGATAGCGCGATCCAGGGTCTGTGTCCTTGTGGAGATAGAATTTGCGCCATGTCTCGGTGGTGAAGCCCCCGTACAAAGGATCCTGTTCATTGCAGGCCCATTTGGGAACCATGGCGGTAAACCGGACGCTGCCGTTGGCACAGGCCCCGCAATGTCCCCATGCGCTGAAAATTCCCTCGCACCACCCGGTGAATTCCATATCTTCAGGATTGATTGTTGTGAACGGGCCGCCGCTGACACTGAGCCATAATCCGTTTTCATCTGTCCCCACAAAAGGGGCATAGGGGTGAAGGCATACCGATATGCCATCCTCGACGGCACGTTCAAGCAGTCCGTAACCGCTGAAATCACCATGACGGTCGACATGGCGGATCCTGTCTCCGACTTTGGGAATCTGCTCCGACCGGGAGTTCTCGATCACCTCGACCAGCCTGTTCGCCATGTCCACGTCGGCCTGTGTCAACGTATGGTCCCGGTCATAAGACAGGTTCAACGGCAGGAGCGTTTCAATGGTGTACTTTTTCTTTGTCGCTTCCATATACTTCTATTCTTGTTTATTTCCGGCTTATGGGGCCGGAGTTCCCATAACTACAGGCCTGCAAAGGTCGTGTTCCGTACGGGCAAGGTTTTCGGGAAAAATACCGCAAGCCCCACGGGGGCGCGGAAGATTTTTCCACGAAACCCGCAGGGCCTGACCTTGCCCGTACGACAGGAACACGAGTTACCTTTGCCTGGAGTTATGGAAACTCCGCCTCCGTATGACTGATATTTTTATTTTAGGTGAATAGTGGTCATGGATATTGGCAACCTGAATTAAACCTGAATTAAAGCCGTTACAAGTCTCCGGACACAAAGAGAATTACGCCCCGATATAAGGCGTAATCCAAAAAATAATGCTAACTTTGCAGCAGGTAAAAGAGTTATTTGAAAGCGTGAGAAATATAGCGTAACCAAACACACCGCCAGTTTCTTATCCATTGCCCATCCTCACGCGAATTCCCAACAACGACCTCGTGGTCACAATATTAACTCAGTATTACATCAAAAATCCACAAAAAATGAGGGAAAGGCAATAACAATTTTACAGTGTTCCCATCTTTTGTTGTTTCCATCTTTTTCTTAAATATAATGTAACTTTATCTTTTGAAAATCGGCCTTTGGGAGAATGCGTTGATAAAACCAGAAGTTCCAACAGTTTTTCAAATAACTCTTGCTCTTCTATGAGTTTCAAAGGAAGTGGATTTTCCATTTTGAACTATTGACGTTATTTAATAGTATATCCAAAACTTAGGTAAGGATACAATAACGGGGTCTTATATAATTCGTATTTATCTCCAAAATTATTACTGACCCTTATCCGTAGCAGCATGAACGGCAATTTGTCATGCAAATAACTAATAAAAAGACAATTGTCAATACGACTCCTTTTTCGATATCCCATTACTCCATTCATTTTTGTTAGCAAACCATAATACATAACAATCCTATTGGAAAGAAAAAATACATGCGTTTCTTCTTCCTTCCCAATAGGATTTTTAACACTTTATTTTACTGTAACTGAAATAGTTCCAGCTTTCTTATCCTTATCAGTAACAGTCACTGAAGTGCTGCCAGCCTTGACGCCTTTGATAATAATCTTTCTATCTTTGATTGTGACTGTGGCAATTTTCGTGTCCTTGGCGGTTGCTGTAAAAGGAGCGGAACCACCTTTTACAGTGACAGTCTCTTCCTTCCCGGCAGTTACGGATATAGACTTTTTATCGAAATCAAGTTCGGATGCCATATCTTTGACCATCACAGGAACCTTTCCTGTAAGTTTCTTTGAGTCGGAGATGAGTATGGTCGCTGTACCATTTTTGACACCGGTAATTGTAATAGTGTTCTTGTCTGCTTTAGCTGTTGCAATTTTGCTATCACTTGAGGTCACTGTAAATGGAGCTGTGCCACCGCTTACAGTCACCGTTGCTGTTTTACCGGGAGCCACTTCTACCTTAGAAGGGGTGCACTTGAGATCTGGAATTTTGGGGTCATCGTTCTTATCGCAGGAACCCATGGTTACTGCAAGAACACAGGCGAAAAACGCCATAGTGAATTTGATAAATTTTACTTTTTTCATTGTTCTTTTTTTTAAAACCTTGTTGTTTTGTTGAACGCTCTTTTATGCAATTGCAAAACAAAAGTAGTACTTCAGTGTAAGCTCTTCAATTACATTTTATCTAAAACGGCGAAAACAGCATCCGAAACGCCATATTCATTATTTGAAATAACTTTCTTACGGGTTTTGCAATCTTGTTTTAGATTATCACATAATCATATGAACTTTATTTTATGGGCTGTTTAATAGTCACCGTCACTTGTTCTGCCTTGTTGGACGGATTGTATAGCAAATGGCTGCACGAACCCATGCATACCACGCACCCGCATAGCAGAACCCATACTGCAATAATCGTTATTTTGCTTTTTTTCTGTTTCATACTTGTCAATGATTAAAGAATAAACCTTTCAGGATTTGCTGGAACATCCCACCAAAATCAGCGTTTATTTCGCTGCCGTTATGCTTATACGACGGACGTATAATCGGCACAGTCCATTGCTGGTGGAACAAATTGTTGCCATAACTTCTCATGCCCACATCCATTGTCCATCGTTCTGCCAAATCAAAAGACAGATAACCGCCATAATGATAGCCGCCTGAACACCTCTTCGGTTTCATATTCAACAGGTATGTGCGATAGTATGTACCAAAGAGATGAAGCGATGTTTTGGGATAGAATTGATAGGAAACATCGGTTTCAATCCCGAATGTATTGCTACTCGAACGAGGAATACTCAGTTTGTGCGCATAGAGGCTTATGCCCAATTTCCATCTCTCGTTTGGAGAATATGCCGTTCTAACTTCAGCATAGTTCGATACGCCAACTCCTATGATGTTCTCCTGTCTGCCATGTCCCCAAATATTCACTTTGTCAAACCGATGAATAACTCCGCCAACGCGATATTCTCCTTTATGTAAGGATGAACGGTCAACAGGAATTCCTAACGTGTAATCAGGGCGAAAATTCAAAAGCATTTCAGGTTTCTTGTGAATGATACCAAAATGTGGAGACAGAAATGACTTTCCATATTCAAAAGACGGCAGTTTGGTGGTGTCAATGCCCGGTGCAATCCGTTTGGTATGTTCAGGGGACAACATTGTTTTTTCTTGCCCGTACAATCGGGAGCAAACGGACAACATAGCCATGATAATGAGAAACACACTATATGCCGCCAGATTAATACCGCAAATTTTCAATTTCTGTTTCCACATAACGGTTCTTATAGTATAAACTTATACCCTTTTTCAGAACATGTAAGTGCAGGATGCCACAAATGTCCTGTTCTTGCTGTCCACACCACTCTTGTTTATATTCTTCATCCCCCAATCATACCCAATGGAAAGCTGGACATGGCGGGCAATCTCCGTTCCGGCACGGAATCCCAGCCCCCAATCGAAGCGATTAAGCATCTTGTCACTGAACACATTGCCTGCCATCTCTTTTGTCGTGGCAGTTCCCTTATCGGGAGTAATGGTCTCTTTTGCTTTACCAAACAGGCCGATGTTAAAATACGGTCCGGCATTGACAAACAATCTGACATTCCGTCCTACGGAAAACTTGTAGCCGATATGGACGGGAATATTCAGGTAGTAAGGGGTACACTTATTGTCTGAAGTATAGCCAGATGATGGTTTGTCTGTTTTTTCGCCTGCAGTGGGGTTATAGTTACCGTCGTAATAGTATCCCGGACTCTTCCAGCCATGTGAAGAGAGCATCAATCCGAAGTCCATGTAAAGGCCTTTTGTCACTATAGGAAGACCAAGCTCTCCCTTTACACCGACATGAAAACCGGACTGAGATTTGTAACCACTTGGAGAACTGAGGTTGTAACCTCCCGTTATTCCCACTCTGAAATCTTTTGCTTTCGCCACCATGCAGAATGGCAGTGCAAGAAGCAATGTCAATAGAATTTTCTTCATACAAAAATCATTTATAAAAAAACAAATAAGTTACTTTATATGCCTTATGGTCTCATTATGTGCCAATATGTACATACAATATAACTGGCCGAATGTACGCTTGGACAAACGTAAATCATCTTCGTTCTCAACATCTAATTTATGGAAGCCTTGGCTATCTTTTACTATATGCTTTATAAAGCGTCGTTTTGCGATTTCCCATTTAAGGAACAGGCCATCGTCCAAAGAAGGGGGCAAACTCAATTTCTTCTCAATATTCCAAAAATCAATATCAATATAGATGCTATCATTCTTTCTGATACGTTCTTGGAAACTGTGATTATGTATAGCTATTGCTTTCTTCTCTTTCTCTTGTGACGTATGAGGATAATGTAAAGTTATGCTATCTCCTTTCTGGATAGAATACAGATCAAAATCATACCTGTCATCCAACAAATAAATTTTCACCTCATCATCACTAAAGCTGTATCCGACAATCGCAGACGTTGCAATGTTCCTCTCTTCATATTTTTTTTGCAAATCCGTTGTTAAATCGACATTTGCAATAGCTAACACATAGCAAGTATCTAAAGAATTGTTTGAAAACAATTCTTTAGATTCAGCTCTCTGATAGACAAGACATAAAAGTAAGCAGAATACTATATTGGCATGTCTTCTCAAAAAACTTAAATGTTTCATGCTACTTAAAAATTTGGTTGATTCAGACTTTATCATGCGGTATTTACCCTATATGGATGCAAAATTACCCGTGTTGCTTTGGCTGTAACAGTAAAATTCGACTGAAACGGATAAATTTATATCTGAACCGCCTAAATAGGAGGTTTATTTTGAAAAACAGATTTTCTAAGTGGCATTTCGGCAAACATAAAGTGCAACTCCATTCGTTTCAACATTCATTTTCATCACTTCAAGGGTGATTTTATCCGTTTCAGTCGGTTTTATCCTATCAACTAAAGAAGTAAATCCCTATTTTTGCGGAATATGAAGTAACTTTGTATCCGATATGACCAATGAGAATATGAAAATAATGAATTGGAAGAACGGTCTATTGTTATCGACCGTTTCCTTTATGCTCTACCTCATCCTGTGGTTTATACTCGATGATGAAACCGCCGACCAATTGCCAAAGATGACGGTAGCCGATTATATCATCGATTATCTGTTGTGTGTGCTATTTACCTACATCTCTTTAGGATTTTCCTTTTTGGTCTTTAGGATATTGCCATTTAGGACATCCTACGTGTGGGTGATTGTCTATGCTTCCTGCCTCTTGACACTTAACAACGTTGTCGCATTCGGCATGGTTTCTTTGTTCAACTTCTTATGGGGTGAAAACGGCAACGGGCTTCTTGACGAACTCCTCAACATGAAAGGCACATATACTTTTGCCATGATATCCACATTCTTGTCAAGCGTCTATGCCAACACGTTCTATCTTCAGTCTTACATCAAGGCACGCGACGAGAAACAGACACTTGAAATGGCACTGATGAAAGAAAAGGAGATAGCCTTACAGTCACAGCTCAATTCCCTGAAACTGCAAATCAATCCGCATTTCATGTTCAACAACTTCAACAACCTGCTGGAACTGATAGAAGAAGATACCGGACTTGCCGGAAAATTCCTGAGCAACCTGTCGAAAGTATACCGATACATCATCACCAATCTGGACCGGAACCTGATACCTGTAGCGGACGAAATCAAGTTTCTTGATTCATACTTGTACCTGATGAAGGTGCGCCACGACGAAGGTGTCATTGCGAAAATAAGTCCGGGAATCAGACAATGCAAAGGTTTTCTTCCTCCGGCTGTGTTGCAGCTTCTTGTAGAAAACGCAATAAAGCATAACAGCTTTTCATCTGCACATCCGCTGGTCATTGACATAAAGTTGTCCGATGATTATATAACAGTCTGCAACCTTAAGTTACCTTTGATGTCCCCAATCGAATCAACCGGTTTAGGACTTAAAAATATCACAGAACGATATACTTTGCTTTGTGATAAAAAGGTCAAGATAGAGAATGCCGAAAACTTTTATTCGGTAAGTCTGCCCATCATAAAAACACCATCCTCCTATGAACATACTGATTCTTGAAGACGAGCCACGCAATGCCAAACGCCTCATAAGGCTGCTGAACGACATTGACAGAACATTTATTGTCGAAGGTCCTCTTGCCAGCATCAAAGAGACAGTCGAATTCTTTCAATCCGGCAAAATGACAAACCTCATCCTTGCGGATATCCGTCTGACTGACGGTTTGAGTTTTGAAGCTCTCAAATATGCCCCAGCAACCGTACCTATCATATTTACCACCGCATACGACGAATATGCGGTACAGGCATTCAAGTTCAACAGTTTCGACTATCTTCTGAAACCGTTGGATCCGGATGAACTTGAAGCAGCCATTGACAAGGCGACCAAAGCCGGTAAGAATTATACCGACGAAAACCTACAACAGCTTTTTGATGCCTTACAGAAAAACCGATTCCGTTATCGGGAGCGTTTCCTGCTTCCTTATCGTGACGGATATAAGACCGTGCGCGTTTCTGATATCAACCACATCGAAACAGAAAACAAAATTGTATATCTCCGTCTTAACAACGGTACTTCAGAAGTGGTCAATGTGTCAATGGATGAACTTGAACACCAACTGAACCCCGATTATTTCTTCCGGGCAAACCGCCAATATATCATCAATGTAGAACACGTCCTGTTCCTCGGTAATTATTTTGGAGGGAAATTGATTGTCCGTTTGAAAGGTTATCCGAAGACGGAAATACAAGTGAGTAAGGAAAAGGCGCAGAGGCTTAAGGAATGGATTGACAGGTAATTATTAACATGTGCGTAAAGTGAAATTATGTTCGTTTAGATTTGATTCTTACAAAATTTGCATTTGGCTCAACCTCTTTAAGTTATATCATTATCGGATTCACTTTCATCGTTTCTAAATTAAGGAACAGCCCGTGATGTTCTAACATCCCATTACGGAACATTTTCCACAGGATATTGCAGCCGAGTTGCGCCAGCGTAGAGTTGATGAACAAGTCCTGCTTCTCCAACGCCTCCGCCAAGGAGCAGCTCGGTCCTGAATCTTCCTCCTTCACCCTCGCGTATTTCACGAACCGGGTAATGACCTTCAATGAGCCTACGGTCTTGTACATTTCAGAAGCGGGCTGTTTTATTTTCTTGGGTATGGTTCCCAACACGACCTGCCCCGTGCTTTGCGTGTTCCCGAAATCCATCCAGTAAAGCGGTGTCCCGTAATCATGGTAATTAGGGGCAGGCATGGCTTTCAGCACGTTCCATAAATCCAGCCTTGACTTGATGTTGTCGGTGCAGGTGATGGTGATATTCGCCATATTGTCCCGCCTGACGTCTTTCAACATGGCCGGAAATATTCCCGGCACCGCCCTCCAGTCATTGCCGAAGAAATTGTTCACACGGGTAACCAGGCATTGCGCTTTGTTCAGCCCCAAGTCGGACAGCCCGAAGAGTTGCCGGCCGATATTGGCATCCGTCACGATGTCCGGGTCATAGAGCGTCACAAACAGTCCCGGATGTCCGAGTGCCCGCAGTGTCACGTCCAACCGTGCCAGACAAGTCAGTACCTGCGAGCCGGTTCCTCCAGCTCCAATCAGGTTCACCGTGACCGGGTGTTGCGGGTTCAGCAGGTAGTTGTCAATGTAATGTACTCTTTTCATCTCAATATATCTTTCAGTTTCAAGTTATTCAAGGGGTTCAGTTCGTCGAGGTTGAAAGGCTTGTCCTTTGCCGCCTTTGTCACCAGCACCAAGTTGGATCTGGTCGGATTGCCCCCGCTACCCAAGTGCGAGAACTCCGTCAGCCAGAACTTCTTCTCCCAATACTCCAGCAGGTTCTTGTAGGTCAGGTCTTTCGGTTTGTCTATTTTCGCGGACCCCAGGCAAACGTTCGCCCCTGTCACGTTAAAGAACGGCGCGGCATAAAGTTCCGTATTATCCGTCAGCTTCTTGTCCTTGTAGGCGTAGATGCTCAGCGAACCGCCGTCGGTCACGTAAATGACTCCCGGCAGGTTGTATTCCGCACTCTCTATATTGAGGGATTCCTTGAAGAACATCATCCGTTTCTGCGGGGGATTGTACCAGATATATTTCTCGCTGCCCTTGCGTGGGTCGCACCACAGCATATTGGACGGGATCCTGCCGTATGGCGTGGTGCTGTGGCTTTCGGAGTAACCCCGCACCAGTTCGTTCATGAAATCCACCGTGACGGGCCGGCCTTCCCCCATCATGCCGTTATCGTCTATATCCCTTATCTCGATAAAGTAGCTGTCCTCAGAGGTATAAGAGTTGTCATTCTCATCTGAATAGGCAATCAACGCCACCCGTGGATGGAGCAGCGTCCTCAGTTTTTTGGTAAGTTCATTTGTTTCCAACATGGCTCAACAGATTAAAGATATGAATTCGTCCGCCCACCGGAAGAACCGTTCCGGGTAATCGTCCATCCGGAACAGCTCTTCGGTATCGGGCGACAGATCGCGGACAGTCACCGGGGTGATGTCGTAGGTCTCCCTGCTGCAGGAATTGTAATAGTCGACAAGATACTCGGACACGATGTCTTCGGCATCATACACGACCCTTATCTGCTGTTGCAGGTACATCGGATGAAAGTCCGGGTTCTCCGAGTAGTAGGCGTCATACCCGTATTGCATGATGCCCGTTTCAGGTGTCAGGAACGGGAGGCCCTGTCTCATCGCATCGACCAAAGACCGCTCAAACCCGTTTTGCGGAGTATACGACCCAAGTGCTTTCGGTAAATCGCCGTAGTACGATTTCGATTCCACCCTTTTGAGCAGCCTGCTGATTTTCCCGTTCCTATAGGAATCCAGCAATTTCATGCGTTCTTTCCAGTCCTCCGATTCGCTGCCGTCATCCTCCGAAAGCATCTCAAACATAAAATCCGATTCATCGTAATCCACGAATGTATCAATGCCGTTTGCCTTCATCAGTTTGTGGATGAAGGTAATGGCAATCCTTCTTAAAACGGGATTGAGCGATTCCAGGAACCTCACCGGGAAATAGTACAGCGTGAATTTTCCCCATTTGTGGTACTTCCACAGCCGGAAGAAAAGCCTGCCGCCTTCATGCTCGATATTGACATTCAGCCCGTCCCCGACCAGCGTGTTCATCTCGTCATATAGTCTGGCGATGCCTTCCCCGATGCTTTTCCCGGGTGTATGGACCGCCTCCTTCTGCAACAGCAGGGCATACCTGAAATACGAATCACGCAGGAATTCGTAGTTGTCCTGCGTGATCACGTTTATTCCATTACATTCGCAGCCGTCGTAATATTCCACGGCCAGGCTATTCTGCGCCAATGGTACCAATGGCATGCTCAGAAAAGAATTACGGCCCCGCTTGGAGCCGCAATCCGTTCTTCCCTGTTCACTCCGTACCGTACATTCCTCCGTGCCTGTCCGATGATGAGCCTTGCCAGCTGCTGTGACTGCCGTTCGTCCAATGGTACACATGGTTTCTTCTTTTTAGGGTCTTTTTTCTCGCTTTTCTTCTTCATGCCTCCTATCCTTTAGTCCCGATGGTGGTCTTGAACTCGTACACGGCTTTGTCGTCCTTGATGACAGGCCCGTGTACCGTAGCCGTTGTCAGCTCCGGGTAGAAGTTGGAGTAATAGCTCATGACCATTTCGGGGCTGTCCGACGGGTTGGGGTCATCGAGCGTTACCATCCCGCTGCCTTTCTTGAATGTGAATGAGCGTGTCATTCCTGTGATTTCGAGTGCCATAGTCCTATACTGCTTGATATTGTGAAACATGATTTTCCAACATGGATTGCGGGAAGTCGGGATATTCCTCATAATCCTCCGGACGGTAGTTCGGTTCGTCATCTCCGGCATGGTAATGCGGGTTCAGTTCTTCCGGGTGTTGTACCGGCTCCTGCCAATGCGCTCCTGGATATACTGCGTGGGCTGGTTGCGGTGGCTGCTGCGGTACGGGCTGCTGTCCCATGTAGGGTTGCGGCTGTGGCTGGGTGTAATATTGTGCCGGTCCCTGCGGCGGTTGTTGCGGCGGCCACATCTCCTGCCGTGGCTGAGGGTTGGCTACCGGTCTCTGCTGTCCGCCGGGTACCTGCTGTGCCGCCATCGGTCTTTGCGCCTGCGGTTGCTGGGGATACTGTGGAGCCTGCCGTGGTTGTTGTGCCGGTTGTGCCTGCGGCTGTGGAGCGGCTTCATCCATCAGCTCAAACAGGCTGCCCTTGTTCATCGCCTTTGTCTGTTCCGCCACCATCCCGTCAATCTTCTTCTGGTCTTGCGGCTTGGCGTAAAGGCGTGCCTGTCCGAGCACGGCAATCGCGTCCTTGTGGTTCTCTGCGGCAATCAGTTCCTCCGCCTTCTTGAAGTGCTTCTCGTACTTCTCCCGCTTCTCCTTTTCCTCTTTCGTCTCCTTCGCCTTCGTTTCCTTTGCCGCCTTGCTCTCGGATGCGGCCTTCTCAGCCTGCGCCTCGAATTGCGCCATATTGGAAATCAGGCCCGCCGCCTTCTGTATCGGCCGTGCGACGGCTTGCAGGAAACCTGCGTCCAGTTCCTGCGGCAGTCCGCTGACGGTCAAGGGGACGAGGTGGTTCTGGGCTTCGTCTTTCAGCCCGTTCGACTTCGGCAGTGTGGATACTGTCAGTTGTCCGTTCGCTTTGCGGATGACGAGCGTGAGATCCACGCCTTCTGTCATCATCTGGTGGATTGCTGTAAAAAACATAATCTTGACGTATTAAAAGTTATTACTCGGTTTTATTCTTCACTGAATAGTTTGGCCAACAGCCGGTTCCTGTCGGGATGGCGGCATATTTCCAGGACGGGGTTCAACAGGGTGGAGATGTGTACCGGCCCGGTCGTCCCACGTGGCGGGAACTTGATGGCGGGCTCCGGTTCCACCCGTCTTTTCCTTCTCGTTACCGGCATGGGCATCCCCATGGGTGCCGGCGGTGCGCTTGTTGCAAATGCTTGGTTCATGACTTCTTTATTTTTTAATTGTGAATACTCGGGCTTTGGCAGCCCGTTGAACTACAAGGGCCGGACGGTAAATGCTTCCGGTAAGGCAAGGTTTTCGGGAAAAATACCGCAACGCAGTGAGGATGATTTTTTCCGAAACCAGAAGGCCTGACCTTGCCGTCCGAAAAGAAGCATTTGCCAACTTTGCCCGGTAGTTCCCGGTCTGCCAAGCCTGTATTCTTCATCCCTTCTCTTTTGATTACCGTCTTTATTGCCTTTACTCTCATGGGACACGGGAAACAAAAAGGGCCGCCCGGTAGGACAGCCCCTATTCGTAAGATCATGCGGTATATTGTTGGATAACGGTTATGTTTCATACCCGTATAGTGTCAGGATACCAGAAAACTGAGGATGCAGAAAAGTATGGCGGCAGCCACCAGAAGGCAGGCTATCCGGTAGAGGAACCTGAAGAATCCCCTGAAGCACACGATGGCTACCGCAGCCCACACGGGGGATATGCCCCGTGTGTACATATAACCGAACACGATGAAGGCAGCAACGCCCAACGCGGTGGTCCGTACCCATCCGCTCGCTTTAATCTTATTGATACATTCCCTTGTCTTCATGATACCTTATTATTAACGGGTGAAACAGTCTTTTCCAATTTCAAGGGCCGGAACGCGTACCGCCTCCACAGGCAAGGTTTTCGGAGGAAAATACCGGAGCGGCGCGAGGATGATTTTTCCCGAAACCCGGAGGGCCTGACCTTGCCGGTGGAAAAGGGCGGTGCGCTACCTTTGCCCGCGAATTGGAATGACGGTGTTATTTTCTCTTTCCATTCCCGGTTTTGGGGAACGAGAATACCGTGTTGTACTCCGCATCGAAAGTGACGGCGGCATCGAACGCCACGCCTTTCTTTCCCTTGAACCCCTTGATAAGCCTGGTGGTGCCGGAAGAGAAAAGCTGCTCCAGGTGGCTGTCGGTCAGTTCCTTGTTCAGGACGCGGCGGAATACCAGCAGCCCGCACCCGTCATGGTCGCACCTGGCGACTTTGGAACGGAGGATGATTTTCCCCGCCTTGCACTTGGGGCAGGTGAATGCCTTTTCCTGCATGGCTGGAAAATCCAGGCGCAGGATCTCTTCGGTTGCTCTGCGGGTGTAATCCCGGATGGACTGCATGAAAGTCCCCGTGTCGAGGGTATGCCCCTCTACCTGCGCCAGGGTCTTCTCCCAGCTGCCCGTCAGTTCCACGTCCGCCACGCGCATGTCCTTCACCGCCTCGTAGACATACAGCCCTTTTTCGGTCGGGATGATGCTCTTGCCGGAGCGGGCGATATAGTCGCGTTTGAGCAGTGTGGAGATGATGGCGGCACGGGTAGCAGGTGTGCCGATGCCCAAGTCCTTGATGGCCTCCTTCGCCTGTTCGTCCGTGATGTTTTTCCCGCAGCTCTCCATTGCCGCCAGCAGGGTGGCTTCCGTGTACAGCGGCTTGGGCATGGTCTTTTTCTGCGCCATCCCGTGTCCCATGACCGGGACGGTCTCGCCTTCGGCGAACTCCGCCGTTCCACCGTCACGTTCCGGTTCGTCCTTCTCCCGATCCTCCTTCCTGGCGAACACGCCTCGCCAGCCCGGGTTGACGATGGTGGAAGAACGGGAGCGGAACACCATTCCCTCGCAGGAACATTCCACGACTGAAAGTTCCTTCTCGCAAGGCGGTGAGAACGCCTCCAGCATTCTTCCGGCTATCAGGACGTAAACAGTGGATTCCGCCTCTGACAGCCCTTCGGGTAAGATGCCCGTGATAATCAGTGCATGGTGGTCGGTCACTTTCGAGCTGTCCACACTGCGGGTGTTCAGATTGGATAGGTCGAAAGACTGTCCGTATTCCCCGAATTCCGGCATCATGGCCACTTTCTCCAGCAGGGAAGGAATGTGCGGCATGACATCCTTGGGGATATAACGGCTTCCTGTCCTCGGATAGGAAACCAGTTTCTTTTCGTATAAAGACTGTGCGATGGAGAGGGTCTTCTCCGCCGTCAGGTCGTAATGGATGTTGCACTCCTTCTGGAGCGTGGTCAGGTCGTACAGGAGCGGAGCCTGTTGGAAAGTCCTTTTGCGTTCCGCCTTGGTGATTGTTGCCACAGAATCGGAAGTGATTTTCCGGTATGCCGCTTCTGCCGCTTCCTTATCCTTGAACTCTTCCGTATGGATGAACATGCGGTGCGCGTCCTGCCGTTTCAGCGTGAGGTGCAGTTGCCAGTAAGGGGTAGATACGAAATTCCGGTTCTCCTTGAAGCGGGCACAGATCATGGCGAGCGTCGGGGTCTGCACACGCCCGATGGAGTTGTTCGCTGAGCCGGAAGCTACCGCCAGCGCGCGGCTCGCGTTCATGCCCACCAGCCAGTCCGCCTTCGCCCGACAGTCGGCGGCGGCATACAGGCTGTCGTAGTCCCTGCCGTCCTTCAGGTTCGCCATGCCCTCGCGGATGGCCTCGTCCGTGAGCGAGGAGATCCACAGGCGTTGAAACGGTTTGGTGTAGCCCAGGTAGGAATAGATCCACCGGAAGATAAGTTCTCCCTCACGGGCACAGTCGGTGGCCACGATGATGCTGTCGCACCGGTCGAACACGCTGTCGATGACCTTCAGTTGTTTGGCGGCGGCGATGTCCGTCACCAGCCCTTTGTCCGTCCTGACCTGACGGGACACCAGCCGGAACGGGTCAGGCAGCATCGGAAGGTCTTCGGCGGTGGTTTTCGTGTAGCCGTATGCGCCAGGCATGGCGAGCGACACCAAGTGTCCCAACGCCCACGTGACCATATAGCCGTTACCAATACAGTAGCCGTCCTTCTTGTCGTTAGCCCCGACCACACGGGCGATATCCATGCCGACACTCGGTTTTTCTGCTATGATTGCTTTCATTTCGGATAAAATTTAAGCCGTTCCCCGCTACCGGAACCGGAAAAACGGGAAACGGCGGTTTGACATTTTTTACTTGTTATAATGGATGGGCGTTTGTCAGGCCACCGGCTTGACACCGAGGATTTCAATCAGTGTGCCGCCGTCCTTGCGCACCAGTTGCAGGGTGGCGTCCATCACCACGTCCACGCCGAGCAGCACGAGGCTGAGCGGCATCACGTTCGTCTTTTCACCCTTGAGCAGCGTGCCAAGTTCCCCCGACATCTCCAGCTCGTCCTTCAGGATACCGATTCCCGCCAGTTCTTCCCAGTTCACGTCTTCCGCCTTGAAAGGCGTGTTGTCCTTATTGTCCGTATTCATATTTCATCTTTTTTGATTTGACATTCAGTTGATTCACGCTCAGGCGATGCTTGCCCCCTTGGACTTGCCGTTGTCCTGCCTTTGTTTCTGCGCATCCGCCACCACGTTGCGTTGCGAGGCGTCACGCTTGCGGTCCGGGTTCTCGTTGTAGAAGTCCAGCCTGCCCTGGTTGAAGTTCGCCTTGACATACTGGGAGATGGTCTTGCCGTCGTAGCCCTTGATGCCCTCGACCAGTACCGCCTTGCCGCTCTGGAGGTCGGCACGCTGTTTCCGGGTCAGTTGCACGTCCCATACCTTGTCCGGTATCTTGAACTCGGCACGCTGGTCGAAGCCGTCCGGCGTGCGTGAATAGCTCAGGCGTCCCGTCTCCAGGTCTGCCTTTATGAAAGAGGAAAACTCCTCGCCATTGCGGTTTACCATGTCATTGAGGAAGATGACCTTGCCCTCGCGCAGTTGCTGCTGTTCCTCGGCGGTTATTTTCACGCCGTTGATTTCCATGGGGATGTAGATTTCGCGCGCTCCCTCCGGGGAGTCCGGATTGTAACGGGTGTAGGAGGGCCTGCCCGTGGCCTCGTCCAGCTTCACATACGAGGAGAATATCTCGCCGTCCTTGCGTTCCATCCCCTCCACGAAAATGGCCTTGCCTGCATTGAGGTCTTCAATCTGCTGTTTGGTGAGTTCCACACCGCCCAGCGACTGGCGGTTGAAGAGCTTGTCGTTCTCGAAGATGTATTCGATGCCCCTGCGCTCGGCATTGACCTGGATATGGGCGTCGAATTCCTTGCCACTGTTGGAAATCATGCCCTCGATGAACACCTTCTTGCCTTCGCGCAGGTCGTTGATTTCCTGCTCGGTCAGTTTCACACCCTTGATTTCTTTCGGGATGAAGGCGTTTTCCGCACGCATGGCGACCACCTCGTTGGTGAGTTTGTCGATGCTGATGAAGGACGGGATGTACTCGCCGTTGCGTCCCTTCAGTTCCACTACACGCCCCATGTTGCCGGTCTCCAACAGGTTCTTCTTGTCCTCGTCGGAGAAGATGTGGCCGAAGTACGGGCGTTCGAGTTCGGGTTTCTGGCGGATGCCGTGGATGCCGAGCACTATAGGGCCGCCCACGGACTGCTGGAACGAAAGGCGGGCATCGGTGCGCAACACGGCGGAACCGAAATTCATGCTGATGGGAACCACCTGGTTGGTCTTGTAGCCCTTGAGCATCTGGTCGAGGAGACCGCGCTCCATGAGGTATTCACGGGAAAGTCCGAAGTTCTTCAGTTCCTCCCAATTGATCATGGATTCGTTGTAGCGGTACTTGGGCTGCTGCGTGCCGTCACCCGGGACGGCCTGCTGCTGGGTTTCATTTTTCTTTGCCATTTCTTCTTGATTTTGATTGTTGATACTTTGGTTTTCCTTGCCGCGCGGGATGACCTCGTATTTTTTGAGGAAGTCCTCCACGGCTTTTGTCTGCTTTCCGGCGGCGAGGTCTTCGATGGCCTGCTTTACTTCCGGGCTGTCCAGCGTGTCCTCCTTGACGGAGAGGATGCCGAAACGGGTCGGATCCTTGAGCTGGCTCCAGAAGTTCTTGATGAAGTTCTCGAAGATGTTGGCGTACCGGTCGATTTTCAGGAAGGAGTTCTGGTGCTCCTTGTCCGCCGGAACGGTGCTGTACTTGCCGTCCTTTCCGATTTTGGACACCGCCTGTAAAATCAGTTCCATCTTGTCGAGGATGAACACGATGTCGCTCATCTGGTCGTTCTCGGTCACTTGCGGCGTCAAGGGTTCGTCCCTTACATTTTTCTTTGCCATAACTGCTTTTTTAAGGTTGATAATTGAGATTGTCACTGCAAATATATATGGCATATTTTGATAAATAATTGATTTGTAAAGCGTTGAACTACACATTACATCGCTTGTCATCATGTTTCACCGCAGGGGTGACAGCATGGGAACGAAAAAGGAAAAAACAGAGGGGGAAAAGCGGAACAAGGTACGGGAAGGCAGAGAGTAACCGAGGCAGGGAAAGGGGACGAAGAGGAGAAAAAGAAAACCTGTATTATGCAGAGTTGGGAGCGAGCTGCTTTTGTCCCCGCTTTCCGGTATTTCTGATAAAACAGGCTGCCGAAAGGGAAAGGTTTTGCCGATAGTGCGGCTGTTCCAATTGAGATGGTCTGATTGTGTAAAATACCGCCGTCCGGTTTTATCTTGACCTTGTCCTATGCGTCGTAGGTCGCTTCGCTTGCTAAGTCCCGACCTTTTCCCCAACTCGGACGGCGATACCGGAGCGTTTTTTCGGGTGAAAAATTACCGCAGGGAATTTTTTGCGCGAAAACCGGAGGCTCGAACGTGGAAGGTATCGTCCTCCGAGTTAACTTATTAAAGGGACTTAGTGAGTGAAGCGTGACTTAGGATGGTTGTTTATGGAAGAATATGGAAAAATTACCCATTGAACGAAATATGCATCGTCTTGGTGCAATGGTAATCATTTTTTGAGTACCTTTGCACTAAAATTACGCATTATGACAATACGTGAATGGATTAGAGATAGAGAGATAAGTGGATTTCCAACTTTTTCAGTTGAAGAAATTAGGTTGGCATTACCACATTATTCAGAGCAGGTCATTAAAAATGATTTGTTCCGTATGTCATCACAAGGTATTATATATCCGGTCTATAAAGGTTTCTACGTTATTATTCCTCCTCATTATGCTGCCAAAAGAATGGTACCACCGATATATTACATAGATCAGTTGATGTCGTATCTAAACAAGCCTTATTATATTAGTCTCTTAAATGCGGCAGAAATTCATGGTGCAGCTCATCAACGTCCACAGAAATTTTCTGTAATGTCGGTATTTCCAAAGTCTTCTGTTTCGCAATCAAAGAACAATACACTTGTTTGGATATACCGCAAGGAAATTCCAACAGATTTTTTGTTATCAAAAAATTCTGAAACAGGAGTGATATATTATTCGAATGCAGAATTGACAGCTCTTGACATTGTACAATATGAGCAATATATAGGGGGACTTTCAAGAGCAGCTACTATATTGGAAGAACTTACAGAAAAATTAGATTTTCGTGGTGCTTCCAATAAGTTGTTTGGTTATACATCAATCGCAACTATTCAACGATTGGGATATATACTGGATGAAGTTCTAAATGCAGCAGAAATTGCAGATACGCTATATATGGAATTGATTTCATATGTAAAGCGTTTCAAATATATTCCTCTAACTATAAACAAACCAAAAGATTGCGCGGAAAGGAATAACCGTTGGAAAATTTTTGTAAATACGATAATAGAAACTGACGAAATATGATAAACAGAACAGCCATAACTCAATGGAATAAGATAGTTCCATGGAATGACAACGCACAAGTAGAGCAAGACCTCATTATATCACGTGCGTTAGTCGCTATTTTTAGCGATGAGTTTCTTGCTTCACAATTAGCTTTCAGAGGAGGAACCGCACTTCATAAACTATATCTGACGCCACAGCCCAGATATAGTGAAGATATTGACTTAGTTCAAATTACTCCCGGACCGATAAAGCCAATAATGTTCAGACTTGGAGAAGTTTTGGATTTTTTGCCGGATAGAGTAACAAAACAAAAACGATATAATAACACGATGTTGTTTCGTATGGAGTCGGAAATACCTCCCACAATTCCTCTACGCTTAAAAATCGAGATAAACTGTTTTGAGCATTTCAATGAACTTGGATTAGTCAAAATACCATTTGAAATGGAAAATAGTTGGTTCTCCGGCAAGTGCGAAGTAACAACATATCGTTTAAATGAACTGTTGGGAACAAAACTGAGAGCCTTGTACCAAAGGAAAAAGGGTCGCGACCTTTTTGACTTGTATGTCGCTTTGTCTGAAGCATCAGTTGATGTCGAAGAAATTATGCGTTGTTACCACCGTTATATGTCTTTTGTTGTTCAACAACCACCGACATACAAACAGTTCATTAACAATATGGAAGAGAAGATGTCTGACTCTGATTTCTTAGGAGATACACAAAATCTTATCCGTCCGGAGAGGGGGTTCAATCCTCAGTTGGGGTACGACCTTGTTCGCTCTCAATTAATAGACAGATTGCAAAAATAGCATATCAATAAAAGTAACACCTGAAAAAGAAATATTGCTGGTATCTAAATTTGCCATATAACGATCTAATCTTTGATTTTTGCGAAAAACCTGCAAGAATTGAATTTTAATCCGTCAAATACAGATTTTAGCTTTCTGATTTTGGAGATTTCAGAATAAGCAGACGGAAATAAAAAATGAGCGAAAAAAGTGTAAAAGGTAATCAGATTTTGAGTACTTCTGCGCTTTTTTCGCTCAACACAAACTGCGAAACGATTTTTCAAGTGTGTATGCTCCAGCCGTGAAACGGTCCACCAATCATTACGGCATATGATTGATCCGGCTTGCCATGATAGAGAAGCCCTCCGACAATGCCTCTTTTCCCGTCCTGCGCCACTTCCGCGAAACCGAATGAATACGGAGCAAAATCAGTATACAGTTCGATTTCATACCTGCCATTGGAGTTGGCTTCCCATTGCTTGAGCCGTTCGATACATTTTCTCAGCGTTTCGTCACCGATGCTTTCCGCATACTTGACGGTCTTTTCGTAGTGTTCCTGACATTTGATTTTCATATCCGTATGTTTTTAAGTGGTTTGTAACAATTCTTCATATATCCCGAAACCGGAACATCCGGCTATGGTAAAATCTTCCTTGCCTGTATCAGCCAGTGATTTCAAATCCTCCAGGCTGTCGCAGTAAAAGAATATCTCATCGTCCCTCTCGTTATCGGAATCCATCGCCAGTGCGATTCTCACCTCCACCGTTTCCAACGTGTCGCACCACCGGATGATACAGTCCGCATAATGAGGTTCACATCCCTGCTCACTGTAGAATTTCAGGTAATGACTACCTATTTCCTTCTTGACTTCCTCCGGCTTTTTCCAAGAGTTGTCGTCCACGATTTCAAATCCGAGCCCTTCCACTAACAGGCACGTTCCGTTATCATACACCATCATGGTGCGCTTTCCCATGTGTTTCTCGCGTATCTCCGCCCAATTGGGCAAGTCCCAACGCTCCACGCTCCAAATCCCACGGTAATCCTTCGGGATGGAATTGTATTCGCTTAATGTTATCTTTCTCATATCAAGTTGATTTATGATGTTACAAAAGTTACCTTGTAAGTCTTGCACGGTTTTCCGAATGCCGGACATGGATTGAACTCCGTGCATGATTCCCAGTCCACGCTCATCGTGTAGCCGTTCGGGAAATTTTCACCGATAAACCGGCTTATCATCTCCAAATCCTCATTGGTCAGGAACAGTTCCTCCTCGATGCCGTATTCCAATGCAAAAATTGCCCATTCGGGAATATTGTCCCAAACGAGCGTCTGTCTGTTGTTCTCTTTCATGATTTCGATTTTATTGCGGTAATACCATAAGTCTGCTGATGATGTCTTCCAGCTCCGTTTCCCATTTGTCCGTACCATCCACAAGTGACGGATAGGTCAGTTGTTGCCACTGTCTGTAATCAAACAGTTTCATCCGCAGGGGATAATAATCGAACATCTTCCGGTTGCCGGAGAATATTCTCAGGTGGTTGGTTCCCACCTCCATCAGTTTCAGACCATAGTGGTCAAGAATCTCATGGAATCTTTTCATCGGTGTGAAGTTGCTTCTCTTTTTCATATCCTTTATGTTTTTTATTGTTGTGATTTTATTTCAGCAGCACATTTTGTACAAGTCATCATCGGCCAGTGTACATAGTTCCTCATTCGTACAGTAACCGTCAATCTCCTCGCTCTCCTCGCTCGCCTCATAAATGCCGTTACGCATATCGTTCACCAGTTCATCCCATAGGCTTTCCACCGACACCCTGAAAGTGTCATTGCCGACCAGGATCTCCCTGACCGGATAAGCTACCCCTTTCCAATAGGTCTTATCAATGGTGATTGCTTCTGTATTTCCTTCCATGCGATCCAGATATTCCTTGCGGATATTGACCTCTTTTGTCTTGCCCATAACATATTTTTTGAATTAAACACTTCTGACCGGCGAGCCGGTATTTTATTTCTTGCCTGCCTTACCGTCCCGTGCAGGATTGTGCAAAGCTTTTCGGGAAAATACCGCCAGCGGAGCGCGGAAGATTTTCCCGAAAACCCGCAAGGGCTCCGGCCTTGCTCAATCCACAAGGCACGGGACGACCTTTGCAGGCTGAAATAAAAAAGCGGCCTTTCAATGGCTATTCATTATCCTTGTCGCCTTCTTCCTGTGAAATCAGGTGTTTCAAATCAGGGTCGTTCTTTATACGGGTTATCTCATCCTCGATTATCCGCACTACGTCCGCTTTTATCTGAGAATAGTTTCGGTCTATCTGCTGTTGCATGATGTCGTTGCCGTTAGCATCCTTGAACTCGTTGATGACGGGTATTTTCTTGTAGGCTTTGGTCTCAGCCGCCACCTTCTCGTTATCGACAATGATGCGGGCATGGAAGATCTTCTGGTCTATCTCTTCGCCGAAGTTGTCCGCCACGCTGCCCACGAACGTGCCCTGCGAGAGATTGGCGATTTTCGATGCCGGAATAAGGGAATCCATCTGCGTGTTGATGGAGGTGGAGGTGTCCTGCCGGTTGATGGAGATGGACTGCCGCTGCTGGAGTATCTTGCCGAAGCGTTCCGAGAGGTTCTTCGCCGTTTCTCCCACGACCTGACCACTGAAGATGTTGCCCACCGTGTTTTGGATGACCTTCGCCTCTTTTTCACCGTAGTCACGGGTCAGCTGAGAGAAGTCCTGGAAGCCGAGACAGACCGCCACCTTGTTGCTTCGGGCGGTGGCAATGAGGTTGTCGATACCGCGAAAATATATCGTGGGAAGTTCATCTATGATGATAGATGATTTGAGTTGCCCTTTCTTGTTTACCAATTTCACGATGCGGCTGTTGTACAGTCCGAGTGCCGCAGAATAGATGTTCTGCCTGTCGGGATTGTTGCCGACACACAGGATTTTGGGGTGCTCGGGATTGTTCAGGTCGAGCGTGAAATCATCGCCTGTCATCACCCAGTAAAGCTGCGGGGAAATCATCCTTGAAAGCGGGATTTTTGCCGACGCTATCTGGCCCTGTAACTGGTCTTGCGCGCCCCCTTGCCAGGCATCCATGAACGGGGAAAGGTAGTTTTCCAAAGACGGGTACGAGGTCAGAATGGTGAAAATATCGGCATACGGTTTGTTCAGAAATTCTATCGCATGAGGGAACGTGCAGTATTTACCGTCCTGATAAATGCGCAAATACCATATAATGGCCGCCAGAAGGATAATCGGGGATTCCACGAAGAAATCGCCCTGTTTCTGTATCCAGGTCTTGTTCAAATTCAAGAGTATGGTGTATGCCGATTCGTAGGCATCGCTGATATCCACCATGAATTTCGGGTTGATGGGATTGCACCGGTGGCTGCGTCGTGGGTCATCGAAATTTATCACATAAAACTCCGGCTTGACCTTGTACTTGTCAAGGTTCTTCAGCAGCTCGTTATAGGCTATGACAGAAAGGTCATCGAATTTGTAATCATACAGATAAAGCGCGAACCCTTTGGAAATCTGCTGCTTGATATAGTTATTGACCACGGCATAACTCTTTCCCGACCCGGGTGTCCCAAGCACGATGGATGCGCGAAACGGGTTGATGATATTGATCCATCCGTCCCATTCCCTGCCTTGATAGACAAACTTTGTCGGCAAGTTCACGGAATACTCGTTCTCCATGAGCCGTGTCTCCTGCATGAAACTCTCGTTGGCGGTGTTGAACACGTCCTCCATGAGGTTGTGCTTCATCATCCGGCTTATCCACACGCCGGACATCAGCAGCAGGATATACCCGGCGGTAAGCGTTGCCGTATATAGAGCGGCATTGACCATCGGGCTGAACGGCAGGTCGAGCATCCACCAGTTCATAAAGAACAGTACCACTCCGGCAAGAAAGGAGGCATGTATCTTCCGCCATGTCATCTTCTGATTTTTGACGCCTTTTGTTCCCAAACATGAAAGGGCGAGGAATATGACGGCAAATACTTTTGTTATGAGCATGTTGCTGAAAAGCCCTGCCGTCCGCTGGAAATTCAGGAGTATCCTGTCGACTACCCCGATATTGATACCCATATCCACGAATGAACGGTAGCAGTACCAATAGACGTGGATGACAATAAACACGATGGATATGGCACGCATGAACTCCATGACCTTGGCCAGCCCTCTCAAATCATCTTCTTGTTGCATAATGATATAGTTTTAATGGTTCGTTTATAAATTCTGTAATCAGGATATTCCACGTGAGCGGCGTCTCTTTTTCTTCCTGCGTTGCAGCCTGCGGGCAAGAGCCTCTTCCTGCGGGTCGGGACCGTTGGTGTCAATGCCGAAGATTCCGAAAGCCTGCTCGATGGAGCTTTCCATTCCGGAAGAGAAAACGCCTTTCCGCTCAAGGTCAGGCACAGGCGCATCCAAATCGGGAATATTGGTCGGAGTGTTGAACAGCCGCTCGAAGGCATTGGCGGAAAATTCCTTGCCGAGCCGTGAGCCGTTGTACACCTCCCGGTTTTTGTGGTCGATGAAAGTCGCTCCATAGATACGTCCTTCGTCGTTCTCACGGAATACCGCATCAATGCCTTTTCCGGTAAGCAGACGGATAAACTCATCCCTGTCTCCACGGCATCCGTGCATGGCAACCGCCACTTCGTTCCGTATCTTCGGGTGCCATTTCTTTGCTTTATATTCACGGGCATTGAATCCGATACGTTTTTCCAGCCCTTCATAACCGTAGCGTTTTCCGATAAGGGAAGATTTGACGGGCGTGCATACCGGCTTGCCCGCATCATCTGTCATGGTATAGACGATGCCGTTATAAGGCGTTCCGTCAAATTCGCCCCTGACCTGTTTCACCTCGATATTGAAACAGGAAAGCAAGGCACTGTACTCGCCGAAAGACTGGAAACGGTACGTGCCGAACACGCTTTTGGCAATATTGGAGACCTGCCGTTTCACATCACCGCTTTGATAGTCCGCCTTCTTTATGTACGGCTCCAACAGTTCCTTCCGCTTGTCCTCCACCTGCTTCAATCCGAATTTCTTTTCCAGCTCCCGGCAAGCTTTCATCGAACGGTTCCACTCGTAGGCGTCGTCTATCTTTTCACCTCTCTCGTTCACGCAGGTGGAAACGATATGGATGTGCCTGCGGTCTATGTCCTCATGTACATATACAATGTAGGGCTGGTCGCCGTAACCCATTCTCTGCATGTATTCCTTTGCCAGCTCCGCGAACTGGGCGTCCGTGAGACGGTCGTCCACCGAAGGGTTCAGGGAAATATGCAGGATGGGCTTTTCCGTGTTCTTGTTGGCGAGGAGGTAGTTGTCAAACGCCCAAAGGGTCTGCTGCATGACACGATCCGGATTGCCTGCCATATCGGTAATCATACGGTTTCCCGCAATGATGCGCGCGGTGGCTGCGTCCACCTTCTGCTGGTTGTAGGTAATCGCCCCGTAGAGCGATACACCCCTGTTGATTTTCGCCACCATATCATTCCTCCTCCCTTTTCCTCTTTATCAGGTAAGCATCCTCAAATTCACGGGTCAGCAGGATAATCCGCTTGCTCAGCAGCACCAGGTCTATCGTCGCCTTTTCAAGGTTGCGGAGCAGGGCGTAAGCCCGTTTCTCTCCGAAGTTGGTCTTGACAGCCTTCACCGTCTGGTTGTAATTGTTGCCGATACTCTGGAACTGGTGGTAGAAATTGGTCAGACGGATGTAGTAGTCAATCGTTGCCTTGTCGATTTTCACCACCTTCATTTCACGCCCGAAGAGCATTGACTTGATGAACCGTGCCCGTTGTTTGAGACCCGATTTTGCAAACAGTAGTTCAAATTGTCCGTTCTCCTGGGCGTTCAACTTGATGCCGTAACGGAATACGGCAGGGTCGGACTTGGGCTTTCTGCCCACTCCTTTTTTTGTTTTTTTCCTCTTGTTTTCTTCCATACGCATTGATATTTTATGTTCCTGATCTTCCGTCCCGGATTCACGACTTTGGAGTGAATCCCTCCTGAGCCGCCAGGCGAGCGGCAAGTTGTTTTGGGATGCCCGAATCATTTCGGGCTGCCGAAAACACAACTTGCTATGTTCGCTTGAACATGAATTTGCCTTCCGTCAAATTGTGTTTGGACCTTCAGCCTCATTCTTCGGCTTCGGAAAAGCCCCGCAGCGGTATCCGTTCCGTTGTCGGTGCAAAGTTACGGTGGTATATATTGTTGTGAAATAGTGAGTTATATGCAACGTGATGACAAACGATGACATAGGTCGTCACCTCCCTCGAAACATAGTGACGGTATGAAAAAATACACTTTTATTTGCAGCGTGAACGACGGGATATGTGCAGTAAAGAGTGCCTGAACCACTTACTGACTGACTGTCTGAATGAGTGAATGGATGACTGGAATAATGCACGAATGGAGTACTGCACACAGGCAGTAAGGAATGTATGAGTGACAGATTTGTGACGTGCAGTAATGACCGTCGGACTGAATGGAGTAAAGACCGTATTACGGCACATGTCCGGTCATTCATTACTGACTGAAAGACTGAATCCAATTGATGTTTAATAAAAAAGAAAAAGCAATGAAAAAAGACACAGTTTTAGTTGCCGTTTGCAACCAGAAAGGCGGAGTCGGCAAATCGACCATGACGATTATGCTCGCCGGGTATTATCATTACCTGAAAGGACTGAACGTGGCTGTCATCGACTGCGATTATCCGCAGTACAGCCTGGTACGTATGAAAGAAAGGGATATGCGCACCGTTGAGCATAGCGAGTATTTCAAGCAACTGATGGTTTCCCAATATGAGCGCATCAAGAAGAAAGCCTACACGATTGTCGGCTCAAAAGCGGAGAACGCCCGTGATGCGGCTGAGAAACTGAAGAAAAATGGGGACTACGACTTGATTGTCGTGGATTTACCCGGAACCGTGAACTCTTCGGGCGTGATCAACACCATCGTGAATATGGATTACGTGATTACACCGATTATTCCCGACCGTATTGTAATGCAGAGCAGCCTCTCGTTCTCCACCACTGTCTGGGACTATGCCAAGGCGAATAAGGATACTCCATTGCGGGAATTCCTCTTTTTCTGGACCCGCAAGGATGCCCGTGCTTCTACGGAGGTCTTTGATACATACAATATCATCTTGCAAAAACTGGAGTTCACGGTACTGGATACCGTCATCCCGGAGACCAACCGCTACAACAAGGAACTGTCTTTGGCTACCCGGAACTATTTCCGTTGCACCCTGTTTCCGCCTCCCGCCAAACTGTTGAAGGGAAGCGGACTGGCAGAGCTGGCAGAAGAACTATTGACAAAATTAAAACTATAAATACCATGGCAAAAAAACAAGTAACCGTGAATGAAGAGATGATCATAGGCATTATGGCCGGGGATATACCCAATTATGGGAAAGAAGATATATCCGTGGATGATGCAATGACCACTGACGAATCCGACAGGAATGAGTGCGGATCGGGAAATCCCGAACCTGTACCTGCCGAGAAAAGCACCGGCAGACAAAAGAGACGGAAAGACGGTACGGATTCGTACCGCAAGCAGTTCCTCATGGGAGGGAATGTCCTGCAAAGGCAGCAGGCTTATATAGGTATCAACAATTACCTGTTCATACAGAAGTTCCTGTCGGTTGTAGCCCCCAAGGTCAGCATGTCAAAATACATTGATGATGTACTGGCCGCCCATATAGAACAATACCAGGAGGAAATAGACAGCCTCTATCACAATCAAATCAATAATGAACCTTTATACAAGAAATGATTATGGAACAGTCTTTTGATATTTTGACTACCGTTGTCAGCGGTACTGCGGTACTCCTTTTAGTAGTGACAGCCATTCATGCTTCTGCAAGGCTTTTACAAATGACTTTCGGCAAAAAATCCGGTTTGAGCCGAAAGGATACAGCCAAATCAAATAAGGCTGTGAAGAATACAGAAACGGCAAAACTTCCTGAAAAAAAGGAAGAGCCGCCCGGCATTGACAAGCGGTGTGCCATTTACAAGGAAAAATACCTTACTTGCAAACCTTTGGCAAAGCGGGCACATGTTTATATTGAACAGGAGAATGTCAACCTGATAAAGCAACTGCTTTGGGTCATCGAACCCAATGCGAGCATATCCGGCTATATCAATAACATAGTGAAAGGGCATCTGGAAAAATGCAAACCGGAGATTATGAAGTTGTACAAAGAAAAGAAAGCTGATGATGGAAACTAAAATTCATTTCACAGTCAAAGTCCTGTGCACTGTCTTCATCTTTTACCGATTGTGGATATTCATCTTCAGCCGGAAAATGTATGGAATATGGGAAAGGCTCTACCGTTTGATGCGTATTGTCCGTATAAGGCTATGGAAGCGACGTAAGAAACGTATGGAGCAAAAGGCGCGCAATGCCCGCAAAAAGGCAAGACGTAAGAAAGTTGCATCACAAGGAAAACCCAAGGCAACCATGTCTTCTCCCGCTGATAATGACGTAATCGGCAAGACCAAGCCTGTCTATCTGGAAGACCCGGAAGTGGCAAGAAAAAAACCTACACGTTCCGAATCAATGGTTAAGGAACCCATAGAGGAAGATGAAGAAATCAGTCCGGATGATGTGGCGCATGAGGACAGAGGGCTGACCAAAGAGGAAATGGAAGCATTGATGGCTCCTGCCGATGCCGAGCCTGACCCTGAATTCAACACGGCAATGACATTCGAGGAAATGAACAATGTAGTGGAAGTGCTGACTTCTGAAACCAGGGATGAACAGAAAGATTTCCGTGCAAGCATGACAATTTATCACAAATTATCCGGTACGGAAATACTGAACCTCTTAGAAAATGAAATCGGCTGCCAGCAGAAAATAGAGAGCTTGCTCAATGAATATCTGGATGAAACCGGCAGACCGTTGGCAAGACGAAAGGCCGCATCCAAGAAGGTGGAGGCTTTCAACATAGATAAATTCGTTTAATTGTTTCTTTTTGCTGTCATAGTTTTTGAAGGCATGTCGATGTGATATCGGGGTGCCTTTTTCATTTTCCATAAAGATTGACGGCCGTTTTCCCTTTCTGCCTGTTCCTCTTATCCTCTGCCCGAAATCCCATTTTCACCATCCTGAAAATCTCCTCCCGATGTAACGTGATGACATACGATGACACGCATCGTAAGGTTTGTAAATCAACAAATTAAACACCATATATTCGCTGCCGAAATGATTTTTTGTCTCACCAATTAAAATTTTCGACACATGAAAAAGAGATTCTTTTCGGCAGCTTCCATGCTGCTTGTGACAGTCGGGGCTTTCGCCCAGGGTAACGGTATCGGGGGCATCGTTGAAGCGACCAACATGGTCACCTCGTATTTCGACCCCGCGACCAAGTTGATTTACGCCATCGGCGCCGTCGTCGGGTTGATCGGGGGCGTGAAGGTCTATTCCAAGTTCTCGTCGGGCGATCCTGACACCTCGAAGACGGTCGCCAGCTGGTTCGGTGCCTGCATCTTCCTTATCGTGGCTGCTACCATCTTACGCTCATTCTTCCTGTAACATGGCGAAGTATCCGGTCAACAAGGGAATAGGCCGCAGCCCGGAGTTCAAGGGGCTCAAGAGCCAGTACCTGTTCATCTTCGCGGGCGGGCTGCTTGCCCTGTTCGTGGTGTTCGTCATCATGTACATGGCTGGCATCGGCCAGTGGATCTGCATCGGCTTCGGTACCGTTTCGGCATCGGTGCTGGTCTGGGCGACATTCCGCATGAACGCGAAGTACGGCGAATGGGGGCTTATGAAACTCCAGGCGTTGCGCAGCCATCCCCGCTACATCATCAACCGGAGACGGTTTCTTCGGCTGATTTCTCCAACCTTCAAAAAAGAAAAGTATGAGAAACGTAATGAAAACAGCGACGCTGGAAAGTAAGTTTCCGCTGCTTTCCGTGGAACACGGGTGCATCATCAGCAAGGACGCGGACATCACCGTTGCCTACAGGGTGGAGCTGCCCGAACTCTTCACGCTCACACGGGCGGAATACGAGGCCGTCCATTCGACCTGGGCGAAGGCGGTCAAGGTACTGCCGAATTTCAGCATCGTGCACAAGCAGGACTTTTTCATCGAGGAAAGCTACCGTCCCGACATCTGCAAGGACGACTTGAGTTTCCTTAGTCGCAGCTTCGAGCGACATTTTAACGAGCGGCCATATTTGCAGCACTCCTGTTACCTGTTCCTGACCAAGACGACCAAAGAGCGTAGTCGCACAACCAGCAGCTTCAACGCCCTCACACGGAATTTCATCATCCCGAAGGAAATGAGGGACAGGGAGACCGTCACCCGTTTCATGGAGTGTTGCGGGCAGTTCGAGCGCATCATCAACGACAGCGGCCTGCTGCGTATGGAACGCCTGACGGACGAAGAAATCACGGGAACGGATACCTCGGCGGGCATCATCGAGAAATACTTCTCGCTCTCGCAGGAGGACACCGCCTGCTTGCAGGACCTGTCGCTCGGTGCCGGGGAGATGAAGATAGGCGATAACTACCTCTGCCTGCACACCCTGTCCGACCCGGAAGACCTTCCCTCGAACGTGGCCACCGACTGCCGCTACGAACGGCTGTCTACCGACCGGAGCGACTGCCGCCTCTCCTTCGCCGCACCGATAGGCATCCTGCTCACGTGCAACCATGTCGTGAACCAGTACCTCTTCATCGACGATTCTGCGGAGAGCCTGCGCAAGTTCGAGCAGACCGCGAGGAACATGCACTCGCTTTCCCGTTACAGCCGTTCCAACCAGATCAACCGCGAATGGATCGAGGAATACCTGAACGAGGCGCACAGCAAGGGGCTGACCTCCATCCGGGCGCACTGCAACGTCATGGCATGGAGCGATGACCGGGAGAGACTCAAGCGCATCAAGAACGATGTCGGCAGCCAGCTCGCGCTCATGGAGGCGAAACCGCGCCACAACACGGTGGACGTGCCGACCCTGTTCTGGGCGGCGATACCCGGCAATGCCGGCGATTTCCCGTTCGAGGAGAGTTTCCACACCTTCATCGAGCAGGCGTTGTGCCTGTTCATCGGGGAGACTTCCTACAAGGACTCGCTCTCTCCGTTCGGCATCCGCATGGTGGATCGTCTTACGGGCAAGCCCGTCCATCTGGACATTTCCGACCTGCCGATGAAGAACGGTACGATTACCAACCGCAACAAGTTTATCCTCGGCCCCTCCGGCTCGGGCAAGTCTTTCTTCACCAACCACATGGTGCGCCAATACTACGAGCAGGGTACCCATGTGCTGCTGGTGGATACCGGCAACTCCTATCAGGGTTTGTGCAACCTTATCCATGCGCGGACACACGGCGAAGACGGCATCTACTTCACCTACAAGGAGGAAGACCCGATAGCCTTCAACCCTTTCTACGTGGAGGACGGTGTGTTCGACATCGAGAAGAAGGAATCCATCAAGACGCTTATCCTCACCCTGTGGAAACGTGACGACGAACCGCCCACGAGGGCCGAGGAGGTGGCACTATCCAATGCCGTGAACCTCTTTTTAGCGAATATCCGCAAGGACAGGGACATCAAGCCTTCCTTCAATACCTTCTACGAGTTCATCCGTGACGAGTACCAGGACATCCTGAGAGAAAAACGCACCCGCGAGAAGGATTTCGACGTGTGGGGTTTCCTGAACGTTCTTGAACCTTATTACCGTGGCGGCGAGTATGACTACCTGCTCAATTCCGACAAACAGCTTGATTTGCTTAATAAACGGTTCATTGTCTTCGAATTGGACAATATCAAGGACAACAAGGTTTTATTCCCGATTGTGACCATTATCATCATGGAAACCTTCATCAACAAGATGAGGAAGTTGAAAGGCGTCCGCAAGATGATACTGCTGGAAGAAGCCTGGAAAGCCATCAGCAAGGAGGGCATGGCGGAATATCTGAAGTATCTCTTCAAGACCGTCAGAAAGTTCTTCGGCGAGGCCGTCGTCGTCACGCAGGAGGTAGAGGATATCATTTCATCTCCGATTGTCAAGGGTACCATCATCAACAACAGCGACTGCAAGATCCTTCTTGACCAGCGTAAGTACATGAACAAGTTCGATGAGATACAGGCGTTGCTCGGCCTGACCGACAAGGAACGTGCGCAGATCCTTTCCATCAACATGGCGAACAACCCTTCCCGAAAGTACAAGGAGGTCTGGATTGGTCTGGGAGGTACACAATCGGCGGTCTATGCCACCGAGGTATCACTTGAAGAGTATTATTGCTACACGACTGAGGAAACGGAAAAGCTGGAACTGTTCCGTCTTTCCGAAAAGTTAGGTGGCAATATCGAGCTTGCCATCAAGCAGTTGGCGGAGAGCAAACGTGAGAAGAACATCTTATAAACCATCTAAAAATCACAAGTATGTATAGCGATTTGGAATCAGACCAGAGGAAACGCGAGGAAGTCATCTCGTCCCTTTATTGGTCATTGATGCAGAATTGGGACATTCCGAAATCCATTTGTGACCATTACGGATTTACAGAGGATTACCAACTGTTCCATCAACTTGAAGAGTTTGCCCCCGAAGAATACAAGCGGAAAAGAGAAACCGGTGAAGTTCCCGACATCCTGGAAGTGGATGCAAGGCTGACCCGCACAGTCGAAAAGGTCTTTGAAAGTTTGTGTGGTAAACCTCCTGCACCGTATCTCGATAAGATGAACGAGGAACTGGAGAAGTTGGGACAGATTGCCGCCTTGCCGGATTCCGTCCATGACATCCTCCATATCACTCCTGCCTTTCTCGTCAAGTACGGCATAGACAAAAATGCCTCTGCCACGGAACGCTTCTGTCAAGCGGAGAAAGCATATCGGGCACTGGATGCCAGGTTTGTGAAGATGACAGGACGCAGACCGTATGCCGATGAGCTTTTCGCTTCCCTCAGACAAAGGAAGGAAAAGACGCCGGAGGCGAAACTTCCGAAGCAGGTACACAAGCCGATTCTCCGCAACCCACCGTCCAAAGGGCGAAAGATGGGACTTTGACATTCAACAGAATTTTATTCACCAATTAAAACAGTTACATCATGAAAAAGAAAATTCTCATGCTGTGTATGGGCTGCTTCTTCGTCAGCCTCACAGCGAAAGCGCAATGGGTCGTGAGCGACCCCGGCAATCTTGCCCAGGGTATCATCAATGCCGCCAAGAATATCGTTCACACATCTTCCACCGCGAGCAATATGCTCAACAATTTTCAGGAGACCGTGAAGATTTACAAGCAAGGCAAGGAGTATTACGACGGGCTTCGCAAGATCAAGAACCTTGTCCGTGACGCGCGTAAGGTGCAGCAGACCATCCTCATGGTCGGTGACATCACGGACATCTATGTGAACAGTTTCGAGCGTATGCTCAGCGACCCTTATTTCACGCCGGAAGAGCTGAGTGCCATCGCAATTGGTTACACGAAGCTGCTGGAAGAGAGTGCACACCTGCTGAACGACCTGAAAACGGTGGTCAACGAGAACGGACTTTCGATGAACGACAAGGAGCGGATGGATATCATCGACCGCTGCTACACCGACATGCTGCAATACCGCAGCCTGGTGCAGTATTACACCAACAAGAACATCGGCGTTTCCTACCTGCGTGCCAAGAAGCGGAACGACCTGGACCGCGTAATGGCACTTTACGGCTCACCGAATGAACGCTACTGGTAATCCCTAATCCGATTCGCTTATGGTATTGTTGGCAATAAATTTCGACAACCTGCATCAGATCCTGCAAAACCTCTACACGGATATGATGCCGCTCTGCTCGCAGATGACGGGCGTGGCGAAAGGGCTCGCGGGACTTGGCGCCCTGTTTTACGTGGCCTACCGGGTATGGCAGTCTCTGGCAAGGGCGGAACCCGTGGATGTCTTTCCTCTCCTCCGTCCATTCGCGTTGGGATTATGCATCATGTTTTTTCCGACCATCGTGCTGGGCACGCTGAACAGTGTCATGTCACCCATCGTGAAAGGTACACATTCAATACTGGAGGCACAGACCTTCGACATGAACGAGTACCGGGCGCAGAAGGACAGGCTGGAGTTCGAGGCGATGAAGCGTAATCCCGAGACGGCCTACCTGGTCGACAAGGAATCCTTCGACAACAAATTGGACGAATTGGGGGTGATGGACGCGATAGAGGCCTGCGGGATGTACGTGGACCGCGCGATGTATAACATGAAGAAAGCGGTACAGAACTTTTTCCGCGAGCTGCTGGAACTTATGTTCAACGCCGCCGCCCTTGTCATCGACACGCTCAGGACATTCTTCCTGATCGTGCTTTCGATACTGGGACCGATTTCCTTCGCCATCTCCTGCTGGGACGGTTTCCAGGCCTCGCTCAGCCAATGGTTCGTCCGCTATATCAGCATCTACCTGTGGCTTCCCGTGAGTGACCTCTTCAGCAGTGTCCTGGCACGGATACAGGTGCTGATGCTCCAACAGGACATCGAACAGCTTTCCGACCCGAGCTTCATCCCGGACGGTTCGAACGGGGTTTACATCACTTTTCTGATTATCGGCATCATCGGGTATTTCACCATACCGACAGTGGCCAACTGGATTATCCAGGCCGGAGGCGGTGCGGGCAATTACGGCAGGAATGTGAGCCAGACGGCATCCAAGACCGGTTCCGTGGTGGCGGGTACTGCCGGCGCGGCGGTAGGCAATATCGCCGGAAGGCTTATCAAGTAATAACATTAAAACAACATTGCAATGGAATTCAAATCATTGAAAAACATCGAGACCAGTTTCAGACAGTTGCGGCTGTTCGGCATCGTATATCTCTGCGCGTGTACCCTGCTGGTGGGATTCTCCGTGTGGAAGGCATATGGCTTTGCCGAGGCGCAGAGGCAGAAAATCTATGTGCTGGACGAGGGCAAATCGCTCATGCTCGCCCTCTCGCAGGACCTGGAGCAGAACCGTCCCGTGGAGGCGAGAGAGCATGTCAGACGCTTCCATGAGCTCTTTTTCTCGCTGGCACCAGACAAGAGCGCGATCGAGGGCAATATCCAGCGCGCCATGTTCCTGAGCGACCGTTCCGCGTATGCCCATTACCGTGACCTAGCGGAACAGGGCTATTACAACCGTGTCATCTCCGGCAACATGAACCAGCGCATCGGTATTGACAGCGTGAAATGCGACTTCAATGCCTACCCGTATGAGGTGGTGACGTATGCCCGCCTTTCCATCATCCGGGAAAAGAGCGTGACGGAGCGCAGCCTCGTCACGAGGGGCAGGCTGCTCAACTCCACGCGCAGCGACAACAATCCGCACGGCTTCATCCTTGAAGCCTTCCGCGTGGTGGAGAACAGGGACATAAGAGTATATGACCGTTAAATTCTGAATGTATGAAAAAGATGCTTGTAAAAATCGGGGACCTGGCCGAAGAAAAACTGCGCGGTATCTGCGCCGGGCTGAGTCCTGAAAAGAGAGTGATAACCATCGTCGTGCTGACAGTCCTGTTCGCGCTGGGGAATTTCTACATGATTTTCCGCGCCATATACGACATCGGACGGGAGGACGCCAGACGGGAAGTCATTGAGATAACCCCGCTGGATATACCGGACTTTGTTCCGGCGGATACCCTTTCGGACAGGAAAATCCGCGAGATGGAAGAGTTTTTTAACCAGTTCAATAAATGAGACAATGAGTAATGATACGAACAAATTGAAGCAGCGGCAGGAAATCAGGAAGTACCTGGTTTTCGCCGGGATGTTCCTGCTGTTCATCGGCTGCATGTGGTGGATTTTCGCCCCGTCGGAGAAGGACAGGCAGGAAAAGGAGAAGAACGCCGGATTCAACACCGAGTTACCCGACCCGAGAGGGGCGGGTATCGAGGCGGACAAGATTACGGCATACGAGCAGGCGGACATGAAACGCAGGCAGGAAGATAAGATGCGCACGCTGGAGGACTTCTCCACGCTTGCCGACGGAAACAGGCAGGATGGGACAATCAGCCCTGTCGTGGAAATACCGCAGGAGCGGGAATCCGAAAGTGCATCATCCTATCGTGGCAGTGGAAACCGCAGGAATGGAGGCATATCTTCGTCCACATCCGCATACAATGACATCAATGCCACACTCGGCAGTTTCTATGAGACACCGAGGGAGGACCCCGAAAAGGAGGCGTTGAAAGCCGAGGTGGAGCAGTTGCGGCAGGAGGCGGCACGGCAACAGCCCGCGCAGATGACATACGACGACCAGGTGGCCCTGCTGGAGAAATCCTACGAGCTGGCGGCCAAATATATGCCCGGCGAGAGTACCGTGAAGCAGGAAGAGGGTGAAACCGCCACCAACGGCCGGAAGGCGAAAGCCGTCCCCGTGGGGCAGGTCTCCACACCGGTGGTGTCATCGCTCCCGCAACCTGTCAGTGATTCCGTGCTGCTGGCAAGATTAGCACAGGTTGGAAAAGCGGGATTCCATACCGCCGTGGGAAAAGCGGCAGGCGGGCATACGAGGAACACCATCCGGGCCTGCGTGCATGGCGACCAGACCATACGGAGCGGCCAGAGTGTGAGGCTACGGCTTCTGGAGTCGATGCGTGTCGGCAGGCATGTCCTTCCACGCAACTCCCTTATCACGGGCGAGGGGCGCATACAGGGCGAAAGGCTCGGCATCGGAATCATACAGGTGGAGTATGAAGGCATCATCATTCCCGTGGAGCTTGCCGTATATGACAATGACGGACAGGAGGGCATCTTCATTCCCGGCTCGATGGAGGCGAATGCCGCCAGGGAGGTAGCGGCCAACCTGGGACAAAACCTTGGCACGAGCATATCCATCACCAACCAGTCCGCCGGAGACCAGCTGCTCTCCGAACTCGGCAGGGGTGCCATACAGGGAGTGTCGCAATACATATCCCGGAAGATGCGGGAGGAAAAAGTACACCTCAAATCCGGCTATACCCTAATGCTTTACCAGAACGATAATCAATAACCCATTAAAATTCAGAAAGTATGAAAAAGATTTTTGTAATGTTCGCCCTCATGACGGGCGCAGTAGCGAGTGCTTTTGCACAGAATGTAGCCGATTCTACATCGGCAGTAACCCATGATGCCACGCTGACAGCGGACATTTATCCCGGTCAGGAAGACGGCGACCTCTATCACGGTCTTACCCGGAAACTCACCTTTGACAGGATGGTTCCTCCGTATGGGCTGGAAGTGACCTACGGCAAGACCACGCACATCATCTTCCCATCCGCCGTCCGCTATGTGGATCTCGGTTCCCCGAACCTTGTGGCGGGAAAGGCCGACGGTGCGGAGAATGTCATCCGTGTAAAGGCGGTGGTCAAGAATTTCCGTGACGAGACGAACATGTCGGTCATTACCGAAAGCGGAAGTTTCTACACGTTCAATGTCAAGTATGCGGACGAGCCGTTGTTGCTGAACATCGAGATGAAGGACTTCATCCATGACGGCAGCAAGGTGAACCGGCCGAACAACGCGCTTGACATCTACCTGAAGGATCTGGGCAGTGAATCCCCAAAACTCGTGCAGCTGATCAACCGAAGCATCCACAAGGAAAACAAGCGCCATGTCAAGCACATCGGCAGCAAGGCTTTCGGCATCCAATATCTTTTGCGTGGAATTTATACCCACAACGGGCTGCTCTATTTCCACACGCAGGTACGCAACCGGTCGAATGTGCCTTTCGAGGTGGATTTCGTGACGTTCAAGATTGTGGATAAGAAGGTGATGAAGCGTACAGCCATCCAGGAGCAGATTGTTTTCCCTCTCAGGGCCTATAATTATGCCACTGTAGTAGCAGGAAATAAGGACGAACGTACCGTGTTCACCTTTGACAAGTTCACCATCCCTGCCGACAAGGTACTGGTTGTGGAACTGAACGAGAAAAGCGGCGGGCGTCACCAGTCGTTCACCGTGGAGAGCGAGGATATTGTGAGAGCGAAGGTAATCAACGAACTCAAAGTGAAGTAGCCATGCGTAAGGTCATCTGTATGTTAATAACGGTCGTGTCGCTTGCCCTGTTCTCAGGGCAGGCATACGCCCAACGCTGTCTCCCCGGCATGAAAGGCGTGGAGCTGCGTGGTGGGTTCGCGGAAGGTTCGAAATCTCCCTTGAACCATTACGCTGGATTCGCGGTATCGGGATATACCCAAAAAGCCAATCGCTGGGTTGTCGGTGCGGAATACCTGCTGAAGAATTACGGGTACCGGAACGTGTCCGTTCCTCGTGCGCAGTTCACTGCCGAAGGCGGTTACTACCTTAAATTCCTGTCCGACCCTTCCAAGACGCTGTTCCTTTCCGTCGGCGGCTCGGCTTTGGCCGGTTACGAAACCGTGAATTGGGGGAATAAGATATTGTATGATGGCTCGAAGTTGCTCGCCAAGGATGCCTTTATCTATGGCGGGGCGATAACACTGGAGCTTGAAACCTATGTCACGGACCGTATCGTGCTGCTTGCCGGCATCCGGGAACGTGCCCTGTGGGGAGGTTCGCTGTCCGTGTTCACTACGCAATTCGGGCTGGGCGTGAAATTCATCATTCATTAAAACGTCACGGCTTATGAATATAGAGGAAATAAGAAAGATTCCCATCACGGATTTTCTGGCACAGATGAGACATGAGCCGACGGCCCGGAAAGGGAACGAATGGTGGTATTCCGCCCCTTACCGGGAAGAACGGACACCGTCGTTCAGGGTAAATATCTTGAAGAATGTGTGGCAGGACTTCGGCATCGGGCGTGGCGGGGATATATTCTCCCTTGCAGGGGAATTCATTGGTAGCGATGATTTCAAGTCGCAGGCTAAATTCATTTCAGAAGCATTGGGTGGTATTGTTCAGAAAACAATTTTCCGTCCGAAAGAAAAATGTTTCGACACCACACCCGGCGAGGAGAATTGCTTTGTAAAAGTACATTTCGCCCCGTTGTGTAACAAAGTCCTGCTCAACTACTTGAAGGAGCGTGGCATTTGCAGCGATGTGGCGATGCCGAACTGCGAAGAAGTAAGATATACCTTGCATGGCAAACGGTACTTTTCCATCGGTTTCAGGAACATTAGCGGCGGGTACGAACTGCGCAACCGCCTGTTCAAGGGCAGCATGTCACCGAAGGACATATCGCTTATCAACAACGGTTCGGATACCTGCAACCTTTTCGAGGGGTTCATCGACTATCTCTCATGGATGGTGCTCGGCTTGGGCTGTGGCGATGACTGCCTCGTACTGAACTCGGTGGCTCTGTTGGAACGCTCGTATGGTTTTCTTGACAGGTACGACCGCATCAATTGCTATCTGGACCGTGACGAGGCGGGACGCAGAACACTGGAAGCCCTCCGCAGACACTATGGCAACAAGGTGGAGGACTGTTCCTGCCTGTACAAGGGATTCAAGGATCTGAACGAATACCTGCAACACAGGGACGGAATCATGAAATAACAGAAACAACAACCATTAAAATGACAATGAATATGAAAAAGAGAAATAGACCGAACGCATTGGCCGTCATTCTTTCGGCAATGCTCGTGGCATTGGTGGCAATCACCTTAGTTTCCTGCGACAAAGAACTGGACGTGCAGCAGGGGTATCCTTTTACGGTGGAGACGATGCCCGTACCCAAACGCATCGTGAAAGGAGAGACAGTGGAAATCCGGTGCGAACTCAAACGGGAGGGACGGTTTTCCGATACCCGTTACACCATCCGTTACTTCCAGCCCGACGGCAAGGGTACGCTCCGCATGGATGACGGAATGGTATTGCTGCCCAATGACCGCTATCCGCTTGACAGGGAGATGTTCCGGCTGTATTATACTTCCGAATGCGAGGAGCAGCAGTCTATAGACATCTATTTCGAGGACAACAGTGCTCCTGCACAATTATTCCTGCTTAGTTTTGATTTCAACAACGAGAAAAAGGATGATGCGGAAGACGATACCGGGGATAACACAGGAGGAACCGGTAGAAGACTCCGAATCAGCGGGGAACTTGTGGAGATTCCATTGTCGGACATTAAAACGGTTACGATATGCGAATGATTGTGGCGGCTATATGCCTGATTCTAACGTGCAACAGTCTGGCGGCTCATCCACGGGGAGACGGCGGTTCGCCTCCCTCCGCCACGCAAATCCCGGATTCGCTTTTCGAGAGGGCTGTCGCCTGTATCAAGCGGTTCGAGGGGTGGCATGGAAACCATCTGCCCTATGTAGGTTGGGGGCACAAACTATTGCCGGGAGAGACGTTCAGACCGGACATGAGCAAGGCGCAGGCGGATTCTTTGCTGAGGGCGGATTTGAGGAAACTGTGCAGGATGTGCAACCGTTTTGGAAAGGACGCCCTTTTGGTCGCCACCTTATCTTATAATGTAGGGTACTACCGTCTGGTCGGCTATGGAAAAATACCCAAAAGTAGGCTAATTCAAAAACTGGAAGCCGGAAACAGGGATATTTACAACGAGTATGTTTCTTTCCGGTGCTACAAGGGAAAAGTGGTACCAAGCATTGAGCGGAGAAGGAAAGTGGAATACATGCTGCTATACATACTTTAATGTTACAAACTCTGATTTGGTTTTGAACGTCTTTTAATCGAATCAGAGTTTGTCATTTACAACTTTAATTATCCCTTAAAATCGTTATAGGCATATCCTATAAGGAATATATGGATTTTGTCTTAATCGTAGTTTGGTGGAACCAAACAAAATACGTACCTTTGCAATAGAAAAGTGGTCATAAGACCAAAAATATATTATAAGACATGGAAATTAGACGTGATATACATCTTAAAAGACTCATTGCCAGTAGGCATAATAGGTTGATAAAGGTGGTAACAGGAATTCGTCGGTCAGGTAAATCATATCTGCTAAGGGTACTATTTAAGAATTATCTTATCGCTAATGGCACTAAGGAAGACCATATTATCGAGTTGGATTTTGAAAACCGCAGAAACAAAAAGTATCGCGATCCAGACTTGTTAATAGAATTTATTGACAGCAAGATGGTAGATCAAGATATGTATTACATTTTGCTGGATGAGATTCAGTTGGTAAACGAGTTTGAAGATGTGCTGAATTCATATCTGAGTATTAAAAATGCGGACGTGTATGTGACGGGGTCTAACTCTCGCTTTCTGTCCAAAGATGTGATTACGGAGTTTCGAGGACGAGGCGATGAGATTCACATTACTCCATTGTCATTTGCTGAGTTTAGTTCGGCCCACCCTGAAATGGAATCATACAAAGCACTTCAAGAGTATCTTACTTACGGAGGCCTTCCATACGTGTGTACCGAGCCGGACGAACAGAAGAAAATCAATTATCTTCAAGGATTGTTTGAAAAGACATACTTGACAGATATTAAAGAGCGATACCATATCCGCGGGGTTGAAGTGATGGACGAGTTGTTGAATGTGGTAGCTTCGTGTATCGGAGGTTTGACCAATCCTTCAAAGATCGAGAATACATTCCGTAGCGTGAAGGGTATAAAATTGAATCAGAATACTGTGAAGGAGTATCTAGAAATGTTGGAGGATTCTTTTCTTATCACCCGTTGTGTGCGATATGACATCAAGGGTCGCAAGTATATCGATACGCCTCAAAAGTATTATTTTGAGGATTTAGGATTAAGAAATGCACGTATCGGATTCCGGCAGGTAGAAGAAACGCATTTGATGGAGAACTTGATATACAATGAACTACGTATTCGTGGCTATTTAGTGGATGTGGGCGTGGTACCTACTCGTGTGAAAGATGTTGATGGAGCATATCGCAGAAGTCAGTTGGAGGTCGATTTTGTATGCAACCTTGGTTCTGAACGTGTATATGTACAGTCCGCATATCGACTGCCTACAGAAGAAAAGCGTAAACAAGAAATGGCAAGTCTCTTGAAAATTGACGATTCTTTTCGCAAGATTATCATCACTGAAGATTTAATTAAACGCCACATGGATGAAAATGGTGTAGAATGGGTAAATGTGTATGATTTTCTAAAGAGTGAAGAATTATAAAAATGACACAATAATAAATTAGCAACAGATTAGTAGGCTATGTATCTTTCAATACTTAAACTTTGGAATTTTAGAAAATACTGTGCAGGAGCAGACAATGAGCCTGGGTTGGTAGTTCATTTCAAGGACGGTGTGAATGTGCTGATTGGTGAAAATGATTCAGGTAAAACAGCCATAATAGATGCTATCCGTTATGTCTTGAAAACTCAGAGTGGAGAGTTTATTCAGTTTGATGACAAGGATTTCTATCAGGATTCTGAGGGACAGAGGAAAGATGAATTCAAAATAGAATGTGTATTTGATGGGTTAAATGGGCAAGATTCCGGCTTGTTTTGGGAATGGTTGTCATGGAACAATGATAAGACAAAATATCTACTGAAAGTATGGCTGTATGTAAAGCGGAAAGATAACGTCATAATGCCGACTTTCTCTGCTGGATTTGATGGACTGGCTGAACGAATGGACTCTGAAGCAAGAGAACTTCTAAAAGTGGTATATTTTAAACCACTTAGAGATGCCCTTACAGACATGACTCACGGCTACAAGTCAAGGTTGGCACAGATTCTAGGTTCACACGAACTTTTCAAAACTCAGAAGGATGCAGAAGGCAATAATGCAAAGCACAAACTTGAGACGGACTACGAGCATCTGAAAGAGGATATAGAGAACTATTTTAGGATTGGCGGCAATGGTGAGAGTATTACAAGTGAAATCAATAATTTTCTAAGGGATCATTTCTTACTGAATGGTGACCCGCGAAATGCGGAGATTAAACTAACAGGAGGAGAGTTAACTGAAATATTGAGGCTGCTAGACTTGATTATGGAAGGCAATAAATCGGGACTTGGTACGCTCAACCTGCTATGCATAGCAGCTGAAATGTTACTTTTTAACAATCAAAAGAAGGGATTGAAGTTGGCACTTGTAGAAGAATTAGAGGCTCATCTTCATCCTCAGTATCAATTGAGGCTGATTGAATACATTGCTTCCCAGCAGAAAAATGAACAATTTATACTTTCCACTCATAGTATTACATTGGCCTCTAAAATCAAGATTGCAAATTTAATTGTGCTGAAAGGGAAGGATGCATTACCAATGTCATCGGAATATACGTTGATGAGACCTGCTGACTACAAATTCTTAGAGCGATTTCTTGATGCTACAAAGGCCAACTTGTTTTTTGCCAAAGGGCTGATCATGGTGGAAGGAGATGCTGAGAACTTGTTAATACCTGCTATTGCCCAATTGATTGGGAAAAATCTTTATCAGTACGGTGTATCTGTTGTTAATGTGGGAAGTACAGCGTACAAAAGATATGTTAGTATATTTAAACGCAAAGACGGTAAATCATTTGGAATGCCCATAGCTGTTGTTTCAGACCTTGATGTCAGGGCTCTTGAATATTACGATGATAATTGTAATGATCGTAAGATGCCAAAATATTGGTTGATAGAAACATTAAGACCCGAATTAGAGGAAATCTCACAGGATGTGGATTATGATGCTATGCCAACTATTTTTAGAAGTAAATCCGCTTTTGAGAAAGAAGTTAGATTGCACAAAACAGAAACCTTTGGACCTATTATTGAAACAATTAATCGTATGAAAGCAGCCTTGACAGAAGATAACAAGACTGTCTTGAATGAGGAAATGTTAGTGCAGATTAGGAACGAAAAGACAAAGCAGTTGGAGAGTGATATCAATGCGGATCGGATAAAAATATTTCTGCCCAAAGCATGGACATTGGAGTATGAAATTGCTGGGAGTGGGTTGTATAGGTTGTTGGCAACAGCGATAAAAGCAGCCCAAAAAGAAGTAACCGATCCAGAACACGAAATCACAGACGAGGCTTTGATAGGTTTGTGGAACGAGGTTAAAACTGATTATCCTGACGGACATGTACCAACTAAAGAAGAAGTGTATAAAATTTTTGCGCCCTTAAATGAAGGGATTATCAGTAAAGCCATTGCAGCACAGTATTTAGCAGGAATGCTTGCTGGAGAATTACCTCCTGTTAGTAATGGAGCAGTAGATAGGCATGAAGTAAAACGCATTGTTGAGACAGATGAAAGATTGAAATATCTGGTAGATGCAATCAAACATGTTACAGAACAATTCTAAAAAAGTGAACCTATGCCATTTGCTACTGACGAAGAAATAAAAATAGCTCACGATATTCTATTGAAAGGAAAGAAACCTTTCGATACCCATAGGATAGATATTATAAAAGAGAATAGTAGTTGCTATGTCCAGGCAAGTCCCGGAAGTGGCAAAACAACGGCTTTGTTGACAAAATTGATGATCCTTGCCAATAAGATGCCTCTGTATAGTGGAAAAGGTGTATGTGTATTGACGCATACGAATGTTGCCATAGATGAGATAAAGGCAAAACTTGGACAAAAAGCAAATGTGCTTTTCCAGTATCCTAATTTTTTTGGAACAATACAAACTTTTCTCCACAAATATATTACAGCAGCTGCGCTCCATTATTTTTTATGGTAGTCAAATAGCATACGTGGATGATGATGTGGCCAATGCTGTACTTCTAAAAAAATATGGCAAATTACCCATTCGTGGAAGCAAACTTCGGGGAATAATATATAGACTTTCAGTTTCAAGAAAGCCTACAATTGATACTGCCGAAATAGAAGCATTGGGTGGTATGAATATGCTGACAGCCGCTAATGTTATCAAGAAGAAAAAGAAAGTTGATAAATATGATTTTCAATTGGAAGGATATAACTTGAATGGTATTCCGAGAGAGTTCCAAACTTTGATTCGCGCAAAGAAAAACAGAATTCTTGATAGTCAAGGAAAAGAAATAATACTTTCATTTAGGATTGATTGGCTTAATAATAAAATTTTAACCAATTCCCGTTCAATTGGAATATCTTCTGATGCTGGAACTGAATATATAAAGATAAAAGAGGAAATGTTTACAGAAGGTATTTTGTCATTTGATGACGCTTATGATTTGGCATTTCGGTATATACAGGAAAAGGATCTGAATTTCAATACGTTCTCAGACAAGCGGTTCCAATACCTTTTTGTGGATGAAGTTCAGGATTGTGACAATCAGCAGGTTGAACTTATAAAAAAGATATTCGCTGATGATAAAGTCGTTATTCAACGTTTTGGTGATTACTGCCAAGCTATCTATGAAGGGGAAGAAAATGATAGTGTTGAGAATAATGAACTGAAAGGTGAGAATGTTTTATACATACATGATAGCAATCGCTTCGGAGAAAACATAGCTAAACCACTACGAACGTTATGTATGGAGAACAATCATCAACTTCGGGGTAATGAAGAAGTACCTTCTGTAAAACCCATTATCATCACTTATGAGAATCCCTTGTCAGTACTTCCTAGATATGTAGAATTGCTCAATTCTACATCAATTCCAGCTATGAACAATCTCTCTGTTTTGGAAATCGCAAACAAAGAGAGGCAAAAAGATCCATTACATAGGGTGAATGTTAAAGCTTGTGGATGGGTAGGAAAGAAAGGAGCCGATGATAGAAAAAGGTTCATAGAATCATACTTCCCGGCTTTTGAAAGAAAAAATGGGAAACAAAGAATGGAAGGAAATTCTTTCGATGACTTTATACTCAAGAATCCTCATGGGACTGTTAAGGATTATGCCGCATCTATTATTCAGGGCATATTAAAGTTGTTGGATTTATGTGATATAAAAAATGGTAGCCGACGTCACACCAGAACATCTCTATTAGAATTCTTGATGGTGAATAACATAGAACAGAAAGAGAACTTTCTAAAAGAGGTCATGAGTTGGTCTTTACTTGTTGCTCAAAGCCATAGTGACAATGACACACATAATATAAAAGAAACTATTTATCAATATGTCGTAACTAGTTTATTGCCTTTGTTTGGGAAAGGCATAACGCCAGAGGCCAGCAATTTTTTTAATGCAACAAATGGTGGATTTCAAAATAGGCAAGTTGTGGAACCAGGGAATATTTACAACGAAAATGGCATTGATGTAGAAGTTGCCACAGTACATGCAGTAAAAGGTGAAACACATGCATCTACACTCTATCTAGAAACATCTTATTATGGGTGTCATGAGTCAGAACGTTTGTCTGAACAGTTTAAAGGAGTAGCATATACAGGTGAAGACGAAAGAACGCTTAGAAGTTTAAGAGTCGCATATGTAGGTATGAGTCGACCTCGTTACATGTTATGCGTTGCTATACAGAAGGATAGATTCAACAAGATGGATTGCCCCGAACTGAGGGAGATTTGGGATGTTGTTGATGCTTGAAGTGGCAATTTGATGATATATCAATGAAGCCGGACGTGGTTTCCGGCTTCATCCTCGCATTCGATGGAAATGAATACCCAGCGTTCAATACGCAATTCACGCTCGGCTTTTGCATATTCCCTGGCGTATTCCATCCAGTCGTCCATTCGTTCCTGTGCCATGCCGGGAATAGTTAGTTTTCGACAACAGATTTTAGAAAAGCCATATAATCGGCAATGGCTTTATGGCAGCCGGAAAAATCGGGTGTACGACAACCACGCTTCTTGCTCCACCAAATGCACCCGGATTTGTCCAACCCTTTCACATGGCGGTTGAACGTGCCTTTCGTCCGTATATGGATATCAAAGCCGTCCCGTTTGGCTATTTCAAGGAACATTTCCGCGGTAATCTCATCGCCGCCCAGGAATTTCTGTTTCCCCTTATCAAGTTCCTTTTGCCACTTCGCTTCCTCCTGCCTGCGCCTCTCTTCTTCTTTCTCTTTTTCTTCCAACCTCCTTTGTTCCTGCCTTTTCAGATACGTTTCACGGGCTTGCAGCAACGGAGCCGTGTCAAGTCCGAGTTCTTCAAAAACACGGATAGACAAAAGGGATACATGATTCCCGTTTTCCGCATCCTGAAGCGTATTCGTGACCCAGTTTTTGCAATACCCGACAAATTTTTCTTTTTGACCCTCCTTGCCAAGTATTCTTCTGGAATACTGCCCGCAAGAGAAATAGACGCTTTCAACCTTGCAGACCACATGGAAAATATCCTCGCTTTCATTCCCGTATTCGTTCTTTTCCAATAACGAGAGATAGACATTTTCAGCATACGCTTTCAGCTCCATATATGGAGCCACGACGGTATTCCCGTCAAACTTGTACTTCAATACTTTGGTTTTCATAAAGCATTCGCATTTAGGTGTTTCGTGTATATTTTGCAATTTCAACCGGTTTGAGCCTGTCTTGCCTGCCATTGGCGGTGAGCCATGATGTATTCCTGCCGTTCCTGTTCCATCCTCTCTTCCGTTTCGGGAGTGTAACCGAGAAATTGGATGTATCCCCCGTTGTATCCGGTTAGCCTGCACCGCACTCCGGCCTGCTCCAGCTTGTCGATCCGCTTTTGGGCGGTTTTGGCACTCGAATACTCTTTCGGCCAGAAGTAGTGCTCGCCTTGGGAGCCATAGGCATCCTCACCGAGAATCAGCTTGCCGGAATGCCTTTGGCTTGTTATGAAGTCAAAACGGGCTTTGCCCAAAGCCTGCCGCAGAGCCTTGTGAGTCGCACCTTCGGGGTGTCTGAACACTTCCGGCTTGTCCTTTCCCTTGCAGGCGAGTTTCGGCAGTTCCACCTTGTAAGGCTGCCGGTAACTGCCAATGCCCAATGTCAGGTAGAAATTGGTATGGAAATAATCCGTCATGGCATCACTGTCGTCGAAGTTGTACGACATGACAAAGTCGCATACATTCAGCATCACTTCTTTCGCACGGTCTGTAAGGTCGGTGTTCCGCTCTATGTAGTAGTGGTTGATGCTGTCCTGCACCTTTCCGGATTCCTTGGTGAACGCCTCGAAGTCCGCGCTCATCAGTTTGATGTAGATGGAATTGTAGTTCTCCCGCCTGACGGAGAATTTGTATCCGGGATAGGTCTCTTTGAGCCAGGCCCGTACCAGTTCCACAATCTCGGGAGCGTGCTGCCCCTTGTAGTTGCGTCCTTTCCACCGGTATTCGTTATACACGTACTCTGTGTATTCCCTGGCCGTAGCCCCGGAGTAATCGTATTCATAACCGGTGGAGCCGGTGGACACATCCGTGGAATCCTTCCACACGTCATAAAGTCTTTCAAACTCGATGTTCACCTGCTGCATGACGGCAGTGTCGCCACCTTTGTCGGGGTGGTGCAGCAATGCTAGGCGGCGGTATTCCTTCTTCAAGTCCGCCAGACTGTGTATGTCCTGAAAATAAGTCATAACCGTAAGTTTTATGCCCCTGCGAGGCGGTTGATAAAATATTCCTGATAGTCGAGGTCAAGGCCGAGATTGCTGCAAGCCATCCCGATGTCGTCTTCCCTTAAATCGTCCAGTTCCTGCAACTCGCGCAGATGCTGAAGTTCTGATTCCAGATATTCCCGTGCTTCCTTCTTGCCGCAACTGCATGAGTTGCAGATCAAGGTGATGATGTTTTCTCCCATGCTATTCATTGTTGGAGTTATATTCGTTGTAGACGCTTCGTTTCCCGTCGTAATCCAGATTGTCCCACCATCTCTGGACAGCATCGGCAAATGCCTGTGGGCCGCATTCCTCGCATACCAGAACTTTGGAATCATCCGGAGCTTTCCTGAAAACCTTGCCGTCATAAAGCGATACGGCCCGTTCCGCTAACAGCTTCTGGTTGTTCTCTGACAGTTCGGAGTAGAAACGTTCCGCCGCACCATAGATGGATTTTTCGGCCTGCGCGTTCCATTTTTTCCAAAAGTGCAGGTACATACCGCCGAACACGATTTTACATTCCTCTCTGCTCCATGCGTTCCACATATAGTAGAAAAAGCTGGAGACTGCATTTTCCGCATGGTATTTCATGATTCTTCCGTTTGAGAATCGACATCTTTTTCTTCTTCCAATTGCCGCCATACGGCATCGTACATCTCGTGGAGCCAGTCGATATTCCTCGCCCCGAGTTCAAACGGGCTGTCACATTCCACCTTGTCGCCGCTTTCCTTCTCTTCGGCGATGACCGTAAATCCGGTGTCTGTCACATGGAGTCCTACCACACGGCACTCGTACGGATCGCCGTTTTTGTCAAACCATATCACCCAGACCGAGTCGTATCCATCATCTTCCGGGAATCGTATCTCGTTCACGCAGTGGGTTTGAAGCAATTGCCGTATCGCCTCAATGATGTCCTCGCGCAATTCCTCGATTCTCCCGCTGAAATCAATGGATGCCGAAGCTTCTTTCCCGTCTCTTTGGGTCACGGAAAGAATCCGCATGTCAGGATGAACCCCGAAATTCCAGTCCACCTCTTCATCATCAAGAATCGTGTGGATATCACCGCCCAGAACCAGCCCGCACTCCTCAGACACCATTTGTATTGCTTCATCGTGGTCTTCAGCCACTACCGTGTAAGTGCCCTCGAAGGCATACCTTACTTTTACATCGTACTTTTTCATGACTTTTATGATTTGATTGTTATACTTGATTCTTCCATTCAGGAGATTGGCAGACATTCAGCATGGAGTGAAACGCCGGCGGGTCCAGCCTGTAAAGTTCCGGCAGGTTGAGCGTTACCAACGGGTAACTCACCCAACCGCTCTGACGCCTGTAGCCGGTATCCTCGGCCAGCCTGTTAGACAGGAGAAACTCCATGGCGTCGGGATTGTTGTTGATGTCGATGAACGCCTTGTCCGGCAGCGAGAACGCCGGCTCGCTTTCCAGATTGACCGTCAGAACCGTGTATGGTTCATCGGTCTCCGGGTCTTTCAGGTACAATGCCGGCCAGCCGTTATGGTACATCTCCGACACGATGGACAAATGCCTGTCCTGGTACAGGAAGGTCTTGCCGGAATACGGACGGTTGCATTTCACGATTTCAAAATCATCCTCACCGGCAGTGAATGCCAGCATCGGGAAGGACACATCGACAAAGCATCCTTCATCCTTGTAACAGAGGTGCTCTTTCCCCTCTGAGCGAATTATTACAATTTGAGTATTCATAATCATAATTTATTTGGGATATATTGTTCATCAGGCACTTTGGCTGGCAACCAGGCTGACGGCTTTTCCGAAGAAGGAATCGTCCACGCCATACACCCGCTGTACGGAGCAGTCATACCTGGATCGTTCGTCATCCAGGCGGAAACGGAAGCCGTTGCAGCCTTTGATCCCCAGTTTGAGCTTCACATCCTGTTTGAGTTCCATTTCAAGGAGGCTTCCGCCGCCATACGTGGAACTGAACAGCCCACAGCAGTTCCCTCTGGGGATGATGACCTCTTCCAGAGAGAAGTTGGCATCGTACAGTTCCTTCAGGCTTACCCTGCCGATGTAGGTCAGCAGGTTCGCCCCGCAGCAGGAGTTGACAAGTTCCTCATAGAATTGTTCGTACGAGACCAGCTCCTTGCCGTTCCTGCTTTTCCGGTTCGGGAAACGCCCGTAAACCTTGTAGCCGTGGCTTGTCAGCAGTTTCTTCACTTCCGCCGGGTTGAGGTTCAGGCTGTCCACCATGTCCCCGAAGTAGGATTCCTCGTAGCTGTAACCGCCCTGCGATTCAAACCAGTTGGAATTGATGCAGTCGTAGTCGGAAAGCATCTCCACCCGGACAGGCATGTCGTCCGTGCGCCTTATCAGGTCTTTCACCACGTCCGAATCGTTCCGGCTGTAAATCTCGTCCCGGATTGCATCCTCGTGTTCATCGAAAAAAGCATCGACCTCCTTTTCGTCAAAGTCATTGAACACAAAGCATTCTTCTTTCAGCTTTTCCATAATCCCATGAACGGCGTCACATTCCGCATCGCCATACCATTCGTCCGCCTTTTCCCACAGGCACTCGCAAGTCCGCTCGTCCAGGCATTGCCGGATGATGTCAAGGTGGTTGTCGAGGTTGTCGTTATAATCCGCCCATATCAGCGTATAGGATGGTTCCATGAGGGATTTCACGAAATCCAACGTGAGCGTTTTCTGTCCTTCCATTTGTCTTTACCTGTGTACGGCAGGGTTCTGTTTCCCGTACATACCGTTATAAATGACAGAAGCGACCTTCCGGCCGCCTCCGTGTTGTTATTATCCATACAGTTCTTTCACTATTTCATCATATCTTTCCTTTTCCATCTCCGTCTTCCGGTTGAAGTGGAAATATGCAATATATCTGTAACCCGTTCTTGGCTCTCCGCCGCATTGCCGTATCGCCAAGTCTATGTCCCAGTCAATATCACCTATGCCAAGCGATATGCTTGTGCCCTGCAACAGGCACCGGGCAAGCCGTAGCGCGGAATCCTTCTTGTTTTCCTTGCGAAGCCTGTCGAAAGCCATCATCGCGATATCCTTGTTTCCTATCGTTACCGTACCCATAGCCTTTTTTCAGTTGAATGTCATGCTGTCCCTTTTCCTGTCACGGCTTGCCAGCATACCGAAATGGATGCTGAATATGCGTTGCCCGAAGCAGACAGGCGAATTGTATTCCACACGTTGCCACAGCGTGAAATGGTCGTTGGCATAGGACCAGCGGAAATGTCCCGACAGGGAGCCGAAAGCGGGGTTGGCGTTTCTCCCGATAAGCATCCTGTTCACGTCCACGATATTGTCGGAGGTCAGGATGATGTTCAGGATTTCCACGAAAGCCACCTGAGTGAAGCTGTCTGTCGGGAAGACCGGTCCGAGAAAATTGATATCCATAAGCGTATAGTTTTTAATCGTAATTGTCGTCGAATACCTCGAAACGGGGTATGCCCGTGTCGAAAAAGTTGCCTGATATGCCCGGAAAATACAGCAGGCTGTCATCCCCGCCGTCCGGGCAGGGGTCATCGTCGATATAGGTCGTGTTCCCGAACAGTTCCAGGTAATGCGCCACCAGCATGTGCGGGTCTTCCGTACTGATATCGTGTCCGTGACGGTCGCACCAGTCGAAGAAAAAATCCTTGTCGGGTTCCTCCAGCTGCTCCATCGCCTCCCTTATATCGAAGAAGTTGGGACAGAGCCATTCCCTGTTGATAAGCGAGTCCGGGATTTCCTCCCATCTCGTGTACCTGTATTCTGGTGTTTCCTCTTCGGGGAAGAGGTCGGAGCAGGTACACAGGAATTCCCCCATGTCGCCGAAGTCGGACATCTGCAACCACTTGTCCTCCTTCCGCCTTATGTCTATGAGATGCTGCGTGGTCACTGCCACTTCTGCCTGATTCAAGTCCATAATCTTTTCCATTACAGTTATTGATGCGGAACCGGGGATTTCATTCCACAGGCTCCCAAAGGTCCGTGCCCGGGCTGTGCAGGGTTTTCCGGGGAAATACCGGAGCCTCCGGCGAGGATGATTTTCCCGGAAACCGCTCGCGGCGTGACCTTGCTCAGCCGGTAAGGGCGCGGGCTACCTTTGCCTGTGGAATGGAATCTGCGGTTACTCATGGTTTTCATTTTTCAGCTTGCTATGCGCTGGCTTCCCCAGCTGATATGTATCTTGCCATCCCTGTCACGTTCCCTGACCAGCAGGCTGTCGATGACGGACATGGTGACGTCGAACTCCTCGAAGATGTCCGACTGTTCCTTCACCTCACCGCTCTTGATGAACTCGTTCAGCCGTTCCTTCGTGAGTACCAGTGCCATCAGGTTCTGCTCCACGGAATCACTGTACGTGACGTAATGCACGTCCTTCATTGCTTTGGAGTCGAGGCGTATGAAACGGAAATAGAACTGTTCCATCTTCGGGATGTTCCATTGGAGCGATTCCAGGATCACGTCGTTGCAGGCGGGGATGTTCACCGAACTGCTCAGGCTCTGCTGCGTGCAGACCAGTATGCCGTTGACGGTGGAGTCGAACTCCGTCACGATGCTCTGCCGTTTCTTGAACGCCACGTCGCCCTTGACCACGAACAGCGGACGTTCCGGGAAGCATTTGCGGAAATGGCTTTCGTAAAGCTCGAACGCCGCGATGGAGGTACAGCCGACAGCCACCTTACCGGGTATTTTCCGTATCAGTTGTTCAATGTACCTTGCCTTGTTCGGAATGCCTTCACCGGAATAGCCCTCTATCAGGTGCGGGACGGAGCACGCCTTGATGAGCAGTTTGATCTGACGCATGAGCCTGAGCCCGGCATCCTTCTTCGCGTCTCCCGTGCTGTTGTAATACAGCTCGCAGATACGGCAGAACTCCTCGATGATGACACGGTAAACCTCATGCTCGCCCTCGGACGGGCTGACGGTATGGGTGCGTATCTTGTACTTCTCGCCTGCAAAATCCCTGAACTTGCGGGTGATGATGGTCTTTCCGATAAGTGCCGACAGTTCTTCCTTGTTGTACACGTCCTGGTTCTGCTTCTCTATGCCGAACACGGTGGATTTTCCGGGGCAATGGCAGGCCCGGAAGAGCACGTGTCCCCTGAAGGCAGGGAACGGCTCGCCGTAATGTGGGTTGCTCTCTTCCTCGATCTCCTTGTCCTTGTTCTCGTGGTATATCCGGTCGCTCCAGCACACCATATTGACGGAGTTGTTGTACAGCAGCTCGAACTGGCTGTACAGTTCCGCGATGTTGTTGCGCGTGGTGGTTCCCGTGTCGAGTATCTTGTATTTGATACGGCGGAAGAGGCAGAGGATATGCCTTGTCCGCTGTGAGGACGGGTTGGTGATCTCGTCGGATTCGTCAAAGACCAGGCAGTGTTTCCCGGATGTGCGTTTGATGAACCTTGCCAGCCCACGTTTCAGCTTGGAGAGCATGGAGGTGGAAAGGACGAGAAACACGCCCTCCGGCACTGTTTCCAGGTCGGCATTGTTCCTTACCACACGGAAATTTTCCCGGTTCATGGTCAGGAAAGGTATCCATGTCATGTTGGTGGCGATGGCCGGAGCCAGTATGACGGCATTGCGTACCTTATGGAATTTGAGCAGGTACTTGGCACGGTGGTAGACTGCCGCCGTCTTGCCGGAGCCTTGCTGCCAGTTCAGCAGCGCGTAGCGTTTCTGCAAGACCAGGTTCAGGTCGTGCTTCTGAAGTCGGGTGAACCCGCAAACCTCGCCGTCCTTGTTGATGAAGGCCATGCGGTCGAGGTATTCGGCCAGTTGCGGGTCGGGCTGCATGTCGGCAAACTGTCGGTTCTGGTTGTCGTATTGCCTGCGCTTCTTTCGAATCAGTTTTTCTGCTGCACGGATCTGGCGCATGTTCTTCTCTGTCATCTGTTCTGGCACTGGAAGTTCGGCATGTCCCAGCACGAGGTCGTTGATGCTTGCCGCCTTGTGTGAAACCTTGTTCAGCAGGCGGGGTGCGTACTGTTTCAGTTTGAAGCCGTAGGAGGTCTTTACCAGAGCCACCTCCTTGCGTGGAACGACATGCTGCGTGGTGATATATCTGCGGATGATACCGAGGACTTTGGCAGTGGTCAGTTTATTCTTCTCCCATTGGTTTACCTGTTCCCTCGTGGCGTTTTCCGGAGGCTTCTGGTTGCGGAACTTCGTGACCAACGCTTCCGCCTTGTCGATGTGCCTGTTCAGCCCGGTGTGGGCTTTCAGTTCGTACATGTACTTGGCGAGTTTGTACTCGAACTCCTCCAGTTCCTCCTTGTCAATCCGGTTGGTCTCGCGCATCAGGTCGAAGCGCAACCTGTGTTTCATCTGCCTTGCCGCGCGGATGCGGTCTTTCAATTCCGACATGGTAATGAACTCCTCAGCGTTGTAGGCCTGCATCTCGATATGCAGCGACTTGCGCAGGAAGGCTATCACTTTCGTGTTGAAATTGTGGACTCCGGTGGATGCGAAAGCGTTGGGGTTCAATTTCACTTGCCCGATGAATGAAAACCGGCTGTTGATGCCCATTATGCGCGTCTTCTCCCAGAACTCGCTCTGCATGAACGAGCAGGGCACGATGACCATCAGGATGCCCGCTGGGTTGAGTACGTCGTAGGCTTTGTCCAGATAGTATTCCTGTGACAGCCTGTAATCAAATTTCAGGTTAAACGGCGGATTACCGATAATGACGTCGAAGCGTTGCTCCGGATAGTATTGCCGGATATCGCACTTTTCGATATGGGCATCCGGGTAGAGGTATCTGGCAACGGCCACCGCCTTGCCGTCTATGTCGAAACCGTAGGTATTATGATGGTTCGGCAGGTGGTTGAAGAAGTTGCCCATGCCGCAGCACATGTCGAGTATCATCTCGGAAGAGGCCGGGCTCAGCATATCCACCATATCCCGGCATACCTCATGCGGGGTGAAGAACTGTCCCATCTCATATTCCTTCTTGGCCTCTGCGTACTCGTTGTAGCTGGCGAAGTCGGACTGTTTCAGGTTGTGCAGCCCGCCGATGCCGGTATAGCAGTTGTAGATGCTCTCCGCCGGGATAAGGTCCTTGCCGGAGTCTATGGAGAAAAGGATCTTCTCGTTGACCTCGGCCCGCCTGTCCTGCGGTATCTGTTGGGGGATGATGGCGTACATATCTTTAATCGTTTACGGTTGGAAATGAAGGCACCCCGCAAGGATGGCCTTACGGGGTGCCGTGGGATTCTTCTCATGTCAGTTCTCCGGTAATGTGATTTCATCCAATCGGAGACGCTTGAAACAGCTCTCGGCTGCCGCGTTGTCCTTGAACCGGACATCGATGCGTCCGTTTTTGTAGAACTTAATCTGCTCGGCGTTGGTAGTCGTGAGGTCGTACCAGTCGCTGACGGATACATCGTTGTCATTAAAACGGATAATCATTTTCGTGTTGCCACATAGTATGTCATCCGCGCCGTAAGCGATACCCGCGCATAGGGTTTCCAGCCCTTCTCCGTAATTATAACTGATTTGGCACCGGTTGTATTGCAAGTAAAAATCGTCGAAACGGAGGATTTCGGGAAAGACGATCTTGTCTTTCTTCAGTTCCGGCTTGACCTTGCTCCAGCAGGAGGGCTTGACGACTCGGGAAACCCGGGCAAGCAGTTCTTCCACCGCCGTTTCCCGGAAGCTTTTGCCGCCCAGATGCTCGATGACCACATCCACGTATGTCCCATAGACCGGACGGAAACCTATCCTGAGCGTCTTTTCATCTATCCTTTGTTCCGGCACCGACACGTTGTACGTCCTGTTGAAGTAGGCGATGATACGGTTAGCGAAATTAGAGTGGGCGTTGTGGTGCTTGTCTACCATAGCATTAAGGACATCGAACGGCTTGAACTCGTTGTGCGAGTAGTCATCCTTTCTGTTTCCGAGCGAGTAGAAGTCGCGCATGGAGATTTTCCCGTTGTCGTCGTATGAGAAGTCCCGTTCTTCCCGGTACCGTTCCGCCTCTTCCTTGAAGATGGCATACCAGCGGTCTATCTGGTCAAGCGTCTTGTAGAGCATGTCCTGCTGCTCCTGGCAGTACTGGCGGTCTTGTTCCGTGATTTTGTCCTCGTTTCTCACCTCTATGCTCAGGATGCCGGAAAGCAGGTCGGGAGTGTTACCGGCCTTGAATGTTGTTGTCTGCATATTTATTGAATTTTAAGTGTTAGAAATTCTGTGATTGGATACGGTAGAAATAGGTGATGTGCTTCTCCATGTCCTTGGCAATCTTCACCTGCTCGGGATGGAAGTTGAGCCTGCGCTCCACTGCCGGAGCATCAATCTTTTCCCATTCCGACAGAGGCAAGAAGACATATTCCCGACGGAAGCACCATACGACTATCTGGTTTTCCCAATTTCCCTTGAATACCGTTCCCTCGTAGTCTTGAAGGAATTGCTGCAACCCGGCTTCATCCCGGAATGCAATCCCGTCGCCATGATAACGGTAGCCATCCTCACTCTCTTTCCGTTTGTTCAGGTAAAACTTCCGGTAGGTTTCGGTCGTGAAGTTCCCGTACCTGGGATTGGGTTCGGCATAGAACCACAAGGGCACTCTTGCCGTGAATGCCACCGACCCGTTGGCGCACGCCCCGCAATGTCCCCAGTCCTTGAAGGCTCCTTCCGTCCATTTCAGGAATGTCAGTTCTTTCGGGTTTACGGAATGGAACGCGCCTCCGCTGACGCTCAGACGGATGTTTCCGTTTTCTTCCCAGACGAAAGGCACATACGGCTGCTCGCATACGGAAAGACATCCTTCCTTCACGTGCTTGTTATCAATAAGGGCGTGTCCATAATAATCCCCGTGTTCGGTTACATATACCAGCCTGTCGCCGACCTGCGGTGTCATTTCCGAGCGTGTCCGCTCGATGAGTTCGACATAATGGTTGGCCATATCCACGTCATCCTGTGTCAGCCAATGTTCATGGTCGTATGAAACGTTCAGTCTTTTGAGCGTTTCTATACCGTACTTGTTTTTTGTTGCCTGCTGTGACATAACAATTGATTTTTGTTAGTCCGGCTTTTCGGGGCCGGAGTTCCCGTAACTACAGGCTTTAAAAGGTCGTGTTCCGTACATGCAAGGTTGGCGGGAAAAATACCGCAAGCCCTCCGGGCGAGGATGATTTTTCCACGACACCCGGAGGGCTTGACCTTGCTTGTACGAAAGAACACGAGTTACCTTTGCCTGTGAGTTACGGGGGATTCGGCTACGGTATGGCTGTTCTGCCCGATACGGATTATTTTTGAAATCACAGTGAGATTATGCCCGGAAAATTCCGTCATTCACAGAAAAAAATCATTATCTTTGCAGACAGGTAAAGAGTTGTTTGAAAGCATGAGGAATATGGTGATTCTAAACAGTTTGCCTTTTTCTTATCCGTTGCCCATTCTCATGCGAGTTTCTTATAATATGCTGATAGTCAAATAAAGTACTTCTGACTATTACAAATATACACAAAATTATAGAATGAACAAGGAATAACATCAAGGCTTATATTGTGCATTAAACTCCGGTGTCCCCACCCTGAAACCTTCCCTTTCCACTGTATTTCTACGAAAGCATGCGAGTGCGCATGGTTAAAATATTACGGTACTCCAGTTCTGGCCCGTAGCTGAGAAAACAACAGACGCGCATTTGCCTTGACAAGGTAATGCGCGCCTGTGCTTTATCGGAACAACCGGAAAAGGTGTCTTAGTCCTTCAATTCTATCTTCAGATTCAATTCATCAAGCTGCTTGTCGTCAATAAACGAAGGTGCATCCAGCATCACGTCGCGTCCGCTGTTATTCTTCGGGAAAGCAATGCAGTCGCGGATGCTATCCAATCCGGCAAACAGACTCACCCAACGATCCAGGCCATAAGCCAGCCCACCGTGAGGAGGTGCGCCATACTTAAAGGCATTCATCAAGAAACCAAACTGCTCCTGTGCACGCTCGGGCGTAAAGCCCAATATTGTGAACATCTTGTTCTGCAATTCGGGATCGAAGATACGGATGGATCCGCCACCTACTTCCACGCCATTGCACACCATGTCGTAGGCATCGGCACGTACTGCTGCCGGATCGGTGTCCAACAAGGGTATATCCTCGTCTTTGGGATGAGTGAAGGGATGATGCATAGCCATCAGACGGCCCTCCTCTTCGCTCCATTCGAACATGGGGAAGTCCACCACCCACAGGAGCGAAAATTTATTCTTGTCGCGCAAGCCCATCCGGTTACCCATCTCCAGACGCAGCTCGCAAAGTTGCTTGCGCGTCTTCATGGCATTGTCACCGCTGAGAATCAGAATGAGGTCGCCGGGAGCGGCCTTCATGGCTTCCTTCAGGCCGTTGAGCACCTCGGGCGTGTAGAACTTATCCACACTACTCTTCACGGTACCGTCTTCTTGCACACGGGCATAGACAAGTCCTTTAGCTCCAATCTGGCTACGCTTCACAAAGTCGGTCAGTTGGTCTATCTGCTTGCGTGTGTAGGATGCACAACCCGGAGCACAGATACCGCCGATGTAGACGGCTTCGTTGAACACTCCGAACTCTCCGGTACCCTTGAGCACATCCATCAGTTCGACAAACTCCATTCCGAAACGGGTGTCGGGCTTGTCGCTACCGTAGAGACGCATGGCCTCGCTCCAAGGCATGCGCGGGAACGGTTCGGTAAGTTCCACACCACGTATGGTTTTGAACAGATGCTTGGCCATACCCTCGAAAGTAGCTATCACATCCTCCTGCTCCACGAAACTCATTTCGCAGTCAATCTGTGTGAATTCGGGCTGACGGTCAGCACGCAAATCCTCATCGCGGAAACACTTCACAATCTGGAAATAACGATCCATACCGGCTACCATCAGCAACTGTTTCAGTGTTTGGGGACTTTGCGGCAAAGCGTAGAACTGACCGGGATTCATGCGCGAGGGAACCACAAAATCACGGGCACCTTCGGGTGTTGATCCGATGAGCATAGGCGTTTCGATCTCCAGAAATCCCTGACTGTCGAGATAACGGCGCACCTCCATCGTCATGCGGTGGCGCAACTCAATGTTCTGGCGTACGGCAACGCGACGCAGGTCAAGATAGCGATATTTCATACGGATGTCATCTCCGCCGTCGGTATTATCCTCGATGGTGAAAGGAGGAGTAAGTGATGCATTGAGCACATTCAGTTCCGACACAATGATTTCCACCTCTCCCGTAGGCAGGTTCTTGTTCTTGCTCTCCCGCTCGCTCACCGTACCGATCGCCTGAATGACAAACTCACGCCCCAACTTGTTGGCACGCTCGCAAAGGGCGGCGTCCACTTCTTCGTTAAACACCAATTGCGTGATGCCGTAGCGGTCACGTATATCCACAAAGGTCATCCCACCCATCTTGCGGGTTCTCTGCACCCATCCGGCCAGCGTCACGATCTGGCCGGCATTGGCCAGTCGGAGTTCGCCGCATGTATTTGTCCTAAACATAGTCCGATTCTTTTTATAAAGATTGTATTTTACATTTGCATGCAAAATTAAATCATTTTCGTCACTTGGCAAAGATAAGCCCGAATAAGATTTGATAAATCCTAAAGTACACCTTTGCTGGAAGGCAGTTCGTAGTGGCGGATATCGCGCCGGACAGCCATTTTCAAACTGCGGGCGAAGGCCTTGAAAATACCCTCTATCTTGTGATGCTCATTGTCACCGGACGCCCTCACGTTGAGATTCATGCGGGCAGCATCGCTCAGACTCTTGAAAAAGTGGAGAAACATCTCACAAGGCACATCGCCGATGCGTTCGCGATGGAACACAGTGTCCCACACCAGCCACGGACGCCCGCCGAAATCGAGTGCCACAGTGCACAGACAGTCATCCATGGGCAATGTGTAGCCGTAGCGCTCTATGCCGCGCTTGTCAGCCAATGCACGATGAAGGCATTCGCCCAATGCCAGAGCAGTATCCTCAATGGTATGGTGTTCGTCTACATGGAGATCCCCCTTAGCGGAAACATAAAGGTCAATGTTGCCGTGACGTGCTATCTGCTCCAGCATGTGGTCGAAGAAGCCCAGCCCGGTGTGTATGTCCGCCTGTCCGCGTCCGTCGAGGTTAATGCGAACCGTTATATCTGTCTCGTGAGTGATACGCACGACCTCAGCCTTACGCTCCCCCGCATAGATAATATCAGCCACCTGCGCCCACGTGTCCACATAAGTCACACGATCATCATTTACTCCATCGCTTTTCAGTATCACAGCCTTGCAGCCGAGATTGCGAGCCAACTGTGCGTCGGTCTCCCGATCGCCTATCACATAACAGGACGGCAGGTCGTAATCCCCCTCCATATAACGGGTAAGCATTCCTGTTCCAGGCTTGCGTGTAGGCAGGTTGTCAGTCGGGAAACTGCGGTCTATAAGTATCTCGTCAAAAGTGATTCCCTCGCCTTCAAGCGTGCTCATCATCAGGTTGTGAGCAGGCCAAAAAGTATCTTCGGGAAAGGCTTCGGTACCCAATCCGTCTTGGTTGGACACCATCACAAACTCATAGTCGGTGTGCTCGCGCAAGAACCCCAGATGTCGCATTACCCCCGGCACGAAAGACAGCTTGTCCAAAGCGTCGATCTGTTCGTCCACCGGTTCGCGTATGAGCGTTCCGTCGCGGTCTATAAAGAGTGCTTTCTTCATGAAATTATGCTTTGTTAAATCCATATTGGCGTAAGGCACCCAGTAGTTTGCAGTTTTCCTGCGGCGTACCGATGGTGATGCGCAGACAATCTCCACAGAGTACCACACGGGAGCGGTTTCGTACGATTATCCCCTGCTTCACAAGATAATCGTAAATACGATCGGCATTCTTCACCCGGGCCAGGAAGAAATTGGCATCCGTGGGAAACACACGCTCACAAACGGGAAGTTCGGCAAAAGAACGCATCACATTGCCGCGCTCGGCGTTGAGGTCGGCCACCCACTTGTCCACCACATAAGGCTTGCGCAACATCTCCAGTGCCTGGCGTTGGGTGAGCAGGTTGACGTTATAGGGATACTTCACCTTGTTGAACAGGGCGATGATCTCTTCGGAGGCAAAAGCCATGCCCAACCGCAGTGCCGCACACCCCCATGCCTTGGAGAAGGTGTTGAGCACAATGAGATTGGGCCAAGAGGCAAGTTGCTCACGGAACGGACGCTCGCGGGAAAAGTCGGAATAAGCCTCATCAATGATCACGACTCCGGAGAAGGACGTGAGCACACGGATTATTTCCTCGCGCGACAGGCTGTTTCCCGTGGGATTATTTGGAGAACAGATGAAGATAGCCTTTGTGTGGTTGTCGGTAGCGGCCAATAAGGCGTCGGCATGCAGTTGGAACGACTCATCGAGCATCACCGTGCGATATTCCACATCGTTCACGTCGGCGCAGACCTGATACATTCCATAGGTGGGCGCTATGGCCACTACGTTGTCCACGCCGGGGCGGCAAAACACACGATATACCAGATCGATGGCCTCATCACTGCCATTGCCCAAAAAGATCTGTTCCGGCCGAACATGCTTGACCGGTGCCAACGCGGCCTTGAGTACATTCTGCATCGGATCGGGATATCTGTTGTAGGGTGTATTGTAAGGATTCTCATTAGCATCCAAAAAGACGGAGGCCTCCACGCCGTTGTATTCATCACGCGCCGAACTGTAGGGCTTGAGATTCCACACATTGGGACGCACCAGTTGTTGAAGAGATTTCATTTCAATGTTTGCTTTTAGGAATTACGTTTAATACTGTCGAGCCTGACTGTCATGGCGTTCTTGTGTCCGTCCAGTTGTTCGCAGGCTGCCATCACTTCCACGGCACGTCCGATTTGTTCCAGACCCTCGGGGGTTAGTTCCTGAAAAGTAATCTTACGCAGATAGCTGTCCAGATTCACTCCACTGTAAGCACGGGCGTGACCATTGGTGGGCAACGTATGGTTGGTGCCGGAGGCGTAATCGCCAGCGCTCTCGGGCGTGTAGTGACCCAAAAAGACGCTTCCTGCATTCACCACACCTTCAGCCCACGAGCGGTAATCCAAAGTTTCAATGATAAGGTGTTCGGGGGCATAGAAATTGGTAAGGGCAAGCGCTTCCTCACGGTTGGTCACAAGTATGATCTTGCTGTTTTCCAGTGCACGAGCCGCAATGTCTCGACGAGGCAACAAAGCAAGCTGGCGTTCCGTTTCGGCCTGAACGGGAGCTATGATGCTCTCATCGGTAGTGACAAGCAGTACCTGACTGTCCACGCCGTGTTCAGCCTGCGAGAGAAGATCAGCAGCCACGAAAACGGGATTGGCGGATGCGTCGGCAAGCACCTCCACCTCGGAGGGGCCTGCCGGCATATCAATGGCCACGCCGTGAAGCGACACCTGTTGCTTAGCCGCCATCACATACTGGTTGCCGGGACCGAAAATCTTATAGACACGAGGCACACTTTCCGTGCCATAGGCCATGGCACCGATGGCCTGCACACCTCCAGCCTTGAATATCTTGTCCACTCCGGCCAGGCGGGCGGCATAGAGTATGGCAGGATGCACACGTCCGTCACGTCCGGGAGGCGTGCAGAGCACAATCTCACGACATCCGGCTATGCGAGCCGGTGTGGCCAACATGAGCACAGTGGAGAAAAGAGGAGCCGTACCGCCGGGTATGTAGAGCCCCACTTTCTCTATGGGCACGGCACGTTGCCAACAGGTGACCCCGGGCCTCACTTCCTGAGGCCTGCTTTCGTGACGCTGAGAAGCATGAAAACGGGAAATGTTGTCATGCGCCGTAAGCAAAGCCTGTTTCAGTTCTTCGCTAACCGAAGCTTCTGCCTCATCCATCTCGGCAGAAGTGACGGACAACGTGTCAAGCTCCACCTTGTCAAAACGTAACTCATAGTCCTTCACAGCGCTGTCTCCCTCAATACGTACACGCTGCAGCACATCGTTCACTGTGTCGCGCAGTGCTTTCACATCCATAGTGGGACGTGCGAGTAACGCCGCCCATTCCTCCTGCTTTGGATATCTGATTATTTTCATGATGCAATATAGGTTTTCGGTCTTACAATATCATTTTCTCCACAGGCATCACCAGTATACCTTGGGCACCCAACTCCTTGAGCCGACTGATAATCTGCCAGAAGCAACGTTCGTCAAGCACTGTGTGCACACTGCTCCATCCGGGTTGTGCCAAAGGCATCACCGTGGGGCTCTTGGCTCCGGGCAACACAGCAACAACTTCAGTCACCCGTTCGGTAGGCACATTCATCAGCACATATTTCTTATCCTCGGCGCTCTTTACGGCCTCGATACGGAAGAGAAGTTCGTCAAGTACGGCACGTTTCTCTTCACTCATATCGGGACGTCCGATAAGCAAGGCCTCGCTCTGCATGACCACGGCCACCTCGATCAAATTATTGCTCACCAGAGTAGAACCCGAACTGACAATGTCGAAAATGGCATCGGATAGTCCTATGCCCGGAGAGATTTCCACCGAACCGGTAATCACGTGTATGTCGGCGCGGATACCGTTCCGCCTCATGAAGTCGCTCAGGATTCCTGGATAAGAAGTGGCGATTTTCTTTCCTTCAAACCATTGCAAACCATCGTAAGCCACCTGCTTGGGCACCGCCAGAGACAAGCGGCACCTGCTGAATCCCAAGCGACGGATGACATCCGCCGGCTCATTTCGTTCCACAAACTCATTCTCTCCCACTATGCCTATGTCGGCCACCCCGGTAGCCACCGACTGCGGGATGTCATCGTCACGCAAATACAGCACTTCAATCGGGAAATTGGGTGACTGCACCAGCAATGTCCTTTTGGACGAACTCACCTTGATACCGGCCTCGGCCAGCAGTTCCATGGTATCCTCATACAGACGACCTTTGGATTGTACGGCAATTCTAAGCATATTTATATCTTTCTTTTCAGGTTGTTCATGTTTATTTTCCTGTCACGTGTGCGTCTTACAAGCGAAAGGGGCCTGCCGTGTATCGGCAAGCCCCCTTTGTATGTCTGTATCTCCCACAGTTCATCCGCCCGCCGATATTATACGCCGGAATGATGATGATATGTGGCAAAGTTTTTTTTCATAATGTTCTCTATCACGTTGCAAAGATAAGTCTTCGATGTTAACCAAGCAAGCTTTTTGTTGTTTTTTTCTTATCTTCACTTACGCTTTGCCGTCATGCAGGCGCTTTTCCCTTCCATCCCGACGAATGGCATGACGAGCTATGCAAGCCTCCATATCCAATTCGTCGCCCACGGTGATACAAGGTTCAAAGCCCATTTCACGGGCTTTCTCAGGCGGAAATGTGAAATAAATGCAGTCAGCCTCGGAGCACAGATTACCCTGCGAATCACAAAGAGTGGCATGCAAGGCAGCCAAGTTGCGACGCACACCGGTGAGAGTGGCACGAAGTACGAGATAAGGTTCATCTGTAGATACAGCCCTGCGGTATCGGGTCTCCATACGGGTAGTCATACCGCTGGTCTGTAACCGGTAAAACACAGCCCATCCGCATATCTCATCAAGCAACACTGCATGCACACCCCCATGAAGCGTATTGATCCATCCTTGGTAACGAGCCTCAGGCGCCCACACAGCCACCACCTCTTCACCGTCGGCATAAGCCGTCAACTTCACACCGGCCTCGTTGTCCGGACAGCACCCGAAACAGAAATAGCCTTCGGTGTTTCCCACCCACGGATTTCTAATTTCCTTCATACCTATTATAAATAGTAAAGTAACTAATACTCATAATCGCAACATGAACGTGCCCGCTTGTAGTCCTTAATAACTTCCGCAGCAACCACATGCGCCGGATGAACGGCATAGGCACGCACATCATCCAAAGTGTCGAATTCACTATAGAGAGCCAGGTCGAACTGTTCGTCCGGGTTAACGTTGAATCCCACCTCCACCTTGCGGATGAAAGGGATCTGTGCAGGTAAGGCCTCTATCTTCTCCTTAAATTCGTGCATCACGCGCTCTTTCAGCACCGCGTCCATTGACGGGTCCAGCTGAAACAATACAATGTGTTTTACCATTCCTCTGTTCTATAACATTTCTTCAAGCAAACATCTCCGGCATGCCTGACACACCACCGGAAAGCCTGTGGACAAAGATACGGAAAATTCATGGAGGAGAAGAAGGACTGCCGTCTTTTTCTCCTCCAACCGCTTTTTTTGCATTTGTTCAAAAAGCCGTGCGCGATATGTGAAATTAATCTGCTATATTTGCAGGAAACGTCCGGTTGGACGAACTTAAATCATCAAACAACAATAGAAAACCATGTATATTATAGGTATTGCCGGCGGAACGGCTTCGGGAAAAACGTCTGTGGTGAGAAAAATCTATGAGAGCCTGCCCTGCGAAAGAGTGGCTCTGATTCCTCAGGACTCATATTACAACGACAACACGGGTATGCCCATGGAGGAACGTCACAAGATCAACTTCGACCATCCCAATGCCTTCGACTGGGCACTCCTCACCCGCCACATACGCATGCTGCGGGAAGGCAAGGCCGTCGAACAGCCCACCTACTCCTATCTGGAATGCAACAGACTGAAAGACACCATTCACGTGGAACCTTGCGAGGTTCTCATCGTGGAAGGTATCATGGCTCTGTATCAGAAAGAGCTACGTGACTTGATGGACTTGAAGATTTTTGTGGACACGGATGCCGACGACCGTCTGGTGAGACTCATACAGCGCGACACAGTGGAACGCGGACGCACCGTGGAGATGGTGACCGAGCGTTATGTGCGTGTGCTGAAACCCATGCACCAGGAATTTATAGAACCCACCAAGCAATATGCCGACCTGATTATTCCGCAGGGTGGAGGAAACGAGAAGGCTATCGAAATCATGCAGACCTACATCCGTCATCGTCTGTGCCCGACGGAATGATGCGGCAGCTATCCCACAAAATATCGGAGACCCTGCATCGGTAAACCACGACACACGTGCACATGAGCATGGAGAGCAGCAAGGACATATTTGACGAACTGAGACGGACGGTTTCTGCAGAGCCGGACACGGAAACCTATTACCGCACACTGAGCCGCGTGGTGAAACGCATGGTGAATCGTCTGACCGCAGATTTCGGTTCGGAATTCAGTTGTACCAACGCACGGATTCACGCCCTATGCCACAGGCACGGTGTCAGCCCGCATCCCTTGCTTTGTCTCATCGCTCATGCAAAAGCCGCCTTACACAACGATTACCGTCCCACTGCCACAGACCGCGCCTACGACCTGAAAGCGGTGTGCGAGGCCATAGCCGTGTTTCATCACACGGAAGTCCCCTCCTCGCTGAGCACATTGTATCCCCGGCATTGGCGCCCCGCCAGCCGATCGAAGTATACCGAAACAGTGGTTAAACGCATCCGGCTGACTGTGAGCCGATGGGACAGGCATTTTCTCTACGGAACAGACAGCGAGCGGCCGGAAACCGGTGAACTGCGGGTTTGCTTCGCCCGAACAGCGGATGATCCCTTTGCTCCGCTCTACACGCAACTGTATGAAGGAGCACAGGTCAACCTACTTTCCGTACGTACCCGCAACACCTCCGGCAATGAAGAGGAAGAGACCTTTCTGGAACCTGAACTCATCGTACTCGACCCCGACTTTCTGATAGACATCACGGCTGTGTGTGCCTGTTTGCGTCCCCACGGCACAACACCATTCAATCACCTGCTGAGCAAATTCTCTCCGGCACCGCGTGGCAAGGCCATCCGATTGGGAAACACAGCCAATGAATTTTTGGACGACTGTGTGAATGCATCGGCTGAAGAGCCGGAGATGAATGAAGACCAGCTATATAGAGATGCCATGAAAAAGAGTTTCAAACAGGCCCCGCTGGACTACACCACCCTGGAAGACATAGACATGCGCTTCTTTCAGGAATGCAGGCAACAGTTTGCCAACATACGACGCACCGTGAGGCAACGGTTCAGTGCGGCAGACATTGACATCGATTCCAACGATATACAACTGGAACCGTCGTTCCTGTGCGAAGCTATGGGACTGCAGGGACGTATGGATCTGCTTGTGGACGATTTCCGCAAGATTGTGGAGCTGAAAAGCGGAAAGGCAGACGAGTATCCTCTGCTCCGTCCTCAGGAAGCGCATTGCCTGCAAATGGCGCTCTACCGCGAAATCCTATTCTACGCATCCGACATTCCACGCGAGGATGTACAGACGTTTCTGTTCTATTCCAAATACCCCAACTTCTTCCATATCCACCGTCGCCCCTCAGACACCATAAAGGCCATCGCCCTGCGCAACGGCATCCTACACATCGAGCGCATGCTCCGCAAGGGAGAAGGACCGAAACTGCTGGGCGCACTCACCGAGGAGACCTTCCATACCAACGGAAAGAACGACCGCTTTTACGAGACTTATCTGCGGCCTTCCATCCTGGATCTGATCCACACGCTGCATCAGGCCTCTCCGCTGGAAAAAGCCTACTTCCACACGTTTCTCGCTTTCACAGAAAGAGAACAGTTTATGGCCAAGACGGGCGATATGCAACCGGATTCCGGACGCGGATTTGCCGAGGTGTGGAACACGGACACTCAGACTAAGCGGCTCAATGGAAGCATCCTGACCGACCTTATCCTCTCACCCGTGACCGATCATGAGGGAGCCGTCACACATCTTAATGCCGAGGTGCCGGACTACGGCGACGATTTCCTGCCCAACTTCCGGCAGGGCGATATGGTGATGCTCTATGAACGCAACACGGACAAGGACAAAGCCACCAATCGCCAGATATACCGGTGCATCATCGAGGAAATCTCGCCCGACCGCATGTTGCTCAAACTGGTCTATCGACAGCGTCATACACGCGTGTTCCACACAGACAGCCGTTATGCTTTGGAACCGGGCTACATGGATGCCACCTTCGCGCAAACCTACCGGGGATTATTTGCCCTGTTAGGAGCACCGGAACGGCGGCGTGCACTGCTGTTGGGACAGACCGCCCCGCAACGCGACGAAAGTCGGAAACTGTGCCGACCGATCGAGAACCCGGACGTGGCACGCATCGTGCTCCGGGCCAAACAGGCCGAAGATTATTTCCTGTTGGTGGGACCACCGGGTACCGGAAAAACTTCCGTGGCACTAAAAGCCATGGTAGAGGAGTTTTTGGCCGACAATTCCTCGACAAACCTTCTGCTCTCGGCCTACACGAACCGTGCCGTAGACGAAATCTGCGAAATGCTGGAAACTCTGTCCTCTCATCCTGTATATGTACGCATCGGACAGGAATCATCGTGCGACCGACGCTTCCGTCACAGACTGATCGAGCAGGTGGTGGACAAGGCCGAAAGCCGCAGACAGATAGAGGAAACACTCCGTCCAATCCGTCTGTTTACGGGCACACTATCCAGTTTGAGCGGGCATCAGGGACTGTTTGCCCTGAAGCAGTTTGACGCGGCACTGATAGACGAAGCTTCACAAATATTAGAGCCACAGCTGCTACCATTGCTGTGCGCCACACAGCCCAGCCCCGACGGACAAGCACCGGTAAGCGCCATCCGCAAATTCATCCTCATCGGAGACCACAAACAACTGCCGGCTGTGGTGACACAGTCGGATCGTGAATCGGAAGTAAGCAACGAGGCCTTACGCTCCATAGGACTGACCAACTGCGCCCGTTCGCTGTTTGAACGGCTCCACCGCCTGCAGTCCATGCTCCACACAGAGGGCATCGTGGACATGCTTCACCGGCAGGGGCGCATGCATCCGGCCATCTGTGAGTTTGTCAACCGCATGTACTACGACAACCTTTTGACTCCCATCCCGCTCCCCCATCAGACCGAGACATTGATCTGCTCCCACACCACGGAGGACCTAACCGACTTCATTGCGACACAGCGCATCGGATACGTTCCGGTGGAAGCCCTCCATACGGACAATCCCAAGGTAAATGCCCATGAGGCTGAAATCATAGCCGACATTGTAATACGCCTGATGAGGCTGGCCAACGAACACGGCGTCCCCTTTGATGCAGCAAGACAGGTAGGCGTCATCGTGCCCTTCCGGGGACAGATAGCCTGCGTGAGGAAGGCTTTGGAGCGGCACGGCATTGCCCGGTCTGCCGAAATGACCATTGATACGGTGGAACGCTACCAAGGTAGCCAGCGCGACATCATCCTCTACGGCACCACTATCAGCCGCCCGTATCAGATAGAAACACTGTCGGCACCGGTCTGTATGGACGGACAATGGATAGACCGCAAGCTCAACGTGGCGCTGACACGCGCACGCAAACAGTTTTTCCTTGTAGGTGACGAGGCGTTATTGCGGCGTAGCAACGCTTACAACGAACTCATCGAAAGCATCCCTGCATTCCCGGGCAGAATGTGAATGAGCAGACTCTCCGGCAGACAATTGTCCGGTACAAACGACAAACGGCATCCACTCGTACACATCAATTCTCCATACACCGCCATATAGAAAGGCCACTGAACCATATAGCTTTACAATTAGTCATAACACTTGTTAAAAAGAGACAAGAAAGAAAAATAGAACATAAAAGAAGCATTTTATACAATTCGTCCCTTTTCTTATTTTTAGTAACTTTGCAACCGTTTTTATAAAGGATATAAATATATGATTAATGTGAACGGAAAATGTATGCGACTGATTGGAATCGTCGGTTGCACGTTGTGGATGATGACTTCATGTCAGCAAACTGCTCAACGGCCGGAAATGAAGGCCGACTACGTAACTATGAAAGTAAAGACAGACTCACTTACATTGTCAACCCGCTACAGCGCAACCATCCGCGGTTGCCAGGATATCGAGATCTACCCCCAGGTGGGCGGTACCCTGCAGCGTCTGCTCGTCACAGAAGGCGAACGCGTGAAGAAGGGACAGACTTTGTTTATCATCGATCAGGTGCCCTACCAGGCAGCCCTGAATACGGCACAGGCTAATTTGGAATCCGCACAAGCCAACTTGTCTACCGCCGAACTCACTTACCAGAGCACAAAGCGTCTGTTTGAGCAGAAGGTAGTTTCAGACTTCGACCTTCAGAAGGCTCAGAACAGCCTGCAGAGCGCTAAGGCAGCCGTTTCGCAGGCTAAGGCTCAGGTGGTGAATGCCCAGAACAATTTGTCTTACACCACAGTAAAGAGTCCGGCAGACGGTGTCGTGGGCACACTTCCCTATCGCCAGGGCGCTCTCGTGGGCAGCAGCATGCCGCAGCCGCTCACCACGGTGTCCGACAACAACACGATGTATGTCTACTTCAGTCTGCCCGAGTCTCAGCTTCTGAGCATGACCCGCGAATACGGCACTCCCGAGGAGGCCGTGGCCAACATGCCGGCAGTGGGACTGCAACTGGTGGACGGAAGCATGTACGACCTGCAGGGCAAGGTGGAGACCATCAGTGGTGTGATAGACCGCAGCACGGGTAGCGTAAGCCTACGCGCCGTGTTCAACAACCCCAAGCATGTTCTCTTCAGCGGAAGCACGGGAAACATCGTCATCCCCCAGCACTACAACAACCAGATTGTCATCCCGCAGGTAGCCACCGTACAGAAGCAGGACAAATACTTCGTGTTCGGTATCGACGGTGAAGGAAATGCCAAGTCCATTGCCATCAAGATCGCTCCCTACAACAACGGTAAGGAATATATCGTGACCGAGGGTCTGAAGGCCGGAGAGGAAATCATCGCCACCGGTGCCGGTATGATTCACGAGGGGCAGAAGATCAGATAAAAAGCCGCTTCCGGCATCCACCGGAACCGCAAACTATAATATAAATAAGAAACAATGAAAGGTAATATATTCATAAAAAGACCGGTGATGGCAATGTCCATTTCCATCATCATCCTTTTGGTAGGAGCCATATCAGGCTTTAATTTGCCCATTGAGCAGTATCCAGACATCGCTCCTCCCACGGTTCAGGTCTCCGCCACCTATACAGGTGCCAGCGCCGAGGCCGTGACCAAGGCTGTCATCCAACCTCTGGAGGAAGCCATCAACGGTGTGGAAGACATGATTTACATGAGTTCCACCGCCACAAACTCCGGTTCTGCTACAATCAACGTGTTTTTCAAGCAGGGAACCAATGCCGACATGGCAGCCGTGAACGTGCAGAACCGTGTGGCTCGCGCACAAGGTCTGTTGCCGTCTGAAGTAACCCGTATCGGTGTGACCACCCAGAAACGTCAGACCTCTTTCCTCCAGATTAATGCGCTGGTCAGTGAGGATCCCACGAAATACGACGAAGACTTCTTGTCCAACTACCTTGACATCAACATCGTTCCGCAGATGAAACGTGTGGAGGGTGTAGGTGACGTGATGGTGATGGGCGGTACCTATTCACTGCGTATTTGGCTGAAACCCGATGTAATGGCACAGTACCACCTGATGCCAGACGATATCACCGGAGTCATCGGTGAGCAGAACTTGGAGTCTCCCACCGGTTCGCTGGGCGAGAGACCCGTCAACGGCAACCATGGCAAGGGCTATGACAACGTGTTCCAATATACCATGAAATACACGGGACGTCTGCAGGAAATCGAAGAGTTCAGAAACATTGTGATCATGGCCAAGGCCGACGGCTCATTACTGCGTCTGAAAGATGTGGCCGAAATTGAATTGGGTGCAATTTCATACGCGTTTCACGGTGCCACCAACGGCAAGCCGGGCATCACATTCATGACTTATCAGTTGGCCGGCTCCAACGCCAAGGAAACCAACGACCGCGTATCCGCCAAACTGAAGGAGTTGTCCAACGACCTTCCCGAGGGCGTACACTTTGTCAACATGATGAGTTCCAACGACTTCCTGTTGGCTTCAATACACAATGTATGGGAGACGCTGTTTATTGCCATTCTTCTCGTGATCCTCGTGGTATACTTCTTCCTTCAGGATCTCAAGGCCACCATCATTCCCTCTATTTCCATCATCGTATCAATGGTAGGTACATTTGCCATCCTACAAATGGCGGGATTCACCATTAACTTGCTGACATTGTTTGCACTCGTGCTGGCTATCGGTACGGTGGTGGACGATGCCATCGTGGTGGTCGAGGCCGTACAGGCCAAGTTCGATGCCGGCTACACCTCGTCCTATCAGGCCACTAAGGATGCCATGAGTGATGTGACCATGGCCGTTATCTCCTGTACCTTCGTGTTTATGGCTGTGTTCATCCCCGTGACGTTCATGGGCGGTACGAGCGGTGTGTTCTACACTCAGTTCGGTATCACGATGGCCGGCGCCGTAGGTCTGTCCTGCGTGTCCGCCCTCGTGCTCTGTCCCGCGTTATGCGCCATGATGATGCGCCCGTCCGACGGCACCAAGAGTGCCAAGAGCTTCAACGGTCGTGTGCGTGCCGCCTACAATGCTACCTATACCGCCATTTCCAACAAATATGTGAAAGGTATGCGTTTCCTCTTTGGCCACCGCTTATACTCATGGATCGGTTTCGCCGTAGCTTGTGTATTGCTGGTTCTTGCAGCAGGGTCCCTGAAGACCGGCCTTGTTCCTCAGGAAGACCAGGGTGTGCTGATGCTCAACGTTAGTTGCTCACCGGGCAGCAACCTGGCCACTACCAACGAGATCCTGAATCAAGTGGAAGACAGCATCAAGACAATAGACGAGGTGCAGGACTTCAGCCGTGTGGCCGGTTACGGATTTATGTCCGGCCAAGGTACATCCTACGGTTTGTTTATCGTTCGTCTGAAACCTTGGGAAGAACGTTTGAAAGGACTTGGGGGATTCGCCCATCAAGCTGATATCGTTTACGGTAAACTGTACATGATGCTTTCCAAGATTCCGGGAGCACAGATCATGATCTTCCAGCCGCCTATGATTTCGGGTTACGGTATGGGCGGTATGGTCGAACTCCACTTGCAAGATAAATCCGGCGGCGACAAGGCCACTTTCTTTGAGCAGGCAAAAGTGTTCCAGGCCAAACTCAATGAGCGTCCGGAGGTGATGATGGCCATGACCACCTACTCGCGCGACTTCCCGCAGCTTCAGGTAGAAGTGGATGCCGCACAATGTAAACGTGCCGGAATCTCTCCTGCCACTGTGCTGAGTACATTAGGTGCATATTGCGGTGGATCATACATCAGCAACATGAACCAGTTCGGTAAAGTATACCGTGTGATGCTTCAGGCCGAAGAAACAGCCCGTTTGGACGAACATGCCCTGAACAATATGTTTGTGCGCAACGGTAGCGAGATGGCTCCGCTGTCACAGTTCATCAAGCTCACACCGGTTCTCGGTCCTGAAGTAGACAACCGTTTCAACCTATTCTCCGCATTGGATTTCAGCGTGGTAGCTGCAGCCGGATATTCCACGACGGATGTCATGAAGGTCATTGAGGAGGTATCTGCCGAGACGTTGCCGAGTCACATCGGCTATGAATACGGTTCTATCAGCCGTGAGGAAGCACAGACCATTGGCAACCACTCCACGGAACTTATCTACCTCATCTGTGTTGTATTGATCTTCCTTATCCTCAGTTGTCTCTATGAGAGTTTCCTTGTGCCTTGGGCTGTTATTTTGTCCGTACCGGCCGGTCTTATGGGTTCATTCGGTTTCGCTTGGTTGTGGAACCAGTTGGGTGGCATCTCGATGGGTCCTCTCAAACTGAGCTACGTGATCGGAACCATTGAGAACAACATCTACCTGCAAACAGGTGTGATCATGTTGATCGGTCTGTTGGCCAAAACAGCCATCCTGATCACCGAGTTCGCACTGGAGCGTCGCCGCAAAGGCATGGGTATCGTGGAATCAGCCTATGCCGCCTGCGAAGCCCGTCTGCGTCCGATCCTGATGACGGTGCTCACCCTCATCTTCGGTATGATCCCGTTGATGTTTGCCAGCGGTGCCGGTGCCAACGGTAACCGTACCATCGCCGTAGGCGTGGTGGGTGGTGCCTTTGTGGGTACAATCGCCATCCTCTTCACGGTGCCCGTCTTCTTCGTATTCTTTGAATATCTGCAGGAGCGTCTGCGTCCGGCCATGAAGGTGGAAGCCGACCGGCAGTTCAAACTGGAACAAGAAAAGAGCCAAGCTGCACGCGAGGCATTAAACGCTGATAAAGACAACAAATAATGAAAAAGATAATCATGACTATGGCTGCGACTGCTCTGTTGAGCAGTTGCGGCATCTACAACAAATACGAACGGCCGGCAGACATTCAGACGGACAACCTCTATCGCACGTCCGGTCAGACGGCCGACTCTCTGGGCATGGCCTCCCTGTCGTGGAGAGAGGTGTTCACCGACCCCAAACTGCAAGCGCTGATTGAGCACGGACTGGCCCAGAACACCGACATGCGCTCGGCTCAGCTGCAAATCGAGCAGGCGCAGGCCGCACTGAGCATTGCCAAATGGGCTTATGTGCCCAGCCTGGCCTTTGCTCCGCAAGGAAGCCTGAGCGGTGTGGACTGGGGTAAGGCCACACAGACCTACACCCTGCCCGTTGCCGCCTCCTGGCAGCTCGACATCTTCGGCAACCTGCTTAATGCAAAGCGCAAAGCCAAGGTACAGCTCCAAAACAGTCAGGTGTATAAGCAAGCCGTACAGGCACAGATGATTGGTGCCATCGCCAACTACTATTATTCGCTGGCCATGATTAAGGAGCAGCTGCGCCTGAGCATGGAGACGGAACAACTGTGGAAGAAGAACGTAGAGATGACCCGTGCGCTGATGGAAGCCGGACAGAGCAATATGGCCGCCGTGTCTCAGACCGAAGCGAACTACTACAACATCTGCACGCAGATTACCGACCTGAAGCAGCAACTGAGCGACCTGCAGGATGACTTCGCCGCCTTGCTCGGCGACATGCCGCAGCAATACGAGATCGGTTCGTTGAAAGACTGGCAGGTGCCGGCCAAGCTCAATGCCGGTATACCCATGGCCGCACTGGCCAACCGTCCGGACGTGAAGATGGCCGAGGCACAACTGGCCATGGCTCATTACACGACCAATGCCGCACGCTCTTCGTTCTACCCCGCCATCAACCTGAGCGGCACCATCGGCTTCACCAATAGTCTGGGGAGCATGGTGGTTAATCCGGGCAAATGGATTTGGAACGCCATGGCTTCGCTCACACAGCCGCTCTTGCAGAACGGACGCCTGCGCGCCCAGTTGAAAATCAGTAAATCACAACAGGAGCAGAGCAAGTTGGCTTTCCAGCAAACCTTGTTGAATGCCGGTGCCGACGTGAACGCCGCACTGACCAAAATCCAGAGCACAGAGGAGAAGCAGACCTACTATGCCAAGCAGGTGAAAGCGATGGAGACTGCTGTCAAGAGCACTGAACTCCTGATGCAGAACTCCCCTACCAACTATCTGCAGGTGCTCACCGCACAACAGGGCTTGCTGGGCACTCAGATGGCTCAGATCAGCAACGATTTCAGTCAGATACAGGCTGCCATCGAACTGTATCAGGCTCTGGGCGGAGGTTGCGAATACTAACACGGAGATTCATTTTCTCCTCCTATTCAAGTCCGGTTTGTTGTCAGGCAAACCGGACTTTTTCGTTTATTTGTATTACCTTTGCACGTGTGGAACACACAAAGAAGACATCTTCCGGTTCCCCTGATAACAACCCAAAACATCACCAATGAAAAACGAAGTATTATATCTGCTCCTGCCGGACTATGCCGCACACGAAATGGTGTATCTGGCACAGGCCATCAGTTGCGATGAATATGCACTGAAGGAAAATCCCAAGTATGTCAACAAGATTGTGGCTCCCACTAATGATCCCGTCCGGGCATGCGGAGGCTATCTCATCACGCCAGACTACACGTTCGATACCATGCCCACCGACTATGCCGCGCTGGTGCTCATCGGAGGATACTCGTGGGGCACACCGGTGGCCGACAAGGTTGTGCCGCTGGTAAAGGATGCCATAGCCCATCATCGCACAATAGGTGCCATCTGCAATGCGGCATCTTTCATGGCCAAGCATGGTTTCCTGAACCACGTGGCTCACACCGGAAACGGACCGGATCAACTCAAACTGTGGGGAGGCGAAAACTATACCAATGCATCCATGTACAAGTCTCAACAGGCCGTGAGCGACGGAAACATCGTAACGGCCAACGGTTCTGCCACACTGGAGTTTGCACGTGAGCTTCTCCTTCTGCTTGAAAACGACACTCCGGAGCGCATTGACATGTATTATCAGTTTAACAAACAGGGCTTCTGTAAATTGTTCCAATAGACGAAGCATCCGGATAAAAAGAACAAGACCGACCTTGGCATTCACTGCCGGGCCGGCCTTGCCGCTTTCATTTCCTTTACGTTGACAACCCGGGAATATCAGCACATTATTTATATGAACTGCCGGAAACTAAGACCATATAACGTTCATTACAAAAAAGGAATGCCATATATGGAGGACCATTATTTTTGCTCAATATACGTACATAACGGGACTCAGTACACGTACATAACAGGGTTCAGTACACGTACATAGCGGAGTTCAGTACACATACATAACGAGATTCAGTACACATACAGCGGGAGCAACGTGACGCACAGGTGGAGAAAGCCGACAGGTAGCGGGCATTCAACACTCGCCCTCACTCCTGTTTTGTTTGTCAGAAATATCCTTCAATGGTTCAAACTATTTGTGATTCAGAGAGAAAAGGTTCAGCCTTCCTTCAGTTTTCCTTCAGGATGGGTTCAGCAATCCATAGGTTTCTCTAAGGGAAACCACCTGTTTTTCCTCTGAAAACAGGCGGTTTATTACCAGTCAAGCCGCTTGCCTACGGCTCAGGATACCGTAGGCTATTCCTTGGGGGTAACCGTAGGCCTACGAGTCAACATCCCGTATGCCTACGGGACAACATTGCACAGGTTGTTCCAATGGCGCACCGTCCTCAATCGGATGCCCGGCGCCTTCTGCTGAACCTTTTCTAATTGAAATTCAATTTATTAAATGGTATTTATTGCATAAACAACCGATAAGTTACAACCGATGACCGGCCTGCCGTTTGGAACTGCCAACAGCCCTGTCGTCTGAAGCTTTCCTGAAGGAAAACTGAAGGAAGGCTGAACCTTTTCTCTCTGAATCACAAATAGTTTGAACCATTGAAGCTTTTCTCGTCACAAACACAATGGGGAGATAAATCCACATATATCATCCGATTCGATTGACTCCGAAGGAATGCTTTGGAGTAAAGTAAACGCCAACACTTCCCCACAGGGAAAGTGCTGGCGCACCCCTATACTAAATACACCTAAAAAAACTCTGCGGAATATTATCCGCGGGCCATTGCAATATACTTAAGCGACTGACGGCACATCTCCATCACATAGGCCCAATCTCCTGCCTCTACCTTTTCCTTGGGGAATAACTTGGATCCCATGCCCACACAATATACACCGGCCTTGATCCAGGCAGTGAGATTTTCCTGTGTGGGGGCCACGCCCCCTGTCACCATCAGCTTGGTCCACGGGCAGGGCGCCATCATGCCCTTCACGAAAGCCGGGCCGTAGACATCACCGGGGAACAACTTGCAGAGGTCGCAACCCATCTCCTGAGCCTTGCCCACTTCGGACACCGTGCCGCATCCCGGACAGTAGGGAACGAGGCGACGGTTGCATACCGGAACAATGTCGGGGTTGAACAGCGGTCCCACCACGAAGCAAGCGCCCAACTGTATGTAGAGCGCGGCCGTTGGCGCATCCACCACCGAACCGATACCCAGCGCCAACTCGGGACACTCTGTCGCAGCGAATTTCACACACTCGGCAAACACCTCTTGGGCAAAGTCGCCGCGATTGGTAAATTCAAAGGCACGCACACCACCCTCGTAACAAGCCTTTATCACCTTTTTTGCCGTTTCGGCATCCTTGTGATAGAACACCGGCACCATACCAGTCTGTCCTATTTTCTGCAGAACTGCTATTTTGTCAAATCTTGCCATATCTACTACTATTTATTTTCTCGAACCATACTGTGAAGATCAACGCTGCACACGTCCGTTGGCTGCACCTCCGGCCAACGCGGCAACCTCTTCGGCCGACACCATGTTGAAATCACCGGGAATGGTGTGCTTAAGTGCCGATGCTGCCACGGCAAATTCCAGCGCATCCCCCTGCGACGACATCGTGAGCAATCCGTGGATGATGCCAGCGGAAAAAGAGTCGCCGCCCCCCACGCGATCGATAATGGGATCTATGTCATAACGCTTGGACACGTAGAATTCCTCCCCGTTGTAGATCATAGCCTTCCATCCGTTGCGGGTTGCCGAAAATGATTCGCGCAGAGTGGAAATCACATATTTGAACCCGAATGTGTCCATCATCCCCTTGAAAATGCCTTTGTAGCCCTCGGCATCGGTGTTTCCGCTTTCCACATTGGCCTCGGGCTTGAATCCCAGACAGAGTTCGGCATCTTCCTCGTTGCCGATGCACACGTCCACATATTGCATCAGGGGGCGCATCACCTGCTGTGCCTGTTGCGGTGTCCACAACTTCTTGCGGAAATTCAAGTCGCACGACACAGTGACCCCATGTTTTCGGGCTGCGATGCACGCCAGACGCAGACATTCCGCGCTCTGCGCTGACAAGGCCGGCGTGATACCGCTCCAATGAAACCAATCGGCTCCCTCCATAATGGCATCAAAGTCGAAGTCCTCCGGAACAGCCTCGGCTACAGAAGAGCCGGCACGGTCGTAAATAACTTTGGACGGGCGCATGGAGGCACCGGTCTCCAGATAGTAGATGCCGATGCGGTTGCCGCCCCGTGCCACATAGTCGGTATGCACACCGTAACGACGCAGTGCATTCACAGCCGCTTGTCCCATCTCGTGGGCAGGCAACTTGGACACAAAATAGGCCTCATGCCCGTAATTGGCCACACTGACAGCTACGTTAGCCTCACCGCCTCCATAATTGATGTCAAACGAATCTGTCTGAACGAATCGTGTTTGTCCGGGTGTAGACAAACGGAGCATAATCTCACCCATAGTTACAATCTTGCCCATAGCTGAAGACTTACAAGTTATTTTATCGTATATATATATTATGTGTTTGTTGTCTGTGTACGTGCCCAATTCTTGAATGGGCACAACAAATATAGATATTTTTCAGATAATACCCGCTCAAATCCCGCTAAATTTTCGATGAGAATCAGTTTTCATGTAAAAAATAAGGCTGACTGCGGCAAAAATGTTATCTTCGTGACTACATTTCCAGAAGTAAATACGACATGACAGAAGTTAACCCTACAGAAAAAATACGCATCAAGGATATAGCTGAGCAGGCCGGCGTTTCGGTGGGTACCGTGGATCGTGTCTTACACGGCCGCCCCAATGTTTCGGAAAAAGCCCGGATAAAGGTGGAGAATGTACTCAAAGACATTAATTACCAGCCAAATATGTATGCCAGCGCATTGGCATCCAACAAAAGATATAAGTTTCAGTGCATACTGCCCGCACACGACCAGGACGCTTATTGGTCGGAAGTGGAAGGCGGACTTCAGGCTGCCATCGAGAAATACAACGACTTTCATTTCACACTGAACGTAAACTACTACGACCAGTTCCATCCGGAATCTTTTGCCGAAGCCTCGGAAAATGCATTGAAAGAGCAGCCGGACGGCATGATTATCGTGCCGCAGGAACACAATGTGACGGCCTCCTTCTGCACGGAACTGAACCGGCAGGATATTCCCTTTATCCTGTTGGACTCCAATATGCCCGATCTCAAGGCTCTGACCTTCTACGGACAGGATCCGCTGAAAAGCGGACGTTTCGCCGCCCGTATCCTGATGCTCACCTCACAAAACAGCAGCAATGTGGTGCTCATCAAATTCATGAAGAACAACCGCATCGCGTCCAAACAGCAGGAGTTTCGCGAGATTGGCTTCCGGCAATACATGTTGGAGCACCATCCGGACAACCAGATAACGGAGTTGATCATCCAGCTGGACGGGAGCCGGAGTTACAGCGAACAACTGGAACGCTTCTTCATCGACCACCCTCTGGTGAAAAACGGCATCACGTTCAGTTCACTGGCCTATATTCCGGCCGAATATCTGCTGCGCAAGAACAGACGAGACTTCTCGCTGGTGGGCTATGACATGATAGACCGCAACATGGAATGCCTGCAGAAAGGAGCCATCTCGTTTCTGATCGCCCAGCATCCCTGGCGACAGGGCTACGACTGCGTGAAGACCATGTTCAACCATGTCGTACTGAAACAGGAAATCCCCAGAGACAACTACATGCCCATCGAACTGCTCTCGGCCGAGAACTACATTTATTATCTGAAATAAGTATCGCGGGCAAACAACATCATTAAATTCAAAACAGAACGGAGATATGAAAACAAAACGAAACCTGTTGAACCTGTTGCTTGGAGGTTTGCTTCTTCTAAGCAGTGCATGCGGACAGGATAACAGCAGGAGCCTGGAAACAAGCAAGCTGCAACGTAAATGCAACCTGACACTGACGGAAGATCCGAACAGTCCGGCATGCGAGATAGATCTGGTGATCGAACAGGTGATCTCCCCTGCCCCAATAGCCTCCCTGATCAATCATGAAGTGGCACTCCGGACATTGGGATATGATTGCGACGCAATGGAAACAGCCGCCGATTCATTCGTCAACGAACAATACAAGGCATACGTAGGGGAGTGTGCGGAAAGTTATGCGGCAAACCCCGATACCAAAGACTGGTGCGTCTACAGGCATTATGTCCGTGTGGAGGAAAAAAGCAGTTATCCCGATATTGTCAGCTATGAAAGCATAGTGGAAAGCAAAAAGGGAAACGGCCGAAAATGTACCGCCCGACTCTATCTGAACTTCGACGCCCGAAACGGTCGGAGCATCCGCCTCAATGATATGTTCAAGCCGGGCTACGAACAGACCATAGAGCCTTTGCTCATGCGGGAACTGCTAAAGAAGTTCAATTGTGTCTCCCTGGCTCAGTTGAACAGAAAAGGCGTGTTGTGCAACAATCGTCTGTATGTTCCCGAAAATTTCCGGCCCGGCAAAAATGAGGTTAAGTTTCTGTACAATACATCGGAAATAGCACCGTACAAAACAGGAGAAATCATACTGTCCATTCCCCGTTCCCTGCTGGAACAGGTCATCAAATTTAAATAAATCCACATGGATATACTCTTGAAATATTTCCCGGATCTGAACGAGCAACAGAAGGAACGGTTCGCCGCTCTGAACGGGCTATATCACGACTGGAATTCAAAAATCAATGTCATATCCCGCAAGGATATTGACAACCTCTACGAACATCATGTGCTCCATTCGCTGGGCATAGCCCGCGTGATGCGCTTTAAACCCGGAACACAGGTAATGGATCTGGGAACCGGTGGCGGATTTCCAGGCATTCCCCTGGCCATTCTGTTCCCCGACACTCACTTCCATCTGGTGGACAGTATCGGCAAGAAGATAAAAGTATGCAATGAAGTGGCCACGGCATTGAAGCTGGACAACGTCACCACACGCCACTGCAGAGCCGAAGAGGAAAAGGGTAAGTTTGACTTTGTGGTGAGCCGGGCGGTCATGCCTCTCTCCGACTTACTGAAAATCGTGAGAAAGAACATTGCCAAAGAGCAGCGGAATGCACTCCCCAACGGACTTATCTGCCTGAAAGGCGGTGAACTGGAACATGAGGTGGGAAACGTCAGAAACCATGCCCTGATAACCGCTCTTTCGGATTACTTTGAAGAGGAATTTTTTGAAACCAAGAAGGTTGTTTACGTATCTATCTGATTATGATTTCGATCAAAAACCTTTCCATGAATATGCTGGGCGAGAACTGCTACGTGATCAGCGATGACAGTCTCGAAGCCATAGTCATTGACTGCGGCGCATATTCCTCACGCGATGAGCAGTTGCTGGCCGGATACATTGCCGGAAAAGCACTTACTGTGACGCATCATCTGTGCACACACGCCCATTTCGACCATACTTTCGGATGCGGTTACATGGCTCGTACATACGGGGTTTTACCCGAATTTCACACGGCAGACAAAACTCTGTATGACACCATGAGCGAACAGACCGCAATGTTTATGAATATGGATTACCGACAGGAAATGCCCGCTGTGGGACGCCTGTTGAACGAAGGGGACGAGATTCATTTCGGAAACCATTGCCTGAACGTCATACACACCCCCGGACATACACCCGGAGGCATCTGCCTGTATTGCCCCGACGAAGATGTTCTCTTTTCCGGAGACTCCTTGTTCCAGATGAGCATAGGCCGGACGGACTTTCCCGGAGGAAATCACCCGGCACTTATCAACAGTCTGAAAGAGAAGATTTTTATTCTGCCGGAAGAGACTAAAGTGTATCCCGGACACGGAGGATGCACCACCATCGGACACGAGAGGTCCTGCAACCCGTATCTGCTCTGACTGTTCATCAGCAGACAGCAGGCGGAGCAAATGATCAGAAATAGAAAACCGCCCGGATCAGAATGTATACAAAGGTCATATACAACCCCGTAAGGATCAGGTGAAGATCAGCGATCAGATAGCCCGTTGCCGTAAACTTGGCCGATACCGGAACACGGCACGGCAACCACCTCCGCTTCAACCGGACATACAGATAATAAAAACATCCACCCACCGTAACGCCCCATGCCGCACCGCACAATATGTCGCCGGGGTAATGCACGCCCAGATAGATGCGTGAATAACTGCAAAGCACTGCCCAGGCAACAAGCGCTACGGACACCGCACGCTTACGCAGCAACAAGGACAGGAACACACACACCGAAAACGTGTTGGCTGCATGAGAAGATATGAACCCGTAACGTCCGCCCCTGTAATCATTCACCACATCCACATAATACATCAACGATGGTTCCTGGCTGGGGCGGAAACGCTGAAAATACGGTTTGCAAATGGTGGAGGCAAACTGATCGGCCACGGTGATGATCAAGGCTATGAAAACAACCAGCATCAGCACATCGCGGGGACTGTTGTTTTTCAACAAAACGTAAAACAGCAACAGCAAAACCGGAATCCAGGTCAGCGTGGATGTAGCCGTCAGCATCACCCCGTCCCAAAAGATAGATTCACTGCCGTTCAATGCCAGCAGACATTGCTGATCCGCCTCTATCAATGCTTGCAAACTCATCCTATTATATACGTTCTATTTCGGAAACTGAAACCCAGCCCACCTTACCATCAGCTATCTTCACCTCTTTCCACTGTTCCATGCTGTCGTCCACGATTTCCACCCGGGTTCCCTCGTGCAGGATAAACAGGTCTGTCCCCGACTGCGTAGGGGTGCTGCGTACGACCACCGACGGCTGCATGATAATTGCCGAACTGCGCTCTGTCAGACGGGATTTCTGACGACCGGCAAACACATTGCACAGCACAATCAAGGGTAGACAGGCAAGAGCGACATAAAACGAAATCTTTTTCCACAGCAGACGACCGGCAAAGAAATACCCCATCAACATGACCAGCATCAGAACGAACAAAGCAATTGCCGTGAAAGCCCATGCATCAATACTCATCCAGTCTGTCATCTGATTGAACCAGGTGATAAAAAACATCTCGCTTTGGGGAACTATCTTGTCCACCGTCTTGTTGCGGGCCATAGTCAAATTGTAGCGTATGCCGCTATCGCCCGGATCAAGCATCGCCGCTCTCTCATAATTGAGTATCGACAAAGCAATCTGATCCGTCTTGTAATAACAGTTACCTATATTATAATACAAATCCGCACTCTCTCCGTTCTCCAAAAGACCGGAATAGATTGCAATCGCTTTTTCATACTCTTCGTGTACGTAGGCACTGTCTCCCTCCGCCTTTGTCTGTGCGCGCAGATCCGTAAGCGCCAGAACCATCACACATAACCATAAGATATGTTTTTTCATCATCATTCCTCCCACATACTTTACTTAATAACATTTTCCATACGGTTGATAACATCGCTGACCGCCGTGTAAAGTTTTTCCATCTTATCACCGGCATCACCGGGAGCATAACGGGCAAACTCACAATCGTCCAATGCAGTGAGGAAATCGGAGATTACAAGATCATCCACTCCCCTCTGTCTCAACTTGTCCTGCACATTGTCCTTGTTCAATTCGGCTACAGGCAGAGATAGCTTGTCACCCACATATCCCCACAAAGCCCTTGTCGTCTCGTCATAAAACTGATCTTTGTTATTTCCATGCAACAATCCCTTGGCTTTCTTCAGACGTTTGGCTGCTACCTTGTTTGCTTTCTTTCCTCTCAACCTGGCTACATTAGAATTTTCCCTGGCTCGTCGGCGAAAGATGAAGAGCAACAAAAAGAAGATGACCAGAGCACCCGCATAGCTCAACCAATAGAAAAGCGTGGAGAAGAAGAAACCCTGACGTTGCCTGTAGGTCACCTCCCCACTCTTGATGTAACGGATGTCAGAACCGAGCATTTTCAGATCTTCTTTTGCCGTGTAATCATTCTGCGCGGACACCGTACCGCTGCCCTTCTCCACATTTATCGTATAGGATGAGGTGGATATAGTCTTGTAGCTGCCGCTTGAAGGACTGAAATAGCAAAAATCAACCGCAGGAATCTCGTATTGGCCGGCATGCCGGGGTACTGCAAGATACTCAAAGGTTTTCTTTCCTCCGACACCATTCTTTCCGGTCTTGATATCATCCGTAATCTTGGGATCGTATACCTCAAAATCCTTTGGATAGGCAACGATGGGAGATTTGATCAACTTCATATTACCTGTACCGGAGACCGTCACTTTCATCGTGACCGCTTCATTCGTCTTCAATTCCTCCGGAGTCAGGCTTCCCTCAATGGTGAAATCACCCACCGCACCGGAGAAATTTGCCGGACGATCGGGCAACGGATCCACCTGTAGAGTGATGGCCGGAGCTACAATCGTCTTCTTGACCTCTACCATGGACTGCGCGCCCATAAAGAACGCATCAAACGGATCTATCAAACGATTCTGCTGACGAACAATAGCCTCATATTTGATGGCCGGAATGGTAAGTTTACCCGTTCGCTGGGGGAACAGGACATATTGCCTCCACACGGCCGTCTGATAATTGGAACCGTTGTAGTGCTCCATCGTGAGCGTCTTCTCATTGGGCAGCGGAACCTCCTGAACGTGGAACCCCTCCATATCGTTGGGCGACTCAACCAGACTGGCCAAATTAACTTTGGAGTACACCTTGTAGGTGACCACTACAGCCTCCTGCTCATAGAGCTTTTTCTTGTTTGCCGTAACGGCTATAAACAAATCTTTTCCGCTAATGTTTTCACCGGCAGACTGAGTGCGGGGAGCCTGGCCCGAACCTCCTTGTTGCCGACCACCCTGCTGCCGGCCGGAGTTTGTGTCCGGCGGAAGCACTTTTATCGTCAGAGCATTGGAAGAATGCTTTGTTCCGCCAACGGTAAAAGCCGCAGGCTTGATGGAGAAAGTGCCTTCTTTCTTCGCACTGAGAATATACGTCATGGTCAACGAGGAATTCTGCGTTGTGCGTCCGTTAATTATCTGAATACTGCTGCTTGTGGAACGGCTCGGCCCCATCAATACATCGAAATCCGACATATCCGGTGCATGAAAATCTGTTGCATCATGCGTATTGATTGTGATTTTCAGATGAAAATCTTCTCCCAGAACCACGGTATTAGGAGCCGAGGCAGTCACCTTTATGTCAGCTCGGACACTCCCCCATGACACGAGGACAAACAACATTAACAATATCCTTTTACTCATATCTTCATTTGCTTTTCAAATCCATCAATAGAAACACATCACCACTGCTTCTCCAGCCTGCGTTTTTGTCCGCTCTTCTGTTGCCGGTTCATGCGATCCTGTACATCTTTCTCGTCCTGCATGGCAGCTTTCAGCAACTGTTCCGCATTCTCCTGAGACATGTTGTTCTGAGGTTGCTGTTGTTGCTTCTGTTCTTCCTCTTTATTCTGATCCTGTTGCGAATCATCTTTAGACTGATTTTCCTTATCCGAATCCTTCTTTTCTTCATCGGTTTTATCCTGACCCTCATTTTGCTGATCCTGGTTCTGCTGATCATTGTCCTGAGGATTATTCTTCAGAAGATATTGGCACAAAGCCAGATTGTAACGTGTTCCGTCATCATCGGGATTATTACGCAACGACTCTTTATATGCCTCTATGGCTTCCTGGTATTTTTCCGAAGCCTGAAGAATTACACCTATATTATGATAAGCCTTTGCCTTGCGGTACGGATTGACAAATCCCTTGGCTGCTACTTCCATCTCTTTCAGTCCTTCCTCCAGATTGTTTTCACGCATCAGGCTTGCAGCCAGATTGTAATGAGCCAAAGCAAAAGTGGAAGAAAGATCTATTGCTTTGCGAAAATCAACTTCAGCCTTGGTGTATAAGCTATCTGCATACAAACGAAGTCCGCTACGAACCAGATTGCGGGCTTCCTGTTGCGCGCACACCGGGAGTACAAGCCACAATAACCCGACTGTCAGACTATATTTCTTTACCATGTGCCCCATCATTACTTAGTGAATATTTTAAATCTACTGAAGAAAGGATTTTTGCGTTCCCAAATACAAACCTCAATCAACAGAAGCAGGAAGGCCAGAAGAGCCACTGCCTGAAACTGCTCATCGTATTCCGAAAAAACGGTCGTCTCGATATCCTGCTTGGCCAACTTGTCGACATGCTTTGCCAACGCAGCCTGAGCTGAGGAACTGTTGTCCACATAAATGTATGCTCCGTTTCCGGCCTGCGCCACCTCACGGCACATTTCCTCATTTAGTTTGGTCACAACCGTGCTTCCTGTGTTATCCGTCAAATATTTGCCTGCCCCCAAGGGGATGGGAGCACCGGCCGGTGAACCGATTCCAAGAACATATACCTGAATGCCTTTATCTGCCGCCGCCGCCGCGGCCTCCACCGCTCCTCCCTCATGATCCTCACCATCCGTTATGATAAAAATAGCCTTGCTGCTGTTCTTATCATTCGTAAAACAGTTTCCGGCCAGTTCGATCGCATGTCGCAAATCCGTCCCCTGCATGGCCACCATGCCCGGTTGCATATTATCCAAAAACAATTTGGCCGACACATAGTCACTGGTTATAGGCAATTGGATAAAAGCGTCTCCGGCAAAAACAATCAGACCGACCTTGTCATCTGTCATGCCGTCAACCATGTTGCTGAACAACATCTTCGCCTTATCCAGACGACTCGGCTTCACGTCCTCCGCCATCATGGAGTTGGATACATCGACCGCAATCACCGCCTCTATACCTTGCCGGGTGCGGGTGTCGATCTTTGTTCCGAACTGTGGTCTCGCCAAAACAACAACAGTCAAAGAAAAAGCAATCAGCACAAGCCATATTTTTATTTCCATCCGCCAAAACGAAGCATCAGGCATCAACTGCCTGAGCAAATCCGGATCTCCATAAGCGCACAAACGCTTATGACGCCTGTGGTTCATATAGTAATGCACCAATATCAGCAGCGGCACCAATGCCAACAGATATAAATACGAGGGCTCTTCAAATCTAAACATATCTTCAGTGTATTAAGGAATTCGTTTAAGAACTGTGACTCTCAGCAACAACTCCATAAACAAGGCTATAACAGCAATCAAGGCAAACAGTTGATAAGCTTCGTAACGCTTGCTGAACTTCTTTACGTTCATCTTTGTCTTTTCCAGCTGGTCTATCTTCTGATATACTTCCTTCAACTTCGCGTTGTCCGTGGCACGATAAAAAGCCCCCTCCGTCACTTCGGATATACGGGCCAATGTCTTGGTATCAATCTCCACCGGCAGATTCACATATTGCACACCACCGGCCACAGGATAAGGATAAGGAGCCATTCCGTTTGTTCCGACACCTATTGTGTAAACACGTATACCAAATGTCTTGGCAATATCGGCTGCTGTCAGAGGTGAAATATCTCCGGAGTTATTCGTGCCATCCGTCAACAGAATAACCACCTTGCTCTTTGCCTTGCTCTCTTTCAGGCGCGAAACTGCATTTGCGATACCCATACCCACAGCCGTTCCGTCTGAGATCAACCCCCTTTGAGCTATATCGCATTTCACCTCATGAAACAAATTCAACAACACGGCATGATCCGTAGTCATCGGACACTGTGTGTAGGCTTCTCCCGCAAATATCGTAAGACCGATATTATCGTTGGGACGCCCCTTGATGAAGTCGGAGGCAACCTGCTTGGCCGCTTCCAAACGGTTGGGTTTTAAATCTTCGGCCAACATACTGGTGGATACGTCCATCACAAGCATGATATCAATTCCTTCAATTTCCGTATTCTTCCAATTATTGGAGGTTTGCGGACGGGCCAGAACAATAATCAACATGATAAAAGCAACCGTGCGGAGCAAAAAGGGCAGATGCATCAGATGCACCCGAATTCCCTTGGACGCATATTGATATACCCGCGTGGACGAAACACGCATAGCAGGTTCCGTTTCTCTGTGTTTGAACAGATACCATAAAATATATGGAACCAGCAACAACAGTAAAAATAGATATTCTATATTTGCAAATGACATATCAAATCACCTTCAATAACATATTAATACAATTGGATTAATTGCCAAATGATTTTTACCAAAAACACGCTAACCGCAATGCCGCAGATACTCATCAAGACAACCATAATTATCAGAGCCGTACGGCTTCGCTTCTGTTCTATCGTCACCTTTTGGGCTTTGGGCTTTGCATCAATCTCCTCCACCTTGGTCTTATCGATAAATTGAATCGCATTGACCAAATTCCGGTCATTCTCATTGATCAAAGTATTGTATTTGGCAAACTTCACCAAATCCGCCGTACGCAAAAGGTCTTGTAGCTCATACAGCGCCTGACTGTCGAGACTCGACAACAACCGCTCGATAATTTCATCCGTTGTCATCTCCATGGCACTGAAGCCATAACGGCTCTCTATATACACACGCAATGTATCCGTCAACTCCGTATAGTAAGCTTTGGAATCCTCCTGCGCCCACTTTTTCTCCGCCTTGATACGATCTATTTCCTTCAACGCCTTCTGATGAGGAGGTTCAACCGGATCCACCTTGATAATCTTTATGATAGGTTTATTATCCCGATAACGAATGTAGAGATAAATCAACAGTATCATGCAAACCAGCATAAAAACAGAATGTACAAAAACATCCTGCCAGTCCTCCCAATCATAGGACAAATCCATTGTTTCATAAGGAGGCGCATAATGATCTATATGGAGAGTGTCTACCTCGGGCGACAGCACACGCAATGCCAAACTCTTCGATTCATAGTTCTTATCATCGACCGTCACCACAAAAGGCGGAAGATAATAAAATGCAGAATCAAAGGATGTGACGGTGTATCGGTTGGATACCTGCATACGCTTCCCATCGTTCAGGTATTGGGTATCCGGCACGGCTATGTCGACTATTTCCACTCCGGGAACCAATTGCGACCGTTTGGACAAAAGGGGAAACTGTACCACTGATCCGGCATCGCAACTTACATCCAGACGTATGTGCGACTGTTTACCGATAAAAAATTCCAAGGTGTCTATCTCCACATCCACGGTCACCTGAGCCCAAACTCCTTCCACAAACGAAAGAAGAACAGCCACCAGTATTCCGAAGCGAAGAATCTTGAAACGGTTATTTATACTCATACATTTTACTGTTTTTAATTACGTTGTGCAAACAGTGCCATTAAAGCTGACACGTAATCCTGATCAGTACGAACAGAAACATAATCCACACTACTACGCATAAATACATTTTTCAACTCTTGCTGACGGCGCAACCACCAGGCACGATGCGCCTTGCGCAATTGACCGCTGGATGTATCAATATAATGCTCATCCCCGGTTTCTGCATCCACCACTTTCATCAGTCCCACATCGGGTAGTTCAGCCAACCTGCGGTCATACACCTGAATGGCCACAATGTCATGTTTTCGGTTGGCCACCATCAAAGATGTACTGAAATCCTTTTCATCAATGAAATCGCTCAGCAGAAATGCCGTACAACGGCGTTTAATCACCTGCATAAGATATTCCACAGCCTGCTTCACCTCCGTCATCTGACTTGCCGGACGAAAATCCAGCAATTCACGAATGATGTAGAGTATATGCTTGCGTCCCTTCTTGGGAGGAATGAATTTCTCTATCCTATCGGAGAAGAATATCACACCAATCTTATCATTATTCTGTATGGCGGAAAAAGCCAACGTAGCCGCAATCTCAGTCACCATGTCACGCTTCATCTGCTTCACCGTTCCGTAATTCAAACTGCCGGAAACATCAACAAGAAGCATTACGGTAAGTTCGCGTTCCTCTTCAAAGACCTTGACATAGGGCTTATTGAAACGGGCTGTCACATTCCAATCAATATCACGAATATCATCACCATATTGATATTCACGGACTTCAGAGAAAGCCATACCACGTCCCTTGAACGCGGAATGGTATTCACCCGCAAATATATTATTAGACAAACCGCGTGTCTTGATCTCGATTTGCCGGACTCGTTTCAGTATCGACTCCATAGCCTGAAAAATTAGGGCACCTCTACCTTGTTGAGGATCTTGCTAACTATTTCATCACTGGAAACATTGGCGGCCTCCGCCTCGTATGACAGCCCGATACGGTGACGAAGCACATCATGGGCCACAGCGCGAACATCTTCAGGAATCACATAGCCTCTGCGTTTGATAAAGGCATACGCACGGGCCGCCAACGCCAGATTGATCGAAGCACGGGGCGAACCGCCGAACTCTATATAGTTCTTGATGTCCTCCAAACCATATTTTTCAGGGAAACGGGTGGCAAATACGATGTCTACAATATATTGCTCTATCTTCTCATCCACATAAACCTGACGAACCACCTCACGAGCCGCCAATATATCCTGAACGGAAGACAGGGCCTTTACCTTGGTTTTCTCTCCTGTGATGTTTTGCCGTATGATACGCTTTTCCTCTTCCAACTTGGGATAGTCGATAATCACTTTCAGCATGAAACGGTCTACCTGTGCTTCGGGCAACGGATAGGTTCCCTCCTGCTCTATCGGGTTCTGGGTAGCCATCACCAAGAACGGACGTGGCAAAGCAAAGGTTTCTCCGCCAAGGGTCACCTGACGTTCCTGCATGGCCTCCAACAAGGCACTTTGCACCTTTGCCGGAGCACGGTTTATTTCATCCGCCAAAACAAAATTGGCAAAAACAGGTCCCTTCTTGGCTTGGAATTTTTCATCTTTCTGACTGTATACCATCGTTCCGATAACGTCAGCCGGCAATAAATCCGGAGTAAACTGAACACGACTGAAATCAGCATCAATCAGTTCGGACAACGTTTTAATAGCCAACGTCTTTGCCAAGCCGGGCACACCCTCCAACAAAACGTGTCCATCACTCAATAATCCGATCAATAAGGATTCTACCAAATGCTTCTGACCGACAATCACCTGATCCATGCCGGTCATCAAGTTCGTTACAAAGGCGCTCTGGCGCTCAATACGCTCATTCAATTCGCGAATATCTACAGATTCTGCCATAATTTATATTTATTCAATTTTTCTTCAAAAATACTGTATTTGACAAGTACAACCAATATTAATTCATTAAAAAAAGTTTCTCAAACATGGAATTTAAGAAACTTTTGTTATATGTCACTGACCTTTTAATTTCAATTCAGGAAGTTTAAGAATTCTACCGGCCTCCACCCTATCCGGATTGGCTATCCCATTATGGACGACAATATAGGATACATAGTCTTTCGACCCATACTCGGACAGCGCTATGCCACGCAGGGTTTGGCCGGCTTTGACCTCAACTGTTCCACGCGTACCCACTATAGTGTATTTACCACCGGGAAGTTGTCGGTAAGTGTCATTGTCTTTGTTTTTCTCCCCCATGCGTTCCGTGCTTTTCCGAGATTCCTTCAATACATTTGCAGATAGAATTTTATCATCCGTCTTAGACGGAACACTGTCCTTCACAACAGGAACCTGAATCAGGCTATCACCCGCAGACTTCCGGTTTTCATCCGGCGACTTGACCTTTGAAGTATCCGCTAACGTCGCAACAATTGCCGGAGCCGGAATTTCCTTTGTCTGACCCGAAACTGGCGACTTTACCATATTTTCATACATGCAGGGAGGACACAGCACACCATAGTAACCTGCATAATAACTTCCCAACATCAGCATCAGAATCAAAATGAGCAAACCGAGCACACCCCATAAGCTTAAGCGCAAATAACGCCCTGCCCCGGCATTCTTCACCGGTTGTACGATATGCTGATTCTCGATAGTCTGATGTTCAACCCTTTGGGACGTTACATTTAAATCATCCACATGTTGAGTCTCTACACGCTGATAATCCACCTGCAACCGACTTTCCTCCTGCTCCACATTTAGCGTGTTTTCTTCTTCGCATTCAGGTTGTTCCGTATCCACAATGGTAGTAGGAGCCGACGTCACAGCAGATTCCTCTGTGGAATCACCTGTTTCCAATGTGTCATCTTCTTGATCGTTTGCTAAAGAGACTGTCTTATCTTCATTGACGAACGTCTCCTCTTTGCCCAACACCATCTCATCCGTCTCCTGTTCGCACTTTTCAACTTCCGATTCATTCTGATCCGGAATTCCAATTTCCGACTCTACATCAACGCTCACCGGAACATTTTCAAGAGAATCCTCCATGGGGAAGTCATCCTTATCTTGCACAACCTCAGAACCTGCATCAGATTCAATATCTGAGTCAGAAAGAGTTTCGGAATCAGAAGATATCTCGGCCATAACATCCATCCGTTCCATTTCTTCAATAGATGTATTGCTGTTAATCACCACGGTCTCAAAGTGTATAAAGGGTTTATTAACCTCATCCTTTAACACGGAATCCGGAACAAATGTAATTTTTGCATGTCCATCTATACGAAAGCGCTCCCCGGTATTGACATTAACACTTTCCCGACTGTTGACCTGTATGATTTTAAACGTGCCCAAGCCCTTAACCTTTACCGCCTTATCAGACTCAAGATATTGGGACACAATATCAAATACCGTACGCACAAACAGTTCGGCATCTTTACGTGCCAGACCACGACGCCTCACCAAACCATCAGCCAACTCCTGTAGCAAGATTTTCTTATCCATTGAATCTCCTAATTATTGCATTTTTTCCTTCAACAAAGGACTCGGCTTAAAATTCACAACCAACTTTGGCGGCACAAGCATACGCTGTTGGGTTACAGGATTCACAACCACACGTTCCAACTTCTTCTTGACCTCAAATGTACCGAACCCTTGTATGGATATGACATTCTCATCCACCAACTGCTCCGTCATCTCACCAACCAATGCGGAAACAATGGAAGTTGTATCCTTATTCGTATATCCCAACCGACGAGAGAGTTCAACAATAAATTCCTTGTTATTCACGAATGTACGATTTTAAAGGTTAGACAACATGTCCGTACAAGTCAAAATCATCGGTTTCATCGATTTTCACCTGATAAAATTCACCTAAAGTAAGTTCTCCATCAGCAACCGGTATCAATACTTCCGGATCCACTTCTGGCGAATCGTATTCTGTACGTCCAATATAATAATCTCCCTCTACACGGTCTATAATCGTAAGGAAAACCTTACCCAACTTTTCTGCCGTTAACTCAGCGGAAATACGCTGCTGCACCGCCATTAACTTATCCAGACGCGCTTGTTTCACATCCTGAGGAACATCATCAATAAAATGCTCTGCCGAATAGGTGCCTTCTTCCTCCGAATAGGCAAAAGCTCCCATACGGTCAAAACGTGCATCCTTGACAAATGCAAGCAATTCCTTGAAGTCCTCGTCTGTCTCTCCGGGGTAGCCTACCATCAGCGTCGTACGGAGATGTATTCCGGGCACCTCCTCACGAAAACGGCGCAACAAGTCATAGGTGTCCTGTTTGGTCACATTTCTGTGCATACGAGCCAAAACACTATCACTCACATGCTGAAGGGCGATATCCAAATACTTGCACACATTGTGATGCTCGCGCATTACACGCAACAAATCATACGGAAAATGCGACGGGTAAGCATAATGGAGGCGTATCCAATCCACACCCGGTACCTCCGCAATACGTTCTATCAAATCCGGTAACATTTGCTTACCATAGATATCTATACCGTAATAGGTCAGCTCCTGCGCTATAATCTGGAACTCGCGTACTCCCTTTGATACGAGTCCCTTTACCTCATCCACAATCTCATCCATTGGACGGGATACATGTTTACCGGTGATAATGGGAATCGCACAATAGGCACAACTTCTGTCACATCCCTCCGAGATCTTCAGATAAGCATAGTGAGACGGTGTTGTCAATTTACGTTCGTTACGTTCTTCCCGATTGTAGGTATACCCCAAATCCTCCAGCAATTCAGTCCAATTGAACTTACCATAGAAACCATCCACCTGAGGGATTTCGCTCATTAACTCCTGTAGATAACGCTCCGAAAGACAGCCCATCACATAGAGGCGTTTCAAGCGCCCCTCTTCCTTAGCCTGACACAACTCAAGTATCATATTGATACTTTCCTCCTTGGCATCACCTATAAATCCACAGGTGTTCACTACTACTATTTCCCCACAAGGGTTTTCATCATCATGAAAGACACTATAACCCAATCTCTCCAATTGATGCATCAAACGCTCCGAATCGAATAAATTCTTGGAGCATCCCAATGTGATAATATCTACTCTATTTTTTTTCAAAACACTCCTCCTTACTTCGTCATATTTCCCCCAAACAACGAATCCACGAATTCCTTGCGATTGAACGGCTGCAAATCCTCAGGCTTTTCCCCAAGTCCGATATAACGTACCGGAATTTTAAACTGATCAGAAATACCAATCACGACACCTCCCTTGGCCGTTCCGTCCAGTTTGGTTATAGACATAGACGTAACTTCCGTTGCCAAGGTAAACTGCTTCGCTTGCTCAAACGCATTCTGTCCGGTACTTCCATCCAATACAAGCATAACATCATGAGGTGCATCAGGCACCACCTTCTGCATCACCCTTTTGATTTTGGATAATTCATCCATCAGCCCCTTTTTATTGTGCAAGCGCCCCGCCGTATCGATCAACACAACATCCGCACCGTTAGCCACAGCTGAACTCAATGTATCAAAAGCAACAGAAGCCGGATCACTACCCATCTGTTGCTTTACAATGGGAACACCAATCCGTTCGCTCCAAATCACCAACTGCTCAACAGCTGCTGCACGGAATGTATCCGCCGCACCCAAATACACACTTTTTCCGGCCTTTTTAAATTGATACGCGAGCTTTCCTATCGTTGTAGTCTTACCCACTCCGTTGACTCCTACTACCATAATGACATAAGGCTTCCTGTTAGTCGGTAAAACAAATCCCTCCGTATCATCCGAATTGTTTTCTGTCAAAAGTGAAACAATTTCATCACGCAGCAATCCGTTTAATTCGGACGTTGTGACGTATTTATCGCGCGCCACACGGTTTTCAATACGATCAATAATTTTCAATGTAGTATCCACACCTACATCGGAAGTAACCAACACTTCCTCCAAATTATCCAAAACTTCATCGTCAACCTTCGATTTACCGGCCACTGCCCGTGTCAGTTTACCGAAGAAACTCTCCTTTGTCTTCTCTAAGCCCTTATTCAGGTCTTCTTTCTTCTCTTTGGAGAAAAAGCTGAATATACCCATATTATCGATAATATATTAAATTACACAAATATAACACAAGATTTTTATTTATTCATCCTATTCAGAGCAAAAATTGGTCATGACCTCCATTTATTTGCACAACAAGGCATACGTACCATTAAAAGCCAAGAGCCACAAAGCAAAAATCCCCTTCCCAATCAAGGAAAGAGGATTTTATATAGATCTATATATAAATCTTAGTTCTTAAAGAAATCCTTAACCGCTTCATTCGGAACCATCTGTTCGTCAAAAACGTAAGCACCAGTCTTCGGACTCTTTACCATCTTGATAACTTTTGTATAGGAACGTCCATCTGTTTTACCAGTCTGGAGGGTTGCCACGGTTTTTTTTGCCATAGTATATCTTATTTAATTTCCTTGTGTACAGTCATTCTTTTCAAAATCGGATTGTACTTTTTGATTTCCAATCTCTCAGGAGTGTTCTTTCTGTTCTTCGTGGTAACATAGCGAGATGTTCCGGGAAGACCGCTCTCCTTCATTTCCGTGCATTCCAAAACCACCTGCACTCGGTTGCCTTTAGCCTTTTTTGCCATATCCTATTTCTCCTTAGTTTAAGCGATTACTTTAATGCCTTTCCAATCACAATAACCTTTTTCGACTGCAGACTTCAACGCTGCATCAAGACCTACCTTGTTGATATAGCGCAAACCGGCAGCGCTAATGTTCAGGACAATCCAGCAATCCTGCTCTACATAGTAGAATTTCTTTGTAAACAAGTTCACATCAAAGGTTCTCTTTGTACGACGCTTTGAATGAGATACATTGTTGCCGTTCATGGCTTTCTTTCCGGTAATCTGACAAATCTTCGACATTTCTATCTTCCTTTTTTGTTGTTTCTATTAGCTTCTTTCAAACAGGGTGCAAAATTAATACTTAAAAAGCATATAAACAAGCATTTCACAAAAAAAATCACTCTTCCTCACCCGGATAACGCTTTTTAAGCAGTTCAAGCATCATCTGCAACGCTGTGAATGTCGCACGGGAAAGATTAATGTCTCTGCCCTCGTCACCTTCAAGTTTACACGTAAAAATCTCTTCTGCATCTCCAACAGCAACCCAAATTGTTCCGACCGGAGCTTCTTCGCCACCGCCAGGTCCGGCATATCCAGTCACTGCAATCGCATAAGTCGTACCAAGTACCTTACGCGCTCCATTCACCATTGCGCGAGCCACTTCCTCGCTTACCGCTCCCTTTTCCTCAAGCAGCTCAGCGTCCACTCCCAACAAATTACTCTTGACTTCATCTGTGTAGCAAATCACACCTCCTTTGAAATAAGTGGAACTGCCCGGAACAGACGTAATAGCCGATGAAATCTGCCCTGACGTACAACTTTCGGCAGTGGAAAGCGTCTCTCCCGCTTTCCACAACTTCACACAAATCTCTCTGCTTATAATCTTACTTTCTACATTCATACCGATTTATTTTTATTATACTGTCACCCGCGAAAAAGCAGGCAAGTCAATCGAACAAAAATCATTATCCAAATACTTGAAATAACCAGTAATAGCTATCATTGCCGCATTATCCGTCGTATAACCGAATTTAGGAATAAATATATCCCATCCGTATTTGCGCGAATGTTCCGCAAACGCATTGCGCAATCCATTGTTGGCAGATACACCACCGGCAACAGCAACCTGACGTATATGGGTATCCTTAACTGCCTGTCGCAATTTTTTCATCAGAATGTCCACAACCGTATATTCCAACGATGCAGCCAAATCAGCTTTGTTTTGCTCGATGAAATCATGGTTTTCCTGCAATCTGTCACGCAAAAAGTAGAGGAAGGAAGTCTTTAACCCACTGAAGCTATAATCATAGCCGCTTATCTGAGGACGGGCAAAAGCAAAAGCCTTCGGATTGCCCTGCCGAGCCAGCCGGTCGATAATCGGCCCGCCGGGATAACCCAACCCCATTACCTTAGAACACTTATCTATGGCCTCACCGGCAGCATCGTCTATAGTCTGGCCGAGCACTTCCATGTCGTTATATGCCTTTACTTTGATGATCTGGGAATTTCCACCGCTTACCAACAAGCATAAAAAAGGGAATTCCGGTATGTGACCTTCTCCATCCTTTTCTCTGATGAAATGAGCAAGAACATGCCCCTGCAGATGATTTACATCAATTAACGGTATATTTAAGGAACGGGCGAACCCCTTGGCAAAAGACACTCCTACCAAAAGCGATCCCATCAAACCGGGACCACGAGTAAAGGCTACGGCAGAAAGTTCCTCCTTGCCTACTCCCGCCCGCTTCAGTGCCTGATCCACCACCGGAACAATGTTCTGCTGATGGGCTCGTGATGCCAATTCCGGCACAACACCTCCATAGGCTTCATGCACGGCCTGACTGGCTGTCACATTACTCAACAACACACCGTTTTTCAAAACAGCCGCAGATGTATCATCACAACTGGACTCAATACCTAAAATAATAACATCCTTCTTCATAATGATGTCACAAAGATAGCGTATTAATTTGTATTCCCGAACTTAATACGTAAGAATTTCCACTCCATGCTCTGTCATCACAAAGGTGTGCTCCCATTGCGCACTGGGCAACTCATCCTCTGTCACCACAGTCCATTCGTCGTCCTCGTCCACAAAAACACGCCAATCCCCCATGTTTACCATCGGTTCGATAGTAAACACCATTCCCGGAACAAGCAACATTCCGGTTCCTTTTCTACCGTAATGTTCCACATCCGGTTCTTCGTGAAATTCCAATCCCACGCCATGCCCACACAAGTCGCGGACTATTGTATATCCGTTCTTATGAGCATGATTGGCTATAGCATTACCAATATCTCCCACAAAACAATAAGGTTGAGCAGATTTCATTCCTATTTCAAGACACTCGCGCGCCACATCCACCAACCTCTGTTTTTCCGGAGTTGTCTGCCCAATGACAAACATACGTGAAGCATCGCTATAATATCCATCCAATATCGTAGAAACATCCACATTGATTATATCACCTTCCTCCAATATTTCAAATTCGTTAGGAATGCCATGACACACAACCTCATTGATTGAGGTGCAACAACTTTTAGGAAACCCCTCATAGTTGAGAGGAGCCGGTATGGCTCCGTGACCGACTGTATAGTCATACACCAGTTTGTCTACCTCCAACGTGCTCATACCCGCTTTTATTTCCCGGGCAACCAAATCAAGCACTCCTGTATTAACCACACCGCTACGTCGGATCCCCTCAATCTGTTCCGGAGTCTTGATCAACTTACGGGAGGGTACCAAACACCCTTTATTTTGATAATACAGAATTTTCTTATCCATCTCTGTCGGCTCCACTCCTGTGGGCACAATCCAGTTCGGTCTTCTTTTTTTCACCATTTCATCACTTCTTATAGACTATAACAAAGGTACGACAAAATGTCTTCCATTGTAGATATACTACCGATAAAATATACCCCGGCACTTACCTTTAACAACTCTTATGAGTCATTATATCCAATACCTTTTTATCCGTTTCGTTCATAGCCTGTGCACCAATACTTGTCAGGTTATGGATACTGCGATCCACATCATCGTCAATAATACCTTCCACACTGGTCACACATTTGTGCTGCATGGCAAGCATAGCGGAAAGAACAGCCGTGGAAACTCCACTGGTAAGTTTTAAAGCACAACTGGGTTTTGCTCCATCGCATATCATGCCGGTCAGATTGGCAATCATATTTTTAACCGCATACGATATCTGCTCATATCCCCCTCCCATCAAGTAAGTAATACCACAGCTGGAACCGGTTGATGCTACCACACAACCACACAAAGCCGACAACACTCCCAAACTCTGTTTGATGTAAATCGCTGTCAGATGACTCAAAATCAATCCACGTATCAACTCCTCCTCTGTATTATGGTTTTCCTCTGCAAAAACCACCACCGGCAACGTAGCACAAATACCCTGATTTCCACTGCCGGAATTACTCATCACGGGAATCATCGCACCAGCCATACGCGCATCACAAGCACACGAGGTGCTTGACAATATATGTGAAAAAATAGTATGCCCCAAAATACCTCTTCCAAGTGGCCGGCTCAACGTCTTGCCCAACTCGTGACCATAACATCCTTCCAAAGCCCTTTGGGCTGCGGCTTTGTTCAAATCACGCGCCTCAAGAATAAAAGAAATATCCTCGATCGGGGTCTCCATGGAAAAATCATATACTTTGCGCAAGTTCAAATCGCATTCCGGTATATCTCCTCCACAGTCCGACCCACTTTCATCTGACCATATAACCTGACCATTACGTTCCAATCTGACAAATCGGGTATGCTCATGAGCTATCACGGCCACAGCCTTATCTCCGGACAGAGATTCGGCACAGACCTCCACATAAAGCTTTTCCTCAATATTCTCCTTAAGAACGATCTGCACACGCCGCTCCGCAATAAATTTTTTACCTTGTTCGACATCCTCGGATGTACAATCTTTCAACACTTCCAATTGATAATCCGGATTACCTCTAAGTGCTCCCAAAGCAACCGCTATGGGCAATCCCACCATCCCCGTCCCAGGAATGCCTACCCCCATCGCATTTTTCAGGATGTTGGCACTGAGCCACACCTTTAATGAATCCGGCTTATATCCCAACACTTCAACAGCCTTGGACGCGCACAAAGCCACACAGATGGGTTCTGTGCATCCTATAGCCGGAACCACTTGATGTTTAATCAGGCTAATGATATTCTCTCGTTCTGCCTTTGTCAATTTCATGATTATTTCTATTTATAGCCGACAGCCACAATCCGACAAAAGTCAACAGACCGTTCAGCATCAACAATTCATAGCCAAATGTATAACCAGCAAAGCGATTCATGCAGTAGGAAAGTGCATAGCACACAACAGGAGAAAACAACGCGATCCATGGCACATAGCGTTCGCAAGGCATACGTCGGGTATATAACCCGAAGGCAAACATTCCAAGCAACGGTCCATAAGTATAAGAGGCTACCACATAAACCGCATCTATCAAACTGGTATTGTTAAACCGACGAAACAAAAGAATACAAACAATAAACAAAAGTCCCATCAACAAATGTATTCTCTTGCGCAAGCGTACATCATCCGCACGTCCGAACAAATCCACACAGCAACTGGTAGTCAAAGCCGTCATAGCCGAATCAGCACTGGAAAAAGCCGCAGCAATCACACCGACACAAAACATCAACATTACCGAAATCCCCATCACACCGCTTGTGCAAAAGAAAGGAAGGATTTCGTCTCCCGATGCAGGCAATTCCATGTGCAGGGAAGAAGCCAGCAATAAAAACAAAACTCCCAAAGAAAGAAAAAAGAAGTTCACCGGCAGAAAAGACACCCCGTAACAAAGCATATTGCGCTGCGCCTCTTTCAAGGATTTGCAAGTAAGATTCTTTTGCATCGTGTCCTGATCCAATCCGGTCATTACAATTACAATAAAAATACCACTAAAAAACTGCTTCACAAAATGATTGCGTGAATGCCAGTCATCCCATACAAATATCCGACAATGGGGATGATTCCACACCGCTTCCAATGCTTCATTAACAGAAAAATCCAATTGACTGATTACCTGCCATATCAAGAAAAACAACGTCAACAATAATACAAGAGTCTGCAATGCGTCCGTCCATACCAATGTGCGAATACCGGTACGCCTCGTGTAAAACCAAATAAGAAAGACAAGAACGCACACAGAGCATTCAAAAGGGATATGAAAAAGATCAAATACATATTGTTGCAAAATGACACAAACCATATACAAACGAACTGAAGCACCAAGCAATTTGCTCAATAGAAAAAAAGAAGCTCCCGTCCGATAAGAAATCTTACCGAAGCGTTGTCCGAGATAAGTGTATATACTGGTCAGATTCAATTTGTAGTATAAAGGCAATAACACATAGGCAACGACCCAATACCCCAGTATAAATCCCATGCATGTTTGTAGATAAGTAAAGTCGGCCGTTCTCACCGTACCGGGCACAGACACAAACGTCACGCCCGATAGCGAAGCACCTATCATCCCAAAAGCCACCAAATACCACGGTGACTTTCGGTTGCCCCGGAAGAAATCATCATTGCCAGCTTTCGTCTTTCCTTTAAAAAAAGATATGAGCAACAGCAGGCTCCAATAGGCCACTACTGTGCTCATAATATAAAGTTTTCCCATTCAACAAGTTACTCCTCGGATAATTCCTCGTCTACATCTTTCACTTCCGCTTCGGGAGTATAGCTATCATAATAGGTTTCGTCATTGCTTTCGTCATCGTCATCGCTGGCATTCTCATCCTCAATGATGCGTCTGTTTCCGTCCTCGTCATATTCCGGTTCCGGAGCCACGAAACGTAACTTCTCCTGCGGTTCCTTCTTTTTGGCAAAGATAGCTTCCATCCATGTGCCCTTGGGGATCTCCAATACATCGTAACCATCGTTCACCTTACGTTCCAAAGTTCCTCCCTTCGCCCGAATGCGGCTGGCGGGCAAAGTTGTCGTACTGACATCGAAACCGGACTCTATAATATCTCGGATAGCCAAAGAAATGGAATCCCAGCCACCGCCGAAATTACGTTCAATTAATTCCAATAATGCAGCAGCTGATATATGCTTGATGTTTTCATACGACAAATCAGTAATCCTCCGTATCGCCTTCTTGCGGATAGCCACACTACCCTTGCGGGCATCCGTCCGTGGAATAATCACATAGTCTCCTTCCTTATACAAGGCGGCCTCCCGTTCATTATCCTTATTAAAATGATTAACATCGAATGCAAGGCGAATGATATTCAAAAGCTTGTCCTCAGAACCGGAAAAACCTTCCTCCTTCATTTCCCTTATCCACAAATCGGCCAGCTCATGCTCATCCACACCCCATATATTATTGGCATTCACGTCGAGAATCGATTCCAAGCCGTAAGTATTCTTTTGCATACGTTTTTATAGTTTTGAATTTGCGTGCAAAAATAGTAAAATAATGCACGTCCACAAATAACGGAAACCGAAAAAATACTGCCATAAAACAATAAAGACAGCCCCTATGAAAATAGATTTCCGGTCAACCATCCATCTATTATTCTACGAGCCAAAGACACCCTTCCAGGCAGTTGGGGCAAACTAAACCGATCAAACCACTGGCCGGCGGCAAGTTCCTCTGTCTGCAAACGTATTTCGCCACTTTCATAGTCTGCACAGAAACCTACCATCAGGCCGCAGGGGTAGGGCCAGGGCTGGCTGGCCACATAACGGATATTTTTCACGCGGATATGTGTCTCTTCCCACACTTCACGTGCCACACATTCTTCCAGCGTTTCCCCTGTTTCTACAAAACCGGCTACCAAACCGTAAAAATCCCCACGGAAATTATGAGCACGAACCATCAGAATGCGGTCTTCTCGTCGCACCAACACAATAATCGCCGTAGCTAATTGCGGCCAATAAAGTTCGCCACAGGATGTGCACCGCCTACTGATATCCGTGTGCACCTCGGTTGGTGCACCACATATACCGCAATAACGCGTGCGCTTATCCCAATAGAGCAGTTCGGATGCCCTTCCAGCCATTTGATACAGTTGAGATGGGAGCAAATCAAAAGACTGCCGAAGGTCTACCCATTCTCCGCGTCCATTAGCAACAGAATCCTCCGACACACGAACGGCACGACAAACTTCACCCTGTAAAGCAACCATATCACACAACTGCAGGCAATTCATATCCGATGGTTGAAACCGGTCGTCTGCCGGAACTGTATATTCACCATGAGCACTATGCTCTACCAGCAATTCATTTTTCCTAAATACAAACCAATACATAGTATAATTAGAGTATAGAAAAGAAGACATAAGGTGTACCCGGACCGGCCGGATACACCTTAATTATTAAACGTGGACTGTGTGATTTACTCTGCTTACAATCCTAAAGAAGCCTTAATGGCTTCCACCTTATCCATAGCCTCACGATTGACAGCCGTATAACATTTCGGGCATGCCATCTCACCGGCTATCTCCAGATAGAATTTAATCTTAGGTTCCGTTCCGGAAGGGCGCACACTCACCTTGCTTCCATCTGCCGTATACCACTGCAACACATTGGACGCTTCGGGTTGGTTGATATCCGTCACATTACCCTTGTCATCCGTAGCTTTCAGACTCTGATAATCCTTTGTCATCACTACAGCCGAACCGGCAATTTCCTTCGGGGCATTCTTGCGGAAGTTCTCCATCATCGCCTTGATCTCATCTGCACCGCTCTTACCGGGCTTCACCACATTGATTGTGTGGTTGAGTGAGAAACCGTACTCTACATAAATGTCCATCAGGATATCAAACAACGTCTTACCCTGATCCTTGGCCCAAGCACAAATTTCCGCCAACAGAGAGCATGCCGAGACTGCATCTTTGTCACGAACAAAATCCTGCGCCAGGAATCCGTAAGACTCTTCACCGCCACCAATATATTGCTTCACACCCTCATTCAGACGAATCTCACGGGCAATCCACTTGAAACCAGTGTAACAGTCATACATTTCCACCTTGTTCTTATCTGCAATGGCTTTGATCAACTCAGTAGTAACAATGGTCTTCACAATAAACTCGTTACCCTTCATCTTTCCTGTAGCGATTCGATTCTTGATAATATAATAGAGGAAGAGCATACAAGTCTGGTTGCCATTGACCAACACCCACTCACCGGCACTGTTCTTGCAAGCCATACCCACACGATCCGCATCCGGATCGGAAGCCATCACAATATCAGCATCAATTTCCTTAGCCAGATTGATAGCCATCGTCAGTGCCTCGGCATTTTCCGGATTAGGAGAAACGACTGTCGGGAAATTGCCATCCTTGACCATCTGCTCAGGAACCGTATGCACATTCTCAAAACCCCACATCTTCAGTGAGCGCGGAATAAGCATCATTCCGGTACCATGAATCGGAGTATAGACAATCTTCATATCTTTCTGACGCTGAATGACAGCAGGATCAATAGAAATCTCCTTAATCCTATCCAGATAGACCTGATCCACGTCCTCACCTATCAGTTGTATGAGCGGATTTGAAGCATCAAGCGTTGTGTTCAAGCCCTTGATGGTTTCCGCAGTCACCTTGTTCACTTCATCAATAATCCCCTTGTCGTGCGGAGCCAACACCTGAGCCCCATCATCCCAATAAGCCTTATATCCGTTATATTCCTTCGGATTGTGAGAAGCCGTCAGGATAATACCACTTTGACAACCTAAATAACGGATGGCAAAAGACATCTCCGGTGTAGGACGCATATCGTCAAACAAATATACTTTAATACCATTAGCGGCAAATATATTAGCGGAGACCTCGGCAAAAAGCCGGCTGTTGTTACGGCAATCGTGTCCCACAACCACAGAGATTTGCTCCATATCTTTGAAGTTCTTGTTCAGATAATTGGAAAGTCCCTGTGTAGCGGCTCCCACCGTATAGATATTCATACGGTTTGTCCCCACACCCATGATACCACGCAAACCACCGGTACCAAACTCCAAATTCTTGTAGAATCCTTCTATCAGATCCGTTTTGTCTGCGTTTTCAAGCATTGCACGCACCTCAGCCTGTGTTTCCGCATCATAAGCTGAAGAAGACAACCACTCCTGCGCCTTGGCTTCACAAGCCTTTATCAATTCATTATCCATAGTTATCATTTTAGTGATTATTAATTTGCATCTTATTAATGTTTACAAAGATAAGAAGAATTTCGGTAAGTTGAAAACAATATCGTCATTTTACAGTCCATTGAAATATCAAATCAGTCCCACAACAAGAGCTATCTGCACTGCTTGCGCGGTGTTAGTCACCTGAAGTTTCCGAATAATATTCTGCCTGTGACGGTAGACGGTATAGAGCGCGATGTGAAGTTCTTCCGCAATCTCCTTGCTACTCCTGCCGCGAGCTATGCTGCGAAGTACATCTATTTCCCTTCCACTCAGCCCTGTATGTCGGTAATGACATGATTCCTTATCCATTATCACATCTCCTGTGACACCGTCCATCACCCTCCCCTCAATACCATCACGCCCGGCAGCTGACGATGGAGCATAAAAACACAGCGCCAGCCACACGCTTCCATTGGTATGACTGGCCACATAACAAGTGCGGTGGGTCACACGACGGTATTCACCGTCTACATCCCTGATACGCACTTGACACACGGCATAGTAACGCTCCCGGCTACTCACAGGAACACCTTGTTGAAAACGAAAATAACTCAATTCAAGCAAATGTCGTTCCCTCAGATCGTCCGGATGAACCTGCGAAAATATGCACTCCTCAAATGCCGATTCCTGTGAGGCATCTACTTGCGGGATACCAAAACGTCTGCCGTACCGTCCGGCATAAAGATAACAACTGTTGGTGCGAAAATCAGACAAGACGACAATTGTCCCATCCAACTTCACATAGTTTTCCGCCAGACGTTTATACTCCTCCAGCACCAGTTCTTCCTCTTCCCTTCCCGAATGAAAAGACTGTCGGGTGAGTGTTGATTTCAGTTCATCAGTTGCTTGCATTGCCTGTACCCTTTTATCTATCCGCTTGCAAATATAGCCTTTCCCAAAGAGTCCCGACTGTTTTCTCCGGCCTTTTTCCTCTAAAATGGCTAATATTAGTCATTGTTTGTTTTACGTCAAATACCGAACTTTGCATCCGTCAACAAAAACTTTGAGTCAAATATGTATTCCATTATGCAACAAAACACATCTGCTGCCATCAAGCCCCGCTACGAAATTCTCGACGGACTACGTGGCATAGCCGCTGTTCTGGTGGTTTGGTTTCACATCGCGGAAAGTTATTCCATGAATCCGGTAGACAAATTGATCAATCATGGCTATCTGGCCGTGGATTTCTTCTTTGTACTTTCCGGCTTTGTCATCGGTTATGCCTATGATGATCGATGGACCGGAAAAGAAATGTCTGTAGGATCTTTTTTCAAACGACGGCTCATACGCCTCCAACCCTTAGTTGTTCTTGGAATGGTTCTGGGTATTTTTCTTTATTATTTCAGCGATTGCCCCAGCTATGCCGGCGTGTCGGAAACAACCTGGTGGGCATTATTAGGTTCGGCATTGCTCAGTGCTTTGTTGATCCCCCAACCGGCCTCGATGAACATACGGGGTACCGAGGAGTTATCTTCCGTCAACATTCCTGTATGGTCGCTCATCTACGAGTATGTAGGTAATATTTTTTATGCACTGTTCCTGCGCCGATTGTCTCGCAAGGGACTGGCCATTGTGGTCGCCCTGTTTGCCTTGATGCTTGTCGACTCGGCTCTCAATCTAAATCTTACCGGACTGATGGAAACTCACGGGTTTCCTCTCTCGCTCAACGGAGGTTTCTTTTTCTGCCCCGAACAAATATACATTGGGATGGCCCGCATGGGATATTCCTTCTGCATGGGGCTTCTGTTATCCCGACTTGGTTGGGCCGCAGGTCTGAAAGGTGGATTTTGGTGGTGTGCCCTTCTGATAACCATTGCCATCTGCATGCCTTGCGTAGGCGGTTGGGAACAGCCTTGGATGGACGGAGCCTACAACGCCTTTTGTGCCCTGCTGCTATTTCCCTTAGTGGTGACCATTGGTGCCGGAAGCAAGATCAACGACAAACGTTCAGCATCGGTATGTAACTTTCTGGGCGAGATTTCCTATCCGCTCTACATCACCCACTACCCCATGATGTATGTGTTGTTTGCTTGGATTGAAAACAATCCGAATGCTCCATTCGGCACTCATGTGATTGTGTCGGCCTCTGTGTTCCTACTTGATATAGCCATAGCCTATGCCGCACTCACGCTCTTCGACAAACCGGTGAGAGCCTGGCTTAGCAAACGACTCTAATAGAAAACACGCAGCGCGCAACCTAAAGGATGCGCGCTGCAAACTTATTATCTTCTATTTCTATTGTTCCTTCTACTCTCCATACTTCGGCACCAGAAAACGGTCACCCGTCTCCTTCACTATCTGCCGACGATAACGTTCTGGATAGCCGGGACGAATCACCGGCAGGGCATAACCGCCGTCGGTACGCTCATACACTCCATCCTTCTCGCGCTTCACAGCCTGGTCATTGTATTTAACAATCAGGTATTTGGCCAAATCCATCCATGAATTGAGCATGCCTTGCGCCACACGATCGGTATAGTCCGTCAGATAGCGACGCGCTTCAGCCTCTCCCTTTTCGTCATCGGCAATCATATCCATAACGTCCTTTTCCACTTTACCCTGCAAACTGTTGTAGTCGCTTTCCAAGCGGTTGCGCACACTTTCCAGTTCACCAAACAATTGACTATAGCGGGGATAAATCATATTGCTCACCCAATTACACACCCAGAAAGCATTGCGAAAAGAGAATGTAAAAGCATCGGCCAACTGGTCGGAATAGCATTCCGGCACACGGTCGGTGCAGCAATACACCGGTGTATAGGCTATCATGTTGGGATCATCGCAGCCGAACCACAACACACCACCCACATAATTGGGCAACCACGACCGCATCTGTGCCACCAGCGTGAAAGCCGTCTGCTGTGTGGAGATGGGACGCTCGTTGAAGTAAGTCTTTCCGTCCACCTCCCATGTCAGCGGCGTAGGACGGTAAGGTGCCTCATACGCTCCCTGTCCGGGATCATTATTCATCGCGAAAGGTGTCCCCTCATAATGGTCGCGCATCATATTCTTCACATCCTGCACACTCAACTTGAAGGCCGGCACCACATACAGAGGCATTGGTTCGGCCTTTGGATCCATACCCGAGGCATAGGGAAGATACTGTTCGAATCCCCGGCTGCAACGGTTGAAGAAGCTCCACACACGGGCTTCACAGAAACGAAGTGCGCTAAAATCTGCAGGAGCATAAGCTTCTGAGAACGAAAACTCAGCATCCTTTCCTTTAAAGTAACCCTTCTTGCGGGCATAGGAAATTACATCCGGAGAATAGAGGCAGTTGTTTTTATCCTTAAGCGGGAAACGGCGTATGCGGCTTTGGTTGGCATGAGCCGACACGCAGTCGTCCGGTATGCGCACAGCCACCCACACGGCTCCCTTCTCGTCCGGTCCCTTACCTATCATCTCCATAATCCAAGCCTCATTCGGGTCGGCCAGGGTGAAGCTCTCGCCCTCGCTGGCATATCCGTACTTATCCACCAGTCCCGTAATCACGCTGATGGCCTCACGGGCCGTACGGGCACGTTGCAAGGCAATGGCAATCAAACTGCCGTAATCAAGCAGTCCGTTGGGATCCACCAGTTCCTCGCGCCCACCGAAAGTGGTCTCCACCACAGTGAGCTGATGTTCGTTCATGTTGCCGATGACATTATAGGTTTCTGCCGCTTCTTCTATTTCTCCACGGTAGTTGTTCGTTTCCCAGTCATAGACGGACCGTGTGGTTCCTGCCTTATGCTTGGCAGCCGGATAATGGCACAGGAAGCCGAAACTGCCGTAATCATCGGCATTGTAGGTGACAATGACTGATCCGTCGGCCGAAGCCCCTTTCCCCACAATAAGGTTGGTGCAAGCTTCTGCTCCGGCACACATCACGGACAACAGAATCGCCAATAAAATTTTCATTTTCATATCTATTTCATTTTATATTGCTTATCATGTTTTAATAAAGAAAAGGATAACCACGCATGTCTGTTGCCTTCCGCGACAAGGCAGATCTGCTTGGTTATCCTCTTCTTCATGGTTGCCGGCTATCAGCAAGCCTTGAAACTCATGTCGAGTCCCTTCACCGAATGGGTGAGAGCCCCCACAGAGATATAGTCCACTCCACACTCGGCATAGTCGCGTAGAGTGTCGAAAGTAATACCGCCGCTTGATTCCGTCTCATAGCGTCCGCCGATAATCTCCACAGCCTTTTTCGTGTCGGCCGGCGTGAAATTATCCAGCATGATACGATCCACGCCCCCCACGGCTATCACGCGGTTGAGTTCGTCGAAGTTACGCACCTCAATCTCTATTTTCAGGTTCTTGCCCTTTGCCTTCAGGTAGTCGTGACAACGATTGATGGCATTCTCGATGCCACCGGCAAAATCCACATGATTGTCCTTGAGCAGTATCATATCAAACAGACCGATGCGGTGATTCACACCACCACCTATCTTCACGGCCTCCTTCTCCAACATGCGCATGCCCGGTGTGGTCTTTCGGGTGTCGAGCACACGGGTATTAGTACCCTTCAGCCGCTCCACATAGCGCGCTGTCATGGTAGCTATACCGCTCATACGCTGCATGATATTAAGCATTAACCGCTCGGTTTGCAACAGGCTCTGCACCTTTCCTGTCACCACCATAGCCACATCGCCCGGTTTCACGTGCGCACCGTCCTCAATCAGCACTTCCACCTGCATCGTGCTGTCGAAACGGCGAAACACCTGCTTGGCAATCTCCACGCCGGCCAGCACTCCTTCCTCTTTAATCAGAAGTTTGGACTTACCCATCACATCTTCCGGTATGCAGCACAGCGTCGTGTGGTCACCGTCACCGATATCCTCGGCAAAGGCAAGGTCTATCAACCGGTCGTTCAATTCTTCTACTGAAAGCATATTATTCTGTTTTAAGATTTATAACTCAATTTTGTCGGACAAAGGTAAGACAATTCACCGAATAACGCGAATAAAAGCGGGATATTATCGCTACCTTTGCGGAATGAAAGTCATGTTACTCGTTGTCGGCAAGACCACCGACCCTCACTTCATCGCATCTATCGACGAATATGCACGCCGTGTGCAGCACTACTTGTCCTTTGATCTGAAGGTAATTCCCGAGCTGAAGAACACGAAGAACCTGTCAACCGAACTGCAGAAGGAAAAAGAAGCCGACCTGCTGATCAAGACTTTTCTTCCTGGCGACCACATCGTTTTGCTGGACGAACACGGAAGAGAGTTCCGGTCTGTAGAATTTGCTCGGTGGATGCAAAAGAAGATGATAAGCGTATCCCAACGCCTGGTGTTTGTCGTGGGCGGTCCTTACGGTTTCTCCCCCCGCATTTATGAGAAGGCCAACGAAAAAATATCACTCTCTCAGATGACCTTCTCCCATCAAATGATACGCCTCGTTTTCGTGGAGCAGATATACCGCGCCATGACGATTCTCAACAATGAACCGTATCACCATGAATAGACTTATGGCAAGTCGGGCGCTATTTTTTGAGGATGCAAACCTATATTTCAGGGGCAGCATTACATACCGTCCAAGCTTTTAGGGGTAAGTGTTTGTATACAAGAGTTATCACGCTCTCCATCAGTTCTGCGCCGCAGGATAGTGAACACCGGCAGATGGTCGCTGTATCCGCCGTGATACACCGGACCGCGATAGGTGCGGAAGGGTTGCTTGCCGCCGTGTGTCCGTTCGGGTTCCAGCAGGAAGGGAAAGTCGGCAATAGCCGTGCATTCTCCGGAAGCATTCCACTGTCCCCGCCCTCGGTAGAGGGCATCAGACACGAGGAGGTGATCCAACGTGCTCCAGTTGCCCTGATAACGATAACTGCCCGATGTGCTGTGGATGATGCCTCGCGTATCGTCCGTGGTGAGGGCGTGGAGCACTCCGCTCGCCGACACAAACGCCTCATCCTTTTCCGGTGCCAATCTCAGTTCCTGCCGCAACAGTTTCTCCCCGGCTCCGCAATTGAAATCTCCGGCCACAAGGATATATGACGCACTATCCTGCGCCAGCAGTGAGTCTACGGCATGGCGCACCACCGACAGAGCCAGCCGCCTGTGGCGCTGCGACGACCGCCGGCCTCCGGCTTTGCTGGGCAGATGGCACACCAACACATGAAGCGTGTCGCCGCCCGTCAACCGCCCTTTGGCATAGAGCACATCGCGCGTGGGCTTCAACCCGTTGTCCACCGAAGGCACACGTATGCCATAGGACGCAAGCAGGCGGAATCTGCCGGGCTGCCACAGCAGAGCCACGTCCACCCCTCGCCTGTCTGGCGAATCGGTCATCACATAGCGATAGCCCAACTGGCGTAACGAAGAACGTACCGTAAGATCGCGCATCACGGTGTCGTTCTCCACCTCACACAGAGCCACCAGATCCGGTGGCGAGTCCTCGCCCACAGCGGATATCACACGCGAAATGTCATTAAGTTTGCGCCAATAACGCATACTGTTCCATCCCCGTTGCGAAGCAGGGAGAAACTCCCTGTCATCCTTACCGGTGTCGGGAATTGTGTCGAAAAGATTCTCCGCGTTATAGCTCATCACGCGCAATTCCTGCTGAGCCGCGAGCATCGCGTTCCCCGCCACAAACAGTCCCAACAGCAACAGGCTCCTCATTCTTCCGCCTCCTGCACCTCATAACATCCCGCTGTGGGTGCCACCGGACGGGTGCGATCTATACCATAATAGTCGGTGGGGTAATAAAGAGCCACTGAAGGATCACCCAGATTGCGGGCACGCGAATCGGGCTTCGGCCGGAAATCGTAGAGAAAATTATAGGTGTCGAACAACTTAAACTGGCTTTCACCCGCCGGCGTTGCATCACCGTTGTCATAGAGAATATTCACGAAGCGCTGTTCATCATCAGCCGTCTCGGTATTGAGCAGACTGTTGGCAAAGTAATAGTTCCACTGGTCATCGGTCTCACTGTCCCACTCTCCTTGCATCACGTCGTCGCCATAGCCTGTCATCAGACAGTTGTAGTACACGGACCGCGTCAGCGGGTAGTGCACCCCGAAACGCGTATTGCCCAGCCGGAGCGCCTTTCCGCGTCCCGCCTCCCAAGGATAGAACTGTGCCACGGTGCAGTGGATAAACTCCGTGTCGCCCCCCACCACATAGATGCAGTCGCCCAGCGTGTTGCTCACCTGTGTGTTCACCACCGTGGCCATGCAGTCGAGCAGCGTGATTCCGTCACCGCCTATGTTGTGAACCACCGTGTTTTCCATCCACAATTTCTCGTTGTCCACGCCCGTGCTGTCACACAGGATACCGAACGTGGCACTGTGAATGTCGGCATAGCGGAACCGGTTGCCTAAACTCTCCTTATATACATGTATGCCTCCCCAGCGCGAGGGCGTATTGTCGTAGGGCAGGTAAGAGAACAGGCGGTCGGTGCGGTCGCCGCGGAACACCACCGGACTGTCCAGCGTGCCCTGTACGTCCAGCCGCCCACGCAGACGCAGATCCGCTCCAGTGTGGAAATACAGTTGCACCCCGGACTCAAGCGTCAGTGTCGCCCCTTCGTCCACACACAGACTGTCGTACACCACAAAGGGGCGTCCGGCCGTAAGTATGGTGTCTTCCTCTATCCGTTTGCCGTGCCAGTGCCAGGCATCCTGCCCCGATGCCTTGAGCACCACCCATTGCTCCCGCCCGTTCTCCAACCGGAAGATAATGGAATCGGTCATCAGAAAGGGCTCGTTGCGCTTTCCCTCCGGCAACGTCACTTCGGCAAATACATACAGACTGTCCTCGCCAAGCAGTTCAAAGTCGAAGGCCTGGGCATCGTTCTCCGGACGGAGGAATTCCCCGTCCACATTCACGCGGAAGGGCGAGTCCTGACCGTGCTTGAGGCGCACGGAGGCGATGCGTACCCCCTTGCTTTGGGGGTTGTAGACGCGTATCTGCTGCGTGGCCGAGCCCACGGTGGTAATCACGGTGTCGAAAGTGATGGTGTCTGACGAAAAAGCCAGCACGACCGATGCATCAGATGTGAAATCGTCCGACTCATCGCACGACACAAGGGCAATGGCAGACAACAAACCGCACAAGGCCACTGATATATAAGGTAACAAACGGAGTTTCATTGATTGTATACAATAAGGGCATGCTTCATTAAAAGAAACGAAACATGCCCCATATTATTTTATGCCTTTACGGGAATATTCTTCAGGATGGCCAACATGTGATCCCACACCATCTGCACTGTGGGGATGAGCAAACGCTCGTCGGGCGAATGAACCCCTCGCAAGGTGGGACCGAAGGAAACCATGTCCAGCCCCGGATATTTCTCGCTGAAAAGTCCACACTCCAGACCGGCATGAATGCCTTTCACCTCCGGCTCGCGACCGAAGAGTTCCTTGTAGGTATCTACCGCCACCTTCAGCAATTCCGACTTGGGATTCATCTTCCAGCCCGGATAACCGTCACCCACGTCCACCGTGGCACCGGCCAGTTCAAACACAGCCTTCACCGTGTTGCTCATGTTGTGACGCGCGCTGAGTATACTGCTGCGCTGGCTTGTCTGTATGACTATACGTCCGTCCTCCACCCGGCGCACACTGGCCAGATTGCTGCTGGTCTCCACCAACGCTATGTCCTGACACATGGCAAACACACCGTTGTCCACAGCCTGCAATGCGGCGATCAAACGATCGGCCACCTGCGGTTCAACTGACTTCGGCCAAGCCTCGGCAGTCTCCATCAGAAACTGCACGCCCGGCTCTGTCACACTGTATTCCTCCTCCACATCTGCGGCAAAAAGGTTCCAGTCCACGCGCACACTCTCCTTATCTTTCATCGGCACGGCACACACGGCCGCCGCCTCGCGCGGAATAGCATTGTGCAGTCCGCCGGCCTGAATGTCACACAGACGCAGGTCGTACTTCTGGCGACTTATATAGAGGAAACGAGCCAGTAACTTATTGGCGTTGGCGCGCTTCTTGTCAATGTCATCGCCCGAGTGACCGCCCGTGAGCCCTTTTACGGTCAACACGAAATAGAAATAACCATCGGGCATATCTGTGGGACGATAGGCAAACTCCGCCGTGGTGCGTGCACCGCCGGCACAGCTGACATACAATTGCCCCTCATCCTCCGAGTCGAGATTAAGCAGGAAATCGCCGCTCATAAATCCCGGCTGCAATCCGAAAGCACCGGTTAATCCCGTCTCCTCGTCCACGGTGAAGAGACATTCCAGCGGTCCATGCTCAATATCGTCGGCCTGCAACACTGCCATCTGCATAGCCACTCCTATACCGTCGTCGGCACCCAGCGTGGTGCCATCGGCGCGCATCCAGTCGCCGTCCACACAAGTGCGGATGGCATCTTTCTCGAAGTCGAAATCCACCTCGTTGTTCTTCTCACACACCATGTCCATGTGGCTCTGCAGCACCACCGTGCGACGGTTTTCCATACCCGGAGTAGCCGGTTTGCATATCAACACGTTACCACACTCGTCCCTTTTGGTCTCCAATCCCAGTCTACGGCCGAAATCCATCAGAAACTCTATCATCTTTGCCTCCTTCTTGGAGGGACGGGGCACGCGGTTCACCTGCCCGAAACAATCGAACACACATGCCGGTTTCAATTCTGTCTTACTCATAATCCTTATTTATATAAGTGTCATGCTAAATTTGGTTAAATCAAAACAAAGCGCATAGTTGCTTTTACATATAAGCTTATCTTTGCAGTCGCAAATATACAGAAAATGTTGGAGAATCTACTTATCACACTGGCAATAATTGCCGTAAGCATGGTCTTGCTGAGCATCAAATTGCTCCTGAAGAAGAACGGCCGGTTTCCCAACACCCATGTAGGTCATAGCGCCGCCATGCGCAGGCGAGGCATCACCTGCGTGCAAAGCATGGACTTTGCCGAACGGCAGGACAACCCGTACCGCATACCCGAAAAACGCATGAATAAACAAAACAGTTGAATTATATAATGAAAAAGAACACATTCATTTGCTGTGCCTTTGCCGCCACAGCTTTGATGATGACCGTTGCCTCATGCAACAAGAATCAAGAGACCGCCGATGAAACCGTAGCCGAAACCGAAACGGACACACCGTCTACCGGACTGAGACTTGCCTATGTGGAGATAGACACGCTCATGTCACAATACAACTTTTGCAAAGACTACACTTTGCTCATGAACAAAAAGGGTGAAAACATCCGTGCCACGCTGGCTGCCAAGGAACGCGCCTTGCAAAATCAGGCCATGGATCTGCAGAAGAAATACGAATCCAACGCCTTCACCACACGCGACCAGTTGGAGAACGCACAGCGCCGTCTGGCTCAGCAAGAACAGGATCTGCGCGCGCTCAATGAGCGTCTCACAGGAGAATTTGCCGCCGAACAGGCCAAATACAACGATGAAATGCGCGACTCCATCCAGGCTTTTCTGAAGGTATATAACAAGGCCAAGAAGTACGACTACATCATCAGCAAGGCCGGAGACAACATATTGGTAGCCAATCCCAAGTATGACATCACCAAGGACGTGGTGAAGGGATTGAACAAACGCTATAAGATCAAGCCGGAAGTGGCTGAAAAAATCGGCGCAAAAGCCGAAGACTAACCATCCGGACTGTACGCGTCCAGCCCACGAGGCTGTCTAATAAGTCTCCCGATATGAAAGATGAACTGTACCCCAAAAGTTTT
>JAMPGY010000039.1 GCA_023663705.1 Clostridium sp. | reverse complement strand
GGGTGTAGTTTGTGCCGATGTTGAATCCGCTGGTCAGGTCGTCCATCGTCACGGGACTTACTCCGGTGACGAAGCAGCGCTTGATGGCCGAATAGGTGCCGGACTTCACCGTGTCGAAGAACGAGCGCAGATAGCCCGTGCCGTGTGTCTCGTCCCTGTAGCCGCTCAGGCAGTCCGGTTCGGCCAGTATCTTGTTGGTGAAGTGGTCGTACTCGTCGATGAAGAGATAAATCTTCTGCCCGGCCTTGGCGCATTCGTTGCACAGGTAGTCGAGTTGTTTCACGGCTCCTTCTTGTCGGTTCATTTCTTCCCGCACATATCCGGGAAGGTAAGCGGAGTAGATGTCACAGAAACTATTGAAATGAACGGCGCAATAGTCGTCCAGGTTCTTGCGGTAGCTTTGCAGATCGCCCGATATGACGGCAAAGTTGAGATACAGAACCAGATAAGTGTTGTGTTCCGGCGTGGGATGCTTGCCGATGTACAGGTCGCCATACCACTCTTCAAATTTGTCGGCCTCCAGCACATTGTAGTAATGGTGCAGCATGGATATGGTCAGGCTTTTGCCGAAGCGGCGCGGACGGATGAAGAAGAAGAACGGGTTGGATGCCTCTATCTTCTCTATATAGTGTGTCTTGTCCACATAATAACAATTCCATTCCCTCACGTCGATGAAGTTCATCATGCCGTAGGGGATGCGTTTGCGTTTGAGGTATGAGGCAGGTTCCATAGGCGTTGTATTGCATGTTTCGTATTGCAAATATACGGTATATTTTTAATAAAGAGAGACTTTTGTGCGTATATTTCGGGGGAGTCGGGAGTCTGTATGCCTGGTTGCTCTTCCGGTCGACAATTGTCTTTCCCTAAATACGACAAGTCCCCGGAAGCACACGCTTCCGGGGACTTGCTATCAGGATAGGGTGTCAGGTTTTACTCTTCGCCTTCGCCCCAGATGTTCCAGTCGCCACCGTTGCCCAACTGCTCGTTGCCCGGTGTGTTACCGATGGAGAGAGAGGCTGCAATCATACCTTCCAATTGCACCTGTGTGATCTCCACGGAGGGAGACATATACTGTTTCTTTTTCATAATTCCAATTTCTTTTATTACTTAACAATTACTTTCTTTCCACCTACGATGTAGAGACCCTTTACAGGCTTGGTCACGCGACGTCCGGCGAGGTCGTACATTTCGGTAGACTTGTTGGCTTCGGTAGCAGAGAAGACGCTTTCGATAGCGGTGGCGTCGCCGAAGTTGAACGACAGGCTGCTTACGTTTGCATCGGCTGCGATGGTGAGGTAGGCCTTGAAGCCGTTCACGTTTGTGCCGGTGTAGGGATAGAAGCCCACGTTGCCTTCCTGATTCTGCAGGGTGTATACGTCTGCCGGAGCGGCTACGGTGCTGATGGTTCCGACGAAGTCGTTGCCTTCGATGGCGGCAGCTTCTTCTGTGATAGTGAAGTTGTAGGTGCCAGCTTCAGCCTGAACCAATACGGCAGTGTTGGCGGGAACGGTGCCTTCCACCTCGGTCAGTTCGATAGCGGACTTCTCTTCGTTGATTACACCTGTGTAGACTTTCGTGCCTTCAGGGATTTCAGTAGCCACGGGAGCATACAGCGTGGCATAACCGGCTGCGCTTACTGTTACGGGCAGGGTGTTTACCTGTTCGATTGTCCATAGGGTGTTGTTTCCTGCGAGGCTGCTGTTGCGGTTGGCTTGTGTCTCAGTGCCTGCATTGTGGTTGTAGAGATAACGTCCTCCACCACCGGTGATGGCGCTGGCATAGAAGATAAATTGGTCGTTTCCGGCTTCCTTGATTTCCCAAGTGTTGGCGTTGCCGACTGCACCGGTTTCACTGGTCTTGAACGTGTAGAGACCGTTGCCGTAGTTGAGCAACTTTCTGTCGTTGTCGAAGTAGAAGATGCTGGCGGCAGTTGTGCCGTCTTCAATCATCGGCATGCGGCTACCTGCGGCACCTGTAGTCAGGTACAATTCGTTGGCTACACCCTTGATGCGATAGAAAGCCTTGGTGGGGATGGCGGTATAGATACCGAACACACGGCAGGAAGAACCTCCGTCGGCATCAGTCCATCCGCGCAACACTTTCACATTATTTACAGCCTGTGTATTTATATAATAGGTATCGTCGGCCAGCTTGAATGCGAAAGAGTTTTCGATGTCTTGAGTCGTCTTGTGCAGGAAGAACACGTTGCGGTCGTCTGTGGCAGACATCACAACTGCCGTGTTGCCGTTTTCGGCCTTGCGCAGGGCCAGCGTCTCACCGGCTTCCTTGTTGTAGATCTTAAAGCCGTCGAAGGGGTTACCCACGAATGCCCACTTGCGGTTGTCGGCAGCGTATCCGCCATTCACGTCCTCGGCTGCTACTTTGGGCAGCTGAACGTCCTCGTCGGCAGCTACGAAAGTCCACATGTAGCGGTTGGTGCCGTTGAGAACATCAGGTGTGCCGGTGTCGTTGCAGTGCATGTCCACCATCTGCCAGTCGGCATTGGCAAAGCTTTCAGAAGCCGTGAACGGCAGGTTGTAGGTACAGGGGATGGTTACGGTGTTGTTCTCATGGTTGATAACGGGAGTGCCCAACGTGATGAAGTCAACGGGAGCAACGGGGTCGCCAGCGGTGTCGAAGTCGGCAACAACCGTCTTCTTGACAACGCCATTTACCGTATAGTTAATGGTGGCATTTTCAACTATTTCAGCGGCCAGTTCTTCTACTTCGTGGATGTACCAGGAAGAAGCCGTATTGGCAGCACCGGACCAACTGATTACATTGCCGCCGACTCCGGCTCCGTTAGAATGCCCTTGGGTGTGAGCCGGATTGTTGTTTGCTTTGATGTTGAACTGTCCGGGAGCCAGATAGGCCAATTCGATAGCCAATGCTTCGTTGCCCATCAGGAATGGGGCGTTGTTGGTCTGTGTGGTGGCTTCGATGGTCATGTATTTGTGATCACCGTAGTTCTGAATGGCATATCCGCCTTCAACGGGTACGATTGTCCAATATTGGCTGCGGTCGTTTGTATTCAGATTGCCCCATTTCACATTGGTGGCGTCGCTATACATGGCCTTTTTCACCTGCTGCTGGTTCTCAAAGTTGGAGAAGGAGTTGATGATCATGTAAAACTTGCCCGTTTCCGGCATGATGCGTGTGCCGGCAGAGAGACCTTCGATGATGGTCTGTTGGGCCGCGATTTCATCCAGTGTGGCATTCTCGTTTGTTGCAACAGCTTTGGCGGTAGCAATCTTGGCCAGGATGTCATCGCTTGAAAGGATGTATCCGGGATCAGAACCCAAAGATGCTTCCAAGGCTTCGATAGCTGCGGCCAAATCCGTGCTGGGAGTGTAGGTTGACATTGCCCAGGATGTACCTTGGTAGTCATTGGAATAAGGTCTGTAAACACCTGTTCCTGTATTGTTGTTATTAGCGTCGATACAAACGTTGGTTGACAAGGTGGGGTCTTTTGTAAGGCATTTGTAGCCTTCATTATAGGGATTGTCCAAAATGTACCAGGTGGCACCTTCTTCGGTGAAACCGTTTTGAGAAGCCAAGGGCTGTGTCTGCGAAGCGTTGTAGAGTTTCACACCGTCGCCATTGTCGTTGAGCACAATCTTCCACAGAGAGGTTTGTCCATTGTTGTCGATGTGCTGCAGGTTTCCGTTTTCGCCGTTGGCGTTCAAATAGCCGCCGCGCGGGCTGGCAAAACGATGCCAAGGTTGCATGGCCTCTGCTTCTTCCTGAGTAAAAGTGTAGACATACCATACGGAATAGCCGCCTGTACTTGTTGCATATAAGGGAGTTGCTGCAACACCTTGTGCATTAAGATATGTGCCGTTGGTGATGAACCGAACCGTGTATGTTCCATTTTCAGTACCTTCTACTACAGTGGTCCAGCCTATGGCTGCAACGATGGTAGCGGTGAACGGAGCCGCATCGGCTTTAGTAGCTTTGATGGCTTGATTGTTTCCATCCTTACCGATATACGTGCCGTCCAGCATGCTCTGCAGGGCAAATTCGCCTTCGGTTTCAAGTGCGCGCACCTTGTACAGATTGGAATACTGCAACTTGGGTGATTTAGTCGTTTTACCGTTGAAATAATAGTTGGCACCACCGTTTGTATCGCGGCATTGTAGAGCCACGATGGCACCGTCCGTCAACTGGTTGACGTTGCTCACCAACGTCTCCGCCGATGTATTGATCCAGCAGGTAAGCAGGAGCAATACGCTTAGGAAAGTAAATTTTCTCATAAATTTAGATATTAATAAAAAGTTATAACTGTGTATTATACAATGTTATTAGAGCGTTTTTCGGCGCCAATCCATTCAAATAGATTCAGGTTTGGGGCAAAGATAGTAATAAATCAAGACTGCCGCAACTCTTTTTCGGAAAAAAACTTAATGATATACGTGCGTATACAAATAAAGAGGAAAGCTTCCGGAGCGGGAAACTTTCCTCTTTTTAGACTTTCGGCTTGCTTTATCCGTACTTAAGCCTTTGTTGCAACCGTACGCTTTTCTGCGATTCTTGCCTTCTTGCCGGTGAGTTTGCGCAGGTAATACAACTTAGCGCGACGAACCTTACCGATCTTGTTCACAACGATGCTTTCGATGTTCGGACTTTCGATGGGGAAGATACGCTCCACACCCACTGTGCCAGACATCTTGCGCACGGTGAAGCGCTTCTTGTCGCCGTGGCCGGAGATTTTGATAACGGCACCGCGATACAGCTGGATACGCTCTTTCGTACCCTCGACGATTTTGTATGCTACAGTCACAGTGTCACCGGCCTTGAATGAGGGGTGTTGCTTGCCGGTAGCAAACGCTTCTTCAGCAATCTTAATTAAATTTGCCATTGTATTTGTTTAATTATGAATTGTTTTCGTCCCGACGCAACATAACAGGGAACTCTGCGTCCTGCCAGCGATTGCGCGGAAAGCGGGTGCAAAGTAACTAATAATCTGTGAACTGTGCAAGTTTACTTTCTTTTTTTTCGTCATCTGTTGCCCGATACGTCTCTTTTAGCTAATTTTGACTGGTATTTCATACGTAAACGGTTTTGATGGAATGAAACGGAAATGGATAATATGCGCCTTGTGGCTGCTGGCCGCCGCCGCAGTGAGGGCGCAACACTGCACGCCGGAGACGATTACGCCCCGGCGCTACGAGGTGACGCGGGCGCTGGATGCCGGCATAGAACGTGAACTGCTGGACATGATGGAGCCTTACACGCGTGTGGTGGACAGCCTGATGTCTCCCGTGTTGGGGGAGAGTCGGGTGTATATGAGTGCCGCCCGGCCCGAGAGTCTGCTCTCCAACTGGGTGGCCGATGTGTTGCGCATGTCTTCCGTGCGTGCCGGTGTGAAGGCCGATATCGGTCTGTGCAATATGGGTGGCCTGCGTGCGGCCATGCCCGAGGGTGAGGTGACACGCGGTGATGTGCTGGCCATCGCTCCTTTTGAAAACCGCTTGTGCGTGGTGACGCTCACGGGGAGCGATCTGCTGGAGCTCTGCCGTCAGATAGCCGGTGTGCACGGCGAGGGAGTGAGCGGGCTCCGCCTGGAGATAACGCCCGACGGGCGTCTGCTCAAAGCCCGTGTCAACGGTCGCAGGATTAAGCCCGGACGCCGCTACACGATAGCCACGCTCGACTATCTGGCGGCCGGCAACGACAAGATGCTGGCGCTGAAAGATGCCGTGGAGCGCCGGGACACTCCTTTGGCGGTGCGCGATGTGCTGATGGATTTCATCCGGGGGGAACAGGAGCACGGACGTAAGTTGAATGCAAAAATGGAGGGCCGTATCACGGTGAAGGAACAATGAGAACATGGAAAAAGGGTTTGATGGCTTTGTGGATGTGTGCCTGTGCGGCCGGATTGCAGGCGCAGGAGGCGGCGACGGCACAGGGCGACGGCTCGCTGCTGGTGGTGCACACCAACGACACGCACAGTTGCGTGATGCCGCTCAACAAGAATCTGTCGGATACCGCCCAGGCGGACAAGGGCGGTTACCTGCGCCGCACGGTGCTCTTGCAGCAGTTGCGCCGGCAGGATCCCGACCTGCTGCTGTTTGATTGCGGCGATTTCTCGCAGGGGTCGCCCTACTACAACCTGTTCAAGGGCGAGGTGGAGGTTCGCCTGATGAACCGCATGCGTTATGATGCCTGCACCATCGGCAACCACGAGTTCGACTTCGGGTTGGAGAACATGCGGCGCATTTTTCTGATGGCGGACTTTCCCGTGGTGTGTGCCAACTACGGTTTCGAGGGCACTCCGCTCGAGGGGGTGGTGAAGCCTTATGTCGTGCTGGAGCGTCGCGGACTGCGTATCGGCGTGTTCGGATTGAGTCCCGAGATGGAGGGGCTCGTGGCGGCGGAGAACTACCGGGGTGTCACCTACGAGGATCCTGTGGCTGTAGCCAACCGGGTGGCCGGACTGTTGAAAGAGGAGGAGCATTGCGACCTCGTGATCTGTCTCTCCCACTTAGGTTGGGATATCCCCGGCATGAACGATCAGGTGCTCATCCGCGGCACGCGCAACATCGACATGGTGCTGGGCGGCCATTCCCACACTTATTTCGAGGAACCCCGTTATGTGGAGAATGCCGACGGGCAGAAGATTCCCTGCAACCAGATGGGAAAGAACGGGCGTTTTGTGGGGAGTGTCAGAGTCAATTAAATAGGTTTATTCAAAATACAGCGTCAGCACGATCATCTTGCTGCGGGCGTCGTCCACGGCATTGGTGTATTTCAGCATGTCGCGGTCTATCAGGTCGTTGCGCTTCTTCTGCAGAATATTGCCCAGGCCGAAGCAGAACTTCAGTTCGGGGATGAGTTTGAAGAAGGGCAGGTAGAAGTCGCAGCCCATGCCCACCTCCAGGAAGCAGTCGAAGCGTTTCACAAGCAGCGGGTTGTGTTTGCGCACGGTCAGATCCACCATCGGATTCACGCCGGCCAGGAAGTAAGGGCGGTAGTTGTTGAAGCGCGGTGCGCTGAACTTCAGGTCGAACGGCACGGAGATGTAGGTCGACTTGATGTTCTGGGTTGTGTCTCGCCGGCTCACCTGCTCGTGAAATGTGATGTGCTTCTGTCCGAAATGGATGGTGGGCACCAGTCGCAGGGCCAGATAGTTGTTGAGGCGCATCTCGCCCAGCACGCCCACACTGAATCCCGGGTTGTAGTTGTCGCATTCCGCATACCATTGCTCGCCGTTCACCGGATCCACGAAACCGTTGTTCGTCAGCTCGATGTCCTGCATGTGCAGCCCCACCATGAAACCGTAATGAAACCGTCGCTGATCGATGTAGGGGCGGTTTTGCAGTTTGCGCTCCTGGGCGTGCAGGGCGGTGAGTGCCGCGAGGGCTATGAGCAGGGTTGTGAGTCGTTGCATGACGTTGTTTCTCCTATTACCTTAGTATAAACGTGTCTCCGTGCGTGATATTGCGCGGGAATGATGCGGCAAAGATACGAAAACTTGAAAAAAGTGAGTTCCGTATGGTCGGGGATTAATAAAAAAGCACTATTTTTGCAGGACTTATTCGTACTAATAATTTAAATTGTTACAAAAATGGCTTACGTAATTAGCGAAGATTGTGTTGCTTGCGGCACATGTATTGATGAGTGCCCCGTTGGCGCCATCTCTGAAGGCGATATCTATTCCATCAACCCCGATGCCTGCACCGAGTGCGGCACTTGCGCTGATGTTTGTCCTTCAGGCGCCATCTCGCTCTAAGGAGAACACACAAACGGAAAAGACAGAGCGCGCCTGCTTCCCGACGGGGAGCAGGCGCGTTTCTTATTCTATGTGTGTGGCCGGGGTCAGCGGTCTGTAGCCGGCGAGGGCACGAAGCGGATGGGGGTGCCCTCGCTTTCGTAGATGACCTTGTGGAAGTCGCTCTTCGGTATGCTCACGGCGTTGCGTGTCAGTTCGGGCACGTTGTAGCTCTTCAGCAGCAGAATGTTCTGTTCCGGATCCTCCTGCGGCAACAGGAAAGCCTTGCGGGCTTGTCCGTCGCGGTCGAAATAGGCGATGTAGACGCGGCTGTAGTTGCGGTCGCCCCGCCGGCTGGCCATCACCACCCACCGGCCGTTGCTGCTCCAGGTGTGATAGCTGTCCGCTTCGCGGCTGTTGGCGGCCTGCAGCGGATAGGGCGGTTCGTCGGTGTGCAGATCCTTCACCCACAGGTCGGCGCTGCGGTGCCAGATGTGGAACTGCCCGTAGTCTCCCTGTGTGTAGAGCAGGTAGCGTCCGTCGGGACTGATGCGCGGCACCGATGCGCTGTGCCCTTCGGCCGAGCAGCGTATCACGGTGTCCGGTCGTCCGAACGAACGCGTCTTCTCGTCAAAGGTCATGCGCAGCACGTCGTAGCGCAGACTGTCGTATTTGAGTAGCAGGGCATGGCTCAGCAGCGAGTCGGGCACCCCGCTCACGTCGGGGCGTCGGGCCGAGCAATAATACAGCGTCTTGCCGTCCGGGCTCCAGCAGGGGAAAGTCTCCAGGTCGGCGTCGCTCCGCAGGATGGTTTTCACGGTGTTCTCCTCCGCGTCGTAGAGCAGCAGGTCGCTGGCGGTGTCCAGCACCTCTATCTTCTCGGGATGTTTCAGGTGGAAAGCCTGTCCGGTAGCGTTGGTGGAGAAAGCGATCAGGGGCAGGGTGGGATGCCACGAGGGATACACGCCGGCCGACAGGATGGAGTCGTTCTTTATCTGTATCTTCTCCATCCGTCCGTCGCGTGCCACCAGCGTGCCGCTGTGGTTGCCACGTACGTGGAAAAGCATGCGCTCCGTGCTGTAGTTCTGATAATTGTGGCAGTTCACGCAATGGTTGTTCCGGTTGTCATACGTGCGGTTGTTCTCGTAGATGGCCGTCACGTCGAAGTTGCTGAGCCGGCGCTGATACAGCCCCAGCTGGCGGTAATACTCATACCCCGGTTCGATGAGACGGTAGGACAGATATTCGTCTATCGGCTCGTCGGCCACGGCCAGTGTGTGGCTGCGGTATTTCACCCATCCCTTTTCCCGGTGGGCGTAGAGGTCCACCTGCAGTTCCTTGCCCCGGTTGGCTTCCAGCAGTTGCCTCCATCCGGTGGTGTCGGGGCATATCTTGCCGTCTTTACCGGCGGCTGTCAGCAGGTGTCCGCCGTCGCCTTGTATGGCGGCGATAAATCCGTCGGCCCGGCTGTCACTCACGATGAAGTTCAGCGGTGCGATGTTGGGCGGTATCGTCACGTCCTTGTAGTCGGGAAACAGGTTGGCTTGTTCGTCCGTCTGTTCGAAAGCCTCCGGCAGCCGGGCTTCCCGTCGGCATCCCGTCAGGAGGGATGTCAGTGTCAGGGCCAGTGTGGCGGCGATGTGTGCCGTATGATGTAGAGAAAACAGTTTCATTAGTTTACGCCTTTTTGTTCGGTTTCGTTCGGATCCTTCTTGTGTGTCGGAGCCGTCAGGTTTCCGAAGTAGTAATAATAAGGGTAGTATCCCTTGTACTTTTCAAACAGTTCCGGGGCATGTTCCAGCCGGTTGTCGGCAAAGGGGGCGATGGCCTGTAGGAATGCCTTGTAGCGGGGCATGGTCATCTCGTTGCCCGTGAAGTATTGCAGGATTTCGGGATCCGTGCGGGCGTAGATGGCCATGGCATCGCCGATGTTGCGGGGCAGCGTGGTGTGGGTGAAAGGCTGACATCGCTTCATGGCGTCGGGCACCAGTTTGGAGTAGAGGCAGGCGGCGATGCTGTTGTGCAGGGCTTCGGCCGACCGCCCTTCGGTCAGTGCGATGTTGTAGCCCAGGAAGGCCGGTTCGCGCAACATCGACAGGAAGATGTCCTGTGTGGGTTCCACGCGTCGTATGCAGGCCATCTCGGGGTCTTGTTCCACCCTTTCCGGATGCAGGGCCATGGGCATGTAGCGTTTCACGAAGTCCCGTTCAAAGGGTGTGCGGTTCAGGATGTGCAGGTATTTGAGCGCCGCTTCCGTCTCGCCGTTCATCAGGGCGATCTGTGTCAGCCGTTTCAGCATGTGCAGGGTGGGGCCTTCCATGGTCAGGTGCTCTATGGCGTTGCGGTTGGCCGCCAGCAGCAGTCCGGCGTAGTAGTTGGCGTCCGTCTGGAAGAAGTCCGATCCGGCATCGCTGTTGCCGGTCCGGTTGTGCAGTCCCAGGTCTTCATACTCGTAGCGTATGTCGAACAGCCGTTCGGTGATCTGTCCGGTCTGGGTCAGTGCCATGGCGTAGAGGGCGGCCATGGGGCGGGTGGACAGGGCGGCGTTGTCGTGTGCTGTGGCGATGATGCCCTGCCAGTCCTGTTTGTCCAGCTGGCATTGCATGCGGGCGGTCACCCGCACGTAGGGGCGCAACTGTGCCGTGTAGATCATCGGACAGGCTACGGCCAGCAGGCACACGGCGTTTTGCAGCAGGTTCTGTCTTCGTGGCTCGTCGGTGGGGGGGGTAAAGAAGGCCGGCACGGGTTTGCGGCTGAACGACCGTATGATGAGTGCCGGAACGGCCAGTGCCGCCAGTGCGCACAGGGGGATGCCCATGATGCGTCCCGTCTCGGCCTGATAGTAGATGTCCAGCCCGCCGTAGACCAATGCGCCCAGATAGGCCATGGCCGGCAGGTATTGCAGCGGTCTCCACCGCGGAGCGAGCCGCAGGTTGTAGCCCGTGAGCCAACTGACGAGTGTGAGCAGCAAGGCCAGCACGGCGCCTCCCGCCAGGGGGTAGTGGAAGAGTGTGAGCAGTGCCCGTCCGGCAATCCACAGCGGTCCGTAGGGCTTGTCCCACACGTGTTGCATCAGGGTGAGGTCCGGTGCGAAGAAACTGTATTGTTCAGCTGCCCGGAACACGTCGGCATACCATACACCGGCGAACAGCCAGACGCAGATAAAGAATACAAGCGGAGCGGGCAACAGGGGGAACCGTCGTGTTCCGTTCCCATCGGCCGGCCTGCTGTTCTTCGCGGTATGTGTTTTTGCTGTCATAGCGTTCTGTTTTTTTAGGATGGATAGGCAAAGATAGGAAATTAATTCATAATTTACAATTGATGTGGTTGTACTTCATCAATTATGCGTTGTGGGCTATGTGTGTCCTTGTCCTGCACGTCGGCAGATACGCGTGCGACCAGGTCGCTCAGGCGGTCGCGTCCGTAGCCAAAGTTGTTTTAAAGAATTACGGTTGCAAAGATAATACATCATAACGCCCTTGTCAAGCCCCCCCTTTTGGGACCAAAAACGGAAACCGCTGATAATCAGCAGGGACGGAAAAACGGCCAGAAACGAC
>JAMPGY010000038.1 GCA_023663705.1 Clostridium sp. | reverse complement strand
AACGACGGAGCAACTGCTGGCTCTGTCGGAAGAACATCTGCGTGAGATGTTCGGAGACAAGACTCAGGGTCAGCATATTGGCCACGCATTCAAAGAGCCAGCTGGACAGACTGATCAACAGCCTGATCGAGATAAGAGAGTGTATTCCCTTTTAACGCAAACAATACATAATTTAAATGGAAGAATCTATTAAATCACGCCGTCCACGCAGACGTAAAAAAGACATCGAAGAAGGTATTGCCAAGGCTGCCTCAGAAGTGGTCATTGAGCAGGGCTTCGCACAGACAAACATCAAGGACATCATGCTGAGGGCGGACATGGAGCCTCAGATTTTCTACCGCCGCTACGAAAGCCTGCAGGATTTCTACAAGAAATTTGTCAAAGACAACGAATTCTGGCTTAGCGACCTCGTAGTGGTACCTGACACAGATACTGAGAATCATGAGGAGCGGCTTATAAAACTGCTGAACGGCCTTGTCGACAATCTGAAAAAGGACTCCGTGATGCTTGAATTGCTGCGTTGGGAGATTGCCGAAGACAACGAAACAACCAGAGCCAGTGCCCAGAAACGTGAGTTCAGCACGCTGAGCCTCACCAAGGAGTACGAGTTCCTATTTAGAAATACGGAAGTGGATGTTGTCGGCATAGCGACACTTATCATATCGGGCATCTATTATCTCAGCCTGCATCGCGACCGCTCGGAGTTTTGCGAGATAGACATGCGCGAGGAGCAGAGTATAGAACGACTCAAAGACACCATCACCTATCTTATCCGACAAATGTTCCATTACAAGGAACAGAGGGACATCAAGAAGGACATCGCAGAGCGTATGCGACAGGACGGCCTTAGTGAAGAAACCATCAAGCGATACATAAAAGATTAAATACAATGAGGTGTGCTTTCCGCAACAACCGGGAGGCACACCTTAATATATTATATTGTATCCACTCATTGAAAACCATTGTAACTCAATTCTATCACTATATCTTTCCGCATTTCACTTTTTTGTAGTAACTTTGCAATCTAAGATTTAAAAAGCAAGATATGTTCGATAATTTAAGTGAAAGACTGGAACGGTCTTTTAAAATACTCAAGGGAGAAGGCAAAATCACCGAAATCAATGTGGCAGAAACACTGAAAGACGTGCGCCGTGCCCTGTTGGATGCCGATGTCAACTATAAAGTGGCCAAGACATTTACTGACACCGTGAAGCAGAAGGCACTGGGTCAAAATGTGCTGACGGCAGTCAAGCCCAGCCAACTGATGGTGAAGATCGTACATGACGAACTCACTACACTGATGGGAAGCGAGACAGCCGAATTGAATCTGAAAGGCCATCCCTCCGTTATCCTCATGGCCGGTCTGAACGGTGCTGGTAAAACCACATTCTCCGGCAAATTGGCCTTGATGCTGAAAAGCAAAAAGAAAAAAAATCCCTTGTTGGCAGCCTGCGACATCTATCGACCGGCTGCTATCGAACAACTGAAAGTTCTTGGTGAGCAGATTGGCATCACCGTATATAGCGAACCGGAAAACAAGGATGCCGTTGCCATCGCCCAGCACGCCATTCAGGAGGCTAAGGCAAAAGGTTACGACACCGTGATTGTCGACACTGCAGGCCGTCTGGCTATAGATGAACAGATGATGCAGGAAATTGCAGCCATCAAGCAAGCCATCCATCCGGACGAAACACTATTTGTTGTAGATGCCATGACGGGACAGGACGCCGTGAACACGGCGAAGGAATTCAACGAACGTCTGGACTTCGATGGCGTGGTGCTCACCAAGCTCGACGGTGACACCCGTGGCGGTGCCGCCCTATCCATCCGCACGGTAGTCAACAAGCCCATCAAATTTGTGGGTACGGGCGAAAAGATGGAAGCCATCGATCCGTTCCATCCCTCACGCATGGCCGACCGAATATTGGGCATGGGAGACATCGTGTCATTGGTGGAAAAAGCCCAAGAACAATATGACGAGGAAGAGGCACGCCGCCTGCAAAAGAAAATTGCCAAGAATCAATTCGACTTCAACGACTTTATGGCACAGATTCAGCAAATCAAAAAGATGGGAAATCTGAAGGACTTAGCCAGCATGATTCCCGGTGTGGGCAAGGCGCTCAAAGACATCGATATTGATGACAATGCCTTCAAAAGCGTTGAAGCCATCATACAGAGTATGACCCCGCGCGAACGCACTCATCCAGAAATTCTGAACACCAGCCGTCGCCAGCGCATTGCCAAAGGATCAGGCACCAACATTCAGGAAGTCAACCGATTGGTAAAACAATTCGACCAGACCCGTAAAATGATGAAAATGGTGACCGGCAGCAAGATGGGACAAATGATGGCCCGCATGCCCAAAATGAAATAAACACTTGATAAGAACAAAGAGTATGGAACTGATAGACGGAAAAGCCACAGCCGCACACATCAAACAGGAGATTGCGGCCGAAGTGGAGGCCATGGTGAAAGCCGGTGCCAAACGCCCGCATCTGGCGGCCATTCTGATGGGCCACGATGGTGGAAGCGAAACATACGTACATAACAAGGTGCTGGCCTGCGAAGCCTGTGGTTTCCGCTCCACGCTGATCCGTTTTGAAGACGATGTCACGGAGGACACCTTATTGGATAAGGTGCATGAACTGAATGCCGACACGGATGTGGATGGATTTATCGTACAGCTTCCCCTGCCCCGCCACATCTCGGAACAAAAGGTGATCGAGGCCATAGATTACCGCAAGGACGTGGATGGGTTTCACCCCATCAATGTGGGACGCATGGCCATCGGTCTGCCTTGCTACATCTCCGCCACCCCCAAAGGCATACTCGAATTGCTGCGGCGTTATGGCGTAGAAACATCCGGACGCAAATGCGTTGTCCTGGGAAGAAGCAATATCGTGGGCAAACCTATGGCACAATTGATGATGCAGAAACAATACGGCGACGCCACCGTCACCGTGTGCCACAGCCGCAGCCGCGACCTGAAGAAAGAATGCCGTGAGGCGGACATTCTCATTGCAGCCGTGGGAATCCCCGATTTCGTGACAGCCGACATGGTGAAGGACGGAGCAGTGGTGATAGACGTGGGAACTACACGCGTGGCAGACAGCACACGTAAAAGCGGATTCCGCCTGAACGGTGACGTATGCTTTGAAAGTGTGGCTCCCAAATGCTCACTCATCACTCCGGTGCCGGGAGGCGTGGGACCGATGACCATCTGCATGCTCATGCAGAACACTTTGTCGGCAGCCAAAAGAGAGATTTACGCACTTTAGTTTCCCAAAGAACAACTTCACTATACAGAAAAAAACAATTTTCCCGTAGTTTTATCGCCCGATAATTTGGAGGTAACGGATAAATGTTCTATCTTTGCACTCGCTTTCGGGAAGGAACTAAGAGAAGTTGCAAAACGAAGCTAAGTTTGACATGATGGTGACTATAGTTCAGTTGGTTAGAGCGTCAGATTGTGGTTCTGAATGTCGTGGGTTCGAATCCCACTAGTCACCCTACAAAAGGAGGAAGTTCACCACCGAATTTCCTCCTTTTTTTGCATGTAACAGGAGAAAGTCCTGCAGAACTGTGACTAATTGCAAAAGAGAAAACAAGGACTAATTGCAAAAAAGTAGGCTGAAAACAAAGAGAGATGACGGATAAACGACAACAAACGGCCTCCCACCGTGACATTGCCATAGAGAAAGTACTCTTTGCCATGTTGCGAAACGGTATGTGGACGGATCGTGCCCCGGAAACACCTACACTGTTGACCCGAAAACAATGGGATCTGCTGTATGAAGAAGCCCGCAAACAGACTCTTTGCGGTATTCTCTTCGATGGATATAAACGGTGGCCGGAAAATGCCCGTCCATACGAAGAATTGCATCTCAAATGGGTGATGCGCATTCATCGTATGGAAGAACAAAACCGAAAGATGAACCGTGCGTCTGTCTGGGTGACGAACAACTTTCTGCACGAAGGCTTTCGTTCCTGCATCTTGAAAGGACAAGGCGTGGCCACGTTCTACCCCAACCCTCTCCATCGCCAGGCCGGAGACATTGACGTGTGGGTGGAAGGAGGGCGCGAACGTGTGCTGAATTACCTCAAAAGCATCGGACCGGTGGGCGAGGTGGTATATCACCACATAGAGTTTCCCATACACAAAGAGGTGGACATTGAAGTACACACAACCCCCACCTGGCTGAACAATCCGATACGCAACCGCAAACTGCAACAGTTGTTTCGCACCCAATCCGAAGCCTGTTTTTCCCACACAGTCACATTGGTCAATGGCGGACAGATATTTATCCCCTCGGATGAGATCAACCAGATCTATCTGCTTATCCACATCTACCGCCATTTGTTCGATGAAGGAGTGGGTCTGCGTCAGTTGGTGGATTACGCCCTGATGATGGATAAGACTTTCACCCTCCGGAATTCGGAAATCCTGCATACACATTTAAAACAACTCGGACTACAAACGTTTGCGGAAGCTGTATTTCACATTCTGATCCGTTATTTGGGTTATCCGGCGGAAAAGTCACCGGTTTCCCCCTCGTCAAGACATGGAGAGAGCCTCATGCAAGAGATCATGATGGGGGGCAATTTCGGACATCACGACATACGCAACCGACATGCCGAAAACGAAACGGTTCCACAGCGGTTCTTACGAAAAGTAAAACGTAACTTACGCTTTATCCTCTCTTATCCGGAAGAATCCCTATCGTCTCCCCTATTCAAGACTGCACATTACCTGTGGAGACTCAAAAACGGATATTTATAAGCATCCTGCAGCATAAAAACGGCGGACTCTGATATTGCTCTTTCCGCAACACCAGAGTCCGCCACAAATATTATTCCCGCATTATCGTGTGAAACACAATCCCATCTGCATACCTTGATAGCATCCGGCCAAGGTGCCTGCGAACTTCAACAGAGTATCTTCTGCCGCCCCACCTTGACATTGACACTCATTGATTTACCGAGAGATATTTTTATTCACCTCCTCCAGCATCAGAGCAACCGAACGTTCCAACTGACGATCTACGCCGGACAGGGTCTCCTCGGGAGTAGAATACACTTCCACATCCGGTTCCAGCTGCTGGTTTTCGAGATACTCACCCCGATTGTCCACCGAGGCCACTTGCGGAATGCCGAACACAAACTCGTTGACATTTTCCCACCACACAGCCGTCATCGTTCCGGGCACGGGAGCACCCACCAGCTTGCCCAATCCGAGTTCCTTATACATCCACGGTGTTCCGTGAGCATTGGAATAGTTATCCTCACAGATCAGCATGCACGAGGGTTTCACCCACCGGTCAAACGGATCATTACCGATGTATTGTCCGCGAGGCTTGTACTGTATAGTACGTTCTCCACTCAGCAACACACAGATATCTCCATGCAACCAACCGCCTCCATTGTGACGTGTATCCACTATCACAGCATCCTTATTGCGGTTCTCATCGCTCAACAGTTCTTTGTAAAGCGTGTGGAAACTCTCGCCGTTCATGGCCCGTATGTGCACATAAGCCAAACGGCCGCCGGACAGTCTGTCTACCATTTTACGATTGCGATCCACCCAACGCCTGTACAGAAATTCGGATTCGCTACCCGAAGACACCGGTTTGACGGTTACATCAAAAGCCTTTCCCTTTTTCTCCACCGTCAGACGCGTATAACGTCCGGCCTTTCCGGCCAAAAGCGGATAGTAGTCCTCTCCGGCCTTTATCTTCTCGCCATCAATAGCCGTGATGATGCAACCGGGCTCCACTTCGGTTTTGCGCACAGCAAACGGACTGCCCGGCATGATTTCCTTGATTTTCAGTCCGTCCCCCTTGTAATCACGGTCGTAGAAAAGTCCCAGCGATGCAGTGTTCAGCGCATAGCCGGCTCCTCCGTAGCGACATCCCGTGTGCGACACATTCAGTTCGCCCAGCATCTCACTGGCCATCTCGGCAAAGTCGTAACTGTTGTTGATGTGAGGCAGATAACGCGAATAGGTCTTGTAAATGCCGTCCCAATCTACCCCGTTCATGTCCTTCACATATAGTTTGTCCTTGGTCTGTTTCCAAATGTGATTGAAAAGGTATCTGCGCACCTCAGCCGGACGATTGGTCTGAAACGTCTCAAATTGGATATGACTGACATTGCCGTTCTCGATTTCCATCTTACGGATACCGCCTCCACTGGCGTAATAAGCATACTTCACCTCCGGATCCACATTCAGCGAAGCCCAGTCCATGCTTTTGTTCTTCAACTCGTTTCTATACTCCTTCAGATGCTGCACCCACAAAGCTCCATGTCCTTCGTGCGGAGCGATATAGTAGAGTTTGGAAGCATCCTTGCTGAGCACAAAATCCCCCAACGAATTGGAATAGGGCGTCAAGCGGACGGTACGTTCATCCAGATGTTCAAAGTCGAAAGCCAACAGTTTTTCATCTTTTCCGCCTTCCTGTTTATTATCGTCCCCATCTTTGGATTTCTTCTTTTTCTTGCTGTCTTTCTCGGCCTTTTCCTTCTTTTTTGCCTCGGCCTTTTCCTTCTCTTCTTTTTCCTGTTTTTCTTTCTCTTCCAGCAGGGCCAATTCCTCCTTGTTCATGCGAAAACGCTCATAGGCCTCGAGGTCGAAGAACATGATGTACACGTCACTCTCCGCTCCCCACGATCCGTGTGCACGGTAGCCGGCTCTGTCGCTGGCAAACAGCATGGCCTTGCCATCCAGCACCCAGCGGGGCGAAGACTCCGTGTATCCGCTGTTGGTCAGATTGTGTATTTCCCCCTTTCCGTCAGCCTTCACCAAGGCGATGTCCTTGTTGTTCCATCCTCCTGTGCCGATGTATTCGGTGAGCAGCCACTTACCGTCCGGACTCCAGGAAAACGTCTGGTCACCGTCAACATACGAATATTGATACTTTCCGTCCATCACGGTGCGCACCTTCTTCGATTTCAAATCCAACACGCACAGTTCCGTGCGGTCTTTCAGGAAAGCCACCTCACCGCCCTTGGGATTATATTGGGGCTGGAATGCCGTGTATTTCCCATCCGTCAACCGTTCTTCACTTATCTCCGTTGCATAAACGAACTGCTTCTCCTTATCATTCGTCAGACTGGCCTGATAGAGCTGCCACACCCCGTCACGTTCCGAAGCATACACCACCGAACGTCCATCGGGAGCAAAATCCACCGTCCTTTCACGTTCGGGCGTATCGGTAATCTGCCGGGTGGTGGAATAATCAAGCGAAGTGACATACACATCTCCTCTCATGATGAAAGCTATCTCCTTGCCCTTCGGAGAGACCGCCACCTGACTGGCACCCGAATTCAAAAAGTTTTTCACCACCTCTCGCGTCATGGCGTCCTTTACAATCCTGATACCCACTTTCCGGGGCTTTCCATCCGGAGTCTGGGTGTAAAGTTCACCGTCCTGACAGTAAGACAAAAGGCCGTTGTCGGCCACCGAAAGGAAGCGCACCGGGTTGTTTTTGAAATCAGTCAGTTGCTTGTCCGAGCTTCCGTCCAACGTACGATGATACACATTCATCGTCCCATTCCGCTCGCTCAGATAATAGAATCCTTTACCGTCGGCATCCCACACCGGATCACGATCCTCCCCCTTAAAAGACGTCAGACGGCTATACTTTTTCCCGTCATACATCCACACGTCACGCGCGATACTGGATGTCTGATGTTTGCGCCAATAATCCTCATAGCCCTTCACATCATTATACAATACACGGCCGTCACGCCCCACGCTCAAATCGGCCATGGGCAAATCGGAGAACACCTCCGGACGACTTCCTTCCTTGGTGCTCACACTGTATATCTGGAAGAAACTTCCCGACGGGAACAGCATATTATCCGTAGAAGGCGTGCCGTAGAAACTATACAATACGTGATCGGCATCGGCAAAAGCCAAAGGCACTTCCCTACCCGAATGAGTGGTGAGGCGACGGGGGGTACCTCCCTCCACCGAGGTCAGATACACATCCATACTTCCCTCACGGTCACTGGCAAACGCAATCTGTTTACCGTCCGGACTCCACACAGGGGCGTAATCATAGGATGTATTGGCGGTCAGTTGCCTGGCTTCTCCTCCCTGAGAAGGCACCAGATAAATGTCTCCTTGATAACAGAACGCAATGTTTTTTCCATCCGGGGCTATCGCGCTCCAACGGATCCACAAAGGATCGTCCGGCGCAGCATTCGCCTCTCCGCAAAAAGGCACGAACAACGAAATCAACGCAAATAGTTTTGTTTTCATAAATAAAGAATTAAGATAATCTATAAGACAAAGGTAAATATTATCATACTAAAAATCGAATAAAAACCGAGAAATAAACAAATCCTCCCGAAAGACAATATGAGAGATATTCTGAAAATAAAAATAGAAAGTCTATGTCGCGACACCTTTTTTTGCTACCTTTGCACCATAAGAAGTAAGCGAGTTGCCCCATGAAATTAATATTATTGACGCCCCCCGATTTTTTCGTTGAGGAAGATAAAATACTAACTTCTTTATTTGAAGAAGGGCTCGATTATCTACATTTACGAAAACCCAACAGCGAACCCATCTATTCGGAACGACTGCTCACCTTGATACCGGATGAATACCACCAACAGATTGTGACTCATGATTTCTTCTATCTCAAAGAGGAATTTCATCTGAAAGGAATCCACCTGAACCAGCGCAATCCCGAATTGCCGGCCGACTACAAAGGACATGTCAGCCGTTCGTGCCACTCCATGGAGGAACTGACACAACATAAGAAAAACTGCAGTTACCTGTTTCTCAGCCCCATCTACGATAGCATTTCCAAAAGCGAATATCGGGCTGTATTCACCCCCGAACAATTGGAACAAGCCGCACGCAAAGGGCAGATCGACAAAAAGGTAATGGCATTGGGCGGGGTCACCATCAACAATATTCCCCAACTGAAGGACTACGGATTTGGCGGAGTTGTCATCTTGGGAGATTTGTGGAACAGGTTCAACATCCACTCCACACGCGACTACAAAGAGGTAATCAATCACTTCCGAAAACTACGGAAAGCCATTGATTAACAGAAAGCATACGAAAATCCTTTATTTAACGTCTTTATTAATAACAATGATGAGCGATTCAAATTCTTTTATGGTTTTTTCGGGAACCAAATCACGCTACCTGGCAGAGAAGATTTGTGCCTGCTTGGGACGTCCGCTTGGCAAATTGGTGATTACCCATTTTGCCGACGGTGAGTTTTCTGTCTCCTATGAGGAGTCTATCCGCGGACGCGATGTCTTCCTTGTACAGTCGACCTTCCCAAACTCAGACAATCTTATGGAACTGCTGCTGATGATCGATGCTGCCAAACGTGCATCGGCCAGAAGCGTAAATGCAGTTGTCCCCTATTTCGGATGGGCCCGACAAGACCGTAAGGATAAACCGCGTGTATCTATCGGTGCCAAATTGGTAGCAGACATGCTGAGCGTGGCCGGTATCGACCGACTGATTACCATGGATCTTCACGCCGATCAGGAACAAGGCTTCTTCAATGTTCCCGTTGACCACTTGTATGCATCCAGCGTCATGCTGCCCTACATACAGTCACTGAATCTGGAAAATCTGGTTATCGCCACACCTGATGTAGGCGGTTCCAAACGTGCCAACACTTATGCCAAGTTCTTGAATTGTCCGCTCGTATTGTGCAACAAGACACGCAACAAACCCAACGAAGTAGGTAGCATGCAGATTATCGGAGACGTGAAAAATGCCAATGTTATCCTTGTAGATGATATGGTTGACACAGCCGGAACCATCACTAAAGCAGCCAACCTGATGAAAGAGAACGGTGCCGTTTCCGTACGTGCCATTGCCTCCCACTGCGTGATGTCCGGTCCGGCTTCGGATCGTGTGCAGGACAGTGCGCTGGAAGAAATGGTATTCACCGACAGCATTCCCTACACCAACCGCTGCGCCAAAGTGAAGCAGATCAGCATTGCTGAACTGATCGCCGAAACGATCCGCCGCGTGGAGAGCAACGAATCTATCAGTTCACAGTATCTGATCTAAGGATAGCCAAACAAATTAAAGGCTGTTGCCGGAAACAGGATTCCGGTTGACTGCCTTTTTTATCACTTATAATCAATCAAAAAATGAAAACAAGATCTTTATTCTACATGGCATGCGCAGCATTGCTTGCCTCCTGCCAACCCAACAACAGTTACAAACTGACCGGAGAAATCGAAGGTGCTAAAGATGGAGACTCCATCGTAATCCTCACCTTCGACAACGGAAAGCTCACTCCTACAGACACGCTTCGCATCGAGAACAACAAGTTTGCCACAGAAGGCATCGCAGACAGCACAACATTCTGTAGCTATTTCTACCACAATGATGAGACACAACATCAAGGTTTCTTCTTTATCGAACCGGGAAATATTCTGATCAAGGTGGCCGAAGATGAAAAGGTCAGTGGCACAGCCAACAACGATATACTGCAAAAGTACAGCGACGAGATGGCTCCGATCAGCAAACAGATGAGAGAACTCTACACCAACTATGACGAGAATGCCGACACACAGATCAAGCAACTGAACAAACAGATACAAGACATCGCCAACCGCTATATCAAAGAGAACAGTGACAATGCTTCCAGCGTCATCATTTTCCTGTTCCACTACACCGACTTCTCCGTTAAAGAGAACCAGGAACTCATTGAAGGAATGAGCGACACGAATAAAAACAATCCTATCATCATGCAGATTTCACAAGCGTTGAAAGCAAAACAGACCAGTGAACCCGGCAATCAGATCAGTGACTTCACACTGACGGATATCAACGGCGACGAGCTGACACTCTCCCAGGTTGTAAAGGAGAACAAACTGACCCTGCTGGACTGCTGGGCCAGCTGGTGTGGTCCCTGCATGGGCGAGATGCCCAATGTGGTCAAAGTGTACGAACAGTACCATAATCAAGGCTTCGAGGTGGTCGGTATCTCTTTTGACAAAGATGAAAGCAGCTGGAAAAACGCCATCGAGAAGATGGGCATGACCTGGCGTCAGGCTTCAGAACTCAACGGATGGGACAATAAAGTGAAGGAATTGTATGGCATCGACGGCATACCCTTCACACTCCTGATTGATCAGAACGGCACCATCATCGCCAAAAACCTGAGAGACGAAAATCTGGCTGAAACCGTTGCTGCCCAACTGAACAAATAAATAACATCCTCTGATAAATCACATTTAGTAAAGGCCACAGATGATAGTGAGATTTCATCTGTGGCCTTTATCTATCAATCAATCTAAAGGAAGTTGTAGCATAATATAGGATTATCTTACCTCAATAGTGCGACTTACGTTCACTTTCTCCTCGGGAGCCAAACGTGGAAGATCAATAGTGAGCACACCGTCGTTCACACTGGCCGCAATCTTGTCCTTATCCACATTTTCCGGCAGAACAAACGCCTGCTTGAATCGTACATGATAGAATTCGCGGCGCAGATATTTGCGGTTGGGCTTCTCCCCGTCGTTTCCTTCTTTCTTTTCCATACTTATCACAAGCTCGTTACCTTCATTCAAGTGAATCGTAAAGTCCTCCTTTGTCATACCCGGGACAGCCAATTCAACTTTATAGCCGGCTTCATCCTCAAATACATTTATTGATGGAGTTGTTCCGTTGTTCACTCTCGCCATCCACTCGTTGTCAAACAAATCATTGAACACACTCGGTAACCAATTTTGATTGTTGAATCTTCTGATCGTTGTCATAATTCTTATCTCCTATTTTTCAGTTATACATTCATTCTTATTGTCCGGCGTCCTTTCCAATCGCCGTACACCCACATTAAATGCAAACCTCATACCGGAAGACAATCTGGCAGACGACCCACCTCGGCTTTTAAACTTCCGAAAACATTCTTCACACAAAACCCATGTAACAACAGGACCGATTAACCTATTTAACAACCATGACCTATATAACATACATGCCATTTCGACCTATTATAAGCCAAAATGACTTATTTGTTTACTCAACACATTTCTTACAAAGCGTCCCTACAGCATACGGAGCACATGCGGAGAACATGCGGAGAACATGCGGGGAGCATTCGGGAAGGGCATCCTGAATAAAAAAAAAGACTCCCGCAAGACATCTGTCCTGCGGGA
>JAMPGY010000037.1 GCA_023663705.1 Clostridium sp. | reverse complement strand
TTGTCTACAGGGGAATGGAAATGGAGGTGTGCGAGGAAATCAATGATTAATTCATCATTAACGATTCATAATTCATAATTAACCGCTTCGCTCTAAAATAGACGATCAACGGAGTTAGGCATTATGAATTATGAATCGTTAATTATAAATTACTTAAACTTTTGCTCCAAGCGGTCTGCCTCTTCCTTAGTCAGATGAATGACGGCACCATGCTTGGGTGAGGTGAAGCCGACTGTCTTCATCTTTCCTTCGTTGAAACGTCCGAGATTATCGAAGTGAACAAAGTCTGTGGTCTCCAGAAAACCGAAGTTATGGGGATTGATGCTATAGACATCATACATCAGCACCCACTTGTCTTCTCCAATGCGTTTCCACACATTGGGAGCCTCGCAGGCATGCGCCTCGCTGTCGTACCAACGGGCATCGAAACGATAATCCCCGCTCATGCGGTCGGACACCGCATGCTTGATTCCGGCCTCCCCATCGTGCGACACGTAAAACATGTGATACGTATCCCCCACCCGTGTGATATCGGCGTCTATGGCCGATACGTTCTCGTCCGGATAAGCGAACAAAGGTTGCGGCAAAGTTTCCAACCGATCAAATTCCTCATTGACATACGCATAGTAAAGTCGGTTGGCTTCGTTGCCATAGCGCATGGTGAAATAAATCATCAACTTCTGTTTCTGCTCGTCAAAACCCACCTCGGGCGCCCATGCACATCCGATTTCCCGGAACTGCGCGGACAGTTCGTCAAACCGTAGATTGGTGCGCTTCCAGTGGATCAGATCCCACGACTTCATCAGCACCAGCCCACGGTTGTTGCCCCACCCGTAGGCTTTACCGTCTCGCTCCCACTCCGTGTCACGATAGCCGTCGCGCTGGGCAAAGATATGCAGATCGGTCATTGACAGATAGAAAGCGCCATCCGGTCCCCGAAATATATGCGGATCGCGAATGCCATGCTGGTCGGCTATGGTGTCACCGGCAATCACCGGTTCGCCACCGTTCAGAGCCGTAAAAGTATAACCGTCCCGACTGACCGCCATGTGCAGACTGTGTGTCTTGTCCTGATGAAAAACCATCAGATAGGCCGACATATCCTCCTCGTTGGGAACAGCATTGCGATAACGGAAATCGCGGAAGGCAGCCCACCCGCGGCCCACAGAGACAAGCCCGATGCGCAAGGCGTAGAAATCACCGTAATGGTTGTGATTAAGCCCCGACACGTCGCAGTCCTCAAGCAGCGTAGTCCACTCGCATCCGTCCTTGCTCACCGAGAGGGTCACAAGGTTGCCCCGGTTAAGCATACGCACTTTGAAACGCTTGCCCATCCGGTTGGGAAGAACCTGTTTATTCTCCGCCGTGCGATAGACCGTAAACGTCCGACCATCCGATACCACCCCGCAGAAGGCCTTATGGGAATAATAAAGCAAAAGTCCGGCCTGATTTCCCCGATCCGCTGACACCTCCACCTGCGTTTCGTACACCTTGTCCTGTGGAGTGACCAAAAGCACACGTCCGTCCGCCGGAGAGGTACCCTGAGCCTGAAGTTCCAGCACCCCATCCTTCCGTTTCACGGCCCGGGGTGCATACCCGTTGTAGAACATCCATTGCAATCCGAGTTTATCACCGGTGAAGTCATCGGACAACGCCAGGCCGTGACAGACGGTCGTATCCGCCACCGGAGCGGTGTTTCCGACGGTGCGATACCATCCGTCGGACGTCCATTCCACCGGCTCTATGAGTGTGGAGCGTCCCAACGTGTGATAGCCGTTGGCATAGGCATGATAGACGATCCACCAATTGCCGTTGACATCGTCGACCAATGTCCCATGTCCCTTCGACCACCAGTTGTCCGTCTCGCTATACGTGTGTACGACGGGATTGTAGGGCGAATTCTCCCACGGACCGGCGAGACTCCTGGCACGAGCCACCACCGCCATGTGACCGGTGGCCGGACCTGCGGTGCCGCCCTGCGCCGAGGTCAGGTAAAAATAACCGTTGTGACGGGTTAGCTTGGGCGATTCCAGAAACATACCCTCTGTCTTCCACTGACGCGGATAATTCCATCCGTCGTATACTTTCACCTTTTCCCCCACCGTAGCCATCCCGTCGTCGGTGAGACGGATCATCTCGCCATTGTTCACAAACAGATAGCGATGCCCGTCGTCATCCACCACGTGTCCGGGATCTATGCCCGTCACATTCAGATCAACCGGCACACTCCACGGCCCCTCGATACGTTCGGCCCACGTCACCCAATTGGTACCCGCCGAGGGATAGTAAATATAATAGCGTCCGGCATACTTCACCAGCTCCGGCGCCATGGCCGAACCGGCGTATTCGGGCAAAGCACGGCACACGGGCTCCCAATCCACCAGATTGCGGGAATGCCAGATCAGAAATCCCGGAGAAAGCCGGAAAGGAGAATGCGTCATATAATAATCCGCACCATCACGCAGGATGGTCGGGTCGGGATAGTCACCCGACAGAATCACCTTAGGATATACATCACGCGCTGCCACAGGCAACAAGGCCAGTACCCACAGGCACCAACTCAAAAAAATCTTTTTCATATTGTTTGTCGTCTTTCTATTCCAATACTATCATGTGTATGTGTGTGCCGGCACAAATATCCTGCCGGATGGATCAGAGCAGTTTCAGACCGCTGTCCGTCAGTTCGATGAGCCGCTTCTTATAGAGATCTCCCACGGCCTTCTTGAATACCTTCTTGCTCACTCCGAACACGGAGTAAATCTCCTCAGCCGGGCTCTTGTCGCACAAAGGTGTGGTGCCGGCATTCGTTTTCAAGTGGCGCAGCAACACTTCGGCAAAGCCCTCCACCGCCGCCTGTCCGCGAGGCCGCAAGGCCAAGTCTATCTTGCCGTCCGGACGCACCTGACGAACGTACATCCGAAGCCGGTCTCCGGTGTGGAGAGAAGCGAACACCTCCGAGTCGTAGAGCAATCCGGCAAAACGGTTGTCCACAATCACCTTGAAACCCAAGTCGGTCTTCTGCCACACCAGACCTTCCACCTCATCGTCCGGATGATAAGCGGGCTGTTCGTCCGACAAGTAGTGCTCCACCTTGGCCGAAGCCACGATGCGGTAAGTCTCTTCATCGACATGAACATGCACGATATAAGATCGGTCCTGCTGCATTCGCATCTTCTGCTCGCGAAACGGCACGAAAAGGTCTTTCATCAGCCCCCAATGGAGAAAGGCACCGAACTTGTTGACCCATGCCACACGCAGACAGGCAAAATCGCCCACCCGTGCCAGAGGCTTCTCGGTAGTAGCCACCAGACGTTCCTCATTATCCAGATAGATGAATACCTCCAGTTCGTCGCCCGGCTTGCATTCCCGAGGCACATAACGGGTCGGCAACAGGATTTCTCCGGCCTCACCTCCATCAAGATACATGCCGAAGTCAACGGCCTTCACTACGGTCAGACGATTTGTCTGTCCCAACTTTATTTTCTTTTCCACGTGTGTGTCTTCTTTACTTTAATAATACGTTTATCCCTCCTGGTCTCCCACAACATCAGCCACAAGAGGGTTGGTCACCATACCGTCTTTCATGAAGATGGTGCGATCTGTGGTGCGTGCCAGCGCCTCGTCGTGTGTCACAATCACGAAGGTTTGCCCGAAACGGTCGCGCAAGTCGAAGAACAGACGGTGCAACTCTTCCTTGTTCTTGGTGTCCAGACTGCCCGACGGTTCATCGGCCAAAATCACGGCCGGATGGTTGGTGAGTGCACGTGCCACCGCCACACGCTGCTTCTCGCCGCCCGACAGTTCATTGGGCTTATGAGCGGCTCTGTCTGCCAACCCCATAAAATCGAGCAATTCACGCGCACGACGCTCCGCCTCCTTACGCCCCTGGCCGGCAATGAAAGCCGGTATCATCACATTCTCCAAAGCCGTAAACTCGGGCAGCAACTGATGAAACTGAAAGACGAAACCGATCTGTGTGTTGCGGAAGTGCGCCAGCTCTTTCTTGGACAGCGCCTGAATATCTATGTCGTTGAGCACTATGCGCCCGGCATCCGGTTTGTCCAGTGTGCCGAGAATCTGGAGCAGAGTGGTCTTTCCGGCACCGCTTGGCCCCACTATGCTCACCACCTCGCTCCGCCGGATGTGCAGATTAATGCCTTTCAACACCTGCAGCGATCCGAAACTTTTCGTTATACCTTTTATATCTATCATGGTTCTTCTGTTTATCCCGTTATAGTCGTTCCAGCACGTATTGCGCCAGATAACACCCGAACACGGCGGTCAGATAGCCGATGCTTCCGGCCGTGGATTTCTTGTTGCGCTCTCCCTCCACCGTCACCACACTGTTGCGGTCGGCCTGCTGGGTGCAGAACACCACCGGCACGCGGGCTCCGCGCCAGCCATCGGCTTTCAACCGTGTGCGCACGGCCTTGCTCAGCCCACAATGATACGTTTCCCACAGGTTGGCAAAGCGGATCTGCGAGGCATCGGTCTTCGCCCCGGCACCCATACTGCACACCACGGGCACGCGCCTTTGCAGACAAGCCTCTATCAGGGCACATTTGGGCGCTATCGTGTCTATGGCATCCACCACAAAGTCGTATCCCTCGGCCACCAGATCGTCCGCCGCTCCCGCTTCGAGATAGACCGGCCTCACATCAAGTTCCACGTTGGGATTTATATCCCTGAAACGTTCGGCCAGCACCTCCACCTTGTTGCGCCCCACGGTGGAGTGCAAGGCGCACAATTGGCGGTTGATATTGCTCGGTTGCACGCTGTCGGCATCCATCAGCGTGAGCCGTCCCACGCCGGCACGCACAAGCATTTCGGCCGCATAGCCGCCCACGCCGCCCACACCCACCACCAATACGCGGGAACGGGCAAGCCGACCGGTCTTTTCACCGCCCAGCAGCAATTCGGTGCGCTGTTGCCATTCACGGCTGTCCGCCGAAGTCTGTTCGTTGTCCATCAATCGTCCTCCGTCTTTTTCAACCAGCCGCCAAACCATTCCTTGGCCGTTTCGTAACGTGCCTTATGGCTCATCGGTTCCACTGTACTCAGACTGTGTGTGGCCGAGTCGGCATAACCGTCGGGGAATATCATCAGCAGACTGGTCTCCATATAATATTTCTTGATCTGATGCGGGATGTGATCCAAGGAAGGACGGAACGAAATGGAACCGCGGCGTGCACACACGATCACCAGCAGATGGTCGGGACGTATCTCCTTCGACATACGTTTCAACTCGTTTCCGCCATCGGTCTCGTAGTATTCCGCCCGCACGGAGGGATAGTATTTCTGCAGGTAACGCTCCACCAGTTTCAAGGTGGCGGGATGTCCGTTGTAGGTGATGCGGCACCCCAGCGAATGAGCCAGACAGGCCACGTGCTCCACCCAATGGGTGAATCCGGCCTCATATTCCGCCTTGGCGGGAATAGCCACATGAATGCGCCGTACCGTGTTGACGGGAATCGTGCTGCGCACCATCATGATCTGACGGTTGAGTCCGCTCAGCAGATTGAGCAGCACGGGACCGAAGAAAGATTCGTCGGGCGATGACTGCAGATGCAGGCCTACCATAACTTCGGAGAAGTCATTCTCGCGCACGGCATGAATGATGCCGTTGGAAAGGTTTGTGGCCAAGCGCACCCGCGCCTGCATCTGCACGTTGGCAGCGGCGGCCAGCCCCACGGCATAGTCCAACAACTTGCGTCCGGCCTCCCGTGCCCGATGATCATCGTCGAGCACCACATTGATGGCCTGCAAAGGAAGATCGTTGGTGGACCGGCGCATCATCAATGCCATGTTGACAATTGCATCCACCGTCTCGGGATAAGCCAACGCAATCAACGTGGAGTCCTCCACCGGAGCCTTCTCCTCATTCATGCCCTCGCCGCTCAACGCCAGTTTGCGTGCCGTGTGCTCGGTGATGAGCGAACTGACCACGCAGGTAACCAGAATGAGCACCACCGTGCCGTTGAGCACATCCTCGTTGAGCAACCGGCTTCCGTCCGGCAGAATGATGTTGTAGCCCACCAGCACGGCGGCCAGTGTGGCCGCTGCCTGTGCGTTGCTCAGTCCGAACATCAGTTCGCGCTCCAGCGCACTCATGCGGAACACCTTCTGCGTGAGCCACGATGCCAGCCACTTTCCGGTGAGCGCAATGGTGATCATCACGGCGGCCACCTTGAGCGCATCGCCCGATCCAAACAGCACGTTCACGTTGATGATCATGCCCACACCTATCAGGAAGTAGGGGATAAACAAAGCATTGCCCACAAACTCCAAGTGATGCATCAGGGGGGACGAATGCGGAATAAGCCGGTTGAGCACAATGCCCACCAGGAAGGCGCCCAGGATGCCCTCCATGCCCACAAATTCCATCAGACCGGCCCCCAGGAACACCATGGCCAGCACAAAGATGAACTGCAGCACGGCATCGTTGTAGCGGCGGAAGAACCAGCGGCCGATGCGCGGGAAAGCGTAAACGATGACAGCCGACAGCAGAATGACCTTGAGCAACAGCACCAGCCAGAACCATCCCTCGGTATCTTCCTTGAACATGCCGCCGATGACGGCCAGTACCAACAGCGTGAGTGTGTCGGTGACAATCGTCCCCCCCACGGCGATGCTCACACTGCGATGGCGCGACACACCGTAACGGATGACGATGGGATAGGAAATCAACGTGTGGGAGGCGTACATGCTGGCCAGCAACACGGAGGTAATCAGACCGTACTTAAGCAGAAGCACGTTGGACACCACTCCCAGTCCCAGCGGGATGACAAAGGCGGCCAGCCCCAGCACCAGGGCTTTGCCCCGTATACGCTTCATGTCCTGCATGTCCATCTCCATACTGGCCAGAAACATAATGTAGTATAGCCCCACCTGACCAAACAGTTCGAAACTGCTGTCGCGATCGAGAATGTGCAGACCGTGGGGACCGATAAGCACACCGGAAAGAATCATCCCGATGATGTGCGGAATGCGGAGCCGACCAAGCAATACAGGTGCGAAGAGGATGATGCTCAACACCAAAAAGAAGATCCATGTGGGATCCGTCACCGGCAAATAGGAAGACAACAAAGGCAGTTCCATCTCGTTTAGCTTTCGTTTGGTCTACAAAGTAACGAAAAAGTTTTCGCATCATGAGTTTTTCTATTGTAATTTGTATACTTTTGCAATCGAAATCATCAAATAGTTAAATATATACAGAAAATGAAAGTAGCAATCGTAGGCGCAAGCGGTGCCGTGGGACAAGAATTCCTGCGCGTGCTTGAAGAAAGAGAGTTCCCCATGGACGAGTTGGTGTTGTTCGGTTCCGAGCGTAGCGCCGGCAAGAAATATACGTTTCGCGGCCGGGAACTTGAGGTGAAACTTCTGCAGCATAATGATGATTTTAAGGATGTGGACATCGCATTCACATCGGCCGGTGCCGGTGTGTCGAAAGAATATGCGGCCGACATCACCCGCCACGGTGCCGTGATGATCGACAACTCCAGCGCTTTCCGTATGGACGAGGACGTGCCCCTCGTGGTGCCCGAGTGCAACGCCGCCGATGCGCTCAACCGTCCGCGCGGCATCATTGCCAATCCCAACTGCACCACCATTATGATGGTGGTCGTGCTGCAACCGCTGGAGCAGTTGAGCCACATCAAGCGCATCCACATTGCCAGCTATCAGGCTGCAAGCGGTGCGGGAGCCGCTGCCATGGCCGAGTTGGAACAACAATACCGCGAGGTGCTGGACGGCAAGGAACCCACAGTGAAGAAATTCCAGTATCAGCTGGCCTACAACGTCATTCCGCAGATCGACGTGTTTCAGGACAACGGTTACACGAAGGAGGAGATGAAGATGTTCAACGAGACACGCAAGATCATGCACAGCGACGTGCAGTGTTCGGCCATGTGTGTGCGTGTGCCGTCGCTCCGCTCCCACTCCGAAGCCGTGTGGGTGGAGACGGAACGTCCCCTCAGCGTGGAGGAAGCACGCGAGGCCATTGCCGGTGCCGAAGGTATCCGGCTGATGGACGATCCGGCCAACAAGGTATATCCCATGCCCCTCTTCCTGGCCGGCAAAGATGATGTCTACGTGGGCCGCATCCGCAAGGACATCGCCAACGAAAACGGACTGACGTTCTGGCTCGTGGGAGACCAGATAAAGAAGGGCGCTGCCCTCAACGCCGTGCAGATAGCCGAATACCTGATCAAAGTGGGCAACGTGAAGTAACCAGCCGGGGCCACCCGACACGACTTTTAAAAGGCCGGTTTTCCTCATCAAGGAGACCGGCCTTTCTCTTGGGGAAGCGGATGACAGCCTCATCCCCCGCACGGACACTTCACAAAAACAGATCTGTTCTTTTGGCCTGAATCCGTTCTATTCGTATATTTGCGCAGTTATCAGACACGATTTCAAACTTATTCACACCTAACACAAACATCACATGAAAAAACCATTCAGCCACCATCCGTGCCTGAAGCGGGCACTCCGCCTGCTGGGCACCGCCGCCCTGTTGCTGCCCTGGGGAGCAACGGCACAAAACCTGCGCCTGCACTACGGCCTAAGCCGGGACGTGGCGGGAGCGCGCACCGTGACAGACGAGACCGGAGGCGGGCATGACGCCACCCTGAAGGGAACGGCCCGTATCGCCTCTTTCGACGGCCAAAACGTCATCAGCCTGGGCACCGGAAGCGGCTATGCGGACCTGGGCGAATCCACCGGCGACATCATGGCCTCGCTCACCGACTTCACCATCCACACCCGCATCTACATTCCTTCGTCCGTGACGCTCAGCGGCAACGGTTTCTTCATCTGGACCTTCTCCAACGCCGCCAACATTTCCACATCTCCCACCGGCTACCTCTTTCTCAACGCCCAGCAACTGCGCTATGCCATCACCCGCACCAATTATTCGGCCGAGTCGGGCATTAGCCGAAACAAAACGCTCAGCAAGGAAGGATGGCAGGCAGTGACACTGACACAGAAAGACGGACTGGCCACACTCTACCTCAACGGCATAAAGGTGCAGCAAGGCACTGTCGGCCTGTCGCCGTCCGATGTGGGAGCCACCGCCTGCAACTGGTTGGGGCGCTCTTGTTACAGCGGGGACAAGTATCTGGGCAACGCACAGATTTCCGATTTCCGCATCTACGACGGAGCGATAGACGAGGCCGAGATACGCCGTCTGGCCGGCATTGGAGAGAAACCCGAGACTGTGACGTTGAAGGCGCACTACGACTTCACCTCGGCCAACGATATTATAAACGGCTACCAAGGGGCGCTGTACGGCAGTGCCCAATGCAGCACAATGGAAGGCCTGCCCGTGGTGTCGCTGGGCAATGCGGACGGTTATGTGGATTTGGGCAGCGGATTGGGCGAACTGATTGCCCGCACGGACAGCTTCACCATCACCACGAACGTGTTTATCCCCGCTTCGGCCGCCCCGGCCGGCGACGGCAACTTTCTGTGGACATTCGCCAACTCGGACAATCTGGCTTCGGCCGCCAACGGCGGTGCCTTCCTGCGTGCCACCGACCTGCGCTACGCCATCACTCCTACCCTATACAGTGCCGAACAGGGATTCAGCGCCACCACCGGTGTGCCCACGGGGCGGTGGGTGAACGTGACCTGCACCCGCAACGGGAACGGCGTCATGTGCATCTATCTCGACGGCGAACTGACCGGCGCCTCCTCCATCCCACTAAGCGGAAAGGCACTGGGCTCCACCGGATTCAATTTCCTGGGCCGCTCGTGCTACATCGGCGACCGCTATCTGAAAGGCGCCCGGATGCACGGTTTCCGCATCTACGACGGAGCTATGACAGCCGAAGAGGTGAAAGCGCTGTGCGGCGATCTTCCCACACTGGAGCGCGGACGCATGCGCATGGAGGTGGAACAGGCCACGGCACTCGTAGACATACCCGAAGAGGTGCGCGAGACCTTCCTGCTACCCACCCGGGAAAACACCAACGGAGTAAGCATCAGCTGGACCTCATCCGACGAAGACCACCTGTCGGCGCAAGGCTTTGTCAACCGGCCCGCCTACGGGCAACCGGATGCCACGGTCAGGCTGACAGCCACTTTCACCAAGGGAGACATCACCGCCACCCGGGACTACACCGTGAGGGTGAAAGCCGCCCTCTCGCCCGAAGAGAGTGTGGCTATCGACCTGGAGAGTCTGTCGCTGGACGACACGGACAACCTGTTTGAGTCCGTCACACTCCCCTACCGCACTCCGGAGGGATCCGTCGTCACATGGCGCTCCTCCGCCCCCGACTACCTCACCGACAGCGGCCGGCTGCTGCGTCTGGCCGCCCGCGGAGAGGGCAAGAAGGCCGTGGTGCTGACAGCCACTGCCACGCGGGGCGAGAGCTCCGCACAGCGCGACTTCACCGTATATGTGGCCGAAGACGAGGGATACACCAACTACCTGTTTGCCTACTTCACCGGCAACAATCCGGATCAGGAACAGATACGCTTTGCCCTGAGCACGGACGGATACAGTTTCACACCGCTCAACAACGGCAACGCCATCATCGCCTCGGACACCATATCGTTCAAGGGGGCCGTGCGCGATCCGCACATCCTGCGCGGCGAGGATGGCCGGACGTTCTACATGGTGGTGACCGACATGAAGTCGAACGAGGGATGGGACTCGAACGACGGACTGGTGCTGATGAAATCCACCGACCTGATCCACTGGACACACACCACCATCGACTTTCCCGACACATGGCCAGGACGCTTCGACCGCAACGCCCTGACGCAGGTGTGGGCACCGCAGACCATCTACGACCCGGAGGCCGGACGCTACATGGTGTATTACTCCATCGGTGAGCGCGGACAGCACTACAAACTCTATTATTCGTATGCCAACGACGACTTCACCGAACTTACCGAACCTCAACTGCTGTTCGATCTGGGCAGCAACACCATCGACGGCGACATCGTGATGCGCGACGGCATCTATCATCTGTTCTACAAGACCGAAGGCAACGGAAACGGCATACAGAAGGCCACAGCCCCATCACTCAAAGGCCCCTGGACACCCCACAACACCTACCTGCAACAGACATCCGTGGCCGTGGAGGGTTCGGGCGTGTACAAACTCATCAACAGCAACAACTGGATTCTGATGTACGACTGCTACACTTCGGGCTACTACCAGTTCTGTTCCTCGCCGGACCTGGAACATTTCACCGCCGTGAAGAACACCGCCACGAGCGGCACCTTCACCCCACGCCACGGCACGGTGATCCCCATCACAGCCGAGGAGACGGCGCGCCTTGTGAACCGCTGGCCCTCCTCCGCCCTCACGGCACAGCTTACAGGCACCGCCGCACCGGCCGTGATGACCGAAAACACCGACTACAACCACACGGCCCGCACGGTGTATCTGCCCGTGCGCCCGGGAACGGACCTGACGGCCTTCGACCCGCAGTTCGTCGCCACGGCCGGCACGGTGGTCAGTCCGCAGGGAGCCTGCGATTTCACCCGCGGCACCGTGGAATACACGGCCACCAACGGCAGCCAGACCTCCGTCTACAGCGTGACAGCCGCCGTGTGCGGCAACCCTGTTCTGCCCGGCTTCCACGCCGATCCCGAGGTGATGTATTCGGAGAAGACCGGCCGCTTCTACCTCTATCCCACCAACGACGGATACGCGAACTGGGGCGGATACAGTTTCAACGCGTTCTCCTCCACCGACCTGCTCAACTGGACGGATGAAGGAACCATCCTCGACCTCTCCACCGAACAGGTGGGCTGGGCCGACGGCAATGCCTGGGCACCCTGCATAGCAGAGAGCAAAACAAACGACAGCTATGCCTACCGATTCTATTTCAGCGGAAACACTCCGGCCGGCAAGCAGATCGGGGTGGCCGCCGCCAACCATCCCGCCGGTCCCTATGTGGACAACGGAAGCCCCATCGTCACGGCATCGCCCACCGGAACGGGACAGCAGATAGACGCCGATGTGTTCACCGATCCCGTGAGCGGAAAAAACTACCTCTATTGGGGCAACGGCTATATGGCCGTGGCCGAACTGGAAGACGATATGATCAGTCTGAAACCCGGCACCACACAAGTGATTACCCCGCAGGGCGGAAGCCTCGGCACGTATGCCTACCGTGAGGGGACATACGTGTTCTACCGCAAGGGACTCTACTACTTCATGTGGAGCGTGGACGACACCGGAGCCGATAACTATCACGTGGCCTACGGCACCGCCACATCGCCGACGGGCCCCATCACGGTGGCCCGGAATCCCGTCGTGCTGCAGCAGGATCCCTCGCAGCAGATCTACGGCACGGGGCACAACTCCGTCATCCAGATTCCCGGACGCGACGAATGGTACATCGTGTACCACCGCATCAACAAACACTACCGTTCCAACGGACCGGGCTACCACCGCGAGGTGTGCATAGACCGCATGACGTTCGACGAGGACGGCACAATACAACCGGTGGTTCCCACCCACACGGGCATCCGGCCGGTGTCGCTCTCCGGACAACCGGGCACAGGCCTGTCCACGGTGAGCAGCCCTGCATCCCTACAGCCCGTGTCCACCACCTACTACGACCTGAACGGCATCCGCATGGGCAGCGATGAGAACCGACTGCCCCACGGCCTCTACCTGCGCCGCACGGTGTGGGACGACGGCACCGTGCGCTGCGACAAGTTCCTGTGCCGGTAACGGTCCAAGGCATATAAGCCTGACTCCCATACTCTCGCCCGCCCCAAAGGAGGCATGTCCGGAACATCAACGGATATGCCTCTTTTTTTCAGACAGACGCCTGCACACAGGGCTACCAAAGGACAGAGAAATAAGCTATCGTGCGATGTAAAACAGACCGTCTGCCGGGCAAGCGGATAAGGGATGTCCAGACGCACGGACAACCGTTGGACTGATCGGCGAATAACGGTTCTTCCGCCGTTGTTTTCCCGTCTCCGGTTGTTGTCAACCCGCTATCGAAAAGCAGTCAACCCCCTATCGAAAAGCTATCAGGGCTCAGTAGAAAATTAATGGGGAGAAGCAAAGAGTTTTGCCAGTCGGAATAAGAAGAACTTTTTATCAGCGACTCCTCTAAGATTAGCTCGGA
>JAMPGY010000036.1 GCA_023663705.1 Clostridium sp. | reverse complement strand
CCAACGACCCCGAGATTACAAATCACGTGCTCTGGCCAACTGAGCTAAAGAGGCGGGTGGGAAAGCAATCTGCATCGCGCCGCTACAACCTACTACCCTTGCTGCGATCAAACCCTGGGGGATTCGCAGGGAGCTGGCCGTACAGGACTTTCCCGTTTGCGGGTGCAAAGATAAGGACATTATGCGACATACACAAGTTTTGGATGGCTTTTTTCCGCATTTTGCGCCCAGTGTCATTTAATTATTGTATTTTTGCACAGATTTTACTTCAAAGCAAGAACACGCATGACAGCATTTGACTATAAAGAAGCCCGCTCCTACACTGCACGCAACGGATTGGCTGTAGGCGGAATGTGGATTGCCAGTTTCAGCCTTTTCATCATGGGGCTGCACAACCCGCTGGCAGGCAACCTCAGTCTGATAGCCGGCGTTGGATCGGTGGTATTGGCCGGATGGATTGTGCGGAGCTACCGCCGCATGAACTCACTCAATACCCTGCAAGCCTTCTGGATGTCGTTCAACCTTTATCTTTACGCCAGCCTGCTGATGGCGGCCGCACAGTATGTCTACTTCCGCTATCTGGACAACGGGATGCTGATGGCAGCCATAGAAACGGTGATGGACACTCCTGAATACAAGGAAATGATGAAAAAACTCATGCCCGACGAGAACACCGAGGACGTGATGACGCAGGCATTGGACAACTTCCGCGCAGTGACGCCCATCCAGCTGACGATGTCGCTGCTGTTCAACAACTTCATCCTGGGCTTGATGCTCTGCCTGCCCACATCGCTTATCGGCATGACGGGAAAGAGCGACAACAAGCCCAACAATTGACTAATAACGAATCATGGATATTTCAGTAGTTATACCTCTGTTTAACGAGGCGGAATCGCTGCCCGAACTCTACGCATGGATCGAGCGGGTGATGAATGGGAACGGATTTTCATTTGAGGTGATTTTTGTAAACGACGGCAGTACGGACACGTCGTGGGATGTAATCGAGTCGCTGCGCGAACAGCACGAACAAGTAAAGGGCATCAAATTTCGCCGCAACTACGGTAAGAGTCCGGCACTCTATTGCGGGTTCAAACGAGCCGAGGGAGACGTGGTGATTACGATGGATGCCGACCTACAGGACTCGCCCGACGAGATTCCCGAACTGTACCGAATGATTACCGAAGAGGGGTATGACCTGGTGTCGGGCTACAAGCAGAAGCGCTACGACCCCCTGTCGAAAACCCTCCCTACCAAACTGTTCAATGCCACCGCACGACGGGTAAGCGGCATCCACAACCTGCACGACTTCAACTGCGGACTGAAGGCTTACCGGCGCGAAGTGGTGAAGAACATTGAGGTATATGGCGAAATGCACCGCTATATCCCTTATCTGGCCAAGAATGCCGGATTTGCCAAGATTGGCGAGAAAGTGGTACACCATCAGGCGCGTAAATACGGGACAACCAAGTTCGGACTTGACCGTTTTGTGAACGGTTATCTGGATTTGATTTCGCTATGGTTCCTGAGCCGTTTCGGGCTGAAGCCCATGCATGTGTTCGGCCTGTTGGGATCCATCATGTTCTTCCTGGGTTTCCTGGCCGTAGTGGCTGTGGGCGTGAGCAAGCTATATGCCATGCACAACGGGATGGACTACCGATTGGTTACGGATTCGCCCTACTTCTATCTGGCTCTCACCACCATGATTGTGGGCACACAGTTGTTTGTAGCCGGCTTTCTGGGTGAACTGATCAGCCGCAATGCTCCCGAACGCAATAATTATCAAATAGAAAAAGAATTGTAATGCAGGGACAAAGGACAATCCGGCGATGGTTGCCGGGGGCACTACTGGCCGCACTGGCTTTCGGCAGCGGAGGATGCGACACGTTCGATTGCCCGCTCAACAACACGGTCTACGCCACCTTAGGCTTTTATGCCGAACAAGACGGACAGTGGAACGCGGTGACTCTGCAGGACTCGCTGACCGTGACAGCCGGAGGGACAGACTCCGTGCTGCTCAACCGTCAGTACAACATGAATAAAATCGAATTGCCCGTGAGCTACACGGGCAAAACGGATACGCTGGCTCTGCGTTTTTCCAACGCAGATGGGCTGGTGACCCGCGACACCATCTGGCTAACCAAAACCAACACCGAACACTACGAGTCGCCCTCGTGTCCCAGTTCGATGTTTCACACCATCACGGAGCTACGCTGTACACGCCGTGTCATCGACACCGTGCGGATTGTCAACCCCAATATAGACTACAATGGGACCGAGAATATTCAAATACTTTTCCATAGCGCTGATTAGCCTTTTCCCTTTCAATCTGTCGGCACAGGAGCAAAAGACACCGCAAAGCGAACAGGAAGCGAGACAAGCCGTGGCAGATCCGACGATACGCCCCGTGCCGCTCTATTGCGGCGTGTCTGTATTTGTGGATGTGGCCGGCGCGGCTATGAAAGTCTTCAACGCTGATTTTGCCCAAATGGAAGTGGCGGCACGAGTGAGCCTGAAAGACCGCTTTTTCCCCATTGTGGAAGCCGGCTACGGATCATGCGATTATGTGCATGAGGAAACCTACAATACATTCAAGACCAATGCCCCATATTTCCGTGTGGGCATGGACTATAGTTTCAACAAAAAGAAACGCACCGGCAATCGTGTGTATGCCGGCCTGCGCTATGGATTCAGTGCGTTCCGCTACGACATCAGTTCGCCGGATTTCCGCGATCCCGTGTGGAACGTAGAGGTTCCATTCCGTTTTGAAAATCTGAAAGCCAATGCCCAATGGGGCGAGGTGTTGTTTGGCGTGGAAACAAAAATATGGAAGTATTTTCATTTAGGCTGGACGGTCCGCTATAAGTTCCGCATGAAAAATGCGACCAGTCCCTACGGCGAGGCTTGGTACATACCCGGATTCGGCAAAAATGACACTTCGTGTCTGGGCGGCACGTTCTGTGCTATCTTTGAAATATGACGGGTCGGTCTATTTAAGGATTAAAGAGCAAAAATGCCATTACAACCCGCATCACGAGTCCATACGACAAAACCTTCAATGGATATTTAAGTCCATTCTTAATTACAAAGTAAAAATCAGGATGAATCAATCAGCAAGAAAACTAACAGGCTATATTATATTTCTACTGCTTTTGGCGGTCGGTACAATATATGCAATACGTAACAATCACGAAATTCCTTTCCAACAAAACGAGGGCATGGTGTTCGGCACCACCTACCATATCATCTATCGCAGCGACTCGGATTTGCACGAACAGATTCGCGCCGAAATGGACAAGGTGAACAATTCGTTATCTCCCTTCAACACCTCCTCCATCATCAGCCGCATCAACCGGAACGAAGACGTGCAGCCCGACTCCATGTTTACCGATGTGTTCACCTTGGCCCAACGCATCAGTGAAGACACAGGTGGAGCTTTCGACATCACCATCGCCCCTTTGGTCAACGCTTGGGGATTCGGTTTTAAAAACAATGACAACATCACGCCGGAATTGATAGACAGTCTACGTGATTTCGTGGGTTACAGCAGTGTAAGCCTCACAGACGGCCGTATAACGAAACAAGACAATCGCACGATTCTCGACTGCAGCGCCATCGCCAAAGGCTACGGTTGCGATGCTGTGGCCCGCATGCTGGCTGCACAGGGCATTAGCGACTACATGGTAGAGATCGGCGGCGAAATCGTGACAAGCGGACAAAGTCCCCGCAAGCGGGCCTGGCAGATAGGTATCAACCGGCCGGAAGAAGATTCGCTCAGTCTGGGCGGAAAACCGGCAACCGTGGTGAGCGTCACGGATATCGCCATGGCAACCTCGGGCAACTACCGCAATTTCTACTACAAAGACGGGAAAAAATATGCCCATACAATCAATCCCCAAACAGGATATCCCGTGGAACATTCCCTCCTGTCGGCCACCGTATTGGCACCGGACTGTGCCACGGCTGACGCCTATGCCACCTCGTTCATGGTAATGGGACTCGACAGCGCCCGGCGGGTGGCCGAACGCCATCCCGAACTGATGGTGTATCTGATTTATGCCGACGAGCAGGGCGAAAACCAAACTTATTGCAGTGAAGAACTAAAAAAAATGATTCAAAAAAATTAAAGAAAGCGAACACAGGTCTTAATCACTCATGTCTTTTCGTATATTTGCAAAGCAAACGTTTGTAATACAGAACTGAACATGGAACGCTCAATGTTTGAAACCCTGCTGGAACTGCCGCTTTTTCAAGGGATATGCCTGACAGACCTGACCCGTATCGTTGAGACGGAGAAACTGGCTTTTGAAAAATATGAGGCCGGGGAATGCCTGATTAAACAGGACACGCCCTGTCACCGGCTGGTTTTCCTGACAAAAGGAACAATCACCAAGCATACGGTTTCAACCAACCGGCTCTATGCCGTGAGCGAACGCATCAGCGCGCCGGCCGTGCTGCAGCCGGAAGCGCTCTACGGATTGAATCCCACACACTATCATTCCTATACGGCCAAGTCGGATGTGAATATCATGGCCATTGAGAAAAAAGGTGTGAATAATCTGCTCATGCAGTATGAGGTGTTTCGCATCAACATGCAAAACTATATGTCTACAAAAATACAGCGTGTGCAACGCCTTCTGTGGGGACCTGCTCCATCCAACGTGGAACAGAGTATCGTACGCTTCCTGAGAATGCACATCCAGCACCCGGCCGGCGAGAAAATCCTTCATATCAAGATGGAAGATCTGGGCGAGCAGATTAAAGAGACACGCCTCAACGTGTCGCGGGCACTGAACCGGATGCAAAACCAGGGACTCGTGCTGCTCAAACGCAAAGAGATTATCATACCGGCCTACGAAAAATTGCAGGCACATTACTTCTAACATTATAGCTATGAACCCCAATATGACAACAACAGAATCTTCTGTGGAGGCACGGCAAAATCCGTTTTTCCACCCCTATAATACTCCGCACGACACAGCGCCTTTCGACCGCATACGCATCGAAGACTTCGAACCGGCTTTCATGGAGGGCATGCGACAGGACAATGAACTGACCGACCGTATCGTGAACAACCCCGAGGAGCCGACGTTTGACAACACCATAGCCCTGTCTGTGCCCGACAATCTGCTGGGCAGAGTGAGCAACGTGTTCTTCAACCTGCTCAGCGCAGAGACCAACGACGAGATGGACGAGCTGGCACAAAAGATGTCCCCCATCCTCACGGAACACGCCAACAACCTTATGCTCAACGAGAAACTGTTTGCCCGCGTGAAAGCCGTGTACGAGCATCACCGCGAACTGACCGCAGAGGAGCAGATGCTGCTGGACAAGACCTATGAAGGGTTTGTCCGCAACGGTGCCAACCTGTCGGACAAGGACAAGGAGAGATTCCGTGCCATCAATACGGAACTGGGACAGCTGACGCTACAATTCTCGCAGAACAACCTGAAAGAGACCAATGCATTCCAGCTGCACATCACCGAGGAAACCGACCTAGCAGGCCTGCCCGACTCGGCTGTGGAAGCTGCACGCATGGCCGCTCAGGAGAAGGAGCTGGAAGGCTGGGTGTTTACCCTGCATGCTCCCAGCTATACGCCGTTCATGACGTATGCCGACAGCCGCGAGCTCCGACACCGCATGTATATGGCACGCAACACCATCTGCACCCGCAACAACGAATATAACAACGTGGACATCGTGAAGCGTATCGTCAACCTGCGTCGCGAACGGGCACAATTGCTCGGCTACCGCACCCACGCCGACTACGTGTTGAAGAAGCGTATGGCCGGAAGCAGCACCAACGTATACCAGCTGCTGGATCAGTTGCTGGACGCCTATATGCCCACGGCGCAAACCGAAGTGGCAGACATCGAGGCCATGGCCAAGCGCACCGAAGGCGAAGACTTCCGGCTGGAACCGTGGGACTTCAGCTATTATGCCCACAAACTGCGCATGGAGCGCTACAACATAGATGCGGAAATGCTGCGTCCCTACTTCGAGCTGGCACGGGTGAAGGAGGGCGTGTTCGGCCTGGCCACCCGGCTCTATGGCATCACATTCCGCGAGAACAAGGACATCCCCGTGTATCACCCCGACGTGACGGCCTATGAGGTAATGGACAAGGACGGATCGTATCTGGCCGTGCTGTACACCGACTTCCACCCCCGCGAAGGCAAACAGAGCGGAGCATGGATGACCTCCTACAAGGAACAGTGGATAAGCAAAGAAGACGGTAACAGCCGCCCCCACGTATCGGTGACGATGAACTTCACCAAACCCACCGACACCAAACCGGCTCTGCTCACCTTGAGCGAGGTGGAGACCTTCCTTCACGAGTTCGGACACGCCCTGCACGGCATCTTCGCCAACACGCGCTTTGAAAGCCTGAGCGGAACAAGTGTATATTGGGATTTTGTGGAACTTCCCTCGCAGTTTATGGAAAATTATGCCGTGGAACCGGATTTTCTCAATACTTTTGCCCGGCATTACCAGACCGGTGAACCGTTGCCGACCGAACTGATTGAACGCATCACACGCAGCCGTAACTTCAACATAGCCTATGCTTGCATCCGTCAGGTGAGTTTCGGACTGCTGGACATGGCCTACTACACGCTTGACCGGCCGTTGGACAAAGATATTTACAAGTTCGAGGAACAAGCCTGGAAGCGTGCCATGCTTTTCGAACTGCCTGCCGACACATGTATGACCGTGCAGTTCGGACACATCATGTCGGGAGGATATTCAGCCGGATACTATAGTTACAAATGGGCCGAAGTGCTTGATGCTGATGCCTTCTCCCTGTTTAAGGAGAAAGGTATCTTCAACACCGAAACAGCACAGAGTTTTCGCGACAATATCCTCTCCAAGGGGGGAACGGAACATCCTATGGTGCTCTACAAGCGGTTCCGCGGACAGGAGCCGACCATCAACGCATTGTTGATACGAAATGGCCTGAAACCGGAACAGCCTCATTCGTAAAAAAACACGTTCCACAATTAATTCCCTCTATTATGGACAAAATGGAAGAAAAACAAAATGAACTGGATAAGCGCTATCTGCGTATGGCCCGCATTTGGTCGGAAAACAGCTACTGCCAACGCCGCAAGGTTGGAGCACTCATCGTGAAGGATAAAATGATTATCTCCGACGGCTACAACGGCACTCCTTCGGGCTTTGCCAATGTATGCGAGGACGGGAACAACGTGACGCATCCCTATGTGTTGCATGCCGAAGCCAATGCCATCACCAAAATAGCACGCTCCGGAAACAATAGCGAAGGAGCCACCCTATATGTGACCGACTCACCGTGTATCGAATGCGCCAAACTTATCATCCAGGCCGGCATCAAGCGGGTGGTGTATGCCCAGCACTACCGGCTTGAAGACGGTATCAACCTGCTCAAACAGGCCGGCATCGAAGTCTTGTTCCTGAGTCCGGATGCCTGACAGCTTCAAATTCATACACCCGATTAAACAATCTATATAATACAGATATACGATCATGAGCGAAAACCGTACCCCACGCTACTACCCCCTGCTGCTGGCAGTTGTCATGATAGCAGGTATTCTGATAGGCACATTCTATGCCAATCACTTCTCAGGCAATCGCCTGAACATCATCAACACGAGCAACAAACTGAACTACCTGTTGCGCATCATTGATGAACAATATGTAGACACGGTGAATATGAGTGATTTAGTGGAAGACGCCATGCCACTCATACTCTCGGAACTGGATCCACACTCGGCCTACATCAGCGCTGCGGATGCCGAACAGTCTGTCGAAGATCTGAAAGGAAGTTTCTCAGGCATAGGCATTCAGTTTGTCATTCAGAAAGACACCATCCACGTAATGAGTGTCATCAAGGGCGGACCGTCCGAGAAAGTGGGTCTGATGGCCGGAGACCGCATCATCAGTGTGAACGATACGGCATTCGTTGGCACAGAGGTGGACAACAACACGGCCATGCAACGACTCAAAGGTCCCAAGGGTTCTGTGGTGAAACTGGGCGTGAAACGTGCATGCGAATCAAAACCGCTTTATTTCAGCATTGAACGCGGAGATATTCCCGTACACAGCGTGGAAGCCGCCTACATGCTCAACGACAACACGGGCTATATCAAAGTGAAGAACTTTGGCGACAATACATATCCCGAACTGTTGGTGTCGCTGGCACGCCTCAATGAACAAGGCATGAAAGGTCTGATCATCGACCTGCGCGGCAACCGGGGAGGTTATATGCACGTGGCTTATCAGATGGCCAATACATTCCTGCCGAAAGAACGACTGGTCATTTACACCGAAGGACGTAAATCCCCCCGCGAAGATTACTACAGTGACGGACGAGGTTCCTTCCAACAACTGCCTCTGGTGGTATTGGTGGACGAGGGATCGGCCTCCTCAAGCGAAATCTTTGCCGGAGCCATACAGGATAACGACCGCGGCCTTATCATAGGCCGACGCACTTTCGGAAAGGGGCTTGTGCAACAGCCCATCACATTCAAGGACGGAAGCATCGTGCGCCTCACCGTGTCGCGCTACTACACCCCATCGGGACGCTGCATACAGAAACCCTATGAAAAAGGACACGGCGAGGAATACGAGAACGACATCCTGACTCGCTACGAACGGGGAGAGTTCTTCTCGCAAGACAGCATCAGACAGGAAGGGCAGGAATACAAGACCGTGTTGGGACGCACCGTGTACGGCGGCGGTGGCATCATGCCGGACATTTTCATCCCCGTAGACACCACCGGCATCACCTCCTATTATAAAGAGGCGGCCTATAGCGGACTCATCCGTCAATTTACCTTTGAGTATGCTGACGAAAACCGTACCGCATTGGATAAACTGACCGATACGGAGGATATTGTAAAGTTCCTGCAACGCAACAATGTGGTGGAGAAATTTGCCTATTATGCAGACAAGAAAGGACTGCAACGTCGCAACCTGATGCTCTATAAATCGCGCAAACTGTTTGAAGAGAACATATACGGCAGCATCATCTACACAGCCAAGGACAACGAGACGTATATCCGTTTCCTCAACGAGAGCGACCCTGTGGTATTGCGTGCCATCGAGGTGATTGAAGAAGGGAAGGCATTTCCCGAAGCTCCGGCAGATCCCGAAAAGGGAACGGATGGAAAAGCGAAAAAGTAACAATGGGCAAACAACAGTTGCGCCGTTACATACGGACGGAAAAGAATCGCCATACGATGGATGAACGTCTGAAAGAGTCGGCAACACTGTGGTGCCTTTTGGAAGCGGATGCCCGCTTCCAAAAGGCGCACACCGTTTTAGCTTACCATGCGCTCCCCGATGAAGTGCAGACAGCCGAACTATTCAAACGATGGAACCCAACCAAACGTTTCATTCTGCCTGTGGTGACCGGTGATGATCTGGAACTGCGCATATACCAGGACGAAACACAACTGCGGAACGGAGCATTCGGTATACAGGAGCCCATTGGCAACTCCTTTACTACGTATGAAGAGATTGATCTGGCTCTGATCCCGGGAGTGGCTTTCGACAAGGAAGGTCATCGGCTGGGACGGGGCAAGGGATACTACGACAGGCTACTGACCCGCCTACGCCCATACGGCATACCCACCTTGGGGATCTGCTACGGCTACCAAAAAGTGAACCATGTGCCCACCGAGCCCCATGACATCCCCATGGACGATATACTGTGACAAAGGATTCTTCAGCAGAAACTGATGCCCGTAATCACCTGCGCCCCCACAGCCTCGTTAATGCGCTGAACCAGTGAGGCACGGCTCATCATCAGATTGGCACGTAAAGCCGGCGACTTGATCTGCACATACATCACAGTGTTTTTGATAAAGATATCACCGGTGTAGCGAGCGATAGCCAGTCCCATCACCTCCGGCCATACCGACACGGCACGGCGCTCATTGAGCGGAGTCTCCAATCCTTCCTGCCGCAAATAGCGGCGCAAAGCCTCGCCGAAGTTTTCCGCATTGCTCCTCCTCATAGCGTCACCTCTCCCCCTTTCACATGATACAGATTATAATCCCCTCCCTGATGGGACAGGATGGCATCCAGATGATCGCGGTTGGTGTCTGTGATGAAAATCTGTCCGTAGTTGTCGCCCGAAACCAGACGTACAATCTGTTCCACCCGTCCCGCATCCAATTTGTCAAATATATCATCCAGCAGCAACAAGGGAGTCGTGCGGCTTCCCGTCCGCTTCAGAAAGTCGAACTGAGCCAGCTTTAGCGCAATCAGGAAAGTCTTGTTCTGTCCTTGCGAGCCTTCCCGCTTCACGGGAAATCCCCCCAGGGTCATCTCCAAGTCGTCCTTGTGAATGCCATGGAGCGAATAGCCCATGATGCGATCCTTGGCTCGGTCGCGCCGGATAGTGTCCAGCAGCGGGCCGCGGCTGCCGTGCGACACATAGGTGAGCCCAACCTCCTCTTTCTCCTGCGAGATATGACCGTAAATCTGCCGGAATAAAGGGATGAACTCATCCACATACGCCTTCCGGCGCTCATAAATCAGTTCGCCCTCCTGAGCCATCATCTCCTCCCACAGCCCCAGCAGTTCACCGTCCGGTTCCTCCTCCTGCTTCAGGAGTGCATTGCGCTGCACGAGCGCCTTGTTATAGCGCACCAGGGCGTCCAGATAAGTACGGTCATATTGCGAGATGACCATGTCCATAAAGCGCCGACGCTCCTCGCTGCCACCGGCTATCAACTCCACATCGCCCGGCGATACCATCACCAGGGGCAACAGCCCGATATGCTCCGCCAGCCGCTTGTATTCCTTCTTGTTGCGCTTGAACTGTTTCTTCTGCCTGCGCTTCATGCCGCAGAAGATTTCCTCCTCCTCGCCCGTCTCCATCTCATACCGCCCCTGCACCATAAAAAAGTCTTCGCTGTGGCGTATATTCTGTGAATCAATGGAATTGGCCGAACTTTTGCAGAAAGATAAATAATAAACAGCATCCAACAGATTGGTTTTCCCTTCCCCATTGTCACCGATAAAACAATTCATCTTTGGCGAGAGATCAAGCTCTGCCTGCGCAATGTTCTTGTAATTCAAAATGGAAAGCCGTTTCAGTATCATTGGGGATATGCCGCATTAAAATGTTACTGCAAAAGTACGCTTTATCGCGCAATAACTGAAAATAACAGAGCCTAAATTTTAGTAAACGGGATTATTTACTTAATTTTGCTCCACTTTTATGGTCGAACGCCACGGCGTATCGCAAACCGGATAATTAAACAAGAAAAACAAATAAAATGGCAACAAACAAATCACAACAGAACGGTCTCCATACGGAACAGGCCGCTGTAGTACAGGAAACTTTTATTGAAAAGTACAAGAACCAACTCATCATCGGCCTCATCGCCTTAGTGGTTGTCGTAGGCGGTGCGTTCGCTTATCGCACCTACGTCTACCTTCCTAAAGAAAACAAGGCTTCCGAGGCTCTGTATAAGAACGAGCAGCTGTTTTCGCGTGGCGAATTTGACAAAGCACTCAACGGAGACGGCAAAGATGCCGTCGGCTTCCTGCAGGTAATCGATGAGTTCGGCAGCACCAAGGCCGGCAATCTGGCCGAGCTTTATGCCGGTATGTGCTATGCACAATTGGGCAAGTATGAAGAGGCCGCCAAGTATCTGGAAAGCTACGATCAGGCCGACGACGCCCTGATTTCTCCCGCTGCCGTTGGAATGCTGGGCAACTGCTACGCACAGCTCAACCAGCTGGACAAGGCTACCGCCACCCTGACCAAGGCCGCCAAGATGGCCGACAACAACGCCCTCAGCCCCTCCTACCTGCTTCAGGCCGGCATCATCTACGAGAGCCAGGGCAATAAAGAGAAAGCGTTGGAGTGCTACAAGACCATCAAGGAGAAGTATATCCGTTCCGTACAGTATGGCACCATCGATAAGTATATCGAACGTGTGAGCGAGTAAGCCACGGCTGATACACCTTAATTTATATAAAAGCGATATGGCAACCCGTTATCACAATCTGTCCGACTACGACATCCATTCCGTTCCGTCTGCCGCCGGCATGCGTTTCGGCATCGTGGTGAGCGAATGGAACAATGCCGTCACCGGCGCCCTCCTCGATGGAGCCGTTCAGACGCTGCTCCGACACGGAGCCAGCGAGGCCGACATCCGTGTACTCACTGTGCCCGGTAGTTTTGAATTGGTGTTCGGTGCCTCGCAGTTTGTCAAGAGCGGTCAGGTGGACGCCGTCATCGCCATCGGTTGTGTGGTGAGAGGCGACACCCCCCACTTCGACTACATCTGCCAAGGCACCACCCAGGGACTGGCCGACCTGAACCGCAAAGGTGACATCCCCGTCATCTACGGTCTGCTCACCTGCAACACCATGGAACAGGCCACCGACCGCTGCGGCGGCAAACTGGGCAACAAAGGAGACGAATGTGCCGTGACGGCCATCAAGATGGTGGATTATAAGTGCAAGATAAAGGAGTAAAGGAATATACCTTTTTATACATTAACGGCATCGGGGGAAACAATAGACTGTTTCCCCCGATGCCGTTAATTGGGATTCTATCCATACTAATTTTCTAATCTATTCCTTATTCCCTCCTCTCCTTAAAAATCTTTTTAACGAGATACAATTGACTGGTAATATCTCGCAATTTGGGTCTTTAACGGAACCGTAGTAGGAATTACTAAATAAAAACGCCACTTAAGTTAAAATTTCCATATATTTATTTGCATTCTATAATAGAATCCGCTACATTTGAGGCATTAACCCTAATTTTTTAATCTATGAAAGGGAAACTACTACTTCTATCACTCTGGTTCACCTGCCAGATAGCCACAGCACAGAGCGTCAAAACGGTTAATATAACATTTGACCAACAGGATTTCGCCATTTCAAACAATGAGATGGGAGATATAGTATTTGATTCCTCCAAGCATATCCTCACCTATAACGAGGATGACAAGGAGCCAGGGCTACCCCTTATTCCTTACAACGTTGTCATCCCCGAAGGTTCCCCCAATCCCACAAACGGAGAAGTAACAATATCCACCCAGTTAGACAACAACGTCAACAATGCAATAATTGTAATTAGCTCCATTACCGGAAATCGAGAAAAGACACTTACTATCCCCCAAGGAACCTATATCATTACAGAGAATATTGCAGACCTGAATGCCGGTATACATATTATATCACTGATAGTAAATGGAATATTAACCGATTCGCAACGAATCATTAAAGAGTGATTGATTATGAAACGCAAAGTTTTACTGATTGGACTACTAACGCTATTGGCTATTCCAATACACAGCCAAGAGAACAACGTTTCCTTTTTCTCGGAAGGAAAGGTGTGGAACTATCACCACAAAATGATTGATAGCGATTTCGATATCACTCCATACACGATAAGCGTTGTGGAGCAAACCACCTACAATGGGATACCAGCTTGGATTGTTTATGACAACTGGCGCAATAGAGAGTATGTGAAATATGAAAAAGAATCTCAAGTTTATTCCATTAATTCAGATTATGAGCCCGAAATAGAGTATGATTTCGGAGTGCAGCTTGGTTATAAAACGGAACCTTATGGAGAAGTCGTGGCGATTGACAACATCAGCGTAAAGGGATACACCCGTAAACGGATTACACTTAAGGACGAAGGGCATAGAATCTATTACATTGTGGAGGGTATCGGACAAAATCTGGAACTCGTCTATATATATGATGATGGGGAATATTTCTTTTGTTCCTTTTGTTACGAGCTGCAATCCGTCTACGAAAACGGGGAGTGCATCTTCACGAAGGAGGACTTCTTCGCAGAGCCGGCAACTGGCATACAGGAGATAGAGGCTGAACACAAGGCGGATACGCGCATCTACGACCTGAATGGAAGACCCGTAACCACACCACGCCCCAACGGGCTGTATATACGGAACAGACAGGTGTTCAGGCAACCGAAGCATTGAAAATGAATCGATGCCAAAAACTGAGTATTAACCGATTCGCAACGAACCATTAAAGAGTGATGGATTATGGTAAACAAGGCATTATTAATAGGTCTGCTGACACTCCGGTTCATTCCCGCATATTGTCAAGAGAATAATAAATCCTATTTCTCGGAAGGGAAAGTGTGGAACTATGTGGAGAGGTTCTTTGTAGATCTTATAGGTGAAGAAAATAAATATTACTCTATTACTTCTGATATTGATCAAATAAAGAATGGAATGACGTTTTGGAAACTTAAATATTCAGACAAGCAATCAGGGAATGAAGTATATTATAAAAACATACTCTACGAACAAAATAACTCCGTTTTTTGTACCCAAACAGATAACAGCATCCTAAAGCTATACGACTTCAATGCCAATATCGGTGACAGTGTTATGCGATTGGGGCGCGTGACAAATATAGACTACATTTTTGTAAAAGGCTATAAACGTAAACGATTTACTGTACAAAATCACTTTAAAAGCACCTGTTATGTAGTTGAAGGTATTGGAGAAAACACGGACCTTGATATGGGGCATTTAATTGGCAGTTCCTATTACGAGCTGCAATCCGTCTACGAGAACGGGGAGTGCATCTTCACGAAGGAGGACTTCTTCGCAGAACCGGCAACAGACATACAGGAGATAGAGGCGGGGCAGAAAACAGACACACGCATCTACGACCTGAGCGGAAGACCCGTGACCACACCACGCCCCAACGGGCTGTATATACGGAACAGACAGGTGTTCAGGCAACCGTAGCGACGGAAACGAGCCCATGCTCCTAACGATGTGAATGCTATCCGCTAAAAAACATACATCATGCAAGAGAACTGTTGCACCATCAAGTCACAGCCCTCTTGCTTTGAACCCTTTCAGTTTTAATGTCTCATCCACCGAAAGATACGACTACAAAATTTATATTCTCCCAAATGAGTTTTTTACCTCATTCTTTACCGCTAATCGAATTGAGTGTGGCATCCAAGATTATGTTATTTACAACAAAGTATTTATTTCAGAAGTCACGCCTTCAATATCCAGTAACAAATTCAGAGTCAACGAACAGAGACAGATCGACCAGAAACACAAAGATGACATACCCGTCATCTACGTCTGACCATCTGCAACATTATGAAACAGAACATAGATCGTTTCGGGGGGGGGGGGGGGGTAAACCAGACAATAAAGGTAATGAATGCACAGTAATAGCCATCAAATTAGTGGATTACAAGTGTAAGATCAATGACAAACACTTTATACAATAAACCAACAGCAAGATATTTATGTAGTTTATCTGGTTTATTTCTGATATATTTTATATCATAATATCTATTCTTCTATACATTCTGATAGTCCCTTATATAGACAGAAAAGCTACGTTTTAAAGATCAATTAATATTAGAATACTTTGTATATAATGATTTATATAGTATATTTGCAATGAATTCACACCGAAACCATTTAGATGGTTAAGATGGGGATTTCTATGTAGGGAAAGACGTTTACTTGACGTTTTATCTGTGACGTTCTGAACTTCGCAACTTCAAATATCGGTCACATGATAAAGCAGCAGTAGATGTTCATGGGTATGTTTTTAACTACCCTTAATGTACACTTTCATCACTTTAAGTGTACAAGAAGGTGCGTTATACATATCGGCGTGGGCTTCTGCGTTGCTTATCCTTGACCGAAGGCAATGCGAAGGCCCAGAACGTGGGATAAGTGACAGGTACAGTTCCCACGCTCTTTTTATATATAGGCATACTGTAAAATAAAATTGTCTAGTTTGGGAACTGTGGACACATTATAACAATATATAGTATGAAAACAGTTAACTATCTCTTTATTTTTATGCTGCTCGGCACGTTCACTACTGCATCAGCACAAATTTCCAAAGACACATACAAAAAGCGTTCGGAAATGATGGAAATGAACAAGAAACTCCAAAATGAAAAAGTGTCGAAAGCAGCTCGTCAACAAGCAAAGGAAATGGCTCAGTAGAAAAATAGTGGGGAAAAATATAAAAGACTGCCGAAAATTTCCG
>JAMPGY010000035.1 GCA_023663705.1 Clostridium sp. | reverse complement strand
ACCGAAGACCCTTCGGTACGCATACCGCAGACTGTCCCGTAGGCCTGTCCGATGTTGAGCCATAGGCAAGGCCAATGTCAAGCCACAAGCCTATCCAATGACAAGCCGTAGGCAAGGCCAATACCAAGCCGTAGGCAAGCGACTTGATAAAGGATCTTCAAACACAAGATATCCGTTCGTCGCTTCCGATGGTGCCACTCACTTGATTTACCATGAGACGAGGATGCTTTACCGAAGAAACAAAAAGGACGCTCTGAATGTCTGTTTGCCGACATCCGGAGCGTCCTCACCAAACACTCGACCCTGCGGAAATTATTGCGGAAGCGTCACACTGAAGTGCCGGCTGGGCGTGTGTTCCTGTTTGACAATATCCTCCAGCTCCTTCACGATGTCGGGATACTGGGCGGCCACGTTGTTATCCTCGTGGATATCAGTGGCCAGGTCGTAGAGCTCGCTGACACCGCGCTTCACGATCAACTTCCAATCGCCGCGGCGCACACCGATCTGGTTGGTCTCATTGAACTCCCAATAGAGGTGGTCGTGAGACTGCTGCTTGCCGTCGCGGCCCAGCAACGTGGGGGCAAAGGAGATGCCGTCGAAGTAATCAACATCCTTCTTCGCGTTGGTGTACTTGGCCACATAGTTGTCCACCCCGATAAGGTCGCAGAACGTGGGCATGATGTCGTAGAAAGCGATCTGATGGTCGTTGGTGGAACCAGCCTCGACACGGCCCGGCCACTTCACGATGAAGGGTATGCGGATGCCGCCCTCGTGACAGGAACGCTTCAGCCCCTTGAGCAGGCCGTCGCGGTTGAAGAAGGTTGGGTCTGCCCCGCCTTCCTCGTGCGGACCGTTGTCCGAGGAGAAGATGACGATGGTGTTCTCGGCCAGACCTTTCTCGTCGAGCTTGGCCATAATCTCACCCACATAGGCATCCAGACGGGTGATCATCGCAGCAAACTGGGCGTGCACGTGGTCAATGGGATTGTAGCGTGACCCCGTGTCGCCACCGAAGGACTTGTCGTTGCAGAAATGCCCTTTGTAGGACTGCAGGATGGAGTCCTCGGGCTGCACCAGTTCGGCATGGGGCAACGTGTAGGTGAAGAGTCCGTAGAACGGCTGGTCGGCCGTCTGCTTGTCGAGCCACTTCATGGCCTCCTGGTGGATAAGATCGGCCGTGTACTGCGAACGCTTGCGATAGTCGGCTCCACTCATGGGATATTTCGTGTTTTCCGTCAGTTCGATGCGGATCACATCCTCATCTCCGGCCGACCTGCTGTAGCGGTTCATGAAGTTGGGATAGTAGAGATGCGCCTGAAACTGGCAGATGTAGCCGTAGTACTCGTCAATGCCGCGCGTCTTGGGCGTGGAGACGGAACCCTCGTAGCCGCCGGCCCACTTGCCGAACATGCCCGTGGTGTAGCCGTTGTCTTTCATAATCTCCGGCAGGATGACGTGGTCGGGATCCAACGGATGCTGACCGGTGACGGCATACTCGTTGTTGTCGCCATACTTCACGCTGCCGCTCCAATACTCCTTGTTGCCACGGATCTCGCAGTGACCGGTGTGCTGTCCGGTCATCAGGGAAGCGCGCGAAGGGGCGCTGACGGGACTTCCGGCATAAGCCTGCGTGAAACGCATACCCTGTGTGGCCATACGGTCGATATGAGGTGTGCTGATGTATTGCTGGCCGTAGCATCCAAGGTCGCCATAGCCCATGTCATCGCAGAGGACGAAGATTATATTCGGTTTCTGTGCTTCGGACTGTGCCATCCCGCCCAGGGGTGAAAGCAAGGCACCGCCCCAGCATATCCATTTCTTGTTGTTCATAGTGATATGTATTATATTAATGTGACTATTCTGTTACCTCAGGGGAGCACCACACGTGCGCTACCCGTTCCGGCCTCCGTGCGGACGCTCACAATGTATGTCCCGCGGGAAAGATTCTCAAGCGACAGGGTGGCTTTCGTGCCACTGCACACCCGTGTGCCGTCGGCGGCATACACGTCGATGCCCGTCAGGGCACCGGCGAGAACGGTGACATGCAGTTGGCGCCCATCCTGCACCAGGTGGAAGAGGCGGGAAGAAACTGCGGTCTCCACTGCCCTCACGCCGGTAAGCACCTGTGTGTTGGGCGAGAACAAGGCGCGAAGCGATGTATGTTCCGTCACATTGAATGTGTATTCGGCCGAAGTGGAGACAATCGTCTTGCCGTCCTGCCATCCCCGGAACACTGCGTTGCCAAGCGGTTCGGCTCTGGCCGTCAGTTCGGTGCCATAGGCCACGGTCTGTTCCGTCACCTTTTCGTCTCCGCTGACGATGTAGGCCACACCCCGTTCGGCCGCATTCGGTGCCACCGTCACCACGCGACCATCCACCGGAGCGGCCACACACAGGATGAAGTCGTAGATCTCGCCCGTGGCGTCATCCTCGGCATCGGTCAGCCCATTGTCGGTGAGACGGACACGCATGCGGGACTGTCCTTCCGGAGCCTCATCGGGCACCGTGACGATTGCCGTGGGCGAAGAGGTCAGCTCTACCATCGATTCAAACTCACCGTCGGCATTCCAGTCGAAATAAGCAAGCACCTGCATGCCGGCAGGGGCTTCGTTGGTGTTGAGGGTCAGCGTGAAGTCCCGGCCGCGAGAGACGGCGGCCTTGTCCTCGGTGAACAGGGTATAATAAGAAGACGGACGTGCCGTGGCCCGATAGTTCAGTTGTTTCTGCACATCGGTTCCGGCCACAGAAGCTTCCGTGAGGTAGACGGAAGTCTGCGATCCGCAAGGCAGGTAGTAAATCTGAGCCGACAGGCTGTAGGCCGAACGGAAGTTGCCCGGCAGGAAGCGGATCTCGCCCCCGGCCGTCAACCGGCCGCCTTCGCTCTCCCTGTCGGCATAGGGCACAAACGAGAGATAAACGATGCCGTCCACCTCGGAGGTCTCGGCATACCAGCGGGTGGGTTCGTCCACCTTGCCCAACGACAGCCGTCCGTCGGCATCACGGTTGAGCGTGAGTCCGGGACACGACTGATTCAGGATGTAATACCCCTCGCGCTCGTTGGTGGTGCCCACGAAGAACCAACCCTGACAGTCGGCATTCGCCTTGGCTTCAAGAGTCAATCCTTCGGTCGTGCTCCAGGCCAGACAGCGGCCGTCAGTGGCCGTCAGACGATAGCGCAGAGCATCACCGGCATGATCCAGATCGGCCGCAGCTGCAAACAAAGGCACTTCGTACGCGTAGTCCACCTCGGTCAACGCCCAGTAAGAATTGGCGGATGCGGAGGCCTGTATGTCGTAGCATACCACATTGCCGGTGCCGGGCTGCGCGTTCAGTCCCAACGTTCCGGTCTTGCCGGCATCAATGGTCTGATCGGTGCTACACAGATAATAATATCCGCGCGTGGCCGAAGTGGCGCCCCGGTCCATCCCCACCTTATATTCCACCGGATCGGCCCCCATCGTCACGCGGCCGTTACGTCCCGGCGTGCGCGAGCTCTGGAGATACTGTCCCGTGGTGGCATTCTTCACATAATAGCATCCGTCCTTGCCCGAAGGCACAAACTGCCAGAAACAACGCACGGCATTGTCGGCCGCCGCATACTTGAGCGAACCGTCGTCGGCATGCATCAGATACATGGAGGCATTGCCGTTGCGGTTGATCTGATAACAGTCGCCCGTGAGCACCACCGGATCCTCATCATCGCCCGGCAGGTCGGCCATGCCGCCCACCGTGAGACAAACATGATAGTCGGCCGACTGCACATATCCCCCGGCCGATACATTGTAGAGTTTATACCCGCTACCCGACACCTTGAAGGTGAAGACGGACGCTTCATCGGCCGTTTCCTGCAACTGCAGGGGCTTGGCAGCCGATGATTCCATATAAGTAAGATACTGATTGAGTTTAGAAGCCATCTGACTGCGCAGGTAATACTCGACGCCCTCCTCGGGTGCCGTCACTTCCTGCGCGCCGTCCTTCGTCACAATCTTCCATTGAGAAGCATCGCCGCTGCCATTGTGGAGCACCATGCCGCCATCTCCGAAATAAGCATTCAGATAATAATCCGTACCGTTTGCCTTCAGCAACAGATTGTCTCCGGTCTGCACAATAAGCCACACCGCAGCCGTTTCTTCTCCACTGCCATCCGCCGTCTGCGCATGTCCGACGGACATGCCCCAGCCCAGAAACAGCATAGACAAGAATACCGTAAAAAGTCTTTTCATGTCGTAACGTGATATTAAAATAAAGGGTTAACAGAATTCATCACAAATATAACTAATTATTCTTTGATAACCCGCACAGTTCTTATTTTTTTTCATCGCAGGAGGCCGTCCGGTCTGTTTTTTTGTTAAATTACAGACAATAAGAACGGGAATAAGAGTAAATCCCTTATCTTTGTTTATCAATGTAGTTATCAACCTTACATTTCATCTCTATGAGAAGCATTTTCTGTTTTCTGATCTGCGTGTGCGCCATGCTCGGTGCAACGGCTCAAGTGAACCTTAGCGATTACACCGATCCTCAGTCGCCGGCTCCGCTGCTGGAACGGGTAAACCGGTTCGGCAAAAGCTTTCCACAGGAAAAAGTATTCCTCCATCTGGACAACTCATGCTATTATCTGGGCGACACCATCTGGTTCAAAGCCTACGTGACCCGCACAGACAGCCACACGCCGACCAATCTGAGCAAACTGCTCTACGTGGAGGTGATGACACCGGACGGTTTCCTCTACCAACGGAATATCGTGCCTTTGGAACAGGGCAGCGGCAAGGGGGCCATCGTGCTGGCGGACTCGCTCTACGGCGGTTTCTACGAGGTGAGAGCCTACACCCGATGGATGCTCAACTTCGGCCGCACGGAGCATCCCCACTCGCGCTATTCATGGAAGAACTTCTACAACCGGACCATGTACCGGCAGTTCTTCCGCGACTACGACAAACTGTATTCACGCATTGTTCCGGTCTACAACAAGCCGGCACAGGAAGGAGACTATGCCCGCGAAATGACCCAACGCCCGATGAGACGCTACTTCAAGGCTAAAAAAAGAAAGGAAAAACCGGACATTCGCTTCTATCCCGAGGGCGGCAATCTGGTGGCCGGCACCGCCTGCCGGGTGGCCTTTGAAGCCAACGACGAGGAAGGACGGCACATGGATGTGAAGATGAACATCACGGACAGCAAAGGCACCGTGGTGGCACAGACCGCCAGCAGCCACCGGGGACGAAATACCTTCGACCTGCCTTGTGCCGCCGACGGAAAAGAAAAATACCGCGCACAGCTGACCTACAAGGATGAGAGCTACACCTTCGACCTGCCCGACGTACAGGCCGACGGATGTGCCCTGCAGGCCGAACAGCAGGACGGCCGGCTGACCCTGCACCTCACCCCGCACGCCGTAAGCGCCCCGTTGCTGGGCGTATCGGTAATCAGCAGCGGACTGGTAGTGGCCTATCAGGAGTTTGCCCCGCAGGAAGGGACGGTGCAGGACGTGACCTTCGACCTCGCCCAATTGCCCACGGGAGTGAATCAACTGACTGTGTTCGACCGCAATGGGCGCATCTATGCCGACCGTCTGTGCTTCGTAAACAACCACGACTATGACGCCTGCAAACTTTCCGTAGGCGGAGCAGACCAGGAGTTTACGGCCTTCTCACCCATCGAGATCGAACTGAACCTGCCCAAGGGCATCAACCGCGCCGACCTGTCGCTCACCGTGCGCGACGCCGCCACGGACGACCGCCTGTACGACAACAGCACCCTGCTCACCGAGATGCTGCTGGGCAGTGAACTGAAAGGGTTTGTGGAGGATCCGCAATACTATTTTGAAGCCGATGACGAGACACACCGCCGGCACCTCGACCTTCTGATGATGGTGCAGGGATGGAGACGCTACGTGTGGAAAGACATGGCCGGACTGGGAGATTTCCAACTGAGTTTCATGCCCGAAAAGCAACAGACACTGGCCGGTAGCGTGCACAAAACCATCTCCTACGACGACACCCCGGACATCATATCCGGCGGAGCGGACGTAAACGACCGTCAAAGCAACGATGACAACGAGCAAAACGACACGGACAGCCCAAACAGGGGAGAAAATACCGAAAACCGGACACACGTAACCGCCCCGGACAATACGCTACAGGACCAGCACAGCAACCAGATCAGCCAACTGAAAAAAGAGGTGCGCGTAAAAGCCGAATACGTAGACGGGACAAATATCGTGGAGTCCGATCAGGTGACCCGGAAGGGACAGTTCTACATGCCCATGCCCACATTCTATGAATATTGCACGCTCTTCCTCTATGCCACCGACACCGATCCGATGCCGGAGAAAGAGGAGAAAGAATGGAAAAAGTATCTCAAAGACGAAACAAAATATCCGGCCTACTACGTAAAGCAGGATCTCTTCTATCCCCAGTTCACCCGCCCCTACAGTTTCTATGAGGAGACCCTGCCCGACGATCCGTTCAACCGTATCGAGACCAACAATGCCGGACTAACCGACCGTGAACTGCCGACAGTGACCATCCGAACCAAACGTGGCGGACTGCGCAAACTGGACAAGACCAAACCGGCACTGGTGATAGATGCCATGGAGGCATACAACCATCTGTGTGATTGGGGACTGATGACAGGCAAGTTCGACCACGGTACGTTTGTGCGCGGCATAGCCATGGCCTATATCGGCGATATGGGTATGGATCGACAACCGAACTTCAACGTGCGCCACGACGGACGCTCCATCACCACTCAGAACAAAACGCGGGAGGTGACCACCACCAAATTTTCGTCCAACCTGATTGTCAACGTGCCCCAGCCCGTCAGCAACCCCGGTGGCTTCCAACGGCAAATGAAGTATTACCGCCTGATGAATCTGGACAAAGTGTATATCTACACCGACTATTGTCCGCGCGACCAAGGCAGTGAGAAATACGACCAGAGCAACCAGCCGGACATCACTGTGGATCTGCACCTGATTCCATTGGACGGACTGCGCAACACCTACCGCGACCGTTACTATTTCCCATTGCCCGGTCTATCCACCTGCGAGGACTTCTACTCACCCGACTATTCCACACTTCCCCCACCCGAACAGAAAGATTATCGCCGCACCCTGCTTTGGATGCCCGACGTGGAAATAGGTGAGGACGGAAAAGCCCGCGTGAAACTGTTCAACAACGGCAAGAACGGACTCATCCGCGTGACAGTGGAAGGAATCACCCCCGACGGAAAACCTCTGAGCGGAGGATATGATCCGGATAAATGATTCCGCTGAAGGAGGAGGCATCTATAGCCTGCGGATGCACAGCAATGTGCCCGCGCCTGCAGAACTGGTGCGCATTCAATAAAAATCAGTACATTATGCGGACGCTTTGAAAAGCGTCCCTACAGGACAAATCATACAAATTCAGAGATGCACCTGCTTTATTCCGGTTGGCTATCAGATTCATTCCTCTGCATCCACACAGTGATTGGCCACGGCCTCCGGCGTGGTTTCCTTGAGCACCACGCGCTTGCGGCGGTCCAGCAGATAAAGGGTGGGCATGACAGGGAAGACATATAAGTCGCGGCGGACTATGCGGCCAGTGTCGTAGCCCACCAGCCAATGGGCGGGCAGACTGTTCTTGGTGCGCTCCCATGTTTCGCGGTCGGCATCCGCACAGACGGCCAGCACCGTGAGGCGACCTTCTGCCATCAGACGGGAAAGGACGGTGTCGGACTGCAAGACGGCTTCCTGCTCGCGACACCGACGGCAGTCGGGGTCGTAGAAAAAGAGCAACAGGTATTCCCTACAGCGGGTGCGACGGAGCGTGGTGCGACGGCCGTCGCGACGGATGTAGGCAAAGCGGGCCGCCCGGCTGCCCACACGATTCTTGCGCTCCAGCCGTTGCAGCCAGTCCTCATGCCCTTCGGGTGTTGTAGCCGGGTGACACAGGACATTCCCCGCCGGAGGAGGACACATCACCGGAACCTCTGCACGAAGCACACAACAGAGCGACAACGCCCAACAGCCCGACAAGAACAACCTGAACATATCCCCCAATCCGATTATTTTGTCTTATCCACGCAACGCACAAAGCAGGCATCCTTGCCACCGCCCGTAGCGTAATTGGAAATCTCATAGAAATCGAAGGAGAAGTAGTTTATGTCCCACCCCACCTGATCGATTGAGGATTTTCCATACCAATACACCGCACCGGGACGCATGAAAATGTCCCAGAACAGCGGAGCGTCCTTCACACCGTTCGGATAGGTGGAACCGTCTCCAATTTGCCCATTCGGGAAGTAGCTGCTTCGACTGGCCGCATATCTCAGCACAGCCACCTTACCATCCTCACCCAAACCATTCTTCCGGTGACCATAGCCCGAAGCCCCGATGGGAAAGAACAGATTCTTGCCGTTCAACTTGTTGTATACGAAACAACCTCTCATCCCCCATGTACCGGGCTTCGTGTAGTCGTAACCGTACACTTCATTCAGGTCGTCCAATGTCTCTTCGGCCTCATTGCCATAGAGCACGCCATAGCCCTGCTCGATGTCATCGCTCTTGTACAAAGCCTGATAATCATCTTCTTCCGCCACTCTCCAAGTAACATCATCTTTTATCTGGAAATCCCCTAAATGATTCGTAAACCTAACGTCCGACCACAGGAGGGAATCGGTATTTGTACGGTCGTCCGTGGCAATGCCGAACTTGGTAGTCTTGCCATCCTTGAAGTCACTCGGTTTTACATTAATCCAATACCCCCCTTTGTCCTCCGCCGGATTCTTGTTGTTCAGCGCATCTATGGGATAATCCCACACCCCTCTCCGGAAGAGCGACCCCTCTTCTATGGGCGAGTCGGTTTCCAGAGTGGCTGTCCGCATGTTTTTGGTGTGCCACCTGGTGCCGTTCTCCAACAAAGCATCACTGCAATCTCCCTGCCGCACGAAGATCAGGTGCTGGCAGGTATAATTATGGTATTCCACCCGAATCACGGCGTAGCGGGACACGTCGGCATTGCACGTCCCGTTGAACTTTACCTTGAAATCTATCTCCGAACCCATGTAACCGAATATAGTGTCATCCTTGAGCTCCGAATAGGGTGAGCTTGCCTCCAGATTGATTACACGATCTCCCGGACCCTTGCTGTTGCACCACCTCACGACATAAGCCTTCCAAGGTCCCTCCGAAGCAAACGATGTGAATTTGGTGGCATTTTCGCTCGGCAGGCGCTTGAGCACCACATGAAAGTCTTTGTCTCCATCATGGTCGCGATAGATTCCCTTGGGATTTACCACACGACGCACCTGATAGATGGTTACCGTCTTCTGAAATTCGGGCCCATCTTTCAGTTTGATCCGGAAGAACACCTTAGCCTTGCGCTGATAGGCCGTGTAGGGATTGTTACCCGTGTAGGCCGTTTCTTTGACCAACTGTTTGGCACATGTGTACATAGGGACAAACACGTTGTAGGTGTTCTCTTTGTCCTCGTCGGCTTCTACCCGATAGGTGTCTTCATCATCCAGTCCATCCGTGGCATGTGTGCCCACATCAAATACCTTGTATTCCCGCTCACCCCGCTTGGGCGGATCGATATAATGCTGATAATTGGACGTCACCGTGTAAGGCCTGTCCGATGTTACCACCGTCTTCATGGTCTTGTGGAGCGACAGGAAGCCGTTCCACGGATTATCTTCCTCACTTTCAATCAAATCAGGGCAATAGGCGTTTCTATCCGTTGTGTTCGGATTCCACCGGTTGACGACAATCTCTGCCTTGATGGATTCTATCTCATACCCACCCGTATTGATCTTGATGGGATACTCCATCTGATGGTTGTAGAGATAGGAAATGAAGTAAGGATCAGGAGTTATCACGCCCGGTTCCGGCTCTTCGTATTCGATATGCCAATCCACATCATTGGCAAAATTCTTCAACTTCAGGGTGAGCTTGTAATGACAGTTGCGCCGGGCGTTGTAGTCCGTCGTCTCATTCTGTCCCAGCATGAAACGGTATTTGATATCCCCGCTGCCCAACCGCCTGGAGTTGATGGACACATAATAGGCGTCCACTTCTATATAGGATCCGTAAGGTTTATCGTCCTTGTTGATATACGTGGGATCCGAAGGCAAGCCCGGAGCATCCAGTTCATGATCACCGTCGTGGTCCTGACGCTTGTCCTTGCCCGTGCCCTGCATGTTCTCGTAAAAGAACAAGGCCACGGAATCCTCGTGATGGGATCCGAAGTAGGGCTTTCCCCTGGTGATGCGCGGACCGTCGTAATCCTGATCGTACATATCGGGCATCGCCCCTTTGTAGAACGTCATTTTCTCGCCATCCTCCACCAATTCGTCGGACAGTACATATCTGTCACCGCCCACGTTGTTCTCACTGCCCAGATAACATTGCGTGGGGATGTCCTTAATCTGTACCGATCGGATGTATACGAACACACCCTCGTTAAGCCCCGTGCCGTCGAAACGGACAGTCACCTTGGATGCCGCCCGCCTGAGCCAGGCGTGCAGGCTGACGTCCCGCCGGTCGATGACCAGAGGTTCCGCCTCATCCGTCTGCAAAGCAGCCGTGGTGAAGTACCCCATCATCTGTCCGTTCTCCGCCATCCTGTCGGCCTCGGTCTGCCAGGTGAGGGGAATACGCTTCAGCCCGTCTATCGTCTGCAACGCCTCGGCATAATCCTCGTTGGTGAGCAGGTCGGGCACATTGGCTACAGCATACATGTGATATATGCCATAAGGTATCTGCAGACTGAATGTGGCACGTAGTGTTTGACTCTCGGCCGTCTTGTTGTTCTCGGCATCTGCATTTGTACGGTCTTCATCCATCTTGCTGTAATTATCCACCTTGTAGCTCTCTACCAGTGCCCCCTTTTCGTCGTAGAGCAACACAAACAGGCTGTTGATGTCATCCAGCGAATTACCGGCCGAACGTGTGCGTCCTGTCAGCGTAGCGGACATGGGCATGAAATCCACTGTCGCTGTCACCAAACTCTCGCCTGCCGGTACTTCACCGGCCCCGAAAGAAAAATCATCGGAACAAGCGGCCAAACAAGTAACAAGCAGGCCGCAAAGCATATATCGGATAAAGCTTTTCATCATTAATTCCCCTGTGTATATTTTCTGATTATAGTCCGAATTCAGGCTCCAAAGGAACGGAGCTGTATGGTATCACATCCACCTGCCAGCTCACATCCGTGTCGTGGATGGTGATGTTCACCTTGGCATGCGTGTTGCGGGGCAAGCGGCTCAGGTTGGGCAAATAGGAGGAAAAGCGCATGGGCAGACCTCCGAAATCCACATCCAGGCTCAGTCCGTAGTTGCGGCCGTCACTGAGCGGATCCATGTATTTTCCTTCGTTCTGATAGACGGAAGCGATGTCCAATGTGCCGCCCCGGGCTGACAACAAAGGACGGTCAAGTCCCACCTTACCATAGATGTCGAAGGTACGGTAGACCGTTTCCGCCGGTGTGTCGAAAGTTATGATTTCCTTAAACGGTTCACCCCATTCCGACACACGATCCTCATAGACGGCGTTGCGCGGCAGGAAATATTCCCGGTCGGCCATCTTATCCAGAGTCAGTCCGGTCACCGTCAAGGCACGCGCGCTACTATTGGTGATGTGGAACGTGAACTTCACGGCTGCCCGGGTGACAAACAACAGACGCCGGATGTCTGTGTCCGGCACATACACCTCGTGACATTCACTCATGGGCAAGGGACCATCCATCTGTTCATCCGCACCCAACGCGATACGCAGGTTCTCCAGTTCTGTCTGCGGGAAACGGGTTCCCTCATAGAGGGTTCCCAAACTGTAATTGAGCAATGCACCGCTACGGTCTTCACGCAGCGTGGCTTCGTTGGCAAACAGATATACCCGTTTGGGTTCGCCTCCTTCCACTTCAATTTCCTCGTATTCGCGAAAAACAGCCGGTGCCGACAGCGTAAAAGCACGATTGGCCTCCACGGTGTTGTCCGGACGGACAATGATGATGCGCAACGTGTGCATCCGCTCCTTGTCGTTGACAGGTGCCTCGGGATAGACATCACCGGACGGCACGTCCTCCTGCAGACCGGCATCGGCCACAGCGACTCCGATACTGAAGTTGACCTTATGCGGACTCTCTGCCGGCACAATGCCCTCCTCAAGCGCCAATGGCTCATCACCACAGGCGCCCAAGCCCAGCATCATCACCAAGCAAGCTATTCCTACTATCAAACTTTTCCCCTTTTCCACTGTTATATCTTACTATCCAACTCTGCCTCATTCTCCGGCCTGTCAGAAGCCGGCATTGTTGATTCTCACCACCCAGTCGTTAATCACAATCTGTGTCTTCAGCCACACCTCACCCCTGAGGAAGAGAAACATCACCCAGTCGCTCTCACGGTCGAGATACTCCTGGTCGTCCATGGCATAATGTTCGCTCTTCATGAGCAATAAGTACTTCTTCAACGGAAGTTGTATGATAATCTCCCCCGTCTCGTGCTTCCTGATGACGAGCGTAGGATCGTTTCTCGTTTCAAAACGCGACATGCTCAGCTCGGCAAAGGCCACTCCCACGGGCACTTGCTCGGCTTTGTCGCCTTTGACCACAACGCCTGTCAGGGCTTCTCCGGTGGTCCACGGAGTATACGTCACATCACCATTGACCAACAAGTCGCCCTTGTGGTCGAACAGTGTATTGTCATCAGTGATTTCAAAATCGAAATCATCGGCATACAGCACTCCACCATCTGTCTGCTGAAGCACAATACGCAGGTTGTTGGTCTGCTTTCTCAATTCCACCGTACCCTCGGTATACAGGTCGGCAGTGCGGAGAGTGAGTTCTCCCCAATACAAATCGTGCAGCTTTTTCAATGAGGGCGTGGTCAGGCACTCGGATTTCAGCCCCACGTTCAGATACTCATACGCGACTCCGTCTGCCGCACTGCGTGAGCGGTCGATGAATGAAAACGAGCTCTTGTCGCATGCCATACCGCCATAGGCCACAAAACGATAGGTGCCCTCCTCCAGATCGAGTTTCATTCTGTACGATTCGTTCCCCAGTTCCGGTCCCGTCACCGTACGTGTGTCTATATAGTTGCCCTCCTCATCATAGATCAAGAGTGTCAGGCAGTCCACCTTCTTCGGAAACGAGTTTGCATATTCCATATTGTAATCATACACAAACCGCAACGACACTCCGTGAGGACACGGCTCCAAGTCCTCGAAGATGCGGCTGCACGAGGACAGGGAGGCTATCGCCAGCACGACGGATAACATCGTGCCGGCGATTCGTGAAAACATAAGATGCTTTCTACCTTCCATGTTTAATTATTAATAATTGATCACAGTTTCAAAGTCAGAACTCGATGTTGTTGACACGTACAACCCAAGGCAATACCTCAACAGCCACCTTGAAGTATACTTTGTTCTCCTCATCGGGATCGTCCGGATCTTCGGGATCGGGATCGTCACCGGGCTTGCCGGGATGACCGAAGCGGTTGATGCCGGTGACGGAGAGCTTGTAGACGTTGTTGCGCACCACGCCGAACTCCATCATACCCATATCGGCATTATCTTCATTGTCGTTGTGACGGTTGTAGTAGTAATAGTAGACGGGATAGCAGCCCTCGCTCTCATCGTAACGGTATACGGTGAACTTGCAGGCCACAGGAGAGTTATCACCCGTGTTTTCCTGATAGGATACCGTGGTGCTCTCGCCTTCGCCTGTAGTCACCTTGACAAACGCACGCTTAAAAGCATCGGCCAAAGAGGATACCGGATAGGCCTCGGCAGCAGCGGCCAAAGCACTTACGCCACCATACAGCACATCGTTGTACATATAGATGGGTTCGTTGTCATTCACAGCATCAGCCAACGATGAATTTTCGACAATGTTGATCTTACCCTTGAACACAACACCGGTGGTGATACCCTTAACCTGAGACTGGTAGTCGTTTTCGTCTTTTCTGGGGATGGTGTTCTCGGTGGCGTAGCGCCAGATGCGGTAGCCTTCTTTGTTCTCAGCAATCCAGCCCTCGTCATCGTCCTCGTTATTGTTGTTGAGCGAAGTGATTTCGGTCCATTTGCGGCTGCTGTTGTTGGCCAACGAAAAGCGGAAGTAGTCGTCCAGCCCATGGTTTTCAGGTCCATACGCCAGTTTGTCGTTGGCACGGGGACTTACCACCCAGTTCTGTTCCATTCCGGCCTTTCCGGGGCACAAGTTGATGTTCGTGAGCAGACCGGTTGTTGACGTGCGGGGCAGATAGTAGTAGGAAGAGGCCATGTTGAAAAGCGCCATGTGAGTGAGTTCCACATTGCCCACAACCTCTTCGGTCATGTTACCGTCCTCGTCCACTACATTACTCTTGATGTCGTACTTGTTGTTGTTCACCTGCTTGTAGTCGAAACGGGCCACTACACGCTCCACAGGTACCGTGCCCAGATTGATGGCCGTCTCGGGAGTGTTGTGATCGGTGGACTCAACAGCCTCTTTGGTCAGACCTGAAGCCTTGACAACAGACACGCTGGTCATCAGGAAGCGGTTGGGCTGCCATATTTCGTCTGTTTCGGGATTTTCCATGTTGTCGAACTTCATCAGATCCGCCACCTCGTCCGTGAACGTTGTGGGAGTCTCCGTAGCGGTGAAGAAGTTGCGCAGGGCTGCCGTGGGATTGGCGTAAGCGAACACATAGATGTCGTTGCCGGCCTGTTCCTTCAGCGCCTCGTTCTCAAACACGAGCGTGTAGGTGGGATTGCCGGGTTTGCCGGAAGAGAATGTTCCGTCGGCCTCGCTGCAGGTAATGAACGTGTAAGCGTCCGTGTTGGCGTTCTTGGCCGCCAACACCACCAGCACCGAACCCACTTTGTTTTCGTAGTCCTGTCCGTACTCGTCGCCTACGTTGCCAGTTGAGCGGGTGGCCATGGGCAGACTCAACGTGAGTTTCGCATACACATCACCTGTCAGGTTTACCTCCGTGCCCTGATTGTCCTGCCCGATGATGTCCTCATCGCTGGAGCAGGAAAACAGGCTGAGAGCCAAACAACCTACCATAAGTTTCTTTAAATGCATCATAACTTAAAACTTTGAATGATAAATAAATTAATTGGTTTATATATATTGTTGATTTTCGATAATCTCGTTCAATTGCTCCAGCGCCTTGACCGCCTCCGTCACCTGCTCGTCCGTCTCGTCGCCAACCGTGCGGGCCACGATAGCCTCAAACATCACCTTAGCCTCTTCGTACCTGCCACTCAACGCCGTGCACATAGCACGTGCGAAACGGGCATGCGAGGAGTTTCCGGCCTTCTCCAGATACCTTTCGGCCACCCCCGGTTCCCCATGCTCCATGGCGGCGTTAGCGGCATTGAGATTGGCGATCTCATCATCGGGAAACATCACGGCGGCTATCCGGAAAGCCTCGGTGAAGTCCTCACTACCGGGCTGCATGGTCTGTGCAGCCTGATAGATTTCATACAGGTTCAGTTTGCCGGGCTCGGTTTTCAACGCACGTTTGATTTCCTCAATGTCGCTGAACACACGGATCTTATATCTCACCTTATACTCCGAACGTCGCAGGTCGGGATACACATTGGTCAACAGGAAACGATAGTCCTGAGGGAAGGTGCGTTTGATAAGCAATTCTTTCTTGTCCGGATCGATGTTCATGCGTATCAAGGCCATTATTTCCTCACGGTTCTGCAGACTTGATGTCTCCACATATTTTTGCAGTCCGGCCCAATCCTCCGGCTCAGCCTCGGTGGTGATCAGCCCCGAAGGGAAATGATGCTGCTGCATGATGTAGCGTTTCAATGTCTCGGTTCGTCCCTCTGCCAGATAACGGTTGTGATCATAAGGGCTCTCGGGCGAGGCGTATCCCTTGACGGTAAGCGATGTGATCGTGTAGTCACGATCGTTTTTCAACGAGTCGATAGTGCGACGGATGCGATCCAGCTCATCTATATTTTGCTGACGTTTATAGTTGATGTCTGTCTTGTTAACAATGAAGATGATGTGCGCCGTCCGTTCGGCGGAATCCTCTTTCTCCACAATGGGCGGTTGCACGTACAGGTAATGCGGCACGAACGTCTTGGGCTCCACCTTGAAACGCATCAGCTCCACGCGCCCTGTCACGGGGTCGGCACAGCATCCGGACTCCGTCCATTCGGCATAGAGTCTTGCCCCGGCCATCCAGCGCCGATAGGGCACCACAGTGCGGTAGGTCACGTCCCGGCGCTCACCGTTGCGGCAGAGCATGGCTGCCTCGTCCAGCGGATGATTCTTGCGGACGAAGTGATAATAGCGGTTGCGACCGGCCACAATGACCGGTGCCATGGACAGGCTGTCGCTGTCGCGGCGGATGACCGGTTTGAGCACCAGTTCCTTGTTGCTGCTTATATTCACCGAAGACAGGTCGAAATCCATCGTCACCACTACACTGCTATCTGCCCGCACGGCGGAAAACGTGCGTATGCGCGCTCCCTTCTCCAGCCCAACCGGAGTCTGAGCGGACAAAGAGAAAACACAAGAGGCCAGCACACACACCACGGCCAACCCCATACCACATATATTATTCGTTTTCATACTTTTCGGTATTGAAATGAGTTGAAGGTATTAAAAACAGTATATCAGATTGATGGCGGCCTTAGTGGAACCGAAATAGTTGTGCGGCTTCCCCGACTCCAATTTGGTACCGCATGTGGCACAGGGATAAGCATCGTAACGTGTATAAGTCCATCCGATCCCCAGCTCTGCCTCAACGTTCCAGTTCTTGTTCAGAATCCATGAATAACCGTATGCAACTCCCAACCCGCCGAAGCGGCCCTGGTATCTTCTGTCAGATAATTTAGAGAAATCTGTTCCCAGCCATTTCATGTCGTTCTTCAGATTTCCTACATTGTATTTTCCATACAGCATGTGGACACCAACAAAATGACCGGTAAAACGATCGCAAAACCAATAACGGGCCTCAGGCTGTATGAGAAAGTGCTTCCATTTGCGTCCGTGAGACATGGTCCAGCCGTTGTAATTACCAGACACGTCAAGCGTCCATTTCGGCGCCAGACCAATCTCAATGCCCAAAGACGGTACGGCCAAAACATCGTAAAGCAAATTGGTTTTTACTGCCGCACGTTGAGCCGACAAATCAGGGCAACACAATAAGAAGGTCGACAATAAAAATGTAAAAAGCCAAGAAAACAGACCTTTCATCACATTCTCCTTATTCATATATTAATTAAGATTTTTCTATCTCGCACAATCTTTTTCCAACAATTCCATTTTCACACACTTGACTATACCACCTGAAACTCCTGCCCCATCCCACTCTAAAGAAGAGA
>JAMPGY010000034.1 GCA_023663705.1 Clostridium sp. | reverse complement strand
GACACACGCATACATACGGATCTGCAGTACACATAACGAAGAACCTTCGTTACACGTAAATAAAGACCTTCAGTACACGTACATAAGAACCTTCATTACGTGTACAGCAGAGACTTATGTACGCATACGGAAGAGAGCGTTTATTATACAAAAGATAAATCCGACCGATGAGTTTTGATACACCGACATTCCAGCGCAAACAAAAGCCCCCAACTACCGGAGCTCGCCCTTGCCCTGACGGACAACCTCGAAATCGTCTTCGAGGCAGCTGACCACGGTGGAAGCCTCCGCGCCACCGTATCCGCTGTCCACAACCCACTCCACCACCGACTCGTACTTCTCATGAATGAGTTCAGGATCGGTGGTGTACTCTATCAACTCGTCCTCATCATGGACAGACATGGTGAGCATGGGATTGCCCAACTCCTCTACCAAGGCACGCGCCACACTATGATCGGGCACGCGTATGCCCACTTCCTTGCGGTTTTTGTAGATTTTGGGCAGGCGGCTTCCGGTGGGCAACAGGAAGGTGAAGGGGCCGGGCAGGTTGCGCTTCATCAGTTTGAAGGCAGCATTGCTCACACGGGCATATTCGCTCACCCCGCTCAGGTCGGCACACACGATGGAGAGGTTGCTCTTCTGCGGATTCACACCTTTCAGTCTGCACAGGCGCTCCACCGCCCGCACATTCAGGGCATCACAGCCGATGGCATACACCGTGTCGGTGGGGTAAACAATCAGGGCGCCGTCGCGCAACGCCTGAACCACACGACCCACTTCGCGGGGATTGGGATTCTCGGGATATATTTTTATAAGCATGGGGTTCTACTCATTTAAACGTTCACTACACAAAGATAAGTATTGTTTCCGGTTATCCAGCCCTGCGGACAAAGAAGATTGATGCGAAAAAGGCGCATCCGTCCCACCGAGGGGACAAATGCGCCTTTGCCTTGCTTCGGGAAAACGGGAATACAGACTCCCGCCCCGAGATTACTTCACATTCAAATCCTTGTCTACCAGCATCACATCGATAGCCTTGAGGTCGGTCTTGCCCTTCGCCTTAGCCTTGAAGCGGATGACGAGCAAATCGGTGTCGCCCTCGGCCGCGGGCTTGGCACCCAGGTTGACGAACGTGGGATAGAGGGCCTTCTGACCGTTCTTGTGCAGACGGTCGTAGGTGAGGTCGCGCATCTGCGCCAGCGGCTCTTTCACTTCCAGCCCTACATACTCATAACGTTGTGCATCGTAGGGAATGGCCAAGCTGAGGGCATTCACACTGCGCAGTCCCTTGCCCCTGACGGTGAGTTCGATGACATCGCCGGCATTATGGGTCTGCTTGGAGGGCACCAAAGTCAGTTCTCCGGCTACCGGCTCTGCGGCCTGACGGCCGACACCGCCGTCCAGCTCGATAGCCACCGCAGAGATGTCGTAGGCATCAATCAGACCGTTGCCATTCAGGTCGCCCTTGCTGATGTATCCCTCGTAGTCGGGATCTCCCTTACGCAAACCGGTGTAGTTCATGTAAGACGTCAGGTCGTTCTCGTCGATCTTGCCGTCGTGGTTGATGTCGCCGGGAATGTAGCTCTCCGAACCGGGCACCTTGAAGACATACATCTCCCGACCTGAACCGAAGTCGCCCACTGCCTCCTCAACCGACAGACGCAGGTAGCGCGCGGTGGGTTGCTCCTTGAACTCGATGATGCGCAACGGGTCGCCACCGCGTGTCCAGGTGAAAGGCACCGGGTCGGACCACGTCCGCTTGTCCATGCTGTAGGACAGCGTGCCGCGCAACAGCGTACCGTTGCCTCCGTCCTCACGACCCAAGTAGTGCAACTTATCCAGCTGATTGACACTGTGGAGATCCACTATCATTTCAAACGGCACGGCCTTGGCTCCCCACTTGGTGTGCCACATGCTGCTCTCGTCAAAGTCGAAAAGCTTGTGGATGCCTCCGCCGCCCTGATTTTCGCAGGTGGTGACGGCCGTGACGCCCTGAATGGCAAACTCCAGCGGATTGCTCTTGGTGACGGCCTTCACTATAGCCCATTCGGAATGTCCGTCCTTGTTTACGGCTCTCACCTTGAAGGTGTACTCCGTCTCGGGGTGCAGATCCTCGAACAGCAATTGCGTGTCGCGGATGGTCGTATAGAGCATGCCATTGAATTCGATCTCATAGTAGTCGGCATTGTCGGCCTTCTGCCACGACGGTGTGAGCGTGTAGGCTTCGGTGTTCTCTTCAGTGACACTTGCCACCGGAGCCGACAAGGCACCCGTAGCCGCATGCAAGCGATCGGCCGGATCATACACATAACCGTCCACCGTCACTTCCAAACCGGTCTGCGTCACATCGCAGGATGCCAGCCGGACGATCAGTACCGGATTCTTGATCACCTCAACCTTCTCAAACTCACTGCCCGGTGTGGCAAAACGGTTCAGATTGGGGCGCTCCTCGTAGTAGTAAGCGCTGGTAGTGCCGTCCAACTCCTCCTTATTATTTACGCGCGCGAACGTAACTTTTTTCTTGCCCACCTTGGCCACAACCTTTCGGGGAGCAGCCGTCACGTTGATGCGCAATTCGGTCTGCTTCCTGACCTCGAATCCGTCGTAGCCACCTTGCGTGGGATGAATCGTCACGATGAGCTTGTTCTTCTCCACATCGGTTTCCACCTGCGTGGTGGCGCTGCGTCCGGCCAGATACTGCTGCGTCAGGCCGTCGTCGTCATACTCGGTGTAGGATGTGTGACCGTCGGCATAGATTTCGTAGGCGCGGAACGCCTTGTCCACCTGCGAGGGATTGTTGTTGGGGTTGTTGAGGGGCAGGATGCTACCGCTCTTCACAAAGACGGGCAACTTCCACAACGGAGCGTCGAAACTGTTGAGAATGCGGCCGCCCTCATACACATCGCCCGTGAAGTAGTCTATCCACCGTCCTTCGGGCAGGTAGATGCCATGGCGCACGTCGTTGCCATCCTTGTCGGCCCGGGTGGCCTGATAGACGGGAGCCACCAGCACACTGGGGCCGCACAGGAACTCATACCGCGTGGCAGTGCCCAGGGTGTAATCGTTGGGATAGTCGAGGAAGAGCGCACGCACCAGCGGCTTGCCGTCTACGGCCTCGTGCGAAGCGGTGTAGAGATAGGGCATCAGCTCGGAACGCAGCTTCAAATACCAGCGGTTGATCGAAGCGGCCGGTTCGCCCAGCGCCTGCGGATACTTGGGGTTGGCTCCCCACCCGTCCATATTGAGCTGCATGGAGGTGAAGGTCTTCCACTGGAAGTCGCGCACATTGACGGGCACGTTCTTGCCGCCGAAGATACCGTCCATATCCGAACAGATGTTGGGCTGTCCCGACAGTCCGGAACCGATATACGTGGGGATGTGGAAGCGGATATACTCCCATTCGCCACCGGTCTGGTCGCCCGACCATATACCGGCATAACGCTGCGTGCCGGCCCAGCCGTCGAGCGAGATAATAAAGGGACGGGCATCGTTGCCGTAATAAGGCATGATCTCGCCCACGTCGGTCACGCCGTTCAGTCCGAAGGAGTAACCGGCTCCCACCCAAGCCACATCCGTCTTGAGCACACGCACGCCTGCATCGCGCACTTCCTTCACAATGTCGCGCTGCAGAAGAGCTTCCACTCCGGACTTGGGATGCAGGTCGCTCTGTGTCCAAAGGCCGATCTCCACACCTTTGGAGCGGGCGTATTCGCCGAAAGCCTTCAAGTTGTTGACGTTTCCGCCGAGTGTCTCCGTCTGACCGTAACCGGCTCCGTAACCGTCGTTGGGGAGCACCCATCCCAAGGGCATGTCGTGAGCATTATAGCGATCGATCACCGCACGGGCGGAGAACTGGTAGTTGTTCTTCTCGCCGTTGAGCGACTCCTTGACGCCACCGTTGTCGGTCTGCGCTTCCTTGTATCGCTTGCCGTCCTCAAACAGGACGCCGCCCTCTTCGGTCTCTTTCCAATAGTCGCGGTTGTAGGCATTGAGGTGCCCTTCGTAGAATCCGAACTTGGGCAGCAGAACCGGATGACCGGTGAGCTGGTAAAAATCATTCAGCAGAGCCACGGCACCGTCGTCGGCCATCAGAAAGAGGTCGAGGTAGTCGGTGTCGTGAGACAGGAGCACGGTGTTGGCCTCGGCGGCGCCGAAGTCATACCGTCCCTTGGCAAAGGTGTGCCACATCACGCCGTAGCCGCCCGTAGACCAATAGAACGGCGTGGGCGATGCCACTCCGCCATCGGTCCAGTTGTTGGTGTTCTCTATGGCGATGGACTTGCCCCGATGGGAGAAACGGCCGTTCTGCACGCCACCGCCATAGAAGTACTCGCCCGGAGTCTGACGCAACGCCAGCGTCACCTTGTTCTTCGTGAATTCCACCGGACGCACCGATTCTGTCACGACGCGCCCCGTGGCACGGTCTACCAAACGGAAACAGGTGGTTTTCTTATCTATTTCCAAGCGAATCTGTTCGCTCAGGACAGCCACAGCATCACCGCCCTCTTCCACACTCACTGCGGCAGAAAGCGCCCTGCGCGGCTGAGCGGTCAGGATACGTGCTTCGGGCGATGCCTTCGGGTCGCGCACAATACCGCCGTTCTTATCCTGAAACAGACGGAAGATGCGGTCGCCATAGAAGTCCACCGTCATCCGGCTTCCATCCGAATAGCGGATTTCCACCGTGGTGGGATTAATCACCTGCACCCCCTGCACGGTGAGCGCAGCCTCAGCAGCAGCCGTCTGCACAGCTACAGAGCGTGCCTGAACCACAGCGGGAGTTCCCGCCAACGGCAGAGCCAACGCCAGCAGCCAAGCGTGTCCACTGCTTCCAAACTTACTGAAGTCTCTCATAAATTTTAAGTTAAATATTAGTTTTTCAGGGTATCTCTGATTAACAGCAGATAAAGCCTACGGCTTCATCGCTTTCAAAGATACGATTATTCTCACAAAAGGCAGGCATCGGAGACGCTTTTTTGTGGTTTTGGAACCTTATATCCCTTATATATCAGCTCCAGGCATCCGACGTGCCGTTCTGCACGCTCCCAAGCAACAGATGAAGCACCGGCTCTCAGTCTTTTCATTACTTTTACACAGCATGCATCATTTCGTATAAAATTATTACGCCCTACACAACAAGGCGGATAATAACATTATTTAACAATCGGGGGATACAAACCTTATATCTATCTTTGCAAAAATTTAGTTACACCCGCTATAAAATTCAGAAACAAGAGAAGCATGAAAAGACAATATATACATTCATTATATCAAATTATAAGAGAGCATTTATACATAAATATAGTATGTATTTTTCTATCTATAATATAGAGTGCAATATCAACCGACACTTTCCCGTGGCCTCGTGCCACACCAAGGTAGCGAGAGCGGATGCTCCTTTATCCCCCTCTCCTACCTTGTTTTTATTCATATCAGACACCAACAAAAAATAAAGACTATAAGCAATGAAGAAGAATGCTTTTCTGCGCGACCTGCTCCTGCTGGGCACACTCTGCCTGACGGTTCTTCCGGCTGGTGCGCAAATCGAGAGCCTGCGAAACAAGATGGGCGAGCTGTATGACCTTGGGTATACCGATTCGTGGTTCAGCTAGTCATTAGCCAAAAACATCATTACCGAACTGTATTATCAAAGTCTGAACTCAACCATCAATCTTGATGATATCGCCCTAACCAAGGAGCAAAAAATGTGGCGCGCCGCACAAATAACAGAGCTATATGCCAAAGAGCATGAGAGATGACATAATTGATCTGATGACGGCCAGCCTGCCCGAGTCGTGCAATGAACAACTACTTTCGGACTATGCAGAAAACAAGAATTTCCATAAGTCCGAGAAATACAAGAGCACAACGGAGAAAATACTGACACTTTCCAAAGACACCACATTGCAGGCACAAATAACAGCAATCTTCCACGAACCGCTCAAAAAGTTTGCCAATGCCAAAATCAGAAAGCCGAAACCCATAGCCGCCCAAGCGTGTTCCGAATCTTATCTCAACGCATTCGCCTCCTTTTGGAGTAGGTACGAATACAGTTCCCTGTTGGAAGGCATTATAGAACGCGAGATACACAACGCCGCAGCTGGCGCGACAGTGAGAGTCTCCTACAATACCAAGCAAGCAGGAAGCTCTGCTTATGCCTATGGAGTGATGGAAAGAGAGGCCCGCAAACGATTGGACAACATGAAAGAGTATTGCCAGGAGAACGCCCCCATATTCTGGCGCAATCAATTCCTCGAGAGAGGCATCACGGAGGAGGACTTGCAGGCAGTCACTCCCCCACTGTCTGCAGAGAGTCTGGAAAGCATCAAGCAACTAAATCAGTACATGGCAAAGCATCAAAAAGACAACAAACAAGCCTTACTGAAATCCTTTGGAGCCTGGCACACAAAATGGTACAATGACCCAAACGAGGATCACTCCGTTCTCACACAGACTCTACCCGCCCCGACCAAGCCAACGGAAAAATTCTGGTACAAACGTAATGTCATCACCCTCTACCGCGAAGGGTGGCTGGGAACATCGCTCAATCTGAAAGAGTTGGAAGAAAACATACAGGCGATATATCTGCAAAGCCTGAATACCACCAACACTGTAGAAGTAGCCACCATGACCGACGAAGAGAAACAGACCGAAGCCGAGAAAATGAAGAACGAGTATAAGGAAGAAAGACTGGAAGAATACATTACCGCTGCGGTCCTTCCGCTCATTGAAAAACAGGCCACGGAAGAAGAACTGCACAGCCTGATCATCTGGTTGAAAAAAGAAAACGTGTTGCGCTATGCCAACATTGCCGACAAACTCCAGAACACCGACCTCACCACCTCCCTGATAAAGAGATTGGAGAAGCAGCTGATAAAAATATTAGAGGGAGAACGGGCCAAAGCCATCAAACCGATGCCTTGCGATTCCTCCTATTTAGCTGTTTTTAATCGCATGATATCCCAGAAAAAAGAAGAGGAAATCAAATCTCTCCTGGAGCAAGTAATGAAAGATCCACAAATACAAATGATCGTCAGAATGTTGCCCAACGGGCAATACCGAATGGATAAGGCGCTCAAATACATGCAGAACAACGCGAAAAACATCATGCTCAACACGTGTATCGAAAGAGGCCTCACTGAAGAAGAACTTATGATGCTCAGCGACCCGGCAATGGAGTGCTACGGACGTATTTCCGAAACGATGAAGCAAGTGGACAGGAATGCTCTGCAACGAAACGTGATTCAGGATTTCGCACAATGGTACAAGACCTACCACACACCCAGTGTGCTGGATCAACCGGAAAAATATCAGAGTCTGGTGGTGATGCTGCTCAACTCAAACCGCGAAAGAACTCTGACCTTGTTCAACAACCTGCGTTCCACCTATGAGGACCTTGCGCTGGAGCGTCTGAACAAGAGCACTAACCCGCAGGTGAAAAGGCTATCGGCCAGCGCCCGGCAACAACGCGCCAAAGCACAAGTGGAACGCTACTTTAACGATCAGCTCACAACCGACTTGGCCACCGTGTACACTCCGTACCTCAAAGAAAACCTCAACGGCAACAAACTGTCCAGATATCTGAGCAGCTACCGTGCCCAAGCCGTACAGGTAGCCACCCAACATGAAAGCATGGCCACCAACGACTCTACAATAAGCCGACTGGTGGAAAGCGCTTACGAACAATATGCCAAAGGAAAGACCGTGCCCAACCCACAACTCACGGACTGTTCCGATAAGTATAAGAAACTGTTTGACTGTTACTACCCAATCAGCCAGGAGGAAAACATTAAACAAATGGTACAGACAATGAGTTCCCTGATGGGGATATTGAACAGCGCCGAAGGAATGGCCAATACCCTGTCGGAAGAAGACCGGAAAGAAATAGAGCTAGCCAAACAAGCCCTGGAGAACGGCAACAAATACCTGGAAAAGAACTGGTATACCCTGCTCCGAAACTCATTTGTCAATCACGTGACGGAACAAGATATGGAGACACTCATCGAATTTAGCGAAAAGCCCCTCACACGCCAAGTGAACTGATCGTTGCAGAAGTTATCTGAAAACCCAATGACAACCGGGAGACATGTTCTGATGCTCTTCGGAAAATGGCTCTCCACCCAATAGTCTGCTAGAGACAAAACCCTTTATCCCTACTCTGTTCCCCGCCCCGAACCACTCAGGTGAAAGGCGGGGACAGCCGTTAAATGAAGACTAAAGTATTGGTCGCTATTGAGAAAAAAGTTATCTTTGCGCCCGAAGTGATGCCACGATGCACCCGAACACCTATTACGAAAAGGAAAACAATGAAAAAACAAACGATATTCTTCATGACCGTTGCCGCATTGGCCATGGCCGGATGCGGCAACAGGAACAGCGCCGAACAGGAGGAAATGCTCAAACTCATCGAAATGGACAAGATGGAGATGGAGAACGAGTATGAGGAGTTCGCCAAACAATACAGCGAACTGAAGATGCAAATCAACAACGACTCGCTCATCGCCCAGCTTGACCAGGAACAACGGCGCACACAGGAACTGCTGGAAGAACTGAAGAAGGTGAAAACCACCGATGCTGCTGAAATAACCCGACTGAAAAAGGAACTGGCCACGGTGAGAGCCGTGATGCGCAGCTATATTCTGGAGATCGACTCGCTGAACCGCCTCAACCAGGCACTCACCGATGAGAATGAACGGATAAAATCGCAATACAATCAGGCACAAAGCCACATCTCATCGCTCACCAGCGAGAAAGAAAACCTGAGCGAGAAAGTGGCCATCGCATCCCAACTGGACGCATCGTCCATCACCGTCAGCGGGCAGAACAAACGCGGACGTGAGGCCAAGAAAATAAAGGATGTGAAGAAATTCTTAATCGGTTTCACCATCACCAAAAACATCACAGCCGAGACGGGCAACCGCTCGCTGTATGTACGCATCACCAAACCCACCAATGAGGTGCTGACCAACGGCGGCACATTCTCTTTCGAAGATCGCCAACTGGAGTATTCCATAAAGAAGGACATCGAGTATACGGGCGAGGAACAACGTGTAACGGTCTATTGGGACGTCAATGAGTTCCTGAGTACGGGTACCTACCGCGTAGACATCTTTGCCGGAGGCTACAACATCGGCTCCAGCACATTCAGCTATAGCAAATAAGAATCTGTCCCCCCGATGCAGGAAGCACGCCCCTTCCCTATCAACCAAGCAACAGAAACAATTGAAACGCACCCGAAAAGTTCAACACAAAAACTTTTTCGGGTGCGTTTCATCTTGACAGTGGTCATTGCACTTTCCACACCTCGCCGCTACGTATCATAGGCAACATAACCTCCTCGTTGGTACTATCGGCATACATCACTTCAAGAAACACGTGTCCAACCTCATCCATCAGGGTGTCGGACAACACACGAACAGACACCGGACCACCGGTACGCTCTTTCTCGCGTGCGGCATACTGGGCCAGCAGATCTTTCAGCTGGCTGCGATAGTCGTCCGTCATGCTGTCGGCATAGACAATGGCGTCCACACAATAGTCGTAATCCCCTCCGATGAGACGGGTATAGTAGTCTATGGCCGCCGTGCGCAAGCGTTCGTTTTCAGACGGCTTACGACAACTCATCATCAGGCCGACAGCCATAATGAGCATGAACAATGTGGTTGTGGTACGCATAGCCTACTTCTGACGGATAAAGATGTTGATCGGAGTTCCGCTGAAGTTCCAGCGTTCGCGTATCTTATTCTCCAGGAAGCGTTTATAAGGCTCCTTCACATACTGGGGCAGATTGGCATAGAATACGAAAGAAGGTATCTGCGTACCGGGCAACTGCATACAGTATTTTATCTTGATATACTTGCCTTTGATGGATGGGGGCGGATAGGCCTCGATGAGGGGCAGCATTTCCTCGTTGAGTTTGGCCGTGGACACACGCATCTTGCGGTTGAGATAGACATCCTTGGCCGTTTCAAGCACCTTGAAGATGCGTTGCTTGGTGAGTGCCGAACCGAATACAATGGGAAAATCATCAAAGGGAGCCATACGGTTGCGGATGGCGTATTCAAACTCCTTCATCACCTTGGTGTCCTTGTTTTCCACCAAGTCCCACTTGTTCACCACCACCACAAGGCTCTTCTGGTTGCGCTGTATCAACTGGAATATGTTCAGGTCCTGCGACTCGATGCCACGGGTGGCATCAATCATCAGGATACACACGTCGGAGTTCTCGATGGAGCGAATGGATCGCAACACGGAATAGTACTCCAAATCCTCGCTCACCTTGTTCTTGCGACGTATGCCGGCCGTATCCACCAGATAAAAATCAAAGCCGAACTTATCGTAGCGGGTGTAGATGGAGTCGCGGGTAGTGCCGGCTATGTCGGTCACGATGTTGCGCTCCTCGCCGATAAAGGCATTGACAATACTGGACTTTCCGGCATTGGGACGTCCCACCACGGCAAAGCGGGGTATGTTGTCCTCCACTTCATCCACCACAGGTTTGGGAAACTTACTCACCACAAGATCGAGCAAATCACCCGTACCGCTTCCTGTGGCAGCCGAAATACAATAGGGGTCGCCTAATCCGAGTGCATAGAACTCGGCGGCACCATAGATCCATTCGTTGGTATCGGCCTTATTGGCCACCAGGATCACCGGTTTGCGCGAGCGGCGCAATATGCCGGCCACAGCCTGATCGAGATCGGTGATGCCGTTGGTCACATCTACCAGAAACAAAATGACATCCGCCTCCTCCGTGGCCAAAACCACCTGTTTGCGTATTTCCTCCTCAAATATATCATCGGAATTGACCACCCATCCGCCGGTATCCACCACGGAAAATTCCTTGCCTATCCATTCGGACTTGCCATACTGGCGGTCGCGTGTTGTTCCGGCATGCTCGCTCACAATGGCATGCCGCGTCTGTGTGAGTCGGTTGAACAGCGTGGACTTCCCCACATTGGGCCGTCCCACAATCGCTACTAAATTACTCATGATTATCAGCTATTTATTTCGGCTTCACAGCCTGTGTTTATTACTCTAAATTATATCCATACATTTTCAGCGCACGTTCGGAACTGCGCCAATCCTTGTCCACCTTGACATAGGTCTCCAGATAGATGGACTTGCCGAAGAATGTCTCCAATGCCTTACGTGCCTCGGTGGACACCTTCTTCAACGCCACGCCTTTGTGGCCGATGATGATACCTTTCTGCGACTCACGCTCCACAAAGATGACGGCACGAATGTGGATGCGGTGCTCCTCCTCCTTGAACTGTTCCACCACAACTTCCACCGAATAGGGAATCTCCTTGTCGTAGTAGAGCAGTATTTTTTCGCGGATAATCTCCGTCACAAAAAAACGGGCCGGCTTGTCGGTCCACTGTTCCTTGCCGAAGTAGGGAGGCGAGGCGGGTAGCAATTCGCGGATACGTCCCAGCACGGTGTCCACATTAAACTTGCAGAGTGCCGAGATGGGAATGATCTCGGCCTGAGGCAACACTTCGTGCCACTCCTCCACTTTCTGTGTGAGTGCCTTTTGGTCGCTGAGGTCGATTTTGTTGATAAGCACCAATACGGGTACGTCCATGCGAGCCACCTTGGCCAGAAATTCCTGATTCTTGTCAGGTGTCTCCACCATGTCGGTCACATAGAGCAACACATCGGCGTCTTGCAGAGCCGACTCGGAGAAGTTGAGCATGGACTCCTGCAACTTGTAGTTGGGTTTCAGCACACCGGGGGTATCGGAAAAGCATATCTGCATGTCCTCCGTGTTGAGGATCCCCATGATGCGATGGCGCGTCGTCTGCGCCTTGAATGTAGCAATGGAAATACGTTCTCCCACCAACAGATTCATCAATGTGGACTTTCCCACATTGGGGTTTCCCACGATGTTTACAAATCCGGCCTTATGTCCCATAGTCGTTATTATCTTAAAATGAGGAACAAAAAAACGCATCGGACTGGGGATGCGTTTTCTTGATCTATATGTGTTTTCTATTCCCTTTACTGAAATTGCTTATCCGTTGACCGCACCGTCGTAGCCCCACTTCATGTAGGCCGCGCCCCAAGTGAAACCGGCACCGAAAGCGGTGAAGATGAGATTGTCCCCCTTCTTCAACTGCTTCTCATACTCCCACAAAGCCAGAGGCAGAGTGGCAGCCGAGGTATTTCCATAGTGCTGGATGTTGAGCATCACCTTCTCCATGGGGAGTTCCAAGCGATGGGCCACCGCCTCGATGATACGCACATTGGCCTGATGGGGAATCACCCAGGCGATATTGTCCTTGTTCAGTCCGTTGCGCTCAGCCACCAATGCAGAAGCATCACTCATGTTGGTCACGGCAAACTTGAACACGGTGCGTCCCTCCTGATGGAGGTAGTGCAGACGATGATCAATGGTGAAGTAAGACGGAGGACAAGCCGATCCTCCGGCCTTCATGCACAGGAAAGGCAAACCCTTGCCGTCAGTGCGCAGATAGGAGTCCTTCCATCCCAAGTCTTCGGTTGTGGGTTCTACCAGCACCGCTGCCGCGCCGTCACCGAAGATGGGGCAGGTGGCGCGATCGGTGTAGTCCACCATCGACGACATTTTGTCGGCTCCCACCACAACCACGCGCTTGTAGCGTCCGCTCTCAATAAGCGCCGAAGCCGTGTCCATAGCAAAAAGGAACCCGCTGCAAGCTGCCTGCAGATCGTAGGCGAAAGCATTGGTAAGTCCCAGTTTACCGATGACAATGGATGCCGTGGAAGGAAAGTGATAATCGGGCGTAGACGTACTCACAATCACGCAATCGATGGATTCCGGTTCCACACCGGTCTTCTGCAACAACTGCTTGACAGCCTTGCGTGCCATGTAGCTGGTGCCTAATCCTTCTTCGTTCAATATACGTCTTTCCTTCACACCGATACGTGTCATGATCCACTCATCGTTGGTATCCACCATGCGCGAAAGTTCGTCGTTGGTGAGCACATAATCGGGCACATAACCGCCAATGCCGGTGATTACCGCATGTATCTTTTCCATTTCTTACAGTTCTTGTCTTAAAAAAAGAGCCGGAGAACCACGGTGGATTCTCTGGCTATATCCTGCTACAGTGTGATTAAACCGCAGCTTCTTCTTTCACGATGGCGAGCTTGCCTCTGTAGTATCCGCAAGTGGGACAAACAGTGTGATAGATGTGGAATGCACCGCAGTTGGGGCAGATGGCCAAAGTAGGAGCTACAGCCTTATCGTGCGTTCTTCTTTTCAGCGTTCTCGTTTTCGATTGTCTTCTTTTAGGATGTGCCATTTCTTTATCAATTTAATTATTATCTATTATTTTTTTCAATTCATTCCATCTGGGATCTATCGGTGCTTCCGCTTCCTCGACGTCTTCTGCCGAACCGGCTGCATGCCGCTCCAATATCTGCATCATGGCCGGATTGCAGTCTCCATCCTCGTGCACCCTCTGCAGGGGGAGCTCCAAGGCAATAAACTCGTAGATGTGCCAAGCCACATTGAGGCTACCGTCATCTTCGGGCACTTTCACACAGTCTCCCTCATCCTCGTATGCCTCACCGAAAGCCACTCTCAACTCATGTTCCGCATCAATCTCGCAGTTCATATCCTCCAGACAACGGTCGCAGGTGACAGTCACCTCTCCCCGCAACACAAAGTCCAAAAGGAACGTACCTCCGGCCGACTTACGTACGATCATCTCCACATCCACGTCCCCGCCGTGAATTTCCGAACTACCCACTACGGCAAAGAATTCATTATCTACCGCAAAACGGCGGGTCTCCGCTTCAGCGCGCATTCCCTTCAGATCAATTCTATATATGCCAAGCGTGTCCATTTGGGCTGCAAAGTTACGAATTTTTAAATAACGGGAAAACAAAAGGTTGCTTTTTTCTCTCTATTTTAATACTTTTTCAACTCGATACGAAAGGTAGTGCCCTTGCCCAACTCCGATGACTTGACAAATATACGTCCCTTATGATATTCTTCCACAATCCGCTTGGCCAGCGAAAGTCCCAGTCCCCATCCGCGTTTCTTGGTGGTGAAGCCGGGAGTGAACACACTCTTAAAGTGGTTGCGCGGAATACCCTTTCCGGTATCACTGATTTCCACCACATAGCGGACTGACTCCTCAAATACCCTGATTGTGAGTTGTCCGCAACCATTCATGGCATCGATGGCATTCTTGCACACGTTTTCCACTACCCATTCAAACAAGGGTGCACAAAGGGAAACGGTGAGTGCCGGAACGGGCAGGAAGGTCTGCAGCAAAATCTTGTTGGAGGCGCGACGGGAGATGTATTCGGCCACACGGGAAACAACTTCATTGATGTTCTCGGGCCGGGATTCGGGCAAAGACCCGATCTTGGAAAAGCGCTCGGCAATGCGTTGCAGACGCTTCACGTCTTTGTCCATCTCGGGAATCAGGCTGTCGTCGGGATAACTCTCGCGCAATATCTCCACCCAAGCCATAAGCGACGAGATAGGGGTACCCAGTTGATGAGCCGTTTCCTTAGACAATCCCACCCACACTTTGTTCTGTTCCGCCTTTTTGGAACTGAGCAAAGCGAAAATGGCCACGATGACGAAAATCAGCACCACACCCAGTTGCACGTAGGGATAAGAGGCCAAGCGCTTGAGCATGGTGGATTCTTCAAAACAGATGTCGATGTAATCTTCGGGGACCAGCGTGCTGTCTGACGGAACAAGCGACAGGCGTATCACGTCGCCCGCATGCTTCATCCTATGTGCCCGACGAAGCACATAGGATAGAGAGTCCGCCCTGTTTGAGGCATTGATGTCGAGATTGCGGTAGGTGAGCACATCCTCGCTGCGGTCGAGCACAATGACAGGAATGGTGTTGTTGCCGTTGATTACTTTCAGCACGAGGGTAAGATCTGTCTCCCCGTCGGCATTGTTGAGGGTGCGCATGGCTTCGGCCCACACCTCCATTTTGTTTCGTTCCTCGTCCGAGAGATCCTTCACCAGTATATGGGAGATGACCAGCGAGGCCACGGATATCATCACGGCCATCACCACCAATAGTATCTTCACTTGTCTGATACGGTCAACCCACTGCATGACGTGCTTTGTTTTTATTGGGAAACGGACGAAGGCGTGTTTTATTGCAGACAGAGAAGCCTTTTACCGCCCCAAACCTTCCGAAACATACGGGCCGCTCCGGTGAGGGTATCCGGAGCGGCCCGTATGGGATTGGGACATCAGTGTCACTTCACGATCACCTTACGTCCGCCGATGATGTATACACCGGGAGCCGAAATCGTCTGTACACGGCGTCCCTGCAGATCATAGACGGCATCCTCTCCTTCCGTTGCCAGCGTCACGCGTCCGATAGAGGTGGGTGTCGGATCGGGTTCAAAGGTGTAGAGTCCGGCATTCTGATCGGTAGGATCACTGTAGAGATGGATGGCGTATCCCTGACCGGCAGCCGACGTGTTCATATACCATCCGGATGCAGCATCCTTACTGGTCAGTGCGGAGTAGAAACCCTTGTCGTCTATGCCCTGAGTTGTCTTGGCACCGATCTGATCCACCAAATAAAAGCCATAATGTTTGGTGGTGGCATCATAGTCCCAACGCGCCGTATTGGCGTTGTTGGCCACTGCAGGCACGCTATTGACCGATCCTTCGGGCTTGGCCTTGCACACCATGGCATAATATCCGCTTCCGGCGGGATCGGCCTCAAAGGTAAACCACTGATAGGCGTAGTTGGCATCCCCGGCCTGAGCGGGAGCATTGCTCCACAGACGGTCAGCCTGGGCGTTATTTCCCTTGCCGGCATCGTCGCGCAGCAACTCTATGCACGAACCGTAACGAGCCTGTGTGTCTGCTCCGTTGAAACGGGTGAGCAGACGGTAATAAACTCCCTGTTCTGGCACATCACTCACCGGAGGAGTGGGAGGATTGGGAGTTTCTTCAACCTCCGCCTCAGTAAAAAGTACGACACCGCCGTTACCGTCTCCGGGGTTGTTGTATACGTTGATGGCCAATCCCTGTCCCGACTTGGAAAAGTTAAGATAGGTGTTGGTTGAGCCTGCCGGACGAATGGCATACTGGATGTCGTCGGAGGAGGGATTGTAGTACGTGCGGTCAAATTCAAACGCGTAGTTCACGGTCGAAGGCTGGTAATCCCAACGATCGCCGGTGCCCGTGCCTGTAGGTGTAGCGCTCAGCGAGCCTTCCGGCAAAGCCTTACAGACAATTGCGTAACGACCGGTATTGTCGGGATCTTCCACAAAGCGGAACAACTGCCATTCGCTGCTTTCGTTCACCGTGTTTGACCACAGACGGTTCGCCTGGGCCTTTTTGTCTCCGTATTGACTGATGAGCGGCGAACCTTCCGCCAGCACTTCCCACACGCGTCCACTGCGCTCATCACTGCAGATAGAGGTCATGCGATACCACTTTTCGGGATCCGGTTTACGGTAATCGGCACTGCTTACCAACTGATGACGAGCATAGTTGTAGCCCGCCAGATTGAGCATTACGGAATCGGCGCAGGCACGCTCCATGAAGTCATCGTAATTCATCAGGTTGGCCGGTGTCCATCCGTGCTCGGCGATAGCGAGCAGACGGGGCAACGTCAGGTATTCCACATCACGGGGACGATCCACCTGCTCACACCAGAATGTGCCCTGCACACCGATGCACAGGCTGGTCTCGGTGGGGTTGGTGTTATAAGACAGACCGATAGAACCGTCGCCCACAGCTCCCACACGGTCGAACCCGCGATAACAACGGTTGATGTAATATCCACCGTCATGAGGCGTGAAGATATGCTTCAGACCGTTGTTCTGCGATACATTGGCTGCATTGTTGGCACCTACCCAGCACATGATAACGGGGTCGAGTTCCTTGGTTGCTTCCATATCTACGCCACCGGAAGTCACGAGCTCGTTCCAGCCCATAATCTTACGGCCATAGGTCTCGCGGGCGTAGTCAGCGATTTCCTTGGTAAACCAAGACTGCAGGGCACGATCGCTGTTCAACCCCAACTTTGTTTTCAGTTCCTGACAAGAGGCACTGTTTTCCCAAGCATACGTGGGACATTCGTCACCACCGATGTGTATATACTCATAAGGGAATACTTCGGCCAACACGTCCACCACATCTTTCACAAACTGGATAACCTTAGGATTGGACACATCAAGCACATCGCGGGATACACCGCCGATGTTCCAGATGTTGTGAGTGAAGTGGCTGGGGATGTTGCCGGCCACCGGCTCCGAATTCATGTCTATGCCGGCCGCCAAGGCAATCTTGCTCTCCGGATCCGTACTGAACTCAGGATAAGCGTGGATAGCTGCCACCATGTGGCCCGGCATATCAATCTCGGGCATCACCTCTATGTGGCGTTCCTTGGCATAGGCCACCACTTCCTTCAGCTCGTCCAGGGTGTAAGCATAGGGGCCATAGGCCACATCCAAACCTTCGCGCCACTGCTGCTGTGGTTGGTCAAAATCGGTACGCAGAATGTTGCGGTTGGTGGCTCCCTCTACGGTAAGTTTCGGATACTTGGCCACGGGCAGACGCCACCCCTGGTCGTCGGTCAGATGCCAGTGAAAGCGGTTGAGCTTGTACATGGCCATCACATCCAGCATCTTCTTGATCTGATCAACATCGAAGAAATGACGACTCACGTCGAGCATGTAACCACGGTATTCATAGCGCGGAGCATCGGTAATCTCCACAACCGGAAGTACGTAAGTCACACCTTCCTCACCGGCCACACCGGCCATCACGTTCGGGGGAAGTATCTTCTTCACCGTCTGGAAGGCATAATAAAGTCCGGCCGCCGTAGAGGCCTTAATCTCGACTCCCTCCGTAGTCACAACGAGCGTATAGCCTTCAGCAGGCACATTTCCGTCAAACGCCACATTGAACAAGCCCGTACCGGTCTCCGCTGTGGCCTGCAGTCCGGTAGCCAGATTGAACGAAGCGACAAAGCGACTGATCTCCGTAATCATTTCCTCCGGCAGGTCAGCTGAATGGCCGATTTTCAGTCCCGGATGAAGCGTCAATTCGCCCTCTCCCTCAACCAATTGTGCGGGACGCGGCGTCAGATTGATAAAATCAGCAGCACGCAACCATCCCATAGACATTGTCATCAGCACGAGCAACAAGGATAATTTGTTTTTCATGTAAATAATAAAGCTAAGTTAAATAATAATGTTAACAAATATATTCCCGGATATTCCACCGGATACATCTATTGGACAAATATACGCATAATCCGTTTATTACGCCCCATCCATTATCATTATTTTTAGTACATTTGCAAGCATGTTGAAAAAATATACCTCCCTTATATTGCTTTGCTCCCTTGCACTATGTGCCTGCGACAAGGACAGCGCCGTGCCGGCACCGTCCCAGACGGTAATCGTCTACATGGCGGCCGAGAATTCACTGAACGCCTACAGCCGGTTCGACATCGAGGAAATGGAGGCCGGAGCCGCACAACTGCCCGAGGGGCAACAGTTAGCCGTGTTTCTCGACAACGTGAACAAACCGTGCATCTACAAGATGGATCGCAACGGTACAACCACTGTGCGTAAATACGAAGAGGACTTCTGCAGCACGGACTCCGCCTGCATGGAACGGGTACTGACCGATATTTTCAGTTCATTCCAGTCGCGGAAATACGGTCTCGTTCTATGGTCTCACGGCAGCGGATGGGCTCCGGCCACACGCTCCGCATCACCGAAGCTGCCTCAATCCTTCGGGATAGACAATGAACGTAACACAACTTCCAACGCGGGAAAGGAAATGAACATCACTACACTGAGCCGTATCCTGAGCCATCATCCCCATACGGAATTCATTCTGTTCGATGCCTGTCTGATGCAAAGCATTGAAGTTGCTTACGAATTGAGAAACGTGACCGACTATATCATAGGTTCACCGGCCGAGACACCGGGACCGGGCGCACCCTACAATCGGGTGGTACCCGCCATGTTCGCGTCAACCGGGAACATGGCGGAACAAATTGTCAACAGCTACTTTTCCTCCTACGAGAACAATTACGGCATGCTCATCTCCGCCATACGAACCGACAAACTCGAGCCACTGGCAGAAATCACACGGCAACACCTCGTCCCACTATGCGGAAACCGCACGGAACTGCCCACCGATGGCGTGCAGGCCTACTATGCTTTCCACCGGGCTACCGGCTATAAACCGGAGTTCTTCGACATGAACGGAGTGATGTACAAACATCTTTCCCCTGTTGTCTATGACGCCTGGCACGAGGCTTTGAACGAAGCCGTTCCCTATCGCAAAGCCACCTCCACATGGCTTACCTCCTATTCCGGTGCCGTCAACAACCGTATCAACGATCTTTCACTCTATGGCGGAATCACTCTCTTTATTCCGAACGAAAAATACACGCAACCGGATCTGAATGCAGCCCTGCACGCCTATCAATGGTACAGGGCTGCCGGATGGGACATCACCGGCTGGTGATTCCTACGTCCGTTTGGCCTTTCCGCACTGCCGTCCCATCAGAGCATCCAACGACAAACGTCCGGGACCGGCCACCCACATAAGGATAAATGCAATCATATAAGCCAACGGAAGTTCCTTGGCCGCAAAGGGATCACCCGCATGAATCACAAAATAGGCCATACCCATAGTGAATATCATGGGAAGCAAGGCTAGGCGGAAGAACAAACCGGCCACACACGCCACCGCACAAATCACCTCGGCAAAGATAGCCAGAATGACCGACCAGTCGGATCCGATCCCCAACGGATCGGGAAATACAAGGGAGAGTTCCTGAAAGTTGTTCCATTTAGCCAATCCATGCCACAGCAACAACAAGCCGAAAGACACACGAGCCACCAACATCACCAACGAACCTTTCCAACCGGAAGGTGTCTGCGGAAACAATAATTTGAAAAACATAAGCTGTACATTTGTTTAGTTAAACCTGTTTCACGACCTCTCTCATCGGTCGTCACACAAATATAGTCAACCGTACGACACTGACGTAAAAACGGGATTCACATTTCACATACATTGCAAAAACAGCATCGCCATCCAACCATTATGCAACAGTAATACAGAGTTTTTCAAAGAAGTTTTGTCTTTCAGAAAAATTGTCTAATTTTGTCAGAAATTCCATTTCTCCATCCGGGGAAAACACATTATAAATGTCAGAAACATGAACGAGAAGAATATTGGAAACTACGACAAAGGCAACAAGGAACATGCTTCCCATTCCATCTACGGATGGATTGCCGCAGGACTACTTGGAGCCGGCAGCCTCTATCTGTTTGCCACACAATACATCAAGCAGGATTTGCTGCAGATCATCGAACAAAGGGCAACACAGCAGACGCAGACCGAAAACGACGCCAACAAGGCACAACAACCCGAAGAGGCCAATCTGTCAACGCTTGAAATAAATCATCCTCTTCAGACCAAACAATACGAAGGAAACCGGAACATGAACATTTGTATTTAGTTTACTCAACACCTCTCTTACCAAGAGAGAGCGTATGGCATCCGCAAATAAACAATGCCTGCAGGGAGAACATGCGGGGAGCATTCGGGAGGGGCATCCTGAATAAAAAAAAGACTCCCGCAAGACATCTGTCCTGCGGGAGTCTC
>JAMPGY010000033.1 GCA_023663705.1 Clostridium sp. | reverse complement strand
CAAATTGTGTACTAAATGAGAAAAAACAGTCAAATTTCCCCAAATCGTTAGAAATTAACAAATCCCCAACTTACTGATTCTCAAACCAACTCAAAATCTTCCAAATTACCAAAAAAACATTCGTGAGTTTACATAAAATTAGTAATACTGCAAATTAAAGTTGCAAAAAGTTTATCTTTTCATCAAATAATAGCAATTTGAAGTAAATTCACGGATAAATAAACAAAGTGACAAGGGTGGTTGCGGCGCCGCTTTGCTTCGTCTTAGCTTGTTTTTGGGGAAAATGGTCAGAGAGTAGGGTGGTCCGGACGATCACATAAAAATCCCGGTCTTGCATTTTGTATGCCGACCGGGATTATCCTTATTATAATTATATAGGGTGGGTTACTGTTTGCCAGCTTTCCAGAACTCCTCTTCTCTGTCACGTTTGGCCTTTTCAGCCTGATATTCGGCGTTGGCCTTTTGGTATTCGGCATTTTTGCGCTGCACTTCCTGAATCTTGCTCTTCAGCCGGCCGGCGGCACCGGACAAACTGATGTCGGCCTGTGTGGCCTTGTCGCACATGGCAATGGCCTCGCCAAACTTGTGCTCGGTGGTGAGCAACTGTGCCCGGATGAAGTTGCACTTTCCAGCTACGTCAGGATTGAAGCCTTCGGCTTTGTCCAAATAACCATACGCCTTGCTTACGTCTCCGCTCTTGGCCAAAGCATTGGCAATCTTGATGGAAATGCTGGCTTTGTTTTCTGTTGTTTTGCAGAGTTCGAGAGCTTTATCATAATACTGAATGGACTCGGCTGTCTTGCCTTCCTTATTGTATTTCTGTGCAGTACCGATGGCGGATTCGTAGCTGGGTTCAATCTTATAGGCATATTCCGCAGCTTTGTAATAAATATCACTATCGTCGCAATCGTTGGCCGACATCAACTGGAGGGCGGACTTCAGGTATGCCAGGTTATCCTTGTTGGCCTCAACTTTAGGACCGAAGATGGCGAGAATCTGTTCACGATCGGCTGCCTTTGATTCCACGAAGAGTGCTTCGATGTGGGCTAAAGTGGGGTCGTATTGACTGATAATTTTCTGAGCCTGTGCTTCGGAAGTGGCGGTTCTCGCTTTCTCAAGCATGGTTTCGCACACCTCTCGTCCTTCCAGATAGTCGGTGAGGAACTGCTCGCGGAAACCGTTGTTGTCCAGTTTGTATTTCTCATACGAAACGGCGATAAACATATCCAGCACAAAGCCTTCGATCTCTTTGGCGCCACTTTCCTTTACCATATCAATAGAGTGGCGGAACATGTCGTACGTCTTATCCAGCGAATACTCTTTGTCCAATCCGGGCGCATAACGGGCGTAGTCAAAGGCCTTGCGGGCCAAAATTTCACCCGCGGTAACCTGTTTGTCGGCACGGGTGAAGGAATTCAGGCCATCCAGATTCTTGATACGTGTGTCATAGATGCCCATCAGTTCGTCGAAATACTCCTTTTTCTTGGCAACGTCCGTTTCTTGTTCAAGCATTACGGACACGATATAAACGCCATAGGCATAGATGCTTACTTGGGCAAATGGCGCTTTTGTGAACACCACTTTCCAAGGATCGTAGGCACTCTTGTAGTCCTGTTGTCCGATAAATTGCTGGAAAAGGCTCATGTTCTGTCGTACGTCGATACTATCTTGTCCGTGTCCGATACGGTCGTCAAACTTAGTGCCTTCGTACTGCGCGCACGCGGGAACTGTTGCGGCAGCAAGGCCTAATAAGGTGGCAAAATACTTGGTTTTCATTCTTTTTATTTTAAATTATTTATTATTCCGTTATCCCGAATGCTCCCGGTTGTAAGGCCGACATAGCAATTCAAGAACAAAACTACAAAAAAACTTTGATTCCTTAATGGAAAAGAGAATTAAAATATGTGCACGTGTATGTTTTTAAGAAATTGAACGATGGAGGCAATGCTGTCTTTTCGGTTTTAATTTGTGTCGGATTGATTTATTAATTAAATAAACGATATGGCGTTACCGATTATTTTTTGCAAATTTGCATTGTTTTTTGATGATATAAAGATTTTGTGATATGAATTTGGATAATTTATATAAGGCACGATATGTGCTCGGTTCGGTAATCAGACGCACGGATCTCATTCGTGCACCGCATCTTAATCCGGAGTGTGATGTGTTTTTGAAACCGGAAAACTTGCAGAATACGGGATCGTTCAAAATACGTGGTGCATATTACAAAATCTCTCAATTGACGGAAGACGAAAAAAGTCGGGGCGTTATAGCTTGTTCGGCCGGAAACCATGCACAGGGGGTAGCTTTGGCGGCCACACGTCTGGGCATTAAATCTTTGATTTGTTTGCCCGAAGGAGCTCCGATCAGTAAAGTGGAGGCTACGAGGCATTTTGGTGCCGATATATGTTTGGTGCCCGGAGTGTATGATGATGCTTTCCAGCGTGCTTTGCAGCTGCGTGACGAACATGGATATGCCTTTGTTCATCCTTTCGACGATGAAAACGTTATTGCAGGACAGGGGACAATCGGGTTGGAACTTTTGGAACAGTTGCCTGATGTGGAGGCAGTGGTGGTTCCGATAGGTGGAGGCGGTTTGGCCAGTGGCATTGCTTATGCGGTGAAATCTCTCAATCCCTCGGTCAAGGTCTATGGCGTTCAGGCATGTGGGGCACCGGGCATGTATCAGAGTTTTGAACATGAAAGGGTGGAGCGTTTGTCTTCCGTATCTACAATCGCGGACGGCATAGCCGTGAAACAACCCGGGCAGTTGACTTATGAATTGTGCCGCCGTTATCTGGACGGTATCGTGACAGTGACGGATGATGAAATATGTGCAGCGATACTTTCGCTGCTTGAACAGCAAAAACTTATTGCAGAGGGAGCGGGCGCCGTGAGTGTGGCGGCCGTGATGTTCAACAAGGTTCCGGTAAAGGGCAAGAAGACCATTTGTGTAGTGAGCGGTGGAAATATCGACGTGACCATACTGAGCCGCGTGATCAACCGTGGTATGGCCAAAAGCGGCCGTACATATACCCTTGTGGTGGAACTGGAGGATAAGCCCGGACAGTTGCTGGAAGTGAGTGAGGTGGTGGCCTCGCTGGGGGGGAACGTGACCAGCGTGCATCATGAACGCAACGATGACAGTGCACATGTTACCTCCTGTCAGCTTCGCCTGCGTGTGGAGACACGTAATGAGGAGCATATCCGGGAAATTCAAGAAGCACTCAAACAACAGGGATTCAAACTTATTTAAATCAATTTATTAATAAACAATAATGATGAAATCAATTCATACTACAAAGGCTCCCGTAGCCATCGGTCCTTACAGTCAGGCCATCGAGGCAAACGGTTTTGTGTTTGCATCCGGACAGATACCTATTGATCCCGCAACGGGTGAGTTTGTAGCCGGAGGAGTCAAGGAGCAGACGCGTCAGGCACTCACCAATGCCTCTCACATTATGGCAGAAGCCGGCACGGATTTGTCTCATGTGATTAAGACAACGGTGTATTTGGCCGACATGGCCGATTTTGCCGCCATGAATGAGGTGTATTCAACATTTTTCAGCGAACCGTATCCGGCTCGTTCAGCTGTGGCAGTGAAGGCGTTGCCCAAAGGTGCGCTGGTGGAAGTGGAGTGTATCGCAGTCAAGTAATCGACAGACTGCATTATAGGTAAAAAAGAGAGGAAGGACATGTTACTTTCCTCTCTTTTTTAGAAGATATCGGATTTGTATCCGGAAGGTACTCTGTTGCTGAAATACTCACTTCCCAGGCGGTAGTACATTTCTTCCTTTTATTTATTCGTCAATTCCGAACATTTTCAGTAACTTTGCATCGTGTAAAATGAATTAATACGAGGTATTATCCTATGGAATTAGCAAGTAAGTACAATCCCGCAGATGTGGAGGGAAAATGGTATCAATATTGGCTTGACAACAAGCTGTTCAGTTCTAAACCCGATGGAAGAAAACCTTATACGGTGGTCATACCGCCCCCCAATGTGACAGGTGTGTTGCACATGGGACATGTGCTCAACGAGACCATCCAGGATATTTTGGTGCGTCGTGCGCGTATGGAAGGCAAGAATGCTTGCTGGGTGCCCGGTACCGACCATGCCTCCATCGCCACGGAGGCAAAGGTGGTCAATCGTTTGGCCGAACAGGGTATAAAGAAGACGGATCTGACCCGCGAGGAGTTCTTGAAACATGCTTGGTCCTGGACGGAGGAACACGGTGGTATCATCCTGAAGCAACTGCGTCGCTTGGGAGCCAGTTGCGATTGGGATCGCACGGGATTTACCATGGACGAAATGCGCAGTAAAAGTGTGATCCGTGTGTTTTGCGATTTGTATCGCAAGGGGTTGATCTATCGTGGTGTGCGCATGGTGAACTGGGATCCTAAGGCATTGACTGCACTTTCGGATGAGGAAGTGATATATAAGGAGGAGCACAGCAAACTATACTACTTGCGCTATCGGGTGGCTGATGAACTGGGACAGCCTTCGGCCGACGGACGTTATGCTGTGGTGGCTACCACACGTCCCGAGACCATCATGGGTGACACGGCTATGTGTATCAATCCCAACGACCCGAAAAATACGTGGCTGAAGGGCAAACGGGTGATTGTACCTCTGGTTAATCGTGTGATTCCGGTCATTGAGGATGATTATGTGGATGTGGAGTTTGGCACAGGTTGTCTGAAGGTGACTCCGGCTCACGATGTAAATGACTATATGCTGGGGGAGAAGTACCATCTGTCCTCGATAGATATCTTCAACGATAACGGAACAATCAGTGAGGCGGCCGGCATGTATGTGGGCATGGATCGTTTCGATGTGCGTAAGCAGATTGCACAGGATCTGGACGCTGCAGGTTTGTTGGAAAAGATAGAGGACTATACCAACAAGGTGGGTTGTTCGGAGCGCACAGGTGTGGCCATTGAGCCGAAACTGTCCATGCAGTGGTTCCTCAAGATGGAACATTTGGCTGAGATTGCATTGGGGCCTGTGATGAACGACGATATCAAGTTTTATCCTGCCAAATATAAGAATACTTATCGTCATTGGTTGGAGAATATCAAGGATTGGTGTATCAGCCGTCAGTTGTGGTGGGGGCACCGTATTCCGGCTTACTATTTGCCCGAGGGTGGATATGTGGTGGCCGAGACTGTGGAAGAGGCCCTGCAGTTGGCGCGTGAGAAGAGTGGCAACAATGCTCTGACAGAGGCCGATCTGCGTCAGGACGAGGATGCGCTTGACACGTGGTTTTCTTCCTGGTTGTGGCCGATCTCCCTGTTCGACGGAATCATGAATCCGGATAACGAGGAAATCAATTATTATTATCCTACGGCAGATTTGGTAACCGGTCCGGATATCATATTCTTTTGGGTGGCACGTATGATCATGGCCGGTTATGAGTATGAAGGCAAGATGCCCTTCAAGAACGTATACTTTACCGGTATTGTGCGCGACAAGCTGGGACGCAAGATGAGCAAATCGCTCGGCAACAGCCCTGATCCCTTGGATTTGATAGGCCGTTATGGGGCCGATGGCGTGCGCATGGGTATGATGCTCTCCGCTCCGGCCGGAAACGATATCCTGTTTGACGATTCCTTGTGTGAGCAAGGCCGTAACTTCAACAACAAGATCTGGAATGCATTCCGCCTGGTGAAAGGTTGGCAGATGGCTGACATCGAGCAACCGGAAAGTGCGGTTGTGGCTACCCGTTGGTTTGATGCGATGCTGAAAAAGACGGCAGCAGAAGTGGCCGACTTGTTTGGCAAGTACCGTCTGAGCGAGGCTTTGATGGCTGTTTACAAACTCTTCTGGGATGAATTTTCCAGTTGGTATCTGGAGATGGTGAAGCCGGCTTATGGTCAGCCTATTGATACCAAGACTCTGAATGCGACATTGGGATTCTTTGACACGTTGCTCAAACTGCTGCATCCTTTTATGCCGTTTATCACAGAGGAATTGTGGCAACACATCTACGACCGCAAACCGGGAGAAAGTATCATGGTTTCACCTCTGCATGTGGAGGCTCCGAAGTCGGAAGAAGAGGCCTTGGTTGCCGCCATTGAAGATGTGAAGAATGTGGTGGCCGGCGTGCGTACGGTACGTAATCAGAAGAATATTGCTCCCAAGGAAGCTCTGGCCCTGCAGGTGGTGGAGAGCTATCCGCTGTCAGCCTACAACTGTGTGGTGATGAAAATGGCCAATCTGTCGGCTGTAGAGGTTGTATCGCAAAAGGGAGAGGGCACCGCCTCGTTTATGGTGGGCACTACGGAATATGCCGTTCCCTTGGGAAATCTGATTGATGTGGAGGCTGAAATCGCCAAGCAAGAGGCTGAGTTGAAACACTTGCAAGGTTTCTTAGTGGGCGTGCGGAAGAAATTGTCCAACGAACGCTTTGTGGCTAATGCTCCGGTTGCCGTTGTGGAAATGGAGCGCAAGAAACAAGCAGATGCGGAGAGCAAGATTGCGGCTTTGGAGGAAAGTCTGGCCAAATTGAAGAAAGATTGAATAAAAGAGACAGGCCCATTCCGAAATGAGATCCGTTACGGAATGGAGGCCTGAACATCATGAAGAAACGCAGATGTGCGTTGTGAGCTATCTCACAGTGGCGTCATCTGCGTTTCTCTGTATTATAGGATGGATTGTTGTTCCCTTATTGATTAGCCTGTTGGGCGGGTCTTACTTTGCGCATGCGATGTTGTGAGTCGTTCTTCCCCTCGTGTTTGAGAGAGTTGTTCGGTCTGTTCATGCGCCTCAGACTCTCGCGGTGAAATTTGTCTTCGGCTCTCATGGCTTCAAATACTTTCTTGGGTGAAACGGATTTGCAGATTTTCAGGTAATACTTGGCTTCCACTTCGGCTGATTCAATCTTTAATTTGTTGATCTGACTCACGATGGAACTATACTCACTGTCTTTTGTTTCTTCCTTACGGGCATTTTTTTTCAGTTGACGTATTTGTTTCATTAGTTCGCCTTGTTTCTGTTTCATCTCGCTGTAAATCGGGAAGAAAGCCTTTGCCTCCTCTTCAGTGAGTCCGGCATTCTTGGTGATGTAATTCTCCAATTTTTGTTTGAACTCCTCCGGTGAGAATTGTTTCTTGTTGGTTTGAGCCTGCAATGTGTTCAGGCTGATGGCTATCCAAAGGATAAGCCATGCAAAACGTTTGTTGTTCATAATGTATCTGGTTTTAAAATGTGTTACTCGGCTGTAGTGAGATAATAAGCAATCTCCATGTTATCGGTCAGGCTATAGTCCAGAAGCTCGTCCAGCAACTCGTCATCGTCATTATCGCTGGCGAGGGAGTAGAAAGCTTCTTTATCGGATTGATCGGTAAATAGTCCCGTCGAATACGTGGTGCATAGGAATATGCCACACGCGGCTGCGGCTATGGATCCGATCAGTCTTAGTGTCTTGAACCGGGTCTTGGGGCGTGTAGCTTGTTCCGGCAGTCGGTTTAAGACGGAGTCGGTCAATTGCTCAAAGTATCCTTCCGGCACTCTGAACGGATTGCTCTTACCCATTTTGTTGCGTATGTTGTTTTCTTCTCTCATCATGGTTTGTTTCCTTTTGTATCTATAAGACATTATTGAGCGTGGAAGGTTTAATCATTGTAGTTCTAAAAAATCGTGAATCTTTCTCACCGCATGGTGATAGGATGCTTTCAGGGCGCCTACGCTGGTTTGCAGAATGTGACTCATATCCTCGTATTTCATATTCTCGAAATACTTCATATTAAAAACCAGGCGTTGTTTGTCCGGCAGTGTAGCGATTGCTTCTTGCAGCAATCGGTCGGTTTTATCGCCGTCGAAATATTCATCGGCTTCCAGTTGACGTGCCAAGGGGATGTCTAAGGAAGACGTTACCTCACGTTGTTTCTGGATAAACGTGAATGTCTCGTTCACGGCAATGCGATAGAGCCATGTGGAGAGTTTGCTGTCTCCACGGAAAGTGTCTATATTACACCAAGCTTTGATAAATGTATTCTGGAGGATGTCATCGGTGTCTGCATGGCTATACACCATGCGGCGAATCTGCCAGTATAAGGGTTGGCTGTATTGCTTCACCATGCGGGTATAGGCTTCCTTGCGGCTGCTTTCCTGCAGCAACTGCCGGATCAGTTCCTTTTCGTCGTGAGTATGTATGGATATTATCGACATGTAGGTTAGACTCCGAATAAGGGGATAGGTTTAATCCATACCTATATTTTTCAGAATCACTTCGTCGTATCCGTAGGGATCTTTGTAGTAACGTAGTTTTCCGTTGCGATCTGCAAGTGCGGTCATATAGTCGAGATATACGGGTACATTCGGTTGGTAACGATGTATGCCGACGGGTTTATACTGATCGGATTCCGCCCATTTTTTGCCTTGCGGACTGATTGCTTCCATGTCTATGGATACACGGATTTTGTCCAGAATGAACAGATCCGGTTTGTTCATCAGAAAGTAGGCCAGTTCCAACGGTTTCTCCACCCTGACACATCCATGGCTCAGGGCACGCTTGCTGCGCAGGAAAGCCCGTTTGTTGTTGGTATCATGCAAGAAGACGGAGAAGTTATTCGGGAATCGGAATATGAGTCTTCCCAGTGAGTTGCCTTCTCCATTATCCTGTCTCACGGTGTATTGCCCACTGAGATACATGGCCTTCGTCATTTCCTCGGGATTCATTTCCCGCTTTGTCCCTTTCTCGATGATTTTCATTCTGTTCCGGATGAAATAATCGGATTTGCCTGCATGATGAGGAGCTATTTCCTCTTTGACAATGTTGTAGGGAACCACCCAGTAGGGATTCAGTTCTACGTATTGGATCTGGCTGCGCAACAGAGGTGTTTTGTGACTGCTGCTACCCACACATACCTTCATGTTGATCATGCTGTCGCCTTGTTCATCCACGGCGTATAATTCGTACGCCGGTATGTTAACCCACACGTATTTTCCTGTGGGGCGGGCATATCTCCATCGCATCCGTTCCATATTGGCACACAAGCTGCGGAAGTGTCGTGAGGTGTCGGACAGTTGTGACAGTTCCTTTCCAAATTGACGGTAAAGACTATCTTTCGGTTCGCAGTCTCTCAGGAAACTGATGGCGTTGCCCTGTTGCGCAGCTTGAAGAGCGATGTTTATAAAAGAGTCTGTAGGTTGTTCCACATCAATATCGAATAATTTCCGGTAGGGGGAATTGGCTGTGGTATCCTGCTTCTCAAGGTGGTTGAACACTTGCATGGGATTGACAAAACCATAGCGCAGACCGCAGGCCAGACACAGATAGGTGCAAGTGAGTGTGTATTCAAGAAATGCAAGCTCTTGATTGGCGTGGGTGATGAAAGTGGCAGGTGTGTGTGATTGTTGCAGAGATTCGTTCAACGATTGAACGGGAATCCATGTGCTCGGGAGTCCGCAGGTTGATGCAGCATGTTGCAGATATGCGATCATTGAATCCGTCTTTTTCCGGTCATATCCGTTGCGGTTTATCCATATGAAGGGATGCTTTTGCATATACAACCGGCGGATATAGCGGTCTGTATGCATGTGGGTGTTTTCCTTGCGCAGAAAAAGGTCGATATAGTGCCGTATGCTGTCGGGGGAAAGTTGCTGTGCCGATTGCCAATTGGCGATGTCCCTACGGTTTAGTGGCGCACGTTCCACCGGATGAAAGTCGTGACATCCGGAAAATACAGACAACAGAAACAGGAGTGAAAGAAGATAGCTTCGTCCTCTCATCGCACGAACTTAGCGAACAGAAATTTTGCGAACTACGTTGTTAATTTTCAGAAGATAATATCCTTTCTTGAGAGAAAGGTTGATGGTGGCATCGTTGTTCTCGATGTGATGCGAGGCAATGCACACGCCGGTGATGTTGTAGACTTCCAGCGTCAGACCGTTTGCATTTGTGATGTGCACGATAGAACCATTGGCTGTGATGGTGATATGGTTTGTTTCAGCTTCAATACCGTCTTTTTCGGTCTGTGCAGACACGCTTTGGGGAATTCCCAAAGTTAAAACGGCACATAATGAAATAAGAATGTATTTTGCTTTCATATTCATTTTATCTATCTGTTACAAAGATAAGCATACTTTTTCTAATGTGCAAATATTTATTGTGTCTATCCGCCACTTTTTTTCAACTGTTGATTGAAAGTATCATATTTTCTTGTGCGGCCACGGTTTCGGCAAACACTTTCCGGGCTTCTTCAAGCAGTATGTTCTCATCTGTGTAGCGAGCGGAGTAGTGCCCGATGCAGAGCCGTTTGGCACCGCAGTCCCGTGCGATCATAGCCGCTTGTTCCGCCGTACTGTGTCTGGTTTCCCGTGCACGCTTCTGTTGATCGCTACCGAAGGTGGCTTCGTGATAGAGCAGATTCACATTTTTCAGCAATCCCGTCAGTGAAGGGAGGTAGAGGGTGTCCGAGCAGTATGCGTATGAGCGGGGTGGGGCGGCAGGTAGTGTCAGTCGGGAATTGGGTATGATGTTCCCTTCTTCATCCTGCCAGTCTGCTCCGTGTTTGATGTTGTTGATCTGATGATTGGGAATGCCGTAGAAGTCGATCATATCCCTGCGTATGTGGGGGAGGGTTGCCGCCTCGTGAAAGAGAAAACCGCAACAAGGCACTCTGTGTTTCAGGGGTATCGAATGTACACTTACCGAACGGTCTTCGTAGATGCAGGCGTGGAGGGTGGTATCAATAGGATGAAAAACTACTTTGAAAGTCAATTGACTGCAGAAGAAGTCCAGCTGGTTTTGTAGCATAGATTCGTATTCTGCCGGGGCATGTATGTGCAGGTCGGCGGTCCGTCCCAACAGTCCCATGGTGGAGATAAGTCCGGGCAGACCGAAGCAATGGTCGCCGTGAAGATGCGACAGGAATATGTGCCCCAGCCGGTTGAAGTTCAGTTGCGAGCGCCGCATTTGTAATTGTGTGCCTTCGCCACAGTCTATCATATAGAGTTTGCCTCTGAGGCTGATTACCTGTGAAGACGGATTATGTCGTGTTGTGGGCAGAGCCGAGCCGCATCCCAGTATGTGGATGTCGAAGTTTTCCATGCGTATTTGCTTTGTAATGCTGCAAATTTACGAAAAAAAGATGGTTGACTTCGCGTTTCCGCATTAAACTGCGGCATACATCGAATTAATGTCGGCGGATTATACCGTTGGAGCGTGTTTTTTCGTCCTTATATAATAATGTATAGGAGACTTCGTATATTTTGTTGTACCTTTGTCTGCTGAATAATAGTAAAAACGTATGAACGGAACAAGTCAGAAAGATATATTATGGCGCATGGGTATAGAACAACTCAATGCTATGCAGGAAGACACCGTGGCGGCTTACCGCAAGGGACATGATCTTGTATTGCTGTCTCCCACGGGCAGCGGAAAGACACTGGCCTTCCTGTTACCTTTGGTACAGAGCCTGAGGACGGACGAGGTCGGAGTGCAGGCTGTGGTGTTGGTGCCATCCCGTGAACTGGCACTTCAGATAGATGGCGTTTTCAAGTCGATGGGTACGGTTTTCAAGTCTGTTAGCTGCTATGGAGGACGTCCTGCCATGGACGAGCACCGCACGCTGAACCAGGTGAAACCGCAAGTTGTGATTGCCACGCCCGGACGTATGAATGACCATTTGGGCAAGGGGAATATCGATGCCTCCACTGTCCGCACACTCATCATAGATGAATTCGACAAATGCCTGGAACTGGGTTTCCGTGAGGAAATGAAGCAAGTGACAGACCGTCTTCCCGCATTGGAACGCCGTATGTTGCTTTCGGCAACGGATGCCGACGAGATTCCGCAGTTTGTGTCCTCGCTCAACGGCTACGAACGTCTCGACTACCTGTCTTCCGAGGAGCAGGTACCCGACCGCATCCGCCTGTTCTGTGTGCATTCTCCCGAGAAAGATAAACTCAACACGCTGCGTCGTCTGCTGTGTGTGTTGGGGGAACAGACCAGCTTGGTCTTTGTCAACTACCGCGAGAGTGTGGAGCGTGTGGGCAACTATCTGAAGAAGGAAGGGCTGGCGTGCGAAACCTTCCATGGAGGCATGGAGCAGAAGGATCGCGAGCGCGCTCTGTATAAGTTCAGCAATGGCAGCTGTCCGGTATTTGTCTCCACTGATTTGGCAGCCCGTGGTCTGGACATACCCCACATCGACAACATCATTCATTACCACTTGCCTCTCAACGAAGATGCCTACATCCACCGCAACGGTCGTACGGCACGTTGGGATGCGGAAGGCTGTGCCTACATGATATTTGGTCCCGAGGAACACAAACCCGATTACATCCGCATCCGTCCGGAACGTTTTGGGATGCCGGAGCGGGTGCCGGAGCCAGTCCGCCCTTGCTGGACCACTCTCTATGTGGGCAAAGGCAAAAAGGACAAGATAAATAAAGTGGATATCGCCGGTTTCCTCTACAAGACAGTGGGGCTGGAACGCGACGATGTGGGACGCATTGACGTGAAGGATCACTATGCCTTTGTGGCTGTTCGCACATCGGTGACAGGCAAGGTGATGCGACAAGCAGGAAATGTCCGTATCAAGGGGGTAAAGACCATTATCGAACCGTCTTTCTGAGTTTACGAAATGTCGTCATTGATTTCTTTTTACCGAATAAAATGAAAGTGTGAAATGTATTTTTGTTTGTTTTTTGTAGCCTGATGCTTGCTTGTATGAATTAATTTATATACTTTCGCGGATGTTAGGTATTAAAAACAGTAAAAAGTAAAAAGGAGATGCAAATGAAGACGTATAATTTTAATGCAGGACCGTCGATGCTGCCCCGTGAGGTTGTTGAAGCTACGGTAGCCGCTTGTCTTGACTTCGAAGGATGCGGCATGTCACTTATGGAGATCAGTCACAGAGCCGGTAACTTCCAGCCTGTGCTGGACGAGGCCATATCTTTGGTCAAGGAACTGTTGCGTGTCCCCGAAGGATATTCGGTTTTGTTTTTGGGAGGCGGAGCCAGCATGGAGTTCTGCCGTGTTCCTTTTAATTTTCTGGAAAAGAAAGCTGCTTACCTCAACACGGGCACCTGGGCCGGAAAAGCCATGAAGGAAGCCGGTCTGTTGGGTGAAGTGGTGGAAGTAGCGTCTTCTGCAGCCGACAATTTCATCTACATACCCAAAGGATACGAGGCTCCGGCCGATGCAGACTATCTGCACATCACCACTAATAATACCATCTACGGTACGGAACTGAAGAGCGATCCCGATAGCCCGGTTCCCATGGTGGCCGATATGTCATCCGACATTTTTTCCCGTCCGGTGGACGTAAGCAAGTATATTTGCATCTATGCCGGTGCACAGAAGAATCTGTCTATGGCCGGGGTTAATGTGGTTATTGTGAAAGACGATGCGCTGGGGAAAGTGTCACGCGCCATTCCCTCTATGCTCAACTACAAGGTTCATGTGAAAGGCGGTTCCATGTACAACACTCCGCCGGTTGTTCCCATCTATTGCGCCATGCAGAATCTGCGTTGGATCAAGGCCAACGGTGGCGTTGAGGCTATGGCCGGGCGGGCGCAGGAGCGTGCCGATGTCTTGTATGCGGAGATCGACCGCAACAGACTGTTCAGAGGTACCGCTGTCCAGGAAGATCGTTCACGCATGAACATCTGCTTTGTGATGAATGAAGAATATAAGCATTTGGAAACCGAATTTCTGACTATGGCTGCAGAGCGTGGCCTGGTGGGCATTAAGGGACACCGCAGTGTGGGGGGATTCCGCGCCTCGTGTTACAATGCCCAGACTATGGAGGCCGTGAATGCGCTTGTCTGCTGCATGCAGGATTTTGAGCGTGCGCACTGAGCGATTACTTTTCCAGAACAATGATGAAATGGAGCTTAAAACTATGGCGAAAGTATTGATAGCAACCGAAAAGCCCTTCTCTTGGACAGCAGTGGAGGGCATCAGGAAGGTGATAGAAGCGGCCGGTTATGAATTGGCGTTATTAGAGAAGTATACCGATAAAACAGAATTGCTCAATGCAGTGGCCGATTCGGATGCACTGATTGTGCGAAGCGACAAAGTGGATGCCGAAGTGTTTGATGCCGCTTCCGCCTTGAAGATAGTAGTGCGTGCCGGAGCTGGTTACGACAATGTGGATCTGGAGGCGGCCACGGCTCATGGAGTGGTGGTGATGAACACACCCGGACAGAATGCAAACTCTGTGGCTGAGCTCGTGTTCGGCCTTCTTGTGTTCGGCTTGCGTGCCTTTTTCACAGGTAAGGCCGGTACGGAGCTGAAGGGAAAAAGACTGGGCATCCTGGCTTTCGGTAACGTGGGGCGCAATGTGGCTCGCATAGCCCGCGGATTTGATATGGACGTGTATGCCTACGATGCCTTCTGTCCTGCCTCGGCTATCGAGGAGGCCGGAGTAAAGGCCGTTGATAGTGCGGAACAGTTGTTTGGCACATGCGACATTGTTTCTCTGCACATTCCTGCCACGGCCGAGACGCAGGGTTGCATCAACCGGTCGCTTGTCGGATGCATGCCCCAAGACGGAGTGTTGGTCAACACAGCCCGCAAGGAAGTGATTGATGAAGCGCAATTGCTCGCGCTGATGGAAGAACGTCCCGATTTGCGCTACCTGACGGACATCCGTCCTGATGTGGCGGCCGAGTTTGAACGGAAGTGTGTCGGCCGTTACTTCGCCACACCTCGGAAGACGGGAGCGCAGACGGCAGAGGCCAACATCAACGCTGGAGTTGCCGCCGCCCGTCAGATTGTGGCATTCCTGCAGGAGGGATGTACCTGCTTTCAGGTGAACTCATGAAAGGATCATGGAGATAAAAGACACTTATCGCACATTGGCTGCTCCCGTGCAGGGGGAATACACCGAGAAGCGCAGCAAGTTTCTGGCTTTCGCTCTGCCTGTTACTACCACCGATGAGGTGAAGGAGCATTTGGCTTACTATCAGAAGAAGTACTTCGATGCACGCCATTGCTGCTATGCCTACATGCTCGGTGCCGACCGGACGGTTTTCCGTGCCAACGACAACGGAGAACCCTCCGGTACGGCCGGTAAGCCTATCTTGGGGCAGATAAATTCCAATGACTTGACAGATGTTCTGGTGATTGTCGTACGCTACTTCGGTGGTGTGAAACTGGGTACGAGCGGTCTCATCGTGGCTTATCGTGAGGCCACGGCAGATGCCCTTTCGCGTGCACAGATTATTGAGAAGACGGTGGACGAAGAAATCACATTCTCATTTGAATACCCTTTCATGAACAGTGTGATGAGAGTGGTAAAGGAAGAGGAACCTATCATTGTGTCGCAAAGCTATGACAACGATTGCGTGATGACCCTCAGCATACGCAAGAGCAGGATGGAACGGTTGCGTGACCGCCTCTCCAAAGTTGATACCCTGCGTGAACTCCGTCCGGACGAGTAAGCCTGTCAGGCATTTAAATACTTGCATAAAATGTTATCTTTCATTAACTGATACTCTTTATAATATAGAATATCTGTAACTTGCAGCCCAAAAGGAGGAATCCGTTCGTTCCAACGGTTGCAACAAACCATAAAAACAACAAGGATATGAAGAAAGCAATGATTATTTTGCCTCTGTTGGCAGGGGCTTTGATGTGTACCGGTTGTGCCGGTAAGAAGAAGTTGGCCGAAATGCAGACCAGATACGATCAGCTCAGCACCACGCTCCAGGACACTAAGGTGCAATTGGCTAAGTGTGAAGCCAATTCCGAAAGTTTGGACGCGCGTCTGGGGGAAGCTAAGAGAGCCAATGCCGAATTGAAGAAGGCTTACGAGGGATTGCAAAGTTCGCTTGACAAGAGCCTGCAGCAAAACTCGCAGGGCAATGTGAACATCTCCAAGTTGGTCGATGAAATAAATGCTTCCAACAAGTTTATCAAGCAGTTGGTTGAAGCCAAGGATAAGTCCGACTCACTGAATATGGTGCTCACCAACAACCTTACCCGTTCGCTCAGCCGTGAGGAAATGCAGGAGGTGGATATACAGGTGCTCAAGGGCGTTGTCTACATCTCTTTGGCCGACAACATGCTCTACAAGTCGGGCAGCTATGAAATCAACGACCGCGCCGGTCAGACGCTGAGCAAGATAGCCAAGATCATCATGGACTATAAGGATTACGATGTGCTCGTGGAGGGTAATACCGACAATGTGCCCATCTCGCGCACCAATATCCGCAACAACTGGGATCTCAGTGCCCTGCGTGCGTCATCCGTGGTGCAGGCATTGCAAAACACCTACGGGGTGGATCCCAAGCGCCTCTCTGCAGCAGGCCGGGGAGAGTACAATCCTATTGCCGACAACAACACCGAGGTGGGCAAGCAGCGCAATCGCCGCACCCAAATCATTATCACGCCGAAACTCGACCAGTTTATGGATCTGATCGACAAGGCGCCCGAGGCCGGGCAGTAAACCGTCGGCCCGCGACATATCGGGGTGTCTGCTTCTGCATGGGAGCGGGCACCCCGAGTCTTTTAGATAAGAGTCACTCCCGGGTGCACATCGGGTTCCAGCCGGAGGGCGGCAATGCCTGTGAGCGCTTCGGGGAGTAAAACAACAATTGTCCTATAGTTATGACAACAGAAGAATTTGATAGCGGAAAGCGTGTAGCCGTTTTGCTTTCCGGAGGAGTGGACAGTTCCGTGGTGGTGTACGAACTGGTGAGGAGGGGTTTTCAACCCGACTGTTTCTACATTAAGATAGGGCCCGATGAGGACACCGAATGGAACTGCACGAGCGAGGAGGACGTTGAGATGGCCTCCATCGTGGCGTCGCGCTACGGTTGTACGCTCGAAGTGGTGGATTGTCACCGTGAATATTGGGATAGGGTGACGAGCTACACGATGGACAAGGTGCGTGCGGGTTTCACACCGAATCCGGATGTCATGTGCAACCGTCTGGTCAAGTTCGGAGCTTTTCACGAGAAGCGCGGACATGCCTACGACTACATTGCCACCGGACATTATGCCGGTACGGAAGTGGACGCCGAGGGTTTCAAATGGCTCACGACATGTCCCGATCCGGTGAAGGACCAGACTGACTTTCTGGCACAGATTGCTGACTGGCAATTACGTAAGGCGATGTTTCCCATCGGGGGCTATACGAAGGAGGAGGTGCGGCGCATGGCCCAACAGGAGCATCTGGTCAATGCCCGCCGCAAGGACTCGCAAGGCATCTGCTTTCTGGGGCGCATCAATTATAACGACTATCTGCGTCGCTATCTGGGTGAGTTGCCTGGTGATGTGGTGGAGTGGGAGACCGGGCGCTTCATCGGCCGGCACCGTGGCCTGTGGTTCCACACCATCGGTCAGCGTCGCGGTCTTGGTTTCGGAGGCGGTCCGTGGTATGCCGTGCGCAAGGACGTGGAGGCCAATGTGCTCTATGTGAGCCATGGCTTTGAGAGCCGTGCGGCCTATAGGCAGGCATTTCCGATACACGACTTCCACTTCCTGACCCGTGCGGTGGATATGGAACGCGTGATGTGCAAGATACGTCACACACCCGAGTTCTATCCGGCGCGGCTGGAGCGAACGGACGACGCCTCCTACCTTGTCCGTGCCGATGAACCCCTGCAGGGGGTAGCTCCGGGACAATTCTGTGTGATTTACGACGAGCGTCACCACCGTTGTCTGGGATCGGGTGAGATAACGGTGTGAGAACCGCTTTTAGGCTTACTGCCCTCGATTCATAATGGGCGGAGAATTTGTAGCACACGGGTTGTTGGTGACTTCGCAACCCAAGTGTCCGTTGCCCTACATATCGTAGTGGCAGCGGATGCTCTCTACTTGGTACTTACTCCAGTTGGGATTACACCCTTATTTACGTAGAAGTAAGCTTTTACTTCCAGTTAAAGTAAGGTAGTACTTCCAGTTAAAGTAAACCTTTACTTTCAATAGAAGTAAAAGTGAAGTAAACGTGGTGCGGAGGACGAGGGAAATTCTGACGGAAGATGCTTGGAGATGGAAGACATTATCAAACATAAACGCCATCAACGGGCTTGGTGCTGCGTTGATGGCGTTTATTTAGGTTGGCGTGACGGTCAGAGCCGTTCACACTCCTCAAGCCATGAGGCCGACGAGGCGTCGCTGGGCATTCGCCAGTCGCCGCGCGGACTGAGCGAACAGCTGCCCACCTTGGGGCCATCCGGAAGGCAGGAACGTTTGAACTGTTGGGCGAAGAAACGCCGGTAGAACGTTGTCAACCATTTTTTTATCACTTCGTCCGTATAGCTGCTACCGAAGGCCTTTCCGGCCAGGTAAAACACCTTCGACGGACGGAATCCGTAGCGCAGAGTGTAGTAGAGGAAAAAGTCATGCAACTCGTAAGGTCCCACCAGATCCTCCGTCTTCTGCTGTATCTCTCCGTTCTCGTCGGCCGGGATGAGTTCCGGACTGATGGGGGTGTCTACGATGTCGAGCAACGTCTCGCGCGCCAGACTCTCGGTCAGCGTACCGGCCACCCAGGTCACCAGATGTTTCACCAATGTCTTGGGTACGGAGGTGTTCACTCCATACATGCTCATGTGGTCGCCGTTGTAGGTGGCCCATCCCAGCGCCAGTTCCGAGAGATCGCCTGTGCCCACTACCAGTCCGTTCATCTGGTTGGCGGCATCCATCAATATTTGGGTGCGCTCGCGTGCCTGACTGTTCTCGTAAGTCACGTCGTGCACTTCGGGATCGATGTCCAAGTCGGCGAAGTGCTGCATGCAGGCGTCCTTGATGTTTATCTCGCGTATGGTGATGCCGAGGCTCTTCATCAGGTTTACGGCATTGCGGTAGGTGCGTCCTGTGGTTCCGAAGCCGGGCATGGTGATGCCCACGATGCCCTTGCGCGACAGGCCGAGCTTGTCGAACGTTCTCACACACACGAGCAGAGCCAGCGTGGAGTCCAGTCCGCCGGAGATGCCCAGCACAACGATTTGCGAATGGGTATGTGTCAGTCTTTGAGCCAGTCCGTTCACCTGAATGGCGAAGATTTCCTCGCAACGCTCGTCCAGCATCTTTCCTGTCGGCACAAAAGGATGGGTTGGGATGGTACGCGTGAGTTCAAACTCCTTCGGTACAAACAGTTCGCTCTCCACCACGATGGGCTGCTCCGTTTGGCAGTGGCGGGCTATGCTGGCGGAGAATGTTGTGTTGGCCAGTCGCTCACCGCGCAGTTTTTCCACGTCGATCTCGCTGATGGTCAACTGATCCTTCAGGTCGAACCGCATCCCCTCGGCCAGCAGTGTGCCGTTCTCGTAAATCATGGTTTTGCCGGCAAACACTACGTCCTGTGTGCTTTCCCCGAATCCCGATCCGGCAAATACGTATCCGGCCAGACAACGTGCACTCTGCTGGGCCACCAGCGATTGCAAATAGGCATGCTTGCCGATACCTTCGTTGTCGGCGCTGAGGTTGAAGATAATTTCCGCTCCTTGTAGCGCCAGTGTGCTGCTGGGCGGTATGGGAGCCCACAGATCCTCGCACAGTTCGATGCCGAAGCAACACGAGGGGGTGCGGAAAAGCATGTGGCTGCTCATACGCACCTGCTGCCCGCAGATGAGCACATTGGTGTCGGGATGCGTGGTGCCCGAAGTGAACCATCGCTGCTCGTAAAACTCCTTGTAGTTGGGCAGGTAGGTTTTCGGCACGATGCCCAGTATCTTGCCTTTCTGAAGCACCACGGCACAGTTGAGCAATGTGCCCCGGTATGCCACCGGTGCGCCCACGATGGAGATGATGTCCAGTGAGCGTGTGAAGTTCATCAGGCTGATAAGTGCCATTTCTGCTTCGTCCAGCAAGATCTGTTGCGAGAACAGGTCGCCGCAGGTGTATCCTGTGATGCTCAGTTCAGGAAAACAGATAATTTCCACTCCTTTTCCTTCGGCCTGTGCAATCAGGCTCTCTATCTGGCGGGTATTGTATTTGCAGTCGGCCACTTTCACTGTGGTGACGGCTGATGCGATGCGCACAAAACCGTAGTTCATATACTTGTTGTTCTTAGTTCGGGGCAAAGATAGGAAATAAAAACGAGAAAGTATTCCACCCGTGTGTCCCAACTGCATGAAAAGTATGGCGGAGGGAGCTTTCCGCAGCGGAAAGGACAGCAAATTAAATCATGCAAATCGTTGCGTGGATACAAGAAATGTTCTACCTTTGTATACTCTAACTAAGTGAAGAGAAAACAATATTGATGGTTTATTAATAAAAAAGTATGGTAAAGAAATTTGTATGTACGGTATGTGGTTATATCCACGAAGGTACAGAGGCTCCCGAGCAGTGCCCCCAGTGCAAGGCTCCCGCATCTAAGTTCAATGAAATGACAGACACGGAATTGACGTTTGTCACTGAGCATGTAATTGGCATTGCCAAGGATGTTGATCCCGAAATCAAGAAGGGTCTGCAGGCCAACTTCGAGGGCGAGTGCACCGAAGTGGGAATGTATTTGGCCATGAGCCGTCAGGCTGATCGCGAGGGTTATCCCGAAATCGCTGAGGCTTTCAAACGCTATGCCTTTGAGGAGGCTGACCACGCTTCTCGTTTCTGCGAGTTGCTGGGTGACATGGTGTGGGACACGAAGACCAACCTGAAGAAGAGAATGGAGGCAGAAAGTGGTGCTTGTGCCGGCAAGATGGACATTGCCAAGATGGCCAAGGCTCAGAACCTGGATGCTATCCACGATACGGTACATGAGATGGCCAAGGATGAGGCTCGTCACGGACGTGGCTTCATGGGCTTGTACAACCGCTACTTCGGCGATAAGTAATCAACCGATTCGTTCGGTTTGAGTGATAAAGACCGCGACCGGTATGGATGTTTCCTGTCGGTCGCATTTTTTTTGTTTTATGGAATACGGGCCATAGGGCTTTCCGTAGGTGTGATTTAATAGGATTGTCTCAAAAGAGGTTGTCTAACAAGTTCAGGCGGCCTTTTTCCTGTGTGGATGGCTGTGTCGGCACTGT
>JAMPGY010000032.1 GCA_023663705.1 Clostridium sp. | reverse complement strand
TATGGCTCATGTTCCCTACATGGGAGCCTACATAAGAATAGAACAATCCGCCATGTTTAGGTGAGTACGGCGGGAATCCGTTACTCGACAGAACAATTAACGTGTTGATGATGAGTCGATTTAATTCATGCGGATTCTGACTTTATTAAAGTCGGGGAATCTATGGAGGCAGTATATACAGAATCACCACTAAGGGTACCGACGCCTTAAAAGGAAGTAGAAAACATGCGACTATGGACAATCAGATGAGTAAACTGATAGGTAATTTGCGTGGTATCAAATCCGATGAAACAGATGCACCATATTTGCTTGTTAAAATGAGTCTGAAAATCAAAGAAAATGAGAAATACCGGAAGGCAGCGGGACGAAAAGTGCAAGTTAACTAAAAAACATTCATTTACTTGATTACTTTAAAGTAAAAGATTTCCATGGATTTCAAAACAGTTCGGACTTGTGAAAGCCTGAACTGTATTTTTATCATCCAATCTAATCAGGGACATTCAGGAAACAATATAAAATGAGCCAACAAATAGGGCTGTAGAAATTTAGTGGGGATATCCATATATCTTTGCCAGCCTAAAAAGAAAAACTTTCTGTCTGCTACTCCATGCAAGTTTTCCCCGGACAATTTGATATTGGCATTGAGAGTAAGCCATGTGGATGTCAGGGTATTCCTTAAACAGTATTTCCGGAGCAGTAGAAAGTTTTCCATGCCGAAGATTCAAAGGAGTATACCCTGTTGCTCTACGCGTACATAAACTTCTGCAGTACACGTTCATAACCACCTTCAGTATGTGTACATAACAACACTATGTACACATACTGAAGCACCTTACGTACGTGTACTGCAAAGAACAAAATACACGTTCATGATCACCTGCCGGCTGATTGCCCGAACAAGGAAAGATGGTGTTTTACTTCAACAGGGAGAACACCCACAGCACCACCACGGCGCCAATGACAGACACCACAATCTCGCCCATCCAGCTATAGGCTTCCAATCCGAAGAGGCCGAAAAGCCAACTGCCTACAAGGCCACCGATGATACCCAAGAACAGATTGACAAGACAACCGCTACCCTCTCCCTTTTGCAAACGGCTGGCAATGTATCCGGCCAATATGCCGCTTATGATTCCATATATCATTGTTATCTTCTTTTATTAAAATGGTACAAACTTATTTTACGGTACAAAAATAATATATGCAAACAACAACCACAAGATGGAAAACGTACTTTTCGACCCGGAAAAGTACAACCTTACCCGCTTATCACAGCAATTTAACTTTTTCAGTCCAACGCTTAAAACATTTTTTTGAAAGAATATTGAATAAAGACAGAAAACCGTCCCGCACATCCTCTTCATCAAATCGTCGTCAATTAATACACAAGTGGCGAAAAATGCGTAACTTTGCATCATAAACAGGATGTGGAAAGAAATTAAGAATGGAGACACGACAACAGATAAACGTGCGGCATCGAATAGTGATCAGATCCTACGAGAGCCCCTGCGGCACACTCGTGCTTGGCGACCTGAACCACAGACTCTGCCTGTGCGACTGGACGTCGGGAATACATCACGAACGCACTATGAACAGACTGTCCACCCTTTTAGAAGCTGATTTTAAGATTGGTTTCACCTCGATTTTGGACGTTGCCGCCCAACAACTTGACGAGTATTTTACCGGCAAACGCCGCACGTTCTCTGTACCGCTACAGTTTGCGGGAACGGACTTCCAGCGTTCCGTGTGGACTGCCCTAACTACCATTCCGTATGCCACCACGATGTCCTATAGCGAACTGGCCCGTCGCATCGACAGACCTGCAGCGGTAAGAGCCGTAGCCAATGCCAACGGAGCCAATGCGCTATCCGTGTTTGTGCCTTGCCATCGTGTGATCGGTTCAGACCGCACACTGACCGGATACGGAGGAGGACTGACTGTCAAGCGGTTCCTGCTACAACTGGAATGCAGCTCTCCAGCCATCTAACAAAGCTTGTCACACTCTACCTCTCTCCCGCAATATACACCTATTTATATATATGAATACGCAATCTGTCACAAATAGCAACGAACGGCTTTGGAATCTGAACTTCTGCAAAGTGATGACAGCCAATTTCCTGATGTTTTTCTCATTCTACCTGATCACCCCCATTCTGCCCATTTATCTCACTGCACAGTTCGAGGCCGACAAAGACACAATCGGATTGGTTCTGTCCGGCTATGTGGTGGCCGCACTGCTGATACGCCCCTTCAGCGGATTCGTGGTGGACAGTTTCGATCGCAAGCGGGTGCTGATGCTGTGCTTCTTCGCGTTCTTCATCTGTTTCGGAGGATATATAGGCGCTGTGTCCATCCTGATGTTTGCCATTGTGCGCACCCTACACGGCCTGCCCTTCGGCGCCACTACAGTAGCAAACAGCACAGTGGCGCTGGACGTACTGCCCTCCTCGCGCCGCAACGAGGGCATCGGCTACTACGGACTGAGCAACAATCTGGCCATGGCCACGGCACCCACCGCCGGTATTTACCTCTACTCCGCCACCAGCCGCTTCGAACTGCTCTTCTGGCTGTCGCTGGCTGTGGCCGGACTGGGATTCCTCACGGTGGCGTCCATCCGCACACGTTCCAGACTGCGCGTGACCGATAAGCCCAAAATGAGTCTGGATCACTTCTTCCTGACGCGCGGCTGGCTGCTGGCCGTCAACATCATGCTGTTCGGTCTGTGCTGGGGCGTGATGAGCAACTACGTGGCCATCTACAGCAAGGAGCAGCTGGGCATAACGGACGGTTCGGGCGTGTTCTTCGCCATCATCGCCGGCGGACTGTTTGTGTCGCGCCTCGTGGGCGTGCGGTCGCTGCGCAAGGGGAAGCTCACGGCCAACGCGCTGCAGGGGGCCACCCTGTCGGCCGTGGGGCTCACGCTCTTTGCCTGGTCGCCCGGCCTGTGGGCCTACTATGTAGCTCCGCTGCTGCTCGGATTGGGCAACGGGCGCATGTATCCGGCCTTCCTGAGCATGTTTATCAATGTGGCGCGGCACGACCAGCGCGGCACGGCCAATTCCACAATTCTGACTTCGTGGGATCTGGGCATGGGTATCGGCATCCTGGCTGGCGGAATGCTGGTGGAATACATGGGGTATGAGAGTGCATTCCGGTTTACGGCCGCATCGCAAATAGCCGGAACGTTACTCTTACTGTTTTTCACTCGTGATTTTTTCCAAAGAAGAAGACTGCGGTGAAGGTATTTGAACGAAACATACAAAAGGGAACCCTTCCGTAGAACGGCACTAATCATCTGCCGTGAGCGAAACGAACGAGGCGCCCACCACACGCTGCAAGTCGCCGGGCGAAAGTTTCACCTGCAGACCTCGCTGGCCGGCACTGACGTAGATGAAGGGATAGCGTATAGCGGAATCGTGGATATAGGTGGGAAAAGGTTTCTTCATACCCACGGGCGAACAGCCGCCGCGGATGTAGCCCGTGGTGGGCAGCAATTCCTTCATGGGCAGGAGTTCACACTTCTTGTTTCCGCTGACGCGGGCGGCCTGCTTCAGATCTATTTCCCTGTCACCGGGCACCACGCACACGAAGTGCCCCGTGCGGTCGCCGTGGAGCACTATCGTTTTGAACACCTGCTCCACGTCCTCGTCCAGCGAGGCGGCCACGTGGGTGGCGCTCAGGTCGCTCTCGTCCACCTCGTAGGGGATAAGTTCGTAGGCCACGCCGGCCTTGTCGAGCAGACGTGCCACATTTGTCTTGTTAATCTTCTGCTTTGCCATACAATGCTTCTTTTAGGAAGGGTGCCGTGTGCCCCTTACCGCAAGCGGCCACCTGTTCGGGCGTTCCCGTAGCAATTACCTGTCCACCACCCCGGCCACCGTCCGGTCCCATGTCGATGATATAGTCGGCCGACTTGATCACATCAAGATTGTGCTCGATGACAATCACGGTGTTTCCCTTATCCACTAATCGGTTGAGTACACCCAGCAAAACACGGATGTCCTCGAAATGGAGTCCTGTGGTGGGCTCGTCAAGAATATAGAGCGTACGCCCCGTGTCGCGTTTGGACAACTCGGTGGCCAGTTTCACGCGCTGGCTCTCGCCGCCCGAGAGCGTGGTGGAGGGCTGCCCCAGACGTATGTAGCCCAGTCCAACATCCTGCAGCACCTTGATTTTGTTCAGTATGACGGGCTGATTTTCGAAAAACTCCACAGCGCGATTGATCGTCATGTCGAGCACGTCGGCAATGGACTTACCCTTGAAACGTACTTCGAGCGTCTCGCGATTATAGCGCTTGCCGTGACACACCTCGCAAGGCACGTATACATCGGGCAGAAAGTTCATCTCGATGGTTTTGTAGCCATTACCCAAACAAGCCTCGCAGCGTCCGCCTTTCACATTGAACGAGAACCGTCCGGGCTTGTAGCCGCGTATTTTGGCTTCGGGCAGATTGATGAAAAGCGAGCGGATGTCGGAGAACACGCCCGTGTAGGTGGCGGGATTGGAGCGCGGCGTGCGTCCCAGGGGCGACTGGTCCACGTCCACCACCTTGTCGATGAGTTCGATGCCCTCGATGGCGTCGTAGGGCTCGGGGGCGCGCAGCGAACGGTAGAAATGTTGCGACAGGATGGGCTGCAGCGTGTCATTGATAAGCGTAGACTTGCCGCTGCCCGACACGCCTGTGACGCAGATGAACGTGCCCAACGGAAAGTCCACATCCACGCCGCACAAATTGTTGCCCCGTGCACCACGCAGGCTCAGCGTATGCCCCGACCCCATGCGTCTCACAGGAGGCACTTCTATTTTCAGTCCGCCGTTGAGATATTGCGAGGTAAGCGTCTGCATGCGCAGCATTTCCCCTGGCGTCCCCTGAAAAACCACCTCACCTCCGAGCCGTCCGGCCCGAGGTCCCATATCCACCACATAGTCTGCCTCTCGCATCATGTCCTCATCGTGTTCCACCACAATCACCGTGTTGCCCTCATCGCGCAAATCCTTGAGCGAACGGATGAGGCGACGATTGTCGCGCTGGTGCAGTCCGATACTGGGTTCGTCAAGGATATAGAGCACATTTACCAATTGCGAACCAATCTGCGTGGCCAGGCGGATTCGCTGACTCTCACCGCCGGAAAGCGATATGGACGAACGATTGAGCGACAAATAGTCCAGTCCCACGTCGAGCAGGAAGCGCAGACGCGAACGGATTTCTTTCACAATCTCTCCGGCGATGCGAAGCTGACGTCCTTCGAGCCGGCCGCTCAATCCGTCCACCCACTCGTAGAGATCACGTATGTCCATCTCGGCCAATTCGGCGATATTCTTTCCATCCACACGGAAGTGGAGCGCCTCGCGGTTAAGCTTCCGCCCGTTGCATTCGGGACAAATACACGTCTTGGAGAACTGTTCGGCCCACTTCTGTGCGGTGGCTGACGTATCGCTCTCCTGCATCATCCGGATATATTTCACCAAACCTTCGTAAGTCACATAATAATCTGACGACGTGTGTACCAGTTCGGCCTTAATACGCACGCGGTCTATCGACCCGTAGAGGATTTCCTCCATCGCCTCGTCCGGCAATTCTGAGACGGGTGTCTTGAGTGTGGCATCGTATTTCTCCAGCAAAGCGGCAATCTGCCAGAATATCATAGCATTTTTATAGCCTCCAAGCGGAGCTATGGCTCCGGCATGAATCGACAGACGACGGTCGGGAATGACTTTGTCCACGTCGATAAGTGTCACGTAGCCCAGCCCCTTGCAACGCGAACAAGCCCCTTGGGGCGAATTGAACGAGAAGTTGTGGGGCGCAGGATCACGGTAGGCAATGCCCGTGACGGGGCACATCAGGCGCCGACTGTAGTGACGCGCCTCGCCGGTATCGGCATCCAACACCATCACAAGTCCGTCGCCCATGCGCATGGCTGTAGCCATGCTGGAACGCAGACGCTTCTCATCGGAATCCTGCACACGCAGTTTATCCACCACCACCTCTATGGTGTGATTTTTGTATCGGTCAAGCTTCATGCCGCGCACAATCTCGCGCACCTCTCCATCCACCCTCACGTGGAGAAATCCCTTGCGACTCACCGTCTCAAAAAGTTCTTTGTAATGCCCCTTACGGCTCTTTACCAAAGAAGCCAAAAGATACACGCGGCGACCTCTATACTGGCTGAGCATGAGTTGAATAATCTGTTCTTCGGTATACTTCACCATACGTTCGCCCGACAAATAGGAATAAGCCTCTCCGGCACGGGCAAAAAGCAAGCGCAGGAAGTCGTAAATCTCAGTCGTGGTGCCCACGGTAGAGCGCGGATTCTTATTCGTCGTCTTCTGCTCGATGGAAATCACCGGACTCAATCCGGTGATTTTGTCAACGTCAGGACGCTCCAGATTGCCCAGGAAATTGCGCGCATAGGCCGAGAAAGTCTCCACATAGCGCCGCTGTCCCTCGGCAAAGATTGTGTCGAAGGCAAGCGATGATTTTCCGCTCCCGCTCAGTCCCGTGATTACGGTCAGACTGTTGCGTGGCAACGTCACGTCCACATTCTTCAGATTATGTACCCGCGCACCGAGCACCTCAATGTATCCGGTCTCTTTCTCGCTATCGTTTCTCATAGGTTGCTTCCGTTAGAATCGTTGCGTTCAAAACCTGTCAGTATGTTCACGTCTTTCTTTATCTTGTATTCGCGTCCGTCGGCGCCACGTGCCTCCACCACCACAAAGTAGGTGCCGTCTTTCACACGTGATCCGTGATACGTGCCGTCCCACCCCCCCGTGATATCGGTCCATGTGTAGAGTTTCTGTCCCCAGCGGTTGAATATAGCAGCACGAAAACTCACAATGGACTGGTAGTTGTCCTTCACTCGATAAACGTCATTGATTCCGTCTCCGTTGGGGGTGAAGGCATTGGGAAGTTCCAATTTTGACTCACTAATGCTCACTACAAAAGGCTCAGCCTCGCCCTCACCGGGATACTGGATAGTATCCGTCCCATGAATGAACGTTGCATAGAGTTGCACACAAAACGTGCCGCTTTGGGTGAACGTGTAGTCCATGTCGACATCATAGCGCTGGATAAGCGGGGCACTTTCCTGCCCCTGCGGGTAGATGCGCCACTCATAGCGTACGCTGTAATTGCCAAGGTTTTCCACATTGGAGGTGAAATGCCCCGTCAACGGAGCCGACTGAGGCGACGAAGCATCTTCAATCTCACCGTCGGGCGTGTCAAACCGCGCCTCGGGGCGTACCGTTGGCCATTCGTCCTGAGCCTGTGCGGCAATGACAGCCATGAGAGTCAGGACAGCCGTAAGAATTCGTAAGATTTTCATCCGAAATTGATTTTATTCACAAAATTAACGAATTTCGGCGAATACACATCCACCCGGTGCAATTTTCTGTTGCCACATCGCCCCCCTATCTCTCACATATGCGCTTCGGCAACAAATCTACAGTTGTGTTATAGACCTAACGTAACTTGGCCTACAGAAGCGACAGGTTATAGTCTCCCGCCCGATCACTGACACACCGCTGCAGTTCCTCCAGACTCAAGGGTTCTCCCTCAAACTCCACCACGGCCATAGGAGGTTCCAACGTGACGGTGGCTTTCACGCCGGACAGGGTATTGAGCGCTTTCTCCACATGCATGCGACAGTGATCGCACATCATACCGTCCACCTGCAGTTCCATCCGCACCTTTGCAACGGACAGAGCGGAATCGGCAGTTTTAGCGGAAGCCTTGACCAACGGAATCGCTTCACATTGCGTTTCCCCGGACATGCTTTCCACTGCAGATTCCTCCCGACGCGCATCCTTGCGGCGCAGGCGCAGACTGTTGGTCACCACACTGACACTACTGAACGCCATGGCCGCACCGCCAATCATGGGATTGAGCAGATAGCCGCACAGAGGGTAAAGCACACCGGCAGCCACGGGAACTGCCACGAGATTATAGATGAAAGCCCAGAAAAGGTTTTGCCGCACGGTGCGCATCGTGAGGCGCGACAAACGGATGGCCTCGGCCACGCGGGTTAAATCAGACGAGAGAATCGTCATACCGGCAACTTCCAGAGCTATATCACTGCCACGCCCCATGGCAATGCCCACATCGGCACGGGCCAGAGCAGCGCTGTCGTTGATGCCGTCGCCCACCATGGCCACACAACTTCCCGCACGCTGCAGTTCCTCTATCCTGTGGTTCTTGTCCTGAGGCAGAAGACCGGCCTCGAAATGGCGGATGCCCGTGCAGCGCGCCACTTCGGTAGCCGTGGCTAAGTTGTCACCCGTGAGCATACACACGCGGATGCCCTCGCGCTGCAGAGCAGTCACGGCCTCAACGGCCGATGAACGGAGGCGATCGGTCACAGCCACGACAGCCAACGCACGCTGCGAGTCGGCCAACCAAACGAGGGTTTTAGCCTCCCTCTCCCACCGACCGGCCTCAACGGCTAATTCCGTATCCACAGTAACTCCACGCTCACTCAGCAGACGGGAGTTGCCCACGAAATAGAGTTGTCCGTCCACACGGCCACAAACGCCGCGCCCCGTAAGACTCTCAAAGTGAGTCACTACGCAATCCGTCGAATCACACCAACGTGCCACAACAGCTGCAGCCAAAGGATGCTCCGAACGGCGTTCCAGCGCACAAAGCACACGCACCAAATGTCCCTCACCGACAGCTGGGTCTGTCATGTCGGAAGTGGAAACAAACCGGCTGTCGGTCACCTCGGGGCGACCCTCTGTGAGAGTACCGGTCTTGTCCATCACCACAGTGTCGACACGAGCGGCCGACTCTAAAGCAGCCGCATCCTTTATAAGGATACCCTCCTCGGCTCCACGCCCCACACCCACCATAATGGCCGTAGGTGTGGCCAATCCGAGTGCACAGGGACAAGCAATGACAAGCACTGTGACGAAAGCCAGCAGTCCATGGGTAAAACCATCAACGGAATCACACACAAGCCACACGACAAACGCCAATACGGCTACGGCCATGATGACGGGTACAAACACTGAGGCCACCCGATCTGCCAGATGTTGCACAGGCGCCTTACTGCCCTGCGCCTCCTGCACGAGACGGATAATCTGAGCCAACATTGTGTCCGCCCCCACACGCTCGGCACGAAAACGAAACGAACCTCGTCCGTTGACAGTACCGGCAAAAACACGGCTACCCACCTGCTTGCCCACTGCCAACGGTTCACCACTGAGCATACTCTCATCCACATGGCTACATCCCTCGATGACCACACCGTCCACAGCAATCTTCTCGCCCGGACGCACTAACACAGTTTCACCAGTATGCAGCTGGCCGACGGAAACTTCAACAGTGGTGCCGTCGGGAGTCACCACCGTGACCGTACGTGGCTGCAATCCCATCAACCGACGGATAGCCGATGAGGTGCGTCCTTTGGCACGTTCCTCAAGCAAACGACCGAGCAGGATGAAAGCGATGATGACAGCCGACGACTCGAACCACACATGAGGCTCCACGCCGCGAGAACGCCAAAACTGGGGAAAAAGAAGATTGAAAAGACTGAAAGCGTAAGCCGTTCCGGTGCTGACGGCAACAAGTGTATCCATATTGACGGCACCATGTCGTAACTGACGCCAGGCATTGACGAAGAAAGGACGCCCCAATACAAATACCACCGGAGCGGCCAATACTGCGCTCACCCAAGGTGCCCACACCGCATGCATGAAGCCCATCCCCACCACCATCAAAGGAACAGCCAACATCACAGCCCACACCGTGCGACGACGTAGTGAGCGATATTGACCGGATCGTGCGGCAGCAGCCACAGCAGCAGCCTCATCGGGAGCGGAAGCAATCACCAAGTCGTATCCGGCTTCTACCACGGCACGACGTAGTGTCTCGGGCGCACACTCGGACGACCTATAACTGACAGCCACAGTGGCTGTGGCATAGTTGACAGCTACTCCCGTCACCCCCGTCACCGCATTCACGGCCTTTTCCACACGTGCAGCACAGGCTGCACAACTCATTCCCAACACAGGGAACGTCTGCTGGATTATCTGATTGTTTGGTTGCATATCTGATTGTATAAAAAGGTACAAATTCTACGTTTCGCAAAACAAAGATACGACTTTCGGTCGATATAAACAGAAGACACCCCGTGCAATCCGATTGCAGACTGCACAGAGCACAAACAAAAGGCAGACGGGTTGACATGCCCTACGCATGTCAACCCGCCCGGATATTATGCTCCGCAAGGAGCAGAAAAAGAACTGTGTTGTTTAACGAACTACCACCTTCATCTGGCATCCATCGGCTTTGACTACATAGATACCGGTGGGAAGGGCTGTACGGCGATCCATAAGACGTCCGCTCAGGTCGTACACCTCGTAACTGTCAGTGCCCTCCACTTCAATACGGCGACCGATGACACGCACGGTCACAGACTGCTGACGGCTTGCACCAACAATACCGGTAGTGTTATCAAAGTCGGAATTGTCGCCCAGCGATATGAGTGTGAGCGAAAAGTCGTCAACCGAGAACCACGTGCCGGTGAAGGGCTCGCGATCAAGTTTGGTGGAATCACAGGTAGCGCCGATGATAAGCTCGTGATTGGTCACTTCTATCTCGAGGCTTCTCCAACCCCAACCCTGTCCAACACGGTTGTTCACCAAATATTCGGGCGTTTCCTCACCGGTGGCCAAGTAGTGTTCTTCAGCTTCCTTCCATATCTCACCACCGATATTGTTGTCGTTGGGGAATTCCACAAAGACTGAGTCAGCACTTTCCGGAGCATGAGCGAAGAGATGCACATGGTCACCATCGGTGCTGCACACGGCACGCAGTGTGTAACGACCGTTAGGAATATCGGTCAATTTCTGACTGGCCGTGAATGTAAGAGCACCGGCTGTGGGATGCCACGAGTCGATGTAGTAGTTGTTTTCGTCACCGCTCCAATGGCGCGAGAAGTTGGTGACAGTAGCTCCATTTTGGTTGTCGATATCCCAACCCTCAGGTGCCCAAGCCTTATTTCCGGTCTGACAGTCAGGGGACTGAATGAGGAAGGTGGCATCGATAGCCTCTGTACTGGCCAACAATGCACTGGTCTGGAGAGAGTGGGCAGCCTGTTTGAGACGTGCGATATATTCGTCTACAATCCAAGCCTTGATCCATTCGGCATCCATACGAGCCATCTGTTCGTTCTTCACGGTGCGGGTACCTTCGAGATGGTCGGCCGCATAGGGAGCATCGGCAGTGAGCACAGCATTAAGCACGTCGATGTAGTCGGCATAACGAATGTAGGCTTCCACGCATTCAACCCATTCATTCAACAGAACGGAACGGGCATCGGCCTTGGCCAGTCCGGAAGCGATAAGTTGCCGGGCAGAAGTGAGCACGGCACGGTAGTCGGCGCTCTTCACGCCCGCCTCAAGCAGGAGCAATTCCAAACGTGCTACGGTTCCATCAACAAAGGCTTCGTAGGCTTCAGCCTGAGACTTAGCAGCATTGATGGGAGCAGCCAAAGCGACACAAGCAGCCTGATAGTTGCCTTCAGCAGCTTCAGAAGCGGCTTTTTCGATGGCAGCACGCAACACAGCAGCATCACCGTTCATGAGTCGACCGAGAAGTTCATCAGCCTCAACAGTCATAGCCTCATAGTTGCCCTGCACCACATTGGCTGCATCCGTGCCTCCATACCATAACTTGAAATTAGTTACCTGGAACCATCCGTTGGTGCCACCGCCACAAGTAGAAGCTGCCCCCACACGGAGTTTACCATCGGACACCATCACATAACCGCTCTCTACGAGTTCCCATGTATAGGTATCCCAGTTAGCATGGGTGAGTTGTCCGCTCACAGCCGTACCTTGAGATGAGGCCACGTAGATGTGCTGGTCGTTGATTTCTGTATCACGCATCATAAATTCAGCAGATACCTTATAGACACCGTTAGGCAATCCGGTAATTTCCTGATAGATATCCATAGAAGTAAAGTTTTCAGCCCAAGCGTTGAGCCCCGTACGCACAGGTCCTCCCTCGGATGTGGGACGACAGTCTCCCACCCAAATGTCAGACTGCGGACGAGCGGGTACCACACTGGCGCTCACCCAAGGGGCTGGCAGATTGTAGTCCTTACCACCGATGAATGAAGGCAGCTGGAGATAAAGTTCGGTGACATTCTGTGGAGCATCGATCGTGGCAGGAGCCTGCGATTGAATATAAACCACACGCGCAGCATCAAGATTGACAATAGCACCACGATAATCGGCTAAGAGAGAGTTCTCAACGTCTTCATACACATCGAAGGCATCGGCAATGGCATTCATGAAGGCATCGAAACCAGGCTCGTAGAAGTTCTCCTCTGCAAAAAGTTCGCATTCGGTGATTTTCTTGTTGAGTTCCTCACGCACAGCCACAGTCTCACGCGCTTCGGCCATAGCCTGACGGATGGCGGCCATAGCTGCGATAAGTTCGGTCTCAGTGGTGGGATTGCCTACATCGGCCACAGCTGCATCCAACATATTACCAACTGCTGTCAGTTCGTAGATACCGTCAGCCGACTTGAGAGCATCCGCCTCGTCACACAACTGATAGAAGGCCTGTTGCAGCTGCGCTATGTATTCATCGGCATCCACATCGCCCAAACGTTCCAGTGTCCAATCATCAGCCTGGAACCATCCGGCCGGAGTGTTTCCCGTACCCGTAGAAGCAGCACCGATAACAACGGGCTCCGCAGCATTGTTGACCATGAACACCACATCACGCCGCTGCCAGTATTGGGGTTGGTTTCCGATACTGTCGGCGATAAGAATCTCACTTTTGTACTCCACTCCCTGCACAGATGCGTAGACATGCTGGTCAGTGACATATTCAGGATGTCCGGCATCGGTCATACGCAACCAAGCTGCCAAACGATATTTACCGGGCTGGAGCGTCACTTCCTGATACACGTCTACACTTGTGAGGCGGGGTGCCCAGGCATTCATGTGTTTGTTGCCGGAATGGGAGTCAGCATAGACTCCTTGTCCGTTGTTTACCACCACGTAGTCGGGCGATTCCCACACACTACGACTGGTCCATCCATCGTGGGTTCCGGTCTCATAACCGGGATTGACGATTTTGTCCGTCATGTCGGTTTGCGCTCCGGCAACGGCCGGCATCAAGGAAGCCATGGCCATGAGCTGGAGCATTTTCACTGTCTTCATGTTGTTTTCTTATTAAAAAAAGGTTGTTTTCTACTGTTTTTTATTTTGCGAATTTAAGTGTACGTGTCTGCGTACCGCACATGGCACGCAACAAATAGATCCCCCGGGGCAGACCAGCTACAGAAAGAGTGTTCGTTCCCTCGTGGAGCTGCATGGTTTGCATCAGCCGGCCCGATGCAGTGTAAACGGCAGCGCGCCCGGGAACTGTAGCAGACAGGGTGATAGCATCGGCAGTACGCTCAATGTTGATGGCGTCTCCAGACACAGCCTCAGGAGCGGTAATGGCATTAGCCGCATCGGCAGGGCGCAGCTGGAAAAGGAAGTCGCGGGGCATCTCAGTCTGCATGTTGCACACAAGCTGGTCTGCATTCACCGTCCAATAAAATCCTCCCTTTGTATCGGAATTACGGATAAAGCAGTCGTCCGTACCGGTAAGCATCCAAATGGTGTAAGTACTGTTGCGGTATATGTAACCCGGAGTGTTATAGGTGCCGTTGGGATCAAGGAACTTGGTGTCATCGGCGTTCATGATTTTGTAACGACCCACGCGGTCTTCCCATGTCAGATGCCATCGGTAGACAGCAGGATCAACCTCTTCGTTGTAGTCTTCAAATTTGAGAGTGACATTATTGAAATAGCGACCGGTTGCCTTATCAATGAAATGGTAGTATCCGTCGGCAAGCACACGATTGCTGTTGTAGACCTGCACATTGAAGTGGAAAGCAGCATCGAAAATAGTACTACCAACAGTTTTCTGCCACGTAAGTGTACGACTCACCGATTGCTGCAGATCATCGAAAACAAGTGAGTCCACCGTCTCGCCGCTATCCCAACTAAAATCACCGTTCCGATAACGGATAGACGTAACATCTCCACGCATCACCACGCGCGATCCTGCAGGAATAATGACCGAAGTGGTTTCCTGAACAACATCGTCCACCTTAAGTGTGGGCGTCATAACCGAGTTTTTCACTATATAGTTGAGCGTGAGTTCCACACCGCTTTGATTGGTGAGCACGCAACGGAAACGCTGATCCTTGGTGCCCTGAGTAAAGGTATAGTCATTAGATGCCGCCACAAGCTTACCCGACTCGTTGAACCATTCCACCTTATCTATATAGTTCCAGCTGGCATAACTTTGGCTCAGAGTGACGCTCTTTCCGGAGACAGCATAAACAATGGTGTCATTGAGAGTCGTGTTGTCATAGATGATTATGGGACGGAACGAGGCACGAATACCCTCACCCCACACGGAGATACAAAACATCTGGGTGCTACGAATGCCACGCGAATTGGTGTAGCTCACGCGCCACAGACCGGAATGATCGGCTGTAATAGTGCGGCTCTGCCCCTCAAAACCGTCTTCCCAGACCCATTTTCCCGTGTTCTCCTCACCCTCAGGCAGAAGAGCCTTAAGCTCCATCTCTGTGCCGCGTTTCACCTCACGCATTTCGGCATAAGGGCGCACAATGCCGGCACAAGTAATCTGCGGACGTAATACAGTAGGGGTGGTTTCGGGAGTCACAGGAGTGTCGTAATGAAGCAGGTCGCCATACCCTGTGTGATCATATCCACCACTATTCACACCGTAAACATTATTACCACCCGACTCTATACCGAGCTTAGCCTTCATACGCTTGCAATAGCGCATGGGAATTCCCCAACGATTCTCGTAGTGGTTGATGAAAAGCTGCCAAATGGGACGATGTTGCCCCTGACCGGTCCAACCCAATCCGCCCATCCACCAATTCTGACGGTAAGGGATCGTAGCGATTTCCTCTGCCTCAGCGGGCACGTTATTGTCCAAACTGTTAAACATAGCCACGTATTCAGCAGCTCCAGCTATCATGCCATCATTGAGATTACAGAAAGTATTGTCCCCTTGGTTATAAGCTGTCTGCATCCAATAAGAGACCTGACCGAGCGAAGCCATAGCATGACCTTGGTCGCGTCCGCTCTCCTGCATCTGATTTAGGTAGCCCAATGGACCACGTTCATCCTTGTGGCACCAGGGCACAAGTCCCCAGCCGTCGTTACACATTTCGGGGCCCACAAAGAGCGACTCGTTACCTGGTCCCTCCTTGAGCCAGTACATGCCGTAGTTGTAGATGTCGGGCAGGTCGCACAGCACACCAAGCGAGACGCAGAAGAGGGCGTTGCCCACTCCCCAGTTGCTATGGTAATGATACCAGTTGCCCTCACGCACCACAGTATCGTGTCTACGTTCAAGGAAGTCCTGTGCGGTAACGAACCACACATCAATCATCCACTGTTTAAAATCCTCAAAGTCTTTCGGATCCCAATATTCACAGTCTCTCATAAGTTCGGCTGCATTGGCAAATTGATAGCCGATAAAAGCAGGGATAAGCGACTGGTTGGTGTTACCCGTCAGTCCGACCGTAACATCGGCATAAGTATTGAGCACATATAATGCACGATCCGCCCATTGCTTGTCGCCTGTGATCTTCCACAACACGGCGCATTGGTAGGCCTTGGCCGCGTTACGATAGCAGTTCATGTAATTCTCATCACCAGAGATGCCACGTTTCACCCAGTCGGTAATCCACCACACATCAGTGACCCCTTTGTTGGCCACCCAGCAATCGCGCAACACCTGATAGGCAGCCTTTACCTGAGGATCGTTCTCGGCCAATCCCCTACGTATGCGTTCGAAATCCTGCTCGGAATGCATCAGTCCGGGATGAATGAATCCGCCCTGAGCAACAGCTTTTCCGCCACCCAGCAACAACATGGCTCCCAAAGCCCATGATGTGATCTTTTTCATGATATTCCTTTCTTTTGTTGTGTCTATATATATCCGGACAGCACCGCTACCACGGTCTGCCGCCTTTCCTTAATCTATATTAAATACGAACGGAATGTACGAAATCCCCACCACTCCATCCTTTTTTTCGTGACATCAAAACATTCGGAACAGATCACAGACAGGCTGTTCCCTCATTACATCATAAAAAAGCAGGCATGCCGCCGACTAATGTCAATGGCATGCCTGCAATACATTGCGCAAAATATACTCGCGCACGGAATAATCAGTATTTAATATCCAATTCCTTCAATATAGCCGTGATCTTCTCCATTGTAGTGAGACGCGTTGGCACGAGAGGCAAGCGCAGTTGATTCTCAATCATACCCATGGCATGAAGCATAGCCTTCACACCGGCAGGGTTTCCATCCACAAAAAGAAGTTTGAAAAGTTCGGCAAACTTATGGTGAATAGTGCGAGCACTATCATAATCCCCCTTGAGTGCCAACCGTACCATACGGCTGAACTCGGCAGGAAGCGCGTTGCCTATTACAGAGATGACGCCCACAGCACCCAGCGTAATGAGCGGGAAGGTGATGCCGTCGTCACCTGAGATGACATCGAAATGGGACGGTTTGTTCTTAATGATGTCATCCATCTGTGTGATGTTTCCACTGGCTTCCTTAATCGCCACAATGTTTTCAAAATCACGGGCTAAACGCAACGTAGTTTCCGCGCTCATATTCACGCCTGTTCGACCCGGCACATTATAGAGCACCACAGGCAGAGGAGAAGCCTGAGCCACGGCACAAAAGTGCTGGTAAAGCCCTTCCTGCGAGGGTTTATTATAATAGGGGCACACCGACAGAATGCCGTCTATACCTGTCCAGTCAGCCGTGTGCAACTCGTCCTCCACAGCAACTGTATTGTTACCACCGCAACCCATGAGCAGAGGCACACGACCAGCTACACGCTCCACAATCATCGTGCGAATCCGACATTTCTCGTCGGGCGACAAACAGGGAGTTTCAGCCGTGGTGCCCATGATGCACAGAAAGTCGGCTCCATTGTGGATCTGATAGTCCACCAGACGCAACAGCGCGTCGTAATCCACCCGGCCATCGGCACGGAAAGGCGTGATGAGCGCCACACCAAGTCCTTTAAATTTATTTTGTATCATAAATCAAGCATATCGCGGTTACAGGTGACAAATGTACAAAGATTTATTGAAAACGCAAACATCAAGCCTCACCAATTAACGACAAAAACTCGTCTTCACTAAGAATAGGAATATCTAACTTACGCGCCTTCTCCAATTTGGCCGGCCCCATGTTGTCTCCGGCAAGAACAAACGAAGTCTTAGCTGACAGGCTACCCGTATTCTTACCACCATGACGCTCAATAAGTGCCTTGTACTCGTCACGCGAGTGACGGGCAAAGACTCCACTCACCACGATGCTACGCCCCGCCAGACGATCGGTATGTCCGCCCAGTTCCTCTGCCGTCAACTCCATCCGGACACCTTGGGAACCAAGGCGCCCAATGAGCACACGATGAGCAGAATCAGCAAAATAATCAGTCACGCTGCGGGCTATCACCTCACCGATACCGTTCACCGCCATCAACTGCTCAGGCGTGGCCGAAGCGAGCGCCTCCATTGAACGGAAGTTACGCGCCAACGTCTTGGCTGCCGTCTCGCCAACAAAGCGAATCCCTAAAGCAAAAACTACACGCTCGAAAGGAACGTCCACCGAAGCTGCAATGGAATCAACAATCTTGCGAGCCGATTTCTCGCGCGTTCCCCACTGCCCGCTCAACTGCTCCACGCGTAGATCATACAAGTCAGCCACATCTCGGATAAGCCCTCGGGTAAAGTATTCATCCACCGTCTCTGGGCCCAAACTATCAATATTCATGGCGCGACGACTGATATAGTGCTCTATGGCGCCCTTAAGTTGTGGAGCACAAGCCGACGTGTTGGGACAATAGTGAGCCGCCTCCCCCTCGTAGCGCACCAGCAACGCACCACATTCAGGACATCGGTCGATAAACTTCACACGTTCTCCCGTACGGTCATCGCGCGCCTCAATATCCACGCCCACAATCTTCGGGATAATCTCACCGCCCTTTTCCACATAGACGTAATCACCCACGTGCAAATCAAGTTGTGCCATCACGTCGGCATTGTGGAGCGAGGCACGCTTCACAACCGTACCGGCCAGCAAGACTGGTTCCATATTAGCCACCGGAGTCACTGCCCCCGTACGCCCAACCTGAAACGTTACCTCCGTCAGACGCGTGCGGGCACGTTCTGCCTGAAATTTATAGGCAATAGCCCAACGCGGACTCTTGGCAGTATACCCCAAGGCACGCTGCTGACGCAGACTGTCAACCTTGAGCACAACACCATCCGTAGCCACGGGCAAATGCTTACGCTCAACATCCCAATAATCAATGTAGTCATATATTTCCTGCAACGAACTAACCCGTCGCACCACATCTGTCACCTTGAATCCCCACGATGCCGCCGCCTTTAAGTTGTCGTAATGACTGTCGGCAGGCACCTCGTCTCCCAATAGGTAATAGAGATAGGCATCCAGATGGCGCTGAGCTACCACAACAGGACTTTTACTCTTCAGCGTGCCCGAAGCAGCATTGCGCGGATTGGCAAAAAGAGGCTCTTCCCGCGCCTCACGCTCCTTATTGAGCGCTTCAAAACTGGTCCAGGGCATGAGCACCTCGCCACGTATCTCAAAGCGGTCCGGATACCCCTCACCACTCAGTCGGAGCGGAATGGTGCGGATGGTGCGCACATTATCCGTCACATCATCACCTTGCACCCCGTCTCCACGTGTCACGGCTCGTACCAACCGTCCGTCCTCGTAGGTGAGTGAGATGGACAATCCGTCATACTTCATCTCGCAGCAAATGCAGAAATCCTCTCCCTCCAATCCTGCGCGCACACGTTCGTAAAAATCAGCCACCTCTGCACGGTTGTAGGTATTGGCCAACGACAACATGGGATATCGATGAGCTACCTGCACAAACTCATTGCTGAGATCGCTACCCACACGGCATGTAGGCGAATTCGGATCCGCCCACTCGGGATGCGCGGCCTCCAGCCTTTGCAATTCACTCATCAGCCCGTCAAACTCCCGGTCACTGATCTCGGGGGCATTGAGCACATAGTAGTTATGATTGTGTCGGTGCAATTCTGCCCGCAATCGCTCTATTCTTTCCTTGACTTCCATCATGTGTATGACATTTTTGTGCGACAAAGATAGGTATTCCGCACGGTATTTCTTAATTTATATTAGAAAACATAAGGGGAAACAATTTTAATCTGTACCTTTGGACATAGATGTTAATACCGTATACGAAATAATTGATATGATCCAACGAATAACAGGCTTATTGACCACATTGGCGTTCACAGCACAACTGACTGCCCAGAAAACAGGACGTAACGAAACACTCACTGCCACGCAGTGTATCGAACAATACCGATTTGACGAGGCACAAGAACTGCTTGACAAGCAGATTGCCGTCCTGCGCCGACGCCGCCAAAATACGACAGCTGAGGAGCAAATGAAAGCGTTAGCCGCCAAAGCCTCACACATGATGAATGCCACAGAACGCGTGACGGTCGTAGATAGTTTTGTAGTGAATAAGAACACGTTTCTCAACACCATACGCATCAGTCGTGACAACGGACAACTATTCACATTCGAGCAATTCTTCAATGGGAAGGAATACACCGGATGCACTGTCTATCTGTCCGAACTGGGCAACAAGATCCACTTCGCCGCTCCCGATGCTGCAGGATGCCCTCATCTCTACAGCAGTGATCTCATCGACCGTTCATGGACAGCCCCACAACCCCTCGAAGGACTGGACGAAAATAACAACGAAGCACAAAACTTCCCTTTCATGCTTTCTGACGGCGTTACATTGTACTATGCCGCGCAAAATGACGAAAGTCTCGGCGGATACGACATCTTCGTGAGCCGGTACGACACCGACAGCAAGACTTTCCTCCGCCCCGAAAATATCGGCATGCCCTTTAACTCTATGTTCAACGACTACATGTACGCCATCGATGAAGTGAACCGCCTGGGCTGGTTCGTCTCCGACAGGTTTCAGCCCGCCGACAAAGTGTGCGTTTATGTTTTCGTACCCAACGACATACGACAAGTCTACGATAAGGAAGATATCGGAGAAGACAGACTGCGCAATTTGGCACGGCTCACCTCTATCACCGAAACTTGGACAGACAGCGAAATGCTGCAAAATGCGCGCGACAGACTGGCTCAAGCAGGACTAAACGAAGAGAATTCCGGCGTGGCCAAGGACTTCGAGTTGGTAATCAACGACCGTACCATTTATACCCAAATGGAAGACTTCCGTTCGACAGCCGCACGCACCATGGCTTCATCCTGGAAGGACGCCTCCGAAAACTGGCAAAAGGACAATCGTCAGCTACAGATGCTGCGCAACCTTTATGCCACTGCAGACCCCCAACGCAAAAAACAACTTGAACGCCAAATACGTACTATGGAGACCACCCTTGAACAAAGTGCAACACGGCTCCGCGATACTGAGAAAAAAATCAGAAACGAGGAAAATCTGTTTCTGAACAAGAAATAAATAACCGATACAAATCCACTAAACACACACAGTTATGAAAAAGTATTTTGCAGAATCAGAACTGATCATAAACCCAGACGGTAGCGTGTTCCACCTCCACGTGAAACCCGAACAGTTGGCAGATAAAGTAATCCTTGTGGGCGACCCCGGACGTGTACCCACCGTAGCCGCGCATTTCGACACGCAGGAATGCGATGTGGCCAGCCGTGAATTCCGCACCATTACCGGAACCTATCGGAACAAGCGCATTTCCGTGGTATCTACCGGCATCGGATGCGACAACATCGACATCGTGATGAACGAACTGGACGCGCTGGCCAATATCGACTTCCACACCCGTGAGGAACACGATCAACTGCGCACACTTGAAATCGTGCGCATCGGCACCTGCGGAGGTCTTCAGACCTATACCCCCGTAGGCACATTCATCTGCTCGGTCAAGTCAGTGGGATTCGATGGATTGCTCAACTTCTACGAAGGGCGCAATGCCATATGCGACTTACCGATGGAGCGTGCGCTTCTCAACCACCTTGGCTGGACTGGCAACATGTGCGCCCCCGCGCCCTACGTAATCGATGCTGACGCAGAACTCATTGAGCGCATTGCCGGACAGGATATGGTACGCGGTGTCACCATCGCTTGCGGTGGATTCTTCGGTCCACAAGGCAGACAACTGCGAATTCCCTTAGCCGATCCCAAACAAAATGAGAAAGTAGAATCATTTGAATACCAAAGCATGCGCATCACCAACTTTGAAATGGAAAGTTCCGCACTAGCCGGATTGGCTCGATTGATGGGTCACAAGGCCACCACCTGCTGCATGGTAATTGCCAACCGCGTGGCCAAAGAGGCCAATACGGGCTACAAGACTCAAATCGACGATCTCATACGCCTCGTGCTTGACCGAATCTAAGCAACAGGAATATACAAGGAAGGAGGTTGTGCACTTCACAAGCGGTGCAGCCTCCTCTCTCTTATGTTTTTTCCTCAATGATGTCAAAACCAACAAAAAACTCCAATGACATTCTTTCACACAGCCCACTCCGACAAACATACGAAGCCTTAGCTGTAATCCATAATTCCCCGACAGAGCACCAACATCGTGCCAAACAAAATCCTCAGTCCATACCACATATACGCAATATTTTAACTACTTTTACAGCCAAATTACACACGTCTCATGCACACACCAGACACCATCTGCGCCATTGCCACCGCACAGGGCGGAGCTATTGGAATTGTCCGCGTTTCCGGACCGCAAGCCATCACCATCACCGAACGCATCTTCACCCCAATAATCAAACCATCCATCCCGCTCTCACAACGGGAAGCCTACAGTCTGACGTTCGGCCAAATCCGAAACGATGAAGGTGAGATTGTGGACGAGGTACTGGTGAGTCTGTTCCGCACCCCACACTCCTATACCGGTGAAAACAGTACTGAAATATCCTGTCACGGATCAGTTTACATTCTCCAACAGGTGATGAAGCTACTCATCGGTCAAGGATGCCGCACCGCCGAACCTGGCGAATTCACACAACGCGCATTCCTCAACGGCAAAATGGATCTGAGTCAGGCCGAGGCCGTAGCCGATCTCATCGCATCTTCCAATCAAGCCACACATCGGATAGCCATGGGGCAATTGCGCGGAAACATTAGCAGCGAACTGTCTCATCTGCGCGACCGACTATTGAAAATGACATCGCTCATGGAACTGGAACTGGACTTTAGCGACCACGAAGAACTTGAGTTTGCCGACCGCAGCGAACTGCAACAACTGGCTCAAGCCATCAGCGATCACATCACACGGCTTACCTCAACATTTGCTTCCGGACAGGCCATCAAACAAGGTATCCCCGTGGCAATAGTGGGAAAAACAAATGTGGGCAAAAGCACGCTACTCAATCTGCTCGTTGGTGAGGATAAAGCTATCGTGAGCGACATTCACGGTACCACACGCGATGTGATAGAAGACTGCACAGATATTGACGGCATCACCTTCCGCTTCATTGACACAGCCGGCATGCGAACCACAGATGATGAAATAGAGCGCATAGGCATAGAACGCACCTACCGCAAGCTCAACGATGCCACCATAGTGTTGTGGCTCCTTGATGCCTTGCCTTCATCTGACGAATGCGAAGAGATGAAACACCTTTGTCAGGGTAAGTCACTGATTATCGTAAACAACAAAACAGACCTCAAAGATCTTACCCCTCAGCTCACCACATTCTTCCCCAAATGGCTGCCAATGGCAGAGATTGTCGGCATCAGCGCCCACAACGCCACAAATCTTACTGCCCTGCGTAATGCCATCCACCATGCAGCCTCTCTGCCTGCCGTCCATGAGAACGATGTCATTCTCACCTCCGCCCGTCACTATGAGTCCCTGCTCCACGCCCACGACTGCATCACACGTGTCATTGACGGACTCACCATAAATCTCAGCAGCGATCTGCTCAGCGAAGACCTACGCTTATGCCTTGATAACCTTGCCGAAATCACCGGTGGACAAATAACAACGGACGAGGTACTTGGAAATATATTCAAGCACTTCTGCATCGGCAAGTGATGGCTTGGAAACAGCCATAAGCAGCCATAACCATTTAGAATAAAGTCACTGAAATACAGTGACTTTTCTATTTTGACACTTTCCAGTCCGTATTTGGAGGTAACGGTTTTTATCCATATTTTTCTATCCTATTTCTACCGCGACGGAAATTCACGGTTAGCCCGAATGTCACAGTGACGCATTAGTTGACGTGTGTTGACAGTGGTTTACATGTGTTGACAAAATCCGGGAGAAATAAGGCGAAATTACCGCCAATATAAACGAGAAAATATGGAAGTAAGAAAGATTTGCCAATGGTGTGGAAAACCATTCATAGCTCAAAAGACAACGACTTGTTATTGTAGCCACCAATGTTCCAATCTTGGCTACAAGGAACGTATTCGGGAACGTAAGCGGCAGTTGAAACGGTCGCAAGAATTATTGCAACCTCGACAAGCTGCCGAGGGGCAGGATTTCTTCTCTTTTGTCCAAACTGCAAAACTTATGGGCGTTACTCGGCAATACATTTATAAACTGGTGAAGGAATCCAAGCTTCGCGCTTCAAGAATCAGCGGCAAAAAGTCACTTATCCGTCGTGCAGATATTGAGTTGATGATGAAAACCAAACCTTATGAGCGTATCATGCCCAAAGATGATTTCGACATCTCCGAATATTACACTGCCGAAGAGATTGCAGATAAATATAAGGTCAATGCCAAATGGGTGTGGACTTATACACGACAGCACAAGGTCCCGAAGGTGCGTATCCGCCAGTTCAATTATTACAGCAAGAAGCATATTGATGCCGCCTTTGCCAAATACGAGGTGGATTCCGACTTGACCGAATGGTACACGCCGGAGGAAATTCAAGAGAAGTACGGAATGACACGTGTCGCCATCCGTTCACAAGTGTACCGGAATAATATCCCATCCAAGAAAGAGCATGGGCAGATATACTACTCCAAACTGCATTTCGATTTGTCGAAGACATCAGAACTGGAGAGCAAGGCTGAATACTACACCGTCAAGGAGGCGATGGAGAAATTCAAGCTGTCCCGTGACTCGGTTTACGGCATTCTGCAATTCCATCAGATCAACCGTGAGAAGAACGGACGGTTCGTCAGATTCTTGAAAATGGAGTTTGACCGGGTGATGGGTGTCCGTAAATAGCCCTATTTATGACTATCCGTAAATTATTTCAAAATTAATCTCAACTGAAAATCATCTGCATGACTACATGATAGAGTTTTGCTGGCGAATTAGTAACAATTAAAATATAGTATTATGCATGAATGCAAAACAGTAACATTAAGGACACGTCCGCTAAAAGGCAGGATGTTGTCTTTTTATCTGGATTATTATCCGGGGTATCGAGACAAGGAAACGATGAAAGTTATCCGTCATGAATCGCTTGGCATTTATATCTATGCCAATCCGAAAAACAAACGTGAACAGAATTTCAACGAAGCGATGACCGAGAAAGCCGAAGCTATCCGCTGCCGCCGATTTGAATCTGTCGTCAATGAACGGTATGATTTCTTCGACAAATACAAACTCAAAGCGGATTTCTTAGAATACTATCGTAAGCAACTCCGCAAACACGACCAGAAATGGGAGTTCGTCTATCTCCATTTCAGCA
>JAMPGY010000031.1 GCA_023663705.1 Clostridium sp. | reverse complement strand
CGCTCGCGGGCCGTATACTTGCCCCGGTCGTGCTGTTTCTCAATCGCTTTCTCGCTGCCGCCCAGGCGTGCCTTGGCGCGCAGCTCTACCAGTTCTTTTATCTTTTCTGTTTGAACACTCATAATGCTTGTTTTGAGTTTAGTGTGATACAATCAACAGACCTAAATCTCCCTTCCGCTGTCTCCCGCCTTATGCCGGGAAAACGTTTGCGTTTCGAATGGAAGATTTAAGTCTGTGGTAAAAAGGTTTCTCGTCTGTGATGTCCTATATAATAATAGTTATGTACGCGTGTACCTATCTATATATCATATGCGGAGTTCCGGCAAATCAGTGCTCACACAACTCTGTGAGGATGCCGCATGTCGATTTCGGATGCAGGAATGCAATCTGCAGTTTCTCTGCGCCCGGCCGGGGAGCCTTGTCAATGAGACGGATTTCCTTGCTTTCGCATTCGGCCAGTGCGTTGGCCACTCCGTCTTCGATGGCAAAAGCCACATGATGGATGCCGCGTCCGCCCTTTTCAAGAAACTTGGCTACGGCGCTTTCTGGGCTTGTGGGTTCCAGCAGTTCGAGTTTCACTTCGCCCACTTTCAGGAAGGCCGTTTTCACTTTTTGGTCAGCTACTTCTTCCACGGCGTAGCACTTCAGACCAAGTACATTCTCGAAATAAGGGAGGGCTTTCTCGATGCTTTCCACCGCGATGCCCAGATGTTCAATGTGTGAAATCTTCATAATGATGAATATTTAAAGTCTATGTTTGGTGCACATACTGTGCTTTATTGTGTAGCAAATGTACGGTTTTCGTGTGACATAAGGAAATGTTTGTCCCAAAAACGCTCTGATGTGCCTCACATTTCGATGAGGAAGCGCACGTTGAACTGGCGTCCGGTGAGATAGTTGGGCACGGCATACTGTTGGTTGGTGACATCGGTGATCCAGTAATAGGAACTGACGTTGTTGAGATCGAACACATTGAAACAGTCTACGCCAAGCCAGATATTGCGGAAGGCACGTGCCGCCTTGCGGCGGTTGTGTCCGTCCTCGTTGTTGAGCAGGCGGTAGTTCATGCCGATGTCCACACGTTTGTAGGCCGGTGCGCGGAACACTTGCCGTTCGAGCGCCGTATGGGGTGGCCCGAACGGCAGGCCGTCGGCGATACAGGCCTTGAGAGTCATTTGCCATTTGTCTGTGCCGGGGAAGAAGTCGCTGAAGAAACAGTTGATGTTGTAGCGTTGGTCGGTGGGTTGGGGCAGGCTCACGCCATTGACCTTCTGCTGTGCTTTCATCAGGCTGAGGCTGATCCATGAGTCGGTGCCGGGCACGAATTCGCCGAAAAGTTTGAGATCGAGTCCCACGGTGTAGCCCGTGCCTGCGTTTTCTCCCAGATAGACGATCTTCACGTTGTCCACGGTGTAGGGATTGATGCGGCTGAGTGCCTTGTAGTAGACTTCGGCCGTGAGTTTGAAGTTACGTTCCATCATGCGGAATTTGTAATCGCCGGCCAATACGAGTTGGAATGAACGTTGCGACTTGATGTTTCGGTTGAGTGTCACGACGGATGTTCCGGACGTGGTGGTCGTGTCGCGCAATTCCTTATAAAAAGGAGATTGGTAATAAAGTCCTGTGGCCAGGCGGAAAGTCAGATTGTCGTTGGATTTGGGAACGAAGCCCAGCGATACACGTGGACTGAACAGCCACTCGCTGTTCCAACTCCAGTAGCTCAGGCGCGCACCATAGTTGAGCGAGAAGATACCTTGCCGATTGGTGAAACGCCACGTGTCCTGTGCAAAAAGTTCAAGTCGGTTTCCGTTGATACGGTTGGCCGACTTCTGGTTGAAGATGAGGCGCAGTTCGTCGGGTGTGTGGGGCATGGAGTAGCCGGCCGAGTCACGCATCTCCCATTCGCGGGATCGCTCCTTTACGGTTTCGTTTTTCCATGTGATGCCGCTGCGTATATCGTGTCCGTCGGGCTTATGGTTGAAGAGGAGCCGCAGGCTCTTCATGTTGGCGTCGAGGAAGTTTCGTGCATGCTCCTTGTAGGTGCCCACGCCCAGTTGTTCGCTGGTGTTGGTCTCGCTCAGCCAATATTCGCCCTGTATGTCATAGGTTTCACGTTCCTTGGTGGTGAAAGCCGACCCGAGTAGCGACAGGCTGGTTCGGCGTCCGAATGTGCGTGTGAGTTTGAGTGTGCCGAAGAGCGTGCGGAAAAGATCCTGCTCCTGTCCGTCGAAGTAGACACGGAAAGACTTCACGTCATACATTGTGCCGAAGTTCGTCTCGCGGTCGGTGGGAATGAAGTCATATTTGTTTTGCGACACATTGCCGATGAAGTCGAGTTCCCAATGTCGTCCGGGCGTCCATGTGATGTATGTCTGGTAGTCGACGAAGCGTGGACTGTATTCGCCTTTCGTTTCCAGAGAACCGAGCATATACTGATTGGTTTTGTAGCGCACGCCATGGCTCATGGTGAACTTGGGCAGGGCGAATCCGGCATAAAGGCTTGCGCCCAGCAGGCTGCCCGAGGCTGAGGCCTCGAATTTACGCGGTTTGCGATAGGTGATGTCGAGCACGGACGACATCTTGTCTCCGTATTGGGCATCGAATCCGCCAGCCGAAAAACTCACCTTGTCCACCATGTCGCTGTTGATCACGCTCAGACCTTCCTGTTGTCCCGAACTGATGAGCAGGGGGCGATAGACCTCCACGCCGTTTATGTAGACGCTGTTCTCGTCAAAACTTCCGCCGCGCACATTGTATTGCGAACTGAGTTCGTTGTGGCTGCTCACTCCGGCCTGTGTGGCCACAAGTCCCTCCACGGCGTTGCCTGTGGTGGAAGGCATGCGGCGGGCTTGTTTGGTGTCTATCTCTTGCGTGGTGTTCATTTGGCGACGCATCTCCTTGACCGTCACTTCGCCGATGTCGAGTGACAGAGGCTTCATGGTGATGTTGAGCGTGAGCTTACCCTGTGGCTTGGTGAGTTTCTTCTCACGTTTGGCGTATCCGATGAGGGAGTAGACGATTGTTACAGTGTCTGCCGTGGCGAACTCCAGTTCGTAGCGTCCGTCCAGATTGGTGGTGGTGCCCACGGGCTGTCCGGCCACGCGTACGGTGGCCATCACCACAGGGTCTTGCGACTCATCCACGACGCGGCCGGTGAGTTTCACTCGCCCCTCGCTCTGTGCACAGACGCAGATTGCTGTCGTGAGCCATAGCCACAGGGCGGTGGCGCGGCGCAGATATGTGGGATTGAGAAATGTTGTCATTCGGGTAATGGGATTCTCTTTGTGTGCTTACCGTAGTTATAAACGGGAATGGGACTGTTTTTGTATGTCGGACGTTCGTTTTATTTTGTTGCGGAGGGTGCTGCGCTCTGTTTGTGCAGTTCGATGCTGTCTATTTTGTGATCCAACGACACGCGTGCAGCCACATCGAATACGGCGTGACGCTCTCCACCGGGTTTGGTGCGGCTGTAGATGGCGTCAGCTTTAAAGGCCACCTTGTATGTATAGCGATAGGGGCGTACAATCTGTTTCTCTATCTGCCAGTCGTCGTGCAGGGCAAAAGAGATGCGGCTCACGTCGCTACCGTCATACATGCGTTTCATGCGTTCCACTGCATAGTCCTGCGAGGCGTTGTTGCGTCCCCAGTAGCGCACGGAGAGGAAAGCCGTGACGCGGCGCAGTGCTTCCTCGTCGCGTCGGGTGAGGGCGGAGAAGTACGTATTCAGGAGTCCCTGTAGCATGGCGCGCTCTGCATCGGTAACGAGCAATTCCTCGCGCAGTTGTTTCTGTTCGCGGGCGTCATCGGCGTAGATGCCGTCGGGATGGTCTTCCAGATAGCGGGCATAGGCTTGCGGAGTGGCACGCCGGTGAGCGGTTGCCCAGTCAATAGAGTCCATGCGGGCCAGACACAACTTGTAGTAGGGTGAGTTCATGTGGTTGTCGGCAAAGGTGGCATACCCCTCTCGTCTGTCCTTGCGACACACGATATCCCACGCCCCGGCCAGTGAATCTACTTCTTTCATGCGGTGCACCACATCGTCGAGCATCGGGCTGTCGGGATAGCGCTCGATGAAATCTTGATACATCTCTCGTTGCATGCATCCGTCAAGCATGACATAAGCCATGCGTTCGCGTTCCTGCTCTTGATGACGTCGCCACCAGAGCAAACCGCCTGCGATGAAAGCCATGCCCAGCAGGAAGGTCATCGTGATGAGGAACGAGCGCAGGAACGACCCGCCGATCTTCTCCTCTGTTTTCGTCGGATTACCGGTTGGGGGAGTGGTTTCGGGAGTGCTGCCGTCAGTGTGTGCATGGCAGTGGGGGCACACTTTTCGGCGTACCGACACCAACTGTCCGCATCCGGGGCACAGCACAGTGTGTCCGGCTATGTGCCGTCCGCATTCGGGACACAATTCCATGTCGGCCTTTACCTTGTGGCCGCAATCCGGGCATCTCAATGTAGCCATATCTCAATGTTCATCTTGAAATCAGTTTTGCAAAAGTACATCTTTTTTTTCTGATTTTAAGGAAGTCTGTTGGGCGAAAGCAGATAATATCGTATATTTGACGCAGAAATACGACAAATCTAATCTCAACACTCAAACGACATGAAACTAATTGGAAAAACAATTGGCAAGGCTCTGATGACTGCCACCCTTGTGGCCGGACTCTTGGTTGCCATGCCGCAGGCTGCCTGTGCGGCTGCCGACTCGTTCACTGTGGGCGAAGGCACTTTCCTGTTGAACGGCAAGCCCTTTGTAGTGAAAGCTGCCGAAGTGCATTATCCCCGCATCCCCCGTCCTTATTGGGAACAGCGCATTAAAATGTGCAAGGCGCTGGGCATGAATACGCTCTGCGTGTATGTGTTCTGGAATATTCATGAGCAACGCGAGGGCGAGTTTGATTTCACCGGCAACAATGACTTGGCCGCTTTCATCCGTCTGGCACAGAAACACGGTCTCTATGTCATTGTGCGCCCCGGACCCTATGTGTGTGCCGAATGGGAAATGGGCGGATTGCCTTGGTGGCTCCTCAAGAAGAAAGATATACGTCTGCGTGAGCAGGATCCCTACTTTATGGAGCGTCTGCGCATCTTCGAACGGAAGGTGGGCGAGCAGATCGGCGGCCTGACTATCGAGAAGGGCGGTCCCATCATCATGGTGCAGGTGGAGAACGAATACGGATCTTATGGTGAGGACAAGGCCTACGTGAGTGAGGTGCGCGACATCATACGTGAGGCGGGATTCGACAAGGTCACACTTTTCCAGTGCGACTGGAGCAGCAACTTCACCAAAAATGGACTGGACGACCTCGTGTGGACGATGAACTTCGGCACGGGAGCCAACATCGACAACGAGTTCCGCCGTTTGGGCGAGTTGCGTCCGCAGTCGCCCAAGATGTGCTCCGAGTTCTGGAGCGGATGGTTCGACAAGTGGGGCGGACGCCACGAGACGCGCGGTAGCCGCCAGATGGTGGACGGACTGCGCGAGATGCTGGACAAGAATATCTCCTTTTCGCTCTACATGACCCACGGCGGCACCAACTGGGGGCACTGGGCCGGAGCCAACAGTCCCGGTTTTGCGCCCGATGTCACTTCCTACGACTATGACGCACCCATCAACGAGGCCGGACAGACCACACCCAAGTATCACGAACTGCGTGAGATGCTTGCCGGTTACAACGGCGGACGCCGTCTGCCTGCCATTCCGGCTGAATATCCCGTGGTGAGCGTGCCGCGCATCGCTTTCACCGAGGTGGCGCCTCTCTTCGACAACCTGCCCGAACCACAGCGCACGATGGACATCCGCACGATGGAGGAATTTGATCAGGGATGGGGATCCATCCTCTACCGCACTGTGGCTCCCGAGGTGAAGACACAGAGCGTGCTCACCGTGACCGAGGCACACGACTATGCCCAGATTTTTGTAAACGGCACGCGCATTGGGGCTCTCGACCGCCGCAACCACGAGAAAACGCTCGTCTTGCCTCCGCTTCATGCCGGCGATACGATCGACATATTGGTGGAGGCTATGGGACGCATCAACTTCGGCCGGGCCATCAAAGACTTCAAGGGTATCACCGAGCGTGTGGAATTGGCTTATGCCCTCGACAACGGTAGCCGCGTGAACATAGACCTGAAAGACTGGGCTGTGTATCCGTTGCTGGATAGTTATGAGGCGCAGCGCGATATGAACTACCGTGCGGTCGGCAACGGCGCCCATGTGCCGGGATGCTACCGTGCCACATTCCATTTGAAGAAGACAGGCGACACTTTCCTTAATCTCGAAACGTGGGGTAAGGGACAGGTCTATGTCAACGGCCATGCCATCGGTCGCTTTTGGCAGATCGGCCCTCAACAGACGCTCTACATGCCCGGTTGCTGGTTGCGCAAGGGGCAGAACGAGATTATCGTGCTTGATGTGGTGGGGCCGCAGACCCTTGAGGTGGAAGGACTTACCGAACCCATCATCGACAAACTGAGTCAGAGTTCGCCTGCTACCCATCGCAAGCCCGGGCAGCAACTTGACCTCACCGGCGAGACTCCCTGTCACGCTGCTGCTTTCGCTCCCGGCAACGGATGGCAGGAGGTGCGTTTCGACAAGCCTGTCACCGGTCGTTACGTCTGCATCGAGGCGCTCAACTCCCATAACGACCGTGAGTATGCCTGCATAGCCGAATGGTATATGCTCGATGCACGCGGTCAGCGCATCAGTCGTGAACCTTGGACTGTGGCCTATTGTGACGACGAGGATGTGGAGACGGGCAACAAGGCCGCCGATAAGATTTTCGATCTGCAGGAATCCACATTCTGGAGCACCTGCCGCGGCGTAGCCTTCCCTCATACGATTGTGCTCGACCTTGGTTCCGAACAGACGCTTGGCGGACTGCAATATCTGCCCCGTGTGGAGGCCGGTGCCCCCGAGAGCATACGCGACTACCGCATCTATGTGAAGGCATCTCCGTTCAAATTCTGATGTACAATGATCTGTTTGTGGGCAAACTAAAGGATAAGTAATTAAGCTATTCCGGATCGGGTGCGGATACTTCCTTCGGGCACGGAGGGTATCTGCACCCGATTGTCTTGAAGAATACGATGACATGCGAAATATATGAAGATAACCCTGTTGCAGACTGATATAGAGCACGGAAATTCCCGTGGGAATCTGGCGCGTATTGACGCGTTGCTGGAGCAGAATGCCGGTAGTCGGCTCTATGTATTACCTGAACTCTTTGCCACCGGCTTCGAGGCTGACCCGCATTGGGTGGCCGAGTCGGAATCCGGTCTCGTGCAGACATGGATGCAGCAGCGTGCAATCGAGATGGATGCTGCATTGGCCGGAAGTGTGGCTGTGGTGGCATCGGACGGTACGGTGCGCAACCGTTTTCTCATGGCTCTGCCCATGGGCGGTATGATGGGCTACGACAAACGCCACCTTTTCACCCCTGGCGGTGAGGCCGTGCACTACACGTGCGGCACGGAGCGTGTGGTGTGGACGCTGGACGGCGTGCGCATTCTGCCCCTTGTGTGCTATGATCTGCGTTTTCCCGTATGGGCTCGTAACCGACAGGACTATGATCTGATGCTCGTTGTGGCCAATTGGCCGGCTCCGCGCATGGAGGCCTGGGATATTCTGGTGCGCGCCCGTGCCATCGAGAACCAGTGTTATGTGGCTGCTGTCAACCGCGTGGGCATGGAGCACGGAATCTCCTATGCCGGTCACAGTGTGATTCTCGATCCGTTGGGGCGGCCGCTCACTTCTGTGGCTGATGCAGAGGCGGAATCCGCTTCGTCTGTGCATGGTGCCGAATCGGAAACTTCTTCAATGTCTTGCGCTTCCCGTGCTCTGACGGCCACAATCCACCTTGAAGATCTGGCGCGTTGTCGCCGGCAATTTCCCGTGGCTGATGATGCAGACAGGTTTAGTCTGACTCATCGGTGACCGTGATAGGCCGGTGTGCGGAGTGATATTTCTATCGTGTAAATCGACGGGTAAGGTGGGATAGCCCCATGCGGCAGACCATGCGGTCCACGAAATCAGATTCGCGTAGCAACATGCGCAGCGAGAAAGCGGCCGACAGCGTCACCATGGGAATGCCCACGGCGAAACGCATCCACCCTTCGATACCGAGTGCGGCTGCCACCACCGTCAGCAGGCATACGGCTTGTACGGCGGCGTGGCGCAGCGGGCGCGGGGAGAAGCGCAGACCGTAGCGGCGGGCGTAGACCGAGGAGAGGATGAGCCACTCCAGCAGGTTGGCCAGCGAGAGGGCAACGCCTGTACCGGTGAGTCCCCACGCCAGGTAGCACACCACCACCAGTGGCAGCACGATAAGGGCAAAAACCACCTCCATGCACATGAACAGTACGGAGTCGCCCTTGGCCAGCGGAATGTAGGCCACGGGTAGGCTCAATGCCTTGAAGAAGGTGTAAAACGCCGCGCACACGGCCATGCCGCGTGCGGGCAGGAACTGTGCGTTGGAAAGAGCAAGGATGACTGCGGGCATGAGCAGCACGAGCAGCGACAGACAGGGTGCTATGACGAGTACACACACATTCATCTGTTTGTTGATGAGTATGTTCATGCGAGTTGCATCGGACTGAACGGCCGACAAGCGGGGAAAATAGTCTGTATCAATCACGGCAAAGGCCATGCCGGCATACGTAATCATCAGGGCATAGGCCCACTGGTAGAGTGCCACCTCGGCCATCGAATCCATGCGCAGCAGGAAAGAGGGTACCACGACGCCCACGGCCGAATGGGCTATGGAGGCCAGCACAAAGGGTACGCCCAGACGCACCATGGGCAGACCGTCGCAGAGGAAGCGGCGTGAGAAAAGGTTGATGCCACGCCAAGGCACCACGCGCAGCGAATGTCCCAAATTGATGGCCATGAGCGCCAATGCACTCAGGTTGAGCGCCGGCAGGATACCTTGTGTGCCATATAGTGCATAAAGGGGCACGGTGAAGGCCAGTGTGGAGATGCCGCCCAGCAGATTCACCACGGCCAGGTTCTTCAGGCGGCGCAACGCTTTCATCACGGCCACTTCACCGGCCGTGATCGCCGTGGCGACCACCATCGGAGCCAGGGCGCAGATGTGGAGGGCATAGCCCGTGTCGCCGTTGAAGGCATAATAGCTGATGGGCAGGGCGCCTATGAGGCAGAGCAGTGCACCGAGCAGAGCCGTCCAGAGACTCCAAGTGCGCACCACGGCCACGTAGCGTGTCACTTCATCCGCCGTTCCTGTTTCGTATATTTCCGAGAGGTTGCGTACGGCACTGAAGGGCAGACCCAGATTGGTGGTGTAGGACAGGAAGGTGGATATGTTCATCAGCACGGCCGACAGCCCCCAGCCTGCGGCACCAAGCAGGGTGGTGGTACACTTGTTGCGGATGAGCGACATGAGGAGGGTGAACATCTGCACGCCGCCGAAAACGCCGAGATATTTGAGGAGATGGTCGTAGCTGACGTCTTCTTCCTGAGGTGGACGGACACGGTCCGTGGGATGGTCTGCCATCGTTTTTGTTCTGTTTCTGTATTTATCCTCACAAAGATAGCATTTTTTGTCCGATTGGCCCGTATCTTTGCATGCAATAAAAGACGGACGGATATGAAGATTCTTCTCTTGGGTGATTACAGCAATGTGCACTGGACGCTGGCCGAGGGGCTGCGACGGCTGGGGCACGAGGTGACGGTGGTGTCGGACGGCGACGGCTGGAAGAACTATCCGCGGGATATCGACCTGCGCCGCCGCTCCATGGGACGATGGGACACGGCGCGCTATCTCATGGATGTGGTGCGCCTGTGGCCGAGTCTGCGGGGCTACGATGTGGTGCAGCTCATCAACCCCGTGTTTCTCGACCTGCGCGGGTGCCGCATCTGGCCGTTCTACCGTTTCCTGCGCCGTCACAACGGGCGCGTTTTCATGGGGGCTTTCGGTATGGATCACTATTGGGTGAAGGCGGGGCTGGACTGCCGCACGTTCCGCTATTCCGACTTCAACCTGGGGGAGAGCGAGCGCCGCGGGGGCGAGAACGAGGAGTTTATCCGAGCCTGGCTTCATGGCGAGAAGGGCGAGGTGAACCGCCGTGTGGCGGAAGATTGCGACGGTATCATCTCCGGTCTCTACGAATACGATGCCAGCTACCGGCCTCACTTCGGCGACAAAGTACGCTTCATACCGTTTCCCATCAATCGCTCGTGCATCACGCCAGCCCGTGTGCATTCTGACGGTGCGCCGCTGCGTTTTTTCATCGGCATCCAGCGTTCGCGCAGCGCCTATAAGGGCACCGACATCATGCTGCGGGCACTGGAGCGTGTGGCTGCACGCTATCCGGACCGCTGCGAGGTGGTGCGTGCCGAGTCGGTCCCCTTTGCCGAATATTGCGGCCTGATGGACGGCAGTGACGTGCTGCTCGACCAGCTTTATTCCTACACTCCCGCCATGAACGCTCTGTTGGCCATGGCCAAGGGGATGATTGTGGTGGGCGGCGGTGAGGAGGAGAACTACCGTATCTTGGGAGAGGACACCTTGCGCCCCATTGTGAATGTGCAGCCCGATGAGGAGGATGTGGTGGATCGTCTGGAGGAGATGGTGCGGTGGTCGGACGAGCACGTGCGTCGTATGCAGGCTGACAGTCGGGAATATATCCGCCGCTATCACGACCATGTGGATGTGGCGCGCCGATACGTGGAGTTTTGGACGGATGGGGCTTGATCCTTTACAATGACAAGTGTGTGTAATTTCCTGGTTACCATGTAAAAATACAACCAATCATCCACGCTCCACGACCGCCCATCCGAGTGTAGGTGTGAAGCAGGAATCCGAAGAGGCGGGTAAAGCTTCCCGGATGCAGATGTCTGCGGGCATGCAGTCGGCAGTGGAGAGCGTTGCGATGGTCGCCTTCGCCCAGCAGCTTGGCTGAGAGGATCATCTGACGGTAGTAGAGCGCACGCAAGGTGCGCTTTTTTTGTGAGGGCGGGAGTGGGGCGGTTTCTATATCGTGGAGCACGCGGTCGGTGGTGCGCATCAGATCCGGGTAGCGGGCCGAGTAGGTGGATCCGGTGATGCTGTCGGGGTGGATGTGGATGCGGTGGAACGGATGCGGGGCAAGTCTCACCACTGTGGCTTGGCTCAACAACAGGCGGACGCCCAGTTCCCAGTCCATCCAGATGGTGAGGGAGGAGTCCCAGCCGCCGGCATTCCGCAGCCACTCGGTGCGGAAGAGCATGGATTGCGTGTTGAGCATGGAGTTTAGGATATGGGTGGCGGCATTGGCACGGCGGTCGTAGGGGCGTGTCCGCTGGTGTTTGCCGCGGACTTCCACGGTGGAAAACACGATGGCATCAACCGTTGTGTCGGTGTGGCGGTTGAGTTCCGCTTCCATTCTTTCAAAGAAATCGGACGAAAGTTCATCGTCTGAGTCGAAAAAGTAGACGTAGGGCGTTTCGGTGGCGGCAAGTCCGCGGTTGCGTGCGTGTGCCGCTCCGGGATGCGGTTCGCTCAGCACGGTTGCAGAGACGGATTCGTGCTCTTGTTTCCGCCGTGCATAAGTTTCGCAGAGCATCCTGGAACCGTCGGTGGAGGCATTGTCCACCAATAGGATGCAGGCAGGAGGCAACGTCTGCCGGTCGATGGACCGGAAGGTGCGTTCGAGAAATTTCTCGCGGTTGAATACCGGAATGACGAGGGTGATGCTGCTCGTTTGCTTCATGATTGCCAGAGTGTGTAAAGGGCGTCGTACATAATTCCGTTACTTATTTTTTATTCGTGCGCAGGATGTAGCGCATGCCCTGTATCATGTGGAGCCACAGGGGCAGGGGATTTGTGCCGCGGCGCATCCACCACGACAACGCCTCGCGTGTGCAGCGCCACAAGGCGGAGACCGGACCGAAGCGCCGCACGAAGACGGCACCCTTGGCGCGTTGCACGCCGGGCAGAGTGGCGAAGCGGCTGCCGGTGCATCCGGCTTCGGTCTGTGCGATGCGGAAGGGGAAGTATCGCACATGAAATCCCATGGCTACGGCATCAGCCAGCAATATCTCTTCCTCGCCGGCCGTGAGGTAGGGCGCACCCAGTCCGAATCGTGTGTCGAAGCGCAGGCCGTGCTGCCAAACCGTCCGTTTGATCACCAGTTCTACAGAAGAAGGATAGACACAATGGGGGGCGGAGGGACAGAAGGTATAACCCGTTTCGGAATATTTTTTCAGCCACCTTCCGTCATAGGTCTGCACACGAAACTGGGCAATATCCGTCTCGGGATACCGTGCAAAAGTAGTTAGTATGGTGTCGAAGGATGTGTCGTCATAGCGCATGTCGTCGTCGGCTATCAGGCATAGCTGTCCGGTGGCGTGGCGCAGGGCGTTGTTGCGGTTGGCCGACAATCCTCGTCCTGCCAAAGGGCACACGGTGACGTCCGTGCGCAGGCGCAGCACGTCGGGCATATCGGTCAGTAGGGCAATATCCGTGTATTGCCACGACACGACATACTCCACATCGTCCCTCGCTCTCAGCAACAGGTCGGGGATGCGGCGTATACGTTCGTCCATGGTGCAGATCAACACACTTAACTTCTTCATCTCATAGGGGTTTGAATGGTTGGATTGCCTTGTGCCACATGCCGCGGATTTTCCCAATTAATCTCTTCTATCGTATTCATTGAGTAAAGAAGCCAGGTGGGGGTTCGTGAAGTCAATCTCGTAGGTGTCGTAGCATACGGCGCGCCCGCCGAAACCCTCCTTCTGAAAGGTGAGCCCCTCGTTGAGCAGGTGTCCGCCCTGTTCGGTGGAGATGCCGAAGTCGAGAAAGGCCCGCCGGCCGCCGAAGCGTTCCCCGATAAGGTGGGCAAACAGCAGGTCGAGCGCACCGCAGGCCCGCCCTTCCTCGCTGGCCGCGATGTATTGGATGTGCACCACGGCAGGGGTGATGAACACCACGCATCCGCCGGCCATCGCGTTGTCGCGCTCCACGGTGAACAGGCTTATCTGCCCGGGGAAGCGTGAGCGTAGTAGTTGCAGCTCCTGCGGGCTGTGGACGGGGTGGGTGGCGTGGCGTCCGGCGAGCACCGTGTCCAGAATCTGCCAGAAGCGTTGCAGCCGCTGGCTGTCCTCCGTGTGGTTTTCTACTACGTGCCAACCGTCGCGCACGGCCTTTTTCATTCCGCGCCGGCGCAGGGTGCGCAGCGGCAGCGGGGCGTCGAGCGGCAGGGCGGACGACAGCGCGCGCGCTTTCAGCACGGCACCGCTGCGAAACAGGGCATACAGCATCTCCTCGGCCGGATACGTGCTATATATATAAGGTATAGGTTTGCATATCATGCGTGCGGGATGCAGTTCGGCCGCATATCGCCCCATCATGCCACACCAGGCGTCCATCGTCTGTCGCATGGTGATGCCCCGGCTCAGGATGAGTCCGCCGTAGGAGAGTCCGCCGTGGGAGCACACGATGTCGCCGTCCAGATGGGCGGGTAGTGCGGCCAGCAGGGCGCCGTTTTCGGCGTAGGCCATGAGCGAACAGTCGGCAAAGCGGTGCGCATGATACTCCATGAAGTTGCGGTTCCAGAGGAACGTACCGTTCTTGGATTCGTCCACCAGGCGATTCCATTCCTCGCGCATGCCGGTGTGATAACGGACAATCCTCATCGTTTGCTGACTAAGAAATCCTCGTAGCTGTTGATATATCCATCGGCCAGATAGGGTTGTGAGGCCATGACTACGCAGACGGCATCCGGCGAGAAGTTTTTCAGGCAACACCACACACCGGCAGGTATCAGGATGCCGCTTTCGGGGCGGTCCATCACAAAGGTGCGGCTCGTTTGTCCGTCGTCCACCTCAATGTCGAATCGCCCGTGCACGGGAAAGATGGCCTCCGCGCAGGTGCGGTGGGCGTGTCCGCCCCGCGTCATTCCCGTCTTCACTCCGAAAATCCAGAAAACGCGCTCCGTTTTGAACGGGATGTGCACATTGTTCTCCGTGAAGCAAAGTATGCCTCTGTCGTCCACTATCTTAGGTGCCGAAAGAAGCTCCACGCCACGGGGCATTATAGATTGCTTTATATTCTCCATTCACAAAAACTTTCCACAAAGATAAAAAAAAGTATTGGCTTTGCTTGCACAATTTGGAAAAAGCTGCTACCTTTGCATCGCAATTGAGAGAGAGACCTGAGCGAAGGTCGACAATCTTACAAGATGCAAGGAAGTTTGGGTGAGTGGCTGAAACCACCAGTTTGCTAAACTGACGTGCGGGTTACCGTACCGGGGGTTCGAATCCCCCAGCTTCCGCAAGGTAGTAAATCTCTCTCGGCACACGGCGCTTTCGTCTAGCGGCTAGGACACATGCCTCTCACGCATGGAACACGGGTTCGATTCCCGTAGGCGCTACAAAATCAGAAAAAGGCGGTTACTGATTCAGTAACCGCCTTTTTTAATGTCTTTCTCGTTTGAAAAATGACTTTTTTCTACCTTTATACGATAGTCAACTTTAAAGCGGGTAGAAGAAACGGGGGCGATTGAAGAACAGGTTCACGTGATTTAGTGCTTATATTCTTTATTATCTGTATCTTCTTCTCATTCGTAGCGGTTTCCTCTTTCCCTTTATCCGTGCGTTTCTTACTGCCTTTACATACTCAAACAGATTTTTTGCGGATTGCTCGTAATAGTATATGGATTCTTTTTTAATATACTGCAACGCCGTAAGCTTTTGATCAAAGATTTCCTTTTCGCGCTCTGTCATGTACGCTCGCTCCGCTTCCGCGATTTTTAAAATACGTGCTATTCTCTTATTGTATTTGTGGATGCCCGGGAAAACAAAGAGTATTGTTATTAATACCCCCGCTACAGGCATGGCGGCAAACAGCATGATTATTTTTGTTATTTCGTTGCTATTGCCCGCAAAAAGCGACAATACAAACAGGATGAGAATAAATTGAAGGATTCCTAATATTGCTTTCATGATGATTTATTGTGGTTTTCTGCAAAGTTACTAAATTAAATACATGATATGAATCATTGTTTTGCCTTTTTCTTCCGAATAATGGATCCGGTGGTTTCGGGAAAAAAAGCCGTGTGCATGTGAGGGGTGCTGCATTACACATACGTAAGGTGCTTATGTACGTGTATATAGTGTCGTTGTGTACGTATACATAAGCACCTTACGTATGTGTAATGCAGCACCTTGCGTACGCATGGAGCAGCAGGGCATACAGGCGTTCCGGAGGGTAAGCCGCTTGCCTATGGCTCATCAAGACGCTTACTTGTGGCTCACTAAGCCGCTTGCCTGTCCAAGGGGGATAGGCCGGGCCTGTGCAGTGGCATTGCGTAGGCCTGACCAGTCGCATACCGCAGGCTGTTGCCATGTCCTCCACCCCTCTTGGCGTTTGATTCACAAAAAGCCTTCAAACGTTCAGACCCGTTGTGTTTCAGTGGGTAAGGGTTCAGCCTCCCTTCAGCCTCCCTTCAGCCTTTCTTCAGTTTTCCTTCATCCGGAGTGTCGGTTGGCCGTATGCAGGTGGAGGAGGCGTATATCGCACGGTTTTCCTCGCGGTTGCTTATGCAACCAACTCGCACAATTCCTTGTGCTTCAAATCGTAAGGGTTCAGCCGGAGGCCGTCCGGAGGCGGGGGTATTGACAAGGGCCTTTTCCTGTTGTATATTTGCAGTCGGAAAACCATAAAAAATCCATGCCATGAATATGAAAGCGATTGCCTGCTCCGCCGTAGACCGGTGGAGGCGGAAACAGAAAGCCGTCAACAGGAGAAACGCCGCGGTGGGAATGCAGAGAGAGGCTCCATCGGTCAGCGTTGCAACGCCGGAAGAAATTCCGGCGTTAGTTGTCCCCGCGGGTGGAACGGCCTCCGCAGGGGAGGATGCCGTATGCCCGGCGCCGGTGGACGGCGGAGAGGAGCGCACCATAGGCAAGACTGCCCTTATGGAATTGTCCATCAAGACGTTTCTGGACCGTCGCTGCGACCTGCGCTTCAATGTGCTCACCGAGGTTACGGAGTTCCGCTTCAAGGGCTGCGGGGAGTTTCTCCCCGTGGATACCCGCGCGCGCAATGCGCTCTGTGCCGAGGCCCATCTGGAGGGTGTGGACTGCTGGGACCGCGATCTGCTGCGCGTGGTGGAGTCGTTCCACGTGGCCGATCATCATCCCTTCCGCGCCTACTTCGAGGGGCTTCCCGAGTGGGACGGGCGTGACCGCCTGACCGACCTGGGCGCGCGCGTGTCTGCCGACGCGCAGTGGCAGCGCCACTTCCACCGCTGGATGCTGGGCGTGGCCGCACAGTGGGCGGGCCTGGGCGACGGGCTGCACGCCCAGAGTGTGGCTCCGCTGTTGGTGAGCGACGAGCAGGGCATGGGCAAGTCCACTTTCTGCCGCGCGCTGATGCCGCCCGAGCTGTCGGCCTACTACACCGACAACGTGAACCTGACGCAGCCGGCCTCGGTGGAGCGCCTGCTGGTGGAGACGGGGCTCATCAACCTGGACGAGTTCGACCGCATCCCCTCCGGTCGCCAGCCCCAGCTGAAGAACCTGATGCAGCTCTGCTCGCTCAACATGCGGCGCGCCTACAAGTCGCACGCCTCGCGCCTGCCGCGTGTGGCCTCGTTCATCGGCACGTCCAACTCGCGCGAGCTGCTCAGCGACCCCACGGGCAGCCGGCGTTTCATCTGCGTCAGCGTGGAGCGCCCCATTCCGTCGGAGGGCATCGACCACGCGCAGGTGTATGCCCAGCTGAAGGCCGAGCTGCAGGCGGGCGCCCGTTACTGGTTCAGCAAGGCGGAGGAGGCCGAGTTGCAACGCACCAACCTGGCCTTCTACCGCACCACGCCCGTGGAGGAGGTGTTCCGCCACTGTCTGCGTGCGCCCCGTCCGGGCGAGACGGGCCTGCTGCTCTCGCTGCCCCAGGTGTACGAACTGCTGCGCCGACGCTGCCCCGGCCTGAGTGCCGAGCTGAAGCTCAACGCGCTGGCACGCACGCTCGTGGCCTGCGGGGTGAGGCGCGTGCACACCGAGCGGGGAAACCGATACAGGTTGGTGGAGGTGTAGGGTAGGGATCGCCGTACATGAGCTTGTTCGGTTAATGGATTAAAGATTAAAGCGGATTGACAATAATAATTAGAATAATGTTTTGTTATTAAAAATAAATGATTACTTTTGTCGGTGATTCCCCGAAGTCTTGTGCTTCGCGTGTGGCATAAGCGTATGCCTGCGATGAGTGCATGAGGCAGCCTGCGCCGGACTGGAGGAAGGACTTACATCCGACCGAAAGGGGGCTATGGGTGGGAAAGGGAGTCGCTATATATGGAAAGCGTTTATTTGCGCTTTGTTCTTGACACTCTGAAATTCTCGCAAAATTTCAATCTTAGTCTTGGACATAGCAACGGTAGATGCTCATGGGATGTCTATATACGCATCTCTATGCTGTCGGCTATCCTTATTTAATCAAGGTATAGTGGATAGTCTGTAGAGATCATTATATAAAGTCATCGGCGTGGGTTTCGCGTTGCTCGTTCAACTAAGATGGGCAATGCGAGAAGCCTCAGAGTGTGGGACGAGTAATAGGTACGGATCTCCACGCTTTTTTTGTATAGTCACCACAAGCAAATCTTATTGTTTTTTTGCCAACGCTGGGAGGTCGATAGGCACTCTAATCTTCAATAAACTATGGAGAAAAAGAATCGTAACGAAGAACTTCAGTCAAGACGCGAATTCTTCAAGAAAGCCGCTAAGAGTGCATTGCCTATTTTGGGTGCAGTAGTATTGGCTGGCGCACCTGCTATAGTAAAGGCAGTTGAAGATGTTCCTATGGATTGTCGAGCTACTTGTAGTGGCAGTTGTTATGGAAGCTGTCGAGGAACTTGTATGAACACTTGTAATAGCTCTTGTACGGGGTCTTGTATGGGTTCTTGCATGAATGGTTGCAAGGGTTCTTGTCAAACGTCATGTATGTATGGTTGCGGACATAGTTCCCGATGAATCAAATTGGGGGTAAGAGATGAATTTATTCATTTCTTACCCCGAAATGATCTAATTTTTTGTTTATGGAAAGTATAAAGTCTAATGGTTTCACGAAAAACATTACTTTTATAGTAACCAAGGATTGCCAGCTTGCCTGTAAATACTGCTACCTCGTGGGGAAGAACTCGAAAGAACGGATGTCCTGGGAGGTAGCCAGGCAGGCTATTGATTACATTCTCGATCATGAGGAGGAATTTCAGGAAGAGAGTGTTATTTGGGACTTTATTGGGGGAGAACCCTTCTTGGAGATAGACCTTATTGACAAGATATGCGACTACCTGAAGACCGAGATGTTTCGCCGGGATCATCATTGGTTCAACTCCTACCGTTTCTCGTTCTCCACCAACGGTATCAACTATCACACAGAGAAAGTGCAGGCATTCATAAAGAAAAACCTCGACCATCTTTCCATAGGCATCACTATTGACGGAACACAACGGAAGCACGATCTGAACCGAATCTGGAAAACTCCGGAGATGGAACAGGGTGTGATGCCCACGGCGGAGGAAGAACGCGGTTCGTATGCCGATGTGGTGCGCAACATACCGTTGTGGCTGGAGCAGTTCCCCGGTTCAGGTACGAAGGTGACCATCAGCAGTGCGGATATTCCTTACATCAAGGACAGCGTGCTGCACCTCTTCTCGCTCGGAATCCATGAAGTGAACATCAACTGCGTGTTTGAGGACGTGTGGAAGGAAGGTGACGACCGGGATTTTGAAGACCAGCTGATGGAGCTGGCCGATGCCATTGTTGATGGAGGATACTATAAGGATTATGCCTGTTCTTTCTTTTCCGAGAATATGGGCAAGCCTCTCGATTGTGACCTCCAAAACCAGAACTGGTGCGGAGCTGGACGCATGCTTGCCGTGGATGCCGCCGGAAACTTCTATCCCTGCACGCGCTTCGCGCAATACTCTCTGCGGGAGAAGCAGGCCTGGATTATCGGCAACGTCCACGAGGGAATAGACAAGAACAAGTTGCGGCCGTTCCTCACGCTCGACCGCTGCACGCAAAGCACGCAAGAGTGTATCGACTGCGAAGTGGCCGAGGGCTGCGCCTGGTGTCAGGGCGAGAACTACGATGCGGCCGACACCTCCACCATTTACCGGCGCTCCACGGCCATTTGCCGGATGCACAAGGCGCGCGTACGCGCCAACAACTATTATTGGAACAAACTGTTCCGCAAACTGGAGCTGGAGGGCGAACGCGAGGCGTATGAGAACAGCAAACCGAAGTCAAACCCCGTAATTTGTTAATGTGATGTTGCAGTATCTGATTATTTTGTTGGACGACACAAGCACGTCCTATTGTCACTATCCGGTGACGAAGACAGAGCGCCGGCTGATGCCCGTCGACACGCTGCGCAGGGGCATACGGTTTGCCATGAAGGAGAACCTGAACATCCAGTTTGTATATCCCGACTATGAACTGCCCGAAGCGTACGCCGCATTGGTGGAGAGCATCGACCATGTGAAAATCAAACCTCTCGCACAGAGTGCGGAAGCCGATGTGGTGGTAGTGGAGGGATGCGCCGCACTGGCCGCAATAGAGAATGACGGGTCAAGGCCGTATGTGCTGCGCACGGTCAAGGAGGATTTCCTGAGCCATTATCGGATGGTGACGGATGCACTCACCCGTATGCCCCGCATCAGCGTGGTGATTACCGATGTGGAACGCTTTACGGATGCCGGCTTCACGGCCTACCGACAGGCATTGCAGGAAATGGGCGAGGCTGTGGAGCGGATATATCTGGACGGGAAGACGCCCCAGTTGAACCTTCTGACCGACCGCATGGTGCTGAAGGAGATGAACAACTGCGGCGCCGGAGACACCAGCCTCACGCTGGCACCGGACGGCCGTTTCTACGTGTGTCCTGCTTTCTATTATGATGAAAACGGTTACGCCGTGGGCAGTCTGGATGGCGGTCCCGATGTGAAGAACGGGCAGCTCTACCGGTTGGATCATGCCCCGCTGTGCCGCATCTGCGATGCCTATCAGTGCCGGCGTTGCGTATGGCTCAACCGGAAGACCACACTGGAGGTGAACACGCCCGGACACGAGCAATGCGTGGCGGCTCATCTGGAGCGCAACGCCTCGCGCGGGCTGCTGAACAGCCTCCGCCGCCACGGCACCTTCCTGCCCGGACAGGAAGAGATAAAAGAAATAACGTATTTAGACCCTTTTGAAATCAGAAAACAATGGTAACGAAAAGACTTATCGGCCAGGTGACCCCTGACGAGAAAAACGAGATTCAGACGCTCTTTGAGCGCCGCAACGGACTGAACGAGCTGGCCCGGATACTCACGTCCGAGAATGCCGAGCTGTATGAGAAACTGGTGAGAGACCTGGGCGAGACGGGAACGAGGTTTCAGGCCTGGTGGGACACGATGGCGGAGAAATACCAATGGGAAAGCGCCGAAGGCGGCAATTGGGAAATCAACTTCGACACGTGCGAGATTTATCTGGTAGCTGACGAATAAAGAAGGAGGCAGTATGATGAACCTGATGATGATTCAGCCGCTTTTCATCGGCACCACCGAACTGATACTGATCAGCGGCGTGGCGCTGCTGCTCTTCGGCGGCAAGAAACTACCGGAGATGATGCGCGGACTGGGACAGGGCGTGAAGGAGTTCAAGAAAGGCATGAACGAGGCTGGCGGGCAGCATAAACCGGAAGAAGGGGATGGGCCGGAATCCACCGGGACGCCTGCCGGAGAACAGAAGGAAGACGGCACGCAGGAAGCACACGGCGATGAGCGGCGGGAAGAGTAGCGCTCCGGCCGGGGATATGCTCACCTTCGGCGGACATCTGGAGGTGCTGCGCCGCATGCTGTTCCGCATCCTGAGTGTGGCCGGAGTGATAGCCGTGGCGGTGTTCTGCCTGAAGGACATCACCTGGCGGTTGCTGCTCGCCCCGTCGGAATGGGACTTCGTCACCTACCGGTGCATCGAACGGCTGCTGCATGCTATGGGATTCGCGGATTTCCGTTTCGAGGAATACCATGTGGAGCTCATCGCCACCGACCTGTCGAGCCAGTTCATGACCCACGTCACCACGGCCGTCCTGCTCGGTCTGCTGGGCGCGTCGCCCTACATCGTGTACGAGCTGTTCCGTTTCGTGTCGCCCGCCCTCTACGAGAGCGAGCGCCGCCATTCCGTGCGGGTGGTGCTCACGGTGTATGTGCTGTTTGTGCTCGGTGTGCTGATGAGCTACTATGTACTCTTTCCCATCTCGTTCCGCTTCCTGGGCACATACAGTGTGGCGGAGCGGGTGCGCAGCACCATCACGCTGGACAGCTACGTGTCCACTTTCACCACGCTCACGCTGGTGATGGGTGTGGTGTTTCAGTTGCCGGTGGTGGCCTTTGTGCTGGCCCGCATGGGTTTCGTCACCCACGATATGCTGTCGGCCTACCGCCGGCACGCGCTGCTGGCCATCATGCTGGTGGCGGCCGTTATCACGCCGCCGGATCTGATGACGCTCGTCCTTGTCACCATCCCCCTCTATCTGCTCTACGAGGTCAGTCTGCGGGTTGTCAAGTGGGGAATTAGGTAACGTATATTATTTATTAAACATTTAATTTGTTATTTATGAAATATTTAAAAAGAGTTTTCAAACTGTTGTATTAGGGTTTTTAATAACCGTTGTTGGCGTTGCGGTATCATCCTGTAGCAATGAGGATGAAGAAAACGGAGTTAGTTCAATTTACGTTGGCACATGGAAGCCAGTGCATTCAAAAGGATGGTGCTTTGGCGGTAGGCAAGAGTGGGACACGGACAATGTTGCAGAATCAAACGCCTACTTAAACAGTGCGATTGTCTTGAACTCCAATGGCACCGGACGGGATATTGGGGATGAAAATGACACTTGGACATGGAAGGTTGAAGAAAACTACATGATATTTGACGGTTATCAATTTGCCAAAATCGTGAGCTGCGACGGCGCCACCTTGATCTTGGAACGGAGTAGCAATGACGATGGAGGATGCTGGGAACAAACAACATACGCAAAAATTAAATAACTTAAAATGAATAAAACAAATCTATTTAGTATACTGGCACTTTGCCTTGTGTGCAGCATTTGCCTTACATCCTGTAGCAATGAGGATGAAAACGTAAACAACAGTGGTGAAATCACAAGCAATGTAAACATTGCATCCGCTCGGCTTTATGGTACATGGGAATGGGAAAGTGATTATATCCGGGAAACTGAAGATGGAGAAACATTCACATTTACAAATGACTATGCAAACACCGGATTCTCCATGACCTTTAATGAAAACGGAACATGCATTCAAAAAATGGACGGATATGATTATATGGAGACATGGTCACTACAGAATGGAAATAAATTAATATTTTCCAGACTGACCTATACCATTACGAGTTTTACGGGCGACAAAATGACAATAGAAGGTTATGACAATGATGATAGGGATGAGTATTATGAAAGAATTACATTTCGAAAAAAGAATTGATATACAAGTATAATATAAATTTCAATTTATCGTATTCCCGCGATGATGCTTGGCACTCGTCGCGGGATTTTGGAAACTCTGTCTGTCGTTATTTACAGTCATAAATTACCTGGATTCTTCAGCAGATGTTTCTTTGATGTCTTTTTCAATTTCATTCAAGCCTTCCTTAAACGAGCGGACACCTTTGCCCAGTCCTCGCATGAGTTCCGGAATTTTCTTGCCTCCGAAAAAGAGCAACACCACGAGGGAAATCAGTAGTATTTCGGACATTCCAAGTCCTCCGATAAAAAGTAATGTGTTCATATCTGTTGTCTATTGTATTTTGTCGATTTCGTTGATGATTTGTTTTTGTCGAACGTGAGGGTAGGAATTATAAGAGTAAGCGCAATAAGTCAATGTGTGATCATCGCACACTGATTTTATGGGTCACCGAACGATTGCCGTTGCTGGCTTGTGCTATGTAAATTCCCGGAGAAAGAGCGTTGGTACTCAGTTGCTTATCGGTAGTCTCGACCATCTTGTTGCCGGACAGATGATAGAGCGAAAGTGTTTGAGATTCTCCGTTTACGGATAACATGCCGTTTTCTGCAACAATTTCAAAATCATTGTCGGCAGAAATCGAAACGACTGCCGAAGTCAGGTTGTTGTAGTGTATCTTGTTGAGCCATGCGGCGATTGACGAGGCATTGACCCGATGAGACGCGCGGTCCCACAAAACCGGTTCGATGAAAATGCCTTCCGGGATAAGTCGTTTGGCATCGGCAATCACGCCGCCGGTGCCGCTGCTCCAACTTGATATTATCATCGCAACGTTCTTGCCCGCCATCTGCGGTCCGTAGTGGAAAAGGAAAGTCTGGAACGGGGCTGCCATCTGGCTCCACCACAACGGGCAGGCAATGATTACCGTATCGTACTCGTCCATGTTGACATCAACGGGATCTATACCCGGATATGATGAAGCCTCATCGGGATTGGCTTTGATGGCGTTCAGCAAACGGGTGCCGAGGGCATAGTTGTTGGCGGCATAGTCGAGACCTTTCTCCGCCGGCTCTATTTCAATGACATCGCAAGTAATTTGTTGGCTGAGTGTATTTACGATATGCTCAACTGTATTTGTGTAGCTGTAATAGGCCACAAGGGTCTTGGCATTCACGACAACCGCACCAAGCAATAATGCCATTGTAAATATGTGTTTTTTCATTGTGGTAATTGTGTTTACAGGTTGTTGTATTCTTCATCCGTTACGGGTTCACCCCATATCACGCATTCATCGTCTTGAAAATCGGTGACTACGATGTGGACAAACCGACTGTCGGCGGCTGCTCCATGCCAGTGTTCCACACCGGCGGGGATAACATAGACGTCGCCCTTTTTCAGAGGAACGGCCTTTTTGCCACGTTCCTGATACCATCCGTGCCCCTCGGTAACGAACAGGGTCTGACGCACCTGATGGGTGTGCCAGTTGTTGCGTGCTCCGGGCTCGAAAACCACGTCCGCCACGGCATAGGCAGTGCTATCGCTCTTGGGCAGCATCTCGTTTACGTATGCAGTGCCCACAAACTTCTCTTCAGACGCTTTCGGTCCCAATGGGAAAATCAATGTTGTGCTATCGTTTTCTACGGCAACTGTTTCAGCTGGTTGCCGTGTATTTCCACCGCATGATGAGAGAATGGCTGCGGCGAAGGCTGAGAGTAATACTTTTTTATTCATACTATGTTGTTTTTTTGTCAGTGTCCCACTTGTTTTTGCTGCTCTACGTTATATCGGTTGCCAACTACGGGGAAAGCTGTCACCCGACGTTCCAGATCATCCCATTCTCTATCAGCAAGGGCGAAATCGAGGGTATGCAGGTTCTCTTCGAGGTGCGATATCTTTGTTGTGCTGGGTATGGGGACAATCCACGGTGCCTTGTGGAGCAACCAGCCGAGTGCAACCTGAGCGGATGTCATGCCTCGGGTACGTCCAAAGTCCTGCAGCACGTTCACTATGCGGTAGTTCTGTCGCATCGCTTCGGGCTGAAAACGGGGCAGGGTGTGACGGTTGTCATTGTTGGTGTCGAATACGGTGTATTCGTTGATGCATCCGCCCAGGAAACCCCGGTTGATGGGGCTATAGGGCACAAAGCCGATGCCAAGCTCCTTGCAGGTGTCAAGCACTCCGTTTTCTTCCACCAGGCGGTGCATAAGGTGATACTCGCTTTGTATTGCCGTCACGGGAGTCACGGCATGGGCCTTGCGGATTGTTTCGGGACTCACTTCGCACAATCCCCACCGTTGCACTTTGCCTTCTTTAATCAGATCGCCGATGCAGCCGGCCACATCCTCAATCGGGGTGTCCGGGTCAAAGCGGTGCTGGTAGAACATAGGGATGAAGTCGATGCCAAGCCGACGGAGGGAATCCTCGCAGTATTGGCGGACAACCTCCGGACGGCTGTTCTGCCTGCCTGTGGCTTTCCCGTTGATAACCTCATGTCCGAATTTGGTGGTGATGTTCACCTTGTTTTTATACGGGGCAAGAGCCTCTCCGGCAAATATCTCGTTGGTCAGCAGACCATAGATAATACCTGTGTCAAACAGATTAACGCCTCTCTCAACGGCTTCGGCAATGACTCGTTGACGCATTTTCTTACCCGGATATTGACTGCGGTTGTAGGTCATCCCCATCACACCGAAACCAAGAGCCGAAACTTCCATCGCCGCGTTTTCCGTGCCCAATATGCGATACTGCATATCGGGATGCTTGACAGTTCTGTTTCCTTTGATTATGCGCTCCGCAGCCTGAACGTTATTGATTGCAGGCTCAATGGCGAGTGCAGCGCTCATAGCTGCTGCAGCTTTCAGAAAGCCACGTCGGCTTATTCCCTTCTCGTTCATTCCGCTATTTCTATTTTCTTGATTATTCTTGCCGGATTGCCTGTCACGATGGTCAATGGGGGTACATCGTGTGTTACCACACTCTGCGCACCTACAATACTGCCATATCCAATTCTTACACCGGGAAGAATGGTGGAGTTGATACCAATCCACACCTTGTCTTCAATCACAATAGGACGACCGTAGGTGGCACTGCGATTGTCGGGATCCGGGTCATGGTTGATGGTGATGAGATTGCATTTCGGACCGATGAAGACGCCATTGCCTATCGTTATGCCCCCGCGACCAAAGAATGTGCAGCACTGCTGGATGAAACATCCTTTGCCTATAGTGACCGGCTTGCCATAATCCACATAGAAAGGCGGGAGTACGGTGGTGCTCTCGTCAAGAGGTTTGCCGAGGATTTTATCCATATACTCATGGACTTCATCCTGTGTTTTCCATCCTGTATTCATTTCCGTAGCAGTCTTCATCGTGTCGAAGATGTCTGCAATCAGTTCCTCGTAGCCCGGCTCGTTGGGCGATACCATCTCGCCGCTGAGGTCTTTTTCAAAAATAGACTGCAGGCCGGGAGAAGAGCCAGACTCGTTTGAGTTCTTCCGGGGCGCGGTGTCTATTGTAGATTTAGAATCTAAAATATCTTTCATATCTGCATCTATTTGGATTGTTTTCTGATGCAAAACTACAAACAAAGCCCCGCGGCGGGTTTGTTGCGAGGCTCATTATTCTTTGTTGTAAGGTTCAGTTTATTGTTTTGATTATTTTTGCCGGATTGCCGACGACTATTGTATTGGGCTGAACATCATGCGTCACGACACTGGCTGCTCCGACAACGGCGTTTTCTCCGATTGTCACTCCCGGCAATATTGTCGCTCCGGCACCAAGCCAGGCCTTGCGGCAAATGCGCACCGGTTTACAGGTTATAATATTCCGGTTGTCAAGGTCATGGTTGTTGGAAATAAGTTGAACATTGGCGGCAATCAACGCTTCATCCTCAATCGTGATTCCACCGGCCGACATCATAAGGCATCCGGGCATTATCACAACATTGCAGCCAATATTTACCTTATGAAAGCGTACACCACTCAACGGAGTATTGATGCGACTGTTTTCTCCAATTACAGGAAATATCTCATGCACAAGCGCGTCATACTCATCTGTCATCGGCATAGTATGGTTCAATTTGAAAAGGAGCTGTGCCTGATGCTTGGCCAACGCCAATTCCTCGGCTGTCTGATTGGCGCAATCTATACGAATTTCTTCCATAGTTATTATGATAATACTGCGGTTGGTGCCACACCATATTTCTCTTTGAATACCTTTGAGAAATGTGAGAGATTCTTGAAGCCCACTTGATAACATATATCCGTGATATTCTCGTTGCCTTGTCTGATCAAGTCGTAAGCAGCCGCGAGGCGGCGGTTGATGACCCATTTCAAGGGTGTCTGGTCGCTGACCTTCTTGAAATCGCGTTTGAATGAGGAAAGGCTGCGCCCCGTGTAGCTTGCCATTTCTTCCATCGACAGTTCCTCGGTGTAGTTGTCATTCATGAATTCCAGCAGGTCTATTTTCCACGGCTCGGTGAAATCAAAAAGCGAGGCATAGAGGTTATTGTCGGTATTCAGCAACACATACAGCCCTTCAGTCATTTTCAACTGCAACAGAGCAGCAGACGGTTTTGTATCTGAAGTAAAATATGGCAGGATTGACTCGAACAGACTCTTTATGTCGGGACGATGAGCCGGAAGGAGCGTCAGGCTTTTCTTGTTGTGCTTTGCCATTTCCGGCAGTGTCCTTTTGTCAATTCCCGAATAGAATTCCCGGAGAAACTTGCGGTTGAATTTGAGCACAACCGAATGATATGGTGCTCCGTCCTTCACTCTTTTCTGCAACATCATTTTGTTGTCACGACGCATAAATGCACATTCTCCCGGATGGAGGATGTGTTTCTTCCCATTGTCATTTATTTCCAGTTCTCCGGAAACAATATAAATCAGTGTATGCTCTTTGTTTGCGTGCGCACACTCCCTGTCGTCAGTGAAATAACTGGCGATAAATATATTAGAGTAGTCAAGTACTTTCAACTGTTCCATAACGAGCGTATTCTGTTACGCTTGCAAAATTAGCTATATTTTTTTAACTGGCTTTGTTCTCCGGTTCAATGTTCTTTGCCCAAAGGCTCAATAAGTACCGTTTTTCGGCACAAGCCGAAAAGTCGGTGCATGATATTTAGGGAGAAAGTGTTAAATTTG
>JAMPGY010000030.1 GCA_023663705.1 Clostridium sp. | reverse complement strand
CCACAGGGTCAAATCCCGCGTGCCCGAGAGGGGCAAACAGCCGCGCCTTTTCCAGTGATTAGGCTTCTGCAAAGAAAGAGGAGTACAAATCATTACTTTTTCTCATAACCTCCATGGCTATCCATTTGAATTCGCCCCAAGGAATCCAGTCTGGAGAATAAGAAATACCACCTATATGCTTAAAATTAAGAGACAGCAAGTATTCAAATATGCAGAGAATGCAAGTGTTGTAAGTGTATTATTATCCATTATTTTTTATTTCAATATATGCTTTCGGATTAAATGATAGGTATTCGTTATTGAAAACGTATCCCAACTGATTGCTGACACATCGGGTGTTGCCGATGACCTTGTCGATATTGCGGTGTGAATGACCGTAAATCCAGTATTCGATGGGACTTGCAACAATATAGTCGCCCAATTCAACGGTAAACGCTCCATTCAACGGACTTCCTTTGAATTCCGGGGCGTTCAACTCGAATGAGGGGACATGATGGGTAGCGACGATGATATGTTTGGAATGCGTCCTCCAAGCGAATGTACCCCCAGAGCGTCGTCGCAATCAAATCCACATCGGCAGCCAGCGGTATCACCTCATTGTAATGACAAGAAATGTTCTTTCGGATATTCCACGACCAGCCGTTATACAATTTGTCGATATCGAACATCTTATAAAACTCGTGATTGCCCAGAACGACGATGACTTGTTCGTGACTGTCCGCAGCCCAGTCCCAGAACGGATGCTTCGAATAATTGTCGTCCCCGATATACCCGATATCACCGGCAAGCACGAGAATATCACCCAAAACAGGCAATGGATGCTGTTTCAGGTAACTGCTGTTCTCCTTGAACTCCAGATGCAGGTCGGATGCGTATTGTATTTTCATTACAGCTCGAATATACGTCTTATTTCAGAGAGCACCTGCCGGATGAAGGCTTCATTTCTTTGAATGCTGTCCTGCAACGGCTGGTTGGGCATCAAAGACTCCATTTTCGCCACGAACGCAGCCGCATCTTTCTTCATAGCCCCGGATAACGCAACCGGCTCTGCGATATAACCGCTTGCCATCAGTTTGAACACATCGGACATGTGCTTCCGGATATCGCTACTGTGCGCAGGCGGTTCCTGCTCGGAAAGATTCAGGTATGCCTTCATCTTTAAGCAAATCAGACCTATCGTATCGGCTACGTGCAGTTCGTCTTCCATTGTGCTGTGCGCCAATGCAAAGTGGTAAAACTCCTCATTCATCAATATGGCAGACAGACTCGATACATCCTCTCCGACGGGAATCGGTGTCAGGTGAAAACCCTCCGGCACGGAAAGCACTTCCGGCTGTCTGGACAGCAACTCGATTTGATAAGGGAATCCGTCGTTCCGGGGGTTATAAAACCGGAACAGTTCCGGCACGGGTTCCTTCCCTTCATCCCGTTTCCGTTCCCTCATTTCATAATCGCCGTCGTGGATAAACTCCCAGAACCGGCGTCCGAATTCCGGCGTCATCCGTTCCACGACGAGAATCATGTCGATATCTTTTGTCGCACGAGGCTGCATATCGGCATTGCGCAGAATGACGCTGCATGCCGTACCGCCGATAATCACATAGTTATCTTTGAAGTCCAAGAAATACTCCTTGAACCTATCCAATCCTTTTACTGCCATATTTCATCGATTATATTTTCCAATTCCTTTTCCACACGCGGGTCTTTATCTTCCTGTAAGGACAGATACAACGACAACCTGTCCACATATTCACCTTGTCCGATTCCCATTTCCGGCGGATACTTCCATATCTCCATCTTATATTTGAAGTCCGGCGATTCCCATTCCGAGTAGGAATGACTTTCCGGAGCAAAATCCCGTTCCCATACTGCCAACGTGGTCTGGTCGTCGGGATTCAGGAACGAATAATGGGACAATGCACTGATACCTCCGACATAGAACGGAGAATTACCCGGTTCATTCGAATAGAGCGTTTTCTTAACCGGCGAAGTCAAATAAGGCTGAGCGTTCTGCCATAACTCCTTGCGGGATATGGGAGAATATATCAGTTTCGTTTTCCACTCTTTTCGAACTTGCAACAACTGCTTTCCTTCCAACTCATTGACTGCACGCGATACAGCCAAGTAGTTATACGGAGTTCGCGCTTGCATTTCCTGAATGGTAAACTCCCGAACATCCCGACGGAGCAAAAAGTTCAACAGGATATACTGAGCCGCCGGAGATAACTGCTGTCCCGTATTTCGGGTTTTCCTGACACGTTCGTTGATAAGCACACTAGGGAGAAACACATATCGGTCGGAGATGACAAAATACACCCCTTGCTCGATGAGCCTTTGTCTGATGTAAAACGGCGCTGCCTGCAAAAGGAACACGACCGGGACGTTCAAAATCCGCTTGACCGAAGCTGCCGTGCGGGCGTATTGGGCCGGAGTATAAGAACGGGTGGAGTCTATCCATTCAGCCATGCACAACGAATGACGGTTGAACTCCGCTCTGTAAAATCGGAAACTCAACAGCAAATCCAGGCTCAGTCCTTTGAGGCTCTCCCGACCGATTGCGGCAAGAGCGACTGGAACACCTGCTATGGATATCGTTTTACTCATATCATCTCGTTTTCTATCATTTGCATCATTATCACGCATAATGATAACGATGCAAATATAATGATAATAAGTTTATCTACAATGTATATACCGATGATTTATCACATGGATTTTGGACATCTCTGTCTCATTTGATTCCGGCAGGTTTCTCTCTGTCAGAAATTTTATCGGCAATAAAACTATAAACCTTTCTCTCCGGAGTCCGCTATTCTTTTTCGTAACCAAATATTGCGCAAAATGGAAGAAAAGAATCTTACGCTGGAGTAGGAAGCCCAAATCAAGGAAAAAGCGACGTCGCTGAAATATGGGCATGAAAACGAAGTGAGTAACGGTGTGAAAGTGGGTTGAACGTGTAATATACTGATATTGATAAGGTTTTGTGAGGTCGCGTGTTGGTCTGCTCCGAAAACGAAACGTGCAAAAAGTTGAATTTGCTTTAATCTGGGTTTAATTGGGGGGGCTCGTCCATTTAACGAGCGTTTAATACAGGTTTAATCGGGCTTTAATCGCCTTTAATTCCGTGCGACTGCATGACTGGTTTTTGCTGGCTGTGTGGCCGTTTTTCGTGTGTGGCTGATAAATGGGGCAGGAGGGCACATACGGAGTGAAATACAGCTATTTACAGCGTTTTGGCGGCATAATGGTAGGGCAGGGGAGTGCGGAGCGTAGCGCGTACATGCGCACGAGTGATCCGATGGCTGCCCTATGGGCTTTAATGGCGTTTAATGGACTGTTAAATGGTGGCAGTGGGGTGATGTTCCAGAGGGCTTAAATGAGGGGTGGGGAGAGGCACGAAATTTTATATATTCTTTTCAGTGAAAGTGGATTACAGTCCTCCTGCAATGCAATTGTAGGAGGTGTCAACGGAAATATAAAAGTAATTTTTCTCTACAAATGAGAGTAGTCGGAATCTATTGGGCTGGTTAATAAGTTTATAAAGATTGCTGTATATGGTTAAGGATGGACTGTATATCAACGTAAACAAGAGCAACGCAGCTAAGGAAATGGGCACTCTGGTGACAGTGAAGGGGAAAGCTCAATGCCTTCTCCGTCAATTAAAGAAGTTCCACGACAGTCCGAAGTGGATGGTAAGCGGATTGATGGGGTAGTGGGGAGCCCAGAAAGCGTTTCCTGTGCCGGCATTCACGTGGTTGACCGCTGCGTAGAAGCGGCAGTGCTTCAGGTGAAAGTTGAGGTAGACGTTGCAGATGGGATAGTTGCCTATCTTCACACGATCCTGAACGTCTTGGCTGGCAAACTGACCGATGACAGGGGAGTAGTCGGGGGCATAGTAGGACGTGAAATAACGCACGTCGCCACCGAACTCCACGCGCAGTACCTTAGCTATGCGGAACACGATGTAGAGGTTGCTGTAGGCCGACAGGGTGGGGAGGGGGAGCACTGTCTCGTCGGTGCTTTTCTGATAAGCGATTTCGTTGTCCCAATGGAAGATGCCGAACTTGAAATTCTGATTGAGGATGGCGCTGAACACCTGCAGGCTTCCGGAATTTTGGCGTACAGTCACCTCGTTGCTGAATCCGCTCAGTTCGCCGGCGGTGTAGGGGGTCTTCCGGTTGGCGAAGTAGGTGTAGTTCATCACGTTCTCAAAGCCTACGCGCAGACGGGTGCGTGTGCGCTGGAGCGACAGGCTGCCTTCGATGCGTGTGCGCCACTCGTAGTCCAGTTCCGTGTCCCACCAGGCAAACTTAGAGTGGAAGTTCTCGAAGTAGAAGCCGGGCTTCTCGTTCTTGATGTAGGCGTTGACGGCCAGTTGTACGGTATCCCTGCGCAGGCGGAAGTTCAAGTCTCCGTTGCCTTCCACAGAGAAGTCTCCGATGTTGTCTCCGGCCACTCCCACTTCGCCCACCACGTTGTAGTGGAGCAGATTGCCTTGCTGCTTGCTCAGTTCACCTCCGATGCACACGTCATTCTCCTGATAGTATTTCGTGCCCAGATAACCACCGTAGAGCATGGGCAGGCTGTATTGGCGGTATTCGTGGGAGACGAATGCCGTGAGTCCGGCTTTGGCCCACTTGTTGAATCCCTCGCGCAGGGCTATGCCCAATGTGTTTTTGATGGTAATGGTGTTACTGCGGTCGCGCGCGCTGCCCATGTCGCCATAGTAGCGTGTGGTGTAGTAGTGTTCCGGAATGTCGTAGGTGTAGAATGTGTGGCGTGCGTTGCGTATGTTCAGGGTGTGGACGAAGCTCGTCACGGGGAGAAATTCCTGCGGCATAGGGTTGTCTGTCCGGAATCTGTCGCGCAAGGAATCCAACGTCAGACGTAATCGGAGGGTATCGGTCATTACGACGGTGCGTATGCTGTCTTTGAGTGATTTCAGCAGTATGCTATCTGCCGGCATCACGGGCCTCAGAGAGTCGGCCACCTCGGCATCCCGATAGATGCCCATGTTGTAACGGTGGGTCAGGTAGTAGGTCTGGTCGTCGTTGCGGTTCCAGGTCTGTGCCAGTACGGTGGGAATGTCCCGTGAACCGAACGACTGGCCGAAACTTTCGGGATCGGTGATATAGCGGTCGTCCTCTATACCGCCGTTTTCGGCCAGTTTGAAGTGATTGGCGCTGATCCAGGCGTGCATGTCGTATCGGTCGCCGCGATAATAGCCGTACAGGCTTCCGTTGAACAGGGCACTTGCTTGATTGTTGTAATAGCCCCGTCCGTAGAGGTAGTCGAGTTTGAAGCCCAGTCCGGCCCGTTTGTTGATGTTAGTGGCAAAGTAGGCACGAACGCGATCCTCACCGTCCTGCCGGTTGCCGCAAGAGTGGTAAGAGAGATTGGTGATGGGACTTTTGGTGTTGGAGAAGATAAAGTCCTTCAGACGGGTGTATGCATAGTCGTAGGGCGTGAAGAAAATGATTTCGTCAAACGGCTCCCTGTCCATAAACAGGCGTGACAGACGCGGTGAACCCAGATTGCCCAGGATGTTGTATTGTCCTGTGTAGCCCTCCGTGCGGTTGAAGTTCTGGAAGTGGTGGGGGATGGTGTCGCTCTCGGTGGGGAGCACCGTGCCGAGCCGTTCGTCGATTTTCCATTGGAACACTCCGATGGGTATTTCCTTGTCGTTGTGCGAACTGTCTCGTCCCCATGTGGTTCGGCGGTATTCTCCGTCCGGTTGCGGGATGCCGTTCTCATCGGTTATCTCAGACTGTTCGTCGGTATATATGCGCTGAGCCGCAGCTCCGCCCGGGAGCATCAAAGCCGCGAATAAAAAGACAAGTGCCCATACAATTTTCATAATGACTGCAAAGATAGCAAGAAAAAGTAAAAGGAACGGTTTCCAGCATTCAGAAAACCGTTCCTTGTCTTTATCTTTTTGTATATAGGCCGGCTATTCCACCTTGCGGATCACCTCCATGCCCCTTTGCAGGGCTATTTCGTTCATCGGGATGAGTGAATGGTGGCGTTCGGGCAATGTCTTTTTCAAGGCCTTTATCACGTTGGCGGTCTCCACGAGCGGGCGCACTTTGATGAGACCACCCAGTACGATCATGTTGAATCCCTTGGGGTTGTGCAGCTCGGCTGCTGCGTCCATGGCATCGATTCGGTAGATGGCGATGTCTTTGCGGGTGGGCGGGGTCAGTATACCGTATCCGTCGTAGATGAGTGTGCCTCCGGGTTTGATGCTGTGCTCAAACTTCTCCAGCGAGGGCTGGTTGAGGATCACGGCTGTGTCGTATCGGCTGAGGATGAGGGAGGATATGCGGCTGTCGCTGACGATGACGGTAACGTTGGCCGTTCCGCCTCGCTGTTCCGGTCCGTAGGATGGCATCCACGACACTTCCTTGCCCTCCATCAGTGCGGCATAGGCCAATATCTTTCCCATGGAGAGCACGCCTTGTCCGCCAAAGCCGGCTATGATGATTTCTTCCGTCATGGTTGTTATGTTGTTGTCTTTTAGCATTGAACAATCGGTTATAAGAGATTTTTTAGGTCTCCCAGAGGATAGTATTTGAACATATTTTCCTCCATCCACTTGTTGGCTTGAGCCGGGGTCATTTTCCATCCGGCATTGCAGGTTGAGACCACTTCCACCAGGCTGGCTCCTTGGCCGTTCATGCTGTTTTCAAAAGCCAGCCGGATGGCCTTCTTGGTTTTGCGGATGGCGGCCACCGTGTGAACCGACTGACGGGTGACATAGGCGGTACCTTCCAGTGTGGCGGCTATGTCCGTGATGTGGAGCGGGTAACCGTGAAGGTCGGCTTCGCGTCCGAAAGGACAGGTGGATGTCTTCATGCCCATCAGGGTGGTGGGTGCCATCTGTCCGCCGGTCATACCGTAGATGGCGTTGTTGATGAAAATGATGGCGATGTGTTCCCCGCGGTTGAGGGCATGGATGGTTTCGGCCGTGCCGATACAAGCCAGGTCGCCATCGCCCTGATAGGTGAACACCAGACGGTCGGGCCACAGACGTTTCACGGCCGTAGCCACGGCGGGGGCTCTTCCGTGTGCGGCTTCGATCCAGTCCACATCGATGTAATTGTAGGCAAACACGGCACAGCCCACAGGCGAAATAGCCACTGTTTTGTCTTCCATTCCCATCTCTTCTATCACTTCGGCGACCAGTTTGTGCACCACACCATGACTGCATCCGGGACAATAGTGCATCGGGTTGTCATTGAGCAGTGTGGGTTTCTTGTAAACCAGATTCTCCGGTTTGATGATATCATTTACGCTCATACGCAATTAAGATTAAAACATAAAACGTACAAAGAACTCGATTACTTTGAAAAACATACCTCCACCGATGATGGCCATGCCTGTGAGCCGTGCGTCGGGCACGAAAAAGTAGATGACCAGGCCTGTGGCGGCCATGAGCAGAAACACCACGTTGAGCCATTTCCGTATGTTTTCTCTGGATGGCATCTTGCGTTGCGAGCGGGCGCTATTGCCGGCTTCTTCCAACAATTTTTCCAGTTCTTCGCGTTCCATAGTCCTTTATATGCTTATTTTACGACTTGTTTCTTCAGGGCTTCCGTCACTTCTTCCGGAGTGGGCACCATGCCGCCCATGCGTCCGTAGTGGCTCACAGGGGTATGCCCCTCCACCGCCAGACGAATGTCTTCAATCATCTGTCCAGCGTTGATCTCCAGACTGAGAATGCCTTTTACCTGCCGGCTCATTCGTGCCACCTCCTGTGTGGGGAACGGCCACAGGGTGATGGGACGCAATAAACCCACCTTGATGCCTTGTCTGCGGCACAGTTCTATTGTTTTCAGTGCGATACGGGCGGCAGAGCCAAAGGCCACGATCAGATAGTCGGCATCTTCGCACATCACGGATTCAAACCGGACCTCTTTCTCGCGTATTTCCTGATACTTGGCCTGCAGATGACGGTTGGTATCCTCCATGCGGGCTGAATCAAGATCCAGTGATGTCAGGATGTTGGGACGCCGTCCCTTGCTCTTGCCCATGGCTGCCCAAGGACATTCGCGTGTGATTTCCTCTTCGGTGCGACGGGGCTTGAAGGGAGGAAGAACCACCCTTTCCATCATTTGTCCGATGATGCCGTCACTCAGAATCATAGCAGGATTGCGGTATTTGAACGAGAGGTCGAAGGCCAGGTCGACAAAGTCGGCCATTTCCTGCACCGAGGCCGGTGCCAGCACGATGACGTTGTAGTCGCCGTTGCCGCCTCCCCGCGTGGCCTGCATGTAGTCCGACTGGCTGGGCTGTATGGTGCCTAGTCCGGGGCCTCCGCGTTGTACGTTGACAATCAGTCCCGGCAACTCGGCACCGGCCATATAGGTAATGCCCTCTTGCATCAGAGCCACGCCCGGACTGGAAGAAGAGGTCATGGCACGTTTGCCGGCGGCTCCGGCTCCATACACCATGTTGATCGAGGCCAATTCGCTTTCGGCCTGCAGGACTACCATGCCGGTAGTCTCCCACGGCTTTTCCTGTGCAAGTGTTTCCAGCACTTCCGACTGCGGGGTGATGGGGTAACCGAAATATCCGTCGCAACCGCAACGTATGGCTGCATGGGCAATGGCTTCGTTACCCTTCAAGAGTAATATCTCTTCCTTCTCCATATTCGTTGTTATTCTGCTTTCTGTTTATATACTGTGATACAGGCATCTGGGCATATCACGGCACAGGATGCACAGCCGTTGCAGGTGTCTTCCAGCGTTTGTCTGGCAAAACCATATCCTTTCTTATTCACTTCCCGTTCGGTCAGTGCCAATACATGCAGCGGACAGGTCACCACGCAGAGGCTACAGCCTTTGCAGCGCTCCGTGTCCACTATGATTGCTCCTTTTATCTTACCCATGTCTATATGTATCCTTAATTAATTCGATTCTATGTGTTCTTTTTCTTCTCACGGATTATACAAATCCTTGTGGCGGAAGTTCATGATGCTGTTGAGTATCTCGAGCGCACTGTTTGCAGGGCTGTCCGGATTGATGGCCACCGCCTGCAGATAGTTGTTGATGGCTTCCTGCCAGTTGCTCTTTTTGCGAAAGGCGTTTCCGCGTAAGTAGAACAGCCGGTCGTCCGGATGGTCATTGGAAGCAATGAGTGCATCCAGTCTGACCAATGCGTCGTCCACTTTATTTTGGTCGAGCAGTTGGAGGATTTCGTTGTTGATACGTGGATTCATGAACTGCTTATTAAAAACACACAAAGATACTTTTTTATTATTTTACTTTCCCGAAAAGTTGTATTTAAAAGCACTTTTAAAGCAATTTTTAGTAATGCCTGGGCTTCCTTCTTGTTGTAATCGGTTGATAATGATATGGCGTTGAAAAAGATGTTGTTAATTGCATCTGGAATAGTTGTGTGTGCAAGTTTTAGTATTTTTGCTCAGAACGGTAAGGATTGTGCGGTGTGGTTATGCACAGGTTTGCTTCGGTTGTGCCGAAATGTTTGGTCGGGTGCGTTGCGGATGCAGGAAATTGAAAAACGCATCAACAAAATCGTTTTTGTTGATGCGTTGTGTGGGGTATAGATAAACACCTTGGGCGGCGTTTCGATTATTCGTTAATTATTTCAGTGGCTCGTTTTCTTTCCACAACGGGGAGTTCAAACACGTCCCGTGCACCCGTAAAGATGCTTTCCACACGCTCCACCGTGCAACGTCTGAACTTGGCTGAAACGGGGTACAGTTTGTTTCCGGCCTTGTTGATGGCATTCTTGTCGTTGATCCATTCCTCGGCTTTATAGGTCACACCGTTGCTGCCGTCGTTGTCTTCGCGGTAGTAATAACTGATTTGTGTGAGTGTCATCTTGCATTTGCCGTCCTGACATTCAAATATCAGTTGATAGCGGAAGCGGGTGCGATCCAGATAGAGTGGTTTTTTCTTGAATACCATCCATTCCTCAGAGCGCAACGAGATGAGTCCGTTTGCCGGATCTTCGGAGGTGATGCGTGTGCGAGGGCTTTCAATGCCGTCGGCCACCAGTTGTTTGGCATAATCCAGCATGGCGGTGTATATCTGAGCCTGTGTTTTGTCTTTGGCGGCAAAGGTTTGACGGAAAATCACCTGGCCGTTTTCTTCGGGAACGGCACCGGCCAGATATTTGCTGTCGTGCTTGTCCTGGGCAAGGGCAAGAAACGGCGTGCAGAGTAAAAGCAAAAGAATCTTTTTCATGTGTGATTTCAATATTTAAGTTTGCCGCAAATTTACTAAAAGAAAATCATACCGTAGGGACTTTTACACGGTTTTATTCATTTTTAGTGTGGCGTCACACCATGTATTTATTCAGAAAGTCCGTGATGTCACCTTTGTAGGTGTCCGATACGGGGATACGCTCCTTGCCGAAGATGATTTGCCCTTTGTCCAATGTCTTCACCTTGTGCATTTGCACGATGTAGGAGCGGTGTACCCGCATGAAGCGGGGGGAAGGCAGACGCTCCTCCAGGCTCTTTATGCTGATGAGCGATAACACCGGACGTGCCTCGCTCTCCAAATGGATTTTTACATAGTCTTTCAGGCCTTCGATATACAGGATGTCATTTAGTCGGATCTGAACGATCTTATAGTCCGACTTCACGTAGATGAAATCCTCTCCGTCACCGGATTCGGTAGAATGGTTTTTCAGTTCAAACCATTCTTGTGCCTTGCAGGATGCCGTCAGGAATTCGTTGTAGCTGATGGGTTTGATCAGGTAGTCGAGTGCGTTCGCCTTGAAACCTTCAAGGGCATAGCAGTCGAAGGCTGTGGTGAAAACGATGCGCAGATCTTTGGGCAGCATGCGCGACAGTTCCAGCCCGTTGAGGTCGGGCATCTGGATATCCAGAAAAAGCAGTTCCACGGCTTGTTCCTGCAGGGCGTTCAGTGCCATGACCGCACTGTTGTACTTGCCGCAAAGTTGCAGGAAAGGTGTCTTCTTTACGTAGCTTTCCAGTAGGTTGATGGCCAACGGCTCATCATCCACGATGGCACATGTCAGTTTTTTCATGTCAGATGTTTTTTAGCGTCAGTTCGGAGAAGTATACCGTTTGGTCTTCGTTGAGCCCTTTGTTCCATTCGTAGCGTCCGTGATAGATCAGTTCCAATCGTTTTTGCACCTGTTCCAGTCCGATGCCGCTTCCGCTGATGTCGTTCCTTTTCTTGGGGAAGTTGGAGTTTTCGATGCGGCAGGTCAGTGTGTCGGCATTGCGGGAGTGGATGAGAATGTGGATAAAACTGGGGTGGATGGGGCTGATGCCATGTTTGAAGGCATTCTCGATGAGCGAGATGAACAGCATGGGGGCGATTTGCAGATGATGGTCCTCGGGCAACCGGATGTCGAACTGCAGATCAACCTGTTCGGACAGACGGATTTTCATCAGTGCCACATAGTTCTGGAGGAACTCCAGTTCGCGGGCAAGCGGGATGAAAGGTTGGTTGTTGTCATAGAGCACATGACGCAGCAATCGGCTCAGATCCTGCACAGCCTGTTGTGCCCGTTCGGGATCGAAGGCGATGAGTGCATAGATGTTGTTGAGCGTGTTGAGCAGGAAGTGAGGATTGATCTGGTTGTGCAGATTCTTCAGTTCCGCTTCCATCCGTCTCAGTTCCGCTTTCTGCCGTCCGGCTTCGGCCTTGTGCCACTGCTGGCTCATGCGCACCACCACGCTCAGTGCCGTGGTCAGTCCGTAGAGGAAAAAGTCCCGTAGCCGGAATAAGAACAACTCCCACATGCCCGGATTGTTGACCGGGTGATGGAAGGAAGTGTGAGGGAAGTATATCCTGCATATTTCAAACCAAAAGTGGGTGAAAACGAGCATGACAAGCCAAATGAGCAGATTGACGGCCATATACGACTTGGGACGCCGGCTGAGCAACAGCCGGGGCACAAGCCGCAGATAATTAATGTAAAACACAAAGGCAATGGACAACGGAGGCCCCACCATGCGTAGCATTTCCCCCTCCCGTATCTCCTCGTGTGTCCATCCCATGATCATGGCCGGAAGCCCGAACAGAAAGAGCCACGTGCAGATGTGTACGGGCCATTCCGGCCAATGTCCGAGACTGAGATTCACATTCGTTTTCATGTGGGTTGAAAGTGTTATTCGTATCGTATGGCTTCGATGGGGTCCATGAGTGCGGCCTTGCGGGCGGGGAAATAACCGAATCCGATGCCGATTATCGTACAGACGACAAAACTCACCACGATGCTCCACATGGGGATGGAAGTAGGCAGTCCGAATACGCCGCCGCAGATCAATGTTCCGACATAGCCCACGCAGATGCCCAGCACACCGCCGGTGATGCTTATCATCACCGATTCGATGAGAAACTGGTTGCTGATGTCGATGCCGCGTGCGCCCACCGACATGCGCAGGCCGATTTCACGTGTGCGCTCGGTCACCGAAACCAGCATGATGTTCATGATGCCTATGCCGGCTACCAGCAGAGAGAAGGCGGCGGCCACCACCAGGATGATGGTGATGGTGTCCATGGTGGAGCTCATGGTCTCCATCATTTCCTGTTGTGAACGGATGGTGAAGTCGTCGTCGGCATCCTCCTTCAGTTTGTGGTTGGTGCGGAGCAGGGTGGTCAGTTCGTCGATAGCCTCGTCGGTCATTTCTTCGGTGATGGCCGAACAGTTGATGCTGTTCAAGTAGGTTTGTGCCTGAATACGTTTCATCACGGTGGTATAGGGTGCGATAATCAGGTTGTCCTGGTCCATGCCGAAGCTGTTGTAGCCCTTGGATTTCAGTACGCCCACCACGCGGAAGGGGATGGATTTGAATCGGATGGTTTTTCCCACGGGGTCGCCTCCGTTAGGGAATAGTTCGTCCACGACTGTTTTTCCTATGACACATACCTTGGCGCTCGTGCGTATGTCCTCTTCGGTAAACATCCGGCCGTCTTCCACCGTCCATTGTTTGATTTGCAGGTAATCGATATTTTCTCCGTATACGGATGTGGATGTGTTGTTGGCGCCGTAGATACATTGTCCCGAACTGCTCACTTCGGGGCTTACGTAGGTGATGAATTTGGCGTCGTCGCGTATGGACTGGTAGTCTTCCAGTTTCAGGGTCTGCATGGCGCTGGGATCCTGTCGCACGCCGCCTCGCATGTCGGCTCCGGGGCGTATCATGATGATGTTGGTGCCCATCTGTGAGATGTTTTTACGCACGCTTTCCTTCGAGCCTTGTCCGATGGCCATCATGATGATGACGGCCGCCACACCGATGATGATGCCGAGCATGGACAGGAACGAGCGGAACTTGTTGTTGGCAATGGCCTTGAAGGCCACTTTTATGAGATTGGTGAAATTCATTGCAGTTCTTTTTTAGTCATCTTGGGGCAAGGGCAGTTTGGCAAGGGCTTCGGCTGCCGACAGAATATTATTGTTTTCCACGTCCTCGCGTATCTTGCCGTCGCGGAGCACGATGTTCCGGCTGCTGTATTGGGCGATTTCCGGGTTGTGTGTGACGAAGATGATGGTGCGTCCCTCGGCATAGAGTTTCTGGAACAGCACAAGCACCTCGAAACTGGTACGTGTGTCCAGGTTACCGGTGGCTTCGTCGGCCAGTATCACGGCGGGATTGTTCACCAGCGCCCGGGCAATGGCCACACGTTGCATTTGTCCGCCGGACATCTGGTTGCTCTTGTGGTCGAGCCGGTTGCCCAGTCCCACGGCCTCCAGTGCAGCAATGGCGGCCTGCCGGCGCTGCGAGGCATCGTATTCGTTATTGTACATCAGTGGCAATTCCACGTTTTCCACGGCCGTGGTCTTGGCCAGCAGATTGTAGTTCTGGAACACAAAGCCTATCTTGCGGTTGCGCAGGCGGGCGCGCTGTGATTTGGACATCGTGCGCACGGAGATTCCGTCCAACAGATAGTCGCCGCTCGTTGGTGTGTCCAGGCACCCCAACTGATTGAGCAGGGTGGATTTTCCGGATCCGGAGGTACCCATGATGGTGACAAACTCTCCTTCAAAGATCTTGAAGGATACGCCACGCAAGGCATGCACGGTCTCGGATCCCACCACGAAGTCGCGCTTCACGTTGTTCAGTTCGATGACCGCTTTTTTATTCTTGTTTTCCATACCGTTATCCTCTTACCGCTTACTTTTTATTCTTGTTTTTGTTCGGAGGTCCCGGCATAAAGGGATTGCTCTTGCCGCCGTTTGCGTTATCCGCAGACGGGGGGGCGGTCATGCGGAGGTCTGTGATTACTGTGGTGCCGGCTTTGATCCCCCCGAGTATTTCCGTCAGCGTACCGTTGGTGAGTCCGGTCTTCACGGCAATGGCCTTCAGGGTATCACCTTCTTGTGCCCAAACCTTGTCTTTTCCTTCACAGTCGATTATCCGGCAGTCTTCGCCCAACAGGTGTTCGTTGGGTGTGAAGCGGAGCGCCTTGTTGGGTACGGTGAGCACATTGTTTTTTTCCAATGTGTAGACCGTGACGTTGGCGGTCAGTCCGGGTTTCAGTTTCAGGTCGTCGTTGGGAGCCGAGATCACCACTTCATAGGTCACTACATTGCTCTCCACAGTAGCCTCCTGGCGCACTTGGGTCACTTGTCCGTGGAACGTGTCGTTGGGGAATGCGTCTACAGTGAAGGTCACGCGCTGTCCCTCTTTCACTTCGCCTATATCGGCTTCGTCAATATCGGCAATCACGCGCATGTCGGTCAGATCCTGTGCGATGGTAAACAGGGTGGGGGTGCTGAAGCTGGACGCTACGGTCTGTCCTTCCTCCACGGCTTTACTCAGCACCACACCGTCGATGGGTGACGTGATGGTGGCATAGCCGATGTTGGTTTCGGCTTTCTTCACGTTTTCCGTCATGGTGCGGTAGCTTTCCTGTGCTTTTCGGTAGCTCAGATAGGCTGTTTCATATTCCGTTCGACTCACCAGTCCTTTTTCATTGAGCGTTTTGTAGCGCTGGTAGTTGGCTGTCTGGAAGTCCAGATCGCTCTTGGCACTGGCCAGGTTGGCACGTGCGCTGTTCAATTCGCTGGTCAGGTTGGTCTTGTCCAGTTCGGCTATGATGTCGCCTTTCTTCACCACGCTGTTGTAGTCCACATAGATGCGGCTGATGATGCCGGACACCTGCGTACCCACTTCCACCTCGGTCACCGGTTCGATGGTACCTGTGGCGGTGACACTGTTGCGTATGGTGTCAAACTGCGCCTCTGTGGTTTCAAATCCTATTTTCGCATTGTCCTTAGGCCAGCAGACAATAGTTGTTGTTGCTGCGGCGGCCACAACGAGGGTGGCGACGATGATGTTTTTCCTGTTCATATGCTTTGTTTGTTGTGATGCTATTGTATCTTTCTCTATATATAAATATGTATGGTTGTTACATCTGCAGTTCTTCGCCTTCGTAGAATCTGAGCAGTTGCAGATTGAGCAAGGCATCGTATTTGCTTTGCAACCGGTCTTGCTGTGCGCTGATCAGCTGGTCGCGTCCGGTCATCAGTTCCACAATGTTTTTCAGTCCGTTCTTGAATTGCTCGTCCAGCAGTTCATAGCTGTCCTTGGCGCTTTGTACCTTGACGTCTGCCGCCACGAACTTCTGTTGGCTGCTGCAGGCATTTAGCCAACACTCCTCCACGGTAGCATACAATTGTTTCTGTTTGTCCTGCAGAGCCAGCTCGCTGTCTTGTTTGGTCAGCCGTGCTTTTTTCACGCCGGTGCGGGTGCGCTTGTTGTCGAATATGGGAATCGACAGGGTGACGCCGGCCGAGGCGTTCAGATTCTGTTTCATCTGTTCGCCCACAGATTCGCGGGAGCCGGAATAGTGGCTGTCACCCACACCGGCTGTGATGGCAATGGTGGGGAAGTATCCCGCACGTGCCACATCGATGTTGACTTCGGCGGCCTGTATGCTCAGCAACTGGCTTTGTATTTCCGGACGCTGGTTCAGGGCATTCTGATACACCTCATCCAAAGCGGGCATGGCTGCGGTCACTTTTTCGTCGGCACGTTCCAGTGGTGCTATGTCAAAGGTACGTCCGTCGGTTATTTCCAGCAGTTCCTTGAGTTGACGCGTGTAGTTGGCGATTTGTGTCCGTGTGGCCACGCAGTCGTAGTCGGCCGCGGCCCGTTGCGATTTCAGTTGTGAGAGGTCCGTTTTGGAGATTAGTCCCTGATCATACAGTTCCTGTCCGCGTTCTTCCTGTTTGCGTGCGGTTTCGAGCATGGCCTCGTTCACCTGCAGGGCATCCTTGGTGTAGAGTATCTGCACGTAGAGTCGGGCTATTTGTTCTTGTATGCTGTTGGCTGCCTGCCGGGTGGCCAAGGCGCTCACCTGATTCTCGATTTTCTGTGCCCGAATGCTTTTGCGGTCGGCCCCTCCGTCCCACACCGTCCACTGGGCATTGAGTCCGTAGCTGCCGTTTTCGGTCAGTTTGTTGGTGGAATTGTTGGCTATACCGTTGGTCACGATGTTGCTTGCCGTTTCCTGCAGGGGACGGTAGTTCAGGCTCTGTGTGGTGCTCAGCGAGAGAGAGGGAAACAGTGCGGCCCGCTTCTGTTCCAGATCGGCCTCTCCTTGTTGTTCGGTCAGCCTGTTCCGTTTCAGGCTGATATTGTGGGTCATGGCGTGGTCTATGCAGTCTTGCAGCGACCATTGTATTTTCTCTTGGGCTGTTGCCCCCACCATGGGAAGCAGGCAAAGCAGCCCCGTCAGCTGTTGTTTGTATTTCATGCGAATCGTTTTTATCGCTACAAAAGTATAAAGATTCGGTGTGTGGTGAAAATGAAATGTACTGTTGCGGTTTTTTTTTCGACGAATTCCGTTTATCTGCGGATAAATGGGTATGACCGCCTGTCAGACGTGAATGCCGTAGATGTGTTTCACATCGTCCATCACAAAGGTGCTCTCCCAGGAGCCGAGGCTGTCTATTGTGCCCAGCACGTTCAGGATAAACTCCTGATAATATTTCATGTCCGGTGCGTGTATCTTCAGCATGTAGTCGTATTCGCCGGATATGTTGTAGCATTCCGTCACTTCCGGTATGTCCTGGATGATGCGGATGAACTCGTTGGCGATGTCGCGGTTGAGACGCCGTAGCTTCACGCGGCAGAACACCACAAAACCTTGGTTGAGTTTCTCGGCGTCCAGCACGGCGATATACTTTTTGATGTAGCCCTGTGCTTCCAGCCGCTTCATGCGTTCAAACACGGGGGTGGAGGACAGGTTGACTCTGGCGGCCAGTTCTTTGGTGGTGAGCCGCGCATTGTCTTGCAATATCCGTAGTATCTGCAGGTCGGTGTGGTCTAAGTTGTCCATAAGAATAAAATTCTGCCAGATGGCCTTTTTGAGGGCGTCTGTCGTCTGTTTGTTCTGATAATCCGTGCAAATGTAGTTATATTTTCCGGAATTCCTGTAATTGTTGTTTCTTTCTTCTTTAATCCATAACTTTGCCAGTACAAAACTTAATGAAAAATCATTCAAAAACAGATAGACCTATGGATAGAAAGAATTTACACTTCGAGACATTGCAGCTCCATGTGGGACAGGAACAGCCCGATCCGGCCACTGATGCACGTGCCGTACCCATTTATCAGACTACCTCTTACGTGTTCCGCAACTCAGCCCATGCGGCGGCCCGGTTCGGTCTGCAGGATGCGGGTAACATCTACGGACGTCTCACCAACAGCACCCAGGGTGTGTTTGAGGAGCGCGTGGCCGCACTGGAGGGAGGCGTGGCCGGACTGGCACTGGCTTCGGGCGCTGCAGCCATCACCTATGCCTTTCAGAACATCACGCGTGCCGGAGATCACATCGTGGCCGCCAAGACTATCTATGGTGGAAGTTACAACTTGTTGGCTCACACGTTGCCTGCCTACGGAGTGACCACGACGTTTGTCGACCCGTCCGATCCGGACAATTTCGACCGGGCGGTGCGCGGGAACACGAAAGCTATCTTCATAGAGACGCTGGGTAATCCCAATTCCAATGTTATCGACATTGAGGCAGTTTCCGCCATCGCCCACCGTCACCGCATTCCTCTCATTGTGGACAACACCTTCGGCACCCCGTTTCTTATCCGTCCTATTGAGCACGGGGCGGACATTGTGGTGCATTCCGCCACCAAGTTTATCGGCGGGCACGGCACTTCGCTGGGTGGGGTGATTGTGGATTCGGGCAAGTTCGACTGGGTGGCATCCGGCAAGTTCCCCCAGTTGACGGAACCGGATGCCAGCTACCACGGGGTTCGTTTCACCGACGCGGCGGGGCCGGCGGCCTATGTCACCCGCATCCGTGCCGTACTCCTGCGCGACACGGGGGCTACCATCAGTCCGTTCAACGCTTTCATCCTGTTGCAGGGGCTGGAGACTTTGTCGCTGCGTCTGGAACGGCATGTGGAAAATGCGTTGAAGGTGGTGGATTTCCTGCAACACCATCCCAAGGTAAAGCGCGTCAACCATCCTTCGCTCGCGTCCCATCCCGACCATGCTCTTTATGGGCGCTACTTCCCGAAAGGAGCCGGTTCCATCTTCACTTTCGAGATCCAGGGTGGCCGGGAGGAGGCTCACCGTTTCATCGACAGTTTGGAAATTTTCTCGCTGCTGGCCAACGTGGCCGATGTAAAATCTCTTGTGATTCATCCGGCCAGCACCACCCACTCACAACTCAACGAGGCTGAGTTGGCAGAACAGGACATCACGCCGGGTACCATCCGGTTGTCTGTGGGCACGGAGCATATCGAGGATATCCTGGCAGATCTGGCACAGGCATTGGACAAGGCATAAACCAATCATCAACCAATCATATTATGGGTAAGATATATCAATCGTATACGGAACTGATCGGACGCACGCCTTTGCTGGAGGTGCGCAACATCGAGAGAGAGAAACAATTGCCGGCCAGACTGCTGGTGAAGTTGGAAGCCTTCAACCCGGGAGGAAGTGTGAAGGATCGCGTGGCATTGGCCATGATAGAGGCTGCGGAGCGGAGCGGAGCACTGAAACCCGGCGGCACCATCATCGAGCCCACAAGCGGCAACACGGGAATCGGATTGGCCTGGGTGGCCACGGTGAAAGGCTACAGCCTGATTCTCACCATGCCCGAGACCATGAGCGTGGAGCGCCGTAATCTACTCAAGGCATTGGGGGCTACCTTGGTACTCACTCCGGGGAGCGAAGGCATGAAGGGTGCCATCCGCAAGGCGGAGGAATTGAAGGAGCAGACGGCAGGCGCTATCATTCTGCAGCAGTTTGAGAATCCGGCCAATCCTGCCGCGCATGTACACACTACGGCAGAAGAGATTTGGCAGGACACCGACGGTGAGGTGGATTTCTTTGTGGCGGGAGTGGGCACCGGCGGCACGGTGTCCGGCACCGGAAAAGGATTGAAGAGCCATAAGCCGTCTCTGCAGGTGGTGGCTGTAGAGCCGGAGGGTTCTCCCGTGCTCTCCGGCGGTCAGGCCGGTCCGCACAAGCTGCAGGGTATCGGGGCCGGTTTTGTGCCCAAGAACTACGACAGTAGTGTGGTCGACCGCATCATCCGTGTGGCCAACGACGAGGCCATGCAGGCTTCCCGTCTGCTGGCCGCGAAAGAGGGTGTGCTGGTAGGCATCTCTTCCGGTGCGGCACTGCATGCAGCCCTGCAACTGGCTGCCCGACCCGAGAACAGCGGGAAGACCATCGTGGCGGTGCTTCCCGACACGGGCGAGCGTTATCTGTCCACAGAATTGTTTCGATAATTGTTCAAGAATGCCGGAAGCCTGATCGCCTTTGTTCATTCTTGCCTGTGGCTTGACATTGGCCTTGCCTACGGCTTGTCATTGGCCTTGCCTACGGCTTGACATTGGCCTTGCCTGTGGCTTGACATTGACAGGCCTACGGGACAGTCTGCAGTACGCGTACTTAAGGTGCTTCAGTATACGTAATTAAGGTGATTAAGTACATATACTGAAGGAGCTTAAGTACACGTAAATAAGAAGCTTCAGTATACGTACTGAAGGAACTCATATATGCGTCCGGCAGCATGTGGCGATAACAAGGTAAGCCTCCCCGGAAATGAAGTTTGCACGAAAATGCTTCAATGGTTCAAACTATTTGTGTATGAGCGACAAAAGGTTCATTTTTCATTCATAATTAAGGGGGTGGATGCTTCAGGTATAGGCGTGCATGGGTGCTTTTTTGTATGTTAGTGGTTATGTCAGGGAATATTGTGCCGTTTGTTCGTTCGTTGTCTGAGGGTATGAACCATTTGTGAAGGATAAATGAAGCTAAAAGTGAACCTTTTGTTGCTCATACACAAATAGTTTGAACCATTGAACCATTTTCGTGCAAACTTCATTTTTGGGGGCTCGATCATTCCATGGATGTAATGAATCGTGCGTGTTTCTCCACAAAGCCGTCTTTGACCGTTTACTCCACTCTGCCAGGCACACTTCCCGTCTCGATTCCGGACTGCGGATGGCACAGCGGGGAGGAAGAATGTGAGAAACCACCTCTTTCCGGATAGAATCCGGTGGATAAGACGGAAAAAGAGGTGGTTTTTTCCTCACAAACAACCTCTTTCCCCATGGGCGGCCGAGGCGTACCACTCCGGCCGATGACCTACAGGTCGAGCGTGTACGACTGCATGTCGCGCAGGTCGATGGTCCAGAGCTTGCCCGCGAGGGGCGTTCCGTAGCCGCACACCAGTTTCATCACCTCGTGGGCCTCCACGCTGCCCACCACGGCCGGTGTCATGCCCACCACTCCTTTGGGCGGAGGCGGCATCCGCAGCATGGCTTCCTCATCGGGATACAGGTCGCGGTAGGTCTTGGCCTGCGGCCCGGTGCAGAACACCGACACCTGTCCGCAGAATCCCTGTATGGCTCCGTACACATAGGGCTTGCCCAGTGCTCGGCAGGTGTCGTTGAGCACGTAGCGTGTGGCGAAGTTGTCACACGCGTCCACCACAATGTCGTAGCCGGCTATGATTTCGGCGGCGTTTCCGGCCGTCAGCCGGCAGGGATAGGTGCGTATCTCCACTTCGCTGTTCAGTGCGCGCAGGCGTCGGGCGGCCTGTTCCACCTTGGACATGCCCGTCTCGGCCTCGCCATAGAGCACCTGGCGGTGCAGGTTGCTCACGCTCACCGTGTCCTCGTCCACCAGTCCGAGCCGGCCTATGCCGGCTCCTGTCAGATAGAGGGTGATGGGCGAACCCAGTCCGCCCGTGCCCACCACCAGCACCCGTGCCCTGCGCAGCTTCTCCTGTCCTTCGCGGCCAATCTCCTCGAGCATACCCTGGCGGGCATAACGTTCTTGCGTGGCGTTAGACTCTTCTTTTGTCATAATCTGTCCTTTTCCCATTTTTTCTCTTGATTACTGTTTGTCGGTTCCGGCGCAGATGGAGTCGCACTTCCCTGCAAAGAGGTCGAAACTGGCGTCCCAGTCCTTCCACACCGGTTCGCGTCCCATGCGCCGCAGCGCCTGTTCCACCTCGGCAGCCGTTCGCTCGTCGCTCACGTGGAATTGCTCCAGTGCCTGCGGATAGGTGTAATATCCGCCCGGTTCGGTCTTGCTCTCCGCGCTCATGGTGGTCACGCCCAGTGTGGCCATGTGGTCGCGGATATAGGCCGGCTCGCGGGTGGAGTAGGAGATGTCCACGTCGTGGTCGAAGATGCGCATGGCAAAGGTGGCCTGTGCCAGCTCGCGGTCGGTCATCACCGTGTTGGGCTGGAAGCCCCCGTTTTCCGACGGCCGCATACGCGGGAAGTTCACGCTGTATTTCGTCTTCCAATACTTCTTCTGCAGATAGCGCAGATGGTGGGCCATCATGGTGATGTCCGTGCGCCATTCCTTCTCCAGTCCGATGAGCACGCCCATGCCGATGGAGTGCACGCCGGCCTGCCCCATGCGGTCGAACCCGTTGAGCCGCCATTCAAACTTCGACTTCATGCCGCGTGGGTGGTAGATTTTGTAGTGCGCCTTGTTGTAGGTCTCCTGAAAGCAGATCACCCCGTTCATGCCATGACGTTTCAGTTCGGCATATTCCTCCACGCTCAGGGGCATCACCTCTATTTTCAGGTTGCTGAAATAGGGTTTGGCCAAATCCAGCGCGCGGGCCAGATAGGGCACACCGGCCTTGGCCGGATTCTCACCCGTCACGATGAGCAGGTTTTCAAACGGCGCCAGCCGCTTGATGGCCTTGTATTCGTTCACGATTTCCTCCTCGGTGAGGATGGTGCGCGGCATGGGGTTGCTGATGTGGAAGCCGCAGTAGATGCACGAGTTGGTGCACGAGTTGGTGATGTAGAGGGGGATGAACATCGACATCGTCTTGCCGAAGCGTTCCTCGGTGTACTTGCGGCTCAGCCGCGCCATTGTCTCCAGATGGGGCTGTGCGGCCGGTGATATCAACGCCATGAAGTCGTCCACCGTGCAGCGCTCCTTCGTCAGGGCACGTCTCACGTCGGCATCGGTCATGGCTGCGATGCGCTGCGTGGTTTCCTCCCACGATATTTTCTCTAATTCTTCCGAAAACATGATTTGTTTCTCCTTGTGTGTGATACGGATGGATGGTCAGTCGTTGAGAAAAGCCGTCAGGGGCGAACTGGCTTCGGCCACAAAGTTGTCGGCCTGTGTGCCCAGTCCGGCCTCGTAGGCCGTGCGTCCGGCCTCCACGGCCTGCCTGAAGGCCACAGCCATGGCCTCGGGGTTGCCGGCCACGGCGATGGCCGTGTTCACCAGGCAGGCCGATGCGCCCATCTCCATGGCTTCGGCGGCATGGCTCGGCGCACCGATACCCGCATCCACCACCACGGGCACTCCGGCCTGTTCGATGATGATGCGCAGGAAGTCGCGCGTCTGCAGTCCCTTGTTCGTGCCTATGGGAGCGCCCAGCGGCATCACCGTGGCTGCTCCGGCCTCCTCCAGTTGCCGGCACAGCGTGGGATCGGCCTGGCAGTAGGGCAGCACCACGAATCCCATCTTCACGAGCCGTTCGGTGGCCTTCAGCGTCTCCACCGAGTCGGGCAGCAGGTAGCGCGGGTCGGGGTGTATCTCCAGTTTGAGCCAGTTGGTGCCGAAGGCCTCGCGGGCCATCTGTGCGGCAAACACCGCCTCTTCGGCATCGCGCACACCCGATGTGTTGGGCAGCAGCTGTATGTTGGGGCCGGCCACATGGCGCAGCATGTCGTCTTCCTTGTCGTCCAGTTCGATGCGCTTCATGGCCAGTGTCACCATCTCTGTGCCCGAGGCGGCTATGGCGCGTGCCATCAGCCGGTTGGAGTTGAATTTTCCTGTACCTAAAAACAGGCGTGAGTTGAACTCGCGTCCTGCAATCACCAGTTTTTCCTTCATGATATCTTGTTTTTCTGTTTGTCGGTTCAATGAACAGTGCCGGTCTATCCGCCGCAGGCGGCTTTGATAATCACCAGGCTCATGCCTTCCGTCAGGGCGTGCCGTTCCCATTCGGTGCGGGGCACCATGCGGTTGTCCACGGCCACGGCCACGCCCTGCACGGGCAGTTCCATCTCCTCCAGCAGCCGGGCTATGTTGCCGGCGCGGGTTTCCTTCTCCTTGTTATTGACTGTAATTTTCATACGGACATATTCTTTATTAGTTTTCTTTACTCTGCGTTATATACGCTCTTCGGCGGGGTAAGAAACAAAGAAATGCCCGGGTGCGGCTATGCGCGGGGATAGAATCGTAATCCAATTCCTACGGCAGTACGGACTGCATCAGGTTCTGAGGGTATAATCTCAGCCCCGCCCGGGGCACCCCTTTGTCTTACACGGGGGCAAAGATACGGAAAAAACGGCAAACGGCGTGAAGGATTGGTCTGAAAAAAACAGCGGTACCCCGAAGGAGCCTTGCCGGCTCTCGAGGTGCCGCTGGCGGTGTGCGGCTTATGACCGTCCGGGGGATTATTCCTCATCGTCCCACACGGAGGTCGGGTGGGGGAGCGACAGCGTGCCGGCATTCGGGTCGTACCCGTTGCCCAGTCCGTTGCCGTTGCCCACGCCCACGTTGCCGTCTTCGGAGTCGCCGGATCCGGCAATCATGCAGAGCGGTTCGGCGTTTACCACTGTCATTCGGGGGGCTGTATATGTCTTTGTCATGATGTTATCCTTTCTTTGGTTTATAACGTTATACATGTGTTGTTTTACTTCACCAGTTTCTTTTTGCCGTTCACGATGTAGATGCCCGGCTGCGTGATGCGGTCGATGCGCTGTCCGTTCAGGTTGTACACGGTGGTGGGGGCATCGTCGGTCTGGCCGGCCGTGTGGCTGATGCCCGTGGCGTTCTCGGCGTCGGCAAAAGCAAAGCCGGTCAGTTCGGCGGCCACGTCGGCCGGCACGGCCAGATAGGCTTTGTTGGCTCCAATCCGGAAGGCCGCTCCGTTCTCCGCTCCATACCAGAAGCCGAGGTTCTTGCCCGCGGGCTTGGCCAGACGGTAGAACACGCAACCCTCGCCTTCAGTGGTGTCTTCAGTGGTGAAGCCCTTCAGCATGTTGTCGGCGTGAGTGGTACCACCCTTGGCCAGAACGCCATAGTCATACGTACCGGCTTCTGCGGAGGAGATGAGCAGTCCCGTATAGGCCGGAACAATGTCGCCGGTGTTGTATTTCGTCACGCTGAGTTTGTTGTCTTTCACACTTACGGTGGCGCAGGTCACGTCGGCCGGAATCATGAAAGGCTTGTTGGTGAAATAGGTGGCGTAATATTTCCCGTCTGTTTCATCCTTTCCGTCACTGGTGATGGTCATGGACTCTATTTTCTTGTAGATCTGTACGACAGTTCCGTTGCTGCTGGTATAGGCTCTAAAATCAGAAGCGGTGTCATAGAACCTAATGAAGCGGGTTTGTGCCTTTACGTTTTTGATTTCTGCATTTCCCTGAGTTGTCAGGGTGATAGTCCATTTGCAATTGTCGTCTGATACAGTCTCTTTTGAATTGAAATTTGTGCTTGAACCGGAATAAGCTATATAGCCCGCTGCGTTCTTCAGTGCATACCCGTTGTCTTGTTGCTCCAAGGTAATCTCCACGTCAGAGGATGCCGTGCATAATCCGTTCTGGATGGTTACGTCAATGCCTTGCCCTTTGTTATTGGCAATTGTGCCCATCGCTTTTTGTTTGGTTTCGTTCACGATGATGTAGATGCCACCGTCAACAATTTCATCCACAGATTTTACTTTCTTATATGTGCATTCCCCCGCTGCGGGTTCTTTCACCGTCAGGGTATAGGAGGCTGTGATGGGTTTTGAGTCGGGGAGTGTCAATGTGGCGGAGATCGTTGTTGTGCCGGCTCCGATGATGGCAACATCTCCGTTCTCGTTCACGGTTGCCACTTGTTTTACGGAACTATCCCACGCCATAGTTCCCTCTTCGTAAGTATTTGTTAATGTAGGTGCGGTGAATTCGGATCCTATGACGGCATTGGCTTCTGTGGCGGAGAACTCAAATGTGTAGCCCGATGTTTCCCAATCGATAGAGATGTCCGTGAGATACATTGCACCACTGTTGGAACGCAATCCGATATATTCGTAGTCGTCTTCTAGGGCTAATTCTGTGCTTGTGCCGTAAACAATTGTGCCTAATAAGGTTCCTTGATTTGTGGTGTCGTAGAGGTCTGTGGCCGCGCTGTATGCCGAGTTTTTCCCGTAAATGTTCAGTGTTCGTCCCGATGCGGTTCCGCTGTTCCATGTAACGGCTATTTTTCGGGCAAATCCTCCGGACGTTGTCGTTACGATGCCACTGTTGTTATTACTGCTCCTTAATTGAATAGAATTTTTATCACCGGCAGAATTACCGGCATAGATGGCGGAAGAACTTTTTTTGACGTTGCTGAAGGCTACATAAGAGGTGCTTGTTGCTTTTAAGTCACTTTTGGTCAGCTTATCTGTGACTATCTTCTGTGCTAAGACGAGATTCCCCCCCCCTAATACACTGAAAGCCACTAATATAATGTGTATTAGTGACCTTTTGAAATAATAACTTTTCATGCTTATGAATTTTTAGTGTTTCTTAACTGGTTGCAAAGTTAGGTTAAAGTAATAAAATAAGCAATAAAAACAGCACATATATGTGCGGAGGGGAATGTCGTTTTTTTCGCCACGGCACACTGCCGCAGCACGTCGGTCGGCGTGCTCTGCGACGAGATATGTGACAGGAGAGATGCCGAAAACTTTCGGCATCTCGTTTTTTTGTCGTACTTTTGCCGGTGATATAAACAGCTAAACAATCAGAGGTTATGTTCTCAGGAATAGTGGAAGAAACGGCCCGTGTGGTGGCCATAGAGAAGGAACAGGACAACCTGCACTTCACGTTGCAGTGTTCCTTTGCCGGAGAGTTGAAAATCGATCAGAGTGTGGCACACAACGGCGTGTGTCTCACCGTGGTGAAGCTACAGGGTGACACCTACACCGTGACGGCCATGCGTGAGACGCTGGACCGCTCCAATCTGAGTCTGCTGCAGGTGGGCGACGAAGTGAACGTGGAGCGCTCGATGATGATGAACGGACGGCTGGACGGACACATCGTGCAGGGACACGTGGATCAGACAGCCCGTTGCGAGCGGGTGGAGGATGCCGAGGGCAGCTACGTTTACACCTTCCGCTACGCCTTCGACCGTGAGATGGCGCGGCGCGGTTACTTGACCGTGGATAAAGGATCGGTGACGGTGAACGGCGTGAGCCTTACGGTGTGCAACCCGACTGAGGATACTTTTCAGGTGTGCATCATCCCCTACACCTATGAGCACACCAACTTCCATACTTTCCGGGTGGGGAGTGTGGTGAATCTGGAATTCGATATCATAGGCAAATATCTGGCTCGCATGACACAACTGTGCGGGCAGTAGAGATGTCGGTCGCTTGGGGAATGATATTATTTTAGAAGGCAATCGAGCAGATACTCCACATCTGTCCGATTGCCCTTTTATAGCGTGGGGAGGAACCGCGTTACGCGTGCATAGCAAGTTTTCGCACACGTATATGACAACCTCACGTACGCGTGTGGCTTTCGGGGCCTACAAATCCTTCAGAAGCACCTCGTCCATGCCTTGCAGATAGCGTGCGCGCAGGGTCTTTAGTTTATCCCAGTTTCCGGAAAAATCATACAGTTGCAAGTTCAGGTGTTCGCTGCCGTAGGTGTCGATGCGAGCCAGCAGATAGTTCACAGAGATGCGGTTGATGTCTTCGGCCGGCAGGTAGATGGGGTGGCGGTTGTTCTCCTCATACACCTCGATCACCAGGCGCAGGGTGGTCAGTTCGTAAAGCAGGTTGTTCACCAGCTGGATGGGGATGTTGTTCTCGGTTGCCAGTCCTTGGGCGGTGTATCCCGTCATGCCTTTTTCGAAGCGCTTGCAAATGTTGGACATCAGCAGTGTGATGATGAAATCGTGGTAGCGGCGGCTCAGACTGTCGATATCCTTGGCATAACTGTAGTTGTCCACGTTTTGGTTGGCATAGCTCAGTCCGGCTCCATACAGGCAGATGAACCACGAGATCTGCACCCACAGCATAAACATAGGTATGGCGGCAAAAGATCCGTAGATGGCATTGTAGCTTGACACCCATATCTGAGAGTTGATGTAGAAGTATTGCAGGAGCTGGAAGGCGCATCCCGCGATGAGGCCCGGGAGTACGGCATGGCGGAAGCGCACCACCGTGTTGGGCATATACATATAAAGTCCTGTGAAGGCCAGCCCGCTCAGAATGTAGGGACTGAGACTGATGATGACTTTGAGCGTGGAGTCGAGCATGAGGAAGTTGGGCAGGCTCCGGGACAGAGTGACCATGAAGATAGACAGTCCGCTCGACACCACAATGAGGATGGGCAGTAGAAGAAACACACTGATGTAGTCGGTGATGCGGCGGTTCAGGCTCCGTGGTTTCTTCACGCCCCAAATGGTGTTGAACGTGTATTCGATGTTGGTGGTGAGCTGGATGAGGGTGTAGAGCAGCAACACCAGACCTACGCCTAAGAAGATGCCGTTTTGCGTGTGAGCCAGATAAGAATTGATAAACTCCAGCACTGTGTTGGCAAACTCCTGGCTCATGGTGAGATGGCGCCGGATTTCCTCTTCAATGAGGGTGCCGTAGCCGAAGCCGCGGCCTATGGCAAACACAATGGCCAGGATAGGTACGGTGGCCAGAATGGTGGAGTAGGTGAGGGCGGAGGCATGGCTGGACATGTCCTTGTTCAAGAACGTTTCGGTAGCCAAGAGTACTTTTTTTGGCTCAGTAGAAAAATAGTGGGGAAAAATATAAAAGACTGCCGAAAATTTCC
>JAMPGY010000002.1:175614-249572 GCA_023663705.1 Clostridium sp. | reverse complement strand
CGATATGATTTCCTGCTCACACCAGGAATGACGGTTCAGGTGAGCAAACACCGTCGTAAGACAGAACTAAATAGCAAATTTGTGAAGATAGTCTACGAGGATAAGTATATCGTTGTGGTTGAAAAGGCCATAGGCATACTGTCCATGGCGGCAACAGCTAAACAGTATTGCGTGAAAACCATTTTGGATGAATACTTTACACGTAGACATTTTAAATGTACAGCTCATGTGGTGCATCGTTTGGATAGGGATACTTCTGGACTACTCATTTACGCAAAGAATCTTGAGGTTGAACGTATACTGGAAGATAATTGGCAGAATATTGTCACCGATCGACGCTATGTGGCTGTTCTGAGCGGAAAAATGGAACAGGAAGGAGGTACTGTACGTTCTTGGCTAAAAGATAATAAGGCGTTTGTCACGTATTCGTCTGATACCGACAACGGTGGCAAATATGCTGTAACGCACTATCGGCGCATAAAGACCAATGATCACTACACGATGGCTGAACTGAAACTGGAAACCGGACGTAAGAATCAGATTCGTGTCCACATGAAGGATTTGGGATACCCGGTGGCTGGCGATGAGAAATATGGTGATGGAAGTAATCCAATCCGTCGGTTGGCATTACATGCCTATCGTCTCAGATTTATTCATCCGATTACATCGGAGCCAATGGAATTCGAGACCCCCTACCCGTCTGCTTTCCTCCGGATTTTCAGTCAAGAGGGGAATAAAATCAAAGAAAAATAGACATTTTATTTATTATAATCAATTTATTATGAAAAAAACAATCGTTTCAGTCATGGTCATTTCTGCCATGCTGATGTGTGGTAGTTGTGGTGTGCCTTCTTCTTCTTCTTCTGCTGCTGCATCATCCTCTGCTTCGCAAAACACAACTGCGGCTGCCGGTTCTCAGGCCGGAGGTATCCTTGGTAGTCTGCTTATGGGGCTGATTGGAGAGAACACTCAGATCTCACAGGCTAATTTGGTGGGTACATGGAACTATCAGGCGCCCAAATGTATGTTTGAGACTGAAAACTTCCTGATGAAGGCCGGAGGCCAGATTGCTGCCACACAAGTGGAGAACAAGTTGGCTGAAACCTTTGCCAAAGTGGGTGTGAAGCCTGGAGCTTGCAGCTACACCTTCGATGCCGAAGGTAACTACACCATGACTATAGGTGGCCGTAATATTAACGGTACCTACACACTTGATCCGTCCACTAACACCATCAAGATGTCTGCCTTGCTGGGATTGGCAAATACCACAGCAACAGTTCAACTGGTGGGCAATAATTTGTGTTTGCTTTATGATGCAGACAAACTGTTGGCGCTGGTTTCCGGTGTCGGTACGTTGAGCGGCAACAGCACGGTGAAGAGCGTTACTTCTCTACTCAATTCATATGATGGTATGAAGGTAGGGTTCTCTTTGGTCAAATAAATGTGGTACTTCTTTCTCCCACTCCATGTTCTGGCAGATATGGAGTGGGAGTTTTTATCCTACTTCTTGTCCAACTTCACAATTTTATATTTTGTGGTTCCCAGTCCGATAGCCTCCGCATGCTCAATAGTGTGCAGTCCGTGACGGCTGCTGATGCGTTCTTTTAGTGGAGTATTGTCGCTATTCTCTGTGACGGTCATATTGAAGATAATGTCGCAACAGGCTTTGTCAAGTGCTACGGGATCGGTGGAAGCCAGAATTCCATAATCAGTCACTTTGACATCCTCGGGATGAGCTACGCAATCACAGTCTACGGACATATTGTTCATGACATTGATATACACGATATTGTTTCCGAAATAGTCGGCTACGCCTTGAGCGGCTGAGGCCATAGATTCCAAAAAGACATCCTGCTCGGCAATGTTTTGCCAGATGCCTTCCACCGTTTCCAGTTTTCCGCCGGTGTGGATGTAAGCTTTGCCGTCGGCTGAGGCGACACCGATACTTGCATTTTTCAAGGCTCCTCCATATCCACCCATCGGATGTCCTTTGAAATGAGATAGGTTCACCATGTAGGTATATCGTGACAGATGACTGCCTACAATATCGTATTTGATGTGCTGACGGTCGCGTACGGGAATTTTCATCTGTCCCTCCTCATCCATCAGATCCACGGGAGCGATAGAGTCGAAACCATGCTCATGCACCGTCTGCCAGTGCGCTTCGAAAGTATTGCGTTTGCCACCATAGGCAGTGTTGCACTCCACAATTGTGCCGTGTACATGTTCTACAAGGTCGCGTATCAGTGTTGGTTTCAGATAATTAGGGTTCCCCGACTCACCTGTACTCATTTTCACGGCCACACGTTGCCCGTCCGTAGGACGACCAAGTGCTTTGAACACTCTTACCAAGGCTTCCGGAGAGATTTCCCGAGTCATATAAACCTTGGACTGCGCCGATGCCGACAAACCGGTCAGCATGGCCATTGCTATTAAACATATTCTTTTCATATCGGATGTATTTGGTACAAAGTTAGTAAAAAGAATTTATCCGCCGTATTTTCTTCTGTACTATTCGTGCAACTTGTTGTATTGTTCGTCATCCACAGGTTCCAACCATTCGTTGGTCTGATTCTCGCCCGGAACTTCCATCGCCAGATGAGCAAACCAGTGGTCGCAGGTGGCACCGTGCCAATGCTTCACGTTAGCCGGAATGTTCACTACGTCGCCGGGACGCATCCTCACGGCCGGCTTGCCTTCCTCCTGATACCATCCCTCGCCGGCCATGCAGACCAGCAATTGGCCTCCCCCCTTGGTTGCATGATGGATATGCCAGTTGTTTCGGCATCTGGGTTCGAATGTAACATTGGTTAGATGAACGCCCACATTAGTTACCGGATATAGATAGCTGTTTCCAATAAAATATTGAGCATATGCCGTATTGGGCTCGCCAATTGGAAATATAGATGCCTGTTCAAACTTAGTTTTTTTATCGTCAGTCATTGAGATGTCCTTCCATACTTCCACGGCTTGATTAAAGGCAGCCCATGCCTTGGGCCATCCGGCATAAAAAGCGATTTGAGTGAGAATTTCGGCAATTTCGGTTCGTGTCACGCCGTTGTTTTTGGCTGATTGCAGGTGGTAAGTCAGCGAGGAGTCAGTGATTCCACTGCTCACAAGTGCAGTGACAGTGACGATACTGCGGTCGCGTAGCGACATCTTATCTGTCCGGCTCCATACCTCGCCAAAGAGAATATTGTCGTTGAGATCTGCAAATTTAGGAGCGAAGTTGCCCAACCGGTCATGTCCGGCTGTTTGTTTAATCTCGGAAGGCGCATCCGTCAGATGTGCAGGATTTTGTGCATTTGCCATATTTGTAGAAATTAAAGCGATTAAGATTGTAGCTAATACTCTTTTCATGATTACATATGTTGTGTATACTTATCTTCACAAATGCAAAGATACGGAAATCTGACAATTGCTTTATTATCAATATCAACGTACTTACCACCCTTTTTACTGATTCTATTGCTTTGGTTCAAAAACAGAATCAATGGCTTACTGGGTTTTGGTCAATATGCTATCTTTGTGAGCGTACAAATGAAAAAGAAAACAAAACTGCATATCTGCAATCGTATGTTGCTTGCCGTGGGGCTTATTGTGCTGTTGTCGAGCATCTGTATAGAAGCAGATGGAGACAGCAGCGCTGCATGGATATGGTTGCAAAACAGAGAGTAAACACACTCCGTGAATGGTGTTTACTCTCTGCCTGGTTAACCGGAAACAGTGTGTGGATTACCGGATGAAAAGCAATTCCCGGTATTTGGGAAGTGTCCAAATGCGGTCGTCCACAATGAGTTCCAGTTTGTCGATATGATAACGGATATCTTCCAATGCAGGCACGATTGTGTCGTGATAGGCCACTGCCTTTTCACGCTCGTCGGTAATCTTGTTGATACGCTTGCGGTTTTCCACCATGCTGTCCACATGCTCCTTGATGAAGGCTGTGTGGGTTGTAATCTTGTTGATTAAATCCATATTGATGGCTGACATCTGCTCATACTGTTCCGGGAATAAACTTTTTAATTTGAACACATTGTCAATCAAAGAACTCTGATAGCGGGTGGCAACGGGTATGATGTGATTCATGGCCAAGTCACCCAACACACGTGCCTCAATCTGTATCTTTTTGGTATAGGTTTCCCACTTTACTTCGTTGCGTGCCTCCAACTCTTTGCGTGAAAGAACACCTGTACGCTCAAACATAGCTACAGATTCTGATTTCAGATAATTATCGAAAATCACTGGACAACTGGTTTCGCAGTCTAGTCCGCGGTGTTTGGCCTCTTCTTTCCATTCCTCGCTGTAACCGTTTCCGTCAAAATGAATGGCCTTGCACTCCTTGATGTAGTCGCGCAGGGTGGCTAAAATGGCAGTAAACGTGCTCTCGCCCTTGGTGGAAATCCGTTCGTCAACAGTCTGTTTGAAGGTCATAAGCTGGTCGGCCACAGCGGAGTTGAGCGCAATCATGGCACTGGCACAGTTTGCTTCCGAACCCACTGCACGGAATTCAAACCGATTGCCTGTGAAAGCAAAGGGAGACGTACGGTTTCGGTCTGTGTTGTCAATGAGCAACTCTGGAATCTGTGGAATGTCCAGTTTTAATCCCTGCTTACCGCTTAGTGAGGTTAAATCATCGGTAGAGCATTCTTCCAGATGATTGAGCACCAGAGTCAACTGTCTGCCCAAGAAAGAGGATATGATGGCAGGAGGAGCTTCGTTGGCACCTAAGCGATGGGCGTTGGATGCACTCATGATGGAGGCTTTCAGCAGTCCGTTATGATGGTATACAGCCATCAACGTATTGACAACAAATGTGATGAAACGCAAGTTGTCCTCGGCAGTCTTACCTGGTGCCATCAACAGAATTCCGGTATCCGTACCCAGTGACCAGTTGTTGTGCTTACCCGAACCGTTAACGCCTTTGAAGGGTTTCTCATGGAGCAGTAGGCGGAATCCGTGATTGCGGGCCACCTTGCGCATGAGCGACATAACGAGCATGTTGTGGTCTACAGCCAAGTTACATTCCTCGAAAATAGGAGCCAGCTCAAACTGATTTGGAGCCACTTCGTTGTGACGTGTCTTTACGGGAATGCCCAACTCCAGAGCTTGTATCTCCAAATCCTTCATAAAAGCGGCTACACGGGTGGGAATAGCACCGAAATAGTGGTCTTCCAACTGTTGGTTTTTACTGGACTCGTGTCCCATCAACGTGCGTCCGGTCAGCAGCAAATCAGGGCGTGCGGCATACAGTCCTTCATCCACAAGGAAATATTCTTGTTCCCATCCCAGGTACGCCACTACTTTTTTCACCTCAGGGTTGAAATAATGGCAGACGGATACGGCGGCCTTGTTGACAGCCGAAAGTGCCTTGAGGAGTGGAGCTTTATAGTCGAGCGACTCGCCTGTATAGGCGATGAAAACGGTGGGGATGCAGAGCGTGTCGTCTACTACGAAGACAGGTGATGAAGGATCCCATGCGCTATAGCCGCGTGCCTCGAAGGTGTTGCGGATACCTCCGTTGGGAAAGCTGGAGGCATCAGGTTCCTGCTGTACGAGCAGTTTGCCCGAAAATTCCTCAATCATTCCGCCCTTGCCATCGTGTTCTACAAAGGCATCGTGCTTCTCGGCCGTGCCTTCGTTGAGGGGTTGAAACCAATGGGTGTAGTGAGTGACGCCCAATTCCCTAGCCCACTTACGGATTCCGGCTGCTACCTCATCGGCCACGGAACGGCTTAAAGGGGCACCGTTATCCACAGCGTCAATCAATTGGTTGTAGACTGCATGCGGAAGATACTTGAACATCTTCTCGCGGTTGAAGACGTATTTGCCGAAATACTCATCCGGCCTCTCCGCCGGAACGTTCACGGGAGTGGCTTTCTTAGAGAAAGCGGTCTCCACAACTCTGAATCTTAACACGTTTGACATGATAATACTAATTTGTTATCTGTTGTATTAAACAATCACTTACATTTTCAATATACTAATACCTGAGTCATATTCATCTGAGCCAGTGATGCAAACGTTCCATAGCCCGCTCGCAGTCGGTGCGCTCGCCGAACGCCGTCAGACGAATATATCCTTCTCCGCTCGGTCCGAAGCCCACACCAGGTGTGCCCACCACGTGCGCTTCGTACAACATCTGCTCGAAGAATTTCCATGAACCCACGCCTGTCGGTGTCTTCACCCATAGATAGGGGGCATTTCCTCCCCCGAACACCTGTAGTCCGCATCGCTCCAAGCCTTCTTTCATGATACGTGCATTGGTCATGTAATAGTTGATAGTGTCTCTCACCTGCTTTTTTCCTTCGGCACTGTAGATGGCTTCCGCACCGCGTTGTGTGATATAGGAGGTACCGTTGAATTTTGTACACTGGCGACGGTTCCACAAAATATTCAGATGAACGCGTTCTCCATCCAACGTGGCTGCAGTCAGCTCTTTAGGTACTACAGTGTATCCGCAGCGCACACCTGTAAATCCGGCAGTCTTGGAGAAACTGCGAAACTCAATGGCTACTTTCTTTGCACCTTTAATCTCGTAGATGGAGTGTGGAATGTCTTCGTCCTGTATATACGCTTCGTAGGCAGCATCGTAGAAAATCAGTGTGTCGTTGGCCAAAGCATAGTTGACCCACTTTTTCAGTTCTGTGCGGCTGAGTACGGTACCTGTGGGGTTGTTGGGATAACAAAGATAGAGAATATCTATGCGTCGGTCGGGGATAGAGGGTATGAAGTTGTTTTCACACAGGCAAGGAAGGTACACTACATTGCTCCAGCGACCGTCTTCCAATGTTCCTGCGCGTCCGCACATCACATTAGAATCGATATAAACCGGGTAAATCGGGTCGGTTACACCAATACTGTTGTCATGCCGCAAGATGTCGCCAATATTTCCTATGTCGCTCTTTGCTCCATCATTGATGAATATTTCTCCCGGTTCCAAATGAATGCCGCGTGCGGCATAGTCATTTTTCAGAATCGCTTCAATGAGGAAGTCATAGCCTTGTTCAGGTCCGTAGCCCCGAAACGTATCCTTGGACGCCATTTCATCCAAAGCCCTGTGCATGGCTTTAATGGAAGCCTGTGGCAGAGGTTGGGTAACGTCGCCTATTCCAAGCCGGATTATGTCAGTCTGAGGGTGGGTCACTTTAAATGAATTCACCTTTTTGGCTATGTCCGAAAATAAATAGTTGCCGGGAAGCTTTAGGAAATGTTCGTTAACTAATGCCATATAAGATTGTTATTTATCTATGTTTATTTTAATTTTTAAACAGGAATTTCACCTTTGAACACAGTTACAGCCGGTCCTGTCATATAGACATGTCCATCGTTTTCGTCCCAGCGTATGGTTAGCACACCTCCGTCCATGCGAATGATTGTCTCACGTGTACTGACATGGTTGAGCACTGCGGCCACAGCTGTTGCACATGCACCGGTTCCGCAGGCCTGGGTAATACCTGAGCCACGCTCCCATACCCGCATGCGCAGACTTCCATCGGGCAGCGGTTGCACAAATTCAATGTTAGCACGTTCGGGAAACAAGGTATGATATTCCAACAAACGCCCCTCTTTAGGAAGGTCGATACTGTTGATGTCATCTACAAACACCACGAAATGAGGATTGCCCATGCACACGAAAGTACCCACATAGCTTCTGGCCTCTGTTTCCACCACACCGGAAAGCATGCCTCCATCTTCACTGTCCAGCTGACAAGGGTTGCAGAGTTGGGGGCAGCCCATATCCACCGTAACCGAATCCACTTGTTCTGCATGGAGATGGAGTTGTAGCGTTTTGATGCCAGACAACGTCTCAAGAGTCAGGACTTTCTTGGTTGTCATTTTGTTGTCGTAAACATACTTGCCTATACAACGGGAGGCGTTGCCACACATCAAGGCTTCTGATCCATCTGCATTAAAGATGCGCATGCTGAAATCGGCCACATCAGAATGTCCAATCAAAACCAATCCGTCACTACCAATCCCTGTGTGAGGTGCACTCCAACGAATGGACAATTCCTCCGGATTATCTATGGGAAAACGGGTGGTGTCAATATAAATATAATCGTTGCCTGCACCGTGCATCTTTGTAAATGATATGACTGTTGGCATGGTTGTTTATTGTCGTTTTGTTTGTTTAGTAGTGCAAATTTATATCAAAATGAAACAATATAAAAGATACATAACATCAAAAATACATATTTTTATTTGTAATATTGAATTATAGTTATTCCTAATGCGTAATCTTTCTTTTTATAAGTGGAAAGCACTGTTTGAGAGTGATTCTTTTATTTGTCTATTCTGCTAAATATTTTTTTTCGTAATAATCGATAAATGCTTGGTTTACCAGCTTTACTCCTCCACTCGTGGGATAATTCCCCGTGAAATACCAATCTCCCCTATGGTCAGGACAGGCAGCATGGAGTCCTTCTATCGGTTGGAACACAATAGACACATCTGCTCGTGTGCCCGATGGAGTAAGAAGTTGAGCGATTTTATTTGCAATCTGTTCATCAGTGAATGGGGTATATATTTCCGTAACATAGTTGATTACTTTTTCTTTGGGCAAATGCTCCTGTGCCTTGCATTTTCTGTACACTTCGTCAATGGTGCCGCTCATTCCTTTCTCGCAAAGCAATTTGATGGCAGCCCGGAAGGCAATAAACTCACTCATGCGCGACATATCTATTCCATAGTAATCTGGGTATCTCACTTGGGGAGATGAGGATACAATAACAATCTTGCGTGGAGCAAGCCGGTCCAGTATACGTATGATACTCTCACGGAGTGTGGTGCCACGCACAATGCTATCGTCTATAATCACCAAATTATCCTTTCCTGCACACAGACTATTGTAAGTGATGTCGTATACATGGGCTGCCAAATCATTGCGACTGTTACTTTCTGCTATGAATGTCCTCAGCTTAATGTCTTTAATGGCAACCTTTTCGCTACGTATACGACGCGAAAGCACTGCGGCAAGGCGTTGGTGATCGGGATGTGCTCCCTCCATGGATTTAATACACAAGGCTTTTTCGCAATTGAGATAGTCGTCCAGTCCCTTCAGCATTCCGTAATAAGCCACTTCCGCCGTATTGGGGATGAAAGAAAATACTGTATTGTCCAAATCATTGTCTATGGCCTTTAGTATGCTGGGTACTAATTCTTCACCCAGTTTTTTGCGTTCACAATAAATATCAGCATCGCTACCACGCGAGAAATAGATACGTTCGAAAGAACAGGCCGAGAGTTTGTCGGCCGGTATGTTTACCTGTACGGTGCGCAATTGTCCGGCCTTATTGACCAGCAATGCTTCTCCGGGCTGTAGTTCATGTATCTGGTGCATGGGGACGTCGAATGCAGTCTGAATGACCGGACGCTCGGAAGCCAGCACCATCACCTCGTCGTCCTGATACCAGAACGCCGTGCGTATTCCCCACGGATCGCGCAGAGCAAACGACTCACCACTTCCGGTCACACCACACATCACGTATCCTCCGTCCCATTCGGCACTGGCGGTACGGAGTACATTTTCCAATTGGATGTGCTCTTCAATATATTCAGTTACAGCCTCACCGCAGAGTCCCCTTGCCACAGCTTCTTGGTATAAGCGTTCCGACTCGCGGTCGAGACGATGTCCTACAAGTTCCAATAATATATAGGTGTCGGAATAGCGGCGAGGATGTTGTCCACAAGCTGTGATACGGGCAAATATTTCGTCCACGTTGGTCATGTTGAAATTGCCACACAGAGCAAGATTTTTTGCCCGCCAGTTATTACGTCGCAGGAAGGGATGTACGTAAGCAAGTCCAGATTTGCCAGTAGTAGAATAACGCAAATGCCCCATGTAGACTTCTCCTACATAGGGCAAACATCGCATAGCATAGTCGGCATCAACTTGTTCCGTGGGGGATAAATCCCTGATGGCTTCTCCCACTTTCCCAAAGATTTCTGTAATGGCACTCGCTCCCAAGGCGCGCTCCCTGAACATATACTCCTCACCGGCATCGGCACGGAGCTTTACACAAGCCAATCCGGCACCTTCCTGCCCACGGTTATGCTGTTTTTCCATCAACAGATAAAGTTTGTTCAGTCCATACAACCAAGTGCCATACTTTTGTTCATAATAAGAAAGTGGTTTCAATAGGCGTATCATCGCAACGCCGCATTCGTGTTTTAGCGGTTCCATATTCTCTCTCTTTATACCTTATTCATATATACACAATTTGCAACGATTGTATATTAAAAGTTCATTCACTTTGCCTTATCTTGTTGCCAAGACGACAGATTTCTTGTGCGAAATTAGTTTCTTATTGGAAATCACGAACAAAAACAAAGATATTTTTTTTAAAATATTATCGTAATTTACATTATACCATAAAATCATCGACTATGGTTGATAATTGCAATGCAAAATCAATATTTATGGTATAATTTGCAATAATGAGTAAAAGAAAAACATTTTTATGCTATAATAATTGCAGGAAATATCAAAATGAAATTACTTTGCACAAATAACAAGATTTATGATAATATAATTATATGTAATAAAGACAAAAAGACAATTGTTTTATGAATATCAAAAAACAAAAGTATGGTCATCCCCAGTCGATAGGATTATACGACTCAAAAAATGAGCATGATGCATGTGGAGTGGGAATGATTGTCAACATTCATGGAAATAAATCACACGAGTTGGTGGAATCGGCGCTCAAAGTGCTGGAAAACATGCGCCACCGGGGAGCCGAAGGGGCTGATAACAAGACCGGAGATGGGGCTGGCATTATGCTGCAGATTCCTCATGAGTTTATTTTATTGCAAGGCATACCTGTGCCTGAAAAAGGGAAATATGGCACGGGGCTGCTTTTCCTGCCTAAGGATGAAAAAGACCAGTCGGAGATTCTGCGTATTCTAATCGAAGAGGTCGAGAAAGAAGGACTTACAGTGATGCACCTGCGCAATGTGCCTACATGTCCGGAAATATTAGGGCAGGCAGCCAGAGCAAGCGAACCGGATATCAAGCAGGTGTTTATCGTGGGATTTACGGATATAGAAAGTACGGAACGTACACTTTATATTATCCGTAAGCGTGTAGAAAACAAAGTGAGATGTTCAAGGCTGAAGCATAAAAATGATTTTTACGTCACCTCGTTATCCTCGCAAAACATTATCTATAAGGGAATGCTGTCCTCACTCCAGTTGAGAGAGTATTATCCGGATCTCACAAACACATATTTCACCAGTGGATTGGCATTGGTCCATTCCCGTTTTAGTACCAATACGTTTCCTACATGGGGATTGGCGCAGCCTTTCCGTCTATTGGCGCATAACGGTGAGATCAACACGATTCGGGGAAACAGAGGATGGATGGAAGCAAGAGAAACAGTTCTTACATCTTCTGCATTGGGTGACCTGAGCGAATTGCGCCCCATTGTGCAGCAAGGCATGAGCGACAGTGCATCCCTTGATAATGTGCTTGAGTTTTTAGTACGTACAGGTCTGAGTCTACCCCACGCCATGGCCATGCTTGTTCCTGAATCATTTAATGAAAAGAACCCAATCAGTGAGGAACTAAAGGCATTCTATGAGTATCACTCTATCCTGATGGAGCCGTGGGATGGACCGGCCGCACTTTTGTTCAGCGACGGTCGTTTTGCAGGTGGCATGCTGGATCGTAACGGTTTGCGTCCGGCGCGCTATCTCATAACGAAAAAGGACACAATGGTGGTGGCCAGTGAGGTAGGCGTTATGAATATAGATCCGGCCGATATCCGGGAAAAGGGACGCCTGCAGCCCGGTAAGATTCTGTTGGTAGATACGGAGGAGGGAAAGATTTACTACGATGGCGAGTTGAAGCAGAGTTTGGCCGAGGAAAAACCCTATCGCCAATGGCTGTCCACTCATCGCATCGAACTGGATGAACTGCGAAGCGGACGCAAGGTGTCCAATATGGTGGACAATTACGACGGGATGCTACGTACTTTCGGATATACCCGGGAAGATATTGAGCGCATCCTGATTCCAATGTGCACAAACGGACAGGAACCTGTTCATTCCATGGGAAACGATACACCTTTGGCTATTCTGTCGGACAAGCCGCAGCTGCTCTATAATTATTTCCGTCAGCAATTTGCTCAGGTGACTAATCCCCCTATTGACCCCATCCGCGAAGAACTTGTCATGTCCTTGGCGGAGTATATCGGTGCTGTAGGGAAAGACATACTGTCTCCAAGCGAAGAGCACTGCAAGATGGTGCGTCTGCCCCACCCCATCCTCAGCAACACGCAGTTGGACATACTGTGCAACATACGTTATAAGGGTTTCAAGGCTGTAAAAATTCCGATGGTGTTCGATGCCGAATCCGGTAGAGACGGATTACAATCCGCGCTGAATCAACTTTGTGTACAGGCAGAAAAGGCTGTCACGGATGGTGCAAGCTATATTGTGCTCACCGATAGAGAAGTGGACAAGGAGCATGCGGCCATACCGGCTTTGCTGGCTGTTAGTGCCGTGCACCATCATCTGATAGCAGTGGGAAAAAGAGTACAGACAGCACTGATTGTGGAAACCGGTGAGATGCGCGAGGTAATGCATGCAGCACTGCTGCTGGGCTTTGGCGCAAGTGCACTCAATCCCTATATGGCATTTGCGATATTGAATAAACTGGTAGAGCGTGGGGAGATACAACTGGACTATGCTACGTCCGAAAAGAACTACACCAAGGCATTATGTAAGGGACTTCTGAAGATAATGAGTAAAATGGGTATCAGCACCATCCGTTCCTACAGAGGTGCCAAGATATTTGAAGCGGTGGGACTGAGTTATGAATTGAGCCAGGCCTATTTCGGCGGACTTTCTTCAAGTATCGGCGGTATCCGACTGGAAGAGGTGGCACGTGATGCCAAGTATTTCCATGCCCATGGCTTTGCTCCGAGCACAGACAAGGAACTTTTGCCCCACAATGGAATCTACGCTTTCCGCAAAGACGGTGAGGAACACGCTTGGAATCCGGACACCATACGCACATTGCAATTGGCTACCCGCTTGGGAAACTATAAGAAGTTCAAGGAGTTCACAACGCTTGTGGACCGTAAGGAGAAGCCTATTTTTCTGCGCGATTTCTGGGATTTCAAGCGCTCGCCGATTGATATCAATCGGGTGGAACCGGAGGAAAATATTCTACAGCGTTTTGTGACCGGAGCCATGAGCTATGGAGCAATCAGCAAGGAGGCTCATGAAGCATTGGCTGTGGCCATGAATGCCATACATGGACGGAGCAATACGGGTGAGGGCGGTGAGGACTCCTCGCGTTTCCACCCCGTGGAGGGAAAACCCAACCTGCGTAGTGCCATCAAGCAGGTGGCATCGGGACGCTTCGGAGTGACTACGGAATATCTTGTCAACGCCGATGAAATACAAATCAAGGTCGCACAGGGAGCTAAACCGGGAGAAGGCGGTCAACTGCCCGGCTACAAGGTGGATGAAATCATTGCCCGTACCCGCCACTCTATTCCCGGTATATCGCTTATCTCTCCCCCGCCCCACCACGACATATACTCTATCGAAGACCTTGCACAATTGATTTTTGACCTGAAGAATGTGAATCCGCGTGCACGTGTCAGTGTGAAACTGGTGGCTGAGAGTGGTGTGGGAACCATTGCCGCCGGCGTGGCCAAGGCTAAAGCCGACCTTATTGTTATCAGCGGTGCTGAAGGTGGAACCGGTGCTTCTCCAGCTTCCTCCATACGCTATGCGGGTATTTCTCCCGAATTGGGACTGAGTGAAACGCAGCAGACTTTGGTTCTCAACGGACTGCGTGGACAGATTACCTTGCAGACAGACGGACAGTTAAAAACCGGACGAGACATTGTTCTGATGGCCATGCTGGGAGCTGAGGAATTTGGTTTTGCAACTGCAGCCTTGATTGTGCTCGGTTGTGTCATGATGAGAAAGTGTCATCAGAACACCTGCCCTGTGGGTGTGGCCACACAAAGCGAGGAACTGAGAAAACGTTTCCGGGGACACAGTGACTATCTGATTAATTACTTTACTTTCCTGGCACGGGAGGTACGTGAATATCTGGCAGAGATTGGCGTAGAGAAGTTAGACGACATTATTGGGCACACCGATTATATAGTGACGAAAAAAGGCTATGAACAAGGGAAATGGGGATTGGTGGACTTCACCCGTACATTGACCCGCGTAGACAATGGTTCTGATATCCATCACACCACCAATCAGCAACACGATATAGAACATGTGAAGGACACGCTCATGATTCGGGATGCACGCGAGGCTATCAACTTTGGACGAGAGACGTCCCTCGAATACGCTATCGCCAATACCGATCGTGCCTGTGGAGCCATGCTGTCCGGTGAGATTGCACTAAAACACGGTGCACAAGGGCTTCCCGACCGTACACTCACTGTTACCTTCAAAGGCTCCGCCGGTCAGTCATTCGGTGCATTCTTGGTACCCGGTGTATACTTCAAGCTCGAGGGAGAGGCTAACGACTATCTGGGCAAATCGCTGAGTGGCGGACATATATCCGTGATGCCGCCCATACGGAGTCAGTTTGAAGCCGAACGTAACACGATAGCCGGCAACACCTTGCTTTATGGAGCCACCAGTGGAGAAGTGTTTATCAACGGACGTGTGGGTGAACGCTTTGCCGTTCGCAATTCCGGTGCTATAGCTGTGGTGGAAGGTGTTGGAGACCATTGCTGTGAATACATGACCGGAGGACGTGTGGTAGTGCTGGGTGAAACCGGACGAAATTTTGCAGCCGGCATGAGTGGTGGTGTGGCCTATGTTTGGGATCCCACCGGACGGTTCGACTATTTTTGCAATATGGAAATGGTGGAATTGTCACTTATCGAGGAGACAAGTTATCGCAAAGAGCTCCACGAGTTCATTCGTCTGCACTATCTTCACACAGGATCCAATCTGGCACGAACCATGCTCGATGACTGGCAACACTATGTGGAACAATTTATTCAGGTAGTCCCCATCGAATACAAAAAGGTGCTGCAGGAAGAACAAATGCACAAGCTGCAGCAGAAGATTGCCGATGTGCAACGAGATTATTAATAATGTATCATCATCTATTTAGATATATCGAAAATGGGAAATCCTAAAGCATTTCTAACCATTCCCAGACAGGAAGCCGGTTATCGCCCCATACAAGAACGCATCCACGATTTCAGTCAGGTGGAGCAAACTTTAAACAGTCACGACCGTAAATTGCAAGCCTCCCGATGCATGGATTGCGGTGTGCCCTTTTGCCATTGGGCCTGCCCGTTGGGCAACAAACAACCGGAATGGCAGGATGCACTATTCAAAGGGCATTGGCGTGAGGCTTATCGTATATTGAGCACCACCTGCGACTTTCCGGAATTTACCGGACGAATCTGTCCCGCCTTGTGCGAGAAAAGCTGTGTGCTCAAGCTGTCGTCCGATGCTCCCGTCACCATTCGTGAAAACGAGGTAGCCATCATTGAGGCCGCTTTTCGCGAGGGATATGTGCAACCGTTTCAACCCGTGAGAAATGGCAAACAGGTGGCGGTTATTGGAAGTGGCCCGTCTGGTCTGGCTGCTGCTAATCAGTTGAATCGCAAAGGGTATAGTGTGACGGTTTATGATAAATCCGAAGCTGCTGGAGGTTTGCTGCGTTACGGCATACCCAACTTTAAGTTGGACAAGGTAGTCATTGACCGCCGCATTGCCTTGATGGAGGAAGAAGGGGTTGTGTTCCGTATGAACTACCCGGTTGAACTGGATAAACTTCCGGATGGATACGATGCCTATTGTATCTGTACCGGTGCCGAAACGCCTCGGGATCTTTGTATTCCGGGACGAGAATTGAAGGGCATACATTTTGCACTTGAATTGCTTTCGCAGCAAAATCGTGTTTTAGCCGGTGCTATATACCCCAAGGAGAAACGAATCTCGGCAAAGGGGCGTAAGGTACTGGTCATCGGTGGCGGTGACACCGGGTCGGACTGCATCGGTACATCTATACGTCAGGGTGCCGACAAGGTGATTCAGATTGAGATAATGCCGCAACCTCCGATTGGACACAACCCGGCTACCCCATGGCCGGAATGGCCGGTGGTGTTGAAAACCACATCCAGTCACGAGGAGGGATGTGAGCGGCGCTGGTCGTTGGCCTCTACCCGCTTCATCGGTCGCAACGGTCGTGTTTGTGGGGTGGAAGTAGAGAAAGTGGAATGGATTCCGGCAACAGACGGTGGTCGTCCCACAATGAAACCTACCGGCGAAAAGGAAATTATCGAAGCAGATCTGGTGTTGCTGGCCATGGGCTTCCTTAAGCCGGATCAGCCCGAGATGCCTTCAAATGTCTTCATTGCCGGTGATGCCGCTACAGGAGCCTCGCTTGTCGTTAAAGCCATGAAGAGCGGGCGGGATGCAGCCAAACGGATAGACGATTTCCTGCGCGAACAGTAGATGGAATATGTTAATAGATTAAATATAAGATACTATGTGTGGTATTATAGGACTTTTCAACATTCCGGTGCAAACGGAATCCATACGCGGAAAAGCGCTCTCCATGTCGAGGAAAATACGTCATCGCGGACCGGATTGGAGTGGTATATATGTGGGCGGACGAACGATACTGGCTCACGAACGCTTGTCGATAGTGGATCCTGAGAGCGGTGGCCAACCGTTATACTCACCCGACCGGAAACAAGTATTGGCCGTAAATGGTGAAATATACAATCATCGCGAAATACGTGAGAAGTATGCCGGTCGGTACATCTTTCAAACCGGAAGTGACTGCGAGGTTATCCTTGCACTGTATCGCGACAAGGGAATCTCCTTTCTGGATGAACTGAATGGCATATTTGCTTTTGCACTTTATGACGAGGCGACCGACGAATACTTGATAGCCAGAGATCCAATAGGTGTTATACCTCTTTATATAGGTTATGATGATGACGGAACGGTTTATGTAGCCAGCGAGTTAAAAGCTTTGGAAGGACAATGCTCGCGTTATGAACCGTTTCCTCCGGGGCATTACCTTCATAGCCGGGAAGGAAAAATCATGCGCTGGTATGAAAGGGAGTGGACAGACTACGAAAATGTAAAGGATAATCCGGCGTCGGCTCTGGACGTGAAGGAGGCACTTGAAGCCGCTGTGCAGCGCCAGCTCATGTGTGATGTACCCTATGGTGTTTTGCTCAGTGGTGGGCTGGATAGTTCTGTGGTATCTGCTGTGGCCAAGAAATTTGCTGCAAACCGTATTGAGACAGACGGACAAACGGCGGCATGGTGGCCCCAATTGCATTCTTTTGCCGTTGGCCTGAAGGGTGCGCCGGATTTGATTAAGGCACGGGAAGTAGCGCGTCACATCGGTACAATCCATCATGAGATTAACTACACGGTGCAGGAAGGGCTGGATGCGGTGAGAGATGTGATCTATTTCACCGAGACCTATGATGTCACCACCGTGCGGGCATCCACGCCTATGTATCTGCTGGCACGTTTCATCAAGAGCATGGGAATCAAGATGGTACTCAGCGGCGAAGGAGCCGATGAAATATTCGGCGGTTACCTTTATTTCCACAAGGCACCTGATGCGAAAGCCTTTCACGAGGAGACTGTGCGTAAACTATCCAAGTTGTACCTTTATGATTGTCTGCGTGCCAACAAGAGTCTGTCGGCATGGGGCGTGGAAGGCCGTGTGCCCTTCCTTGACAGGGATTTTCTTGATGTGGCCATGCGCCTGAATCCGGCGGCTAAGATGTGTCCGGGACAAGACATTGAAAAGCGTATCTTGCGCGAAGCCTTTGCAGACATGCTGCCCGAAAGCGTGGCATGGAGACAGAAAGAGCAGTTCAGCGACGGGGTTGGCTATTCGTGGATAGACAGTCTGAAGAAGCTCACTTCACAAAGCGTTAGCGACGAGGAAATGGCACATGCAGCCGAACGCTTCCCGATAAACCCTCCGATGAACAAAGAGGAATATTACTACCGCTGCATATTTGAGGAACATTTTCCCAGTGAGAGTGCAGCCCGTTGCGTGCCCAGTGTGCCCAGTGTGGCTTGTTCAACTGCTGAGGCGTTAGCTTGGGATAACTCGTTTAAAAATCAAAATGACCCCAGCGGACGTGCTGTCAGAGGGGTGCACGAACGAGCTTATTAAAACTAAATATTGGGGAAAAAGAGAAAGGAGGGTGTCGCATAAATGTGAAGTGCACCCTCCTTTTTTATACAGTTTGCTCTGCAATAGCTACAGGACAACCATTATACGCTTATTTAAAGCGTTACCTTCACATTTTGTGAACGTCCGCCGCAAACAACATTTACCACATATACGCCCTTGGGAGCTTGAACCGGCAACTTGAAGTTTTCGGCTGTGCCACCTCCGTTGGCGACAACGCGTCCAGTGAGGTCGGATACAAAAATACGCTTTTCCAAGTCCTTGGTTCCATAGCAATTCACTGTTACACTACTGCGCTTGCCTGTCACCTTTACGTCTGCGATAGTTTGAATAGTATCTATACCTGTTGGAGCCGGCAATGAAAGGCGATATATTTTTGTTTCGTGAGAAGCCACATTCACGTTGTATGTTCTTGCAAATTTGCCGATGCTTTCTTTCTTCCAAAGATCACGGAAGTTGTATTCTTTTGAGTTATCAAGTGCAGCAATCTCACTTAAATCTACAGTAACGTCTCTTGCCGTTTCATTCAAATTGACAATAGCCAGAGCCACATCTCCGTTTTCCAAATCCTTTGCATAGAGTTGGATACCGTCCTTCTCACTGATAAACTCAGCCTGCTGTCCCATGCGATCTTGGTTGATGGCGATGATTTCCTCGTTTGTAATAATTTCTAAATCTTCATCACTGATGTTGCGGACATCGAAAGACAATGTAAGCGGAGATGCCCACATACACCACAGAGCGAACTGAGTCTTATATTCTGTCTGAGTCATGCCGGGACCGGTCTGACACAAGTCGTTGGAAGATTTACCCTTTCCGTGCAGACCGATACACATCATGTCGGCATCATTGAAACGGTTAACACCGGCATAGGGCCAGATGTCCTTCATTCCGGCGATGCTCTGTGTGATGCCAATGCCACCAGATCTGCCAATCCAACAGTCACGTGTATCGTAAGTGCAGCGCCAGGTTGTTGCGCCGGTTTCCGCTCCCCATTTCCACGGTTCACGCACCCCCCATTCACACATATAGAAAAGTATATCGCGACCGCTGTTCTTCAGCGCGTCACCCATGGCCTTGTAACGGGCTTCCGCTGCTGCACGGTCGGCAGGGGCACCGCAATAGTCATATTTCAATAGGTCAAATCCCCATTCTGCATATTGTTTGGCATCGATTTCCTCGAAACCATACGAACCGAAGGCACCGGCGCACGTGCGATTGGCCGCGTCTGAATACACGCCAAACTTCAATCCTTTGCCATGTACGTAATCAGCCAGATCCTTTAATCCGTTGGGGAATTTGGCTGTGCTGTACAGCGGTTTGTTTGTTCCATTCTCACGCGCACTTGCATGCCACAAGTCATCCAGACAGAGATAGCGATAACCGGCATCCGTCAGACCATAACGCTCAAAGGCATCGGCCACGGCACGTACTTTCTCATCGCTGATCTCTACTTCAAATACATTCCAAGAAAGCCATCCCATGAAAGGAACCGGTTGTTGCAGGTCCCTACTCACCGTGAGAGTGATTTCCTGACTTGACACATCATCGCCGTTTGTCACGGTCGCCGTGTACGTGTACACACCTTCTGTTTCGATGATGCCCTCCACCAGGCTCCGACTCTCGTTCCAAACCAACCCTTCCGGTAAACCGCTCACACTGACAACCGCGCTGGAACTTGCTGTTTTCAACTTTTGCATGAAGCGTACTCCCGGAAGCGAGAATACTGTAGTTGCACATGCCAGATCTGCCGATATTTCATCTGCAGTCACAATGACGGGAGGAGTGGAGTTCTGCTCCTGATATTCAAAATACGCATTGGCCAGATCGAAGTGATCATAAGAGTTCCCTCCTGTTCCCTCAGGAAAATCAATGATCAGGTATTTCCATCCGGCACAGTCAACATCAATCAGTGGGGTTTCCTGACCACAGCGAACGGTTCCTTCGTTCACTACGGTTGATGTGCCGTTTTCGGCACGCAGACTCACGCGATAATCACAAACACCGTAATTGCTGTTCGTTGCAGCTTGTGTTTTGACCTCATCATCGATACCCAAACGGGTGACGAAGCGTGTGACGCTTCCGTTGAGTTTTACAATGATTTGTCCGGTTGCATGTGCACCCACACCACTGGTGTAGACCGTATCGTTGAGAGTAATGGCATTTCCGTCAATGCTTTTATTGGCTTTGATTGTCCCCCACCCGTTTATTGCCTTGGTGATATCCAGGGAACTGAGCGGGATAATTTCGGCACGATCCGTTCCTTCTTCAGGCAGATCGACCACTTTAGAATCATCCGAATATATCTGTGCAGCTGTTACCGTTACAGGCAGATCATCGCCACACACGATATAGGCATCGGCCCAGTCTACATGATCGGCCCAAGCTTGTGTTCCTTGTTGTGCTTCCAGCGTGATATAGTCCCATTCTGTCACATCTATATCCAATTTCACAGATTCGGCATCTCGACGGTCTATGGTACCTTCAACAACAATTTCACCTTCCCGATTTCCATTTGTATGTTTACGTATTACATAATTCACAATGCCATGATTGGGCTTTATGTCGGCATTATCCGCCTCGTCATCAATGCCCAGTCTGGACACAAAACGCGTAGCTCCATTGAGCTTTACGACCATCACACTGGGGGCATGGGTGCCCACCCCCGTGGTGTATACCGTGTCACGAATGGTGATCGGATTGCCTGCTGTGCTTTTGTCTGCTCTGACAGACTCTCCGTTAAGGCAAGTCACAACACTTAGATTCAACGAACTAAGCAAACATATTTTTTCTCCGGAAGGCGGGGTGACAACTACATTATCAGCCATTGCACCACCGGAGAAAGCCACTAAAAGACCGGCGAAAAATAATTTTCTTGCTTGTAGGATTCTCATAATTCTTAGTAATTAAATTATTTAGGTTAATTATATCTATCCAATATCCAAAATAAGATAGGTGTGAATGACGACAAATTTAATCAAATATATTCATCTATCCAAAGTTATGGTTGTGAATCTGCATTAATCTTTGCCATTTGACGCAATCGTAAGATTATTCACCCTTTATTTGCTGAATAGTTCAAAAGTAAACTTCCATCCGAATCCGATATTGGAGTAATTCCGGCTTGACACGAACAGTCCCATATCGAATACATGTGTTCCGATACCGTATCCCAGTTCGATGTACGGTCGCAAATGCGGCATAGACAACACATTGAGGTACAGTCGCTCATTCTGCACATATCCGCTATACTTCATCAGATGGCGCAGCACGAGGAAGGGGGATTCATAGACTAAATGTGCACGCACATAGTGATTGGAGGCATTATACCAACGACTGTCCAGAGCTTGAAACACCCCGCCTATATCATCGTTCCAGTTGAGAGGAAGGTTGTTACTTCGGAAATTTTCAAAATCTACAAAATACGTTTGTTCCTGATTGGTGAACAGTCCGAAGCCCAAACGGTAAAAAAGGTTGCGCGTCACGCCCAATCGTATCTTGTGCTGAATGTCCAGTTCCATACGTTCGTATACAATAGAACTGTCAAACAGTCCGCGTAGTCCACGCTCGTAGTCTGTTATGACAACAGGAAAGCGTGTCCCGAGATTAACTTTTTGCTTTCCGTTCATGTAGTAGTATTGCTGCGGTGTCCAAGTGATACGCAGACGCGGAGCAAAACTGATATACTTGTTATGTATATGCTTCTCCAACATCTGATCCAGCCGATTATCCCCTTCTGGCGTGCTGTATAGTTCGGGTTTATTTACCGGTGTGCGGCGATGTACATTCAGCCCAATGTCCAAACGAAGCCCGTTGCATACTTCAACCCCATGGTTTATGGAAATATACAGATCATTGAATAGTTCCAGATTTAATTTATTAAAATCAAAGGTACTGTCGGGAATACTTTTCAGGTCATCCAACACATCGCTGCTATAGATTCGGTTACCATTGCCGGCTGCAAACGAGATGGTGCCGTTGCGGGACGGCCAATAAGCAAGATCTCCATTCAGATTCCAATAAAACAGTTTTTGTTTGAAATTATACCCCAGTCGGCTCTTCGCACCGATGGACCGGTCGCCGGGCAGTCTGCTGCGTAATTTCAAATCATTGCGATAGGCTATGCCGTTGCTTGCACTGAAACTGAATAACATGGGATTGAGCAATGCCATGCTACGCAACGTGCCTTTGTCGGTCAACCGCCACTTGTAGTCTTCAATCAGGAAAGCCCCGGCCCGTTCCAGCCTGTCACGCCGCTGTTTTCGTTTCAGTTCCTTGTTTGTCGGAGTTTTCAAGGTGTCCATCTCGGACATTTTGTTCAGATAGAGACGTTGCTCGTTCGGATACAATGGGGTCCAGCGTAGGCTATCCGGCATCATATCCACCCGTTGATAGTGTTTCGTGTCACAGGTCAAGGAAAACGATGCGGTCAGATTCCGGTTTCTACGTTTTTTCCCGTAGTCGGTCTGAAAGTCAACCTCTTTGTATCGTATCACCGTAGCATAGTCGCCATTCACTTTGTTACGCAGAAAAGCAAAGCGTAATTTCAGGTCATACCTTAATGGCAAAGTCTCCTCCTCAGTCCCCGCAGCTCCCATCTCCATCTGACAATCAAATGTCAATTGTTCCTGTCGTCCCATAAAGTGGAAGCGCCGCACGGTCCAGACTGAATCGGTTATGACAAAATTCCCCTTTACCAACTGAAAACTTTTGTTTCGTGGTCGGAAAGAAATGTGGAATACACGCCGGTTGAGTGAATCCTGCGAGATGTAATCCATCGTATATAAATAGTATTTACGTCCTTCCCTACACAATGGTGATAATAGATTATCGCCTAATAAATAGGGAGAATAAATATTTATATTGAAGTAATTCATTAATCCGGGTATGCTTTTCTCGTTGCGTAGCGTTCCGGACAAGATGGATATTTTCTGATCATAAATATTAGGGGCTGTGTAGTGAACATCGCTGTGAGACTCCAATATGTAGTCCTTCACGCCACGCTCTCCACGCAACAAGGCAGGTATGTAACGAAAAAGTATATTTTTTCGCTCTATGTTCAAGTGGGCTTTGGTGTATAGATCCGCGTGGAATTCCGACACCCGTGCAGCATAAGCCGGAGCAAGCGCATACAGTTGGGAAAGAATGGAATCAACCTTGTCTGATGGCAGACAGTCTTTTTTGTGGTGCAAAGCATATACCGGTGAGACCCTGTGTCCGACCAAGCATAAGACCAAGAAAAAAAAGAATATTCTTTTTGTCATTACCAACAAGATTGCTGTTTGCAAAAATACAAATATATGGGGAATTTATGTGCAAAAGGTGTGTCTATCTAAAGATGTTTTTATATTTTTGCACTCTCAAATTGCAAAACAATTAATTTTATGGGAGGTTTTTTCGGGACAATATCCAAGTCGAGCTGTGTCGCTGACTTGTTTTACGGTACGGACTACAATTCACATCTGGGTACACGACGTGGTGGAATGGCCACTTATTCCAAAGAAGATGGTTTCAACCGTTCTATTCACAATTTGGAAAACTCGTATTTCCGCACTAAGTTCGAACCGACATTAGATAAATTTAAAGGGAATGCCGGTATCGGAATCATCAGCGATACGGACGCACAACCGCTGATTATCAATTCACATTTGGGACGATTTGCCATTGTGACAGTGGCTCGCATCAACAACATTGAGGAATTGGCGTCCAAGATGCTATCGCAGAACATGCACTTTGCCGAGCTTAGTTCAGGAAAGACCAACCCGACAGAGCTTATAGCTCTGCTAATTATACAAGGGAAGACTTTCGTTGAGGGAATAGAGAATGTGTTCCGCGAAATAAAGGGTTCCTGCTCCATGCTGTTGCTTACCGAGGATGGCATCATCGCGGCACGCGACGGATGGGGGCGCACACCTATTATTATCGGACGTAAGGACGGCGCATACGCAGCCACCAGCGAATCCTCCTCTTTCCCCAATCTGGATTACACGATAGATCACTTTGTGGGGCCGGGCGAAATCATCCGCATGCGGGCTGACGGTTGGGAGCAACTCCGTAAGCCCAACAAAGAGATGCAGATCTGTGCTTTCCTGTGGGTTTACTACGGATTTCCCACTTCGTGCTACGAAGGCCGTAATGTGGAGGAAGTACGCTTTGCCTGCGGAAAAAAAGTGGGTGAAAAGGATGGGTCGGATGTGGATTGTGCCTGTGGCATTCCGGATTCCGGTATCGGTATGGCCCTCGGATATGCAGCCGGCAAGGGTGTGCCCTATCAGCGGGCCATTTCCAAGTATACTCCCACATGGCCGCGCAGTTTCACGCCCAGCAATCAGGAGATGCGCCAGTTGGTGGCCAAGATGAAGTTGATTCCCAACCGTGCGATGCTGAAAGACAAGCGTGTTCTTTTCTGTGACGACTCCATCGTACGTGGCACCCAGTTGCGCGACAACGTATCGGTACTCTACGATGAGGGAGCGCGCGAGGTACACATGCGCATTGCCTGCCCTCCCCTCATCTATGGTTGCCCGTTCATCAATTTCACTTCTTCCAAGAGTGATATGGAGTTGATCACCCGCCGTCTGATTCAGGAATTTGAGGGCGATGCCAACAAGAATCTGGACAAGTATGCCACCACCGATTCGCCGGAATATCAGCGTATGGTTCAGGCTATAGCCGACCGGTTCGGGCTTTCATCTCTGAAATTCAACACGCTGGAAAATCTCATAGAATCCATCGGACTGCCCAAGGAGCGTGTCTGCACCCATTGTTTCGACGGCAGCAGCGCCCACACTCTGAACGGTTGTCCTTGTCATTGCAAGGAATGACCCTGTAAGCAAAAAAACGACCATTTAGTCAGCTACAAGACGCATTCCGTCAACTTGCATGTTGGTGGAATGCGTCTTTCTTTGTACATTTGCTCCATGGTGAAATACATTGCGACAATTGTTCTTATGCTGTCTGTTCTCGGAGCGGATGCCGATGGAGCGGATTCGAAAGAGATAGCCCGCAACGTGGCTTCACGGTTTTGGAACAACCGGCTGACCTCCTTGCGACAGATTGGCGATACGCCGGGCGAAGTGTTGTCTTTGCACAGATCGGACATTACGTCCCGAGGCGAATGCCACCTGTTTATTCCCCCGGCAGCTTCGGGATTCGTGCTGGTGGCCAACGTGGCGGATGCCATGCAGGTGGTGGGCTACTCCACAGAAAGCCGACTGGATGGAAGCGACTTGCCAGAACCGTTAGTCAATCTGATGAGGGGTTTTGCTCTGACGCGATATTCCTACGGGCAGACATCCGCACCGGGAGGACGGGCAGCCATTTCCGTTGCTCCTCTGCTCCACAGCAAACACAGCCAATATGAACCTTACAACGGCTTGTGTCCCTATTACACCTACGACAACGGAAGTGTCAGCACCGCACGGTGTCTGGTGGGATGTGTGGCTACGGCCATAGAGGGGGTGATGAACTATTACCGCTATCCCGAATGTCTGAGAGACACCCTCCACGGATGGAGCACACCCCATTACACACTGGACACCGTTCCACCCGGGACGCCGATACATTGGGAACAGGTCCTGAACGACTACAACAACGGCTACACGGAGGAACAGGCGCGGGCCGTGCAGGAAATATCGCTTTATTGTGCCATGGCCGCCCACATGAACTTCGGCCTGTCAGCCTCCGGCGCCAACACGGAAAAGGCGGCTCCGCAATTGTCACGTGTGTTCGGTTACGGCACATCCGTGTTCCGCTCACGCATGAAGTACACTCCGGTGGCTTGGAACGCTATGCTCAATCATGAACTCACTCACGGACGTCCGGTGGTATACGTCGGACACAACTACACAGGTGGAGGACATTGCTTCGTCATTGACGGGCAAGATGCCGACGGACTCTATCATCTCAACTGGGGATATGGCGGCGATGCCGACGGATACTACTGCCTGGATGTACTGAATCCTTACGAACGTGCCGATGATTTCACACCCGAAGGATTGAATCAGGGCTTGTATTGCAATCACGGAGCATTGTTGCTTCATCCCGATTCTGTTGAGGTGCTTTCTCCCGACACACTGGTCCGGCAACGCAATTATGTCACCGTGGATAATGTTACCTTCTCACGCACACCGGACACATCCGGCTATGTGCCGGCCTATGTCACACTCACCAACCACATGGCAGACAGTGTGACATACACCTGCGAACTGTTTACTTGCCTGCCCACCGACACCGATGTCTATGAGCAGGGAATCGGTGTCGGAATATGCGGCATCACCTTGCCGCCCCACACTACGGCACAGGCACTCTCCTATTGCCGCTTCAACCGCAGTGGTGAGCAGATTCTGGGTGTGGCTGACGAAGACACGATTGTCTATAGCACACCGCTGGATGTGAAAGCGGGTACGGCAGGACAACTCGTTTTGACGCAACCCGCTGTGGTGGAGGTAAAAGCCGACGCAGCTACCTTTGCCGTGGACATCACCAATTGTGCGGTGAATGGCAGTTCCGGCAATTGGATCACCTATACCATCTATTATGAGGACGAACCCACCGGACGCAGTCATTGGGGATTTGCAGAGATACCGGCCGGTGAGACACATACCCAACAGGTCGCGTTTCATCACCTCCGGCCTGACAGCCGATATACCCTGAAGGTGCGTTATCCCTGGACCATCGTGGGTGAGTGCACCATTCATACCCCTCCGGCCACAGGATTGAATACGGTGGGTGTGAACGAAAAACTGTGGCAGGTGTACACCTTGTCCGGCATCTGGCAGGCTACTGTGTCCGATGCGGAATGGAATGCCTTTTCCGCTACACTTCCCCCTGCCCTATACATTCTGAAAAGTATGACCGGAGACAGCCGGAAGGTTTGCGTCGGCCGGCGCCCATGATGAAATCCCGCTGTAACAATTGATTCACAGATAAGATATGAATGCACTGAAAATCATAGAGAAATATTATCCGCAGGACAATCTGCTCCGTCGGACCTTACTGATCCATAGTCGGCTGGTGGCACAGAAAAGCCTGAAGGTGGCCGCCGATCATCCGGAACTGAATCTGAACACCGTTTTTCTCGAAGAAGCCGCTCTGCTCCACGACGTCGGCATATTCCTTACCCATGCTCCGGGCATTGGTTGTATGGGCGATGAGCCTTATCTGCTTCACGGTTTTCTGGGAGCGGAATTGCTGCGCAAGGAAGGGTTGCCCCAACATGCGCGGGTGTGTGAGCGCCACACGGGGACCGGCTTGACGGCCGTTCAGATTGAGCGCGAAGGGCTTCCTCTTCCTCCGGGTGATTATGTGCCTGAGACACAGGAAGAGCAAGTGATCTGCTATGCCGATAAATTTTTCTCCAAGACCCATCCCGAGGTGGAGAAGACTGTGGAACAGGCACGCAGGAGTCTGATAAAGTTTGGAGAGGACGTGGTGAAGCGCTTTGACGAATGGCATGTGCGTTTTGGCACACCCGTTAAATAAATATTGCAAACCCTCGCCTTTTCTGCATATTTTATGTAATTTTGCATCTGCTTTTGTGTAATAAAAAAGATAGTATTCTTTTGAAAACGAAAATATGCTTGTTTCTGCTGGTTGTTGTTTCGGTTTGCGTGTCTGCCACAAGCACCGGAAACGAAATACAGACGGGCGGAATATCAGAATATACGGCAACACGTGCGTATGCCACATACCGCCCCGACACTGTGCTTTCCGGACTTCGGAGAGATAGTGACAGTTTGGGGGGTGCGTTCTCCGATAGGACTCAGTTGCAGCATTCGTCTCCCTCTCTTCCCGATTCCGTCGGTTTATCAATTGATCCAACAAGTAACGCTGAACAGCATGATAGTCTGACAGTTGAAACACAGAATGAAGTAACAGATACTTTGCGGAACGATACCGTCCGCAAGAGCAGTGGTGATGCTTTGGATTTCCCCGTACAATACACGGCCAACGACTCCGTAACTTTCTTCATGGGGCAAAAGCGTGCCAGTCTCTACGGCGACAGCAAAGTCACCTATCAGGATTTGGAACTGGAGGCCGATCTCATCACCATGAGTCTGGATAGTAGTTTGGTACATGCCGTGGGGCGTCCCGATTCCACCGGAAAGATGAAAGGTGAACCTGTGTTTCGCCAAGGCAGCGATGAATATGATCCGGAGCGGATCAGCTACAATTTCAAAACCCGAAAGGCATTTATCAACAATGTATACACCAGCCAGGGTGACGGTTATCTCATCAGCGAGGAGTCCAAGCGTGATGCCGAAGGTGTGATGTATGTCCGTCACGGCAAATACACGACTTGCGATGCCAAACACCCCCACTTCTACTTGGCTCTGACACGTGCCAAGGTGCGTCCGGGCAAGGACGCTGTGTTCGGTCCGGCCTACCTGGTGGTGGAGGATGTGCCCATTCCTCTGGCCATTCCCTACGGCTTTTTCCCGTTCAGCAAGAAATATTCTTCCGGTTTCATCATGCCCACTTATGGCGACGAGAGCAGCCGTGGATTCTATCTGCGCGAGGGCGGTTATTATTTTGCCATCAATGACATGATAGACCTTAAGGCACTGGGAGAGATCTACACCAAAGGATCTTGGGGACTCAGCGCCTTGTCCAACTACCGGAAGCGTTATCGTTTCTCGGGCAATTTCAACCTGAGTTACCAAAAAACCGTTGAAGGCGAGAAGAATATGCCCGATTATACCGAAACCACCAGTTTCAAGATACAGTGGACCCACCGTCAGGATGCCAAGGCAAACCCCACACAATCGTTTTCAGCCAGTGTGAATTTTGCCTCCCAGAGCTACGAGCGGAACAATCTGACCAGCATGTACAATCCCGAGAGCTATACACAGAGCACGCGTACATCCAGTGTCAGCTATTCCAAATCGTTCTCCAAGATCGGTCTGACCCTGTCGGGAACATTCAACCTCTCGCAGAATATGCGTGACTCGAGTGTGGCGGTCACCCTGCCGAGCCTGAATATTTCACTGGCCCGTTTCAACCCCTTCAAACGCAAGAAGATGGCCGGGAAAGAGCACTGGTATGAGAAGATAGCCCTGAGCTATACCGGAACTTTCAGCAACAGTATCAACACGAAAGAGGATCAGTTGTTCAAGTCCAACCTTATCAAGGACTGGCGCAACGGCATGAAGCATGATGTGCCCATCAGTGCCACTTTCTCCATCGGCAACTATCTGAACATCACCCCCAACTTCTCATTTCACGACCGCATGTATACCAACAAGATCATGCGTAGCTGGGACAACGAGACACAGATGGAGCAGCGCGACACGATTTGGGGATTCTACAACGTGTATGACTACAGCATGAGTCTGACGGCTTCTACCAAACTGTATGGTTTCTACACCCCTCTGCCCAAGTTCCTGAGCCGGAAAATTCAGACGATACGTCACGTGTTCACTCCCTCGGTATCGCTCAACTATTCTCCCGATTTCGGTGCGCCCCGTTTCGGATATTGGGACTCTTATGTCCGCACGGACAAGCAGGGAAATGTGTCCACCGTCAGCTATTCGCCCTACAGCGGTTCGCTCTACGGCACCCCCTCGCAGGGCAAGACGGGAAGCGTGTCGATGGACGTGTCCAACAATATTGAAATGAAAATACGCAGTGACAAAGACTCCACCGGTTATCGCAAAATCAGTCTGATTGATGAACTGGGCGGTAGCTTGAGCTACAACATGGCGGCGGCCACACGTCCCTGGAGCGATCTTTCGATGCGTATCCGCCTGAAGCTTACCAAGAGCTACACATTCAGCCTGAATGCAGTGTTTGCCACCTATGCCTATGAATTTGACGAGAACGGCAACGTCAGAGTCGGCGACCGTACGGAATGGTCCTACGGACGTTTCGGACGTTTTCAGGGCATGTCGCAGAATCTGTCCTACACGTTCAACAACCAGACCTTCAAGAAATGGTTTGGCGGACGCAACAAGAAGGACGGGAAACAGGGCGATGAAGATGAAGATGGCGAGGGCGACAACGAGGGATATGATACCAATTTGGATCCCGACAGACGGGAATCGCGCCGCAAAAGTCGGGATGACAAGGATGTGGCCGAAGTGGATGAAGACGGTTATCTGAAATTCAAATTACCGTGGTCACTGTCCGTATCCTACGGCATAAGCATGCGCGAGAACGTTCAGGCGGCCATCCGCCCCGAACGTATGCGCTATCCCTTCAAGCTCACCCACACGCTCAACTTCTCGGGTAATCTGGGCATATCGGACGGCTGGAACATCAACTTCTCATCCGGTTACGACTTCAATTTCCACCGCTTGTCCATGACGACGGCCTCATTGAGCCGCGACCTGCACTGCTTCTCCATGACGGCCAGCGTGGTGCTCAGTCCCTACACCTCCTACAACTTCACCTTCTCGGCCAACGCATCGGCATTGGCCGACGTGCTGAAATGGAAGAAGCAGAGCAGCTACAGTTCCAATCTCGACTGGTATTAAGCCGCCTCGGGATGGGGATTATACGCTGTTCGCCCGTATACGCATCAGTAAAGTAAAGCAAAACATATCTGTCGTATGAGAGTAACGCCCGTATACCTTTCCTGCATCGCGATCGCCTTGAGTGTGACCTCCTTCTGTCTGCCGACCGTAACAAGAGCGGCAGGCGGGATGAAGCACCCCCGGGTGGAGGCCACTGATGCACAGCGAACCCTGATACTGCAAAGCATGCAGACCGACGAACGTGTGGCTCGTGTGATAGAAGGACTTCGGCACAGAGTGGATCAATATGCCGACCGTGAGGCACACTACCTGAGTTCACGCCTCTACATGAACTGGAAGACACGGGCTACCGATGTGTATATAAAAGGTGAGACTTTCAGTCACACGGGAGGTGACACTGCACCGGTGCCCACTGTCATGTTTGGCGGCACACGTTCTCATGCCACGGCATATGCCCGACCTTCAATCGACCTTCGTATCCCCTATGCCGATGAAAGGCAAGGTGTGCTGATGCACAACCGTCATGCGGAAGGCAACCCGCTTCAATGGGTGGATATTGCCAAGACAGGCACTCAGATACACTCCGGAAATGTGGACATCATGGCCGTTGCCAAGGATGCGGCTTTCCTGTGGTGGCTCACCGGAGAGGAGAAATACGGTGCCTTGGCTGCCGATGTGTTTGACACCTACCTGACCGGACTCTACCACCGCAATCTGCCTGTTGATCTGAATCACGGACATCAGCAGACCTTGGTGGGCATGACCTCGTTTGAGGTGATACACGAGGATATTGTCGGCCAGCTCACACCTTGTTACGACTTTCTCTACAACTATCTGCTTCTGCACCGGAGCGACAAGATGACACTCTATGCCGATGCCTTCCGGAAGTTGGCCGACACCATCATCCGCAATGGAGTGCCTCACAATAACTGGGATATCATCCAGGCGCGTTTTATCTTCGACATCGCTTTGATTCTCGAACCGGACACGGCGTATGCCGACCGTCGCGGATCGGACTATTATCTGAATGCGGTGGTCAACGACAGCACCCTTCGTCAGTGGAGCCTGAAGACATTGGCCCGCTACGGTTTCGACGATGCCACGGGCATCTGGAGCGAATGCCCCGGATACAGTGTCAATGTGGTGAACGATTTCCTGCTTTTTGCTCTCGATTTCGACCGCCGTCTCAACCGCGACCTGATCGCCGAAATTCCCGTTCTTACCCAAGCTGCCTCCGCACTGCCTCAATATTGCTTCCCCAACCGCAAAATCGTGGGTTTTGGGGATACGCATCCCCATTTCCTGCGTACTGATTTGTTTGAACATCTCATCCGCAATGCCCGTCAGCACGGGAAGAGGGATCAGGAGCAGCGTTTCACCGCATTGCTCCGCTGCCTGGATCCGGCATGGGGGACGGAACATACAGTCCGGCTCTCCGATCGTCCGGACTATCGCAATCTGTTCATCGGCGACACCTTTCTTCCCGACACGACCGGCAGGCCCGGACGTATGGAGGAATATGTCAGTCCCACATTTTATGCCCCCAATGTCAGTTGGCTGGTGCAACGCAACGGAATGGATGCCCAGCACAGTCTGATGTTCTCGCTCAACGGCAGCGAGGGCAACCACCAGCATGCCAATGGAATCTCCGTTGAACTGTATGGCAAGGGAACGGTGCTGGCTCCGGATGCCGGCATCGGTCAATCGCTTTATTCCGGTCTTGACTATCTGGAATACTACAGTCAGTTTCCCAGTCACAACACGGTGTGTGTGGACGGTGTTTCGTCCTATCCCGTCATGAAGAGCAACCATGCCTTCAGACTGCTCCATGCCTATCCTGCCCCCACCACGGCAGAGCGGCGCCATCTGCTCTCGCCCGACTATGCCCGTGGGATCAGTTATGCGCAGGTGGCCTTCCGCGAACCGGAGACGCAGGCCGACCAGCAGCGTCTGCTCAGCATGGTGGACACGGAGGATGGCAACGGCTATTACGTGGACATCTTCCGCAGCCGCAAGGCAGAGGGAGGCGACCGTATGCACGATTGGTTCTATCATAATCTGGGACAGGAACTGGAAGTGACGGCCTCGGATGGTACCTCCCTGAATTTCGTGCCCACCGAGGAATTGAGTTTTGCCGGTGCTCACCTTTATGCTTACTCTTACATCTACGCTCAGCAACGTGTGGAGACAGAGTGCGACATACGTGCCCGATTCACCATCCATCCGGCCGATTCTACCGGCGACCTGTACATGACGCTTTGGCAACAGGGTATGCCCCGGCGCACCATCTACCGGGCATTGAGTCCGGAGACGGAGGGACTGAGCCGCGACAAGTCCATGCCTTACCCCATCAAGGGCAGCCCCACCCTGACTTACATTGCCCGTCAGCACGGAGAGGCATGGACACATCCGTTTGTCACTGTGTTTGAACCTTCCAGTCAGACAGAGGCCGGAAGTATTTCTTCTGTAGAATTCTTTCATCCGGATGGAAGAACGGATAATGGTGTCGGCATAAAGGTGAACGGAAAGACCGGACGTACGGACTTTCATCTTGCGCAGACCGGAGAGCGTACTCAACTATGCTATGCGGACATACGAACCACGGCCGAATATACGGTGGTGACCCGCAATCACACTTCCGGTTCCATCCGTTGCTTCATGGGCGACGGAACTTTCCTGCAGACCGATGAGGTGTGTATCCGCAGTGAACAGCCGGCCACTGTCACACTCTACCGGCGCAACGGGGCGTGGGAGTATACGTCCACCCGCCCCTGTCGCATCAAGATAGGCGGGAAGAGTTTCCGTTGTCCGGAAGTGGAAACACCGCAACCGTTACTCTCGAAATAACCCCTTCCGGTCGAATGAAATTCAACATGTACCCTACGGAAACAAGTTGTTTCAAAAAATCATTCAATGGTTCAAACTATTTGTAAATCAGTCACAAAAGGTTCACTCTCCTTTCATGAAACATTCAGCAATGTTTCAGTCCTTCCATCGGAGGAGAGGCGTTTCGAGTGAATAGCAAGCGGCTTGATAAGCCATAGGTAAGCGGCTTGGTAAGCCATAGGCAAGCGACTTGACAAGCCATAGGTAAGCGGTTTGATAAGCCATAGGTAAGCGGCTTGGTAAGCCATAGGTTTGCCTATATGATTAACCCATCATATATCATCCCACAGCCCCAAATAGTTGATCATGCAACCGCTGAACCTTTTCTCGTTGATTATCAATGACAAATGGTTCATTTTTTCTATTCTGAACCTTATGTGAAGTTTTCATGAAGGGAAAATGAACCTTTTGTGACTGATTTACAAATAGTTTGAACCATTGAAGCATATTTGTGAACAAGCCGGTTTGGAATGCGGCATGCAGGATTTGCACAGGTGACTATACAGGTGGAAGAGACAAACCGCGTTTTTACATCGCTGTGACAACGATGGTTCTATGTACATGTAAATAAGAAGTCTCAGTACGTGTACATAAGGTGCTTCAGTACGTGTACATAAGGTGCTTCAGTACGTGTACATAAGAAGCTTCGGTACGTGTACATAAGAAGCTTCGGTACGTGTACATAAGAAGCTTCGGTACGTGTACATAAGAAGCTTCGGTACGTGTACTGAAAAAGTTCCCGGACGCGTACATAAGGAACTTACGTACGCGTCCGGCAGAATTTCACAGCAACGTGTGTTGTTCAACTACTTATACTGCGCTGCTAATCATCCTAATATGCCAAGCACATCTTCCGCAATCCGGGTAGGCGTCAGATGACATGCTTCGGCAAGTTGCTGAACATCATAGCGGTCGGCAAATTCTTTCTTCAATCCGTAGCATTTCACTTTCATATCACGCGTACCATAGAAGCGCGCAATCTTCTCGCCGAATCCACCGTCGAGCACACCATCTTCGAGCGTGATGACAAGCCGGTGATTTTTTTCGAGTTCTCTGAGCAAAGGTTCGTCCACGCCGCTCAAAAAGCGGGGATTCACCAGCGTGGGAGCCACCCCCTGTGCGAAAAGCATGTCTGCCGTCTGTTCGCCAAGCGGATAGAACGATCCGGCGGCGATGATGGCCACCTCCCTGCCTTGGCGGGTGACGGAGAACCGGTTGAGCTCGGAATAATCTGTGGGGAACTCCTTGCCCGACTCAATCACTTTCATACCCGGCATGCGTATGGCCACGGGATGATCCGTCTGCTTCATCGCCCAGTCGAGCATGGCCAGATATTCCTCCTTACAGGTAGGCGCCAGAAAGACGAAACCCGGAATGTTGCTGATGAGGGCGATGTCGAACCATCCGAGATGGGTGACATCGTTCATGCCGTACATCGAAGCATAGAACAGACCGATCACAATCGGGGTGTTGTTGATGGCCACATCCTGAGAAAGCTGGTCGTAGGAACGCTGGATAAACGAACTTACCACACCGAAAAACGGTTTGGCACCTCCCTTGGCCAATCCGGAGGCAAGAGCCACCGCGCCTTGTTCCGCAATGCCGACATCGATAAACTGGTGTCCCATCTGTTCGCGTCGGTCGGGCGTGAAACCTATAGCTCCCGGCGTACCTGCCGTGATAACCGCCACACTGGAATCTTGCTTGGCCATCTCTATGAGATGAAGCGTGGTGATGTCCTGATAAGAGGGTGCGCTGCTCACATGAACAGGATGGCCCGAAGGCATGTCGAATGCTCCGCAAAAGTGATACTGCTCACGATTTTTCTCCGCCGGTGCAAACCCCTTACCCTTTTGAGTGACGATGTGCACCACCACCGGATGGTCGATGTCCTTGACCTCCTTGAAAACGCGTATCAATTCCTCCACATCATTACCGCATGCCACATAGCGATAGTCCAAGTCCAACGATTTAAAATAGTTGGTGCCCGACGCACCGTTGCTCTCGCGCAGACGGCGAAGGTCGGCATACAGTCCTCCATGATTTTCTGCAATGGACATGTCATTATCGTTGACCACAACGATGAAGTTCGTACCGAATTCCGCCACAAAATTAAGGGCTTCAAAGGCTTCGCCGCCACTGAGCGAACCGTCACCTATCACAGCGACTACATTCTCATGCCCACCCTGCAGATCACGCGATTTGGCTATTCCGGCCGCAAGGGCAACCGAAGTGGATGTGTGCCCGATCTCAAACAGGTCATACGGGCTCTCCTTGGGACAAGTGTAGCCGGTGACATCATCGTAATGCTCCGGATTTATGAAGGCCTCTATGCGTCCGGTGAGCATCTTGTGAACATAACTCTGATGGGAGACGTCGAACACAATCTTGTCTTCCGGAGCGTTAAACACATAATGTAGAGCCACAGTGGCTTCCACCATTCCAAGGTTGGGACCGGTATGTCCGCCGTGTGCACTGAGTTTGGCGAGCAGAGCATCGCGCAGTTGGTTCGATAGGTCGGTCAATTCTGCCGTGGAGAGCCCCTTTATGTCTTTGGGGGAATGGATGTCTTTCAATTCCATATTATTGATAGCTTATTGTTTTTTTTCGAATATACAAAAGTACTTCAATATTATGAATCGGCGTTTATGTGAATTACTGATTAACTTACCGTAATTACGGAATGTATATCCGGCAGGAATAAAAACTGCCGGAACGGCCTGTCAGCAGACAAGACCGCTGTAGAGCAAATAGAGCAAGTGGGCGAATATGCCGGCCAGCAGTCCGCAGAGCAGATGCACTGTAATCGCCTGGGATGTGAGTTGACGATAACCGATGGCGTCGAAGATGGCCGAATAGGTGGAGAAGAATCCGCTCCAGCTGATACCCATGGCAGTGAACACAGCCACGGCATTTCCATCCAGCAGTCCTTCGGCAATAAAGCGGGGCACCTGACCCAATGCGGCACCCACAGCCCCCAGCGAAGTGATGGGGAAAGCCACCAGCTCGGCATTCTTGAAACCGAACAGCCAGTCGAAAATGAAATTGATCTTACCGGCCATGCGGGGCAACAGCTGTATGCCCTGATAGGCCGATCCGTCATACACCCCGTCCGCACCCGGACCGAAGGTGAGCAGGAAAACCGCTGTAGAGATGATGATCACACCGGGAATGATGGCCAATCCCAACTCCACTCCGCTTTTTCCTCCATCCAGCAAGGCATTCAGAAAACGGATGAATATACTCTCTTTGGCTTGTATCATCTGTGTGCGCTTCTCCTCGTGACTTCCGGCAGGTCTTTCTTCTTCGGGCTGGGGCATCATTTCGTTATAGCCGGGGTCTTTCTTCAACAATAGATACTGAAACAGGCGGGTGGACAGGATGCAGCCGATCATAGCTCCTACGAGTCCGATAAACGGTTCGACGGCATAGCCTTTTCCGAGCATGAACATGAAGACAATCAGTCCCATGCCGAAAGCTGTACCGTAGTTGACAAAGGACAGTAGCTCGTATTTGCGGAAATACTTGTTGTAGTGCTGATCCTGCGCCAATGTCAGCACGGCCGGATTGTCTGACAGAAAGGCCATGATGGATCCGAGAACCGCAACACCGGGCAGACGGAACAGGGGACGCATCAACGGACCGAACAGGAATTGCAGGATGCGCACCACACCAAACTCTGTGAACAATTTGCTCAATGCGCCGGACAACACGACGACTCCCATCAGATAGAAAACCGTTTGCAGCAGCAGGTCGTGAGCCGTATTCATTATGGTGTTCAGCATGTTGGATAGTCCCATACGACCTCCGATATAAGAAAAAACGGTGAAGAAAACGATGATGAAGATAACACCCTCGACAGTCTTGCGCTGCATGAGCGCCTGTTGCCACTTGCTTTTCATGATTTGCGGTTAATTAAAAGTGGGGCAAAATTACAAAAAATCTCTTTGCTTACCGCATAAATACAAGTATTATCTTTAACCAAGCGATACTATTCGACCAAGATGAACCGAAGTTGCTACAGTGCGTGATGAGAGAAACTGCAACATGGTCCGCATCATGCAAAACGGGCGTACCCGACTGATGCAGGTACGCCCGTATGGGTTTCTGAAAATGTTATCGGTGAATTAGCCGTTAACCTTCTTCATGTGAGCGATCAACTCCAACACCTTGTTAGAGTAACCGATTTCGTTGTCGTACCAAGATACAACCTTAACGAAAGTATCCGTCAAAGCGATACCGGCCTTAGCATCGAAGATAGAAGTGCGAGTGTCACCCAAGAAGTCAGAAGAAACAACTGCATCCTCAGTGTAACCCAGAACACCCTTCAATTCGCCTTCAGAAGCAGCCTTCATGGCAGCGCAGATCTCGTCATACTTAGCGGGCTTAGCCAAGTTAACAGTCAGGTCAACAACTGATACATCCAAAGTCGGAACACGCATGGACATACCGGTCAGCTTTCCGTTCAGTTCGGGGATAACCTTACCTACAGCCTTAGCAGCACCGGTAGAAGACGGAATGATGTTGCCGGAAGCAGCACGGCCACCGCGCCAATCCTTCAAAGAGGGACCGTCAACAGTCTTCTGAGTAGCGGTTGTAGAGTGAACAGTTGTCATCAAACCGTCGGTGATACCCCAGTTGTCGTTCAAAACCTTAGCAATGGGAGCCAAGCAGTTGGTTGTGCAAGAAGCATTAGAAACGAACTGAGTGCCCTTCTCATACTTGTCGAAGTTTACACCGCAAACGAACATCGGAGTAGCGTCCTTAGAAGGAGCTGACATAACAACGTACTTAGCGCCGGCTTCGATGTGAGCCTGAGCCTTCTCCTGAGTCAGGAAGAGACCGGTAGATTCAACAACGTATTCAGCCTCAACTTCGTTCCACTTCAGGTCAGCCGGGTTGCGCTCTGCAGTTACGCGGATTTCCTTACCGTTAACGATCAGCTTGCTGTTTTCAACGTCAGCCTCGATAGTGCCTTCAAAAGCACCGTGCATGGTGTCGTACTTCAGCATGTATGCCAAGTAATCAACCGGGCAAAGGTCGTTGATACCTACAATCTGGATGTCGTCACGAGTCTGTGCGGCACGGAATACGAAACGGCCGATACGACCGAAACCATTAATACCTACTTTAATCATTTTTTTGTCTTTAAAATTAAAGGTTTTGAATATAAGTTTACTTAACTCAATCTTTTCTTTTCGATTTATCCGCAATTGCAATAATGAGCCGTCTGGCATGCCATCAACAGTACAAGTATGGTCACAACTGCGATAAATATGTTATACGTTCTCATTTTTTTGCTTTATTGCAATGCAAAATTACGAATTTCTTTTTAAATTCGCATCCATACAATCATAAATATCACAAAAAAAATGGGAAAAAGTAGCTTCTTACAGGAATTCAAAGCCTTTGCCATGAAGGGCAACGTAGTGGATATGGCTGTCGGTGTCATCATCGGCGGTGCATTCGGTAAAATAGTGACCTCGCTGGTCAATGACGTGATCATGCCACCTATCGGATATTTGATTAACGGAGTGAACTTTACGGACTTAAAGTTTACCCTCCCGCAGAATCCGCTGGCACCGGAAGGTACGGAACCGGCCACTATAACTTACGGTAACTTCCTGCAAAACACACTCGACTTCATCATTGTGGCTTTTTGTATATTCTTGTTGTTGAAGGCTATCATGCGCTTCACGGCAAAGAAGGAGACTCCCTCCACCCCGCCCGCACCGCCGGCGCCGAGCAAAGAGGAACTTTTGCTCACTGAAATACGGGATTTGCTGAAAGAGCAGAAGAAGGCCTGACCTTCTGCCTGATTCCGGATATACAATAAATAGCAGAATAAGATGCAGACTGATAGGACAATATCTTCTGCATCTTATTTTGTTTGTTTAATGAGGGACGGCACCAACACTTGCGTTCGGCCGTCAGAACTGGAAGTAGATAAACGGTTGCATCTCGGCCGTTACAAACTGATAGACAATGAAGACCGTAGCCACCACTGCGGCCCAGATGACAGGCAGAGGCATGCGGGCAAAGCGGATGCGGTAGATGCGCTTCATCCGTTCGGGCAACCAATGAATAAGCATTCCGATTGCGAAGAGAAGGAATACGTTTTTATAAGCAACGGTTACATCCCATACATTGGCATTCCACTGGCTTCCGATCTGGGTCACCATATCACGTGCGATCTGCCAAGCCGTCTCGTTGGCAACAGCCGGATCGAGATTGGAGCCCGAACGGAAGAACAGACGGGTGAAGGTGATGAAGGTGAACGTGACGGCAATCGACCAGGCACGCTCCAACCATCCGAAACTTCCCCGGATTCCCGTCCATTCATACGCACAGCGGATGATGCAACTCACAGCGATGAAAGCCGTGAAAACGAGCAGGAGATTCCACAGGGGCATAGGATAAAACGCATGAAGCACATAAAGCAGGAGGGATAAGCCCAAGGTGGATATGATACGCACCGTCAGACGCATGTCGCGCCAGAATTTGAACACCACCATGCCCAATCCGTTCAATCCGCCCCATATCATGAAGTTGCAACTGGCTCCATGCCATAATCCGCCAAGCAACATGGTGATCATAGAGTTGAGATTGGCACTGATGTTGCGACGTTTCTCCGGATGCCGGTATGCCGTGAAGCTTACGGCCAAAGCCAGCATAACCACACAGGCTGCCACCCACCAACTGTCGGACAGAATGAGAGCGGCCAGCGTGATAGTGCCCAACCATAAGAAAGTGCCGGAAGTCACATTCCGGTTACCGCCCAACGGTATATATAGATAAGTCTGTAGCCAACGGGACAGGGAGATGTGCCAGCGCTTCCAGAAATTGCCGCAGTTTTGAGCTTTATAAGGCGAATTGAAATTGAGGGGCAGATGAAATCCCATCAACAGAGACAGACCGATGGCTATATCCGTGTAGCCGGAGAAATCGGCATAGACCTGAAGCGAATAGACAAACAAGGCCATCAGATTTTCGAAGCCGGAGAACAGGAGCGGATTGTCGAACACACGGTCGATGAAGTTTACCGCCAGATAGTCGCTCAGTACGATCTTCTTGACCAGTCCGTTCAGAATCCAGAACACGGCAATGCCGAACTGCATCCGGCTGAGGTTGTATTTGCGATAGAGCTGTGGTATAAAGTCGCTGGCCTTGACAATGGGACCGGCCACCAGCTGGGGGAAGAAACTGACATAGAATCCGAAGTCGAGCAGATTGCGCACCGGCTTGATGAGTCCTTTGTATACATCCGCAGTGTAACTGATGACCTGGAACGTATAAAAAGAGATTCCCACAGGCAGAATAATGCGATCCACATTGAAGAAGGAGGTGCCCATCAGCGTGTTTGCCCCCTCGGCGGCCACATTGGTGACGGCAAAGGATGTGCCGAAGATGGAGTTGATCACATCGGTGAAGAAATAGGCGTACTTGAAGTAGCACAAAATGGAAAGGTCGATACACACACTGGTTGTCAACAGCAGACGGCGTTTCCACGGTGTCTGCGTAGCTGCTATGTCACGGGCAATGAAAAAGTCGGTGCATGTAACCAACATCAATAATCCGACAAACAATCCGCTTGTCTTGTAGTAAAACAGCAGACTGATGAAAAACAGGTAGCTGTTGCGCAGCAGGCGTCTGTTCTTGAACAAGGCAAAGAAAGCGAATACTATGGCAAAGAAGGCCCAGAACTGAAACTGCGTAAAGAGCAGCGGACTATTGGGATCGAACGAGAACACGCTCTTCAGATACTCCCTGCATACGACAAACATTTCACTTAATTCCATTGAACTGCAAATAATCTGTAAGTAGTGCATTATACATTAAGTCTCCCAACAACTCGTATCCCTCACGTGTGAAATGAATGCGGTCGGCACGCATCAGACCGGCATACTGCCATGAGGCCGAAGAACGGTAGCCGCCCATCACACGGAACTGGTTCCATACCGCTCCACCGCATTCGGCGGCTAGTTCACGAAAAGCCTTCTCCACTTTCAAGGTATTGGGATTGTAGGTGCGCTTGTAACGCTTCACCCGCAGGAAACAATCGTTGTTGGTAACAAACAGAAACACACAATCCGGACTCACCGAACGAATACGTTCCATCAGTTCGCGATAGTTGTTTTTGAATGTCTCCGGATTGAATTGGGAAGCCGGGACATTGGCATCGTTGATACCGATGCCAAAAATCACCATGTCCGGAGCTATGTATTTGAGTTCCTGTGCAAACAGTTCGCACTTCAACCACGACGGTACAGCCGCGCCGTTCACTCCGGCCTCGTGATAGGTAATTCCCCCTTTTCCTGTCTGTTCGGGAATCAGTCCGCGCAGTTCAAAGGCTCCCTCTTCCATTCCCTCAAACACAATACGACAGGTATTGGTATCGGTCGGCAGATGGAACAGATAACTGTCCCCTGCGACCACCGTCGCCGGTCGCAGAGTGTCGTTTCCCCACTCTATCAGAGGGGTTACTTGTTCCGAAGATGCGGTTCCCAACACCCGAAGCCGGTTGAAACTCCAACGTGAGGAGTCGCATGCGGATAAATCAATAGTGAGCGAAGCCAGTGTGTCTGCGGTTTGAACGGAGGCTCCCGTCAGGCCTAAGATCCGAGCAGGATACTTCTCCACGCAGCGTGCTCCGTTCCACTTGCCCGTACTACTGATTTCGTAGCCTGCAGGAGCGTTGGTGCGCAAGGCCCGAAAGGGAAACAGGCAGCCACGGTTGCCCTGTGTGGTGGCGGACATTCGGCTGATGTTGCTACGCATGCGGTTGCTGAAAAAACCGGCCTGCACATGACTGCCGCCGATATGGAGAATGGAAACACTGCTGTCCCTTTCTTCATAGACAACAGTATTGAGTTTGTTGTAAAAGCGGTTGAACGCCTGCCGTCCGCCGGGAAACTCCAACGTGTCGCAGTCGTAATGCACACAACTGTAGTGTGGCACACTCTTTGGCGTCAATTCAATCAATCGCTGTGCCAAGGCTTTCTCACCGACACAGGCCGACAGAACCGCAGTGACAATAATATATAGGGATAAATGCTTCATCTGGGGATGATTGGATTTATGCTATCGCTCACGACAGCTGTGGAATCCACTGCTGTCAAACTGTCCTCCGGCAGGGTCACTTTATCTTTGCCCGTGCGGAAACGATAGAACTTATAATACAATTGGAAGGTCTCGAACAGCATATGAGACACTTCCCGTGCGCCTTTTGGGGTGAAATGCACATAGTCCGACCCGGCTAAAGGTGGCTTGACACCTACCCATTTTACCATAGAACCTTTGCCTCCCATCGCGGCATAGAGATTCCAAAAAGCAACTCCCGATTCTTCGGCAGCCTCGCGAATGGCATCCACCACTCTGTCCAACTGGGGATAAGTCTGCATGGTGCCCTGGATGCTTGTGGCCATATCGGCGGGACCGATAAAGAGAATACACGAACGGGGCGACATGGAACGGAACAGGGCAATCTGCGATTTCAATTGTTCCTTATAGTTGGCTATGGCTTTGTCCCCCTTCAGATAGGGCACCGAGTTTCCACCGTATTGCAGGATAATGAGTCCTACATTCTCTTTCTTGAAAAACGGTTCTATGCTTTGTCGGTTTATCCGGGTGAAGAATGTACCTGATGCGCCGCGCATGGGGATATTGTCCACCGATACCCCCTTGGTTCCGTCGAGCATCATTCCATACAATTCCCAGTGTCCGCTTATGCTCACCGACGCCTGACTGACAGCACGGGACAGATTCAACGTGTGGAAACCGACACCTTGTGATTCCGCATTTTCAATCAGCGTGTATGTGGAGTCGGCAGCAGTGACACGAATGGTACCCTCACCCTGAGCCACTACAGTCACACGGGAGAACTGTTGCGAATGACTGTAGTCCTTGCCCCCGCGGGCGCGGAACGTGAAATGGGCATTTCCGTCCACCTTGGTCATCTGGGCCATCATGCCATAACGGTTGTGCGAGACACGCATATCGGACGGTCCATAGGCAAGATAACGGGGCAGATCCGCAGGTGAGGCCGTCTGTCCCAACGTGTAAGTGGGTACCGTCTGAACAGCAGGAATAAGCCCCACTCCACAGCCGCCGAAACGTTCCTGAAACTCTTCGCGCAGTCCGCTTGTAATACGGTCGCATTCCAATTGTGAATCACCGTAATGAACCACACGCACATGCTTCTTGCCGGCACCTTCCAAGGCTTCGAAGAAATCATCCAGATAGGCCGTGTTGCCTTCCGGCAGATAGAAGCGGGCAGGAGCTTTGGTGCAGTATTCCATAAACTCGTTTTCTTTAGCCAGCTGGAGAGCCTCCAGACGTTGCTGCATCAATTGTTCCGGAGTAAGAACCGGTTCTGCACCCATTGTGTCTGTCTCCTCTATTGTAGCGGCATGCCCCAACACCCGGGTTAATGAAGGAAAGTCCAATTGTATGTTTCCCAATCGGATACCTTCCTGTGGAAAAACAAAACAAACCAAGGCTAACCCAGCCAACACACTAAAAATAAACAGTACTGTTTTATACGCTCTCATTTCACCACTATAGCCTAAAAAGTGCGTCGCTCACTCCATCGGCATTGCATCTTTGATTTAATAAACGTCCTCATCCTGCCTTCTCCCAATCCTTTTACCCGAACATCTGGTTGCTGCAAGATATTTCGTGCAAAGTTAGTCTTTTTCAGACAATGTGCCAAGGTTTTTTGAGGGGAATCATCGTTTTCAAAACAGATATAGAAAACTGAATATAAAAAACAGTGTGGGGCAAAAACAGACATGCCGTATCCTTCGGGTGTATCGGACACTATGGCAAGAAGGAAGTCCCGATAAAAACTGGGCAAATCCGACGCGTACGGTATAATCCGCTTTGGATGCCACACACTGTAGTGTACCACAATCGGGATGAGAAATCATCGTGTCACACCCTCGTCCTCGCAAGGGATGTGAATATCGGGCAATGCGGCAGGTCTTCTGACTTGTTCCGAAAGCAAACGCCTTCCCGATCATCGACCAGTGGCAGGGGCAACTTGTTTGCTTTTCCTGATGGAACTTACAGCAGCGGGACTGTTCAGGCCTTTCACCTGATTCCCTTTTAATCGGCATCTCCGCAGAGGAAAATGCCAAACCGTATCATACACTACACAAAAGTAGAAAGAATCCGCATGTACACCAAATATATTTGCCTTTTTATTTTCAACTCAGGTCTGCACTTGTGCAAGAAAAGAAAAAAGTGTTTCTTTGTGAAACAAATACATCTTATTCATGAGACACGACAAGGTTTTATTATTTTTTTTGTTCTGTGCCGGATGGTGCAGCCGACCGGCACAGGCCGGGAGTGATGAATACCGTGATGCGGTGTGCGGCATCACGGCCCAACCGGTCACCGACCGATTATTGCCCTTCCGGTTGTCCCAGCAAGGGGTGGTCCGTGAAGTGGAATGGGGAGCGGACGAGGCGTGGATACACGAGCAGAATCTTCGACGTTGCCTGCTCTTTATGGGCCGGGACAACGTGAGTGTGATCAGGGTATCGTTTCAGCCTACCCATGCTTTAGTAGATGGCGACCTGCAACAGGAACAGAAGGATGCTATAACGGAACGTTTGCGGTTGCTCGGATTTGCCGCTCCCGATGTGAAACTGACCCTCAACTGCGACCATCCGTCTGTGGATGCATGGTATGGACAGAATGCTGACCGATGGGTACAGTTGATTGATGTCACCGCGCGTTATTTTCAGGAAGCCGGCTATGAGATTGTGTCTGTGGCACCATTCAACGAACCGGATTACGGATGGAATCAATGGGTAAACGGAAGTCAGGACATTTGGGAACCCGTCCGTATGAACGGGTTTGGTGAAATAGCTTCCGCACTACAGGCAAACAGTCGCTTTGACAATATACGCATCTGTGGAGGCAACACCTTGAATTGTGATCGTGCACTACCCTGGTTTGAGTCGCTGAACGAGCATCTTGATGAGGGAAACACGCATCAACTGGCTGGTTCTTTTGACAATTTTGCCAACTTTTACATCACATTGCGCCAACAGGGCAAACATGCTACAGCCGATGAAATGCACAATGTGATGGAGGCTATGGTGGGGCTGGAATATGGTTTGCAAACCGGCATCTGGTGGGGACCGGCAGAATATGCACGGGGAGAGTTCTGCAAGGCCAGCCACGGTGAACGATTGGGCTATGCCGAGCATCGCCCCAACTGGACGGCAGCCTCTGTCTATCGTGCTCCGGACGGACGGGTACAAGCTTTTGGCGGAACATCTGAACGTCAGGCTGTCACGACAACCTATCGCCTGCTGTCCAAAGAGCGTGATGTGTTTTACAACGGGCACGGACCACAACGTGAATACGTGATGGAACTCCCGGGAGGCAACGGTTATCAGGCCGGACAGACCAATGCCGAGCAGATAATTAACATCACTTGGGGAGAGGATGTGGAACCGGTTGTAGACGGCACATATCTGCTGACTAATAAATACAATCGCAAATTATTGGAAATGAACGGAGACAAGCTATGCTTCGATTATTATAGTTCTAACGACAAGTTTAAATGGGAGGTCAGACCGGTAGATCCGCGTATCGGTGGTGACTTCAGTTACTATTATATCACGTCTGTCAGTAGCAGTCAGGCATTGGACGTCCTCAACTGGTCGCTTGACAACAATGCGGAGGTGATTGCATATGCGGTCAACAACAACGCCAACCAACAATGGTATCTCGAATATGCCGGCAACAATTGGTTTTACATCCGCAATCGGCACAGTTCACTTTGCCTGACCATGTCGGGCGACAAAGTGATTCAAAGTGTAAAGGACGGTAACGATGCACAACTTTGGCGCTTCAATTCTCCGGGAATTCGACCGCGTTTCATTGTTCCAGCCGCTCCAGATGGACTGACGGCACAGCCACTTCCTGCTGCAATCCGCCTGAGTTGGAACCCCGCAGCCGCAGCTACGTCCACATTCACTTTGTTACGTTCCGAAACTTCCGGATCAGACTATTGTATCATAGCACGCAATCTGACGGACACGTCCTTTGTTGACAATAAGGCAGAGATCGGACATACCTATTATTATATAGTGAAAACAGTGGATCAGAGTTTTAATACTTCGGCATCCTCTGATGAAGTGGCAGCTACTCCTACTGACGCGGAGACCTTGGTCGCAAATTATGATTTTGAGGAACAGTTGTTTGATCGGACACATTGTTGTAACCATGCATCCACCCTCAATAATCCTTCATATGTAGTCGGAAAGACCGGACAATATGCCCTGAATTTGGACGGTAGCACAGGATTCGCACAGTTGCCTGCAACCATAGTCAATCATCGTCAACTCACTATCGCCACGTGGTTTTACTGGAGCGGCGGAGAGGCCTGGCAACGCATCTTTGATTTTGGTAATGGCGAGGACGAATATATCTTCCTGACACCGAATGCCGGTAGCAATCGTTTGCGACTGGCCATCAAGAACAATGGCGAGGAGCAGATCATGGAAAGCAATGTCTCCCTGACCGCCAAACTCAACCGTTGGATACATGTAGCTGTAACTTTGGACAATAACGGGGTGAATCTCTATCAGGACGGTGCACTTGTAGCTTCGACCACTGACCTGACCCTGCGTCCCTCTGATTTCCGACCGGTGATGAATTATATCGGACGCAGTCAATTTGTAGCCGATCCGCTGTTTAAAGGACGGATAGATGATTTCCGTATCTACAACTACGCTCTGTCTGCCAAACAAGTGAATGACTTGGCCAACGGACTGACCGATGGATTGAGTACTCCGACACGAATGAACGGAATACTGCATGCCGATGTCCTTCCCGGTGGCAAGATACTGAAACTACAGTGTGATACCGGGACAACAGCGAATTATCAAATCTTTGATCTGCAAGGTCGTTCATTGTTGTCGGCTCACACCGGCAGCAATGAACCTATTACCTTGGACATTTCCACATTACCCGAGGGGGTGTATGTGGTGAAAGCCCTGTATGGAAACAGGCAAGCCACTGCAAAGTTTATGATCCGGCGGTGATTGGATCATTTGTTTCAATTGCAATCCCCATTATGGAACGGCAATTGCTACCGTTCCATAGTGGGGATTATATTTACCATGATCTCCGTTGGTTGGGATGATCAGGGATTAGCCAGCAAATGAATACCCCGGCTCATGAGTTCATACTCAGCTTGTGCTTCCGTGTTCCCCGTAAGCAATTCCATGTGACGCTTCATCACATTTTCATCAAACCTCACCGCTGGTCCTGTCTGTGCTTTTCGAGCCGGCATTGCATGTATCTTGGATGCCGTTTCGTCAATCAGCGGCCACATGACATCGAAGTCAATTCCTTGTTCCTCTAATATTTGTTCGGCACGGGCATAACAATGGTTGGCAAAATTGCAAGCAAAAACCGCTGCCAGATGTATGTAGCGGCGTTTCTCCGAAGACATGTAGCATACACGGCGTGACAATTGGTCTGCCAATGCGTACAACCTCGAAAAATCCTCAGTCTGGCTACACTCCAGAAACACGGGAATTTCCATAAAATCCGACAGACGCGCTTTGGAGAAAGTCTGCATGGGATAGAACACTCCGTAACGCTCTGCTCCCCTCCCCTCAAACACGGACAGGGGTATGCTGCCGGCCGTATGAACGAACAGAGCCTTTGCCCGCTCCGGTGTAATCAGTTTATCAAGCACGTCAGTCAGCACACTGTCTTTTACCGACACCACATATAGATCGGCCGTGGTGGTTACATCTTCCAGACGACAGGTATGGGGACATTCCAGCCGATCGGCCAAATCCATGGCCGATTTCTCCGTTCGGCTATATACTTGCACAAGCTGCTCGCCAGCTGCCCTCAGTGCCACTCCGAGTGAGGTGGCCAGATTGCCGGCACCAATCAAGGCTATCTGCATTCTTCCTCCGGCTGATTAAAGACTCCGATATGCACCTTCTCCCAAAGCAAGCGCTCCTCGTTGAACGGTTTACGCTCCATGCCTTTATGCCCCACGGCCACAATGGAAAGAACGCGCAGGTGCTCGGGAATACCCAACAACGTGCGCACCATCTCCTCAGCCGGTTTACCATCGGCCATCGAACGTTCGCGGATCTGCACCCAACAGGCGCCCAGACCTAAGTCCTCAGCTTGAAGCAACATCATAGTAGCGGCTACCGAAGCGTCCTCAATCCACACATCACTCACTTCCGGATCAGCCAATACCACTACTGCCAAAGGGGCACCTGCAATCAATTCCGCCCCACGGTCTTTACACGTCGAAAGTCCAAGTAGCTTCTCTTTGTCGTCCACCACCACAAACTCCCAAGCATGACTGCCTTTGGACGAAGGAGACATCAATGCCGCTCGCAACAAAGCCACCACTTCATCCTGAGACAGTTCTTCTGTAGTAAACTTCCGCATACTACGGCGTATCTTAATCAGTTCGCTAAAGTTCTCCATTGTTATATACACTTAATAAATTATCCGGTTGAAATATAATAGATGCAAATATACGTATTATTCCTCCGTCGTAATTACCGGCTTACATCTATTATTGGTTAATTAAACCTAACATCCTTGCCGTATGTGACATAAAACATCTATCTTAGTCTCCGTAATCACTTTTAAATTTAAGGTTATGAATAAGAAAAATTGCATTAACAAACGAGAATGGATAAGATTAGCCTTGGCTTGCATGCTTGGAGCATCAATCCTGACGGCCTGCCACGAGGCTGCAGATGACGGTAATACTGTGGGCACCGAAGTAGTATCCGTAAATGTGGACACCTTGATAAACGCCTGTCATGTGACCAGTGAATATCAGATTGCTTATCCTACAGCAGGAGCACAACCCCTGCTCGACAGCATACGCACATGGATGAGCAATCAGTTCGGGGGATCCTATACAGGAGATTTTTCAGATGCCCAATCCATTGTTAATTACTACGCCAATGCCATCTGTCGCCAAGCGGCAGAGGACTTCGACGGTGAAGAAGGGCTGGAATATGAAATCAACTATTCGTCAGTGGCCAACCTGACTAAAGACTACGAAACGGACAAGACTGTAACGTTCACTCTGTCCAACTATAACTATACCGGTGGTGCTCACGGTATGGGGGTGTTTGAAGCCCGCACTTTCCGCAAGGATACCGGTGCAGCCCTCACTTGGGATATTATCGATCCGTTTTCTACTGATGAGGTGCAACGTATGATTATTGACCAGCTGAAAACCTATTTTGATGTGACTACAGATGATGAGCTGAATGTCATGTTGTTAGACACGGATGTATACAATCTGCTGTTTCCAGCCACCCCTCCTGCATTCCGTGAGGACGGTGTCTATTTCATCTATCAGTCTTACGAAATAGCTCCTTATTCGGCTGGAAAACCTGATGGATTTATTCCGTACGACAAGATTCTCCCCCACCTTGTTCCCGAGGCTGTAGCCGTGTTGCCTGAGGGGGTTGTCGAAGAAGGAGAAGTATCAGAATAACGAATCCATTAGAATATAAAAAAAGAGGCTGTGCAGTTCATTCAGATTTTTGAACTGTACAGCCTCTATTTTTTGCATCCATTCCTTCCATAAAGCAAATGCTTAGGGGGGATTTCAACGATGCTGTCTCACTGTTGTCCGGGTAGAACTCTGACGCTGATAAGAACTGTTGTTGTGTGAGGATATGGAGCCACGTGAAGCGGATACATTGCGGGATGATATTGAAGATGAACGTGTGTGACGCACTGTGGCCGAACCCGTTGAACCGGAGGATGAATGACGCACATGTGCGGAATTTGTGGAAGAACTGCCGTAAGTCCGGGACGGACGACCCGACACTCCGTTTCCTGCTATAGGTCTGTTGGATGAAGACACAGGCTTGGCAGTAAGCGCAGGTCTGCTACCATCTCCTCGTCCCGGACGGGTACGGTCGGGACGAATCTGACGATTGGTTCCCCGCTCGCTTTGCGATGCGCTACCGGTGTGAAACCCATTATTTCCGCCACCGTATCCCGGTCTGTTTGGACGTGAAGCATCCGGACGGATGCTATTCCCCGGTCTGCCGGGACGCTGAGGTTTCTGAGGTTTTACGGGGCTTGACGGCCTTCCGGGGCGAGTGGCCACGCCGGGTCCACGGTGTTCCACCGGTCCGCGATGCTCTCCGCGCAATCCGCTTGTCCACACGGGACGACGGTTGTTGTAGTAACTCACACGAGCATAATGTGCTCTCCCATGACCACCCCGGTAAGTAACAAAAACACGTGGAGTGGAATAGTAAAAGAAGCCGGGTGTATAGCGTGTGTAAATGGGATAGTGCCAAACACCGGCTCTCCAATAAACCGGATGGAAAAAGTAGCTGGCAGCCGAGAACAACGTGTATTGCCAATCGTAGAGTATGCTGCGCAGATCCGCATTGCGATAGGTTAACGCTGTTCCGTATACATCATCGGCTGTGCGCAGACTCATCAGATAATCGAGATTGATCTCATACGCATCATTATATTGAGCATCATTCAGATTCAGCTCATATGCCATCTTGTCCGTCAAATAACGGGCCTGGTCGCGGGCTTCGTCATACGACATGGCGTTCAGACCGGCAACGGTGAACAATGTCATCAACAGAGTGAGAAGATTCCGTTTCATATTCTTTAGTTTATAGGTTTGCAATCTTGTTATCTTTATCACATTGCAAAATTGCAACAAGAAATCCACCCGTACAAAGGATTTCCCCTACCTGTTTAGAGGTTTTTCCCTAATGTTGCAGACGAACCGGAATAAATACGATAACTACTCGCTTAGGGGACAATCGGAACAGGCCATCCGTCTTTGCTCCAGGTTAGTTCGGACAAGATCAGACGGGGAGTTCCGCTCTCGTTAAGCACATAACCGTGAGCCAGCAGATAATCTTTTCCATCTATATGATAAACAGAACAATGTCCGGCACCCGCATAACGGCTTCCACCGGTGAGAACCACGGTTCCGCCGCCTTCTGTCATGGGCTTCCCTTCACGGTCGAGATAAGGACCTGTGACATGTCGTGAACGTCCGACGGCTACTTTGTACGTACTGTTTGATCCCTGACAGCAGTAATCCCACGAAACAAACAAATAGTAATAACGCCCTCTGCGAAAAAGAAACGGTGCCTCGATAGGATTCACACCTTTCGTGGTGCGACGGGCTATCACAATGGGCTCTCCCACCGTTTGGCAAAGGTCTTCGGATAAAGGAACAAGTTGTATGCCGCCCCAGAACGAACCGAATGTCATCCATGCCCGTTTCTTCCGGTCTATGAATACTGCCGGATCTATCGCATTATAATCCGTCTGGCCCTCCTTTGAGCGGATCACCGGACCGGTGTCCTTCCATCCATACGACGCGCTGTCCGGACAAAGCGTTACACTTTCGGCATGGCCTATGGCAGATGTATTTTTGCCAAATGACGAACAGGAATAATAAAGGTGGTATTTCCCGTTATGAAAGACCACATCCGGAGCCCATGTATGTCCCTTGTAACCCGGTACTGATTTCAACGCCCAGTCCGGAACCATCTCCATAGGTTTCCTGCAGGGGCTCCAATTCATCATATCGTGAGAGAAGAGACATCCCACATTCCAATCTGTATAATAAAGGTAATACGTATTCCCTTCGCAAGCCATCACCGGATCATGAACTATCGGTATCTGTCGGTTAATGGTATCCAATACAATCTGCTCGTCTGCCAATGAATCAACCGAAGAGAATGCAACAAAGATATTACCGACAAGGCAAAGCATAGTCGTGTTTAAACTAAATTTCATATTCCCAATGATTATATATGTTTGTGTATATGTGTAATGTGAACTTGATGAGCCGGAGCATGCTGGACAATATTCCTACAGGTTGAACAGCAATTGATTCACCGCTTCGGTATAGGCCGGGATACGTTGTGCTTTATGTATCTTTTTGAGCAGTTTGCGATCGGCATCCGCCAATAAATACTCCCAAAAACTCTTCATTTTAGTGAGCAATTGTATTTCACCTCCCTCCAGATGTTGTTCGTAATGATCCAGCAGATCGGCATGCAAATGCCTCATAGCCTCGCCTCGCGCAGCATCTGTCCAAGCTTTTCCGCTCTTGTATTCGGCAGCCATCCAAGGATGAACCAGCAGGCCTCTCCCCACCATGACGCCCTGCAGCGTCGGTACGCGTTGTTGCCACGCCTCAATATCTTCAGCCAGAAGAATATCCCCGTTGTAAATCACCGGATGCTGCAACCGTTCGGCCAGGCGCATGAACATCTCCGTGTCACAGTCGCCTTTATACTGTTGCCGTCCCACACGGGCATGCACCGCCACATGCTGTAACGGAACACTGTTCAGGATGTCGGTGAGAGCAAGGCATTCCTCAGAACGCTCATACCCCAATCTCATCTTTACCGAAAAACGTATTTCGGGATGAGCATCCACCAACGCAAGCAGTGCCTTCACCTCTTCGGGATAAGGCAATATGCCAGATCCTTTATGACGTTTGGCCAATGCGGGAAAGCAACATCCCAGGTTCAGATCCACCTCCTTATAGCCTTGTTCCCCAAGCACGCCAAGCACATTTTCAGCCTCTTCGCGTGTGGCGGCAATCAATTGCGGAACCATCCGATCCACTCGGTTGGCATCCACTGCCGTGTCTCGCAAATCCTTACGTCGCACACCGCCATGCTCCCATCGGACAAAAGGCGTGAAATATACATCCACACCACCCATCCACTTGGAAAAAGCGTTACGGAAGGGCGCCTCCGTATAGCCCTGCATAGGGGCCATATAAATCTTCAGTTTATCCATGATCAACGAATAAAAACAAACATCAACGCACAGTGATATGGTAACACCCCTGTTTCACCTCGTGCTTTACATAACAGAACCCCTGTTCACGCAAATCACGAAGCACTTCGGACAGCACCCATTTAAGACTATCGTTACGGACGGCACGACGTTGGGGGCCGTCGGGAGACGAGACGGTATTATAGCGGGAGTAACTGATATCGAAAGTTGTGCCATAGCGATGGCAACTCTGCTCAGTGGCGTTCGTATTGTGGCGACGAAGCTTACGCACATCCTCCTCCGTACGGAGCACGGAAGTAACGATAAGTGTATGAAGCGGAATTCCTTTAATAGCCAAAGAATCAAGGAAATTTCGGCTGATACGCTGCAGTAATTCGCTGGCTTGCGGCACAAGATAAGGAATGGATCGGTTCATGTGCTTGTCTATAGTGTAAAAAGGATTGCTCCCCACATATACAAGTTCCTTTTTTCGTTGCTCGGCCTCTTGTCTGTCAGCCACCGGAGATACCCCCCACTTGCGGGCGGAAACAAGTTGAACATCCTGTAAATCAGAGAAACAGTCTTTAAAGCCGGGTACACTATAAATGCGATGCTTTACAGGTTCACCCGATACTTTCTTAAAACAAGGCACATCGTAAGTGCGTTTTTCCAATGCACGGGTATACGTTGTTACGTGAGGCTTTATCGACTCAGTTTTGAGCGTATCGATTACAAGTTCCTGTTCCACACTGTCTCTCATCATCGCTTCCGATGATGCCGTTTTTGCCACGGAGGGATTGAAGCACCGCACCACAGCCAACACAAGCACGATGCCACACGCTCCACACAAAAAGTATTTAGTCTTTAAACGTTTCAATTCTTTTTCTTTTTTGCGATGACAAAGATAGCAAAAACACACTGATTTAGGAACAGAATGATTAAATTTGCATCAAATTTATAAGAATGATAGAGAAGCATATCGTACTGGAGGACATCGAACCGGTGGTGTTTTACGGGGTTAACAACGCCAACATGCAAATAATAAAGGCGTTGTATCCCAAATTACGCATTGTGGCTCGTGGAAATGTAATCAAAGTGATGGGTGATGAAGAGGAACTTTGTGCTTTTGAAGAGCACATTCAGGCTTTACAGAAACATTGCGCCAAATACAATATGCTGAGCGAGGAAGATGTGCTGCATATTATTAAAGGTGAGAAAACCGGAAGGGACGGACAGGAGGGAGTCATCGTATACAGTGTGAGTGGAAAACCCATCACGGCACGCAGCGAGAACCAACAGAAGTTGGTGGACGCCTATCAGAAAAGTGACATGTTATTCGCCATCGGTCCGGCCGGTTCGGGAAAGACGTACACCAGCATAGCCTTGGCTGTAAGAGCATTGAAAAACAAGGAGGTCCGAAAAATCATATTGAGCCGCCCTGCTGTGGAAGCTGGCGAAAAACTGGGATTCTTACCCGGTGATATGAAGGAAAAGATCGATCCCTATCTGCAACCGCTCTATGATGCATTGCAGGACATGATACCAGCTGTCCGCCTACAAGAATATATGGAGCAGAACGTAATCCAGATTGCCCCCTTGGCTTTCATGCGCGGTCGCACCCTGAACGATGCTGTGGTAATCTTGGACGAAGCGCAAAACACCACAACGGCACAGATAAAAATGTTTCTTACACGCATGGGGGCAAACACCAAGATGATCGTAACGGGCGATTGTACCCAAGTGGATCTGCCGCCATCACAGCGTTCGGGATTGATGGAGGCCATGCAGATTCTGAAAGGTGTGAAGGGTATCTCCTTCATTGAGACGGACAAGCAAGATATTGTGAGACACAAATTGGTGACGCGTATAGTGGAGGCATACGAAAAACATGCCCGCCGAAGCAATGAATCGCGACCGAGACACAAAAACAAAGAGAGCGAGGAGGACAGTCCTCTGTTTGCCGGCATAATGGGACTGGGAGACAACTGAAAATATTGGAATCAATTCTTTAACAACCATAATTATTATGAAAGCTTTAACAAATACCGAATTCAACTTTCCGGGACAGAAAAATGTATATCACGGTAAAGTACGTGATGTGTACAACATCAACGATGACCTGATGGTCATGGTGGCAACCGACCGTATCTCGGCTTTCGACGTGATTCTGCCCAAAGGCATTCCATTCAAAGGACAGGTATTGAATCAGATTGCAGCCAAGTTCCTGGATGCTACAAGTGATATCGTACCGAATTGGAAGTTGGCTACTCCCGATCCGATGGTTACCGTAGGACTGAAATGCGAAGGCTTCCGTGTGGAAATGATTATCCGTGGCTATCTGACCGGCAGTGCATGGCGCGAATATAAGAACGGATGCCGGGAACTCTGTGGTGTGAAGTTACCTGACGGTATGAAAGAAAATCAGAAATTCCCCACTCCCATCATTACTCCCACTACCAAAGCAGATGCGGGGCATGATGAGAATATCTCTCGCGAAGAAATTATCGCCCAAGGCATTGTGAGTAAGGAAGATTATGAACTGATGGAAAAGTATACGTATGCCCTCTTTGCCCGTGGCACGGAAATGGCTGCGCAGAAAGGACTGATTCTGGTTGATACCAAATATGAATTCGGGAAAAAAGACGGTAAGGTTTATCTGATTGATGAAATACACACTCCGGATTCCAGCCGGTATTTCTATGCCGAGGGATACGAGGAAAAATTTGAAAAAGGTGAAGCTCAAAAGCAACTTTCCAAGGAGTTCGTCCGTCAATGGCTCATAGACCATGACTTCATGGGTAAGGAAGGCCAGCAGGTGCCGGAAATGACTGACGAATATGTCAATAGTGTTTCAGACAGATATATCGAATTGTATGAAGGCATTGTAGGGGAACCGTTTAACAAGGCGGACGATCATGATGATCTGGCTGCACGTATTGAGAAGAACGTAAATGATTATCTGAGCACCAAGTAAAGTAGCTCCTATCACCCTTTTGAATTGATGCAAAACAATAAGGAGATAACATCCTACAAAGGCAACGGTCATAAGACTGAGCATGTGAAACATTTGTTTGATAACATCGCTCATTCTTATGATCTGTTGAACCATGTCCTGTCGTTGGGCATAGACCGCCGATGGAGAAGAAAAGCTATTGATTTGCTCCGCCCGTTCCATCCCGAGCATATATTGGATATAGCTACGGGGACCGGTGACTTTGCCATCCTTGCCGCCCGGCGCCTACATCCGCAAATCATCGTGGGTGCCGATATATCAGAGGATATGATGAGTATAGCCCGGAAGAAGATACATGACGAGAAGCTGGAAGACGTTATCCGACTGCACCGTGAGGATTGTATGAAACTGACGTTTCCCGATAACACGTTCGATGCTGTCACCATATCCTACGGTGCGCGCAATTTTGAGGATCTGCGACAGGGTTTGTACGAAATCCATCGTGTGCTGAAACCGGGAGGTCATTTGCTTCTTGTTGAGTTGAGCACTCCGGATAAATTTCCCATGAAACAGCTCTTTGCCGTATATGCCCGTTTGATCATGCCACTGATAGGTCGGATCATATCCGGAGACAACAGTGCATATACCTATTTGCCGCACACAATGGCTGCATTCCCTCAGGGGGAAAACTTGCGGCAAATACTGATGCAATGTGGTTTCTCCGAAGTCTATTGGAAAGATTTTATGGGAGGGATCAGCACACAATACTTATCCACTAAATAAAATTAGAAAATCACGTATTTTATGAAGGAGTTATACGGACTTGTCGGATATCCATTGGGACATTCGTTTTCGCGTAATTATTTTAATCAACTGTTTGCCGAAGAAAAGATCAACGCCGAATATGTAAATTTTGAGATTTCCGACATCTCACAATTCCCCGATATCGTGATGAAGAATACGAATCTCAGAGGACTGAATGTGACAATTCCGTATAAAGAGAAAGTTATTCCTTTTCTGGATGAGTTGAGCGAGGAGGCACGGGATATGGGGGCGGTCAATGTGATCCGAGTCCAACGCAAAGACGGTAAAACATGGCTGAAAGGATACAATTCGGATGTGATAGGTTTTATGGATTCCATAGCTCCATTGCTCAAACCAGAGCACACTAAGGCCTTGATATTGGGAACAGGCGGTGCCTCTAAGGCCGTTCGGTACGGACTGGAGAAACTTGGCCTTAAGACCATGTTTGTAAGTCGTTCCGAACGCCACGGCATGCTCACATACGCCCAATTGACTCCGGCACTTGTCCGGGAGTATAGTGTGATTGTGAATTGTACGCCATGCGGCATGTATCCCCACACCGACGAAATGCCGGAACTGCCTTATACGGCATTGACGTCCCGAAATCTCTTATACGATCTGATCTACAATCCGGAGCAGACGCTATTCCTGAAAAAAGGAGCGGAAGTCGGTGCCGTTACCAAAAATGGCATGGAAATGCTTCTGTCTCAGGCAAAGGCCGGATGGAGTTTTTGGCATGAATAAGAGGCTTCTCACATTATAAAAACATCGCAATCAGCTGGATAAACAGAATAAGGAAAACCATAGCTATGGGATATACCGTGGCATAGGCTACACTTGGTATATTACTGTCTACCATTGAATCGGCTGCCGCCAACCCCGGCGTACTGGTCATTCCCCCCGTTATCGTACCCAGCAAATCCAGCAAGGATATCTTAAATACAAACCATCCGACAAGCACAGCCATCACCATCGGCACAATCGTGATGGCAGCCCCGACACCAAACAGCATCAAACCGCTGTCTTGAAATGTAGTTACGAGTTTTACACCTGCCGATGTGCCTACTTCCGCAAGAAAAAGGAGTAATCCCAATTGGCGCAGCAACTGATTGGCCGAAGCCGACATGGACCACAAAATCGGCCCGGTTTTTCCCACTGCACTCAACACCAGGGCTACGATAAGCACTCCTCCCGTAAGTCCAGGCGAGAAAGAAGCCCCGCCGGGAAAGGATATATTTAATTTGCCGAATATCACACCCAGAACAATACCTAACGCTATGGGTAAGAAATCCGTATCCGAAAGTTGCTTTTCATTATTGCCTAATAAACTGGCCACTCCTTTTAATCCTTTCTTTTCGCCCACAATCATCAGTTTGTCACCGAATTTCAGTTCCAGCTCAGGTGAAGGGGCCAAGTCTATCCCGCTTCGGCGGATACGCGTCACCGTGCAACCGTAATTGTGTTGCAGGTTCAGCCTACCAAGCTGCTTCCCTATCATGTCCTTCTTGGTGAGCAACAAGGATTCGATCTCCTGCTCGTCTCCCAAAGGCAGCTCGCCATCCTCACGCCGACCGATCAGCACGGCAAGTTTCTCCAGCATCTCCTCGCTTCCGACCGCCTGAAGACAATCATTTTCGTGAAGAACAGTCTGAGCTGAAGGAATCAGTATTCTATTATCATCCGTACGCAGACGAGACACAACGGCTCCAGTCATACCTCTCACATTGAGTGAGGCCAACGTGCGGTTGAACACCATAGGATTGGTCACATGAAACAGACAAGTATTCAGCGACGGATACTGTCCGAGCCGTTCGGCTTCCAACCGGCGGGCCTCCTCTTCCAGATCCACATGCAGCAACTTCGGCAACAGTTTGACAAACAGAATCACGCCAATCACACCAAATGGATAAGCGATGCCGTAGGCAATGGAGGCCAACGGCGAGTTGGTACTATCGATGGCCACCGCCAGACCCGGTGTGCTGGTGAGCGCACCGGCTATCAGTCCCACCACACTGGGCGTGTCTATATCGAACAAGTTTTTCATTCCCAATCCTGTGATCGAGGCTGAGAGAATGATGAGCAAGGTGATCAGAATTAAAGTCTTTCCTTTACTGCGGAATGAGTCGAAAAAGCCCGGACCCGCCTGAATTCCGATAGTGAATATAAACAGCACAAGACCGAAATTACCCAGTTCCTTGGGAATGACAAATCCATAATGTCCAAATAGTAAAGCTATGAAAATCACGGCAGAAACATCCAATGATAAACCTTTCACTTTAATTCGTCCCAACATAAAACCTATTGCCACTATCAAAAACAGGGCAAAGTAAGAGGATTGCAACAGTTCTGTAAACATGTCGTAAGTTTTTTATAAAGGAATGCAATTTGCTACAAAAGTAGTTAAATAATACAACCAAACATTATATCCGGCCTCTTTTTTCTGCACAAACACGCATTTTCCTGTTTTTTCCGGCTTTTATGCTTGGTTTGATTCTTTTTTAGTACTTTTGCACAATAGAATCAAGATTTTAAGTTAGAATCCTATGCTTACATTAAAAGTCATTACCGAAGAGACTGAGAGAGTAATTAAGGGACTGGAGAAAAAACACTTCAAGAATGCCCGGGAGGCTGTGATGGAAGTGATCTCCACAGATAAAAGACGCCGTGATGCCCAGACACAGCTGGACGTAAACCTGTCTGAAAGCAAGAAATTGGCTGCACAGATTGGCGGACTGATGAAAGAAGGAAAGAAAGAGGAGGCCGACCTGATCAAGGTGCGTGTGGCCGAACTCAAGGAAAAGAATAAAGCCTTGCAGGATGAAATGGACAAGGCACAGTTGGAGATGACCGCTCAGTTGTGCGCTATCCCCAATCTGCCCAACGATGATGTGCCCGAAGGCTCCTGTGCCGAAGATAATGTGGTGGTGAAGACCGGTGGCCCGGAACCTCATCTCACTTCCGATGCCCTTCCCCACTGGGAACTGGCGAAAAAATACAATCTGATTGACTTTGAACTGGGCGTAAAGGTGACCGGTGCCGGTTTCCCTTTTTATATAGGTAAGATGGCCCGTTTGCAACGTGCTTTGGAGGCCTTCTTCCTGGATGAGGCCCGCAAGAGCGGTTATCTGGAAGTGCAGCCTCCCTATGTGGTCAATCAGGATTCAGGCTACGGCACCGGTCAGTTGCCCGACAAGGAAGGACAGATGTACCACTGCAATGCCGATGATCTGTATCTCATTCCCACGGCCGAAGTGCCCGTGACGAATATCTTCCGCGATGTGATTCTCGACGAGAAGGAATTACCCATCAAGCGTTGCGCCTACTCGGGTTGTTTCCGCCGCGAAGCCGGTTCGTATGGCAAGGACGTGCGCGGCCTGAACCGCCTCCATCAGTTCGACAAAGTGGAGATTGTGCGTATTGACACTCCGGCTCATTCCTACGAGTCTTTGAAGGAAATGCTCGACCATGTGGAAGGCCTGCTCATCAAGTTGGAACTCCCCTATCGCATCCTGCGCCTTTGCGGTGGCGACATGAGTTTCACCAGCGCCATCTGCTACGATTTCGAGGTTTGGAGCGCAGCCCAGAAGCGCTGGTTGGAGGTAAGTTCAACGTCCAACTTCGAAAGCTATCAGGCCAATCGTCTGAAGTGCCGCTACCGTCGCAGTGCAGACAAGAAAACCGAATTATGCCACACCCTCAACGGTTCGGCTCTGGCACTTCCCCGCATCGTGGCCGCCATTATGGAGAATAACCAGACCCCCGAAGGTATCCGCGTACCCAAGTGTCTGGTTCCCTATTGCGGTTTTGAATATTTGGATGATCAGAACTTCGCATAGCCTCCGTTTGCTATTAATAAATCAAGGTAAGGAATAATGAACAGAATCGTATCAAAGGAGCAATTTTCGGAAAAGGTCTTTAAATTTGAGATAGAAGCCCCCCTGATTGCCAAAGCCCGCAAGGCCGGTCACTTCGTGATTGTGCGTGTAGGTGAGAAAGGTGAGCGCATGCCACTGACCATCGCCGGAGCCGACACGCAACGCGGCACCATCACGCTGGTTGTACAGAAAGTGGGACTGTCTTCCACCCGACTTTGTCAACTTGGCGTGGGCGACTACATCACAGATGTGGTCGGCCCGCTGGGAAAGGCCACACATATCGAGCGTTTCGGCACGGTTGTCTGTGCCGGTGGCGGAGTCGGAGTTGCTCCGATGCTACCCATCATACAGGCTTTGAAAGCCGCCGGAAATCGGGTTGTCTCCGTGTTGGCCGGCCGCAGCAAGGAACTGATTATTTTAGAGGATGAGGTACGCCGCAGTTCGGATGAGGTGATTATCATGACCGACGACGGCAGTTATGGCACCAAGGGATTGGTAACGGAAGGAATCGAGAGTGTCATCAAGCGGGAAAAGGTGGATAAATGCTTTGCCATCGGTCCGGCTATCATGATGAAGTTCTGCTGCCTGCTCACCAAGAAATACGATATTCCTACCGATGTGTCGCTCAATACCATCATGGTGGACGGCACGGGCATGTGCGGTGCGTGCCGCATTTCCGTGGGTGGAAAGACACGTTTCGTGTGTGTGGACGGTCCGGAATTCGATGGCCATCAGGTTGACTTCGATGAAATGCTGAAGCGCATGAGCGCCTTCAGGAAGGAAGAAACGGAAGAGATGGCTCTGCTGGAGAAATCCTTCAATCAATCATTGGAAGATACTGCATGTCAGGCTGTAAAATCAACGGATCCTGACGTGAATTCAATGGATACAACTACCTCTCTCGAGGTGTTGACCGATCGCAATGCGGAATGGAGACAGGCATTGCGAAAGAGCATGAAGCCCAAAGAGCGCACTGCCATTCCCCGTGTAGAGATGAACGAGTTGGATCCCGTCTATCGTGCCACCACCCGTACCGAGGAGGTGAACACCGGACTCACACGCGAGCAGGCCATGACGGAAGCCAAGCGTTGTTTGGACTGTGCCAACCCCACCTGTATGCAGGGGTGCCCGGTAAGCATCAACATTCCTTCCTTTATCAAGAATATCGAACGCGGTGAATTTCTCGATGCAGCCCGCGTGCTGAAGAGCACATCTGCCCTTCCTGCCGTTTGCGGTCGTGTCTGTCCGCAGGAGAAACAATGCGAGAGCCGTTGCATCCATTTGAAGATGAACGAGCCGGCCGTAGCCATCGGCTATCTGGAACGCTTCGCGGCCGATTTCGAGCGCGAGAGCGGTAAGATGTCCATTCCCACCTGCGAAGCGCCCAACGGCAAGAAGATAGCTGTGGTCGGAAGTGGTCCGGCCGGACTTTCCTTTGCCGGCGACATGGCCAAACTGGGTTATGAGGTGACGGTGTTTGAGGCCTTGCACGAAATAGGCGGCGTATTGAAATACGGTATACCTGAATTCCGCCTTCCCAACCGCATCGTGGATGTGGAGATCCAGAATCTGGAACAAATTGGCGTGAAGTTTGAGAAGGACTGCCTTGTGGGCAAGACGATCAGTGTGAAAAGCCTGGAAGAGAGCGGTTTCAACGGAGTGTTCATAGCCTCCGGAGCCGGTTTGCCCAACTTCATGGGTATTCCCGGGGAGAACAGCATCAACATCATGTCCAGCAATGAATACCTGACGCGTGTCAACCTGATGGATGCGTCCAATCCGGCAACCGACACACCCATCCATCTGGCACGCAGCGTGATGGTAGTGGGTGGCGGAAACACCGCTATGGACTCCTGCCGCACGGCCAAGCGTCTGGGAGCAGAACGGGTGATGATTGTATATCGCCGTTCGGAAGCCGAGATGCCTGCCCGATTGGAAGAAGTGAAACACGCCAAGGAGGAAGGCATTGAGTTCCTCACCCTTCATAATCCCATTGAGTACATTGCCGATGAGAAGGGAGCTGTGAAACAGGTGGTGTTGCAGAAGATGCAGTTGGGTGAACCTGATGCCAGCGGACGTCGCAGCCCCGAACCTATCCCCGGAGCCACCGAGACGATAGACATCGACATGTCCATCGTGGCCGTAGGCGTGTCCCCCAACCCCATCGTCCCCACTTCGGTGGAAGGTCTCGAACTGGGTCGCAAGAACACCATCGTGGTAAATGAAGGCATGCAGACCAGCATTCCCACCATCTTTGCCGGTGGAGACATTGTGCGCGGTGGTGCCACGGTGATACTGGCCATGGGCGACGGACGGAAAGCTGCCGCACACATGCACGAATATCTGAGCCAACAATAGTCTCACCCAAAAGAAGAAAGTGACACGTCCTGTCGAATCTATAGAGAATCTTGTCTGCCGGCTTATGCCTGCCGACAAGATTCTTTTTTTATCTATAACATCCAAACAACAAAATGAACGCTCTCTACACCGTACTGTTGCTTGTCTGTAGCAACGTATTCATGACCTTCGCCTGGTACGGCCACCTGAAACTGCAACAGGAAAACATCTCCAACCACTGGCCTCTTATCGGAGTCATTGCCTTCTCGTGGGCTATCGCCTTCGTGGAGTATTGCTTTCTGGTTCCGGCCAACCGCATCGGATTCACCGACAACGGCGGCCCATTCAATCTGATGCAACTGAAAGTGATTCAAGAGGTGGTTTCCTTGATTGTATTCACTCTGGTGGCATCGGTCATGTTTCAGGGACAGTCCCTGCAGTGGAATCATCTGGTTGCCTTCGGGCTGCTGGTACTGGCTGTTTTCTTTGTTTTCCTGAAATAACATATCCCCATGAAACCCACACCGGAACAGGAACTGCAACACCGGATATGGCGGCATTTCAATCAAGGCATCACGCGGTTCGGACTGCTGGAAGACAACGACTGCATTCTCATCGGTCTGTCCGGCGGAAAAGATTCGCTGGCACTGCTGGAATTCATGTCACGTAGGGCCGCCATCTACAAGCCGCATATCCAGTTGGAGGCCGTACATGTACGCATGAGCAACATTGCCTACCAAACGGATCTTACTTATATCGAGAATTTTGCTTTCGATCACGGCGTACGTCTCACGGTGAGGGAAACTTCATTCGACCCCTCCACCGACCACCGCAAGAGTCCGTGTTTCCTGTGCTCATGGAATCGCCGCAAGATGTTGTTTGAGACCGCCAAAGAGTTGGGATGCAACAAGATTGCCCTGGGACATCATCAGGATGACATCCTGAACACCACTCTCCTCAACCTCACCTTCCAAGGCCAGTTCTCCACCATGCCCGCCCTTCTGAAAATGAAGAAATTCCCCATGACCATCATACGTCCGCTGTGCAAGGTGGCCGAAACGGACATTGCCCGATGGGCGGAGCTGCAACACTATCAGAAGCAGATCAAACTCTGCCCCTACGAGACCGATTCCCACCGAACCAACGCAAACGAACTCTTCCGTCAGATTCACGAAATGGCTCCCGAAGCCCGACATTCGTGGTGGAACGCATTGGAGAACGAGGGCAAACTGATTGAAGAATAAAGCCTTTCCATCCCATTTATTTAACGGGCATTTATTTGCTCATCTGTCGGATATATACTAACTTTGTGATAAGAAAAAATTAACCCATATTACGCCATCCAAATGACACCTGTTATCGTATCCATTCTGATTATTGGCTACATCGGCATAGCAACAGAGCATATCACCAAAATCAATAAGGCCGCCATTGCGATGTTTCTGGGTACGGTGGGATGGATTTTGTATATCCTCTACGGCAAGAGTTATGTGCTGCACTTCTATCCGGATCAATTGGCTGAGTTTCTCGACGGGGCGACGCTGACCACTACAGGAATCAAGCGTTTTATCGCCAATGAGATATTCGTAAAGTATGTGGCGCAATTGGCCGAGATCGTTCTCTTCCTGCTGGCCACCATGTGTATCGTGGAGGTGCTCAACATCAACGGCTGCTTCGACTTCCTCATCGAGTGGAGCCGCAACCGCAACAGCCGCGTTCTGCTCTGGACGCTCTCGTTCACCACCTTCTTCATCTCCGCCAATCTGGACAATCTGACCACCACCGTGATGATGCTTGTCATCATGCGGCGCATCGTCTGCAACCCCAAGCACCGCATGTTCTACGGCACAGCCATTGTGCTGGCGGCCAACTGCGGCGGAGCCTTCACGGTGATTGGCGATGTTACCACCCTCATGCTGTGGAACAAAGAGGCTGTGACGCCGTCCAACTTCTCCGCCGCGCTCTTCCTGCCTGCCCTCACGGCGCTTGTCCTGCCCACATTCCTGATTGGGCGGAAACTGCCCGAACGGATTGAGATTGAGACATCGCGCATACAGTATCGGGGCGATGATACCACCCTCACCCGCTGGCAGCGCATCCTCATGCTATTTGTCGGTATCGGCGGACTGTGGTTCATCCCAACCTTCCGCAACCTCACCAAGCTGCCTCCGTTTGTGGGAGCCTTGTGTGTGCTGGCGCTCTTCTGGGTGGTGAACGAGTTGTGCAACCGCCGCCTGATACGCAGCGAGCAACCGGTGACCCGGCGCATGCTGCCCCGCCAGTTGCAATATGAAAACCTGCAGATCATTCTCTTTTTCATTGGCTTGTCACTGGCAGTGGGCGCCATTGAGGAAACCGGAGCGCTGAATGCCGCCGCCCAATGGTGCGACACCTATATCCACAACATCTACATTCTGAGCATTGTATTGGGACTCATCTCTTCCATGCTTGACAACATAGCCATCGTGCTGAGCAGCATCACCATTTTCGATGTGATCAATCCCGAGCTGGTCAATCCGTGCGCACTCTCCGAATACGCACAAGCCTTCCTGCCCAACGGGCAATATTGGCATCTTGTGGCCTACAGCGGTTGCGTGGGCGGTTGTCTGCTCCCTATCGGTTCCACAGCCGGGTATGCCCTGATGAAGATTGAGAGTGTCACCATTTGGTGGTACTTCCGCTACATCAGCGGCAAAGTGCTGGCCGGATGGTTGCTCGGACTTGGTGTTTATTTTCTGGTGGATCTCTTCCTGCGCTGATCAGCTCGTTCCGTACATCATGAACAACAAGAGAAAACAACTGTTTGAAAAGGGGATCAAGCCCTATTGCCTTTGGCAGGTGAGTGTCAGTTCTGTCAGCGTTTTGCTGATGGCAATCCTGCAACTTATCTTATTTCCTCACCTTCGCCTGCTTGAAGCGGCCTATTACTATCCGGCAGGTTTTTACTTCCTCACCGGAGTAGCAGGCTTTGTGCTCCACATATTCCACGCCACCTCCTCCGAAGCCCCCTCCCGTCAGATAGAGAGCCTCTACCACGCTTTCCCTTATCTGCGCCTGCTCCTTTGTCTGCTCATCATCCTCTCTTTCGTATCTCACCATGTAATCTACATCCCTCTCTTCCCCCTGCAAATGGCCGCATGCTTCCTCATTCAATTGCTCTTTGAACGGGTATACTACGGACGAAAGTCAAAAACAAAATATTAATTGCAATAAAGACGGCCTGCCTTCAACTGTTAAGTAGTAATGGGGCAGTTGCAAACAGTATCCACTGCTTGCCCAATATATATGCTCTTATTCATCTCTATCTGTTTAACTATTAATTTCACGCTATTATACAACTGCCGATATAGCCTGATTGTGTTTTATTCCATATAGAGATAACATGGGGTCATTTCTTGAACTTGCCGAAATTGTATTGTATGTGGAACATCGCGTAACTTGATATGATTGGCTATTGCTTACAATTTTGCCCGTGGACTGGCATTAAGAAAGGATGGGAAGAACATAGAGGTAGATTTTGTGAATATGCTAATACATCCATTTTTATATGCAACTTAAAACCACAAGATCTAAAGAAATTATTGCCGTATCGCCACATCCGGCCATTTCATTTATGACCGGAAATAACAACGGATGACAATCGGATATATAGGAGTACAGCGATTTCTATTCGGATTCCACGCCCTCAATCATCCGGTTGACTGCCGAGGCAACATTGGAACTGCCCGCGGCTTAGTATTGGACTTGCCTACGGCTTGACATTGGCCTTACCTATGGCTTGACATTGGACAGGCCTACGGGACAGTCTGCGGTACGCGTACTGCAGGTGCTTCGGTATACGTAAATAAGGTGCTTTAGTACATGTACTGAAGATGCTTAAGTACACGTAAATAAGAAGCTTCAGTACACGTACTGAAGGAACTCCCTGACTTTGTCGCTTAAAAAATCGTGGTTTTATAATCCGCTGGTGCCTAATATTTTGTAATTTTGTGTCACCCTAAAATGGGTGACACGAAGACAAAAATGTATGTCAGAAAGAAAAAATATCCATCCGGCAATATAGGTATCATTGTCGTAGAGAAGATTGATGGCAGGATGAAGGAGCTTGCCACGATTGGCATAGCGCATCACGATGAAGAAACGGATGGGTTGGTTGTCCAGGCAAAAGAGTGGATGGAGCGCGAGAAGCAGCGTCGTCAACCACGTCTGGATCTGTTCGGTGAGGAACGCTCCAGATGCGAGGCGGAACTGCTGACTGCGGAACAGATGCTGTCCTGCATCTCGAACATCACCATTGATGGAGCGGACCTGATCCTTGACCGTGTATTTGACAATGTCGGATTCAACCGTATTGAGGATGATATATTCAGGAAGTTGGTAAAGGCACGACTGTCATATCCGGCAAGCAAGGCCGCCACGGTTGAGTACCTTAAGAATCATTTTGATGAAGATGTAAGTCTATCAAGGATATACCGTTATCTTGACAAACTCAGCGACAGCCAGCATCGGATAGTCCAGGATATAAGCGTCGGGCATACCCGGAAGATACTCGGAGGCAATATCGGTGTGCTGTTCTATGATGTCACCACGCTGTATTTTGAAGCGGATTACGAGGATGATCTACGCAAGACAGGGTTCTCCAAAGAGGGACGGCATAAGAACCCTCAGATAATACTGGGGCTATTGGTCAGTATTGACGGCTACCCGTTGGCTTACAGCATTCATGAGGGCAATAAGTACGAAGGGCATACCATGCTTCCGGTGGTGACGGATTTTGTGCGTAAATACAATCTTGACAACTTCATCGTGGTGGCAGACTCCGGGCTTATGAACAATGACAACATTGCTGACCTTGAGGCAAACGGCTACCAATATATCATCGGGGCGAAAATCAGGAATGAGAGCAAAATAATCAAGGATTGGATTCTTGAGCAACCCAAGAACGACTGTCAGATGGTTGAATATGACAAGGGCAACTGCTTGTAGGATACACAGAGAAAAGGTCCCGCAAGGACTCCTATAACCGCGAGAAGGGGATACACAGGCTTGAGAAGGCTTACAACAGAGGGACATTGACCAAGGACAACATCAACAAGCGCGGATACAACAAGTTCCTGAAGATGGAGGGCGATGTCAAGGTGACCATCAACTATGACAAACTTGAAGAGGATGCAAAATGGGATGGACTGAAAGGGTATCTTACAAACACCGACATCCCAGTAGAGGAAGTATATACGGCATATCACAACCTATGGCACGTGGAGAAAGCCTTCCGGATAGCAAAATCCAAGATTGAGATTAGACCAATGTTCCATTTTACCCGTAAAAGGATAGAGGCCCATGTATGCATCTGCTTCGTAGCACTGAAAGTCTACAAGGAGTTGGAGCGACTGCTGAAGTTATCCACAATCAACATGAGCGTTGATAAAGTGCTTGCATTGGCACAGACCATAGTCACAATCCAGCTGACACTTCCACAAAACAAGAAGACAATCAGCAAAACCATGCTTATGAAACGGAAGCAACGAATCGCTCCTTTATTCTCCGATGAATTTTGGGTGACACGTTGACGAAGTCAGGAATAAGGTGCTTTAGTACATGTACTGAAGATGCTTAAGTACACGTAAATAAGAAGCTTCAGTACACGTACTGAAGGAACTCGTGTAAATGTACTGCAGAGGCTCATACACGTGTCCGGCAACATGTGGCGATAACAGGGCAAGTCTCCCCGTAATACGGTTGGATGCAGAATATCCTTCAATGGTTCAAACTTATTGTGAATCAATAAGAAAAGGTTCACTTTTCCTTCACCGATCCATCATCCAAACTTCACAACCACCCATTCCCCGTGCAACGAATATAGGGACGCTTTTCAAAGCGTCCGCAAGCAACAAGACCGACAATCACCGGATTATAGCGCCGCCAATCACGGACGTTTTGAAAAACGTACCTACTGCATTGCCATCATGCACACCGCATTGTCATCACACGGGCGAGTATTACAGGATGGGATTACCCTAAAAAAAGGGATGGTGTGCATTAGCGTTTCCGTCTCATGTAAGGCAATATTACGAATAGCATCAGCAGCTCTTCCGGAAAAAGCGAAGTGTAAATGAAGGATAAATGAAGCTAAAACTGAACCTTTTCTTATTGATTCACAAATAGTTTGAACCATTGAATCTTTTTCCCGACAAACTTTATTGTGGCTGTTCGTCACATTTATATATGTAATAATATCAAAAACAGTCTACAGGTTGCAGGTGGGACGGTCAACACAAAACCAGGATAGGCGATTCGACGGTCTATTGAAATCGGGAATATACGGTCCGACCGTTCAGATCGCCTGCCCTACCTAACGCATTGGCCACCTTGAATCCCTCCTGTGAATGGGCGGGGAAGCAAGGCGGCCAATTATGAATTGTGAATTAAAATTTATGAATTAATCAGAGTTTGTTTGTGGTGGAATCCGGAAACACAACTGTGGGCTTAAAACTCTTTGCTTCTTCAAAATCCATCAGAGCATAGGAGATAATGATACAAATATCACCTACCTGTACCTTGCGTGCGGCGGCTCCGTTGAGACATATGCACCCCGAACCACGTTCACCTTTTATTATATACGTTTCGAAGCGCTCGCCGTTATTGTTGTCCACAATCTGCACTTTCTCGCCCGCAATCATATTGGCGGCATCCATCAGATCCTCATCGATAGTGATGCTGCCCATATAATTCAAGTTGGCTTCCGTAACACGCACACAGTGCAACTTCGACTTCATTATCTGAATCATCATGATAATCTGCTTTTTGAGTGATTAGCCTTTATACTTGATATGGTCTATCAGACGAATGGGGGCGGCACCGCAGAATACCGTGATGCAACCCACGATGAAATCGGAATCGCTCCATGCCGTTATGTCCTGTAGCGACTCGCCGTCTACGATAGAATAATATTGCACCTCCAGACCGGGAATCATGTTGATGTGTTCCGTCACAAATGTGATAGTTTCGGCCGGAGTGTGGGAAGCGGCGAAATTGCGACTCTTGAACAACACACGGGAAATCTCGGCCGCCGTGTTCTTCTCCTCCGGAGTAAGCAACGTGTTGCGGCTGCTCATGGCCAGACCGCTCTCCTCGCGAATCACCGGACAGGCGATAATCTCCACTTGCAGTTTCAGATCTTTCACCATAGCCCGTATGACAGCAATCTGCTGGAAATCTTTCTCGCCGAAATAGGCGCAATCCGGTTCCACCGCATAAAAAAGTTTGCTCACGATCTGACACACACCATTGAAATGTCCGGGACGGTAGGCACCCTCCATCACATCGTCTATCGTGGGGTAACTGAATGTGCGCGTGTCCTCCTCCGGATACATCTCCTCTACCGAAGGCGCAAACACATAAGTGGCACCGCATGCGGTCAGCAATGCACAATCCGCATCCAGCGTGCGCGGATATTTCTCCAAATCTTTCTTATCGTTGAACTGGGTGGGGTTCAGAAAAACACTCACAACAGTGACGTCGTTCTCCGAAACACATCTGCGCACAAGCGAAGCATGTCCCTCATGCAATGCGCCCATGGTGGGCACAAGTCCTATTCTTTTTCCTTCATTACGAGCTTCTTGCAGGACTGACATAAGCTCTTTCTTCGTATGAAATAATTCCATTTTCCCTTATTGTCTTTGAAACAAATCTCAGAAAAGCGCTGCAAAATAACACATAAAATATCAGATAATGAAATTTTGCGCCCTTAATTATCAAATAAACATAAAAGCAGACATCGGAAAGAAAGAAATAGTCAATAATCCACTTTTTTTTGCTATCTTTGCAGAAGGAAATGAAAATCATCACAATGGAGGCAAAGAAAATTCTGTTTATAACCCAGGAAATGGTGCCGTATGTGCCCGAGTCATTTGTATCGAATATCGGCCGCAACCTGCCGCAAGCTGTTCAGGAGCAAGGCCGCGAGATACGTACTTTCATGCCCAAATGGGGCAATATCAATGAACGGCGCAATCAGTTGCACGAGGTTATACGCCTGTCCGGCATGAATCTGATTATTGATGACACGGATCACCCGCTTATTATCAAGGTGGCTTCAATCCAGGCGGCCCGCCTTCAGGTTTATTTCATAGACAACGATGACTACTTCATGAAGCGCCAGATGGTTCAGGATGAGAATGGCGTGGAGTATGACGACAACAGCGAGCGTGCCATCTTCTATGCACGTGGCGTATTGGAGACCGTAAAGAAACTGCGCTGGGTGCCGGATGTGATCCACTGCCACGGATGGATCAGTGCATTGGCGCCGCTGTATATCAAGACAGCTTACAAGGATGAACCGTCCTTCCGCGACACAAAGGTGGTGTTCTCCCTCTATGAGGACGAGTTGACCAAACCTATGGGGACAAACTTCGGCAATTGCCTGCAATTTAAGCATGTGGACAAGAGTGTACTGGAAGGTTTCAGCCCTGAATGTAGCATGGAGGAACTGAACAAACTGGCTGTTAATTATTCGGACGGCGTTATCGCAGCTTCCCCCAATGCCAATGCCAACGTCCTGCAATATGCCCGCGACCGTCAGGTGCCCGTGCTGGATTATGTGGGCGAAGACTATGCCCGATCATTCCTTGAGTTCTATGATCAGGTGTGGAGTGCGGGCAAAGAGTAAGAGTAGAAAATAACTCTATTATACCTTATTATATATGAGTTTAAACTATATTTGGCCGGTGTTGGCGGCTGGAATCGTTCTGGCAGCATGCGATGATGAAACGGCATCTTTGGGTATCTACACTGATACGGACGACATAGCCGTTTCGGCTGCCGATTTTCAGGCTTCCAGCCAGACCATTAAGGTGGACTCCGTGTTGGGAGAAAACACAACATGCTATTTCGGGCAAGTGACCGACCCGGAAACAAAAACCCGTATCAAGGCGGAGTTTGTGGCACAGTTTCACACGTTTGAAAATTACACCCTGCCTTCCTACGATCTGATTCAGAAGAATGAGGCCGGCGAGATTGAAGCGGACTCTGTAGAGATTCGCCTGTATTATGAAAGCTTTTATGGCGACTCGACCAACGTGATGAAGATGAGCGTGTACGAACTGGACACGCTGAACGTGCTTCGTGAGGACACCGTGTATTACACGGATGTGAAACTGGAGAAGTATATCAATCCGAACCGTACAACTCCGCTGGCCAAGAAGATGCTGGCACCGTTTGACTACACCGTACCCTACGGCACGCTGACCAGCAGTTCCTACTACAAGAACATCCGTATCATGTTGCCCAAGGAGTACGGTACGTTTATCCTGAAACGATACTACGAGAATCCGGCCTACTTCAAGGATTCCTATAGTTTTGCCCACCACGTGTGCCCGGGCTTCTACTTCAAACTGACGGATGGAGACGGTACGATGTTTTATCTCAACATAAGCACACTGAGCGTTTATTTCTCGTACAAGGAAAAGGCAGACAGCGAAACAACCTCTGTAGGTGTGAGCCGCTTTGCCGCAACCCCGGAGGTGATACAGAACACGCGGTTTGAAAACAGTGGCATAGACCGGCTGATCGAAGAGTCGCACCGCAGCAACTTCACCCTTTTAAAGACCCCGGCCGGAGCCTATACGGAGGTGACATTGCCTGTGGATGAAATCTACCAAGGCCATGAGAGTGACAGTATCAACAAAGCGGAAATCGCATTCACACGATACAACAATGCCACAACCAATAGTTTTGCACTGGGAACCCCCACCACATTGCTGATGGTGCGCAAGCAGGACATGTTTGACTTCTTTGAGCAGAACAAGGTGGTGGACAACGAGACGTCGTATGTCACCGCATACACCAGTCAATACAACAACTACTCGTTTTCCAACATCAGCCGTCTGGTGGCTTATTGCATGAATGAAAAACGCAATGCGTTGAAAAACAAAGGCATGTCGGAAGCAGACTGGGTGAAAGAGCATCCGGATTGGAACAAGGTAGTGTTGATTCCCGTCAACCTGACAAGCACCAGCACCAGTAGCCAGGTGAGCGTAAGCAACAACCTGGGTATGAACAGTGTCCGCTTGGTGGGCGGTGTGGATCCCGTGACGGGAAAACCCATCCCCATTCCCCTGCAGGTAATATACAGTAAGTTCAACAACTAAAATTAAGTGTATATATGCACACAAGGGAATGACTGTTCAGATTCATTCCCTTGTGTGTTTATATAGATTTTTGCATCCCGCTCTTTATGTTTGCATACAGCAGGGGCTCCCCACCCTTTGCTTGGAATAACTCTGCCACTAAGCAAAAAAGGAATGGATACTGCGCGGTGATACTGTGTTGTATGTTTCCGCACCCGATCTTCGCAATGCGATCGAATATGACTTGGAACAAGAACGCCAATTCGACTACTCCAGAATGGACTGGAATGGACTGGTGATCCACATTGCCAAATTTGTATCGGGGCTGTGACAAATCCATCCGTTTGGTAAAGGCTCACGGCCGACTTTAGTCATCTGAAGAATTGCCACACAAACGATAAGCATAGGCGGCAAGTTCGTCCAATATTATTCAAAAATCTACGTGTTTATTTGGCACAAGCCGAAAAGTCGGTGCATGATATTTAGGGAGGAAGTGTTAAATTTGCG
>JAMPGY010000002.1:0-175514 GCA_023663705.1 Clostridium sp. | reverse complement strand
ATCAGGCAGCCAAATACGGCTACATCGACGATGTCATCGAGCCGCGCAACACGCGTTTCCGCATCATACGCGCATTGGCGCAGTTGCGCACCAAGACATTGACCAATCCCGCCAAGAAGCATGGCAATATTCCCCTGTAATCCCGCAACATCATGAGCAACAACAAGCATCTCAACGGCGAGACACTGGCCGCCATCACTATGGCGCTGCACGAATATCAGGGATTTACCGCACACGACAGTGAAAGCGGACGTCTGACATTGGAGGACTCAGGTAGTGAATGGAACTCGAAGCTGCGCACAAAACGCGAACTTCCGAATCGTAAATTCTAACTTAACAGCAAAATAATGAAAGAATATACATATAATATCAACGGCACCGACTACCGCGTGAACGTGGAAGGCATTGAGAACAACGTGGCCACCGTCTCCGTAAACGGCGAGACTTATCTGGTGAAACTGCCTGTGGAAGAGACTCCGACCAAACGCCCAGTGGTGGTAAAACCTGCTGCGGAAGCTGCTCCTTCAGCCAAGAAGTACAGTGTGAAGGCTCCCCTGCCCGGCGTGATTGTAGAAGTGACCGTGAAGGTGGGCGACGAGGTGAAGCGCGGCGACACAGTGGCCGTCCTTGATGCCATGAAAATGGAGAACAACATCGCGTCCGAGCGTGCAGGCCGTGTAGCTCAGATTTGCGTAGAGCCGGGGTTGTCCGTCATGGAGGGCACCGACCTCATAGTTTTTGAATAAGTAAGAACCATTCGGGAGAGACCTTCTCCCGACCTCATTTCAAGAGAGGCTGTCTAACAACCAAAGTCAGGCAGCCTCTCTCTTGTAAAAAAATCAAGGAATGTCGAGACAGAAGACACCGGCCGATGAGCCCCAAGCATCCCCATCGGGACCGAACTCCATGCGCCGTCCCGTACGAGCAGCGGAAGTAAGGTCGGTGACGTTACCGCTGTTCTGATTAAAGGAATAGTAGAGTACAAGGGAATCGGTGCGTTCTGCCTCCGGCACATCCACGAGCGGAGCATTACAGCGCGCACGCAGTTGAGTGGGATTCAAAGCTTTGCGCCACACCCGAAGTTCATCTATCATGCCATTCATAGGAAATGTCTCTCCGCCCAGACGCAGAAATGCAAAAGCCGGAATCTGCTCTACTGTACGCTCCTTGTTCTTCACCACTGCCGTGGCCACAGACTCACCATCGCGAAGGAATGTTACCTCACCGCGATGGAACGACACAGCGTAGTGATGAAATTCACCGGCCCGGATAAAACCTTTACCAGAACTTACCGATGCGCTGTCTACATGGAAAACAAGCTCTCCCCGTGGCGTAGCCGTCATCTGCCAAGTGGACACGGAATGACCGATACCGGCCGAAGGACGATTGTTGGGACCAGCAAACATCCACCACTCCACCGTCATACGGTCTGTCGATCCCTGCCACAAACACGTATCTGTGATGACAGCCGAACGGGGATTACGGAATAGAAGTCCGTTCTTGCTGTCGGCATTGCACACCACCAAAGTTTGCCGCTTGGTTTCGGTGGCACCACCGGCATCGTTGGAAGCCGTGAGTGAAACATCGTACACACCGGGCGCCTCCATCCTGAGCATGATTTCCTTACCCTCGGCATGCATCGAATGGCTACGGCTACTGATCTGCCACTGCCAACGGTCGGGCAGATAGCGGCTGCAATCGGTCAACTTTACCTTTTGACCACGAAGCACCACACGGGTTGACTGTTCAAAATGTACCTCAGGCACCACATTATGCACCAGCAACCGTCTGGTGGTGCGTGCCAAGCGTCGTCCTACACTATCAGTCAAGCACAAACGCACTTTATAAGTGCCGGGCTTTGCATAGGTGGCTGCAGCATTTCGAGTATACGCCTTTTCCACCTCTGATCCCGGAAAAGTCCATTCGTAACGGGCACAGGAAAGAGAACGGAAAGGCAGAAAACTGATGCGCTCACCCACTCTGGCACTGCTATGCGACATACGGAAAGCGGCATCAGTTGGCATCTTCCGGACTGTCACCTCCTTCGTCACGGACAATTCCCGACCGGAGACAGTCCCGGCTGTCAGACGGACAGTATAGTTGCCCGGATACAAATAACGGAAGGAAGCCGTGCGAAGCGCCAGTCCATTCACACCTGCTTCCGGAGCATCCCACCACACACGGGTCACAGCCGGAGAGGTAAGCGCTTCCAGTCGGAAATCCTCTCCGGCATAGAGCGTATCCGTCGGCAAACAAAAGTCTATATTTTCCTCGATCGGCGAGTGGAAAGCCAACTCACAAGGCACCTCTTCATGAGAACCAAAAGAAGCAAAAGAGGCATGATGTCCGCCGGCAAAGTCATACCAAGCCTCCACACTGTCGTTCAGCATCACCGTAGCCCCTTTGTAATAGGCAAGCAAGGTAGCCGGCATCCCCCCGTCCTCAAACCGGCACTTCATCATCTGCCGAATCTGATCCTGTGAACGGGCTTCACTCCACACCCTTAATTCGGCCATCACGCCATCTATGCTTCCTTTTTCATCCGTACCAAAGGGCCAGTTGCCGAAACCGCCCAGTCCCTTGGGAGCATTGCTGACCAATGTGTCCACAGGGGTACCATTCACATAGGCGGTCAGTGTATCTTTGTTCACCACAAAAGCAAAATGGTGCCAATCGTGCACGGTGACCACACCGGCCTTCGTATCGATACGGTTGCCACCGTCCCATCCTGCCGATAACGAGCCATTATCGTTGCCGTGAATGAGGAATCGTCCCCAGCCCGGTCCGGCGCTCTGGTTCCAACTGTACCAAGTGTGAGGTTTAAGCCAATATTCAACGGTCGCACTTTCGTATCGGGTACGGAACACATCCGGAATAGTGAAACCGCTTCCGTGAAAACTCATTGCCTTCAGTCCGCCATTCATTGCATGTGCCTCCATCCGGACAGGAGACGATTGAGCGGAAAGAACCGAACTGTCCGGTGCATCGTGCAAACCAGTGTAGAGTGCAGCCACCGTATAGGTAGCCGCCACAGAATCGCATCTGAAAGCACACTCATCCGCACGCAACGTGTCACATGCAATCCCATTGCGGCAGACCACATAGCCGGCCGGTACATAATGGGTGGGCTGCGGTTTGTCCCACGTCAGAACATTCCCGTCTGTCCGGCGAAGGTTGACCGGAGCAAAGAACGGTTCACCACCCACCACGGCTGTAACCACAGTGCGGTGTCCCCCGCTACAGATAGGTGTGGGATGAGACATGGCAAACGGAGTCTCCACCCCCAACGTGTCGAACTCATAATCTATCACGGAACAATCGTAGAGACGTCCTGAACTGAAAGCCATGGGACGTGTCTCGATGATAAAGAAGTACTTGAGCGGGCGGCGCGTATCGAATGCAGCGGAGAGATCAGTGAGATCGTATCCGAACTCCATCGGTTCGTCGTGCATACGCCCGTCGGCCCATTTGCCCAGCATAGGCGTGCGGGCTTCAATTCCGTGCTTATTGCTGTCGGAACGTCCGTCTCCGGCAAACTTGAAATGCTCCATCTCTACCGTCATCTCCGGCTCGGTAGCGTTCAGGTTGGCCGACACACCCACCAGCAGTTTCAACTCGCTACGACGCAGATAGTCCATGCGCAACCTGAGCGTGCGTAAAGGACGGTAGTTCTTGCGTACGTGGTAGAACTCCGGTTTCCATGCACCGTTCTCATTCTGACGCACGGGGAAACTGTATTTATAGGGACAATAAATGAATCCCTCGTTAGCCCACTTGTTACCCCAGGAATTTACGATGATCCAGGCACCGCATTCGTCCTTATCCCGCTCACCATACACGTTGTTGCTATCCAGGTCAAACACAATACGGTCGTCATAGCCCACAATCGTAAGTGCGTGATCCACGCCATCTCCCCACCGGGTGACATACTTTTGCCCCACGACTCCAACTGCGGCGTTACGTCCCTCGGGATCATCACCGATGGGAGCCGGCTTGCATGCACTGGCCACACCGATACCGCAGATTCCACCTACACAGAAGTCGTTGTCTCCGTTGTGGTTCCAGATCCAATTCTTCACATATTCACGTCCCTGCTCCGTGTCGAGTCCATAAGGAGAGAAAGAATTGCGTTCAATGCGGTTGAACATGGCCGAATACCACTTGTCGTAGCCTTGCATCCAACCGAAATCCTCATGGGCACAGTCCTGATTGCCGAACAAGCGGGAATAAGTGGTTCCCCCGTACACAGTAGCATCCGGTATGCCATTGGCCATGGCCATACCCTCCTTGCCCGAATGGCTGTTGGTGAGCAGCCACGTAAAATGTGTGGGGTAAATATTTGACAGTTGAGAAGAATTGGCACCACGGAAAGCATTGATCTCATGAGTAAACATGTAGCCAATTCGTGAGGCAGAACCACACGAGCCGCCATCCTGCGAGAATACAGGCGGGAAACAGGGAGTCAACGCATTGTTCACATGATCGGGACGAACAGTAACGCTGTCTGCAGCCTGCACCTGCGCAGCATCTGCGGATACGGACGACACGATAGCAGAAAATAAAAAGGGAACAAGAAACATAGCCAACTTATATTTTTCATTTATAACAAAAAGACGAGATAGGAAAATCATTTATCTCGGTTCATTTCACTCTTTGACTATCCTGTAGCAAAGCCTTTGTCCACGGCATCACCCACTCCGTTTTGAAATAATGATGAGGGGGATCGCAGTTGACGATGCGGAAAAACTGTGTGCGATCTATACCCGAAGGCACCTCTTCCACTTCGTATCGAACAGCCGGATCAGCATACTTGGCATAATGATGATAGGTGAAATTGTCGGGCGCACCGCTCAGTTCATAGGCACGCTCTATCTTGTGAAAATCACGATCCAATCCCCCCTCAGTGCAGATGACGGGGCGTGGAGCCAGCGCCGCCACGATGTCGGGGAAGTCAAAGGAAAGAAGAAACTCCGGGATAAGATGCTCGATGGAATTGGGAAACGGACGATTGCCGTTGGCATCAGGCTTTGTCATCACGAGTATGCGTTCGCGGGTGGTGCAAAGGAAATCGTTGTAGACAAAAGCATAAATGGAATCATCAAGTAGCCCAAGCGCCATGAGCGGTTCCGTACCCAACGAGAATCCACTGACAATGATACGTGTGCGGTCTATCCAAGGCTGTGTCTTCATCCAATTGAGCACCACACGATCCTGCCACGAGGTGAGTCCGAGATAGCTCCATCCCATCTCAAGCAACATACGCGAGGTGTTGAGATAGTCGGCACGCCCGTTATCAGCCAGTTCGCCAAACGACACATTGTCCACCACCACTGCCACCAATCCGCTGCGCACGAAATGAAGCCCCATGCTGTTCTTACCCGGATTCTCCACTGCACCGGTCTGCAAATTGAAATCGCCCGGTGTCTCGCCGGCCAACAGTTCCTTGGTTTGTCCGAATCCCGGAATGCACAATACCGCCGGCACCGGATGCTGTCCGTCCACTCCATCCGGAATCATCACCAGATAAGGCACCACCGCACCCTGCAACGGATAAGACTCCCACTTCTCAATGCGATATCCGTCACGCTCCACCGTACATACAAGCCGGGGAGCGGCGGCCTCGGCCTCCGGATGCCGCATCAGCCGGCTCATGGTGCGCTTCATATCACGTTGCCAGCGACGGAACGCCCGGACATTCATATCTGGATGGAAAGCAAGAGAAGGAGGACATCCCTGCATCAGATGCTGAACTACGCCACGAGAACTCAGGTAAAGTCCGTCAGGACGATGGGTGACGACAAGACTGTCCGCCGGTCGCAAAGCATAAAGGGACAAGCAGGCCGCAAAAGCCACAAAAGAAAGAAATACGTGTTTTTTCATAATCTGTAGTTGAAAGATCCGGACAAGCGGAATATCCGCTTCCGCTTCTTATCTGCAAAGATAAGAATTATCGAATATATACCATGTATTCATTCCTTTATAAATCTGCATTATAGATTGTTTTTATCATTGGTGGGATACTGTTTACTTCAACAGCAACCTAAAAAGACACTCCGCAGAAAGAGTTAGATCTCTTTCCGCGGAGTGTCTTGACATTCATAATCCTTACTTTACTGTTATTCCCACTCGATGGTCGAAGGCGGCTTGGAGGATATGTCGTAGCAGACGCGGTTCACACCCTTCACCTTGTTGATGATCTCGTTGCTCACCTTGGCCATGAAATCATAAGGCAAATGTGCCCAATCGGCCGTCATGGCGTCCGTGCTGGTTACGGCACGCAGGGCAACCGGATGTTCATAGGTGCGTTCGTCGCCCATCACACCCACCGAACGAACCGTAGAAAGCAAAATGGTACCGGCCTGCCAGATCTGATCGTAAAGCGATACTTCAATCTCGCCGTCAGTCAAAGCTGCAGGCACGCCGGCCGCAAGCACCTTGCGCGCGTCCTCGCCGGACAGACGTACTTTATAGTCACGCAAACCGCGGATGTAGATGTCATCGGCATCCTGCAGGATGCGCACCTTCTCCGGAGTGATGTCTCCCAATATGCGCACAGCCAAACCTGGACCGGGGAAAGGGTGACGTGTAATGAGATGCTCGGGCATACCCATCTGACGTCCCACACGACGCACTTCATCCTTAAAGAGCCACTTCAAAGGCTCGCACAACTGAAGGTGCATCTCCTCTGGCAATCCGCCCACATTGTGATGACTTTTGATCACCTTGCCCGTGATGTTAAGGCTCTCTATGCGGTCGGGATAGATGGTGCCCTGTGCCAACCACTTGGCTCCGGTGATTTTCTTGGCCTCGGCATTGAACACTTCCACAAAGTCGCGACCTATAATCTTGCGCTTCTGTTCGGGATCTGTCACACCGGCCAAATCACAGAAGAACTTCTCCGAAGCGTCCACACCGATCACATTCAGTCCCAGGCACTCGTAATCATGCATCACATCACGGAACTCATTCTTGCGCAACATACCGTGATCCACAAAAATACAAGTGAGGTTACTTCCGATGGCTTTGTTGAGCAGCACGGCAGCAACAGAAGAATCCACGCCACCGCTCAGTCCCAAAATGACACGATCGTCCCCCAATTGCGCCTTGAGTTCGGCTACCGTGGTGTCGACAAACGAAGCCGCACTCCAATCCTGACGTCCGCCACAAATATCCACCACAAAGTTTTTCAGAAGTTGTGTACCCTGCACTGAGTGGAACACCTCAGGATGAAATTGCACACCCCAAAGCTGTTCCCCCTCGGCCTGATAGGCTGCATTAACCACTTTGTCGGTAGAAGCTATCACCTTGAAGCCCTCGGGCAATGCGGTTATCGTGTCGCCATGGCTCATCCATACCTGAGAATGTTCGTCAAATCCCTTGAACAAAGGATTTTCTTTTTCAAAACTCATCAGATTGGCACGTCCGTATTCACGCGTGCCGGCCGGCTCCACCTTTCCTCCCAGGGCATAACTCATATATTGCGCTCCGTAGCAGATACCCAGCACCGGATACTTGCCACGGATTTCGGACAAATCAATGCGGAAGGCCTCGCTGTCGTACACACTGAAAGGCGAACCGCTCAATATCACACCGATAACCGATGGATCGTCCTTTGGAAACTTGTTGTAAGGAAGGATTTCGCAGAAAGTATCCAATTCGCGCACCCGACGACCGATCAGTTGTGTGGTCTGTGAGCCGAAGTCGAGGATAATGATCTTCTGTTGCATAAACTTATGGATGTATAAATAAGTAAAACTTTATCTTTGGGATACAAAAATAAGGAAAATATCTGTAATTAACGAATAAAACAAAAGAAAGGTACTGAACTGCTTAAACCACCGGCAACGCACAAGGAGACTCCACGCAATGCCAAATAACCGGACTATTCACCCGACCGCCCCTTGTAGATGAAGCGTGCCAAACCATAGACGTAACGACGGAAGCCGAGACGATAAGCCAAAAGACGGCGAAACCATCCGAGATGTCTACCCGCCAAACGCACCACAACACCCACATAAAACATGGCAAAGAGCGTACCAACCCCAATGATATGCCATTTCCATTCACCGAAGAAGATGTAACCGGCCACGATACCAAGTAGCACAAGTAGCACATCCACCGCAATCTTCACATGAGGAAAGTCAATGCCCGTCACACGGCTCACCGCTACCGGGAATCCCTCGCCTGGCATCGTCACACTGCCGCAACACACCTCCAGTGCTATCCCCACACCCAAAATTGTACAACCGACGACCTGTGTCACAGCCTGCTGCCAAAGTCCGACAGGATGGAGCCCGCAAGTAAGCGCCATGTTTACATCAATAAGTGTGCCGAAGACGAATCCTACAAGGAGTTGAAACAACTGCACCCACTCGAAGTGGCGGCGCAACACCAATATTTGTCCCAGCACAAGAATGAAATTCATCACGTAGGTATACTGACCAATGGTGAGCGCCGGCACCGTACCTTCCCATCCGGCTGTCTCAAACATATAAGGCAGAACACTAATTACACTGGAACCCAACATGGAGCGCACACAAAATGCCACACCCACTGTCATGATAAATAAGGACATAAGCAACAAAAGATGTTGCCAACAAAACGAAACAATCTTTTCCTTCATATAATCAATTAAATAACCAACGTTTCCACCTGATACAAGAACTCGTTCCTACCCGACAGGCATACAAAGTTACATAAAAAAAACGGGAAACCCAAAGACTGTTACTTGCCAAGCCATACGCATCCCACTTGCACAGCTCGTCCGAAATCCGTAACTTTGCAACAGTCATCGGAGGCTGATAGTCGAAACTATCACGGCCGGATAAGATGTCGGGTGCGCCCGGTTTGTCTTATCCGGCCTTTTTGAATGTTCCATATATAATATAAGGAGTGACATGAAGGACTTACAACGCGACAGCATTGATTTCGGACGGATGAACATTCCGTCCCTATTTTGCAAACTCTTCTTCCCCACCTTGACCGGAATGATATTCAACGTGTTGCTCAATGTAGCCGATGGCATGTTTGTGGGACACGGCGTAGGCAGCGATGCACTGGCGGCCATCAACATTATCGCCCCGTTCTTTCTACTCACTACGGGTATCGGCCTGATGTTTGGCATCGGAGCCTCCGTGGTAGCCAGCATCCATCTGTCGCATGGCAACGTGAAGGCTGCCAACATCAATATCACACAGGCGTTCATCGTGTCCATGCTGTTTCTGTCCGGCATCATTGCCATCGTAGGTGTATTTCACGAGCAGATTATCCGTCTGATGGGGGGCAATGATGTACTCCTGCCCTATGCCACCACCTATTTACTTATACTCCTGCCCGGTTTCCCTTTTCTGTTGCTGCAAAGCATCGGACTGATGCTGATCCGTCTGGACGGCTCGCCTCGCTATGCCATGATGTGCAATGTGGTGCCGGCCGTTATCAATGCCTTTCTGGATTACCTTTTCGTGTTCCCGCTGGGCTGGGGATTGGGTGGCGCGGCACTGGCTACTACTGTGGGATGTACCATAGGCGGATGCATGGTTGTGTGGTATTTCATACGTTATTCACACACACTGAATTTCTATCGGCTGAAACTATCACGCACCAGTCTGTGGCTGACAGCACGCAACGCAGGCTACATGATAAAGATTGGCACGCCCACCCTGCTCTCGGAAGCGGCAATGTCCGTGATGATGCTCACAGGAAACTATGTGTTTATCCGTCAGTTGGGCGAAGACGGTGTGGCAGCGTTCAGCATTGCCTGCTATCTGTTTCCCATCGTGTTCTCCACCAACAATGCCGTGGCACAGGCCGCACAACCCATTATCAGCTACAATCACGGAGCCGACAATGAACCGCGTGTGAGAAAAGCACTCCGAACCAGCCTGACTGCCGCCTGCATTTGCGGGTCACTGGTCACGGTCTCGCTACTCCTCTTCGCCAGCCCTGTGGTCAGCCTGTTTCTGCCGAGCCAATATGCCGCTCACGACATTGCCGCACGAGGCATTCCGTTGTTTGGTACTTGCGCCGTATTTTTCGCGCTCAACATCACCTTCATCGGATATTACCAAAGTGTGGAGTGCGCCGTGCGCTCCACGGTCTACACATTGATCCGGGGCATCGCGCTGCTTGTCCCCTCGTTCATCCTGTTGTCTGCCGTGTGGGGCGAGACAGGGGCATGGCTGGCAATTCCCTGTGCGGAATCCCTGACTCTGTGCATTATCCTGACAGACTACATTATCCGATACAAGAAAAGATAGCCCAATCTCCTACAAGTCTTTATATTCTTTGCAATAAAAAGCGTCGGCCTGAGAAAGTGTGTCCAATTTGCCCACATCCATCAGGCGCAATTGCTCCTCACAATGCCCGTAGACAGGAATGCGATGACAAATAGAGAGATAGAAATCAATGATGGAGAAAACATCTCCCCACGCATCAAACTCGGGAAACAGCAATGGAGAAAACAGATGGATACCGGCAAAAGCGTATTTGCGGCAGGCCTCGACATCCAACTCGGGATAGGGGCTTCTCACCTCCCCCGTCTTTACATTGGTCCATCCCACGAGCCGGTTGTCGTCCTTGAAAAGCAAATAGCGTTGTGTGGCACGCGGACTCACCAGCAATGTGGCAAAGTGCCCTCTGCCCGATTCATAGAAATCACGCAGATTGATATTGCTCAAAATATCTACATTGTGAACGAGAAAGGGAGCGGCGACGCCACTATCATCGCTCAGAAACGGCACAGCTTTCTTGATACCTCCCCCTGTCTCCAACAGACGTTCCGTCTCGTCGCTAAACTTGATGTTGGTACCAAAACTTCCGTTGCGCTCCACATAGTCACGTATCTGATCGGCAAAGTGATGCACATTGATGACAATATCTGTTGCACCGGCTGCAATCAGCCGGCGAATCTGAATCTCCAGCAAGGGATGCCCGTTCACAGGAACCAGCGCCTTGGGCATTGTATCGGTGAGCGGACGAAGGCGTGTGCCCAATCCGGCTGCAAAAATCATAGCTTTCATCTGTTGCTGTTTGGATATATGATTGATCAGTCCCGCCCTGATGGAGAGACGGCTTGAAAGATTTGCTCTATCCCCTGCTCACGATGACACAATCTGACAGTGATGCCGTATTTGGAATGAATATGCTCGGCCAGATGCTGAGCTGAATACACACTGCGGTGTTGTCCGCCCGTACAGCCGAAACTGAACATCAGATCGGTGAATCCTCGCTGCAGGTAACGTTCCACATGCGCATCGGCCAACTTGTACACACTTTGCAAGAAAATCTGTATCTCGCCATCATCCTCCAAAAAACGGATCACAGGTTCATCCAGCCCTGTGAGTTTTTTATAGGGTTCATAACGTCCGGGGTTATGTGTGCTGCGACAGTCGAACACATATCCACCGCCATTTCCACTCACATCTTCAGGGATGCCCTTGCGATAAGAGAAACTGAAGATGCGCACCGTCAGCGTTCCCTTTCCGTCGCACTTGGATCCGGCGGTCGATCCGTCATGCGTGTGCGTCTTGCTGATGTCCGTTCCGCATATACAAGTATCGTACGCACATCCGCACTCCGGTTGTTGCATCTGTGCAAACCGCTCGCATTCGACAAGCTTCGTGAGCACTTGTGTCAGGTAGGGATAAGGACATCCCCCCCGGGCCAGTAATTCACGCAGATTCTGTATGGCGGGCGGTATGCTGTCCAGAAAGTATTTCTTACGTTCAAAATAACCCCGGAAACCATAGGTGCCCAGCACCTGCAATGTGCGAAAGAGCACAAACAGATTGAGCCGGCTGCGGAACGCCGCTTCGTTCACCTCCGTATATCGCTTCAACGAACGGATATACACCTCTATCAATTCCTCTCGCAGAACCGACGGGTAGTGGGCTGATGCCTGCCACAGGAAACTGGCTACATCGTATTCCACCGGACCACGCCGTCCCCCCTGAAAGTCGATAAAGAAAGGATTGCCCTTCGCATCCAGCATGACATTGCGTGCCTGAAAGTCGCGATAGAGAAAAGACTCTCCGCTATCCGCAGTCAGTTCCTGCGCCATAAGCTGGAACTCAGTCTCCAGTTTCAGTTCGTGAAAATCCACACCGGTAGCTTTCAGGAAACAGTATTTGAAATAATTGAGGTCGAAGAGCACGCTGGTCGCGTCCATCTCTGTCTGCGGATAACACTCTGTGAAATCAAGTCCCCGCGCCCCCCGTATCTGCAGGGCGGGCAACTCGGTTATCGTACGCCGGAGCAAATCCTTTTCCTCCTCCGAATAGTACCCTCCGGCCTCTCGCCCTGTACGCAAGGCATCAAACAACGATCGACACCCCAAGTCGGTTTGCAGGTAACACAATCCGTCGTCCGATACGGCCAGCACCTCGGGCACTGGCAAACGATGCATTGCGAAATGACCGGACAGGTAGATAAAAGCGCGGTTCTCGTCACACGAAGTGCCAACAACACCAATCACAGTCTCTCCACCCGGCCGACCATGCAACCGATAGTAGCGTCTGTTACTTCCGGCGCCGGGCAATGCCTCAACCCACTCGGGAACAACACCATACTTCCCCTTATAAATTAATGTCAGTCTTTGCATTTTACTTATTCTTTATTCCTCCAGATATTGGACACCTTGCGACGCACCGCCCACACGTTGAGCAGGCTCACCGCCACGAAGAGCAACAAACCGATACCTGCTGCCGTCCACATTCCCTCGTCGTTCATCTTAGGAAACAGAGCGGTAAGCATCGTCATATAAAGGTCGCGCACGGCACTGAGCAGCCCCAAAGCCAACAGAAGAACAAGTAGATTCATGCCTACCGTCAGCAACTGATAAGGCAGACTCACCTGCATGGGACTATAGCCAATCAGCAACAGATTCTGCAGTTTCACCGTGTTTTTTTGTACCAAAAGATAAATGCTGAGCATCAGGATATAGAACGAAAGAATACTGATGGTAAGGCCGATACCCATCACCACACCCGACACCACACGCAAAAAGTAAGTGGTTCGACCGGCCTCCAGTTTGTCGTCTTCAATTTCATATCCTTTATCCTTCACATAGCGTGCTATGCGGTCGTCGGCCGGATTATCTACCTCCATAATCAGGCGCACCGGATCAACCGGAACGTCGGGTGCGTAGGTTTCGTTGCTCCATTGCATGAACGATTCCGGCACAAGGATGGTGTTCAACCGATTGCTGAATCCCACCACCTTACCTTCGTAAATATCCTGGCGCCCGTTACCGCGCACATAGATGTCCATCGTGATGAGGCCGATTACGCCTTCGGACAACTTGGGCAACGAGCGGCTCTGCGCAAAACCGAAGTTGTAGAGCGTGAGGTAGCTGCGCGGCAGGATAATGGGAATCAGCTTGTCACCAGGCTCGTAGTGCCAGTCGCGGCTCTCCACATCCACATAGTCGTCGGGGACGGACTCGAAGAACATTTCCGTGGTGAACGAGGCCACACCCTCGATGCTCATACCGGCACCCACCTTGTATCGACTTCCGGTGAAGGCTCCCACGCCTTTGCAGAACGGCTGTCGGCCGAGTTCATCCAGCTCATCCTCCGAGAATCCATGCACCGTTCCACCAAGCAGACCAGCGGCGCTCACTTTTTTCGACACCACCACAAAGTCGCTCTTAATGAAGCTGTCGCCCTGAGTGAATACGGGAGTCACATCGCGATAGAACTGCCACCCCAGCAGCACGATAAGCATGCCCACCAGATTGGCCAGAAAGAAACCGGCCAACTGCCCAATGCTGATGTGCTGCCGGAGCAATTTCCAAACCAAACTCATAGTGTGTATATTTTATCGTAGTTCAAATCCATGTGTTTGCCGATGCTGGTCACAATCACACCGGCTCCTTGCGCACAGGCTTCCTCCATCAGTATACGCGCCATCACCCGGCCGTTCGCATCATCAAGATGACTGACCGGTTCGTCGGCCAAGAGGAAGTCGAAGGGTTGCACCAGCGCACGCATCAGCGCCACGCGCTGCTGCTGGCCAAAGCTCATCCGCCCCAACTTCACATCCACCTTATCGGGGATACCCAATTCGTCAAACCACCGGAGTATCTCCGCCCGCGTCTTGCGGCCGGTGAGTTTGTTTTTCACCTCCACGTTCTCCAGCGCAGTCAGTTCCGGAAAAAGGCGCAGTTCCTGAAACAGCAGACTGAGCGAGCGGCGACGTAGTTCCACCCATCCTTCCACATCCAACGAACGGGCATCCTTACCGTCGAACAGCAACTGTCCTTCGTAGTCGTTGCGATAGCCCACAATGTAGCTGCACAAAGAGGACTTCCCCGTGCCCGAAGCGGCCTCTATCAGATAGAGACCGCCCCGCTCGAATACCACCTCCTGCCGCCAGATGTCGCCCGCCACATCAGTGCGGGCGGCAAACACGACCGGAAGCATTTTTTTCAGTTCTATCCGGTTCATTTCAGATAGGTTTTCAATATCTCGGAATCCTTCACCCATATCACCTCAAGCGTGCAATGGCGCACATCCTGCACGGAGAAGACCACATCCCGAACCATACGCGAAGCCAGACCGTAGCCGAACGCCAGACTTCTGTCGTAACGCGTCATCTTACGATAAGAGTCGCTCTGCATGAAATTGGGCAAAGAGAATACCAGGAAGAACATATTCTCCTTCATCTGCGGAGCATATGCTTTCCACTCGTCGGCATCAATGTCCTTGCCCACCTGCTCAGCCAGCAGGCTCTCGGTAGACAGATACAGTCTGTCGCCACGTACACCCACTGCAAACTGACCCGCAGGAGCGCCGAGCATATACTCGTTTTCGGCTGTCGGTGTACAGCTCCACGATCCGCTCTGCTCGTAAGGCCTCACCCATTCCGGTAGATTCTTCAGCACGGTGTTATCGTTCACCCGGGCTGTGAGCAGTATCGCATCTTCATCTTTCATTGCCATCATCATCTCGCCATCCAGACTCTGAATGATTTTATCCACATCGGCCATCAGGTTAAGAGCCACTAAGCCAGTTCGCACATCAGGATTTTTGCGCATCTCTTCCAGCACCTTCTTTCCGTCTATACTCCATCCTATCCAACCGATGACACCGGCCGGTATGTGCTTCACAAAATCAGACGTAAGTTTGCGAAGTGACTTGTCGGCATTGTCCCATTGGCTGTTGAAGGCATCGTTGTCGCTAAACACCTCCAACGGACACGACACCTTGGTGCGATCTACCTGCAGGCCTCCGGCCACACCCACGGATTTCAGCATCTCCACATCGGGCAATGATACCTGCTTGACTAACTGATTGAGTTTATATTCGGGTATAGCCTCCAAGGATAACGCATAAGTCAACAGTCCCTTCTGACGATTCAGCTTCTCGTAAAGCTTGCCTTCCAGCGCGCTCTCCTCCTTCTCCTGCGACAGCCATTGCAACATCTGCTGGCGCACTTCCTCCTTGGTGAAGGGTTTCACAGGTCCCACGGCCAGCAACACCTCCTGATTGTATGCCACAAGCACTTCTCCGTCCTGCACTTCCAGCCAGTTGCAACCGTCTTTCTCCTCTAGTGTGGAAACACTCCGTCTCAAGTCGGCATTCTTGGCCAGATAGGCGGTCAGTTTGTCGGCATCACTCACAGCTGCCACCAGTCCCATGCTCTTCGGGTTGCGATAGAAACCGTATATTTTCTCACTCAGATCCAATCCACAGTCCTTGATGTCCTTCTCGTCGGTCAGACCGGCCAACGATGCGATTTCCGCCATATTGACAGCCTTGGCCACTTCCGTTCCATCCACACACACCAGCACAGTGGCGTCGGCCGGCAACACTTGCTTATAAGCGGGTTCACTACTACACAGATGATACACCCCGATGGCCATAGCCAATGCAACGACCGTTCCGGCCAATGCCACACTTAATTTCTTGTTCATGTTCTTTATTATTTCCGGTAAATACTAATATAATTACATCCTGTTAGCCAAATGCATCAGATGAACAGCCACCAAGGCTGCCGTCTCCGTGCGCAAGCGACTGCTACCCAGACTTACCGAACGAAAACCACAGGACAGAGCCATCTGCACCTCGTCCACGCTGAAATCACCTTCCGGACCAATCATTACCAAAGCGTCCCCTCCCCGCTCAAGCACATCTGCCAAAAAAGGTTTTCCATGCTCCATCTCGCCCTCGGCCTTCACGCGTTCTTCCCCCAATATATCCGACTCATCATAGCAGTGAGCTATGAACTTCTGTCCTACAAACGGGCGTTTTACAAAATCACGGAAGGCCTCCAGACTGTTTAGTTGCGGTTTCTCGGCCTTGTGGCTTTGCTTCATAGCCGATACGAGTATCTTGTCTATGCGCTCATCCTTCAGCACGGTGCGTTCGGAATACCGGCAACGCACGAAAGACAGTTCGTCAAATCCAATCTCTGTGGCCTTCTCGGCCAACCATTCTATACGATCCATATTCTTGGTGGGAGCCACTGCCAAATGCAGACGGGCAGCCCAGCGACGAGGCTCCTCCATCTGACTCATCACCCGATAGACACACCGCTTGCCGGACACCTCCATCAGTTCAGCCTTATAGAACGATCCCCGCCCATCCGTAAGGCGGATCTCATCACCGGGCTTCATGCGCAACACACGTCCGCAATGAGCCGCTTCGTCCGGAATCAATTCCTGGATGGGGGCCACATCGGGAGCATAAAAAACATGAACTTCTTTCATAGACACATGGATTCTACTTCGCTTCGGGCACGTGCTTATAGCGGAACACAAGGGCAAACAACACAGCCACAACCAGCGCATAAGCCGCAAACACATACCAACTCATCGACCATCCGGCCATCACAGCATCGGCAGACGCCGTCCCATCCAATTCGTATACAAAGTGGTTGATCACGACCTGAGCGGACAACGTGCCGATGGTAGCACCAAACCCATTGGTCATCATCACAAAAAGGCCTTGTGCACTACTACGGATACCCAAATCTGTCTCTTTGTCCACAAACAGCGATCCGGAAATATTGAAGAAATCAAAGGCTACACCATACACGATCATCGAAAGGAGAAACATCCACACTCCACCACCGGGATTTCCCATGGCAAAGAAACCAAAACGAAGCACCCAGGCCAGCATAGCTATAAGCATCACCCGTTTGATGCCGAACTTGCTCAGGAAGAAAGGTATCAGAAGAATACAACAGGTCTCACTGAACTGCGAGAGGGAAATCAGGATGTTGGCATGCTGCACTCCGAACGTATCCTTATAAGTCTCTATATCCCCGAATGCCGAAATAAAAGGATTGGCAAAACCGTTGGTAATCTGCAGACAAACTCCGAGCAACATCGAAAAAACAAAAAAAATCGCCATACGCTTCTGCCGGAACAAGGCAAAGGCTCGCAGACCGAGGGTATCCGCCAGCGATTTATCCTTGCTACCGGCGGCTACCGGACAAGCGGGAAGCGTGAGCGAATAAAACGCCAACACAATGCCCAGCAGTCCGGAAAATCCGAACTGGAGCGCATTGTCCTGCATGCCGCACAGATCCACCACCCACATGGAGCAGATAAAACCGATAGTGCCGAACACGCGAATGGGCGGAAAATGTTTCACCGTGTCCAGTCCGGCTCCGTCCAAACCGTAATAAGCCACCGAATTAGCCAGACCAAGGGTTGGCATAAAGAAAGCCACACTCATTGTGTAGAGGGAAAACAACGTGGAAAACTCCACTCCGTTACCGGCAGTGTAACCGTAATAGCACGCCGCCAGCATAAAAAGCCCCGCCAGCATGTGACACAGGCTCAGCACCCGCTGCCCCTGCATCCAACGGTCAGCCACAATACCCACCAGCGCCGGCATAAACAACGACACAATGCCCTGCACGGAATAAAACCAGCCAATGTTGGTGGCCATACCGGCCTCCTCCAAATATTTTCCCATGGAAGTCAGATAGGCTCCCCATACGGCGAACTCCAAAAAGTTCATCACCGTCAATCTCACCTTTAAGTTCATCTCTGTCTATCTTTTGTTTTTTAGTTCATAGCATAGGATGCAAAGTTAAAAAAATATCTTCAATATCATCGTGTTTACCCCCGCTATTTAATGAGTATCTCTAAAAACCACACAATTCATCGGCATGTTTTCAATCGGAATTATGTGAAATACAAAAAAACAGAGATAGCCATAAAAAAAGAAGGTTGTCATCTCGACAACCAATCTTTTATTAACCTTAAATCTAATACCATGAAAAACACAGTGCAAATATACGTCTTTTTGAAATATCCAAGAAACATTGCATTCTTTTTTGCTCGCATTTTTATGTTGTTTAACATAAACGAGAAAAAAAGGAATTCTTACGACAAGAAGACAGTGCAGTCCTGTGACGGGAACACATCTCCTCATAGGAGCAAAAACTTCTCCACGTTCATTACAAAACAAGGAATATTCGAAGAAATGCAAAAAAACAAGATTTCCAATTGGAAAAGTTAAAATACCCGGTTGGAAAGTTCAATTTTCCCAACCGGGCATTTTTATCGTTCTACATATAAACACATTTACATTGTCATTTGCATCGTTTTAGTCCACTCTTTGATAAACAGACTGCTTGTATTCTACATCCGAATAATACTCCGTGGAAAACGATTCATTTGTGAACGTTTTAATGTAAGATTCCTCATTATTCATCGTCAGACGATTGCCGTCCAACGACCATCGACCGGTACGGTTGTTCCGCCGATCCTCCAAACGGCCATCCGAATGAAACACGTACAGGTAATTCTGTCCCGAGAAATCCTCGGTATACTCATCTTTGTCACCACCGGCCAGTGCCCATCCCTTTTCCTGAACGAGCCGCCATGTCCCCACAAACCGTTCGGAAGCAACCGCTTCCACCTTCTCCTCTTCTTCCGTGCCCTCACACGAAATCATCAATCCCGAAGCAAGCGCCACTGTCAGGCAAAACGACACACGGGACATCCATCCGCACACCTTCCGTTTCATTCTCACACCTTTTATACTATATAGATAAAATGCCCAACACATCAATCAGTTCCTTCTTCACCGGCTTATCGTTCTTGATAGCATTGGAGAAAGGCACATACACGATCTCATCATTCTTGATACCCACCATCACGTTGCGCTGCCCTTCCAAAATAGCCTGAACAGCCCCCACACCGAGACGGGAGGCCAAAATGCGATCGCTGGCACTTGGGGAACCGCCACGCTGCAAATGTCCCAGGATGGACACGCGTACATCGTATTCGGGATATTCCTTACGCACACGCTCGGCATAATACATAGCACCGCATTTGGGACTTTCGGACACGATCACCATGCTCGAGTTTTTACTCTTTCGGATTCCACGACCGATAAACTGTTCCAGTTGATCGGCATTTGTAGTATCCTCGGGAATAATAGCCGCCTCCGCTCCACTGGCAATGGCACTGTTCTGAGCCAGAAAACCGGCGTCACGCCCCATCACCTCGATAAAGAAGATACGTTCGTGCGAGGTGGCTGTATCACGGATTTTATCCACACACTCCACAATAGTGTTGAGCGTAGTGTCGTAACCGATTGTCAAATCCGTACCATACAAGTCGTTGTCTATCGTACCCGGCAAACCTATGCAAGGCACATCAAACTCCTCGGCAAAAATACGCGCACCGGCCAACGAACCGTTTCCACCGATGACAATCAGCGCATCAATACCGGCCTCACGCATGTTATCGTAAGCCTTCTGCCTACCTTCCGGAGTCATAAATTCCTTGCTGCGAGCCGTTTTCAAAATCGTTCCTCCCCGCTGAATGATATTACTCACATTCTCGGTAGTGAAATCCTGAATTTCCTTGTTAATCAAACCTTCGTATCCGCGATAGATACCCTTCACGCCAAAACCGGAAGCAATCGCCGAACGAGTCACCGCGCGGATGGCGGCATTCATACCCGGCGCATCACCGCCGGAAGTCAGTATGCCAATACATTTTACCTTTGCCATTTCTTACACTGTTAATGTTAAAAACGAAACAAAGATACAACAAAAAGCAGTAGAGAAGCCCACGAAAGCATGTTATATAAAATAAAAAGGTGTTTCTTAGCATTTTTTTTAAGTTATAATTGCTGATATTACCCAAATTACGTAACTTTGCACCCGATTTTAAACAACATAATGTCCAACATTATTAATTATTCACTTTTTTATTAACCAAATGACTGATTTAAAGAACGTAGCACCGTTGGCAGATTTCGACTGGGATATGTACGAAAGCGGTGATGCAAAGACTGAGGTGAGCCGCGAAGAGCAGGCTAAGGCTTATGACGGTTCACTCAACAAGGTAAATGACCACGAAGTTGTAGACGGAACGGTTATTTCAATGAACAAGCGCGAAGTGGTTGTGAACATCGGCTTCAAGTCCGACGGTATCATCCCCATGAGCGAATTCCGCTACAACCCCGATCTGAAGGTGGGCGACACAGTGGAAGTTTACATCGAAAATCAAGAAAACAAAAAGGGACAACTCGTTCTCTCTCACAAGAAGGCTCGCGCAACCCGATCTTGGGATCGCGTGAACGAGGCTTTGGAGAAGGAAGAAATTATCAAGGGTTACATCAAGTGCCGCACAAAGGGTGGTATGATTGTAGATGTATTCGGCATCGAAGCATTCCTGCCGGGTTCTCAGATTGATGTGAAGCCCATCCGCGACTACGACGTATTCGTAGGCAAGACCATGGAATTCAAGGTTGTCAAGATCAATCAGGAGTTCAAGAACGTGGTTGTATCACACAAGGCTCTCATCGAGGCCGAATTGGAACAGCAGAAGAAAGAAATCATCAGCAAGCTGGAAAAGGGTCAGGTATTGGAAGGTACTGTCAAGAACATCACTTCCTATGGTGTATTCATCGACTTGGGCGGCGTAGACGGCTTGATCCACATCACCGATCTTTCCTGGGGCCGCGTGAGCGATCCGAAGGAAGTGGTGGAATTCGACCAGAAGATCAACGTAGTTATTCTCGACTTCGACGACGAGAAGAAGCGTATCGCTCTCGGCCTGAAGCAGCTCACTCCGCATCCTTGGGATGCTTTGGATCCCAACTTGAAAGTTGGCGACAAGGTAAAGGGTAAGGTTGTCGTTATGGCCGACTACGGTGCATTCATCGAAATCGCTCCGGGTGTGGAAGGCTTGATCCACGTATCTGAGATGTCTTGGAGCCAGCACCTGCGCTCTGCTCAGGACTTCATGAAGGTAGGTGATGAAGTAGAAGCCGTTATCCTGACGCTCGACCGCGAAGAGCGCAAGATGTCTCTTGGCATCAAACAACTCAAGGACGATCCCTGGGAGAACATCGAAACGAAGTATCCCGTTGGTTCTAAGCACAACGCTAAGGTTCGCAACTTCACCAACTTCGGTGTGTTTGTAGAAATCGAAGAAGGCGTAGACGGCCTGATTCACATCTCCGACCTCTCTTGGACCAAGAAGATCAAACATCCTTCTGAGTTCACTCAGATTGGTGCAAACATCGATGTTTGCGTATTGGAGATTGACAAGGAGAACCGTCGTCTGAGCCTCGGCCACAAGCAGCTTGAGGAGAATCCTTGGGATGTATTCGAAACTGTATTCACTCAGGATTCTATCCACGAGGGTACTATCATCGAAATGCTTGACAAGGGTGCTGTCATCCAGCTCGAATATGGTGTTGAAGGCTTTGCTACTCCCAAGCATTTGGTGAAGGAAGACGGCAGTCAGGCTCAGTTGAATGAGAAACTCCAGTTCAAGGTGATCGAATTCAACAAGGAAAGCAAGCGCATCATCCTGTCTCACAGCCGCATCTTCGAAGATGTTCAGCGTGCTGAAGCAAAGGAAGCCAAGAAGGCTACCGGCGCAGGCAAGAAGAACAATAAGAAGGACGACACTCCGACCATCCAGAATCAGGCTGCTTCTACAACGCTCGGCGATCTCGACGCATTGGCAGCCCTGAAAGCTCAGATGGAAAAAGGTGAGTAATCCATAGTTAGAAAAACTCTTCCATGCGAAGAAAATAGGATTTTCAATCTTTACTCCCCCAAAGCGACTTCCGTCTCTTTGGGGGAGTTATTATTTAAAAAGAAAAAATAATCCCTGCAGCCGAAGCGGAAGATGTTGTCGACATTTTCATCATGAAAGAATCTCCACCAAGCAGTAACAACAGGAGAAGCGATAATTCACTATCACAGTGAAGAAAAAGAGAATCTCTAAAAAATGAACTGCTCCTCAAAGTTTTATATCTAACTTTGGGGAGCAGTTCATTTATCTGATAGCCTCATATCATACGCCCAACTTTGGTTCTGCGGACAGACAGTACATCACGATATCTATCGCGGATAACAGAGATTCTCTCCGCCGTCAACGGTTCTACCCCATCCAACGGATAATCCACTCCAAGTTCCTTATACTTGAAGACTCCCATCGTGTGATAAGGCAGCCACTCTATCTTTTCCACCACATCATAACGGCGGACATAGTCTACCAAAGCATCCAGTTCCTCGTCATTATCAGTCAGGCCGGGCACCACCACATGACGTATCCACACGGGTATACCACGCCGTTGCAGCTCATCCAGAAATTGCAAAGAGTGTCTTCCATCTGCGCCACATACGCGCTGGCACAACTGCGGACGCAATGCCTTAATGTCCAGCATCACCAAATCGGTGTAATCCAACACAGACAGAGCACTTTCCGTAAGAATGGAACCGGCCGTATCCAATGCCGTATGTATGCCTTCCTCCCTGCACAGGCGGAAAAACTCACGGGCAAAATCAGCCTGCATCAACGGTTCACCACCGGTGAGCGTAACGCCTCCCCGTGCAATGAAACTGCGGTAACGGAGCACCTCATCCATGAGTTGGCGAGGCGTGTATTCATAAGCCACCTTCCGCTGCGGATCCCATGTGTCGGGATTGTGGCAATAGGCACAACGCAACGGGCACCCTTGCAGGAAAGTGACAAAACGAATTCCGGGACCGTCAACGGTCCCGAAACTCTCTAAAGAATGTATTTTACCAATAAGATTCATCCGCAGGGATTACATGCTTTGGTTGATGGTACGTGAGATTACATCCAACTGCTGCTCGCGTGTCAGTTTCACGAAGTTAACCGCATAACCGGATACACGGATAGTGAGCTGCGGATACTTCTCGGGGTGCTCCATGGCATCAACCAGCAAGTCGCGATCGAAGACATTCACATTCAAGTGCTGACCACCGGAAGGAGTGAAATAACCGTTGAGCAGGTTTACCAAATTCTCCACACGCGTTTCGCGCTCCTTACCCAAAGCGGCAGGTGAGATGGCAAACGTGTAGGAGATACCGTCGTGAGCATGCTGGAACGGCAGCTTGGCCACAGAAGCCAAAGCAGCCACAGCGCCCTTAAGGTCGCGTCCATTCATGGGGTTTGCACCCGGAGCAAACGGCGTTCCACCCACACGTCCGTCGGGCGTCGTACCGGTCTTCTTACCGTATACCACGTTGCTGGTAATGGTAAGAATAGACTGCGTGGGAGTAGCGTTGCGGTATGTTTCGTGCTGACGCAGGTATTCCATGAACTTCTCCGTGATGTCTACGGCAATCTGGTCGGTAGCATCGCAGTTGTTGCCGAAGGGAACGTAGTCACCTTCGCGTTCAAAGTCTACGGCCAAACCGCGCTCATCGCGGATTACCTTCACCTTGCAGTCGCGGATAGCCGCCAGAGAGTCGGCCACGATGGAGAGGCCGGCAATACCCGTGGCGCGGATACGCTCCACAGAACCGTCGTGCAGTCCCATCTCGAATGCCTCGTAAGCATACTTATCGTGCATGTAGTGAATAATCTTCAAGGCGTTTACATACACCTTGGCCAACCAACGCATCATCTGCTCATACTTCTCCATCACCTCGTTGTAGTCGAGATACTCACTGGTGATGGGTTCGTATTTCGGAGCCACCTGCACGCCGCTACGCTCGTCACGTCCGCCGTTGATGGCATAAAGCAGACACTTGGCCAGGTTGGCACGCGCACCGAAATACTGCATCTGCTTACCGATCTTCATCGGAGACACACAGCAGGCAATACCGTAGTCATCTCCGTAATCCACGCGCATCAGGTCGTCGTTCTCGTACTGGATGGCAGAAGTGTCGATGGAAACCTTGGCACAGAAGCGCTTCCAGTTCTCGGGCAACTTGTCGGCCCAGAGCACAGTGAGGTTGGGTTCGGGAGCAGGACCCAGATTGTAAAGCGTGTGGAGATAACGGAAACAGGTTTTTGTCACCAGCGTGCGGCCATCAATACCCATACCGCCGAGCGACTCAGTCACCCACACGGGATCGCCCGAGAACAGGTCGTTGTATTCCGGAGTACGCAGGAAGCGCACGATGCGCAGTTTGATAATCATCTGATCCACCAGTTCCTGTGCCTCCTCTTCCGTCAGACGACCCTCGCGGATATCCTTCTCGATGTAGATATCCAGGAAAGTGGCTGTACGTCCGATAGACATGGCAGCACCGTCCTGATCCTTCACAGCTGCCAGATAGGCCAAATATACAAACTGTACGGCCTCGCGTGCATCCTTTGCCGGGCGGGTCACATCGAAACCATAACCGGCACACATCTTCTCAAAGTCCTGCAAGGCACGGATCTGCTCCGTCACCTCCTCGCGGCTACGGATTACCTCTTCGGTGATTTCCTGAATGTCAAGGCGCTTCTGGAAATGCTTCTTCTCCTCAATAAGGATAGCCGTTCCGTAGAGAGCCACACGACGGTAGTCACCGATGATACGGCCACGACCATAGGCATCGGGCAGACCGGTGATGATAGCCGAACGGCGGGCTGCCAGCATTTCATCGGTATAGGCAGAGAACACACCCTCGTTGTGTGTCTTGCGGTATTTGGTGAAAATTTCCTTTGTCATAGGGTCGAGGTGATAACCATATGCCTCCAAGCTGTTTTCCACCATACGGATACCGCCCTTAGGGAAAATGCCGCGCTTGAGCGGGGCATCTGTCTGCAAGCCCACGATCACTTCATTCTCCTTATCTATATAACCGGGACCATAAGTGGTGATGCTCTGGGGCAATTTGGTCTCAGTATCGTACACACCACGCTCACGTTCCTCCTTAAACATCTCGGTCAGTTTGTTCCACACCTTGCGGGTCTTCTCCGATGAGGGCACCAGGAAGGTGTCGTCACCCGTATAAGGTGTGTAGTTGTTCTGGATGAAGTCTCTCACGTTAATCTCCTTCTTCCAGACATCGCCTTTGAAGCCGGCCCAGCTGTCGTTCTTAAATTCCATAGATAATTGGTTAAAATGAATGATTCCTTGTTTGTTTTTTCCGTTTGCAAAGATACACAGAAATCACATACGTTCATATACCCGCGTATAGGTATTTGGCATAATCATTAAAAAAACATAAAACAAGCTACTTTCTTACGATTGTACCCATGTTGTTTTTCTTTTACCATACAAGCAGGCACAAAGATACAAAATATGTACATCGAAAGAATTTTATACAAGTAATTGAAGCGCCATCCATAAAATAATGAGACGGGAACCATCCGTCTTCTAATGCAGACAGACAGCTCCCGCTGAATGATTCCGGCAATCGTGAATGGTGCGATTACCTTAATGAAAATCGGGCATCAATACCCCACTTCGTTGTTCCACTTCATATACCAATTGCGTTTGTCGCTCAGCAAGCCCTCCAGCTTCGCATCGGGCTTCTCTGCTCCGGCACGTCGGCTCACGGCTTTCGCCAAATAGGAAGGATCGTTGCGACGCAAAGCCACACGCATCAGGTCGTAGAAGCGGGTACCCTCAAAGCAGAGTTCCAGTGCATCCTCGGTGATGAGCAAGTTGTCCACCTGATCCATCTCATACTCCCGCGCCTTGGCCACCCATTCCAATGAGTCAGCCTCGGTGTGCTCCTCGGGCAATGCCACCGGATAGGCGGGATATACGTAATGTTTGTTGTAGACCGTCTCGCCGCAACCACGGGAATGGATTCCCAGCGTGTTGGGCGAACTACCCTCTATGACAAATTGATCCGTACGGAAATTAAACTGCTCCACAAATGTGCTGTCCGCCTTGCTGCAATAAGGCAACACGCGCCGGGCAATGGTGTCGTTGTTTACGCCGGTGCTCAGAAAAGCATAGGCAAAACGGGGATAACCGGCCTGATTGAGAGCCTCGGCCATACGCAGATAGATGGTGGAACGGCGATAGACATTTACATCACGTCCGCTATGCTTGGAAATCATCTGCATATCCGTGATGCCGGTCTGCATGGAAGCCTGACCGTAGGAATAAACCGACCATAGTCTCAAATCACCGGCAAATCGATCCATGTCATCGGGCAGATTGGGATAAACCACCACAATATTACGTCCGTCACTATATGTTCCGCAATACACTTGTTCGCGGGAGATGTCTTTCATGCGTTGGGATACCCCCACCGAATAATTGTAGCTGTTGTCCTCCATACTGTTGTAGAGCATTCGCAACTGGCTGAAGTATCCCATATTGGCTGCCGAATCCATGGGGATTCCGCTCACATTTTCACCGGAGAAAAAGTATCCTCCATAAGAGGAAACCGTGGCATACTGATTGTTTTTCAGTCGCTCCGCATCCCACTGTGCCTTATAGGTGTTGGTCACAAGGATGTCCTTGTAACTGCGTTCCGTGACAATCCAATCGTAGTAAGAAAGAGCAGCCTGCTTATAATCCTCCACACCACCTGTAGCTCCTCGCCACAGATACAGGTCACCCAGCACAACGGGTATGGGGAAGAAACACTTATGGGGATCATAACGTCCGTCCACATACTGATAATCGGGCAGGTCAACAGCCTTGTAAGGCTCCAGATCAGCAATGAAATAATCACAAATCTGCGGCAGTTCATAATAGGGGTAATCCCTCAGAGCCGCCGTCTCGTCGAGGATGGGCTCCACCACGAAGGGCACACGACCGTAGTTGAGCACCAACTGCAGGTAGGTCCATGCGCGGATAGACTTGACAGCCGCATACTCACGCTCAAACACCTTGTTGTTGCGATTGTCCGTAAGTGAGGTATCGGCATACGCCAGAAAGTAGTTACAGTTGTTGATCACGGCATAGTAATCGCGTGGATTATTGTAACTGTTTTCATCGTCCATGGCAAATTCCGCCATCTGATGCAGATCCTTGGACGCATAATCGGTCAGCGTCACCAGGTCTCCCCTCACCTCACCCAGCAGATTAGTGCGGTCGGCTATGGCCTGCAACTTGTTCAGAATGCCCAGCACGGTATTTACCGTGTCGGCCGCAGAGTTGAGATGATTGGGATCTGTGATCACATAACCCGACTCCATGTCCAGCATATCGTCGCACGACACGGCTGCTCCGCCCACAAGGCAGGACAGGACTAACATACGGAATATATTATATGTTCTTTTCATATTCGTCGTTCATTTTAGAGATTGATTTTAACACCGATTGTAAAGCTGCGTCCACGGGACAGCAGACCGCGGTCGATGCCTTGTTCAAACACACTGTTGCCCATAGAGAACTCAGGATCCGTACCCAGATAGCGGGTCAGTGTGAAGAGATTGGAAGCCGTACCCCACACGCTGAGCCCTTGGATGTAAGGGTTGTTGATGGGGAAGTCGTAGCTCAGGGTCACATTCTTCAGACGCAGGTAGCTGCCATCCTCTATCCAACGGTCGCTGAAAGCGGCATTCCCCATCACATCCCCATACGACACACGCGGCATATCGGTGGCCTGTCCCTCGGCCGTCCAACGACTGAGCATAGCCTGAGATTGATTAAAGAAGCGGCTTCCGCTCTCCAGCTGCTGGCGGACGTAGTTGAACACATCACCGCCCACACTGTAGTTGAAGTTCACATCCAGACGCAGACGCTTCCATTGGAGCGATGTGAAAATGTTACCGTAGAAGTCGGGGTTGGGATTACCGATGAAGGTGCGGTCGTTGGCGTCGATGCAACCGTCACCGTTCACATCCACATATTTCACATCTCCGGCACCGAAATAGTGACGGGTCACTCCGTTGGCATCCAACACATAGAGGTTGTCGGCCTTAGCCTCCTCGGTGGTAGCATACACAATGTGCCCGTTGCTTGTGGGCGCTGTCTTGTAGCCGTAGAACATGTTGACGGGATTACCGATCTGCGAACGCACGGTAGCTCCATACAATTCGGTATCGGTAAAGAGTGCGTTATCCGGCAGCGAGGTCAGCTCGTTGTCATAATGTCCCACACTGGCGCCCATGGTCCAGTTCCAGTTGCGTTTGGCCAGCAGATGGGCATTCACCGTCACGTCGAACCCGTGATTCTTGAGCGCACCGCCATTGCTCCAGTTCTTCTCTATTCCGGCCACTGCCTTCAGGCTCTTGTAGGTAAGCAGGTTGTCTGTGGTGCTATGGAAATAGTTGAACTTCACGTTCATACGGTTGTGCAACACATTCACATCCAATCCGGCATTCCAGCGACGAGTGGTTTCCCACTGCAACGAGGGATTCCCGATGTTGCCCACAGTGAGACCGGTAACCAGACCCAGATAGGAAGTGGTGCCAAAATAGGTGCGTGAAGCATCAGAAGCGATGTCATCATTACCGCTCATGCTGTAACCGGCAATAATCTTCAGTTTATCAATACCGGGACAGTTGAACCACTTTTCGTTACTCATCATCCATCCGGCCTGCAAGCTGGGAAACACACCCCACACTACACCGCCCATCTTGAATCCGTCCTTGGCCTGGCGACCGAAGAGCGAAGAGGATTGCAGAGCCAGGCTACCCTCCACGAAATAACGTTGGGCGTAGTTGTAAGCAGCCTGCGCATACCATGTCATGGAAGCCCAATCGTTACTTACACCGTCGGTGTAGCGCACCTCGCTATTGTTCACGGCCGGTGTCTTGTCGTTTCCGGTATTGTAGCCCAGTTGCGTGTTGAGCGAGTAGCTGTCACTCTGGTAACGGAATCCACCCGACAAGCTGATGTCGTGCGCTCCATATTGATTGTTCCAAGCCAGACGGGTATCACTCATCACATAATTTTGCTTGGCAAACAGTGAACGGATCTCATTCTGCATATAATTGGCCATCGATTTCACATAATAATCGGGCACGCCACTGAGAGGTATGTAGTACTTGTTGTTGGTGTTGGTGAGCGAGTAGCTGAAGAGCGAACTGAGCGTGAGATGGCGGTTGATTTCAAAACGCGGTGTCACGGCAATGTTTACAAAACTGTTTTCAAAACGGTTCTTGTTCTCGGCCGATCCGTACTCGTTGATACACGAGGGATTGGCCAACTTGTAGTTGGCATTGCGGATGTGACTCATGGCTTCGTTCAAGTAGTCCTCATCATCAATGTCGAGATGGGAACCGGAGATGGCGCCCGCCGCATAGGAGTAAGGACTGAGCATGGGGCTCTTCACCAATGCCAGGAAGTTGGGAGCAGACACGGTTCCGTTGTCATAACTGTCGGGGGCACCCTGGTCGCGCAGATCCCGGGTCATGTTGACATACGAGGCATCGAAGCGGAGCTTGAACCACTTGGCCAGTTCGATATCGGTATTGAAGCGTATGTTCAGGCGATCCATATCGTTCTCCTTCAGCGTACTCTGTGCCATAGTGTAGTTAAGCGACAGATTGTAACTGGCCACTTCGCCTCCTCCCTGCACATTCACCCCGTAGTTTTGGGTGAAAGCCTCACGATACACCTCGTCAGACCAGTCTGTATCATTGTTGTACTTGTTGTACCAATAGTTGGTGGGACTCGGATCAAGGAACTTGAAGTTGGTAGCCGTCGTACCTGTCGAACGCAACATCTCGGACGCATAGGTCTTGAACTGTCCGCCATTCATCAGGTCGTACATCTTGGGCTGCAGTTCCACCCCGGCCGAAATGGTGGCATCAATGCGGGTGGCCAGACTCTTGTTGCGCTTGGTGCTGATAAAAATCACACCGTTGGCACCTTTGGCACCGTAGATAGCCGTTCCGTTACGCATCACCTCCACCTTCTCGATATCGTTCACATTGAGATTGGTCAGGAAGTCGTTGTAGAATCCGGAGTGTAACATCGTGCGGCTATACTGCTGATCGAGTATCACACCATCCACCACAATCAACGGTTGAGAATTGGCTAACAAAGAGTTCACTCCGCCTATGGTCATGTAGCTACCGATACCGGGGGTGCCGCTACGCCCCACCGTGTACACGTCGGCACCCAGTTTGGCTCCAATTTCCTCCGAAATGTTAAGAGCCGTGCTCCTTCCGAAGTCCGATGTCATGGAGTTTCCCAAGATGTTGTTTCCGTCTTCGTACAAACCGGGGGCTACCGATGAATAGAGACGGATATCGCCCAAGGATTCGCCCTTGCGCAACCCCACCATCACCCGGTTGAAATCGGGAGCCGTCACCTCCACCACCGTGGCGTGGAGAGGTACGGAAAGGGTGAACATTCCGTTCTCGTCGGTCAGTGCACTGTAGCCGTCTATCCCACTCACACGCACCATCGCACCGGACAGAGGCACACCGGAGTTTGCATCCCATACCTTGCCTTTCACCTCTCTCACCGGTACTTTCTTTTCGGCTTTGGGCACACGGGTCACCAGAGCCGTATCCGCTGCCGCATCGCTCTGTGCATAAATCCCCATGGAACCCAGCATCACGAACGATAAGTAATAGAATCTATATTTATTCATTAGATAAGTGTCTATTTGGTTCAACAATCATTCCGTTATTCTTCCTCCACATGAGGACGCAGCAGGAAACAGTCCACACGCATATTGCGTGAATATTTGGTCTGATCCGACTGACTGACATTGGAGCGCAACTGCAGTTTCACCTCCGTGTCGTTGTCGCCGATGTTGGTCACGGGGAACTTGATGTTCTTGGCCACCAGCACGGTGTCCATCACGTCCGGTTCGGTCACGTAGTAACGTGCCTGTATGCCCGGCTTCGGATCGGGGTTGTTCAATGCCGTTGTGAAGCGTTCGTTGTAGTAGGTTCCGTTGGCCTGTTTGTAGCTCAGGTAGAACGAAGCTCTGTAGGGCAAGCGCTCCTGTGCCGTAGCGTTCTCGTCATAGGCGATGGCCGGAACGAACACGCAATAGATGTCGTAGTAGCAACCGGACAGGACATTGGGCAGCGAAAACGTGACACTGGTGTTTGACGTGCGGGCCGAGGCTATCAACAGGAACTTGTCGTCCGACACATCAAACTCAGAAGCGGCAGGTACCGTACGCTCATAGCAATTGGTGAGGTTCTCGTCATCAATGGTATAATAACGGTCGGACTCCGCCTCCATCGCGAATGCACGCATGAAATAGGATTGCTCGGGATGAATGGGGAACTGTTCGGCCACATACAAGAAGCCGTTACTGCACTCCACTTTCTCCATGCCGTAGAATAATCCGCCGGGCTGGAAAGGCTTCTGAAAGACACTGTATCCGGGCGTGAAAGGACTGTAGGTGGTGGAACAGATGGAGTCCTCGATGCTCTTCTGCGTGTTGCGGTTGAACACAAGATCTTCCAGCAAAGCTGCAGCCGCACGAACCTGTTGCAACGAATCCCGTCCGGTGACACGGCTGTTGTACACGTAGTATTGCTTGTATTGTTCCAGTTTATCGTCCCACACGTCGTTGACCGGTGCCATCATGATGTAGGAGGAGTCCTCGCGGTTGATCCATCCCAATGCTCCGATAAGATCATTGGTGAAATGCATCACGGAGTCGAGATAAACGATATTGCCATCCACCACTCCACCGGGCACACTGGCATCGGTATCCAATTCATAGCGGCTGAATGTGGAGATGTAATCGGCGATGTGGGAGATACGGGGATCATACTGCACCTGCTCCCACACATTCCGGTAGTAGGGCTGTATGCCGTCTATCTTGTAGAGAATACCGTTGGAGGCCACCTGCTGACCGTCGCCCACAAAACGGTGGTTGCCGAAAGCTGTGGAAGTAAGTCGCATGTTCTTGCCGTTCCACATATAGAGCGAGTCGTTGGTCTGGCTCGACACGGAGTGGCCGTAGAGGGCGATGTGGTTGTTGAGGAACTGCACGATCATGGCATTCTCAGTATCCTTCACGCCACGTTGTTTCTCGGTGTTGTACACCTCGATCAGGCTATCGGCCGTATGCTCGTCTATCACCGGTGCAAACACCGTAAACACCTGCCGATCGTTGAGCCGTGTGCTGTAGCCGCAGCAGTCCAGCACACGGGCAAACTGAGTCAGCTGGCCGTCGTTGCTGACCACCTGCCAAAGGGTGTTGCCCTGCACCTCGCTCCCGTTGCCGTAATGATCATCCCAGGCATCGCTACAACCCACGGTCAGGGAAGTGGCAGCCACCATAGCCGCCAATCCTGTCTGAATCTTATATTTCATATTTATTTTCATCTTAATCTGTTACGAAACCGTTTATCAATTGTCATCTTCCTTCAGTCCGTCGAGATCCACACCGTAGATACTCTTGGGCACAATCTCCAGATAGTCGATCATTACCTCGGCGTCACCCTCGGAATACACCGACCGCAGGCGCAACTTGTGCTCCGTGTTTCCGTCCATGTTGGACACGCGGCACAACACCATGCGGAACGTGCGGAAGTTGTCGAAAAAGTATTCCTTGCTGCTCGTCACCTCGCCATCGTGATGGTTGGATCCGGTGAAATTGAACACACTGGCCGGCCCACGATAAAATCCTTTGTTCTTCATGGCCTTCTTGCTCTCCTCGCGGGTTTCCTCGCTCGTGGCAATGCTGAATCTGATCCAGCCGATGGAGGGATCGTTGGCCATCACACGCATGTCGAGAGGAATACCCTGGGGCTTGCCGTCGAAATAGACTTGGGTGATACCACGTGTGGGGGTGGCACAGAAACCCAACCGGATCTCGTAGTCGCCTGTGGGCACCGGCGGGAGGGTGAACTCAAAGTCGTAGGTCTTACCCACCAGGTTGCACTCGTCGCCCTTGTAACTCCAGAAGTAGTTGCGCGGACGCAGGTAGACAAATTTACCGTCTCCCTTCAGCGTGGCATTCTTCAGGTATCCGTCGGGGAAGTAATAGGATGAGCCGTACTTCGTGTCTGCAAAGTTCTCGGTAAAATTGTCACCGTTTCCGCGTATTTCGTTGGACATCAGTTCTGGAAAAATTGTAGAGAGATCGATACGCATACGGGCATTGAACACAATATCCTGTGTGGTTTTTCCGTAGGTGATGATATCGTCAATATAATAGTACACACCGTTCAGTGCCTGATTCACCAGCCCGTCCTCCACATCGGGGAATACATGGGCTCCCTCGATGTTGTTGCGGGCGTCAAAACAACGGTTGATATACACATCGCCCTTCACCGAGTTGCCGATGTATTGCGGCATTTCGGCCCGTTGCACCTTTATCATGGCATTGGGACACATGGTGGTATACCATTCCGTGGGATCCACCTTAGTGAGGTCGAGTGTGGTGATGGTTGTGAGCTTGTCGTAGAGTCCCAGACGGTCCATCAGATGATAGGCCATGAAACGGTTGAGGGGATTGCGGCGATCCTTGAGTGCCTCGGGCGTGTTCTGCCAATAACTCTTGCCCACCTCTTCGGGGTAGACCTCACCATAGATGTCGGCTGCCAGATCATAAAGTTGATCCACGGTCTCCACACCATACTTTTCCTTCAGGACCTCATCTTTCACCACAAATGCCGTAAAACAAGTATTGTGAGTCTCCGGAGCCCGGGTCAGATGAACGTGTATATCGCTCTGAAACGTAAAATCCTCATAGCGTTCATAAGTCTCGTTCCATTCCGGATCGGCATATTCATACATGAGTTCGTCCAACCCGGTCATTTCCAACGCCAGACGGAAGAGTTTGATGTTACCGTTCTTTTCCAATACGTCGGGCAGAGCCTCGTTGGCGGGAAGAAGCACGGCATCCACAGGTTGCACGATGCCGTTTTGCACGGAATCGTTCATCAGTTCGTTGATGATGTGCACACCGGAGTTAAGTTCAATCACAGCCACAGAATCGGCATCGGCAACCTCCACCAACAGCGACTTCACCTGAATGAAGCGGCGCAGCATATTGAAGGTGGGCAACGATTTCACGTTCTGTATCTCGGACGTGTGGTAGGCCTTGTCCATCAAGTGCATGCGGGCGATGGTGTCGCACATCACCTTCGGCATGTTCTCCACCGAACCGTAACCGCTGGAAACCAAATAGCGATCCATGGCCTCGTTGGTGGGAGCAAAACAGGTGTAGGTGCCGTAGGCTGAGAGCAGATCCATCAGACCGGCTTTCTGCACCACGGCAGCAAACTGACTGTATTCCTGATGCTTGTTCAGATAGTCGCTCATCATCTCACCCGTGAAGGTAAAATAGCTCTCCGCCGGCATGTCGTCGTTGCAGGACGACAGCAGGTTGCCTCCCATCACGAGGGAGATCAACACGGCAAATATAGAATAATGTATGTGTTTCATAATATACGCTATTAATAGGTTGATTCGTAGGAATTGTCAACGCCGCCGTATGCTGGATTCTGCTCCAGATTGGGATTGAGGTTGAGCTCGTTGGTATGGATGGGCCAGAAGATGGCGTCCATCTTGGCCAACTTATGGTCGGCAGCCGTGGCCTCATCCTTGAACTTGTCGCGTACGGCATTTCGGAGCGTCAGGGTGTTTCCCTCACGAAGAGCCCGACGCACCAGGTCGAACCAGCGCTTGCCCTCGAAGAGGAGCTCGCACTGACGCTCCCGCATCACCTGTGCCAGCAGAGTAGTCTTGTTGTTATACTGACCGGCCTGCAAGGCATCAGTATGTGTGCCCGTAGTGCTGATACCCATCAGTGAACGCAGGTTGACGGCATATACAAGATTGAACGCCGAATCACACAGCTGTTTGTCCGTCTCGCTCATAGTGCCAGCCGTCTGTCCGTCCTGCATCTGGCAGACCAGTGCTTCGGCTTTCATCAGCATCACGTCGGTCAGGCGGTAGAAGATCCAATTGGCCGAGTTTTGCGAACTGTAGCCTACACTGCCTCTATAGACGTTGTTGGAATACGTCACCTGAGCCAATCTCGCGGCATACTTGGTAATCTGCGTGTTTCCCGAAGCCGTTCCGTCGGAATAGAAACTGAGGTAGGCCCGTACGTCCTTGGCGCTGGTAAAATATTTGAGTGTGTTCTGAGTCACATCACCGGCCAGCGTGGTTGAAGGTGCCACAAAACCGCCGGGACGCAACTGGTTGCCCTCCATACCTCCGTAGAATGAACCCACCACAGCGTTCTTGGCATAACCGCTCATCTCACGGGAATCGAAATGCAATTCCAGCAGTGACTCGTAGCTGCCTCCATCGCAGAAAGCGGAAGACCATCCACGGCCGTAGCTGGTGTTGTTGCCGCTCCAGTCCTCTCTCAACAGTGCAAATTTCTTCTCGTTTTCCACGCTACGGCCGTACAAGGCGACGGTCGACGAGAGACTACTTCCCTGCAGCACGGCATTATCGTATTCCTGACGCTTGGCCTTCATCACGTCATCGCAGCGCTTGGCCGCCAGGTCGTAGTTCTGCTGCCACAGATACATATCGGCCAACAAGGCATTGATGGAGTTGCGGGTGACACGGTAGGGGTTGTTTTCCTTTTCTACATACGACACCAAAGCGTCGCCCTTGCAGTCCTCCAGATCGTTGATCAGAGCGGCCAGCACCTCGTTGAACGGAGTGGCAGGAAGTTTCGGATCCTGTTCGTCCGACTGGATGGAATAGGTGTAGTAAGGCACATCGCGGAAGGTGCGTATCAGATAGAAGTAGCAGAGCGCACGGATTGTCCGGGCCTCGGCCAGTGTAGCGCGCAAATCACTCTCGGTGTAACTCGGATCCTTGACGGCCACCTCGGGAGCCTTCTCAATAATCAGGTTGCAACGGTTGATGACGGAGTAGAACGGGGTCCACGAGGCATAGGCGTTGTTGGCCAGAATGTTCTCGCGGGTGATGTTGTAGACCGAAGCATCGCGGCGCAACGTTTCCTCGCCCTGATATACGTTGTCTGAGCGCAACTCCCCCCACACCAGCACACGCGACAGGAAGTCGTAGTCCTGCATACGGGTGTAGAGTCCGTTGATCATCTGTTCCACATCGCTGCGCTCGTCCCAGTAGTTGTCGTCCGTCACCAGATCGAGCGGTTTGATGTCCAGAAAATCAGCACAGGACACCGTCATCAGTCCCGTGCCGGCGATTACCATCGCCTGAATCAGTTTATTGCTTATTCTTTTCATAAACACATTCATTTTAGATTAGAAACCTACACTGACACCCAGTGTATAGGACTTGGAACGGGGAGTCTGGGCGTTATCCGTAGTCACGCTGTAGCCGCCGTAACCCAGTTCGGGATCCACGCCGCTGTACTTGGTGAGGCAGAACAGGTTGTTGGCCGTGACGTAGAAGCTCAGTTTGTTGAGTCCCCAACGTTTCAGTTTCTTGGTGTCGAAGCCATAGGACAACTGTAGGTAGTTGAGACGCAAGAAGGTTCCGTCCTCAATGAAACGGTCGCTGATGAGCGTGTTGTAGTTGGCCACATTGGTTGCCGTGGTCATCGCACGCGGGATACTGGTCACGTCGCCCTCCTTGCGCCAACGGTAGTTCACAGCCTGACTCTGGTTGTTATTTGAGCTCATGCTTTCCATGTTCAGACGGGCCATATTCACGATGTCATAGTCAATACGGTAGTTGAACTGTGCATTGAGCGACCAGCGGGCATACTTCAGACGGAATCCGAATCCACCGGTCAGTTTCGGCAGTGAGTTGCCCAGATAGACAATATCGAGCTGGTCGATGTTACCGTCGTGGTTGATGTCCTCGTACATGGCATCACCGCCCCGGAATTGGTAGTCGGTGGTGTTGTAGCAATAGCACATCTGAAGCGGATTGCCCCGGTCGTCCAGGATCACCTCGCCGTTGGCGTTGCGAGCCACGGGAGCCGTCACCTGTGCCTGTTGTTCGGGCGACATTTTCTTGAATGTGTCGTAGTTGTATTGGTAGACGCCCTGGTAGCGGTAGCCGTAGATGGCACCGAAGGGGTTGTCGATCTGCACGCGCTGCAGCAGTCGGGCATTACCCTCCACGAAGTCGCTGTTCAGACTGGCCAGAATGCCGGCGTCCATCTTCTTGATGACATTGTGGTTGTTGGCAAACGTCACGTTCACGTTCATGGAGAACTTGCCTCTCTTCAGAATGTCGTTGGCGTTGATGTTGAATTCCCAACCGCGGTTTTGCATGTCGCCCACGTTCATATAGGCCAGCGAACCGAAGCCGGTGGAACCGGGAATGGCAGCGTTGCCCATCAGCATGTCCTTGGTGAGCTGGGTGTAGAGGTTCACATCCATGGTCACCTTGTTGTTGAACAGTCCCAGGTCGAAACCTACGTTCCACGTGTACTTGCGCTCACCGGTCAGGGCGTTCAGTTTGATGCCGTTGGGGCGCATGGCGGCATTGCCCAGATAGTTGCCGGCATTGGAATAGGTGTTGATGTAGAGGAAGTCCTGCGTGGGCTGACTTCCCACCATGCCCCATCCCGGGCGCACAGAGAGCATGCTCAGCCATTTACCCGACCAGCTCTTCATCCACGGTTCGTCGCTGATGTTCCATCGGCCGGACACGGCGGGATAAACGTTCCAGCGCTTGCTGGGACCGAACTTGGTGGTGGCATCCATACGGGCAGACACGTCAAAGATATAGCGGCTCTTGTAAGCATAGTGCGCCTGGAAGGTGTAGTAGAGACTTCTCCACTGCGAGAACCAACTGCTCACGCCCGTCACACGGCCCAGGCTGGGCGCCTCGATGCCGTCGGGCAGACGGTCGGCATTGTTGGTCAGGCCGCTTGCGGTGCCGCTCACCAACTGGAAACGTCCCAAGGCCATGAAGTCGTGGTCTTGATTTTTGAACGACGGACGGAACGTCAACGTATGTGTTGTGGTAAACTGCAGACTCTTGCGACTGTCGGACGTAGCTACATGACTGTATTGATAGTTCTGTGTAGACAGTTCGCGGGGATAGTCAGTATCGGTGTAGCTGTTGAAGATGTTCATCAACACGCGTCCCTCGTATTTCAAGCGGTGGTGGTCATCGTCCGTACCCAGCAGGTCGTACTCGAGGATCAACTCAGGCACAATGTCATAGGTACGGAGTTCGTTCTTTGCCAACTTGGCACTGGCGATAGGATTCACCAATCCGCGCTGGTCGCTCAGGTAGTCGTTATTCTCCGTGCCTTGCAACATGTAGTAATAGCGTCCGGTGGACACTCCGTTGCGATCCTGCTCATAGATGGCCAGGTTGGGCATCTTGCGATAGGCAATGTTGAGCAGATTGTCGCTGTTTCGCTCGTTGTCGGTATAAGTAAGCGAGAAGTTACTGGCAATCTTGATACGATCGTTCACGAAATAGTCCAATGCCATACGGGTGGAGAAACGGTCAAGTTTCTGTTCGATGATGGAACCGGTCTCGTGGTCGTAACCGCCGGAGATGCGGAACACGGCTTTCTCGTCGCCGCCCTCCACAGCCACATAGTGCTGCTGGCGCAATCCGAACTGTGTCACTTCCTTCACCCAGTCGGTATTCTCATTAAACATCTCCGCCTCGGAGAAGGTGGATGGACTTTCGTAGTTCAACTCTCGGATGTTGGCAGCCATGTCGCTCTGCGTGGGATTGAAATAGGCCTCCTTGAGCAACATAGTGTATTGGTCACCGTTGAGCAGATCGATGCCCTTGGGCTGATAGGTGCCTGTCAGACGAAGGGTGTAGGTGAGCGTGGGTTTGCCGCGATGACCGCGCTTGGTGCGGATTTCAATCACACCGTTGGCACCCTGCGATCCCCAGATGGCCGTGGCGGCAGCGTCTTTCATCACCTTGATGTCTTCAATATCCTCGGGGTTGACGTTCAGCAACTGGGCGAAACTTTCCTCATTGGCCGTGCTCACGTCGAAGCCCGTCTGATCCACGTTCATCACGTTTCCGTTGACCACAATCAGGGGTTCGTTGGACACCACGGAACTGATGGTGGAGGCACCACGCATACGCATGCTGGTTCCGGCTCCCAAGTCACCGGAGTTGAGCACGATGTCCAGACCGGAGATACGTCCCTGCAAAGCCTCGTCAATGGAACTGAAACCCAGTCCCTCGAATTCCTTGGCATTGATGGTTTGTGCGGCGAAAGATATTTCGCGTTCGGGAATGGCCAGACCGGAGGTCTGCATCTTCTTCTTGGCCACCACGTCCACGGTGCCCAGCACCTTGGTGTTATCCTCCATCTGGATCTTGTATACCTTTTTATTAATGGGCAGGAAGACGGTCTTCATACCCATATAGCTGAACCGGATACGGTTTTTGCTGTTGTGCACCTTCAGCACGAAGTTACCGTTCATGTCGGTCAGTGCCGAACTGACGATACGGTTGGCGGCATCAATCTCCACCACCTGCACGCCCATCAGCACGTCATACGAGTCGGAAACGGTACCGCTGACGCTGGTGATGCCTTGTGCACTCACCTGGATGGCCCAGGCAAGGCAACTCATGAATATAATGAATTTCAACTTTTTCATACTCCTGATTGTTTACTGTTGATTGGGTTCGGGGAACTGATCCTCGGCGTAGAACAGCGGTTTGTCGATAAGATGGATCACAGCATAGGACGACGTGTAGATGTTGGTGGCTTTCGACACATCTATGTTGTTGAACAGATAGTCACGTGTCAGTTTGTTGGAGTGGTCACCCGCACCATCGGCAACCGTCAGCACGCGGCGCACGTTACCACAATTGTCCTTCACCGTGAAACCGGAAGCATTGTTGGTCACCGTGGAACGCACGAAACGTCCGTTGCTGCCCAGACAAGAGGATTCGTAGATTCCGTTTTCCACCGTCTCTCCACCGATGTAGAGAGCATTGTCGTAGATGTGATAGCGCAGGAAGTTCTCGATAATATTGGTGAGCGAGTCCACCTGTTGCAGGCGATCGGCATCCAGCAATTCCTCATTTTCCTTCACGGCTGTCACCTGCTCCCAAGTAGGCAACTTGCCGGCATCTATCAATTCACGCACCGATTCGTTAGTAGGTACATAAATCGTGTAGTGATAGTTGCTGAAGAAAGTGATGGTCTTGTCCGTTGTGGCATGACGGTCCACCGTGGCCGCCATCAGATTGTCACTACCGTCAAGCAGAGCGAAGAACTCACTGTAGGCTTCATCCTCCTTCAGGGTCTGCCACACCGAACGCGAAGTGGTCATCAACGGTTCCTCGTCGATGATGTAGGAGATGCCGTTACCGGTCTGCGACATGTCGAAGATGTCCTCCGGACGGACGGAAACCGATGTTCCGCGGTCGCCCTGCCAGGTGCCGCCCACCTTCAGGTCATCGGTGCCAAAGCCCGACACCTGCACCACTCCACCGCTCTTGGTACGGTAGTATTGCTGGTGGTTGTTGAACTGTCCCAGCACAAGGTGGTTGTCCAAGATGTCTTGCAGACGGTTCCGCACCACAGAGTCTTTCGGCTCGTCGCGCGTGGGCCGCTGTGCACCCACTTCGCCGGTAGCCGGGTCATAGTCATAGACGTGCGCCTTCACCTTGATGCCAGTGTTGCTGGCACGGTTGTCTATGTAGAATTCATACACCTGCGGAGTGCCCTTGGCTACCGACACGGGATCGATATAGCGGGTCAGAGCCATATTGGTGGGAATAATGAAGCTGTACTTGTCTTCAATTTTGTCGAACGACATCTGATTGAGGAATTCCTTCATCTTCAGAATGCTGATGGCCTCGTTGATCACACCCATGCGGTCGGTGTTGAGCAATGCGGGATAGGTGACCGAACGGTAGTCGGGCACGGAGAACACGCGGTTCACCTGATACACCACACCGTTGCAGGCCAGGAAACAACTGTCCACATCAGCCTTTTCGATACCCATGGCCTCCTGAGCGGAGTTGACCACCGAACCGAACTTGCTGGGCACGGAGGCAATAAACGAAGAGAGCATCATATTGTTGATAAGCGCCACCACAATGGAGTCGCTCACCTCATCCCACGATCCGAACTTCTCCTGCAGTGTGCGTCCCTCGCCATTCCAGAAATCATCCAATGCCTCATCGGTGGGCACGAGCATCACACCGGCATCATGCGACATCGTGTAGCCACCGGAGTTGCTGTATATATAAGTATTGTTTCCCGGATCGAAACTGAGCTGAGCCGTGGCTTTGTTGCCATAGTCGTCCACGCTGACCTCGGACGATCCGTTCGTATTGAAGTATCGTTTCACATAAATGTCCTCATCGCCACCGGTGTTCTGCTTCCACTGTGCCGTCATGCTGGTGCTGCGCTGCGGAAACGAGAAGCGCTCCAGCAGGCGGCTGAATTGTGAGAACTGAGGTTTCTTACGGATTATCTCGGCCATATTGTCGAGGGGCTTCACCACCTCATCCACAAATTGCAGATAACCGTTCTGGCAGGTTTTGTCTTTCTCGGTCACCAGGCTTCCGTTGACGTAAGCCTGATTGATGTCATTGGTCTGATGATTGGTCAGGATTTCAAAATCCTCGTTTGTGATATTGTTTGACTCCATGAAACGGGGCAGGAAGTGTACCATAGGAGCCACCGTGTTGTCCTTCATGAGCAACATAGGGTGATTCTCATCGGTAAATTCCTCGCGGGCCGCACTCCAATAGATATTATCGGGCATGTCCTTCGCCCACACGCGAGGCACGGAATCAAACACAGACAGGGAAGTCATGCGACGCATACACTTCCCTTCTTCGGGTGGATTCCCGCTCACGCTCGACAGAAGCTCTATCAGATAAGCGTTGTTCACCATTGAAGTGTTGAACAACATCTTCTTTTGGGCATCCGACAAATCGTCATAGCTCTTCACGCCCCAATCGTTTTTCTTGAAGAAGCGATCGAAAGCCGCATCATCAGCTGCAAAAAGCGTCTTACTTCCGGTACGCTGCAACACGGATGCATAATTCAAAGCCGGATCATTAATGAGCCTTAGCGTCGTTTCGTAATTGCCTCTTGTCTGCAACTCCTCGTAAATGCTGCTTCCCAACCAGGAAGGCATACCGGTCAGCAACTCATCCTCGCACGAGGAAAGTCCCAATCCAACCGTCATTGCAGCACAAGCAGGAATGACAAAACGACCCAGTCGTCTTTTCAAATAACTGCTTTTCATGTTTTATTAAGTTGGTTAAATTCCTTTTGTCGTCTATGTTCGTTTTATCTTGTTCAGAACACAAAATTATAAACTTTCACTGTTCTGATACAAAATCAGTGTATTTTTAACACTTTTACATGTTATAGAACATGTCTTCCCCACCCCGTTCTTTTTCATATGCTCCATTTGTTAACACCGCGCCTCAGCCTTGCGGCATCATGCCACACGCTGACAGCGCCAACCCGTTTAGTTTGTATACGCACAAGGATTGTCCTTTCACAAATACGTTCGGAAGCCAAGAAGCTTCAAAGGTTCATACTATCTGTGTATCAAAGAGAAAAGGTTCAGCAAACCTTCAGTTTTCCTTCAGCAGAACTTCACTGCATGGAGTCGGCTAGTGTATCATTCCACACATACGGCAATGCCTCAGGCGCCCGTTCGTTGTTTAGGCAACAGACACACGACAGCAATCTGAATATCAACAAATAAAGATTCAGCGAAAGGACATATCCACAAGGTTTCATTGGAATAACCTACGCTATGTTGTCCCGTAGGCAAGCGGATGGGGTAAGCCGTAGGCAAGCGGGACAACATTGCATAGGCCTACGGCTTCACCTCCCATAGGCAAGCGGCTTATCCACGGAATTCCGCCGATCTGAAAGGTGAAGCTCTGCTGAAGGAAAACTGAAGGTTTGCTGAACCTTTTCTCTTTGATACACAGATAGTATGAACCTTTGAAGCATAATCTTAATCACACCGTATTGTGAGGGAGACCTGGCTGAAATCGTCTGTCGATTTGGGCAACAAAGGCAACCTACAAGCCCATCTGCGTTACACGTACTGAAGGTGCTTCGTTACACGTACATAGCCTCCTTATGTACGTGTAATACAGCACCTTCAGTACGTCTACTACAGGACCTTATGTACACATACTGAAGAACGCGCCACAGGCACGTCAGATACCACGCTCCACCTTGATCCAGCGATGAACGAACAAGGAGTATACTCCCCAGGCCACGCACACGGAAAGCAACGGAAGAAGGAAACCGCAACCCGCATCCGCCGACCACAGACCCACGGACACACCAAACAGCAGACCGCCCTCCCAGGCCAGCATGTAGGTGGTCTGAGCCGTACCACGCTCGCAATGACGGGCGATGCGGACAAAGAAAAGGAGATAGCGGCACACCGCACTGCCCAATCCGGCGGACAGCAAAACCACAAAGGCTATCATCGGCCAATCGGTATCGGAAGGAACCAACAGGCGGAACAGACAGGCTAATGAAATCAGCATCATACCCCACACCGCCTCATAGCGCACATCAGCCATCCGGCGAAACAGCCGATGAAACAGCAGAGCCACCAACAGGCCGACCAGCATGAGGGCATACCACTCGGCTCCCTTCAAAGACGGGAGTTGAAAGCCCACCGCAAAAGCCAACGGAAACAGTGCGGAAAACAAACGGAACGCACGGGGCATCCAAAAGCGGTCGAGAGAAATCATTTTAGGTTCAAGCGGTGTGCGGAAAGGTACCTCTACCGTCAGCAACACCAACAGAGCCACACCGCCACACAGCAACGAGAGCCAAGGCAACCACTGCAGTCCGGCCACCGGAGTGACCAGCAGAGAGAGCACCGGCCCAAGTCCCAAAGCCAGACGCGACAACCAATAATAAAGGTGGGACGCCAGTGTGCGGCAGTCCGAAGGCGACAAATCGACCAACAACGTGCTTCCTGCCGACATCTGAAACAAGCCCATGGCCATACCCGCAGGCAGGCCGTAAAGAGGTTTGAAAACCACCGGAACCACCCAATAGAGCAAAGCCGACGAGATCAGCAGAAGCCAGATTGACCAACGGCACACACTGAGACGCCGATAGGCATCGAGCCAATAGTTGCAGAAGGGACCGGGCAGAAACATACCGGCCACATAGCAGCCGCCGAACCACAACAGAGCATCCGGCCATGCCGCCCAACTGTCGGGCTGCAACACCCGGGATAAAAAAGGAATCTGCAGATAGAAAGACATTCCTACCAGCAGATTTACCACACTGAGGCGCCAACAGTTAAGACGCCATCCGCGCTTGGCGGCTTTATCCCAATCCGCGTCCACGCTTAATATTGTTCGTTGACATTCGGGAAGTCCTGCGACTTCACATCACCCACATAACGGCCGATGGCATCAGTCATCACCGTGTGCAAATCGGCATAACGACGCAGGAACTTCGGCGAGAAGCCCTTAGTCATGCCCAGCATATCGTCCACCACAAGCACCTGTCCGTCCACCTGTCCGCCGGCACCGATACCGATTACGGGTATGGTGAGTTCGGCGGCCACACGCTGTGCCAATGCCGCGGGAATCTTCTCCAGCACCAGACCGAAACAACCGGCCTCCTCCAAAGCGTGAGCATCCTCGATCAGGCGGTTGGCCTCCGCCTCTTCCTTGGCACGCACGGCATAGGTGCCGAACTTGTTGATGCTTTGCGGAGTCAGTCCCAGATGCCCCATAATGGGTATTCCGGCCGCAAGTATGGTCTTCACCGTATCGATAATTTCCTGTCCGCCTTCCAGCTTCAGGGCGTCACATCCGCTCTCCTTCATAATGCGGATGGCATTGGTGACACCTTCCGTAGCATTCACCTGATAGGTGCCGAAGGGCATGTCGCACACCACGAGCGCACGCTTCACACCCCGCACCACCGAGGTGGCGTGATAAATCATCTGATTCAACGTCATGGGCAACGTGGTGATGTTTCCAGCCATCACATTGGAAGCCGAATCACCTATTAATATAACGTCCACACCGGCTCCGTCCACAATCTGCGCCATCGTATAATCGTAGGCCGTGAGCATGGCAATCTTCTTGCCCTGCTGCTTCATCTCTATCAATCTGTGAGTTGTCACCTTGCGGGTGTCATCTACTAAATATCCTGCCATAGCATGTTTTTTAAAAGTCGGCGCAAAATTACATTATTTTTCAGACTCACGGAGCAGATCATGCATATTTTCTACCTTGAAACCCGTAAAATCGGGTATCACAAGCCGACAGAAAGGAGCGATTGCCCCGGTCGGATTGGTGGTCGAGAGTCCCACGACGGTCATGCCGGCACGGCAACCCGACTCGATGCCATGAAACGAGTCCTCGAACACCACACAACGTCCGGGAGGCAGCCCTGCAGCAGAAGCCCCCTTCAGATAACAGTCGGGATGAGGCTTCGACTCGGCAAAGTCCTCCGATGTGAGAATGCGGCTGAACCTTTGCCCGAATTCCGGACGGGCCGCATACACACGCTCCATCTTCGCGCGGTTGGAACTGGTGACCACTGCTGTGAACACCCCGGCTCCGGCCAAGTCATGCAGAAAGTCCTCCACACCGGGAATGTAGTCGTAGCGCATATCACGTTCAAACGCATTCAGGCGTGCCGTGATCTCACGCTGTAACCCTTCCTCGCCCGCAAACCAGCGTCCGTAAATCTGCACAAGGGTCTGTCCCTTTATCTTCCGGTCAAAATCCGGGACATCGGGACGAAACTCCCGACCTATCCCACCCCAGAACTCACTATACTGCGGCTCGGTGTCAAACACCACTCCGTCCAGGTCGAAAAGCGCAGCCATGGACATCATTACATTCTTTTTACCGTTTTGCATAATCCTCTTTATTATGTATCCTTAGCGGACGGCAAAGGTAGTGAAAAAAGCGAGTATCCGCAAAAGGCAGCCAGGCATTGACAGAACGGTCAACACACACCCGGGATAAGGCCGGAATGCATTAATTTATAAAAATCCATCTGTATGTAAACGAGTTTGACTATCTTTGTTCTATATAAATCTGACATAAATCGAAGCATGACAGACAAAGGACTGATAGACCTGCTGGAAGAGAGCATCATAGCAAACTGGAACCGAAAGGCCCTGACCGACTTTCAAGGCGAGACCCTGCAATACAAGGACGTGGCCCGGAAGATAGAAAAAATCCATCTGGTGATGGAGCATATCGGCATCCGGCCGGGCGACCGTATCGCCTTGTGCGGCCGCAACAGCGGCAATTGGTGTGTGGCGTTTCTGGCCACACTCACCTATGGTGCCGTCGTGGTGCCCATCCTCCACGAATTCAAGCCGGACAACATCCACAACATCGTGAACCACAGCGAGGCCCGTCTGCTCTTTGTGGGCGATCAGGTGTGGGAGAACCTCAACGAAGAACAGATGCCGGCGCTCGAGGGGATCATCGGACTGAAAGATTTCGGTCTGCTCGAAAGCCGGTCGGAACAACTCACCTATGCCCGCAAACACCTCAATGAAATGTTCGGCCGCAAATTTCCCCGCGTGTTTGAGTCGTGTCACGTGCACTACCGCAAGGAGGAATCGCCCGAGACACTGGTGGTGATCAACTACACCAGCGGCACCACCGGCTACTCCAAAGGAGTGATGTTGCCGGCGCGCAGCTTGACGTCCAACATCCTGTTTTGCCACCGTACCATCGGCATCCAACCGGGAGACAGTATCGTCTCGATGCTCCCCATGGGACACGTGTTCGGACTGGTGTACGACTTCCTCTACGGCATCTGCCACGGTGCACATCTCCACTTCCTCACCCGCATGCCCTCGCCCAAAATCATCATGACGACGGTGGCCGAAATCCGTCCACGCGTCATCTCGTGCGTACCGCTCGTGGTGGAGAAGATATTCAAAAAAGAAGTGCTTCCGCGCACCGACAGCAAACTGGGCAAACTGCTCCTGCGTCTGCCCATCGTCAGCGATAAATTAAAGGAACGCGCGCGCGAGGAAAGTATGAAACTCTTCGGTGGAAACGTAACCGACATCATCATCGGTGGCGCACCTTTCAACGCCGAAGTGGAGGCCTTCCTCAAACAGATCCGCTTCCCCTACTCCATCGCCTACGGCATGACAGAATGCGGCCCCACCATCTGCCACAGTCCGTGGCACGACACACCCTACACGTCGTGCGGCCGGGCTGCCGACCGCATGGAACTGAAAGTGAACAGTAGGGATCCGGCGCACATTCCCGGCGAACTGATGTGCAGAGGCACCAACACCATGCTGGGCTACTACAAAGACCCTAAAGCCACTGCCGAAGTGCTGGACGAAGAGGGCTGGATACACACGGGCGACATGGCGGTGATCGACACCAACGGCTATGTGTTTATCAAAGGCCGATGCAAAAACATGTTGCTGAGCACCAACGGGCAGAACATCTATCCGGAGGAAATTGAAGCCAAACTGAACAATATGCCGTTTGTCAACGAGTCGCTCATCGTGATGAAACAGGATAAGCTGGTGGCGCTGGTGTACCCCGACATAGCCGAAGCGCTGAAACAGGGATACGATGACAAGAAGCTGACCGAACTGTTGGACGAGAGCCGCGTGGAACTGAACAAGGAATTGCCCGCCTATTCACAGATAACCCGCATCGTGTTCCGCAACGACGAGTTTGAGAAAACAGCCAAAAAGAGCATCAAACGATACTTATATCAATAAAATGATGTAAATCCCTTCATCCCGCATGAACAATCTCTCCATATACAAAGCCTCCGCCGGATCCGGAAAGACATTTACCCTGGCTGTACAATACATCAAGTTGCTGGTGGCAGCACCCGGAAACGGGACATTCCGCCACATACTGGCCGTGACATTCACCAACAAGGCGACCACCGAGATGAAGGAACGCATCCTGCAACAGCTCTACGGACTGTGGAAAGGACTGCCCTCGGCCGGAGACTATCTGAAGGCACTGAAGGAAGCACTTGAAAAAGACAACATCACCCTGAGCGATGAGGAAATAAGCCGCAGAGCCGGAAACGCGTTGCAGACCATTCTGCACGACTACAGCAGGTTCAGTGTGGAAACAATCGATGCCTTCTTTCAAAAAGTGTTGCAGAACCTGGCTCACGAACTGAGCCTCACGGCCAACCTGCAAGTGGATCTGAACGACACGGAGACACTGGGACTGGCCGTGGAACGCATCATGGAGAGACTACACATCGCCCCCCGCACCCTGGCCTGGATCACAGAGTATGTGGAGGAGCGACTGAGCGAGAACAGCAGATGGGACGTGAGCGGCGAACTGAAATCCTTCGCCACCGAAATATTCAAACGTCCCTATCTGATCAACAGCGAGCAACTGTCCGTAAAACTAAATGACAACGCATTCATCACCGCGCTACGCAACACTCTGAAAGCCATACAGGAGGAAGCGAAAGACCGCATTATCAGCGCTATACACAACTTTCAGGAGGAGATGGAAGACCGTCATCTCGTCTACCCCGACTTCAAGAATGGCAGCACATTAGGTACCTACCTGCGTGCACTGGGCGACAGCAGCACCATGATGAATCCCTCGAAAACGGAATTTAAAGTCACGCTGCAAAAGTATGTGACCGACCCGATGAATATGCTCGTGAAGACCAAACAGGCTTTGCCCGAATGGCGGGAGACGGCTGAACACTTCAGCAGGCTGTTGGCCGAGATCCGTCAGTTCCAACTTGAGGAAACCACCAAATACAACAGTGCGACGCTCACGCGCAAACACCTCAACCCCTTGCGCCTGCTGGGCATCATCAACGAAGAAGTCACAGCCCTCAACAACGAGACCAACCGTTTCCTGCTGGCCAAGACCCCCATCCTGCTCAACGAACTGGTGGCCGGCACTGACGCTCCATTCATATTCGAGAAGATGGGCGCAGACTTCCGGCACGTGATGATAGACGAGTTTCAGGACACCTCGACACTGCAATGGAACAACTTCAAGAAACTGCTGATCGAGAATATGTCCACCGGACAAAGCAACCTGCTGGTGGGCGACGTGAAACAAAGCATCTACCGCTGGCGCGGAGGCGACTGGAAACTACTGAACAACATCGAAACGGAGATGAAAGAGTATCAGCCCGAAACCATCTCCCTCAAAACCAATTTCCGGAGCGAACGGCGCATCATACAGTTCAACAACGCCCTGTTTCCCGAAGCTGCGCGGAAACTGGACGCCCTGAACCCCGAAGCCGAACTGAAAATCGAACAGGCCTATAGCGACGTGGAGCAAGCATACCGACCTGGAAAAGAAGAGAAAGGATACGTGCGACTGCGTTTCTACAAAGGGGTGACAAACAAAGATTCCGAATGGGAAGAACTGATGCTTGACGACCTGTGTGAGCAGGTGAAGGCACTCCACGAGAACGGTCTTCCCTATTCCGAAATGGCCATCCTGCTGAGAAGAAACAAACAGGCCACACCCATCATCGAGCGTTTCGCCCTCAGATTGCCTACGGTGAAACTGGTATCCAACGAGGCGTTCATGCTGTCGTCTTCGCTCGCCGTCAACCTCATCATCGCCGCGCAACGCTGTCTGAACGATCCCACCGACGTGGTGTCGCGTGCCTATCTGGTGATACACTACCAAAGGGATGTCTGCCATACGGGAAACGATTCGCTCAACACGCTGTTGCTCAACGATCCGTCCTCCCTGCTTCCGGAAGAATTTACCCAAAAGGCCGAAACCCTACGCCAATTGCCGCTCTACGAACTACAGGAACACCTCTATCACCTGTTCGCACTCGACCGATTGGAGGGCGAGGACGCCTATATGCTCACATATCTCGACAAAGTGACCGAATATGCCCAATCCAACCCCACAGATCTGAAGAGTTTCCTCACGTATTGGGAAGACACGCTCCGGCATCAGAATATTCCCTCGGGAGAGATCGACGGCATACGCATCTTCACCATACACAAGTCCAAGGGACTGGAGTTTCACACCGTTCTGCTCCCTTACTTTGATTGGGCCGTCGAAAGCGAAGATAAGCGCAACCTACTGTGGTGCACCCCAAAAGAATCGCCCTACAATGCCCTGCCCGTCATTCCGGTGGCATTAGGGAAAAACATGCAGGACTCGGTATACTGCGAAGAGTACGAAGAAGAACATCTGCAAATGAGGGTGGATGCCCTGAACATGATGTACGTGGCTTTCACCCGTGCGGCAAAAAACCTGTACGTATGGGGTAAGACCAAATTCGACTTCACCGACAAGTCAATGGTGAGCGACCTGCTATACGCCACTCTGCCCGTCCACTTGCCGGATGTGGAACTGACACGCGAGGAAATTACATTCAGAAAAGATCTGACCAAGGAAGTCATCACGGGCTTTGACTACGGGCAACCGATAACAACGGTGAAAAAAGCAAATAAAAAAGACAACCGTATGGAGTTGAGCCTAAATTCGGAAACCATCCGTATGACCTCCTACGAGAACCCCATGAATTTCCGCCAATCCAATCGTTCGGAACAGTTTATCCATCTGGCCGGCAAGGATACCGCCAATGACACGAATGACAAACAACAGGAATATGTGCAGACCGGCCGCCTGCTGCACTACATATTCTCCACCATCCGCACGGCAGACGATGTGGAACGCACACTGATGCAGGTGGAGACCGAAGGATTGATCGGTGAACAGAAACAACGCGACCACCTGCGGAGACTGGTGGAAAACGGACTGCGCCGCCCCATCATCGCCGATTGGTTCAGCGGACGCTATGAACTCTTCAACGAATGTTCCATTCTGTCGGCAGATCCGGACAGCGGCGAGTGCATCGTGCGCCGACCGGACCGCGTGATGATGGCCGAGGACGAAATTATCGTGGTGGACTTCAAGTTCGGGTCTTCCAAACCGGAGTACCACGAACAAGTGAAGGAATATATGGAACTGCTTACCGGCATGTATCCGCAGGCACATATCAGGGGGTATCTCTGGTTTGTATACACCAACAAGACAGAAGAAGTTTAACACCGGACAGACACACATTTATCATGGAAAGATTTCTCACTCTCGTAGCACGTGACCTGCTCAAGACTTACGGAACCAACCTCACAAACGTTGAGGTGGTGTTTCCCAACAAGCGTGCCGGCCTGTTTATGAACCAGGCATTCGTCGAACTGTCCCCTAATCCCATGTGGGCACCGCGCTACCGCACCATCAGCGAACTGTTCCGTTCACTTTCCGACTACGAATTGTGCGACCCCATACAAGCCGTGTGCGAACTATACACGGTGTATGCCGAAAACGTGGACAATCCCGAAAAAACCGACCGGTTCTATGGATGGGGAGAAATACTGCTGGCCGACTTCGATGACATAGACAAGCACCTGGCCGATGCGCATGCGCTCTTTTCCAACATACAAGCTCTAAAGGAAATGGATGAGAGTTCCTTTCTCACCATCAAGCAGGAACAAGCGTTGCGCCACTTCTTCGAGGGATTCTCCATCGAAGGCAATTCCCGTCTGAAGGAGAAGTTTCTGCAAATGTGGAATGCCATGGAGCGTATCTACACCGACTATCACCGACGCCTGAAAGACAAGGGACTCCTCTATGAAGGGGCGCTCTATCGCCACGTGGTGGAGCATCTCGACGAACAAAGCACATTGCTCACCGGCGGAAAGACATACGTGTTTGTGGGCTTCAACGTGCTCAATGATGTGGAACAACGCCTATTCGCCTTCCTCCACCAACACAACCGGGCACGCTTTTACTGGGACTACGACAACTACTACGTCAAGGATAATCTGATGGCTGAGGCCGGCACCTTTATCCGCGAGAATCTGAAACTCTTTCCCAACAGTCTGGAAGGTGCACCGTACGACAACCTGCTAAAGCCCAAGGATATTACCTATATAGCAGCCTCATCGGAAAACGCACAGGCCCGCTATCTGCCCAAGTGGTTGCAACACAATCTCACCCGGAGGGAGAACGAGACGGCCGTGGTGCTCTGCGACGAGAGCCTGTTGTTGCCTGTGCTTCACTCCATCCCCTGCGGACAAGAGGAAGGCAAGGTGAAGCAGCTCAATGTTACCATGGGGTATCCACTCACCGATACACCCATCTACGGATTCATCAATGCACTGCTCGACCTGCAGACCGAAGGATATGACAACGACGAACAACGGTTCCGCACCGAACAGCGCAGCCACGTGGAGATGCACCCTTATGCTCCCTTATGCGACAAGGATTTGTTGTTTACGAGATGCACCGACAATATGATTTTGCTGACCTATCTGCAGAATATCGTGGAACAATTGGCCGCAAAATTCCGGGAACAGAATAGTCAGCAACCGCTGCAACCGCTCTACAACGAGACCCTGTTCCAGACCCACGGTATACTGAACCGCTTCCGCCGGCTCACGGAAGACGGTGTGCTCGATGTGATGCCCACCACCCTGAAACGGCTCATCCGAACAGTGATGGAGTCGACCACCGTGCCTTTCCACGGCGAGCCGGCCACCGGATTGCAGGTGATGGGTGTGCTCGAGACACGTAACCTGGATTTCCGACATATCGTGCTGCTTTCGCTCAACGAGGGCAAACTGCCCCAGCCCGTCAGCAACACCTCGTTCATTCCCTATAACCTGCGCGAAGTGTTCGGACTCACCACCATCAAACATAAGATCGCGGTATATGCCTTCTATTTCTACCGGCTGATACAACGGGCCGAACACATCACGATGCTCTACAACGCGTCCTCCGAGGGAACGGGGCAGGCAGAGATGTCGAGGTTTATGCAACAACTGCTGGCTGAGACTGAGTTTCCCATACGCACCCTCAGCCTGAACAGCACGCCAGGTGTCAGACCGACCGTGACGTTACAGGCTGAAAAGACCGACGAAGTGATGCGGCTGCTGCAAAACAGATATGACCGCCGTGTACCCTCTTCCGCGGCTCTTTCTCCTTCGGCTCTGAACACTTATCTGGATTGTCCGTTGAAGTTCTACTACCAATATGTGGCTCGGTTGCGCGTGCGGAAAGATCCTGCCGACGGTCTGGACGCCGCCTTGTTCGGCACTGTGTTTCACGCATCGGCCGAGAATGTCTACCGGCATCTCACCACCCGCAATTCTCTCATCACACACGATGCACTGGCAGCCTTACTTGAACATCCCGAGGTGTCGCTGGCTCCTTTTGTTGACGCAGCCTTCCGCGAGAATGTATTCCGGTCTACACCCGAAGAGGCACTTAAATACAACGGTACACTTGTGGTGGCACGAAATGTGATATTATCCTATTTGAAACAGTTGCTCACCTACGATCTGCGCCAAACGCCTTTCCTGATGAAAGAGATGGAGCAGCACCACGAGGTTACCATCAATGTCCCCACGATCAAAGGAGACCTGCACATCCGCATCGGCGGAATTGTAGACCGCATGGACATCGTGAAAGTGGCCGATCCGGAAACGGGCGAACTGTTGGACACCACACGTATCATGGACTACAAGACCGGCGGGAATACAGAAAGTCCCACCGAACTGAACAGACTGGTAAAAGAAGCCAAAGACCGTGCTCACTATGCGTTCCAGACATTTCTCTATGCCTGGATCATCTGTCACGAAACAAAGTCTCCCGTCATGCCCACACTCTTCTTTGTACATAAGTCCTACAACGAGGACTATTCGCCAGAAATTGAAATGAAAGACGGACCTGTCACCAACTTCCACACCCTGATGGACGATTTCACCGAGCTGTTGGAGGAAGTGCTTGAAGAAATATTCACGCAAACGATTCCCTTCAGACAGACCGGCATACCCCAAATCTGCGAACGCTGTGATCTGAGAGCGTTGTGCGGACGATAAATCCGATTACCTTCATCCTGTAAAAAAAACAAACGGCTCATGAAGACTATTTCTTTCATCCCCCTCATCCTCATCGCTCTGCTGAGCAGTTGTCAGAACTCTTCGGATGAAATGGAAACCATCACCAGACAAGCCGAACGCTTTGTCAACCATTATTACAATTATGAGTTTAACCAAGCTCTGGATTGCTGCACACCGGATTCACACCCCTGGATAGCTTTCTATGCCTCCCAACTGACAGACGAGGATATCCACACACTGAACGAACATCCCGAACGAGCCGAAGTGGAAGTGCTACAGGCGCAATTGGAATCGGACACCACGGCCACCGCACAATGTGTGGTATACCATGTCTGGTTGGCCGACCGTCTGGAACAGCCCCCTTATTGGGCTGACCGCATCCGTTGCAAAGTGAATTTGGTGAAACGTCTACAGCAGTGGATGATCAGAATGGAAGGCCCACTGCAAAATGAAAAGTGAAGTCGCGTCTGAAATGAGGATGGATGACAGCATATTTGTCCCGTGACCCTTCATACATGGGATTGACAGCCTTCATGCCTCCATCCAGACGCAAGATGAAATAGTCGAAATTAAGACGCAATCCCAATCCGTAGGCCACAGCTATCTGGCGCCAGAAGGTGTCGAACCGGAACTGACCGCCGGGCTGTTCGTCATAGGCTCTTATCGTCCAGATGTTGCCTGCATCAATAAAAGCCGCACCGTGTAACTTCCAGAAAAGGAATGTGCGGTATTCCACACTAAGATCCAGTTTCACATCACCAGTCTGATTGATGAAGTCGATGCGACCGTCAGTGCCACGATAGGTTCCCGGCCCGAGCTCACGCACCGACCACCCGCGCACACTATTGGCACCACCACTGAAATAGCGTTTCTCATACGGCAGGATATTAGAGTTGCCATAGGGGTAAGCCACTCCCAACCCCACGTGCAAGGCCAATGAATTCCGTTCGTCTATCCTGAAACTTTTGGCATAGTCGAAGTCTCCCTTCACATACTGCGCGTAAGCTATGTTGAACAGCGTGTAGGTGTCCTCGGCATTGCGTTTCACCCGAAACAGTTTGGAAGCACCGTAGAGCAGATTGCCTGACGACTCCACATTCAGGCGAAACATCGTGGCATTGGTTCCGTAAGTAGCTGACGGTCCACCGCTTCCCTGCGAATTAAACGTAAAGCTATAGCCTAACTTCATGATGAACAGGTTCTCATAATTGTAGCGCAAAATAGCATTCCGGTTATCGGCATCATCCAGATAGTCACGCTTGAATGTCTCGGAAATCCAAGGCATGAACACATAGTTGAGATCAAGCAGATCTATACGGTGTACAAGCCTGCGATTGAAACGGCTCCAACGATAACGGAGCGCTCCCGTAAGCACACGGCGATGAAACTCCGGTCGGTTCTGAGAGTCATACATGACCGATACCTCCGATGTGGCCTGCACTGATCGACGATAGGCCTCGCTCAGGAAAGGAAGTTTAAATTCAGGAAAGGTAAGTCCTGCCTCGGCACTGAACTCAATATAGTTCTCATCCCGATAACCTTCCAGTCCGCGAATGGCCTCGAAAGCTCCGCGCAACTTCACATTAAAAACTTCAGAGCCCCGGAACAGATTACGGTTCTGATAGCCTACAACCACTGCCGCCCCCAGATTTCCGGCCGAATTGGTACCCTCCGGTTCAAGACTGAAGGTGTAGGGACGATTCATGTTTACCGCCACCCGACAATCCAACAATGCGCTATCGGGATGTACCTCCTGCATTTTCACCGAAGAGGACATCACGGCTCCCAACCGTCCGAAGCGGTTATAAGTCTGCTGTTGATCGCGCTCACGATAGAGCCGACCTGGATAAATGGCCGTGCTCTCCGCCAAACGGGAGAAGCGCAGGTGAGGTTTGCGATGATAGGCTATGGTATAACCGCGATAGCGCACAGTATCAATTGGCATGCTCTGATAACCGGCCTGCAAATACCCTTCGTCCACCAACGTCACATCACGTACATAATAGCGTCGGTGAGGATGCACCGTGTCTGTGACCGAGGCACGATAAGCAGCCAGACAAAGTTTGACATCCACCTGACGTTCGCCCACACAGGTATCGGCTTCGTAGGTGATAAACTGCTTGTTGAATTTATAATATCCGGCATTTTGCAACAACGAATAAATACGCGAACGTTCGGCCTCAAGCACATTGATGTCGAAAGGCATTCCGCCACGCAATAGGGAAGATGCCGTGTCTGCCATCAGCATGGTGCGCAGGGAGTCATCGTCGATACGGCGTTCTACCCTGCGTATCCGATAGCGCTGACCGGGATTTATCGTGTAAACGAGCTTTAACTTGCGACCCTTTATCCTTTCCTCCAAGCCCACATCGGCACACAAATACCCTTGATTGAAAACAGCCGACTCCATATCGCGCCGTGTGCGCTGAGCCTGCTCGGCATCATACACCACCGGTGCCTCACCCACCCGCTGCAAGAAGCGATTCACCCGACGCGAAGTGTCGCGTCCCGATAGGGCATACGGCCCCATCGGCACCTTCACCAGACTGAACCACCGGGCATTGGGATGCTGGCGAATGTAGCCCTTGAGGGGAGCTGTCTTCACTTCTTTCTGTACGGAACGCACACTGATATTGTCGAGCATGTAACTACCTTCGGGTATGAATTTCGTAGCCGAACATGCCCCCAACAACAGGAGTACGCCCGACAACAGGAGAAGTTTCAACGTTTTCTGTAGAGAAATCACACGCCCGGATATTGATTTACACTACAAAGATAGAAATTTATCGAAAATAACTTTGTAGTTTTGCAGCATTATTCAGCCAAACCGCACAAATAGATGATTAGCAAAAACCGGATCAAACTGATTCACTCGCTGGAACTGAAAAAGAAACGACAGGAAATGGGACTCTTCGTAGCCGAAGGGCACAAACTGGTGGGAGACCTGTGGCCTTACTTCGAGTGCGTGTATGTAGCCTGCACGGAGGAGTGGCTTCTGCGCTGCGACAATAAAGAATGGATCAACAAACTGCACCACACGGAACATGACATCGTAACCCATGAAGAACTGCGCCGCGCCAGTCTGCTGCAACATCCTCAGGAGGTGCTGGCACTGTTCCGTATACCGGAATATAAATCGCCGGACACCACCATTCCCTCCTCACAACTCTGTCTGGCTTTGGACGATGTGCAAGATCCTGGGAATATGGGCACCATCATCCGCATGGCCGACTGGTTTGGCATCGAACATATTTTCTGCTCTCCCGGGTGTGCCGATGTCTACAATCCTAAAACGGTGCAGGCCACAATGGGCGGATTGGCTCATGTACGCGTACACTATTATCCCCTGCCCGACCTGCTCCGGATCCTCCCCGCTGACATTCCCGTATACGGTACATTCCTCGAAGGCCGTTCACTCTACGACCAACCGCTGGAACAGTATGGCATCATCGTGATGGGCAACGAAGGACGCGGTATCAGTAGCGAAGTGGCACAGGCCGTCACCCACCGCCTTCACATCCCCAACTTCCCGCCCGAACGCGAGACCACGGAAAGCCTGAATGTGGCCGTAGCCACCTCCATTATCTGCGCCGAATTCCGCCGCCGTGCCTGACCTCGATCATTGCTCTATCGTGCTATGAGAGAAACTGCGGTAATGGGAGGGCTCAAGGTTGAGCTTGCCGATGGCACGGAGCATCTTCCGCAACGATGTGACAAGTTCCTGACTTTCCTGAAGAAGATTAAGATAGACATAGGCTACTGTCATGTCGGACGCATCGCCATGTTGCAGAAGATCATACACCTCTTTTGAATGTCGCGAAAACTCCAGTTTTACCGATTCACAGCGCTTTCTCAACACGTCTATGGCTTCCGAATCATTTTCGTCGAAAGCATCTATTGTATCTTTGAACAGAGCACACACCTCGTCACTGACAGTTAAGAGAAATTCATGAAAACGCTTGGGAAGCGGCATGAAGTTATTGTCCACATGCTCTTTACACACTTCATTGATATGAAGCAGATTATAGGTAATCGACATAGCCATAGTGTTGCTTAGGTGAAACCATGTGCTCTTCTCCATCGCTATCTGCGGAGAAGCTTTCCTGAAACATAAAGTCAACTTACGACGTTGTCCTTTCAGAATGTCTTTCTCTGTTATCAGAGATTTCTCTGCCCCAGAGAGAAGCCGAACCTTGTCATTGACAAAGCCGTTTATCACGTCGCGATATACCATGGCACCGAACGCCAGAAATATCTTCTGCTTCTCATTTATGTAAATTCTCAACAAAGGCCATACGTCCTTCTCATTATCCGTGGAGAGTATCGTTTGAAACAGAGTATCCCGTTCTATATCGTTTTTCTTCCGGTTGAAACGCATATGGCTTCTTACCAGCACAACAAGAGCTGTCACCCCGCCGGCTACCATCACCGGCACTCCCCCCAAAAACATGAGGCATACAACCAATCCCGCGCCGATAAACGCGACACCGGCCGTGATAAACCATCCGCCTATCACTGAAATTACCCCCGTGACACGGAATACCGCACTTTCACGTCCCCACGCCCTGTCGGCAAGAGAGGTTCCCATTGCAACCATAAAGGTTACAAACGTTGTGGATAAAGGTAACTTCATTGAGGTACCCCAAGCAATCAGCATTCCGGCAAGCATCAGATTGACAGCTCCCCTGACAAGATCGAAGGCTGCTCCTTCCTCTGGTTGCTGAACAGTGGTATTCATCCTACGGGTAATCCAATGTCTGACTTTTTCAGGGGTTCTGTCGTTTATCCACGCAAACGAGTTGATCGCACCACGCACAAGAGACCGTCCGATTCGAGAAGAGCCGAAAAGTTCATCACCCAGATTCTGAGCGCTCAGCCCCACTGTCGTCTGTGTCACCTGACGCGCCTTTTTGGAGGTGGAGAGAGAAAGAACCATTATCATACCGGCTCCCATCAGAAAATAGAATGGAGTCTGAGCAGGACCATTGAGACTGCTCATCATGAAACCATGAAAATCACCGTCCCCATGAGATACGTAATCTTGATAGGATGCAAGAGCTGTCAGAGGTACGCCGACAAAATTCACAAGGTCATTTCCGGCAAAGGCCATCGCTAAAGAGAACGTGCCGAGAAGCACTATAACTTTAAGAACATTCACCTTCAGGAAATGGAAGATCTGCATAAGCATAGAGAAAACAACCAAGCAAATACAGAGTATCTGCAATGTGTTTTCATGAATCCATGCCTTCAAATCCGGAGTCATAATCCTCATATCACCGGCGCCCTTTATCAGCATGAAGTAAACGATGGCAGTGCAGGCTATTCCACCAAATAGTCCGATTTTCCATTTCATCCGGCTCTTGTATTCAAATGTAAAAACCAACCGGGTAAGGAACTGCACTATTGTTCCGAAAACGAAAGCGATCGCCACGGAAAGAAAGATGCCCAGGATAACAGACAGTGCCTTATCTGTGTTCAGATATTCTCCCATACCCAGGAGGCCTCCTTGAATTGACAGCTTGAATAACGCCACCACAAAAGTAGCACCAAGCAATTCAAACACCATGGAAACTGTGGTAGAAGTAGGCATCCCCAATGAATTGAAGATGTCAAGAAGAATTATGTCCGTCACCATAACCGCCATGAATATAGCCATGACGTCATAGAATGACAGGTTTTCCGGCCTGAATATGCCATGCCGCGCCACATCCATCATACCGTCACTCATAGCCGCACCGATAAATACTCCGATTGCAGCAACTGTCATCACACGCCTGAACGTAGCCGCACGGGATCCGATCGCCGAAGAGAGAAAGTTCACAGCATCATTACTCACCCCTACCGACAGATCGAAAATAGCCAGCAGGAAAAGAAACACTACGATTCCGAAAAAAATTACATCCATAGAATACTGAATCTTGATGCTACAAATTTCATTATTCCATGTTGCGGAAAGATAAAGTTTTTATTGCGTTTTTGTTAATTGAGCCGGAAATCGAACCTTAACCCTCCGTCGTTTGTCACTCTGATGTCACCACCGTGCCACGCCACTGCGTTTTTCACGATGGAAAGTCCGAGACCGGTGCCTCCTTTCCGGCGGGAACGGCCTTTGTCCACACGGTAGAAACGTTCGAAAAGATGTTCAATGTGCTCCTCCGGCACTCCACATCCGTTATCCCACACCGTGAAATTCCCTTCGCTGTCTGCCTTGATGTGAATTTCCGTGCCTCCACTGTAGGCTATGGCATTGTCCATGAGATTGCGGAACACAGATTCCAACAACTGACGATTGCCGGTTATTTTCATGCGAGGAACATCGCACACTATCTTCATCTCCGTCTTTATTCTCTCGCTATCGGCAACCTCCCTGATCAATTCCGTGAGGTCAATCTCCTTCTTCTCTATAACGCGTGCCCCATCATCCATTCTTGTGATGGTGGCGACATCATCAAGCATGGTAACCAAGCGGGTTGCGTCCGCATGAATCAGATGGATGAAATCCCGCTTTCTTTCCTCGGGCAACTCCGGATGATCACGCAACAAACCGATACATAGTTGTATTGAGGCAACAGGTGTCTTCAGTTCGTGGTTGATATTATTGGTCAATTGTTTTTTCAAACGAATCTTTTCCCGTTCCTGTTTCATCGCCTCCAGATGCCTTTGGTCTCGTTCCACATAGAGCCTGACTATGTTTCCCGCAATATGACCCAACTCATCATGCGGAAAAGCCCAACCCTCATATATCGGTTCGCCCTTCCCCGCCTTCTCTGCAAAATTACTGAGATTGGAAATGCTGGTCGAGATTCTGCGTGCCATAAAATATCCTGCAAAACCGACAGCGACAGTCACCATAAGCATCACCCACAGAAACGAGCGGTCGGCCTGAAGAAAATCCCGCAGGGTGTGATTGTAGGGTGCGGCACTCCTGATCACCATTCCATCTCCGGCAAGCATGGCCGAATAGAAATATTCCGTGTCGTCACTCACCGACTTACGGCCTACGGCATAACCGGTTCCGGACTTTCGGGCCTTCACCACCTCCGGACGATTATTGTGATTAGATTCCGGAAACGGTGTACTATCGTTATTGTCATAGACCACCTTGCCGGATTTATCTATCAAAGTCAAACGTAATCCGGCTACGGGCGTCCCGATACGCCGGACAACAGAGTTGATATCCTCACCCTTCTTCATGTCATCAATGACACGATCATTGTGCATCTGCAACTCCATGTTCATCAATTCCGAACGGAAAGTCCTTTCACGTTGATACTGGAACATTGTGAACACCAACACCAACATCCAACTAAGTGCCAGCAGGTAAAAAAGAACCCTATGGTGAAAAGACAGTTTAATCTTGCCAGCCATAGCCGTATCCGGAACGGGTTACAATATTTTTTCCATACGGAACGATTCTTCCACGCAATCGCGTGATATGAACGTCTACCGAACGATCGACAATCACACTACCTTCGGGCCAAATGCGGTCAAGCAGTTCTTCCCGGCTAAAGATTCGTCCGGGATGTTCCAGAAAAAGGGCAAGCAGTTCAAATTCCTTCTTCGGCAACTTCACCGGATTACCGTTCACTTTGCAAACAAGCGAAGTGCGGTCGCACACTATCCCGTCCGACTTCCGCTTACTCGTGCGTCGCAACACCGCCGCTATTCTCGCCAGTACATTCCTTATTGAATATGGTTTGGATATGTAATCGTCCGCCCCAATATTCAATCCGGCCACCATATCATCGTCCGAATCTTTCGCTGTCAGAAATATGATGGGGATTTCGGATGTAGCAGAGTTCTTCTTCAATCGCTCCGCCAGTTCCACACCGCTCATCCCCTCCATCATTATATCCAGCAGAATGAGGCTGTATCGGTTCAAATCAAGTTCCAAAGCTTCTTCCGCACTTTGCACTACATCTGCATCATAACCTTCCAACTGCAAGTAGGTCTGAAGTCCCGTACGAAGCGATTCCTCGTCATCAACTATAAGTATCCTGTATTTATCCATAGCCCGATTCTTTTTATTTTATCCTGCACCGAAAGATGTTATTCCCTATCCATTCATCAGCCGGAAACGGAGAGAGGGGGAAAGACAGCATTGATCGGATGCCAAACCTTCAATGTGCCACAAGCGAAGGGAGACTCCCTCGCCAGCTTCGCGAAAAGCCGAAGTTAGCAGAACAGGCAATTCTCCGGAAAAATGACGAACACCGGTACACGACACGGGCAAAAAAAACATGACTCCACCTATCCATTCCGTAAACGGATGTTCTCCACACAGCGGATACCAACGCACCGGGGAACCATCGGCATCCACTTCCACCACCGCATTCCTCAATGCTTGGGATGGAGAAATGTACAACAGATTGCAGGCGTATCGTTTCATGCCTTTTTCATATCTCCATACTCATCCGTGCGCACGCTGACGATGTCCACTAGTCTTTTTCGGTGCCACATACGGACGATCCTTCACCACTTCTATAGTGTGATCTCCCTCTTGAGTGCGACGCAACTCCGACGGAGTCAATCGCCGGGCTACCGTGGTATCGGCCCTCCGGGCATCTGTTTCCCCAGAAACGGAATCTACAGAAAGAGTGTCGCGCATAACCGTCTCGTCTTTCTCCTCCGGAACGACCTGCTTGGGATGGCAACGCACCAATGCCAACTCGGCAAGCGTCAACATCCGATAGACTTTCACTTCTGTAGTCGGAAAATAAACAAAGCCGTATAGTTCGCTAATATCCTTGTCCGTAGCTGCAGACAGTTCCATCTTCACTTTCCAATCTCCCTCCACACGACGGTATTTGGATGAGGTGGTGCCATCGGTGTAACGCACCATGATGGAAGCAAAGCCCACACGCCCCCCCTCCTTGCACACGAAGTGAGGTGTGAAATGCCAGATAAATGTATCGCCACGCCGGAATGCCGTATCGGCTTTCATCGTGAAAGCCATCTTATTCTCAATACGGTTAGGACGAAGCACATAAAATGAACGGCCGCTCCATATATTGGCCGTGTCGCCTTGTGTGGCCATAGAGGCGAAAAGTTCACTCTCCGAGGACCCCGTACCACGCGCCTTCACCTCGGCATCATAGCGTGCGGACAACCGACGATAGATTTCGGTGAGATAGTCGGCATGAGCGGAATACCACACCATGGAGGAATCGAACTCCGCCTCACTGACTCCATGCTTGCGCAGAGCTGCCTGAACATACAGATAGCGCCGCTCCTCCACACTATCATAGCTCTCTTCTGCCATGGCCTGAGCCAGGTGATAATCGAAAAGCAATGATTCCATGCGCGAAGGAGAGATGACCTCAGACGGCATTTCCGGATTGCAGGCGGAAAGCGACAGCAACGCTATCACCCTCACAATGCCAACGCATAACAAACTACGTAAACTCAGCTGCGGAACCTTCGGTTTATTCATACGTTAGAATCTCCCTGTCAGAACGACAAACGTTTGTGATAGAATAGCAACAACGCTACGATGCCACAGCTGATGGCTGCATCCGCAAAGTTGAATATCGGACTGAAGAAAATGAACGACTCACCACCCACCACAGGCATCCACGACGGCCATTCGGACTCAATGAGCGGAAAATAGAACATATCCACCACCCTACCGTAAAAGGCTTGCTCGTAGCCCATGCCCATGGGAACAAACTCAGCCACAAACGGGGCGGGCGGATTATTAAAGATCAGTCCGTAGAAGACGCTGTCGATGATGTTGCCCAGCGCACCGGCCACGATGAGCGACAGACACACCAAAAAGCCCATGGGCACACTGCGACGCACAAGTTTGACCAAATACCATAGGATGACCGCTACGACAAGGATACGAAAAGAAGTGAGAAACAATTTTCCGATAAGTTCCATCCCGAAAGCCATGCCACGGTTTTCGGTGAAAAAGATGTAGAACCAATCTGTCACCCGAATCTTCTGGTGCATATACATGCCGGTCTTCACGGCAATCTTGATCATCTGGTCTATCACCACAACCGCCACAATAATGGCGGTTGTGAGAATCGCCTTTGCACAAACACTCTTATGTTGTCCCACTTTTCAATCAGTCTCCTTTCGTTGTGATGTTTATCTTTTGTTCTGTTTGTTCTTCGCCTCAATGCTCAACGTAGCATGAGGCACCACACGCAATCGCTCTTTAGGAATGAGTTTTCCGGTCTCACGACAAATACCATAAGTCTTGTTCTCTATGCGTATCAGGGCAGCCTGTAATCCGCGGATAAAGCGTTCCTGCCGTGCGGTGAGCATCATCAGTTCTTCCTTCGATTGAGTGTTAGCTCCCTCGTCCAAGGCCTTGTAGGTTGGCGATGTATCGTCCACTCCATTGTTGTCCTTGTTCATCAACGACCGTACCAACGTATCGTAATCTCTTTTGGCCAAAGCCAGTTTTTCTTCAATCAGCGCACGGAACTCGGCAAGTTCCTCGTCACTGTAGCGTGTCTTCTCATTCATATACTTTATAGTTATTGTTAATTTAAGGTCGTAACATAAAGAACGAGGTCCGTCCCGGCGACACTTGCCGCGAGACGGATCCCGTTATATTCACTACTTCGTATCTTTGTCCACCTTCACCCACAGACTGAAATCATCGAAATCCATCTGCGTGCCTTCATCCAGACCATTCACCACTTCGAGAGAGTTGGCCAGCACCTGAGTGCAGATATAGTCGCCATAATCGGCCACAGCCTTATCCGTATGCTCGCAACTTGCCACTTTCACGCAAATACGGTCTGTAATCTCAAAGCCACTCTCCTTACGGATGTTTTGAATACGCTTCACCATCTCGCGAGCCAGTCCTTCGTTGCGCAGTTCATCGGTGACGGTAATATCAAGCGCCACAGTCAGGCTGCCTTCGTTGGCAACAGTCCATCCGGGGATATCCTCGCTGTAGATTTCCACATCGGTGGCCTCTACTTCCACCTCATGACCATCGGCTGTGAGACTTAGGCGTCCGTTCTGTTCCAAACGGGCAATTTGTTCCTGTGTGAGGGCATCCACAGCTGCGGCCACGCTCTTCATCAGTTTACCGTACTTCTTACCCATAGTGCGGAAATTGCACTTCACCTTTTTCACCAGGATACCACTGCCCTCCACAAAACGGAGTTCCTTCACATTCACCTCGTCGAGGATAAGCTGACGCACAGCCTCAATGCGAGCCTGTTGTTCGGCTCCGGTGGTAGGAATGGAAATACACTGCAAGGGCTGACGCACGTTGAGTTTTTCCTTCTTACGCAACGAAAGCACCATGGAAGTGATCTGCTGCGCCAACTCCATGCGAGCCTCCAACTCCTTGTCCACCAACGCTTCGTCACATACGGGGAACGGTGCCAGATGCACACTCACCGCAGCAGAACGCCCGGTGGCAGCAGTGAGGTCGCCATAGAGACGATCGGCGTAGTAAGGTGCGATGGGCGCCATCAGTCGGGCCACAGTCTCCAGACAGGTGTAAAGCGTTTGATAGGCAGACTGTTTGTCTGTGCTCATGGCACTTCCCCAGAAACGCTTGCGGCTGAGACGCACGAACCAGTTGCTGACGTTGTCAATCACAAAGTCCTGAATGAGGCGTCCGGCACGTGTGGGCTCATACTCCGTATAGCAGGCATCCACGTTCTTCACCAACGTGTTCAGTTCTGACAGAATCCAGCGATCTATCTCGGGACGCTCGACAGCAGGCACATTGGCCTCGGCGTAGTTCCATCCGTCCACGTTGGCATACATGGTGAGGAAGGAGTAAGTCTGGAAAAGTTTGCCAAAGAAGGTACGGGAAGCTTCCTGCACACCGGCCTCGTCAAACTTAAGATTGTCCCACGGCGATGAGTTGGTAATCATGTACCACCGTACTGCATCGGAACCGTACTTTTCGATCGCCGTGAAGGGATCCACGGCATTGCCCAATCGCTTGGACATCTTGTTACCGTTCTTGTCCAACACGAGTCCGTTGGAGATGACAGCCTTGTAGGCCACAGTGTCAAACACCATGGTGGCAATGGCATGGAGGGTGAAAAACCATCCGCGTGTCTGATCCACACCTTCGGCGATGAAATCGGCGGGATAGACTGTGCGGGTGTCGAGCGCCTCACGGTTCTCAAACGGATAGTGTATCTGAGCGTAAGGCATAGCACCGGAATCGAACCATACATCAATAAGATCCAACTCGCGGTACATAGGATGTCCGGTGGGGCTGACAAGCACCACATCATCCACAAACGGACGGTGCAGATCTATGCGGTCGTAATTCTCCTGAGCGTAATCACCCGGTACGAAGCCACGCACCTTGAGGGGATTCTCCGTCATCACACCGGCAGCCACAGCTTTCTCGATCTCTGTGTAAAGTTCCTCCACCGATCCGATGCACAATTCCTCGCGAGTGTCGCGGTTGCGCCAAATGGGCAGCGGTGTGCCCCAATAGCGACTACGGCTCAGATTCCAGTCGTTGAGATTCTCAAGCCATTTGCCGAAGCGACCCGTACCGGTTGATGCCGGTTTCCAGTTGATCGTGCGGTTTAGCTCCATCATCCGCTCTTTGGCGGCTGTAGAGCGGATGAACCAACTGTCAAGCGGATAGTAAAGTACGGGCTTGTCCGTGCGCCAGCAGTGGGGATAGTTATGCACGTGCTTCTCTATCTTGTAGGCTTGTCCGGCCTGCTTCATCTCCATACAGATAATGATATTGAGATCTTCGTCCTTGGCAGCAGCCTTCTCGTCATATTTACCGTCCACGTTGTACTTGGGCGAGTAGGCATTCTTCACGTAGTCTCCGGCATGACGGGTGTAAGACTCAACATCCATACAGGAGGCCACAAACTCGGGTGCACATTCGTCCACGGTGTAATACTTGCCCGTCATATCCACCATGGGACGCGTCTCGCCCGCACTGTTAATCATAAACAGTGAAGGAACACCTGCAGCACGAGCCACCTTGGCATCATCGGCACCGAAAGTAGGTGCAATATGTACGATACCCGTACCGTCATCGGTAGTTACATAATCACCGGGGATGACGCGGAAAGCCCGCTCGGCCAAATTGACAAAGCGGTCAGCCCCCACGGTGAAAGTTTTTTCGGGATGGGCAGCGGCATATTCCGTAACATAGGCAGGCGCCCCGTCCTCTACTTTCTCCAGAGGAGCCACCCAAGGCATCAACTGCTCGTAGTTCATGCCCACCAGTTCACTTCCCTTGTAGCGTCCGACAACACGATAAGGCACCAGTTTGTCGCCCGCCTTGAAAGCATCCATAGGAGCCTCTGCGCCCTCGGGCTTCAGATAGGCACCCAAACGACTCTCGGCCACCACAATGCTCACCGGTTCGGCGGTGTAGGGATTGTAGGTCTGCACGCACACATAGTCAATGTTCGGTCCCACGCAAAGTGCGGTATTGGAGGGCAGTGTCCAAGGTGTGGTGGTCCAAGCTACGAAGCAGGGCGTGCCCCACTCCGTCATCTCGGGACGCGGGTCACGGATGCGGAAGAGTGCCGTCACGGTGGTGTCCTTCACGTCGCGGTAGCATCCGGGCTGATTCAACTCGTGCGAGCTGAGTCCCGTTCCGGCCGCAGGCGAATAGGGTTGTATGGTGTACCCTTTATAGAGCAGTCCCTTCGTATAAAGTTGTTTGAGCAGCCACCAAAGCGACTCTATGTATTTGTTGTCATAGGTGATGTAGGGGTGTTCCATATCCACCCAATAGCCCATCTTATGGCTCAAGTCAGTCCACTCCTGAGTGTACATCATCACGTTGGTGCGGCACTTGCGGTTGTATTCCTCAATAGAGATGGTCTTGCCGATGTCCTCCTTAGTGATACCCAGCTCCTTCTCCACACCCAACTCCACCGGAAGTCCGTGTGTGTCCCATCCGGCTTTGCGCTTCACAAGGTATCCCTTCATGGTTTTGAAGCGGCAGAAGGTATCCTTAATGGAGCGTGCCAGCACGTGATGGATACCGGGATGTCCATTGGCCGAGGGAGGACCCTCGAAGAAGATAAATGAGGGGCATCCCTCGCGTTCCGTCATACTCTTGTGGAACACGTCTTCGTCGTCCCACATCTTCAGCACTTCCTTGTTTACCTCCGAGAGGTTCAGATGAGCGCGTTCGGCAAATTTCTTACTCATATCGTGTTTCAGTTATTATCTGATACCTTATTCTATATAAAACGGCGCAAAAATACGAATTTTCTATTAAATGCCGAAATAATTCCTTTGAAATGGGGGAGGACAACATACCAATGCAATCACCGATGACAGGACAATCGCAAACAAAGAGCCCCTTTATGATCAAAACGCCCCGCCATGGAGAAGATGTTCTCCCGGCAAGGCGCAGTCTTAGTGTTTTATGGTGCGGACGCCAACGTCCACGAAGTCTTCTTTAGAAGTTGTAACCTACATTGATCGAGAAGATGCCATTCTTGACTTCTTCGTAGATCTCATTGAAATCAAGAGCATAGCCGATACCTACATTGAACTTATTGATGTCCAGCGTAGCGCCGATCTGCCAGCCGGCCTGAACACGGTTCCAAGTACCTCCCTTGCCCATGTCATCCTCGTCGAACACGTTATACGTATTTTTGTAATTGTAATCCGAAGGATCTACATACTGCTGGTACTGAGAAGGTATATTCATGTCCAGTTCCTCTTTAGCTTTACCCATCAAATTCGCTCTTAAATAGATTCCGGTGAAGGGCTTGATGGCGAGTTTATCATTAATCTGCACCTTATAAACCAAGTTTACGGGAATGCGCAAAGCCAACACATTGATGGAATTCGTGGCCTCGGCAGAGATTCCCTGATACTCCTCGCTGGCGCTATCGCTCCAACGCGCAAAGCTAATACCTGCACCGGTTTCGATAAACAAAGGAATTTTGGCGATGTTAAACGCATGAACGTAACCGATGGTGAAACCGTTATAGTTATCCAAATCAGCGTTGCCTTCACCCGTATATCTGGGCTGAGTCAAATCATAGCTGAAACGGAGTCCTTTCCAAGCCTCATTGTCTGCTGTAGAAGACTTGCTGCCACCGTTCGAGAACTGGGCAAAAGACATTGTTGTACATGCCAACAACATCATAGTCAAACAATACTTAATCTTTTTCATTTACTTGATACATTTAAGTTAATACTATTATGAATAAAACACTAATAATCGAATGTCATGCGCCAGATGTTGGCCTGCGCCTCCGCACTGCCACGCTGCGACACGAAATATATAGACCGGCCGTCCTTAGCCCAGACGGGGCTCAGGTCGTCCGCCGCGTGGTAAGTGAGTTGGGTAAATTCCGTACCGTCCGTCCTGCTCACGTAGATGTCCGTGTTCCAATACCGTATCTTTCCACTCTCTATCAGGCTGCTGCCCACGAAAAGCAACCACTTTCCATCGGGCGATATGCTGGGCGAGGTAAAGTCGTGTCCCGGTTGCGACACGATACATTCCTCCACGCCCGTAGCATAGTTGATTTTCCAGATTTCACTGTTTCCGGCCGCATTGGAACGCACGCACACGAAAGCCTCCTCACCATTCACCGGCCAAGGATTCATGCCGGGCGTGTAGTTGGCCAAAAAGTTGTTCTGCATATGGTAGCTCCAAATACTGGTACCGTTATTCTCCTGCCGGGCAAAGAAAATCAGACTCATGTCCGGTGAATAAATGGGCGAATAGTCCTTGCTGCCGCTCGTAATCTGCCGACAGATGAAACCTTTGTCGGCAGAGGTCTGGAAGATTTGGTTGGTCTTGCCGCGCGCCTCGGAAAAACAGATGTTCTTGCCATCGGATGAAAAAGCAAAGTCAAGCACAGCCGTACGGTTGGTTTTCTGAATGGATGCTCCCTGCTTGGCCAACTCTTTAATGAAAATATTGGTCGTGTTGTTGCGATAGGACAGATAAGCAATGCTGGCGCCGTCTTTCGAGATGTCGAGGATACGGTTGGAGAACTACCCGACTCCACTCGCCGTACGCTTCACTTCAGGCATGCACACCATGTCTGCGGGTAAAGAGATCTGTGTGAACTTCGTTCCGGATTCTTCGGGAACAGACACCACGGAATAATCCACCTTTTGGGCACGGACTTCCTCCATCGGAGCGCACACGGTTATTACCATGAGGCTCAAACTAAACATACTATACTTCATTTACCTGACTTTATAAACTTGCGCAGACGCCCGACGACCACATCCTTTGCAGAACATTCCTTCCGACATGTTGCCTCTATCGGTGCTTCGCATTCACAAAAGTATAACTTTTTATTAAACAGGTGGCATATTTTTTAAGTTTTTTAGAGGCCAATAAGAGCAACAAACGTCATTGGCTCTGCCCTGCAGCTACTACACCGGATTTTCCATAGCCACAGGACATATGATTGAGGATTTCTTTGTATTTTTGCCCTGGTTTTATAATATATAATAGGTATATGCATACAAGAGAAGAAAAAATGGAAGCCTTCGGACGCTTTCTCGATGTGCTTGACACACTGCGCGAGAAGTGTCCGTGGGATCGCAAACAGACCAACGAGAGCCTGCGCCCCAACACGATAGAGGAAACCTTTGAACTGTGCGACGCCCTGATGAAAAACGACGCTCCCAACATCTGCAAGGAGCTGGGCGATGTGTTGCTCCACATTGCCTTTTACGCCAAGATAGCCGATGAGAAAGGACAGTTTGACATCGCCGACGTATGCAACAAGCTCGCCGACAAACTTATCTTCCGTCATCCTCACGTGTATGGCGACGTGAAAGCAGACTCGGCTAAAGAAGTGATTCAGAACTGGGAACAGATTAAGCTGAAAGAGAAAGACGGAAATAAAACGGTGCTGGCCGGAGTTCCCGATGCACTGCCTTCGCTCATCAAGGCTTACCGCATACAAGACAAGGCACGCAACGTGGGTTTCGATTGGGAACATCGCGAACAGGTATGGGATAAAGTACGGGAGGAACTGACCGAGTTGGAAACCGAACTGGAACGCGAGGATCAGGAACGAGCAGTGGATGAATTCGGCGATTTCCTGTTCAGTATCATCAATGCCGGTCGCCTCTACCACATCAATCCGGATAATGCTCTCGAACGCACCAACCGCAAATTTATCAGTCGCTTCAACCACGTGGAACAACGCATGAAGGAATCCGGCCTCCAATGGCAGGATCTCACGCTGGGCGAGATGGATGCCTGGTGGAACGAAGCCAAAACCCTCGGACAGACCTCCACTTCCGACAAGGACTAAGTGAGCAGAGACTATCCGTTCCTTGTAGAAATACTCAAAAGTCAGTAGCCGCAGCTGCTGACTTTTTGCCTTCTTCTCCCATATTTCACTGCAATCAAGTATTGACATGCTTTGCGTAATAAGGTAATTTTGCACGTTATTTTAATAGTATTTACGACCCAAAGCATGAGACAAATTCCACGCAAACAAATCCTCGCGATAGCATCGGTTGCCGCTATCATCACCGTCCTTTGGTTCGGATGGCACAAATGGCTGAGCCGCACCCATATCGCTTTTCTCAACTATCAACCCATCACGCTGCAACAGATATCACGCGCCAACGACAACTCGTTTATCCGCATCAGTGACATCACTTCCGACGACCTTTCATCACTCGGACATTACGACATGGTGATGGTAAACGGCATGGGACTCAACCTAACGGCCGAGCAACGCGCACTGCTGCAGCGGGCCGCTGAAGGCGGAACACCGGTCTACACCGGAATGGCCACCAACCCCGACAACAATATCACTACGCTCACCGAAGAACAGACCGAACAGATCGGCGCATATATGGCCAACGGCGGACGACGCAACTACCGCAACCTGCTTCGCCTGATACGCACTTATATCGACGGCAAACTCCTCCGGGCAGAAGCCCCCGATGCCCCCGTGGAGAAACCGTCCGACTACCTCTATCACGTCTCCATTGACAAAGAGGCAGACGATGACGAACAGGTGTTTCTCACCGTATCCGACTACGAAGCCTTCATGCGCCGGCACAACCTTTATCACGAGGGCGCCCGCCGCATCGTGGTGACAGGACAAATGGCCGATCCCACCGATCTGATCGCCGCTCTCGAGCAAGAGGAATGGAACGTCTACCCGGTAGCCTCCATCCTGCACCTGCAGGAGTTTGTGGAACAGATAGCTCCCGATGCTATCGTCAATATGGCTCACGGTCGGCTGGGCGACGACATGACAGCCCTGCTCGCCCGCCGCAACATCCTGCTATTCGATCCCTTGAGCGTCAATCGTCTGACCGACGAATGGGAACAGGACGTGGCTGGCATGAACGGAGGTTTCCTGTCGCAAAGCATCGTGATGCCCGAGATTGACGGATCCATACGCACCTCGGCCGTCTTTGCCTACCGGCGCGACGCGGACGGGTTGCTGCAGTCCTATGCCATACCCGACAGACTGGCCGAATACGTAGAGACCGTAAAACGCCATCTGACTCTGCGAGACAAGGCAAACTCCGACAAACGTGTAGTCATCGTGTACTACAAAGGTCCCGGACAAGCCGGCATGGTCGCCAGTGGTATGGAAGTGCCCACGTCACTCTTCAATGTGCTGTGCCGTCTACGCGATGAAGGATACCGTGTGGACGGTCTGCCCGCCACAGCCGAGGCCTTGGAACGTGACATCCAGGAACGCGGTTCCCTTTTCAATGCCTTCGATGCCGCCGGTGCCGGACAATTCATGCAGCATGGCCGTCCCAGCCTCGTCACGGCCGAGGATTATGACCGCTGGACACATGTAGCCCTGCGTCCCGAAAAAGTGCAGGAGGTAACCGAGGTGTTCGGTGCCTTCCCCGGCGACCACAACCGACTGCGCACCGAAGACGGCCGACTGGCTTTCCCTTGTCTCCAATACGGCAACATCGCCCTTTTCCCCCAGCCGATGGCCGGCGAAGGTGAAAACGAGTTTCAGATCGTGCACGGCACCGATCAGGTTCCTCCACACAGCTACATCGCCCCCTATCTGTGGGCGCGCTTTGCATTCGGAGCCGATGCCATCCTCCACTTCGGCACCCACGGAAGCCTTGAATTCACACCGCGTAAACAAGTGGCACTGAGCAACCTCGACTGGCCCGACCGTCTTATCGGTCCTCTGCCGCATTTCTACTTCTATAGCATTGACAACACCGGAGAGGCTATGATAGCCAAACGCCGTACCTATGCCACATTGTTGTCCTATCTGACACCACCTTTCCGTGAGTCGGGCATACGCAACACCTACAAGGAACTCACCGATAAATTGCGTGCATTCAATCGCGAAGGCAGTGACACCCGCGCGCTTTCGGCCGATATTTTGCGCTTGGCCACACAATTGGAGATTACGGCCGATTTGGGACTTGACACGGTGGGTCGACGCACGCTCGACGAAGCCGAAGTAGAGCGCATCGAGAATTACGCCGAGGAACTCTCCTCGGCACGCATCACCGGAGAGCCTTACATAATGGGGCATCCCTACAGCGAGTCCTACCAGCTCTCATCTGTGGAGTCCATGACAGTGGATCCCATCGCCTACAGTCTGTTGGCTCTTGACCGCCTGCGCGGCACGGCACCCGCCGACATCAGCCGCAGACAGGTGATCTTCAACGAGCGCTACATCGAACCGGCACGCCGCATCGTACGTTCGCTGCTTAGCACCAAAACTCCGGCCACGGACGAACAGATAGCGACATTTGCCCGCCTCACAACCAACGAGATCACCGAAGCACGCCGCATCGTGGCCGAACAACAGAAACCGAATGGAATGATGGCTCGCATGACGGCCATGCGCGAGGGCAGAAAAAGCACCGGACAAAACACTTCCACCACACCGGAAGAGTTGGCTCGCGCCCGCGCCATCAACGAATTGGCCACGTCACTGCACCGCGTCGGTGATTATCGCCACATGCTGGACGAGGCTCCTGAAAACGAAATGAAAGCCCTCGTCGGTGCACTCAACGGAGCATTTGTAGCTCCATCACCGGGCGGTGACCTGATCGCCAATCCCAACGTACTGCCCACCGGACGCAACTTATTCGCCATCAACAGCGAGGAGACACCCACTGCCGAGGCTTGGGACAAAGGGGTGGAACTGGCGCGTCACACAATCGAGGAATACCAAAACCGCCACGACGGGAACTTCCCCCGCAAAGTGAGCTACACGCTCTGGAGCGGTGAGTTCGTGCAGAGCGGAGGAGCCACCATCGCACAGGTTCTCTATATGCTGGGGGTCGAACCCGTACGCGACCGCTTCGGCCGCGTAAGCGACCTGCGCCTCATTCCTTCGGCCGAACTGGGACGCCCACGCATTGACGTGGTAGTACAAACCTCCGGACAGTTGCGCGATTTGGCTTCGTCCCGCCTCTTCCTCATCAACCGTGCTGTGGAAATGGCCGCATCGGCCGATGATGACAAGCACGACAACCTCGTGCGCCGGGGAGTGGAGGAGGCCGAGCGTCTGCTCGTGGCACAAGGTGTCGCACCGGGCAAAGCCCGGGCTATGTCCACACGCCGCGTGTTCGGCGGACTGGACGGACACTACGGAACAGGCATACAGGAAATGGTGGAAGCCGGAAACACGTGGAACGACGAACGGGAGATAGCCGACCGCTACGTGGAAAACATGGGCGCCTTCTATGGTGATGCCGATCAATGGGAAAGCTACTCGGCCGATGCGTTCCGGGCTGCACTCGCCGGAACGGACGTCGTTGTGCAACCCCGCCAAAGCAACACGTGGGGAGCCCTCTCGCTCGACCACGTCTATGAGTTCATGGGCGGCATGAATCTCACCGTGCGCAACGTCACGGGTAAGGAACCGGATGCCTACTTCAGCGACTACCGCAACCGCCATCATGCCCGTCTGCAAGACTCACGCGAAGCTATCGGAGTGGAGGCACGCACACGACTCTTCAATCCCACCGTTGTGGAAGAGAAGGCACAGGGTAGTGCTGCCGGAGCCGACGAAGTGGCTCACATGGTGCGTAACGCCTACGGGTGGAACGTAATGAAACCCACTGCCGTAGATCCTTCGATATGGAATAACATCTATAAGGTTTATGTGCGCGATGAATACCACACCGGCATACGTGAGCGCTTTGAGACAATCAACCCCGCCGCCGTGCAGGAAATGACCGCCACCATGCTGGAAACCGCACGCAAAGGATATTGGAAAGCCACACCCGAACAACTGGCCGAAACGGCACGCATGCACGCTGAGTCGGTGGAGAAATACGGCGCATCCGGTTCCGAATTCACCGCGCTCAATACCGACCTTCAACAATTTATCGCCTCTCAGTTGTCCGACCGGCAGGCGCAGGCATATCGTCACAGCATGACCGCACAGACCGGACTGACGGCCGATGCCACCAAAGGCATGGTGATGGAACGCCAAAACTCACGACTGACCGAGGAAGGCCAGCCTGCGGGACTCAACGGATGGTTAGTGGCCGGCTGCGTACTGGTCGTGTTTGTCGTACTTGTCTTCTTGTGGCATCGCAAACGCACACAAGACGATGAAGACTGACCTCGTTAACTATGATAAACCAAACAGACCATGGAAATTATCCTCATCATCCTCATGCTGTTCATCACCCTCAACAGCCTTTTCCGCCTCAGTTTTTGGCCTTTTGTCGGTCGGGTAGCCTTCGCCCTCACGGCGGCTGCTTTCGTGTGGTGGAGCACACGCTACGCCGTACTCCAGAGTAAGACACAACTCACCGACTATCTCACCCACAAAGATCTGTTGCAAGACATGGCATTGCTGGTCACCGCCGAGTCGGCCATCTGTCTGGCCTACTGCATGGGACACCTGCGCGACCTTCCGGGCAATCGTCCGCCACGCTGGCTCCGGCTGCTTGGCCTCTATCCCGGCCTGCTCATCCTGCCCGTGCTTTTCATGCTGCTCACCCAGATCATATTCACCCTCACCGGCACTGACTTCATGCTCACCGCCGGATGTCTCGCCGCGGCCACAGCCGTGGTGCTCAGTCTGGCCCCCGCCCTCGTGCGCAGGCTCTTCCCCACCCACGACGAACGATTGGAGATTCACTTTATGCTCACTCTCTTCGTGTGCGCCATCGGGCTGATTTCCACTGTCAATGGAGAGACAGTCTATGCCGCAGCTCCTGCTACGCCACGCTGGCAGGAACTCGTAGCAGCAGCCGTTCTCATCCTCACCCTCGCTGCCGCAGGCTTCGCGGCCTCACGACTCAAATGGAGACTTAAAAAATACAACAAATAAACCAACAGTAAACAACATCATGGAATTAATCTCAAAGACGCTGTTCTGGATCTCAAACAGCATGCTCATCCCTGACATCGTGCTTCTTATCGCACTCTTCCTGCGCGCACTTCTTCTCATAGGAGGCACCTACAACACATTTATTATCAAACGACGCAACGACCGGAAGCTTGATGAGGCTATCCGCACGCTCACGCCCTCCACAGCCGACGCACTGACCGAACTATTGCCACGCCGCAACAATTCGCTCTTCATCGCCTACCTACGTGAGTTACTCGCCCATCGCCACGATGAGGACTATGCAGACTACCTGCTCAGCCGCTTTGAGACCGAGGCCGCCAAAGATACGGCTCTGCCACGCATGCTCTCCAAAATGGGACCCATTCTCGGTCTCGTAGGCACACTCATCAGTATGAGTCCCGCCCTCGTGGGACTTTCCACCGGCGACATCTCAGGTATGGCCTACAACATGCAGGTGGTCTTTGCCACCACCGTCGTTGGTTTGGTCATCAGTTCCGTAGGCCTCATCACCCTCCAACTCAAACAACGTTGGTTTGCCCGCGAACTAAACAGCCTGGATTATGTGGCCCGCGTCATTAACCGTGAAAAAGAGGAGGCACTGTCATGAGCGACCGCAGACGCAGACGAAACAATCCCCTACTTCAGGAAGAAGAGGGCGATCCGCTGAGTGTGGTGGTCAACCTGTTTGATGTGGCAATGGTCTTTGCCGTATCACTCATGATAGCCATGGTGCTCCACATGAACATGAGTGAGATTTTCAGTCAGGAAGACTTCACCATCGTGAAGAATCCCGGCACAGATGATATGGAGATCATCACCAAAGAGGGACACGAAATCAACACCTACAAGCCATCGGGTGAGAAAGCCGATGGCAACGGGAACAAGGGCAAGCGCGTAGGCACTGCCTATCAGCTGGAAAACGGACAGATAATCTATGTTCCCGAAGACTGACACCATAGATGTTTCATTCATCTGATAACGGCGGGAGGCTCAATGTGAGAATCTCCCGCCGTCTGCTTATGTCCGGATCTCGATCCAGACATAAGCAGACAAATACCTTCATCCGCTACAGCAATATGCGTTCACGGCCGAAAAACAGGCGAGAGAGATGCAATCGATCCATAGCCCAAGCCACAGCCAACGATCCCCCCACGGCCATCACCGTACCCGCAAGCATGAAGACATATCCGCTTTCATCCCACATGAAACATGGAATCATCGCCTTGGCCGCCATCGTGAACACCGGCGAGAAAAGCAGGATGGGCAACGTGTTGCGCCCCACCCTTTCAGCCAACGGCCAGACATGCTTCACAGCATGAATGCGACCGATCAACATCATCATACACCACACCAGCATCACACCGGGCACAGTGGAGCGGTCGAATGAAACCGGTTGACCGACAAGGATGACAAGAGGCATGACGGCCCACGCCGTAGGCGGAAAGATCCTGCGCAGCTCCAATCGGCTCTCGCATACGGCATGTCCCAACAGGAAATAGCATGCATTGGCCACGTTGAAAGCCGGACACATGACTGATAAACCCCACATGGCACAACCCACCACACACAAACGCCCAAACAGCGGAGTACGGCTCATCCACGTCACCGAAGCATACACCATCAGTTGGCAAAGCATCCACGTGTGAAGATACCAGTAAGGACCAAGAGGATTCCACAGCACACGCATCAGCACACCTGCCAATGTAAGTGCCCCCACCTCCTCACGTACAGGAAGAAAAGAGGCCGCCGTCACATAGGCCACCTCCATCACAGCATAGGGTACAAAAATCCATACGATACGCCGCACAAAACGTGACCACGGACAGCGCATGTGTGCCAACCATCCCGACAGGATAAGGAAACCGGGCATGTGAAACGTGTATACAAAACTCTTGAGTTGCAGATGACGGTCGGCAAACCACGCCAAGTGAAAAGCCACCATCAGCAGAATAAATACGCACTTAAAGAAGTCTATCGAAGCATCGCGCTCTTTCATTGGTCACGCCCTCCTTTCCAGCCCACCTGCTCGCTGCGGCGCAAACGTCCCTCGGCATAAAGTCCGCCCAGCACGAGCACCGCTCCGAACACAGCCAGCGGTGTAATCTGCTCGCCCAACACAAGGTGGGAAGTGACCAGTGTCACCACCGGATTGAGATATAGGTAGTTGGTGGAACGTACCACGCCCAGCCTCTTCATGGCTACGTTCCATCCCCAAAAGCAACCAAACGAAGCAATGACACCCAAGTAAACCAAGTTAGCCCACACCACAGGCTGTGCCTGACGGAGCACGTCCACGTCCACGGGCTGAAACCACAAAATAATGGGCAAAGCCGTGAGCAGTCCGTAGAAGAAAGTCTTACGCGTAATGAAAAGTAAATCATAATGCCCGCCCACCATGCGGAACGTGAGTGAATAGAGCGCCCACAGGATGGAGGCACACAGCGCCAGACCGTCGCCCAACGGCGACAGGCGGAGCACAAAATGTCCGTTGAGCACCACCAGCACCATACCGGCCAGCGCACCTTGCGAACAGAGAAAACGACGCCAGCCCGGCCGCTCCTCGCGGTAGAACAAACTGAGCAGGAAACCGGTGATGAGGGGCGTGGCACACACGATGATGGCCACATTGGAACAATAGGAATAGCGCAGGGCCATGTTCTCGGTGAGAAAGTAAAGCGAACCGCCCGTGACACCAAGCGCCAGCATGAGCGCCTCATCGCGCAGACTGTCGGCCCACAGCCGTCCCCGTGCCAGCGGCAGGATGCACACATAAGCCATCAGAAAGCGCACAAAGAAGATGCCGCCCGGCGTGAGACCGTGCTGCATCAGCACCTTGGTGGAGACAAACGTAGTGCCCCAAATGGCGACTATGAGAAACGCCAGTGCATGAAAGCCGTAGCGGCGGACGGGATTCACGTAACTGTCAGAATTACTTAATCGTCGAGAAGTGTCTTGAGAAACTCATCCAAATCACGATCGAGTCCCTTTAGTAGTTCACCATCAAATATCTGATGATCATCATCCACCAAATAGATGTCACTCACGGTCTCTCCCTCATCGTCGATAAGCACAAAGGAGAACGGCTTAAGCAACGCCATCTGTTCCACTGTGTCGGACATCGCCTGTATGGCCTGACGCAACACGGGCATGATCTCGTCGTAGAAGTTATCGCTCCGGTAGTCGATCCACTCCTCCACCACGCAACGGGTCAGTTCCACGTCATCGTCATTGAAAGCCATAAGTTCGCCCGAATCGGCTTTCACTTGCAGATAGATATCCGTAAGCACTTGATTATCTTCCGCTGCGGGATACTTGGCGGCCACCTTGCGTATCGCCTTTTCTATCTTCTGAATGGTTTGTTCTGTAGCGTTCATCGCTCGTTCTCCTTATATAAAGATTGATTGTTGTATCAAAAGTAGTAATTTAATTCTTAATTCACAATTCATAATTCATAATTAATTGTCCGGCATACAAGAAAAGGAGGGGATGTGCAAACCATTGGCCACACATCCCCCCCAATTATGAATTATAAATCAGATATCCGAATTGCCTACAACCCCTGTCCGTGACAGTTCTTGAACTTCTTTCCGCTGCCGCAGGGACAGGGTTCATTGCGGCCGGGCATCTTGTCTGCCACAACCGGCTGGCGCTTCTGCTGCTCGCGGGTGTCCTGTGCCGCTGCAGCCTGCTGACTGGGATCAGACAGGTCGGCACGGCTTTCCACATACTGCTCGCTCCGCTGCGGACGCTGCTCGGCAGCCTCCTGCACCTGCTGCGGTTCCTGCACGGGAATCTGTCCGCGCATGAGCACGCTGATGGCCTGACCATACATGCGATCCACCATCTTGTCGAAAAGCGATGCACTCTCGATCTTGAAAATCAAAAGCGGGTCTTTCTGCTCATAGCTGGCATTCTGCACCGAATGCTTCAGGTCATCCAGATCGCGCAGGTTTTCCTTCCACGCCTCGTCGATGTTGTGGAGCAGGATGGCCTTTTCAAAAGCCTTCACAATGGAGCGGCTCTCTGTCTCGTATGCTTCCTTCAAAGGTACGGAAATCTGATACATGCGACGTCCGTCGGTAATGGGCACCATGATGTTCTCATACATTGCGCCCTGAGTCTCATACACCTGTTTGATGACAGGGTTAGCCACTCCGGCCATCAATTCGGTCTTCTGCTTGAAGCGGTCCATCGCAGCCTGGAAAGCCTTCTCACACAGTTTTTCGCTCTTGGTGTTCGTCAACTCCTCTTCTGTGAAAGGTACCTCCATGGCAAACTCCTCGATGAAGGCCTGACGACATCCCTCATAGTCCTGCGAGGATATGATCTTGGCACAGCGCACCCATATCATATCAGCAATGTCCATGCCGATACGCTCGCCCATGAGAGCGTGACGGCGCTTGCTGTAGACCACCGTGCGCTGCTTGTTCATAACATCATCATACTCGAGCAGGCGCTTGCGCACACCGAAGTGATTCTCCTCCACCTTCTTTTGGGCACGCTCCACAGCACGGTCGAGCATGGGAGACTCCATTCGCTCGCCATCCTCATGTCCCATGCGGTCCATAATGCGGGCTATACGGTCGCTACCGAAGAGACGCATCAGTTTGTCCTCGAGCGACACGTAGAATACCGACGATCCCGGATCACCCTGACGACCGGCTCGACCGCGCAACTGACGGTCCACACGGCGGCTCTCATGGCGTTCTGTTCCGATAATGGCCAGACCACCGGCCGCTTTCACTTCGTCGGTCAATTTGATGTCCGTACCACGTCCGGCCATATTAGTGGCAATGGTCACGGCACCGATCTGGCGCTCTTCCTCACGGATGTCTCCGCCGGGCAACGCACCTTTCTTATCATGTGCCTTTGCATTTTCCCAGTAGCGTTGTGCAGTCTGCCGGTCACCGGTAGCATGGCCGTCGGGACACACCCACACCGTGCCACGACGACTCTGTCCAGCCTGTGCCACGATGTCGGCCTCCTGCTGATGGAGCTTGGCGTTGAGCACATTGTGGGGTATACGGCGCATCTGCAACATTTTGCTCAACATCTCGGAAATCTCCACCGAGGTGGTACCCACAAGCACAGGGCGTCCGTTGTAGATCATTTCCTCCACTTCCTCAATCACAGCCTTGTACTTCTCTCGCGCAGTCTTATAGATGCGATCGTTCATGTCGTTACGGGCAATGGGCCGGTTGGTGGGAATCTCCACCACATCCAACTTGTAAATATCCCAAAACTCACCGGCCTCGGTGGTAGCCGTACCGGTCATACCGGACAGTTTGTGATACATGCGGAAATAGTTCTGCAGCGTGATGGTGGCGAAAGTCTGCGTGGCAGCCTGCACCTTCACGTGCTCCTTGGCCTCGACGGCCTGATGAAGTCCGTCGCTCCAGCGGCGTCCATCCATGATACGTCCCGTCTGCTCGTCCACAATCTTTACCTCGCCATCAATAATCACATACTCATCATCGCGATTGAACATGGTGTAGGCCTTGAGCAACTGTTGTATGGTGTGGATACGCTCGCTCTTCACGGCATATTCGGTGTAAAGCTGATCTTTCTTCACAAGCTTCTCCTCGTCGTTCAACGTCTTGTCGTCATCAATCTGCGACAGCTCGGTAGCCAGATCAGGCAATACGAAAAGGTCGGGATCCGATGTGGAGTTGGCCAGCCATTCGTTACCCTTGTCGGTAAAGTCCACACTGTTCATCTTCTCGTCCACCACAAAATAGAGCGGCTCCACCGCCTCGGGCATGCGACGGTTGTTGTTCTCCATATAGATTTCCTCCGTACGGAGCATGCCGGCCTTGATGCCCTGCTCCGAGAGGTACTTGATGAGGGGTTTGTTCTTGGGCAGCGCCTTGTGGCTGCGGAAAAGTTGCAGGAATCCGGCCTGCACCGTGTCCTTGTTGTCCGAAGCGATCATCTGACGGGCTTCAGCCAAGTATTGGGTAGCCAGCTGACGCTGTACACCGACAAGTTTTTCCACCAATGGCTGATATTGTTCAAACAGCTGGTCGTCGCCACGGGGCACCGGACCGGAAATAATCAACGGGGTGCGGGCATCGTCCACCAACACGGAATCCACCTCGTCCACAATGGCAAAATTATGGGCACGCTGCACCAGATCCTTCGGGTCGGATGCCATGTTGTCGCGCAGATAGTCAAAACCAAACTCATTGTTTGTACCAAAAGTGATGTCAGCCTGATAGGCACGGCGACGAGCCTCGGAGTTGGGCTGATGCTTGTCGATACAGTCCACACTCAATCCATGGAACATGTAGAGGGGTCCCATCCACTCGGAGTCACGCTTGGCCAAATAGTCATTCACCGTCACCACATGCACACCGTTTCCGGTCAACGCATTGAGAAACACGGGCAACGTGGCCACAAGTGTCTTACCCTCACCCGTAGCCATCTCGGCAATTTTACCCTGATGAAGCACCACACCACCGAAAAGCTGCACGTCGTAATGCACCATATTCCACTGCATATCGTTTCCACCGGCCAACCAATGGTTGTGATAGACGGCCTTGTCTTCTTCAATCTCCACGAAGTCATAGCGTGCGGCCAGTTCGCGGTCGAAATCCGTAGCTTTCACCTTCACGGTCTTATTTTCGGCAAAGCGGCGCGCAGTCTCCTTCACGATAGAGAAAACCACCGGCATCACCTCATTGAGCACCTCCTCATATTTGTCCAGCACTTCCTTCTCCAGCTTGTCTATCTGGGCAAAGAGCGGTGCGCGGTCCTGCATCTCCGTCTGCTCCACCTGCCCTCTCACCTCGGCGATACGCGCCTTCAGTTCTTTGGCCGAATCCTGAATCTGCTGTCTGATCTCCTGTGTCTTGGCACGCAACTGATCGTTGCTAAGCGCATGAATGGCCGGATAGGCCTGCTTCACCTGTTCCACCAACGGCTGAATTTGCTTCATGTCCCGCGTGGACTTGTTACCGAAAAGCTTACTTAAAAATTTGTTTATATCCATGTATTCGTTATTTATATTCGTTAAACGGTGTGCCCCCTCTTCGAGGCACAAATATACTAAAAAGAAAGGGATTATCCCACTCCTCTGTCGGGAAAGTGTCAAACAGTCAATTCAGTCCGCCCAGAGGAGCCGCCGTGCAGGCATTCGGCGCGCGGATGCGTATCATCCGGGCCACAGTGGGAGCTATGCAGTCCACTGTCACAGGAGTCTTCACGGTCTGCGCCGTGATGTTGCAACCGAAGAAGAATAGCGGAAAACTCATGTACGAGCTGCGCACAAGTTGCTGATAGTTGGTCTCTTCGTTGACCAGCTTCCAACCGGAAGCCACCTCTATCAGAATATCACCCGAGCACTTGGGATTGTAGCTGTTGCGCAACCGGCTGATGCCGGGCGTCCAGGCTCCGAGCGCCAGACGCTGCGATGTGTAGACGTCCTTCACCCCGCTCATGCGCACCAGGAAGTCCTGCGAGCGTTCGAGCACCTCTTTGAAATTGAGCTGCTTGTCTTCTATCAGCTTATGATTGAGATACAATTGATTCTCATACACCGTCTCCACATAAGTGCCCGGCCCGTAAATGGCCATGAGAAACATATTGAGCAGAGCGGATGCCTTGTTGATGCTGAACGTTCCGGTGGGGATACGATATTTCGACAAGTCAGCCGTCTCCTCGTCAGCATATCCGGTAGAAGTTACCACAAAGAGCACCTGTCCCTGCCCCACCTTCTGCTCCAACGCGTCCATCAGGTTGCCTATCTCACGATCCAGCCGCACATAAGTATCCTGCTGTTCAATGGGAAAATCCGACACGGGATAGTGCTCGAAGTTACCGGCATAGTAGGTCAGCGCGAGCAGATCGGTCACACCGTCCATCCCCAACCCCGTATTGTTGACGCAGTGGGTGGCAAAACGGGTCACCTCCTCGTTGACCGAGGCACTGGCCTTGAACGATCGGAACTTGCGGTTACCACCGTAGCTATGCTTGAAAGGCTCCTTAACGCCTCCGCCCACAAAATAGTTGAAGTTGCCCACCAAAGGATTGGACGGCTCCCACACTATATCGGAAATACGCGTCCCCAAAGCATGATAACGATCGTAGTTGACCGCCCAAGGCGGATAGACGCCATAATAAGAGGTGCTGCACCACTGCCCCGTGAGATCATTGATCCAGAAAGCGGCATCGGCCGCATGTCCGGCCGAAAGCACGGCGGCATCGCGATAGGGGGATATAGCGTAGACCATTCCCTTGCCACCGGTAGCCACTTTGAGTTCATCGGTCAGCGTGGACACGGCTAAATGCACCGGCGAGGAGGCCTCAGCGGTAAGATTTCCGGCGTATGCGGCATCGTCCACACAATAGACAGGCCGAAGAGTCTGGCGGTTCATCCACGTCTCGCCCACCACTCCGTTGTCGTAGGGCGACGTGCCGGAATAGAGGCAGGCCACAGCCGACGCGCGATCGGGGGAACTGAAGGGGTATTCGGCCTGCAGGAAGGCATGCCCCTCCTTCATCAGCCGCTTAAAGCCACGTTCGCCATACAGCGGGGCAAAAGCGTCCAAATAGTCGCTGCGCAACTGATCGATCATAATGCTGACCACCAGCCGAGGCACAGGGGTGGCTGTCTGGGCATCCGCTCCGGCCATGGCCAGAACGACTACCAGAGAAGCCAGTAACCGATAACTGTTTATCGACTTTGAACGCATTGACTTTGTCGCTTTTTATAATAAATAATATATCTCAGGGAACGAATCCACAAAATGATTGCCAAAGGTACGATTACTACACAAAATTTCTGCGGTATCAACGCGGAAAATAACATAAAAAGTGTTAACCATACGATTTTCACTGCATGATAACGGGTTTTTGTCCCCTTGATAGCACAATAAACCACACGGGGCATCATCACCAAAGGCACGGGATTGAAGAGTAGAATCTGCCAGTTGGAACCCACCGCCGGATGCTCGGAGAAGAAGAACAGGAAGCTGACCACCAGTCCCGCAACGCCCTGCCCCGTCAGCAGCAGAGCGTCCAGCCCCCAGAGGAGGCGACGGGTACGTACTTCCCACGCGGTGAGCAGAACCACCAGCACGAGCAGCCCCCAGAACACCCCCATGGGCGACACCCCTCCACCGTCCTCCGCACGCGGCGCAGGCTGCACGGCATAACGCTCCTCGGCCACCAGCGGGCGCTCTCCCCCATCGGCCGAGAGAATCACCGAGGCATTGGCGTATTCGCGCAGATAGAAAGGCGCGAACATCTGTGCCCGCACGCCAATCAACGTGTCGACATCCGCGCCCAGACACAGGTCATTGCCCAGTTCGGCCCAGGGATGCCCAGCGGTGTATTCGTGGATAATCCCGCGGTAGGTGCGCGCCTTGCCCTCGGGATAGACCACCCGTCCGTCCACGGCCTCCTCAATGCGGTCGCGCACACGTGTGGTACAGTTGTCGTAGAGGTAGTTGTAGCGATAGCCACGGTTTTCGGGTCGGCAGTTGAGAATAAGCGCATCAACCAGGCGTATCTTCTCGTCGGTGGTCAGATTGAGCACCTGCTCCACCACGTAGCTTCCCCGATCGCTGTATTCGGCATAGAAATAGCGGAAGTCCACGGCGCGCACCTCGTAGTCGCATTCGCCCTTCGTGAAGCGCCACAGGAAGTGGGGCGTATCGAAGTTGAACACGCCGTAGTTGAACACGGCGTCCAGCCCCGTGCGGAAGTCACGGCAGCGCAGAGCGGTGTGCCCATAGAGTTCATACACTTCCCGGCCGGGCTGGCAGGTGAGCAGACTCACCTCGAGCGAGTCAGCGGGAACAGCCTGAAGGACATCAGTCGTCAGACCGAGCAGGCAGAACAAGATATATCGCAATAGCTTCATAGGCGGTGGCGGATGCTTGGGCATCGCAGGTGCAAAAGTAACGTTTATAATTCACAATTCATAATGCACCATTCATAATTCACCGCTCACCACACATAAAAGCCAGTGACAGTATTATACAGAAAAACACGATTCACGCTGCATATTCCAAGGCTATCAAGCCCCACCATCCACCATAGACGAAGCCCGCCTTCCATAGCAACGGCTTGTCATTGGCCTTACCTGTGGCTTATCATTGGCCTTACCTACGGCTTGACATCGGACAGGCCTACGGGACAGTCTGCGGTATGCGTACCGAAGGGGCTTCGGTATACGTAAATAAGGTGCTTCAGTACGTGTATTGAAGGAGTTTCAGTACACGTAAACAAGAAGCATCAGTACACGTACTGAAGGAACTCGTGTACACGTACCGTAGGGGCTTCTATACGCGTCCGGCAACATGGGACGATAACAGGGCAATCCTCCCCGAAATACGGCTGGATGCAGAATATCCTTCAATGGTTCAAACTATTTGTGAATGAGCGAGAAAAGGTTCACTTTTCCTTCACCGTTCCGTCATTCCAACTTCACAACCGCCCATTCCCCCGTGCGGCATTGCCATCATGCACACCGCATTATCCTCCCACGGGCGAGTATTGCAGGATGGGATTACTCTCAAAAACGGGAAGGTGTGCATTAGCGTGCTTTAGCGTTTCCGTCTCATGTAAGGTAATATTACGAATGGCTTCGGCGGCTCTATCGAAAAAATGAACCGTTTGTGAAGGATAAATGAAACTAAAACTGAACCTTTTGTCTTTCATATACAAACAGTTTGAACCATTGAAGCATTTTTCGCACAAACTTCATTTTGGGTGGTTCGATTGTCTGCCGCATGTAATTAATTGTACATATATATCCGCAGGGTCGTTTCTGGCCGTTTTTCCGTCCCTGCTGATTATCAGCGGTTTCCGTTTTTGGCCCCAAAAGGGGGTCTTGACAAGGGCGTTTTGATGTATTATCTTTGCAACCGTAAATCTTTAAAACAACCTTGGCTATGGACAAGAAAAACATCGTGCTTTCGGTGCTCCGGCGCCGGAGAGAAAACCCGGACTCCCTTATCGGAAAAGTTCTTTCGGCAGCAGGTGCGGCCGTAACGGAACAAGTAATCAACGAATTGGCTGAGATGATGGCCGAAGCGGTCGTCCTCCTTATGTCGTCTGTGGACGGGGTCACGGACGGGGCTGCGTGTGCGGAAGAACCGGTCGGGCTTGCGGCGGAAAATGCCCCGAAGCAGGCAGCAGCGGAGTTCACCGTGTCGATGCCCGTATTCTCCGCTCCGACGAGCACACTTTCCACCCCGATTCCGGATGGCGGACGATGGAACGGCGGGGAGGAGGCGGATGAAGAACCTCTTCTTTCCGGCCGGAAACCAGTGGATAAGACGGAAAAAGAGGTGGATTGCGAGGAAGAAACCACCTCTTTTTCCGAGGCGGATTTCCCCAATATCGGACGGGAGAAGGCGTCCCGAATCCCCGAGGCCATGTCCGCAGGAGATGAGACGGGGAAGGTGTCTGAAGACGAAACAGAGAAGGCGTCCGGAGGCGAAAAGGGAAAGACGTCCGGAGACCCGCCCGAAGAGGACAACCGGAAATATCTACTGACCCATTAAAAGGAAAGAGTCCGGTGCAGTACCGAACTCTTTCTATGAACGGATAGTGTTTTAACCTGTCCAACTTTGGGGGATCACTTCAAAATGGACACGCCCTCGACACAAGATTTACTTCACGATCAGTTTCAACGTGATTCCACGACCACCAGCCTCCGTGATACGCACCAGATAAATGCCGGAAGCCATGTCAGCCGTAAAGGAGAACGGCGCAGACAGGAAAGCATGACGAGCCACGCATGAGCCTACTGCATCAAATACTTCCACCACGGCGGAAGACCCGCCGGCACCGCTGCAGAGGATTTCCACAACCTCACCACGGTGCACGACAGACCGACGCAACATGTATGAAGAATCGGCTGCCGCAAGCGACGAAGACACTCCTGTGGCATCACCGGCATAGATAGCCTCCATCTCGGCCTCGGTAAGTGCCATGGCATAGATGCGGAAGTTATCCATCGTGCCACGATAGTCTTGGTTATCGGAACGATAAGCCGTGTTGTCCCACCATTGCGTGCGACCGATGTAGTTTCGGCTATCAGCCTTAAGGCGAGCCAACTGATAAGGTTCGTAACCAATGGATGTACCCTCGGCCACTTTCTGCCCGTCAATATATACGGCAGTGACAAAAGTGTGGGCATCGAAGGTGACAGCATACTTCTGCTCACGTCCCACTACAGGCTGTTCGGCTGTGGCGATCAATGCTGTGGCACCGCCGTTGTATTTCATGCCGGCCGCACACGATCCGGCACGCAAGAACATACTGTGTGCACTGCCGGCTCCAAAGTCGTAGAAGCGAGGCAGTTTATCAAGCGAAGCGGGCGTGGCTGTAAACATCACCGTGTAACTGCGCAAGCTGTCCAGCAAGCCCTGCGGTGCCATCACATAACCGTTGGTGGTAAATCCCGTGGCCGTGTTGCCTGTCAGATTGAGTGTGCCGTCTATCACCGCCTTGCCCATCACCCGGCCGTCACGGCCCGCACCACTTCGATCGGTAAGCATACACACGGAACCATCCATATAGGTGTCGGACTCGCTGAAAGCGTAGTGCAGACGAAGCGTGCGCTCCGGTGTGCGGGGCATTACAGCCACACGATAGGTACGCTCCTGCTGTCCCACAACAGCCGTAAGATCCACATCCACCTGTTCGTCCCCCGTAGCAACCAGCCCCGAAGCTGACAGAACAGCCGGACGGGAAGAACACCACAGCAGGGGATTACCGGCCTTGGTGGACTCGGGAAGGAGAATGTCAGTGTATATTTCAGAGGGCACTTCAAGTGTCTCCAGAGTATTCTCAGTCAAACGGATACGAGCTTCGGTGATGCTGTTCCAGTTCTCTCCTCCCTGCGAGTTTCCATTGCAGAGGATGCGCACGTAGCGCGCCTCCACGGGTTGCGGGAAGGCATAGCGCTCCATCTCGTTGGTCTGCCCGCTGGTGCGGCAATCGGCCAACACTGTATCGAAGCCGCTGCCGTCCACGGATGTCTGCACATCAAAATAAGATATACGTTCCAATCCGGCATAGAAGGCCAGATCTACCGCCTCAACGGACTTCACACCGCCCAAATCGTATCGTATCCACTGCCCTATTCCATCGTGGCTCCAACGGCTGGACAGGCTGTTGTCGATAGTCTTGGCTGGCGTGTTACCACTCTGGTTTCCACTGGCCGTCACCGTAATACCGGCCGGACAGGGCGTGAGAGGCACAGTACGTACCAGCAGACGGCTCTGCACGCCGTTCATCTCGCCGCCGGCCTCGCTCGTCAGACCTTCCACCTCCAGCGTGTAACGTCCGAAATCCAACGGACGGGCAAAGGTGAGTGTCACCGTGCGCCCGCCATCGGCCTCCACTCCGGCTTCCACCGGAGCGCCATTGAGACGGTAGTGGGATGCGGAGACAGCCTCCTGCTGATCGGGCACATCGTTGAACGTGATCTGTATCTGATTGGGTTCGGGCATCCTGACCGAAGAAATGCGCAACGCCGGCACCGATACATCGCCCACACCGTAGCGCGCCATCTCGCATGCCGCCAATAGGAAGGCACCCGTACCGAAATCGGTAACCGAACCGGCCGCTACCGTATGGTCGGGATCGGCACTCTCGCCGATGGGTTGCATATAGCCCACCGAACCGTCCTCGCGCAGGGCTATGGTGGTGAGATAATTCCAGGCTTTCTCCACCGTGGCGCCATACTCTTTCTCGGAGAGAATGCCGTGATTGAATCCCCAGAGATAACCGTAGGTAAAGAGACACGTACCGCTGCTCTCATAACCCGGAGCATAGGCCGGATCTATCAGACTGCGTGTCCAATAACCTTCGGGCTGTTGGGCAGCGGCCACCGCAGCCGCCATCTTGCGGTATACACTGATATACTCGTCGCGATGGGGATCCGTGAGTGGAAGATCATTGAGCACACGGGCAAAGGCGGCAAACATCCAGCCATCCCCTCGCGCCCAGAAGTCCTTCTTGCCGCTGTTGGTCTTGTGGGCCGGATAGATGTATTTGCCGTCGCGATAGTAGAGCGATTCCTCCTCGTCATACATCAAATCGGTGGCATAACGCCAATAGTCATACATCTTCTGCAGATAGAGTTCGTCACCGGTCAATTTGTACATGCGTGTCATCACCGGCATCACCATAAACAAACCGTCCACCCACCACAGGTAGTCGATATTGGCGGTGTGGATTTCGTAATCCATCACCTCCAGCGCACGGGCTATCTTCTCGGGCGAAGGATTGAGACTATAGAGATCGGCATAGATTTGGAAGCACACCTGGCAATCGCCGAAGAGCACGTAGTCACCGCCCTCACCATAGGTGTATTTCCACTTGGTCCTGTCGGTCCCAGGCGCTCCGCACCAGTTGTTTTGCTCGGCCCACGCCATGGAGTAATCAAGATAAGTCGCATCTCCGGTCACAGCATATGCCTCCATGTTACCCACATGATAGACGGCTCTGTTCCAGAAGAAGTCGCCGTGGGTGGGATGGGACTCCTGCCATCGGCCGTTGACGCGGTGGATAAGATCGATGACATCGTCTTTGTGAGGCAATGTCTGCATCGTGGTCTCCGTGAGGGGGTGATCCACAGTCTGACGGAAACGGTCGAGCGCATCAAACCAGTCATCGTCCGACGCATAAGTGTCGCGTGGGAAGATGTTCCATCCTCCACCGAAATAATAGGTCAGTTCGGTGCCGGGAGTGTAGGTACATGTGAGACTGAGATGATGATCTATCACTTCCGTACGGGTCTCCACACCGGGCATATAAGCGCCCAGATAGAAACGTGCACCTGCCGAAGTGACGGTACCCTCGCTCTTGTTTTCCGCCCAACCGATAAGCCCCGGCACATCGGTGAAGGATACTCCCTCGGGCGATACTCCGCTCATGTTGGTGTGCTGATAAATGCAAACAGCCATCTCCATGTCCTGCTCCGGTCCGTCGTAGCGCACGGTGGCTTTGTTGAGCAGACGACCTGCCGCAGTCTCCACGCGCAGCGTCTTGGTATAATATTTGCCGTTCACTTCCACATTATTATATACAAGCTCAAATTCAGAGCGTAAGGGACCGTTCTCCAGAATACGGCATTCATCGTAGGCGTCATGAAGCCAGAGTTTACCGCCGGCATAGGCCGAAACGCCGCCGGCTCCCAATGTTTTTCCGTTGACCGAATAAGCATCCACGCCATATTCGTTCTCGGAATGGTAATTGGACGAAGCGTACATCTTGTCAATGACCGGCTCAGCCTGCTTCTTCTGCCACAGGTCGACACCGTTGGCCGTGTTGGGTTCGGAACTTTGCAACTGGTGGCTATACATGCGATAAGCCGCCAGATCGTTTTCCCACGCAATGTCATTGCGACTGGAAGGAAACATCCGGGCGGCATAGGTCAGTTTCACAAGCGGAGCGGCTTCTCCCTCGGTGAGCGTGTAGGCCGCCGTGGCACCGTGGGGCACCGTGGCCAGGAAACGCAGGTTTCCGTCGGCCGTCACCTCGTAGGGAACAGCGTTTCCCGCCTCATCCACCAATTTACGCCCTTCGGTCGGCACATCATCGGGAACAGGCAGGCTCACCATTTCATGTGTACGGGCAAAACCCAACGTATTCTTCAACCGGAAAACCACATCTCCGGCATCCATCCGTTGCGGACTCATGAACATGACCGCAGTCGCAGCAAGCGTCCACATCATCTTAGTTTTCTGTTTTTTCATATATTACTCAGCAATAGGTTTTGTCGATAAAAAGTGTGTCTGTACGCGCAAAGGTAATCATTTCTTCGTTTATTCCATCCTTTTGTTGTAACTTTGCGTGCCAAAACTCACAGAGTTGTGAATTTAGTCATCGACATAGGGAACACGCGTGCCAAACTGGTGGCCTTCGAGGGTTGCGAGCCTGTAGAAGAAGTGCGCACCTCCAACACCACGTTGGAGGCCTTACCGGCTTTCCTTCACAAACATACGTTCAGCCACGGTATCCTGGGCAGCGTGATTGACATTATGCCCGAGGCAGCCCGGCAATTGGATGCCATACCCTTTCCCATGCTCCGGCTGGACTGGCAGACCCCCATCCCCATCCGCAACGGATATGCCACCCCGCAACGCCTGGGTGCCGACCGGTTGGCCGCAGCCGTAGGTGCCTATAGCCAGCGTCCGGGCAACGACATCCTCATTATTGATGCAGGCACATGCATCACTTACGATTTTATTGATGCGGGGGGATGCTATCGGGGGGGGAACATTGCCCCCGGCCTGCACATGCGACTGAAAGCACTCCATGCCTACACGGCCAAACTTCCGCTGGTGGAAGCCCAAGGCGAGGTGCCGATGATCGGACGGGACACCGAGACGGCCATCCGCTCGGGGGTGATAGAAGGCATGAGATTTGAAATGGAAGGCTACATCAGGCACTTCAAGGAGAAATATCCCCGCCTTTTGATTTTTTTAACGGGCGGAGACTATATAAATTTTGATTCCACGATAAAAAGTATCATCTTTGTAGACAATTTCATTGTCCCCAAAGGCCTTAATTGCATATTAAGATTCAATAATGATAAGTTACAAGCAAGTAATCTGTAGCCTGTTTCTGTTGGTAGCGACAGGATCCGCATACGCCCAAAGCAATGGGTCGAACTCGTCTTACTCCCGTTTCGGACTGGGCAAATTGAATGACCGGTCGCAAGGATTCAACCGCAGCATGAGCGGCCTGTCGCAAGGACTGCAACAGGGCAACATGCTCAACATCCAAAACCCGGCTTCTTATGCCGCTATCGACTCGCTATCGTTTATCTTCGATGTGGGCATGGCACTGCAAGGCGGACGTTTCAAACAGGGCGGCACTACGCTGAATGCCTACAACACCTCGCTGGAATACGTGAATGCCGGATTCCGCATCAACCGGGGGCTGGGTATGTCGTTCGGCTTCATGCCCTACACCACCATCGGCTACAACTTCACGCGTTACAGTTCCACAGACAATACCACATCCACTTTCATCCACTCGGGTGACGGCGGACTGCATGAGGCATACTTAGGCATAGGATGGAGTCCGGTAAAGAACTTCTCCATCGGTGCCAATGTGGGATATCTGTGGGGAGACTACAACCATAGCATCATACAGACCTTGTCGACCGGAGGAAATGGACTGAATCGTTTATACAAAGCCGACATCCACACCTACAAACTGGACTTCGGCATACAGTACCGAATTCCACTCCACAAGAAAAACACACTCACCGTGGGCGCAACCGTGGGCATCGGTCACACCGTCAACAATACAGCTTACAACCACAGTTTCACCAGCAACAGCGACACCATCACACAAGTTGCCGCCAAAGCATTCGAACTACCCTACACCATCAGCGCAGGCATAGCCTGGAACCACAACCACCGTTGGTTATTGGGGGCCGATGTGACGCATGAGCGATGGGGAAATTGCAAGTCACCCTATATCCCGGAGAACACCAACGGCACCGCATCGGCCTTCGTGGCCAAAGAGGGCGCATACCTCAACCGCACCAAAGTGGTGGTCGGCACCGAATATGTGCCCGACTATCAAAACCGTAAATTCGGTCAACGCATACACTACCGCCTGGGAGCCTCCTACTCCACCCCATACGTCCGCATCAACGGAGTCGACGGCCCGCGCGAATACGGTATCACGGCAGGTCTGGGGCTACCCATCAGTAACAAAATCAGCAGCAGATCGCTTGTCAACATCGGCGTGCAATGGTCGCACGTGGCTCCGTCCAACAACCTGATGATTACCGAAAACTATTTCAAAATCAACATCGGACTGACCTTCAACGAACGCTGGTTCATGAAGTGGAAGATCAACTAAGGGAAAGCCACATGCGGAAACTGCTTATACGGTCTCTCTATCCCCTGCGGCTGCTGATTCTGCTCGCCACAGGAGGATTGACATTGCTCACATGGTCGTGTGAGGGCGAAAAAGAACATATAGCCGAAGCTGTTAACGAGAATGATTCGTTGCCCTTCATGCACTCACGGGGCATTTCCAATCTGATCTCTGACTCCGGAGTAATACGTTACAAAGTAGTGGCTGAGGAGTGGGACATCTACAACAATACACAACCGCCCAAATGGGTGTTTATCAAAGGCATATTGCTGGAAAAGTTTGATTCGACATTCCACACCGACTGGTTTGTGCAGTCCGACACAGCCTATTGCTACAACCAGCGGTTGTGGGAATTGCGCGGACGTGTCGTGGTGCGCAATCTGCAGGGAACGCTGTTCCGCACCGAGGAACTGTTTTGGGACATGAGTTCCCATGAGATATATTCCCACCTTTTTGTAGACATCATCACACCCGACAAGCAACTGAAAGCCTATAACTTTACGGCCGACGAACAAATGACACGCTACACATTCAACAACGCAGCCGGATATATGCCGCTCAACGACTCGGAGAGTACCCCCGACTCCACCCGCACAGCTCCCGCCAAACCTCAATAACAGCACCGATATGACCAGTGATCTCATCCAGATAATTCTCATCCTACTTCTTTCCGCCTTTTTCTCAGGCATGGAAATAGCCTTCGTGTCGTCCAATAAACTGAGATTTGAGGTAGACCGCTCCACCCAGAGTCTCACCACCAAAATAGTGAGCCTTTTCTACAAACACCCCAACCACTTCATATCCACCTTGCTGGTGGGAAACAATATTGCACTGGTTGTGTATGGCATACTGATGGCCCGCATCATCAACGAGTGTCTGCTCCGGCCCATGCACCTGACCGATAATGAAGGATTGATGCTCACGATACAGACCATCCTCTCCACTTTCATTGTGCTCATCACCGGAGAGTTTCTACCTAAAACACTCTTCAAAATCAATCCCAACCGGATGATGAACATCTTCGCACTCCCCGCCATGTTGTTCTACATCGTGCTTTATCCCGTGTCCAAATTTACCAGCGGATTATCCAAACTGTTACTCCGTCTGATGGGACTGAAAGTGACCAAACAGGCCAGCGACCAAGCTTTTACCAAAGTAGACCTTGACTACTTCATCCAGTCGAGCATACAGAACGTGGGAAACGAAGAATCCATTACCGATGAAGTGAAAATTTTCCGCAATGCCCTTGATTTCTCGAACATTAAGGTACGAGACTGTATCGTTCCGCGCACCGAAATCGAAGCCATTGACATTGACTCGTCGATAGAGGCTCTGAAAAGCCACTTCATCGAAAGCGGAAACTCCAAAATTGTCGTCTACAAAGGCGACATTGATAATATCGTCGGTTTCATCCATTCGTCCGAGATGTTCCGCCATCCGCAGGACTGGACCCAACAGATACGTGAGGTTCCCATCGTGCCCGAAACCATGCCTGCACACAAGATGCTACAGACTTTCATGCAACAGAAGAAATCGCTGGCCGTCGTAGTGGACGAATTCGGAGGTACTTCCGGCATCGTTACCATCGAAGACCTGGTGGAAGAAATCTTCGGAGACATCGAGGACGAACACGACAACAACAACTACGTGGCCAAAGCCATAGGGGAAAACGAATATATCCTCTCCGCCCGACTGGAAATAGAGAAAGCCAACGAAATACTGAACATCAACCTGCCCGAATCAGACGATTACCTGACGGTGGGAGGACTCATTCTGCACCAATACCAGAATTTCCCAAAACTAAACGAAATTGTGACATTCGGTCCCTTTGAATTTAAGATTATCAAAAACACCACCACAAAAATAGAACTTGTACGCTTGAAAATAGCGGAGTAAGCCCATTTTTTAGTGCAAAAGCTCTATAATATGCAAGCTTTTTTGTATCTTCGTGCGCAATTTTGAGCATATTCTATTTGCATAAACAAAAACAAATTTAATAATATGGCAACATTACTAAAAATCCGTAGCAGAAGCAAGCTGCTGGCAACCATCATCGGACTTGCACTGCTTGCATTCATCGCTGAAGGACTGTTCAGTTCCATTCAGTCTTCCAGAAATGAACAAAGAATGAATATCGCACGCATCAACGGCGAGAAGATTACCGCACAAGAATTTCAGGACATGGTGGAGGAATTCTCCAATGTACTGAAAGCCACCAGCGGACAAACCAATTTCGATGATGTGCAGATGACACAGCTGCGCGACCAGGTGTGGAACACATTCGTGAACTTCAAACTTATCGAAAGCGAAGCTGAAAAGCTGGGACTTACTGTAACAGACACAGAAATCCAGAACATCATCAACGAAGGAAACAGCCCCCTGCTGAACAGCAGTCCTTTCCGTAATCCGCAAACGGGTCGCTTTGATGCAGCCGAACTGAAGAACTTCCTGACTACCTACGAGGATATGAAAAACAGTGCGGATATGACGGCTGAGGTGAAAGAGTACTACACAAACATCTACAACCTTTGGATGTTCATCGAGAAGTCGCTCCGCCAAGAAGCCTTGCAGAACAAGTACACGGCACTGTTGCAAAACTCATTCATCAGCAATCCCATCAGCGCCAAGGACAACTATGAAGGACGTATCAACGAAAGCGATATTCTGCTGGCCGCTGTCCCTTACACCAGTCTGCCCGACAGTACAGTGCAGGTGAGCGATGCAGACATCAATGCCAAGTATAAAGAATATAAAGAGGCATTCATCCAGAATACAGAAAGCCGCGACATCAAGTACATCACCATTCAGGTGACTGCCAGTCAGGCCGACCGTGCCGAACTGGACAAGGAAATGGCCGAATACAATCAGATGCTGGCCGAAGGTCAGGATCCCGCCAAAGTGGTTCGTGAAAGCGGTTCCTCCGTTGCCTATTACAGCCTGCCCGTCAAGAAAGAGGTTTATCCACGCGACATCGCCGCTCAACTTGACTCTATGCAGGTAGGTGCGCAGAATGGCCCCGTCTATAATATTTCCGACAATACGCTCAACATCGTTCGTCTGACGGCCAAAGTGAATATGCCCGACTCTATCGAATATCGCCAGATTCAAGTGGCTGCTCAGGATGAAGCAACCGTAAAAAAGACCAGCGACAGCATCATGACAGCCCTCAATTCCGGAGCCGACTTCGAGGAAATCGCCAAGAAATACGGACAGACCGGTGCCAAGTCATGGCTCACCTCCGCACAGTATGACGGCGCGCAACTGGATGCCAACAATCTGAAGTATATCAAAGCACTGACAGAAACTCCGACCAACCAAATCGTGAATTTGCCCATTGGTGGCGTAAACATCATCTTGCAAATAACGGACCGTCGTGCCATGGTGGACAAATACACTGCAGCCGTAATCAAGCGCGTAGTGGACTTCAGCAAGGATACCTACACCAAAGCCTACAATGACTTCAGTCACTTCCTGGCTTCCAACACCACATTGGACGACATCGAAGCCAACGCTCAAAAGAACGGCTACCGCGTGATGGACTACAAGGGATTGCAGAGCACGGAGCACTACGTTGCCAACCAGCGTAACACAACGGAAGCCCTGCGTTGGATTTTCAACGAGGATACAAAGAAGGGTGACATCTCCGGACTCTACGAATGCGGCAACAACGATTGCATGCTGGTGGTGGTGCTCACAGACATTCATGAAAAGGGTTATCTGAAAGCTGAGGATGTGAAAGAATTCCTGACATCGGAAGTTATCAAAGACAAGAAGGCCACCCTGCTGAAGGATCAGCTGGCCAAGACCAAGTCGGTAGCAGAAGCCGGCAATATCAACGGTGCCAAGGTGGATACCATCAAGCACATCACCTTCAACTCTCCCGCTTTCATCCGTGCTATCGGTGCAAGCGAGCCCATCCTGAGCGGTGCGGTGAGCGCAAGCGCCAAGGGTGCCTACAAGGCTGGCGTGAAGGGTAACAGCGGTGTATATGCATTCCAGGTGCTGAGTCAGAACAAGAGCAACGAACAGTTCGACAGCAAGAAGGAAGAAGAGCAGCTGGCCGGCCAGCAGTTGAATGCTGCCAGAAACTTCATTATGGAACTTCGTCAGAAAGCCGATATCGAAGACAACCGTTATTTGTTCTTCTAATCCATAACCCAGCCTGCACACAGACGGGCTGCAGTATCCCCAACCGCCTGAAGTCAGAAATGAAGCGACTTCAGGCGGTTGTTTCATATACAGTACGCTTCCTCCAAGACCGCATCGCGCAACATCCCATCGACCAACGCTTGGCTTTTATTCAATAGACCTTCTCACTATCAGTATATTCCACCACAATGTCTGTTTTATAAACCCATTGTATTTAGGGTAAGTATCGCGGATGCAGGCTCTCCTGTCCTTTATGGGCAAGACATGATATATGTTCCGGCCTGCCAGAAAGACAACACATGAACCGCATACCACCGGAAGGGATGAGGAAAAAACCACAGAACACAGATATCCGTGCATCAAAAAAGCGGAAGGCCATCTCCTACCGGAGATTAGCCTTCCGCCGCTCAATTATAATTAGGAAGATTGGTTTTTATTCGTCCCAAGTGTCTGTGCGGAACGGTGCGACAGGCAAACCATTTGTACCGTAGAGGGGAACATCCGGATTATCAGCCCACGCATAGCGGACAGCAACAGGATGAGCCACCTCGGTGGAAGAAACCCAAACCATATCCTTATCAACCTCTATATTGGCCAAATGGAAACGATGGTCGCTGCCGGCAATGATAAAGCCCGAAGCCGGACTTTCAACTTTAATATCACCGGAGAATCTGATACCCATGCGGTTACCCTTTACCACATAGCTCACCAAGACAGGAGCATCGCAAGCAATATCCGCACGACCGTATGTTTTGTTCAGAGCCTGCAAAGACAAGCGTAAGCCCACATCCTGTTTGTTTTTGTAGTGAATGTCATCCGCCTCGCCCAAATCAATAGCCACAGCCATGCCCACACCGTCCAGAGAGAGGGCTGCCGTTTGCGCCTCACGCAAACGTGCCCATTCGGAATCGGGCTGCACAGCCTGACGGGGAAGCCAATTGGCCAGTTGCACAAAATAGAACGGCATGTCGGGGCGCTTCCAGGCGTCACGCCAACTACTAATCAGCGCGGGGAACATATTGGCGTAGGCCTCATGCTGTCCCACATTGGCACAGCCCTGATACCAGATGACACCCGACACCGGAAAATCAATGAGCGGGTTTACCATTGCGTTGTAGAGCACAGAATAGTAAGAGCTTCCATCGGGAGAAAGCACAGGTGCATAACCGCGCAAGGAGAATCCGACACGGTATTTCCAGTCACCGCAAAGCGATACCTTGTCCTGTCCGTCCTTGACAGACATCCACACTTCGTCCTGTTTGCCGGCAATACCGCCCTCACCTCCGAAATCACTGACGCGAACCGTAATGACAGCCTTGTCTGCATTGGTCAGTTCGGCCGGAACCGTATAGGTGCGCGGAGTCATGAAGCCCGAACCACGGGCAATCTCCACCCCATTAAAATAAGTGATGTCCTCATCGTCTATCACACCCAGGCGCAAGGTGAGTTCCTTGCCGCGCATGGAAGCGGGGATTTCTATGTGACGACGCAGCCACACGATACCATCGAAAGTTCCCAACTCGCTCTTCTCCCAATATTGCGGAATGCTCATCACAGCCCATTCACTGTCATTCAAAGAGGCTGATGCCCATGCGACCTTATCGCCCTGCATGCCCTTATCACCCAATTGAATTCCATCCACCCAAGCCTGACGCTCGCGGGCATGTATGCTGTGAATGCTGTCTGCCGCATAGCCCACACGCTCCAGCATCTTCATCCGCTCCTCAAAACCATAGGTGCCGGCCAGAGCAGTTGAAGGCATCCACGACTCGATGGGCGTACCGCCCCACGTGGCATCAATGACCCCCACCGGAACATTCAGTTTCTCGGTCAACTGACGGGCATAGAAATAAGCGACAGCCGAGAACTCCGGCAGAGTCTGCGGACCACATTCCTGCCAGCCGCCCATATTGTGCTCGTTATGTTCCGCCGGAATGAACGAAGTGTTTTTCTTAACCTGATAAAGGCGGATGGACGGATGAGAAGAATTGCGCACCTCCTCGGCGTGATTCTTGATATTGCCCCATCCTTCCACAGGCATCTCCATGTTGGACTGTCCGGAACAGAACCACACCTCGCCCACCATCACATTACGGAGTGTGAGACGCTTGCCGTCTGAGAATGATAATTCATAAGGACCTCCTGCCACCGGTGTCTGAACAGTCACCTGCCAGTTACCTTTGGCATCAGCCTTAACCTTAGCCTGCTTACCGTCCCACCCGGTGGTAACGGTCACTGTCTTGCCGGATCTGGCCGTGCCCTGAATAACGAGCGACGACTGTTGCTGCAACACCATGTTGTCGGTGTAGTAGGCCGGTAGTTTGACTTCAGCCCGTGCCATAAGCGACAAAGCACAAGCCAATGTGAGAAATGTTTTCTTCATAAATTAATTATTATGCTAAAAAAAGGATTTTCCTCTTGTGTTATTCAACCTTGCGAAGTTACACCAAAACGAGGCAAATCCTTTTTTCAAACCGAGCAAAAAATAGCAGGAATGCGGCATGAGACATATAAGAGATACAAAGCAATGAACTGCAATGCTCCTACTCCTCCGCTTCTGTTTCGTTTGTATTCCATTTGTCCAAGCCCTCCAACAAATCACCGGTGGGCTCATTGGCCGCACACATCTGCTCAAACTTCTTAGGTGTCATGCCAAATTGCTTTTGAAATAATTTGCCAAAATAGCTGGGAGTACTGATTCCTACCATATATCCGATTTCGGCAATACGATATTTCCCCTCTTTTATCAGTTCGGCCGCACGACGCAACCGAACGACCTTAATAAAGTCGATAGCCGACAAATTGGTGAGAGACTTTATCTTGCGCAACAACGCTGAACGGCTCATACAAAATTCCTCGGCCATCATTTCTACACTGAATTGCTCGTTGAGGAAATTGCGCTGGACACACAGTATGAGCTTCTCAATAAACTCCTCGTTGTGCTTGTTCATCTTGAGATTTTTCACCGGCATCACAGGACGGCGGGAAAATAAATCCTGTGCGCGCCTCCGGTTGGCCAAAATAGACGATATGGTTTCCTTGAGTACGTCAAAGGAGAAAGGCTTTTCAATGTAGGCCTCCGCCCCGACCTTAAGACCATCCACACGATCCTCTGTCATATTTTTAGCCGTAAGGAACACCACCGGAAGATGTGACAACGTGTCGTCGGCCTTGATGCGCCTGCACAGTTCCACTCCATCCATCACCGGCATCATAATATCCGTAACCACAATATCCACAGCCTTATCCGCCAAGACAGACAGTGCCTCTTCACCGTTAAGCGCCTGCAACACATTGAAATGCTCGCGCAAACGTTCACCCACCACAGACTGAACCTGTGTATTGTCCTCCACGAGCAACACCACCGGATTTCCAGACTTGGCAACTTCGCTCTCAACTACTCTACCTACCGCTTCATCACTCATCAACTGCTCGCCGGTCATCACCTCACCGTCGTCCGCTCCCATCTGCACCACATTCTCCTGATACAAGGGCAATGTGAGCACAAAATCATTCCATACGGCCTCTTTATCCAGTGTCAACGTTCCGTGATGCATCTCTGCCAAAGAACGTGCCATGGGCAGGCCGATCCCCACGCCGAAAGGCGTATCCGCCTCATCGGGCTTGATGCGGAAAAAGGGCGTGAAAATCCGCTCGGACAATGAGCTGTCTATACGTTCTCCATCGCTACTCACCACTATGCAGAATGTGTCTGCTTGCTGACGAAGCGTCACCACTGCCTCTTTCGCGGCATACTTAAGCGCATTGTTGAGTAAATTACTCAGAATCTTCACCACTGCCTCTTTATCTATATCCGCCATACATGTCTCATCAGACGGATTCAGACGCAACGTCTTGCCACTCTGCTGGTATCCGGGCTCAAAACGTGCCACAGTCTCACGAAGCAAAGCCGAAACGTCCACATGGGTAAAACTGGGCGCATAGCGCTGCATACCCACCTTGCGGAAGTCGAGCAGCTGATGATTCAGGTCAAGCAGACGATGCACATTCTGACTCATCACTGATAAATGACGCACCGTGTGGGTGTCCAGTTTGTCGCGGTGGGGCGTGATGGCTTCGAGCGAACCGTTAATGAGTGTGAGCGGAGTACGTATCTCATGAGAAATCTCGGTGAAAAACTCCACCTTTGAACGAAACAGTTCCTTTTCCTTCTCCAATTCGAAAAGGCGCTGTTGCTCACGGAACTTGCTGGCCGTTCGATCGCGCCAATAACGCATGGCATAGAAAACAACAATAATAAATATCACCAGATACACCAGATAAGCCCACACCGAACGCCACCAAGGCGGGCTGACAATGATACGGAGTTCGGTTTCGGCCTGTTCACCCGTGCGATTATCCACAGCCTTCAGGCACAGTGTGTAGGTTCCAGGAAGCAACTGTGAGAACGTGAGACTGGGTTGGGTGGGGCGCCAATCGTCGTCGGTGGGCAACAACCGGTAAAAATAGCTCAGATTATGCCCCGCACCTATCTTCAATGCCGCGAAATTCAAAGTCAGATTATTCTGCTGATAATTCAAGCGGATTTCACGGGTAAAAGGCAAGGCCTCCACAAGGGGACTTCCTTCTGTCCCCACCTGCTGCTCTTCTGAATTAATATATAGGCGTGTCAGACGTAACGGAAACGCCGAAGCTTCACTCACAGACGCCTCATCCGACAAATGAAAAGAGACCAAGCCACCTAATGTACCAAAGTAGAACTGTCCGGATGAAGTGCGAAGTGCAGAATTAAAATTAAATTGATTGGAAGGCAGACCATCCTCGTAAGTAAAGACAATCACGGTGTTGTCCGTAGGATTAAAGCGTACCAATCCGTTATTGGTGCCAAACCAAAGATTACCCGTTTCATCCTCCAGCATATTATAGGCTGCATTATCGGGCAATCCCTCGTATTTGCCAATGTTGGTGAAGCAATCCGTCTTGCGGTTCAGACATGAAATGCCTCCTCTGTCACTGGTAAACCATATACGGCCTCCGCTGTCCACAAATCCGCCATTCACGCCGTTCTGACTAATACTGGTCGAATCCGCACCATCGTGTATATACTGCCTGATAGCTCCTGTGAGATGACTGTAACGGAAGACTCCGCTATCGAATGTGGTAAACCAGATGTCCCCTTCTTTATCCTCAAAAATCTGAGAAATCCAATGAGGCTCCATTTTTTCAAAGGGGGACAGACGACCGGTCTTCTCGTCCAGGCAATATACCCGACGCAAATTGGCCACCCATACCACACCACGACTGTCGCGGAAATAACACCCCACACTACCTTCGTCATCCAATCCAAGAGAGGCAGGCGAAAAATGACGAGCCTGCTCCGTACGAGCATCAATTTCCACCATTCCCTGTTTGAATAGTCCGCATACTATCTTGTCTCCATCGGACACAACTGTGAGCACCTGTTTTAATTCGGCACGGCTGAACAAATCGGGAGCTACCACATGCAACTCATCCGTACGAGGATTAAGCACATTCATTCCACCGTCCTCCGTACCAATCCATACACGGCCATCGGCACCCTGAGCCAATCCACGCACCTTACGGCTGGACAAGGTGCGGGAAGCCGATGCTCCAGGCACATAAGACGTGAAAGGAATACTGTTTCGCAAATAGTAACATACACCGCCAAACATAGTGCCCACCCATACATTCCGACTATGATCAGAATAGAGCGTATAAATGATGTTGTCCGACAGACCGCTCTCTCCGCTCATCACATTCTCTGTGTAATGGTTCCAGTGCAAAAGGCCATCCGTCTCATCAATTACAAAAAGCCCGCCGGCTGTGCCCAGCCACAATATATTCCCGTCAAAACAATTTATTGCACGCAACACAGGAAAATCCACATTCGGCAAGGCCAGACGTCGAATAGCATGGGATTTAGTATCAAAGATTTTAAGAGTTCCCTCATGACATGCAACAGCCAATCCTTCCTTATATTCACAAAGCGCGTAAATATTATCGGATGCAAACGAATGGCCGGATTTGTCCTTCAGGTATTGGACAAACGTATCACGCTGCACATCATAATGGAAAAGTCCGGCATGATTGGTGCCCACCCAGACATCCCCGTTGCGCAGCACAGTGATACACTCCGGATTTTCCGTGAGATAACGGTCACGATGTGTAATATAGTAGCGATGGAGGCGCTGCCCATCGTAACGAAACACCCCCTGATTGGGCACCACTACCCACACGTTGCCTACACTATCCGTACGGATATCCTTAACCCAATTGTATATCCGCTCGCCATCATCGGTCTGAACATCAAAATAATGCATGCTTTCATCCCGAAGTCCATACAGGTATACACCTGCATCTGTGCCTATCCACAACCGATCGGAATCGTCTGCCATCAAAGCCCCGACATTATCATTACCCAAACCGGCTTCACGGTCGTAACACTCCACCATGCGGATGCCGGCACCATCATAACGCGCCAGCCCCTGCTTGGTGCCAAACCACATAAAACCGTATTTATCCTCCAATATAGCCTTGACATTACTTTGCGACAGTCCGTTGGACATGTCCAATCTCCGGAAATCAAACGAGCGCTGTATGTTGTTTGCAGCCCGGACGAAACCACACGACCAAAGCAAAGCCATGCTCATGTATAGTAAAATGTGTAATCTGATCCGCAACGAAGCCATCATTATGTCTTTCATCGTGTAACAAAGAATTAATTTCGCTATGCGGATGCAAAGATATATTTTTTAGGATAAAAATAAAAATCATTCAGCAACAGATAACAGCAGAGTTAAACATCACATGTTACATTTAATGCAGGAGAATGAATTCAAAAAGAAGGAAATAAATCACATGAATATGGGCTGCAGAAACAAAGAGAGTGTGACGCCACGTATGTGGACAACACACTCTCCTCTCCTTCAAATCAAATGTATACTATGATTACTTTACGATTTTTGCAGACTGCTCTGCGCATTTCACAATGCAAACACCTGCACCCTTCACATTGATTTCCTTGCCGCAAACACCCGTAGCAACCAGCTTACCGGCTGCATTGTAAACATTAACGGCCTCACCTTCGGCACCGTTCACAATCACACCGTTGGGAGTGCTCGTCACGCTTACCTGTGCTGTAGCAGCTTGTGCGTCACGGATACCAACCGTCTGAATGGTCTCTGTTGCAAATGCACTGGCATTCAGAGCGGGATTGATTGCAGAAACACCTACAGTGTAGTGACCGGTGGGCAAAACAAATGTCTTGGAAAGCGTTTCCTCGTCTGAACGAACGCCAACCTGAACATCGGTATACACCTTCAACTTTCCGGTTTCCACGTCAGCAGGGATAAGCATTGATGTCTTACCAGTTTCGTTGTCCTTCACATAGACATTGTAAATGAGTCCAGCCGATTCACAAGAAGCGTCGGAAGCGGCATCCCAACTTACCACAATCTTTCCGTTTTCATCCACCTTCACAGTCACATTGGCAGGAACAGTCGGCACAGTAGCTTCGTTCTCGCTGTTGCCCAGATAAATGTCGGTGCGAGAATTATCGTTACCGTTGGAAGACACAACATCCAACTTGCCATCGCCATTCCAGTCGCAGATAACGAAGCCGCCACCGTTCATGGCATCCTGATTCAATCCGTTGGGATTATCCATGGCTACATCAAAGCCTCCGCTTTCTGTCTGAGTGTATACCCATGCATGCCAGTCCCAGTTTTCCTGCGGCGTATTTCCGCTGGAGAAACCATGACCGCGAACAATAACGTCATTCAGACCATCGTTGTTGAAGTCGGCAATCTGCATGCAGCAGTTGGATACACCGTGAATGTTGCTGTCCATATCGTCGCTATAGCTTACACGCTCGAATTCAAAATTGCCGGCATTGAAGTAGATATCACAACGCTTATCGCCACCTACGTTGCTACTGCCGGTGAGTACAATATCCAACAGACCATCGTTGTTCATGTCGGCCAAAACGAGATCCCCCTTGTCCTGCAATCCAATGAACGGACTGTCGGGATACTTTTCGTTGAGCACCTTCAGTTCTTGGAATCTACCGTCGCCGGTGTTGCGATACATAGCCACAGAAGCACCAATACCGTCTTCCCAACCGGTATAAACCAAATCGAGGAAACCATCGTTATCAAAGTCGCCAAACTGGATACCACTGTTAGACAACGGACGGAAACGGTAGTTGGGGGTAGCTACGGGATCGGCCAAAGGATCACTCTCATCAAACTCTACATCAAAAATACCGGCTTCGGTATTGTAGTTCTCCTCATAGGGAACGGGATCGGCCACATTTGCCAGTTCAAACTTGAAATCACCCAAGTTCTTGTAGAGATTGACGAAACGCGTGTTCTTGTCGTTACCGTTCTCATCGCGCGTCTTCTCCACACCCTGATAAACCACGTCCACCAGTCCGTCGTTGTTGTAGTCGCCGAAAGAAATGGAGTTGTTCACTTCCCATCCATCACTATCACGTCCGTCATTGGGAGACAGAACAAACGGAAGATCTCTCACACGCTCAAACTGATAGCCACCGGCTGCGCCCAAATTGCGGTATACGTGGAAGAATTTACCCTCGCGGTCTTTTTCTTCATCCGCATATGGCCAACTGGTATCATAATCCTGACCGGAACAGATAACGAAATCAAGATTTCCGTCATTATCCAAATCTACAAAACGCGCATAGGCATTGGCTGTAAAAGGCAATCCCATGGAAGTAAATACATTTTCGTTGGCAGCATACGAATCATAACCGCCGAAGAATGCATCGTAACCATCAGCCTTGCTGGCATACACCGCTGACGTGGCACGCCAACCACCGATTACGTAGTTATAAGGCAACACCAGTTTTTGTGTTCCACCAATCTGACCGCTGACATAATAGTCGGGCTTGCCATCATTGTTGAAATCACCCACAACGGGACACCCGCGGTAGAAACCGATTGTAGGGAATCCACCCTCGCTGAATGCCTGCCACACCTCATAGGTAGAGGGCTCCTCATGTCCCGGCAGAGTCACCTCCTGATTTTCGGGAGTAAAACGCTCGGCACGCTGGAAACTTACCTGCGCCTGCGCCGCACCAACCATGGCCAGCGGAGCCAGCAGCATGATTGCTTTTTTTGAGTAGTTCTTTTTCATACAATTTAAAATAAGAGTTTATTTTTAATGTTTTTCTCTGGTTGCTTTGCTCAATAATTTAAGGATATTCTCGAGTTTTGCATGGCACAAAATTAACAAACGAACCGCAAATAAGAGATCACATTTGAAGCAAAAAATAGGATAAAAAGAGCATATAAACCATTTATAATCCTATCTTTCAGCTGTTAAAAGCATTTCTTATATTCTTCATGCAGTTTATATGCCGGAATGAACAGCGTGGTTTGAATCTCTGTAAAAGCAACTATAAAAAAAGGCCGGACTTACACCATCTGTAAGTCCGACCCGATGTTGTATTTTCTAAGGATTCCCTACTTTACACCTGCGCTGCATTTCACAAACCAATTGTCAAGTGTCATCAGATGCTGACGCATAGATTCACTGTCACCATACTTACGACTTACACGGCCGGCCATATAGGCCGGATGAGCCGAACGATGACGCGACACGAGCATGAGGTCAAAGAAACGATTGCCCTCAAAACTGTTTTCCGCAGCTATTTCCTCCATAATGCAATCTTCCACATATTCTATGCGCTCTTCCAACGTGGGAAGTTCCGGAATGACATGTTCCTCATTATCGAAAGCCACCCCCGTACCTAATCCGTGCACACTCACTCCTTCGTTAGAATCAAAATAGGTTGCTGTAAACGGTGTCAGATAAGCCTCTCCATTAAACTCATCAGGATCAATACGCAATGAGGTTGTGGATTCCACATCAAGTGTAGAACGGTTCAATCCGTACTTTAGAACAGCAAAAGCAACTGTGGGCTTGCCCAAACGATTAATAGCCTCTGCCAATCGCAAATACAGTAATTCCGTACGGTACACCGGCAAACTGAGCAGACGACGGTTGTCCGGGTCGTCCAATTCGGTCCCCGACAGGTTGTTATAGAACTTGGTTATCATCATCTGCTCTGCCCCGCTCTGCGTGGTGACAGGGCCATAGGCCGCACAATACACCTCACCGTCGGGCGTACGTCCGTAACCACGCAGGTCTCCACGAAATCTTTGGGTTACACTCTGATTGTTGTCCGAGTTGCTGTAAACCTTCTCATTCATCTTCTGTACAAACCCAGCCACGGGAACCAACCAAGGTTTGCCATCCTCACTATAGGTATAACGAACCATTTGGCTATGGTAGGCACGCAGACTGCTTCCAAAAGGAATTTTAAAGATAACGTCACCTTGATAAGTGGAATTATAACCGGTATTCATAGCCAAACGTTGGCTGTTAATCCAATAGTTCGCGCCGTTACGGGACACTGTATAGCGATTTTTGTCGATAAGGGAGACATAGGACATAGCCGCATCTTCGTAACGGTTCTGATAAAGGTAGAGGTCGCCCAAGAACATGTTTATCGGAACAAAACACTGCACAGTGTTGTGCCCGTCCAACGAACCATAGTCCAATGAGCGTACATCCTTATACGGTTCCAAATCGGCAATAGCCTGCTCCACCAATTGATCCAGCGTAAGTTCGGGAAGTTCACGCCGGCTGTCGTCTACCGTCAATATCGGTTGTGTGGCATAAGGAACCTTTCCGTAGATAAGTCCCATCTGGACATAAGTCCAGGCACGCAAGGATTTAATGGCTACATACTCGGGCAACAAAGCTTTTTGTCCTTCAATCACGATGCTGGTGTCCAGACGTGCCAATGCAAAATTGCAGTTGTTGATAATCTGATAGAAATCTCGGCTGTCTGCCCACTGGTTGTCTGCGGAAACCTTAAAACGTTCGATATCCTTCAAATCGCTATGGCTGTCTTCTGTTGTAGTCATCAAATCAGCACGAAGTTCGCCAAAAAGCAACATACGATCGGCCACACGCTGAATCTGCGTGAGTATGCCAACGGCCGAATAGAGCGAGTCGTTAACATTGTCCAAACGATTGTCGTCAGCCCAAAGCACACGTTCGGATTCCATATCCATCATGTCCGAGCACCCCACATTAGCCGTCAAAGCCAATGCCGCTACAATGCCTGCAGAACCCGTTTTTATTATATTTTTCATAACTTTCATGTGTCAGTGAATATAAGGTTATAAATTGATTTTTACACCAAACAGGATTGAAGGTGACGCGGCTGTAAGTCCACCGTCAATACCACGCAACACCGTGGAGCCACCCATGGAGAATGCAGGATCGGCACCCAGATAACCGGTCCATGTGCACAGGTTATTGGCCGTGGCAAACACATGCACCTTCTCCAGATAGTTGCTCTTGACCGGCAACGTGTAAGACAGCGTAAGGGATGACCAACGCAGGTACGACCCATCCTCTATCCAACGGGAACTGAAACGGGCATTACCCATAGGGTCGCCATACGTGGCACGAGGTACATCCGTACACTGGCCGTCTATCATCCAACGGTTTTCCAAAGCCCGGGTCTGATTAATCAACTGGCTGCCGGACTCGAGATTGGCACGATAGGCATTGTACACATCACCACCCAAAGAATAGGTAAACATCGTGCTCAGTTCAAAGCGCTTGTAACGTGCCGTCAAGTGAAAATTACCGTAAATATCCGGTGTAGGATCACCGATAACCGTACGGTCTGCCTCGTCTATGACTCCATCGTTGTTGAAGTCGGTAAACAGAGCATCACCAGCCTCAAAGGCCTTCAGACTTCCCGTTTCAGTGCGCACACTCAGATTGGCAGCATCCGCGGCGGCCTTATCAGCCAGCACACCGTTGAATTCATAACCATAGAACAGTCCGGCCGGACAATCCTTGCGATACAGCACCTGGCCGTTCATCACGTCCACCACGGTTTCACCTCCGTCCACTGCTGTTATCTTATTATGGAAATGACCTATGGACAAACCGGCATCAAGCAGGAAATTTTTACGGTTCACAAGTCGTCCTGTAGCAGAGAACTCAACACCACGATTACGCATCGTGCCGTTGTTGCTCCAATAACTGCCAAGTCCGGCCACATTATCCAATTCGGCCGGCATCAGCACATCGGATGTCTTAGACGTGTACCAGTCCAAACCCAACTGAAGGCGACGATTAAGCGTTGAGAGTTCCAAGCCGGCAGTAAACGTGCCGGTCGTTTCCCACTTTAACTCAGGATTACCCACGTTCTGCAACAGGAGTCCATAGCCCTGTCCCAGATAGTTGACAGAACCGAAATAAGCACGCGTAGCATTTGCCGGCAATCTGTCATTTCCAGCCACACTGTAACCCACCTTCCATTTCCAAAGGTCGATGTACTTGCGGGTGCGGCTCATCCATTTCTCTGAAGACATTACCCACGCAGCCTCCACAGAAGGGAACAAGCCCCAGCTGAGACCACCCAGACGAATGGCATCTTTTGCCTCACGACCGAAACGGGAAGAAGTATCGAATGTCAATCCGGCCGAGAGATAATACCGATACAACCAAGAGAAGTCGGCAGTGGCATACCACGCTATGGAACGCCAAGCCTGCTCATCTCCGCTCACCGTGCGGGTGGCATCTACCGTCTGCTGCAACACTTTAATATTGTCTGAACCTGTGTTATAACCTTCTCCAAAAGCCGATTCATAGGAATCATTGTAGAATTTGTAACCGGCTTCAACCTGCAGGCTTTTTACCGCGTCACGGAAAGGCGTATAGACACCGGACAGACCGGCTTCGATACTCTTCTGACTTGCCATCAGCGTGCGGACACGGTTTTGTGCCACGGCATAAACCTCCCCCTGCTCATTGGTGAGTGAGGTAGATGCCACACCATAGTCCGGCAGGAAGCCGTTTTCCTTTATTTTATCCCATGAGTAGTTGAACAAAGCGTTCACGCGCCACTTATCGTTGAAAACATAAGTGGGACTTAACGTGAAATTAAACCGGTATTGCTTAATGTTGTTGTCCGAGCCCTCCAGTATGGCCATGGGATTGCCCACATTCAACTCGTCCACATCCGATAAACGTGGCAACACATTGCCCTGCGCATCCATGCGGTTGGGCGCATAGAAGGGCGACTTCACCATGGCCAGATAAGTGGGAGAAGAGAGAAGATCCATCCCGTCGTCAAAGGCCTGACGGTTAATCTGTGAGAAAGCGAAGTCAAAACGTGTCTTGAAATGCTTGGTCAGATTGATGTCGGAATTGATACGTATGTTTATACGATCCATATCCGTTTCACGTATATTACCGTCATTACGGGTATAACCTAAAGAGAATGTATAGAGTGCGCGCTCGTCTCCTCCCTTAATGTTCACACCGTAATTCTGCTTCAAAGCCACCTTGGTGATACAATCATTCCAATCCGTATGGGCATGATTCTCGTAGTAATAGGATTTACTTGGATCGTAATTCAGGAATTTCATAGCCTCGAGCTGGGAGGGATCCTTTATATAACCCGAAATCATATCCGAGAGATAACCGCGATAGTTCTCAGCGTTCATCACCGGCATCGTATTGGGACGAAGAGAAAATCCCACGGTGGCGTATGCCTCTATTTTTGTAGCCATATCTGTGGCCCGTTTTGTGGTGATCTGAATCACACCATTGCCACCCTTACTGCCGTATACGGCAGCCTCTGCCGGGGAAAGCACACGTATTTCTGCAATATCATCCGCCGGCAATAAAGCTAACGGGCTATGATAATAACCGTTGAAAACAGAAGCCGTAGGATCTTCGGACTGCCACACCACCCCGTCTACAATGTAAAGAGGCTGTGAGCTTGTGTTGAGGGAATGGATACCCCGAACAAAAATAGAACTTCCGTTAGCCTCTGTTCCGGAATTAACCGAACCGTACACACTACCCAACAAACGGGTGGTGACAGCATGGTCGGTATCGGCACCCTGCCCTATGCCATGCAAGGTGCTGGAATAAGAACTTACCGGTGAAAGTCCTTCGTCATCCGTCTCGTTAATCAACTGATGTAAGGCTACCTTTTCCGGATTTCCTGCATCAGAAATAATATAGCAACTGCGATACCCCATTGTACTTACCAACAGAACGGCAGGCGTTTGCTCCACTTCCAAAACAAACTGCCCTTTTTCGTCTGTCATAGCCGTCTGCTTGCCATTATACACAGAAACACGTACACCGTATATCGGGGCACCGTTTCGTGCATCCACCACATATCCCTTCACAGTCTGCACTGCACGCGCATCCTTATCGGTCACAGCCACAGTGTCTGCCCGAAGAGCTGATTCGGCAGCAGAAACAGTTGCTGTGCCACACACGCAGGCTGCAGAAATCAGTATCGTTAATTTTGATTTCGTATTCATGATTTTAATATTCTTTCTTGATAGGTTCGAGAATAATGCGGTCTATACGGAAATTACGCGTGTAATTCTTGTTGCTGGATTTAATCGTTGTAGTTGCCGACAACGTAAACCGGTCTAACACCGCCTCTGAATAATTATTGGCTATCATGTTGAGCATATCGTCCCGATCGCTTACAGGAAATGCAAAGTCCTTAAACGCTTCCAATCGCACCATCCGGGTTCCACTGGTTTCGAACTCTGCGCTACGTGCCAACTGCTCGTGCTTACTGCCATTGTTGTGATAAAGTGTGAACTGTACCTTGGTGCTGTCTGAACTCATGTCCTCGCCTTCTACCAGCGCAGGCACCATCACCACATGGATATTATAAGTCACACCCTCGTCCTTGCCGCCGAGCACATCCGGCAAATAGAATTCCACTGCCGGTGCAGCTGTTGTGCGCACGGGGGTTACTTCCAGGTAGCTGTTTCCGGAGATTCCCTGAACCGGATTGTCGGCAGCCACAATACGCGGGAAAACACTGGTGCTGCTGAGCTGGAACTGGTAGTTGTCGCTGAGTTCGGCTTCGACATTGATGGCCTTACTCCAAGTTTGGGTGTTATCGTAATTCAAACGGTTGCATACATACGCCACACCATTGCTCATTTCCGTCTGTTGTGCTGCGCCATACAATTCGGACAGGTTCTTCATCACGCTCTTACCTGTGGTTATCACCGAATCAACCGCAAGGGGATTCACCTGTCCGCGAACAATTAAATCGTTCACAATGGCCAACTTCGTGCGTATGTCAGCTACCGAATCGAGCTGTTCATCGGTCAGTTCGTTGTCCATCACCTTGAATGCCGGGTGCATGAGTGTGTAGGCGGCCTGCCACGCAGCATTGTCGGGGATAAGCATGGTGTAGACAGAGTCTTCGTTGGCGATGTCACCCAACCCCAGCAGCTTGTCCTGCAACAGAATGTTTCTATCAACAAAAACCGAGTCGTAGACCGGACGGCCGTTTGCATCCACATCCAATTCAATACTCTGATCCACATCGAAATAATGCTCCTGATACTCATTAAGAAAATCGTAAAGCATGGAGCAGTCCGGTCGTGAAGCAATATATTCGTAGAGATTGGGACGATAAACGACATGCGTTCCCAACTCATACAACAAGCCGTTGTTGGCCAAGACTGATCCTTGGTTCAACTGCGCATCAGCCAATTTATAGGCATCAGCCGAATTTGAGAATAGAAGACGCTTTCCGTTGAGCATGCGGACACGCGTTTCATCCGAAGCCGTGGAAAGCGGATGCGAAAACCGTCCGATATGGTTTTCTACCGTCTGTTTCACCATTAAGTCGTTGTTCATATCGATGTCTCTCAGTCCATCGTTAACAGGAGCCCATACAGTAAGGGTCTGCGAAGAAGAGAGCAATTGCTCGTACCCGCTTTTGCGCACCATCTGTGCAAAAAGCGACAATTGATCGTTTTCGTCCAGCAGAGTCATAAGCGATTTGCTGCCGCTCACCATCCCCTGCTCATAATGGTCGTCCCAATTGTCCGAACAGCCCACCATACAACTGTAGGCTCCGGACAGCATCAGCATGACCGGCAGATATGTTTTTTTCAGTTTATTAAATCTCATAGGTCTTATCTGTTTATTCTATTGTTTATAACCAATGACTTGTTGATTTATGCGGAAGACAAGTTAGTTTTTATCCTCGTTGTCCAACACACTGGTAGGCACAATCTCAATATAATCAAACTGGAACACACGATTGGGATCCTCCACATTCTTCATTCTGAAATAGTGCGGTCCTTCCGTCAGGTTGAATGTGCCGATGATGCGACGCAGACATTGGAACTTGTCGCGAAGGGGCTCGTCGTTGCAGCAGATACTTGCCGGAGCCTTCATATATCCTCTGTTGCGCATGGCCTTGTCGTTCTCCACTCCACCGTCTGCCTGAGTGGCATCGGCCACCCAACCTATTTCCGGATCGTCCTTCACACATCCTTTGGAAAGGTCGAGCGGGATACCCTGAATCTGGCCGTCGATAAACATCTGAGCCACACCACGCCAGTCTGTAGCGCTGTAACCGATACGTATCTCATAGGTTCCGGCCGGAACGGGCGGCAAGCGGAATGTAAAGTCGAACCATCCCTTGATAAACATTTCATCCTCCTGATAGTTGCCATAACCGGGTGAGGCTGCAAAGCGAACTTCCGTATCTTCGCTGAAAGAGAAGTAATCTCCACAGAAATCCGGGGTCACCGAATAACCGCCATAACCGTCCACTTGTCCGCAATGCCAACGTATATTATTGTTGGTGAGCTGTGGCGGGATAGCAAAAGCATCCACTCGGATGCGCTTGTTGAGCACGTCACCCTCCATCACGTTGGTGTCGTAAACCAACACGTTGTTCAGGGCGTGAACCACTCCGTTGAGACCCTCGATATTGCTGTTCTCCGGATCAATCGTCGCAGCCTCACCGTTACTACGCAGGTTGATACGGTATCTGGATTTCAATTCCATCAGATGATTAGTATAGAAAGTCTCGTAATATTCTGCACGCTCCTCCTCGTATCCACGGGTGGTGTTCGGCCCGTCGTAGACAAACTCGTTGGTGTGAATCTGACGGTCGAGGATGTGATAAGCCACGAATCGGTTGAGCGGATTGCGCGGACTGGTGTAGTCGTTCATATCCTCACGCCCGTAGTAATTAGCGGCATATTCAACCAATTGATTTATTGTCTTAATTCCAGCCTGTTCGAAAACCTCATCGGTCTCGGCGAAAACCGTATAGCCCAAGCGTCTCATCGTGGGACGGAGATACGTGTATTGCTCCTCATAAATAATGTAATTCACAGGAGAAGGATACACGTAATCAGCATCGTAAGCATCTGCCATGCGGTCGGCATAATGAGTCAGCGAAAAAGCTTCTGAAAAGAGAGAGAATAATTCACTGTTGGCCGCAAGCACACTGGAAAGTCCTTCATTGCTCGGCTCTATGACGGCATCGATGGCATGCACCACTCCGTTGTGCAGACGAATATCCTCGTCCACAATGCGGGCTGTCTTGTTGATATAAATCTCTGCCTGCCCCGTGGCCTCGTTCGTAGTGTGCATCACCACCATATAACGGTCGTTCATATTGGTGCTGCCCAAAGCACCGTCTTCAAAATCCTTGGTGAAATATTCCGTAGACAAGCCACGAATGACATGATTGTTCAGCAATTCCAGCTTCTGGTCTGCCGTCAGACTCTCATAGGAGATTCCGTTCTTGGCAAAATAATTTCCGAAAGCCTCGTCTGTGGGAATAAAGCCGGTGTAATGCCCGTAGGAAGCCAGCAGCGGCTGTTTACCTGTATCTTGTATCAAACGGGCAAAAACGCCGAAACCCGGTGTCTCGCTGCAATAGGAAGCCAAAGTCTGTCCTGTAAATGTGAAATATGAATCGTCATCCACATCATCCGTACAAGACGTCACCACTCCGCCCCCACTCAGGGAACAAAGCAAAGCAACTATAATATATTTGTAGTTTTTCATTTGGATATACAGTTTTAATTAGTCGTTGAAATATCTGAAGAAGTGGCATAGAACGGATTCTGCTTCAATAATTTATTGTAGCGGAGTTCATCCTTGTTTATCGGAAAATAGAACGCATTGAGCTCGTTAAGTTTGCTCATAGCCGTACTCATATCCACATTATCGCTGTACTTGTCAATCAGATACGTGTTCACCACATCGTTTACCGATCCGTCCCGACGAGCCTTGCGCACCAAATCGTAATAGCGCTTTCCTTCAAAACAGAGCTCGCGCCAACGTTCCTTCATCACCAGCTTGCGCATATTGTCCTGTCCGTCTGTTGCATCGTTTATCGTCGTTGCATTGGGATGCGCGCGCTCGAAAGTAAGATTTACCAAGGCAAGAGCATCCTGCAAATCCTTTCCTTCGCCTTCGTTACGCTCAACCAAAGCTTCTGCCTTCATGAGGTAAACATCGGACAAACGGTAGAATATCCAATGTGAAGCATTTCCTCCTTGAATATAATCCGTAAACCGAAGTGTCAACGAGGGATTCTCACGATAGCTGACATACTTGCCAATCTGCGCCTGCTGCTCAGTAACCGGAATTACAAAATCGGTTCTGCGCAAATCATTTGCATCATATTGGGTGGCCAGCTTCTTGAATCCGTCCAGTTGGAACGTATTCTGACCGTCGCGTCCGCCTTCCGTGCGATACATCTCGTTCAGCACATAGTTCGGCGTGTTGTTGTCGAACTGCAACTCAAAAATGCTTTCCTTCGAATTCCCCTTGATGAACACATTCTGGGTAAACACAGAGGTTTTCTCCAACTCCAAAGGATTGTCTGAGGAGCTGAGCACTTTATCGCAATACGCAACGCAAGTGGAATAATCCTGCAGCCACAAGGCAATGTCGGCCATCAAGGTCCACAACCCTTTTTGAGTGATGCGGCCCTTTGTATGGGCTGTAGTGGAATAGGTGCTCTTTATGTCATTCTCCACTGTTTTCAGATCCTCAAGCACCATACGCAGCAATTCGTCTCCTGAAGTTTGCGCCGCCTCAAAACGTTCCGTATCGTCCACATAAGGTTCGGTGATATACGGAACATCTTTGAACGTACGCACCAAGTAGAAGTAGCAAAGGGCACGCACGGCCTTGGCTTCAGCCAGATAAGCACGCAGACTTCCTTCTTTAAACTCCGGATCATTCTCCCGAACCGAGGGAGCGTTACGAATCACCGTATTACAATAATTAATGACGGAATAGAATGATTTCCAAGATGTATATCCGTTGGAAGCATCCAGTCCCAACTTCAATATATTGGAGAGATTCTCATTCACCCGACGTGTTCCGATGACGTCATCGGAACGCACCTCACTCCACACGAAGATACGCTCCATAAACTCCGGCTCTATCATGCCACGATAACAGGCGCCCACCGCACTCTCCACATCGCTTTGCTTCTTCCAGAATTTACCCAAAATAATATCGTTTTCCGGCTCAATATTGAACCAATCGCTACAAGACGTTGTGGTGAGCATTGTTCCGGCCAACAGTCCCGCTGCAATATAACTATATATATGTTTCATCTGTATATACTCTTTAAGGTTGATTAAAATCCTACCGTCACACCAAAAGTAAAATACTTGGAACGCGGAGTTTTGCTGTTGTCCTCACAAATTCCACGATTATTCCAGTCCACCTCAGGATCTACACCCGTGTATTTGGTAAACGTCAACATGTTGTTCAAGGTCAGATTGAAACTCAACTGACGGAAACCCGCACGCTTAATCAGATTCACCGGCATGTTGTAAATCAGCGTCAGCTGTTTCCAACGCAGGAACGATCCGTCTTCCACATAACGGTCGCTACCCAACCAGTTCCGACCGTCCTGATAGAGTGCACGGGACAACATGCCATTTTCATCACCATCTTGACGCCAGCGGTAATTTACGGCCACCGACTGGTTATCGTTGGCATACATATTCTCCGCGTTCATACGAGCCTTGTTGATAATTTTGTTTCCATAGCGGAAATTAAAGAAGGTATTCAACGTGAAATTCTTGTATCGTGCAGTGAAACCGAATCCACCGGTGAGTTTTGGCGTGCTGTTGCCCAGATACACTATATCCAATTCATCAATAGTGCCGTCATGATTGATGTCTTCGTAGATGGCATCACCACCATGAAAACGTACCGCACTGGTTGTGTTGTAGGCAAAATACATCGGGATGGGTTCGCCATTGTTGTCTTTGATGACATTACCGGCGGCATCCAGGGCATAAGGGCTCATGCCTTCACGTCCAGGCTCGTATTTATCCCAACGGTAAACACCCTTATATTTAAATCCGTAGATAGAACCGAAAGCATTACCCTCCTGAATACGGGTGAGGTAAGTACCGTTGTTGTAATCGAAGGTTCCGTTGTAACTGTCCAACACAGAGGGTTCGAGCTTGACAATGCTGTTCACATTGTTGGCCAGATTCACATTGACGTCAAAACTGAACTTACCCACCTTCACCAGATTGTTGGTGTTCAAGTTGATTTCCCAACCCTTATTATCCATCGTTCCGGCATTGATATAGCTTATTGTTGAATAACCGGTGGAAGAAGGTATGGCCTGGTCGGCAAACAGAAGGTCTTCCGTACGGCGATAGTACACGTTGGCCTCCATGGTCACTTTGTTGTTGAACAAACCAACATCCAACCCCACATTGTAGGATGAAGACCGCTCCCATTTCAGGTTACTGAGCTTCAAAGAAACAGGCTTGATTGTGGGCATGTCGATATAGTTGTTGCTGCCCGTGCTCCACGAACCGTTGTAACGGCTGAAATGGAGATACTCTCTGCCGGGCTGATTACCCGTCACGCCCCATCCAAAACGCAACCCCAACATATTCAACCATTTGGCAGAGGACTCCATAAACGATTCCTCTGTGATGAGCCATTTACCGGATACAGCAGGGAATGTACCCCAACGGTTTTTCTCGCCAAACTGAGTGCTACCGTCACGCCGGATTGTAGCGTCTACGATATACCTTTCCTTATACGCATAGTGAGCACGAGCCAGATAGGCCATTGAACGCCACTGTCCCTTTCCGGTTTCCGACTTTGCCGTATATCCTTCTGTGGTGGCATTGGTAATCTGCTGAGAAGGAAGGCCATACTTCAAGAAGTTCTGATATTGCGAATTACCGGACGTCAGCTGCCAGGAAGCGTACAACGTCAACGAATGATCCTTACCCAGGTCGGGAACATACGTAATGTTCTGATCCGTCAGGATAGACAAACCCTCGGCTTCTTTGTTCTGTGCCCGGTTTGCCCATTCGTTCGGCCAAGGCTTGGAGGTCAGTTCACGCGGGAAGAATGTTCTGTCCACATTGTTTTCTATATCGAACGATACATAACCGTTATAGCGGAGCTGTGCCTTTTTATCGGGGTCGAGCAAATCCACACGCAGACGCAACGTAGGAATGATGCGCAGATTGGTCTGACGATAGGTTGCCAGTTTGGCAACAGCCACGGGATTGAGAAGGTCACGCTGTGAATCCAACAATCTGGAATCCTGAGGAATCGTAAAGAACACCGGAAGGTCATTTCCGTTTGCATCCTGCTGATATACGGAAATATTCGGTGCCTTACGGTAGGCCATATCCAACAAACTGGGATAATCACCGTTGTCCAGGTCCGTATAACTCTTATCGTTGTTGGTATAGGTCATGGAGAAATCCGTTGTGAACGTGATTCGGTTCGACACGAAATAATCCAGGTTCATACGAGCCGAATAACGCTTCATTTCCTGTTCAATCACCGTACCGGTCTGATTGTAATAACCCAACGATGCACGGAAACGAGCCTTTTCTCCACCACCGGATACAGACAGCGTGTGGTCGTGAGTCAAACCAAACTGTGTTACCTCTTTCACCCAATCCGTATTGTTGTTATACATCTCATAGAGAGGGAAGTTGCGGTCGTAATTAAATTCCGGGATATCACAGTCCGCTTCGTCATAACGGCGGTTGAACAACGCCTGTTTCATCATCATGGTATAATCGTCACCATTCAGCATTTTCAGACCTGCCGGCTGCTTATGACCGGAGAAACGATAAGAATAACTAAGCGTTGTGGGGCCTCGCACACCCTTCTTCGTCTTGATTGAAATCACGCCATTGGCTCCGCGTGATCCCCAGATGGCGGCAGCGGCACCATCCTTGAGCACCGTGATTTCCTCAATATCGTCTGGGCTGATGCTCAGAAGTTGTGCAAACTGCTGGTTGTCGGCGTTGTTGAAGTCGAAAGAAGACTCCACGTTGCTCTCAAACGGTATGTCGTTGAGCAGGATAAGCGGCGTGGAACTGCAATTGATGGAAGTCACGCCACGGATACGCATGGACGTTCCGCTTCCCACGTCACCCGAGGAAGCCACAATGTCAAGTCCGGCAATACGCCCCTGCAAAGCATCATCGATAGAAGCCACAGACATGCCTTCAAAAGCCTTCGTGTTGATGGTTTGCACAGCACCGGATATCTCGCGCTGCGGAATAGACAGCGTTCCGTCCGTATACTTTTTCTGTGCCACCACATTCACGGTCTGCAGCACCTGTGTGTCCTGCATCTTCACGTTGAATACACGACGGTTTCCTATAGGCAATTGCACCGTGGTGCATCCCGTATAAGAGAAACGGATTTGGTTGGCCGGATTCTTTATCACCAACGAAAAGTTACCGTTAATGTCGGTAATCGCATTGCCTACAATACGTTTATTCTTGTCTATCTCTACACAGTTGGCTCCGATGATGGGGAAATCATCCTCGGCAAATACCAGCTGTCCGGTCACCACCGTACGGTTTTCCGTCTGAGCACAGACCGTTTGCAGCGCTGTCATCAGCAACAGCGTCAGCATATAGAATGTTTGCTTCATATTTATGTGTGTTTTCATTATTCCGGTTTTAGAACGTTATCAATAAGATGAACCACCGCACGTGAAGATGAGATAATCTGGTCGGCAGACATATAATCTCCACTATTAACGATGAGATCGCGCGTCATGATGTTATAACATCCGTTGTCCATAACCACATTGGCTCGCCGACCTGTGTTGTCCAGCACATACAGTCCGTTGGCCGATGAATTCACCGTCAGGCGGGCAAATCTGGACGCATTACCACTTTCACGGGCAGCAGTCTGATAATATTGGTTATACACAGCATCGCCACCAATATATACGGAATTATCCATGAAATGATAACGGAGCATGTTCAGCAGTTTCTCGGCATACTTATAAGCCTCAGACGTCTTGCCTTCGACACAGAGCTGCCGAATCTCACTCCAGTTTTTCAACTCGGGATTATTGGCAAACTCGTTTTTAAGCGCATCGTTTGTGGGAACAAATACGGTGTAGTGGAAATTACTGAAGGAGTTGACCACATTGCCCAAACCGGACGAAGAAGTACTCTTCTTCAAAGAAAAGATGTCTGCCAAATCTATATCCAACTCATTCTTTATCGTAGAGGCCACTACTTCGTCCCCATTCAGCAATTCGAAGAATGTGGAGAAACGGCTCTCAGTGGACAGTGTCTGGTACACACTCTTCACTGGATTCTGAAGTATCCGGTCTACAAAATATGTACGTCCGTTCTCAGCTTCATAACGCAGAGCGATTCCTTGTTCGTCCAAAGCCAGACTGCTTTCACGATTGTCGGCCAAATCCGCTCCGCCAGCCATGTGTATGTTGTCACCCTGTCCGTGAACGTATATTGTACTTCCCCCCTTGGTAATCACATACCGGGGCGACAAGTCGTCCAAGTAACCGGACATATTTCCATTCAAATCCTTGTTGCCCACAACAATAGATGTATCAAAGATGTCTGCCAGGCGGTTGCGCAGTATAGCGATATTACGCTGTTCTGCGATAAATGCCCCTTTACCATCCGGCGCCGAATCATCAGCTTCATATCTCAACACATAGGGTTGATCCAGCACCTCATCCATGTGGAATTCCCAAATCTCTCCACGTCCACGGGCCGCAGATATAGGATCACGATAGTTCAGGAACGCCTCGTCGGTGGGAACAATCAGATTATACATATTCTCCATCGAGCGCAGATACACCTTGAATTTCATCTGGTCGTCCTGAAGCGCCCATTTGGCTATTGTGCTCACCGGACTATTGAGCGTGGACGCATACACGCACTGATAGTCCACCGGAGGATAAACCTTATTGGTCACATATACCACTCCGTTACCTCCCACAACGACATCCTTAATATCTTCTTTCTTAACGCCCATCACAAAGCTGGCTTCGTCCGTCATGGTATCCCAAGTATGTGGCAATGAAGACATAAAGGACTTTTTCTGATGGTTCTTCACGAACATGGAAGCAATATAAGTGGGCACATTCTCCCATGTGCCGTAAGCGTCTTTCAGGAACTTGCTTTCCGAGAAATATGTCTCCATAGCCTCATTCGTGGGCACAAACATCACACCGAAATCTCCGCTTGAACTATAACTGTTGTCCGATGGATCAAAATACAGCAGTCCATACTTATCCATCTTCGGAGCATTGGTACCGGTTTCCCGCATATCCTCAAAAGGCACAGACTCTGTAAAGTATCTCTTGAAGAATACGGAGTCCGTGATGACGGGATAATCCTTGTCGCTTCCATCGTAGCGTTGCTGAACCGTTTTGTTCACATCATCCAGATATTGCGGACGGCTAAAACGGTTCATCAGTTCATAGAAAGTGGAGTTATCGGGATTCCGGCTGATAATCTCATCTACACTTTGTGCCGGAAGCAACACTTCATCCACCACATGCAGGTAGCCGTTTTTGCATATAATGTCCTTTTCCGTCACACGCGCATTATTTATATATAGGTTGCCACGACGGTAATCCGCTCCAAACACTATGCGCATATCCTCGTCCGTGATTCCTTTTATATCCATCAGCCGTTCAGTGAAATGCACCAACCGGGGTGCCTCGCTGCTTGCCAACAAAGGTATTTTCCGGCCGGCATACTTTTCCCAATATATATTAGGAGCATCGGTGACTGTGACCGACGACACCGAATCCAGAATGCTCAACGCCCCCGGACGACGCACCGCCATACCTTCGGCCACTGTCCCATCCCCCAAATTAGGCATGTTGGACAAGGTCCCGGACAGGTACATCATATTAATCATACTTGAATTTAACAACAAGCGTTTTTGTGCAACGGTCAAATCTTCGTATCTTCGCGCTCCGAACGGATTGTTGTTAAAGAAACGGGCAAACGCGTCATCGGTGGCCGGAAAAAGTGTCCGGGTTCCTGTGCGCTGCAATATTTCCGGTAAATCACGATTGTCATCTATCAGCCGCACATAAGTAGAGAACCTACTGTCGGCTTTCAGGTAATCATAGACATTGCTATTGACAAACGATGGTTCGCCGTCGTCATAGGGATAGTCGTCCGCACATGACACATTGCATAAAGCAAGCGAGAGTCCAACCCCTACTGCCAAAATTGAATTTGGTACGATGCTTTTCATGATTCTTTCAATAATTTATTTTTCTTTATCACAAAGATAGCGCGTACAGACGGCCTATCGTGTAACATTTGAGCAAAATTATATCACATTTGCGGCTTATCGGGCAAGACAACACCGATAACACGCTATCAACCACGCTCTCACACAACACAAATGCCGCAAACCTTATATTTTATGTTCCCAACGTAATGACCGAGGATTAAAAATATGAATAACTTTGTAACATCGAAAAAATTGTAGCATCATGAGTAAACACATCAAACTATTATCTCTAATAGTCGCGGCTGGCGGACTCACCTCCCAGGCCTTTGCGCAACGCACGAATGAAGAAGTATGGTTTGCCCAACCGGCACACGAATGGATGGGTTCGCTCCCGTTAGGCAACGGACGCCTCGGCGCCATGGTTTATGGCGGAACCGACACGGAAACCATAGCCCTGAACGAGGTGACGTTTTGGTCCGGCCAACCCGACCCGGAGGCCAACGAGCTATGCGGAGCCTACCATTTGGCAGAAATTCGTAAAGCTTTTTTCAAAGGAGACATAGCCAAGGGGAACGACCTCGGCACAAAGTATCTTTCCGGCAAAGGCAAAAGTTTCGGCACACACCTCCCCTTCGGTGACGTAAAAATCAAGCTGAGCGGAAACGGAAAGATAAAGAACTACAGCCGCACGCTTGATTTGCGCAACGCTACGGCCACCATCCGCTATGAACAAGGAGGAGTGGCGTATAAAAGAGAGTATTTCTGTTCTCATCCGACCGACATCATTGTGGTGTGCCTCACAGCAAACAAGAAGAACGCCATCAGCGCCGAACTCAACTACAATTTGTTGCGCGAGGCAAATGTATCTGTCCTTAACAACAGCCTGAGAGCCGAGGGCAAGGTGTCGTTTCCCAAGCTGGGACCCGGTGGCGTGGCATTTGCCTCCAACGTGAAAGTAGCCAACCGAGGGGGAAAGCTCAACACGCTGGACAAAAGCATTCAGATTACGGATGCCGACACCTTATTACTATACATTGACCTGCAAACAGATTACACCAATAAATATTATACGGAGCGCCTGGACAAACACATGGCATCCGCAGACCAGAAAACGTACCAAAACCTTTATGAGGAACATGTAAACGACTACCAGACATTATATAACCGACTTTCTGTCAAAATAGGTAAAAAGGCAACCGCCGGAGCGGACAAACCCACGGACATACGTTGGCAACAAATCAAGCGAGGCCGCAAAGACCCTCAGTTTGATGCCTTGTTCTATCAGTTTGGCCGCTATATGCTCATCGCCTCCTCACGCGAGGATAGCCCGCTGGCTTCCAATCTGCAAGGTATCTGGAACGACAACTTAGCCTGCAATATGGGATGGACATGCGATTACCATTTCGACATCAACATCCAGCAGAACTACTGGAGCGCCAATGTGGCCAACCTGCCCATGTGCAACCTTTCGCTTTTCAACCATCTCGAGAAGCTTATCCCTGCCGGACACGAGACGGCCAAGAAGGTATACGGCTGCGACGGCTGGTGCGCTCACACAGTGGTAAATGCGTGGGGATATACGGCACCCGGCGGTGGCGTAGGCTGGGGACTCCATCCCACAGGCGGTGCCTGGATGGCCACGCAGGTGTGGACGCATTATCTCTACACACGCGACAATGATTTCCTTCGCCAGCAGGGTTATCCCATCCTGAAGGAGACGGCACGCTTCTTCATGGACTATATGGTGACCGACCCCAACAACGGGTATCTCGTAACCGGTCCGAGCATCTCGCCGGAGAATTCATTCGTATTGCCCGATGGCGGAAACTGGTGTCTGTCCATGATGCCTACAGTGGATTTGGCCATTGTGAAACGTATCTACGAGGCCTGTATAGAAGCTGCCGACATTCTGGGTGTGGACGCCGACATGGCCAACCGTCTGCGCAACGACATCAAGAAACTTCCTCCCTTCCGCATGGACGGTGAAGGCCTGTTTGCCGAATGGATGGTGGAGGGTGCACGCCGCAACGATCCAGCTCACCGCCACTCGTCTCATCTACTTCCCCTCTATCCCTTCGGACAGATTTCCTACACCCGCCAGCCCGAACTGATGGATGCGGCCCGCCGTTCCATCGAGAGCCAACTGAATGCCAAGGGCTGGGAAGACACGGAGTGGAGCCGTGCCAACATGCTCTGCTTCTATGCCCGCCTGAAAGATAAAGCGGAAGCCTACAAGTCGCTTCGCGGACTCTATTCTACATTTATGCGCGAGAACCTGATGACGGTTTCTCCCGCCGGAATCGCCGGGGCCGAGAGCGACATCTTCAGTTTCGACGCCAACGAGGCTGCCGTGGCCGGCATCTCCGAAATGCTGTTGCAGAGCTACGACGGATTTGTGGAGTTCCTGCCCGCCCTGCCTGCGGAATGGGCCGACGGTGAAATCAACGGTATCTGTGCCGAAGACGGACTGGTGTGCAACATGACATGGAACGACTCCCGTCTGCGTGAGGCCACACTGGAGGCCACTGTCTCCAAGCCTGTCACCATCCGTCTGAACGCTTCCTGGGGAAAGCCCGGCTTCACCCTGGACGGTCGGACTGTCAATGCACAAAAATCCACCAACGACCTGTATACACTGGATGTGAAAGCAGGTCAACAACTGAGAATCAATTTCTAATACTGCACACCCATGAAGAGTAAACATATATTTCTTACCTTACTCACCGCCCTCCCCCTGACAGCCGGGGCACAGGGATATGATGTGAGCAACGGCACCTGGAAACTTCATCTCGACTACAACACAAAAAAGATTGACATCAAACTGGATGGCAAGGCTTTGTTCAACGCCACTTATGCCGAGGCCGTGGACTTCTCTCAAGGGAAGGCAGACACCCTTCGCTCCTACAATGCCGAGAAGGTGACTCCGCGCACATTGAGCACGGAAGACGAGTTGGGTAACGGCAAAGTATACGAATACATCTATACCATGAGCGACGGCCGCTATCTGCGCCAGACCTTTGGTTTCTATCCGGATGTGAACTATGCCGTCCTACAGTTGTATTTGGGCAATACGGGTGGTGAGACCCTGACCTCCAACTATCTGGCACCCCTCTGCACCACCAACCAGACTACATTCCTGCCCACAGGAGGCACCTACCGCATGCTGCAAGTACCGCTGGATAATGATCACTTTGTATCCTACTACTCCCAATACCTGCGTGGTGAACTGGGTTCGTATTCCACAACGGCCATCTTCGACGGTAAATCCAGACAGGGTCTGGTGTGCGGTGCTATCGACCACGATATATGGAAAAACGGCATTGCTGCCACCTGTCCGTCCAAGGCCGACGGTAGCCTGAACACCTTTTCCTGCTTCTCCGGTGCCCAAGGTTATCCATGGATGGACGGACGGGAACACGGACGGGTGAGCGGCACGGAGATTCATTCCGCACGATTTATTCTCGGTATGTTTTCCGACTGGCGCGATGGCATGGAAACCTTTGCCGAAGCTTGCTGCAAAGTAGCTCCCCCCTACGAATGGGAGGGTGGAAAACCCGTGGGATGGAGCAGCTGGGGCGTACAGCAAAACTACATCACCCAGCAGAGCGTGTTCGACGTGTCCGATTTTATCGCACAGGAGCTTACCCCCAAAGGGTTTCACGACACGGAGGGCAAGACCGTAATCAGCCTGGATGCTTTCTGGAACGACAATCTCACGCCCAACAACAAGGCCATACCTGAGGTTGTGGAGCACTGCAAGGAAAACAACCAGATACCCGGTATCTACATGGGCTTGTTCTGCGACTTTGCCAAGGATCCCAACCGCACGGTGCAGGGCACGAGCAACAAATACCACTACAAGGACATCTGGCTCAAGGTGAACGGCGAACCGTGGGAACTGGACGGAGCCTATTGCCTCGACCCCACCCATCCGGCCACCAAACTGGCCATCAAGTACGACCTGCAGCGCTTCTACGAATGGGGCATACGCTACGTCAAGGCCGACTTCATGAGCCACGGCATCATTGAGGCCGACTCCTACTACAACAAGAATGTCACCACCGGCGTGCAGGCCTACAACGAGGGCATGCAGTTCATGAACGATGTGCTCAAGAAGTATGAGCAGGCCGACGACCGCATGTATGTCCTGCTGTCCATCTCGCCCATCTTCCCCTATCAGTATGCACCGGCACGCCGCATCTGCTGCGACAGTTGGGGCACTATAGACCAGACACAATATGAGATGAACAGTCTGTCGCTGGGCTGGTGGCTCGACCGTCTCTATCATGCCAACGACCCCGACCACATGGTGATGCACCTGATTGATGGCGGAGCCAAGGAATCCATCGGCGTGAACCGCGCACGTCTCACCTCGGGCGTGGCCACCGGTTCGTATATCACGGGCGACAATTACTCGTTCTCCAACGGACAGAATATGAACGAGCCGAAAGGCTATCCCCAGCAGGCTCGCGAACGCGCGCTACAACTGCTCACCAACAACGAGGTGACCAAAATCGTGCGCAGCTGTCCGGGCAGTTTCCGCCCTCTCAACGGTTACCATGCCACCAAGGAGGACTGTGCGGACAACTTCCTGGTGAACGAAAGCAAACGCTATTTTTATGTGGCGGCCATCAACTACGGCAAGATTCTTCCCATCTCCGGCACACTTAATTTCGCAGACTTAGGTATTTCCGCAGACAATGTAGGAGAGATTAGGGAATTGTGGCTCGGCGAGAACGTCAGCCACACATCCTCGGGATTCTCTTATCAGATACCGGCATCGGATGCACGCATCTACCGCATCGAGAAGAAGGATTATGCCAGCCATATCGCGTCTGCCGACGACAGAACGTCCACTGAAATGACGGTTATCGGCCGCACGCTCCGCGTGGAACTGAGCAGCCCGTCCGCCTTCACCCTGAAGGTGTACGACCTGCAGGGACGCTGCCAGCTGACCGAGACGGCCGACACCCGCCTGACGTTGAATCTCAACCAACTGCCCCACGGCTGCTACGTGGCGGAAGTGGTTACAGCCAATAAACAGACAATCCTCCAGAAATTCATCTTGTGAGAACAAGAACAACATATATTCTTAGGTATTAGAACTCCATACGTAGAAGTTTGATTAGTAATAAAAGAAAGATTGATTGGGTTAATAAAATGTAAGTTTTTTAGGTAATAGATTAAGATAAGAAGATTGTTTCAGGATACATTTAAAAGCGAACAACATTGCAAATATCGAAATTGACAGAAATGAATATAAAGACAATCATATCACTGACTCTCCTGAGCGCTGCCGGCCTTCCGGCAAGCGCCCAGAAAGCTATCAAGGAAGGACAATGGCAGATCCGCTTCACACCCCGGGGCGTGACGTATCTGCATGCAGGCAAACCGTTGGTGGTGGACAGCAAGGCACGTATGCGGGTGGACGACACCCTCTACGAGACCACCGATTATCCCCGTCCGCAGGTGCACCGCGAGACGTTGGCAGACGGCATCGGCACGGGTTATCGCTATGTGGTGGAATATAAAGCCGAAGGCAAGCTGGATTTAATCCAGCACTATGACTTCTACAAGGGGCAGGATTACTTCCTGACCGAAGTGAACGTGCAGGCTGCCAAACGGGTGAAATGCAACTATGCCGCTCCCATCCTGTCGGAAACCGCTGTCAGCGTACTGCCTAAAGACGACAGCAACCGCATCATGGTGTATCCCTACGACAACGACAAGTTTGTGGCCGTATCCACCCTCCCTCTCGACAAAGACACCTGCTCGGTGGAAGTCACGGCGTTCTACAACGGACAGACACGCAACGGATTCGTCATCGGTTCTGTGGAACACGATGCCTGGAAGACCGGTATCAGCTATTCGGCCCGCAACAGCAATGAACTGCACCGCCTGGAATGCTTCGGCGGACTGGCCAACGACCAGACACGCGACATCAACGACGACACCAAAACCACCATGCCCCACGGCTCCCTGCAGGGAACCACCGTCAAGTCGCCCCGCATACTGGTGGGTGCCTTTGCCGACTGGCGCCAGGGCATGGAGCAGTTCGGCCTGGTGAACGCAGCCGTGGCGCAGCCCCGCAGCACCAACCACGCCAACATCTTCGGCTGGAACAGCTGGGGAGCCATGGCCTCGAAAGTAAATTTTGAGGGTGCGGTGGACGTGGCCTCGTTCATCAAGAGCGACCTGCAACCCAATTCGTTTGAAAACAACGGTACGGCCTACATTATCCTCGATGCCTTCTGGGACTTCATGGGCGAAGAGAAGATTAAGGAGTTTGTGGCCCGCTGCAAGGCCGCCGGCCAGACTCCGGGCATCTACTGGTGTCCGTGGAGCGACTGGAGCAAGAACCCCGGAGCCTATGTGGAGGGCACCGGCGAGCAATACCGCTACTGCGACATCTGGCTCTACGACAACAGCGGAAAACCCATCGGCATAGACGGTTGCTATGGCGTGGATCCCACCCACCCCGCCACGCTGCAGCGCATGCGCCGGCAGATGCAGCTGTTCAAAGACTGGGGATTCAAATACGTGAAACTCGACTTTATGAACGCCGGTGCTTTCGAAGCCCGCTCGTGGTATGACAAAGATGTACACACCGGCATGCAGGCCTACAACAAGGGTATGGCCGCACTGTCCGAAGCCTGTGGCGACGACCTCTTCATGGCGCTCAGCATCGCTCCCGTCTTCCCCGCACAGTATGCCAACTCGCGACGCATCAGTTGCGACGCTTGGGCCGATGTGGACAACAGCAACTATGTGCTCAACGCCCTGTCCGGTTTCTGGTGGCTCGACCGCGTGTACAACTTCAACGATCCCGACCACATCGTAATCGGCGACTGCTCGGAAGGCGAGAACCGCATGCGCGTCACCTCCGCCGCCATCACCGGCACCTTCATCATCGGCGACAACCTCAGCCTCACGGGCAGTTATCCCGGCAAGGAAGAGACACGCCGCAAGGTAAAAGCCGTGATGACCAACAGCGGCATCAACGACATAGCCCGCCACGGACGCTCGTTCCGCCCCGTGGAGAACGGACAAGGCAGCGGCAAGTTCGGTGCCGAAAGCCTCTTCACAGCCACATTCGGCAAGGACTGCTATCTGGCGGCCTTCAACTACGGTGATGCGGAAAAGGAATTTGCCGTCGCCCTCGGCCGGCTGGGCGTCAAGCCCACACAAATCGTTGAAATCAACGAGCTGTGGAGACAAGAGAAGACGGAGCGGAAGGGGTCAACACTCTCCTTCTCCGTGGCCGGGAAAGACGTCAAAGTGTTCCACATACGCCTGAAATAAGGATCATCTCCATACAACAAAAACTAAAAAAACCACATTAACTAAAACACACTATCTCATGAAGAAAACAACCTTTCTCGCCGCACTCCTGTGCTGCACTCAGTGGCTTACGGCCGCCGAGCGACAGCACATCCGTGTGAGCACCGACAAGACCGACCTCGTCATGGAAGTAGGCACTGACGGACGCCTGCGGCAGACCTATCTCGGCGCTTCCATCGGCACGGCCGACCTGGAGGCCACCGCTCCGCTCACCGAAGCCTATCTCACCCATGGCATGGAGGACTATTTCGAACCCTCCATCCGCGTGCTTCACAACGACGGCAACCCCTCGCTCCTGCTCACCTACAAGGCTCATCAGGTGAACACCCCCGCCCCCGGAGTGAAAGAAACCGTCATCACCCTGACCGACGAGAAGTATCCCGTCACCGTAGACCTCCACTATGTGGCTTATCAGCACGAGAACGTCATCAAGACTTTCACCGAGATTTCCCACAAGGAAAAGAAACCCGTGACGCTCTACAACTACAACTCCGGTCAGCTCACCCTGGATGCCCGCCGCTACTTCCTCACCGAGTTCTCCGGCGAATGGGCTTACGAAGCCAACATGAACGAACAGGAACTGTTCTACGGAAAGAAGGTGCTCGACACCAAACTGGGCACCCGCGCCAATATGTTCTGCTCGCCCTTCTTCATGCTGTCGCTCAACGAAAAGCAGAGCGAGAACAGCGGCGATGTGGTGCTCGGCACACTGGGCTGGACCGGCAACTACCGCTACACCTTCGAGGTGGACAACAAAAACATGCTGCGTGTGCTGGCCGGCATCAACCCCTACGGATCCGAATACTCGCTCAATCCGGGCGAAGTGTTCCGCACACCCGACTTCTACTTCACCTTCAGCAACGAGGGCTGCGGAGCCGCCAGCCGCAACTTCCACGACTGGGCACGCCGCCACCAGGTGAAGGACGGCAACGGCAAACGCCTCACCCTGCTCAACAACTGGGAGGCCACCTATTTCGATTTCAACGAGGAGAAGCTCATCGGCATCATGGACGATGCCAAGAAGATTGGCGTGGACATGTTCCTGCTCGACGACGGATGGTTTGCCAACAAATATCCGCGCAGCAGCGACACGCAAGGACTGGGCGACTGGGAAGAGACCCGCGACAAACTGCCCAACGGCGTGGCACGCCTGGTGAAGGCCGCCGACGAGAAGGGCGTGAAGTTCGGCATCTGGATTGAGCCCGAGATGGTCAACCCCAAGAGTGAACTCTACGAGAAACATAAAGACTGGGTGATTCACCTCGACAACCGCGAGGAGTATTACTTCCGCAACCAGATGGTACTCGACCTGGCCAACCCCAAGGTGCAGGATCACGTGTTCGGCGTGGTGGACCGCCTCATGACGGAGAATCCCAACATCGCCTTCTTCAAATGGGATTGCAACAGCCCCATCACCAACATCTACTCGCCCTCGCTGGGGCGCAACAAGCAGAGCCATCTCTACATCGAATATGTACGTGGCCTCTACAAAGTGCTCGACCGCGTGAAAGCCAAATACCCCGACTTGCCCATGATGCTCTGCGCCGGCGGCGGTGGCCGTTGCGACTACGAGGCTCTGCGCTACTTCACCGAGTTCTGGCCCAGCGACAACACCAACCCCGTGCAGCGTCTCTTCATCCAGTGGGGCTACTCCTACGTGTTCCCCTCCAAGGTGCTCTGCGCCCACGTGACCAACTGGAACCGCAACGCCTCGCTCAAGTTCCGCACCGACGTGGCCATGATGTGCAAGCTCGGCTTCGACATCGAAGTGGAGAAGCTCTCGGCCGACGAACTGGCGTTCACCAAGCAGGCCGTGGTCAACTTCAACCGTCTCTCCGGCGTCATTCTGGACGGTGATCTCTACCGCCTCTTCTCGCCCTACGAAGGCCAGCACATGAGTGTGATGCACGTGGCCAAGGACAAGCGCAAAGCCGTTGTCTATGCCTACGATGCCTACCCCACTCAGTTCGAGATGATCAAGAACCTGAAGCTCGATGGATTGAACCCCAAGGCCAACTACCGCATTGAGGAAATCAACCTGATGACCGGCCAGAACAGCAGCATCGAATTGAACGGCAAGACCGTGTCCGGTGCCTACCTCATGAACCACGGTCTGAAGCTCTTCAGCAACAACCACGAGAGCAGCCGCATCGTGGAACTGACCGCCGAATAAGCAACATTTTCTCTCTTTGATACGTCAAGCCTCCCTTCCGGCCAACCATACGGTGAGCCAGGAGGGAGGCTTCTTCATTATTGATTTCTATATTCATTTCCTCATTGAAAATATACTTATCACTCAAAAAAACAGGATAAAAAATACATTAATAACAATTATTAATTAACTTTGACCATAAAAAATTATAATATCAAAATATCTCGTAATTTATTGGGTAAAAATTTGCCCCGAACTCAAAAGCACCTCTGTTTGCGAACTAAGTACACATATTTAAACCACATATTATGAGCAACATATTCACACATTTCACAAGATTATATTCCCTCAGCAAGACGCTACGGTTTGAACTTAAGCCAATTGGGCGTACATTAGAGAATATCGAGAAAAAAGGACTCATTGCACAGGATGAGCAAAGAGCAGAAGAGTATGAACAGGTAAAGAACATCATTGACCGTTATCACAAGAAATTCATCAGCATGTGTCTGTACGACTTCAAGCTGAAATTAAAATCTGACAGTAGCAATGATTCTTTGGAAGATTACGTGCGCCTTGTTTCTATAGCAAAGCGGGAGGAAGCGGAAGAAAAAGCGCTTACACAAGTGAAAGATAACTTGCGCAAACAGATTGTCAAGGCCTTCAAAGATGGAGGATCGTACAACGATTTGTTTGAGAAAGAATTGATACAGCAACACCTGCCTGATTTTGTGGAAAGCGAAGATGAAAAGAGAATGGTGGATAACTTCAGGAAATTTACGACATATTTCACCGGTTTCCATAAAAACAGAAAGAACATGTACTCCGAGGAAGAGAAGTCAACGGCCATCGCTTATCGTCTGATACATGAAAACCTGCCTATGTTTTTGGACAATATGAAATCGTTTGAAAAAATCGCTTGTAGTGATGTGTCTAAATCTTTTGAAAAAATTGAAAAATCCTATCAGGAATACTTGAACGTGGAACACATCAATGAAATTTTCCGATTGGATTATTTCACAGAAGTGCTTACCCAAGAACAGGTAGAGGTGTACAACAACATCATTGGTGGACGTGTAACCGATGATGGTGTGAAGATACAAGGACTGAATGAATATGTCAATCTCTATAACCAACAACAAAAAGACCGTAACAAACGTCTTCCGTTGTTGAAGCCGCTATACAAGATGATTCTCAGCGACCGTGTGGCTATCTCATGGTTGCCGGAAGAGTTCTCCAGCGATTATGAGATGATAGAAGCTATAAATAATATGTATGATGGTTTGAAAGATGTGCTGATGAGCGATAAGGAGGATTCACTGAAATCCCTGCTGCAAAACATCGGCAAGTATGACCTCTCAAAGATTTATATCGCCAATGATCTTGGACTGACGGATATTTCTCAGCAGATGTTCGGACAATATGATGTTTTTACTGCTGAAATTAAGAACGAACTGCGTGAACATGCTAAACCAACCAAAAAAGAACGGGAAAATCCGGAACTCTATGAGGACAGGATAAACAAGCTCTTTAAATCAGGTAAAAGTTTCAGTATAGGGTATCTGAATAGCTTGCAGCAACCGGAAACAGAAGAGACAAAGAAAACCATTGAGGATTATTTTGCTCAGCTGGGAGCTTTCGACCGCCATGATGAGCAACAGATCAATCTGTTTGCACAGATAGAAATAGCTCATGTGGCTGCCTCGGATATTCTTGCAGGCAAACACACCAACCTCAACCAATCGGAAGCAGACATTAAGCTCATCAAGGATTTACTTGATGCGTTTAAGGCCTTGCAACATTTCATCAAACCATTGCTTGGTAATGGCGATGAGGCGGACAAGGACAACGAGTTTGGTGCCCGTTTGCGTGCGGCGTGGGACGAGCTTAACATTGTGACACCTTTATATAATAAGGTGCGCAACTGGTTGACTCGCAAACCTTATAGTACGGAGAAAATAAAGCTGAATTTTGAAAATGATGTTTTGCTAAAAGGGTGGCCTAATCCAGAAGCAAACTCTGGTATTCTTTTAAGAGATGGAACTAAATATTATCTTGGTATATTGGATTCGAAAAATCGTACGCTTTTAAGAAATGTTCCTTCACCTCAAAATTCAGATGATACAATTGAGTATGTGAAGAATTTGCAAGGAGGTGATATGGGGAAAAATGTACAGAATTTGATGAATAAAAATGGTATTGTTTGCAAAGTAAATGGAAGAAAAGAAAAATCAGGTTCTAATAAAGGGCAAAATATCAGATTAGAGCAAGAGAAAATGGCATATCTCCCTGAAGAAATAAATCGAATAAGAATCTCAAATTCATACTCGACACAAGGGAAGAATTTCAAGAAGGATGATTTGATTTCTTTTATTGATTTCTATAGACCTCTTGTAATTCAATATTATTCAGATTATGATTTTGTATTTAAGAACACTTGTGATTATGACAGTTTTGTAGACTTTACCAATCATATTAATCAACAAGCATATCAGATGCAATTCTTAAAATATTCAAAAGAGTTCTTTATGAAACTTGTCAATGAAGGCAAACTCTATCTCTTCCAAATATGGAATAAAGATTTCTCAGAACACAGTAAGGGAACTCCCAACCTGCACACTATCTATTGGAAGATGTTGTTCGATGAAAGGAATCTGGCGGATGTTATTTACAAGCTGAACGGACAGGCAGAAGTGTTCTATCGCAAGAAGAGCCTTGACATGGAAAAGACAACCATTCACAAAGCCAATCAACCGATAGACAACAAGAATGTGCAGAACGAAAAGAAGCAGAGCTGCTTTGACTATGACATCGTTAAGAACAGACGATATACTGTGGATAAATTCCAGTTCCATGTTCCCATTACGCTGAATTTCAAAGCTACAGGTGGAGATAATATAAATCAGAAAGTATTGGATGCCATACGGGACAATGGAATTGAACACGTGATTGGTATAGACCGTGGCGAACGGCATCTGCTCTATCTTTCATTGATAGACCTCAAAGGAAATATCGTCAAACAGTTCACGCTGAATGACATCATTAACGAATACAACGGCCGCACATACGCCACAAACTATAAAGAGCTTCTGACATCCCGTGAGGGAGAACGCACGGATGCACGCCGCAACTGGCAGAAGATTGAGAACATCAAGGAAATAAAAGAAGGTTATCTGAGCCAGGTTGTCCATATCATCACACAGATGATGGTGGAATATAAAGCCATTGTGGTGCTTGAAGACCTGAACAGGGGCTTTATGCGCGGTCGGCAGAAGATAGAGCGACAAGTGTATGAGAAGTTTGAGAAGATGCTTATAGACAAGCTGCATTGTTATATTGACAAACGGAAAGATGCCGATGAAATCGGTGGGGCATTACATCCTCTACAATTGGTAAATAGCCCTAAAAGCTTCTGTAAATTTGATAAGCAGAGCGGTTGGCTGTTCTATATTCCGGCGTGGAACACAAGCAAGATTGATCCGGTGACAGGTTTTGTCAATATGCTCGACACACGCTATGAGAATACGAAGAAGGCACGTTGCTTCTTTTCCAAATTCGATTCCATTCGCTATAATGCAGAGAAAGGCTGGTTTGAATTTGCTTTTGATTACAATAAATCCACAGAGAAAGCCAAGGATACTCAGACAAAATGGACATTATGCACATACGGCACTCGTGTTAAAACATTCCGTAACCCGGCAAAACTCAACCAATGGGACAATGAGGAAGTGGTGCTCACCCATGAGTTCAATAGTGTTTTTGACGATGCAGGCATAGACATTAACGGTAATCTGAAAGAACAGATATGCATGCTTACAGAAAAGAAACATCTTGAACCACTGATGCACCTGATGAAGCTACTTTTGCAGATGCGTAACAGTGTGACAGGAACGGAAGTGGACTATCTGCTCTCGCCTGTGGCAGACAAGAACGGGGATTTCTATGACAGCCGAAGCAACATAGCAACGCTGCCGAAGGATGCTGATGCCAACGGTGCATACAACATTGCCCGAAAGGGACTGTGGGCAATACGTAAGATACAAGCTACCACAAATGGCGACAGACCAAATCTTGCCATTTCCAATAAGGAATGGTTGCAGTTTGCACAACAGAAGCCATATTTGAATGACTGATTACATCGCCATATCCACACTGAATGATTTCATCTTTTGTCCGTACTCCATATACCTGCACAATGTGTATATGGAGACGGACGAGACGATGTATCACGCCACGCCACAGACACGCGGACGAGCGGCACATGAAACAGTAGACCGAAAAACAGCAAGCAACAGGGCAGATGACATCCTTTCATTGCCTGTGTACTCAGAAGAGTACAGCTTGATGGGAAAAATTGATGTTTACAAACGAAAGGAACGGAAACTGATTGAACGTAAATATCAACTGAAACAGATTTTCCAAGGTCAAATATACCAGTTATGGGCACAAATGCTCTGTTTGCGCGAAATGGGATATGAAGTGGAGACACTTGCTTTTTATGAGATGTCTACCAACAAGATGATTCCGGTGGCAATGCCCAATGAAGAAGACTTGTCAAAGTTCAGGCAATTCATTGAACGTTTCCGTTCATACAATCCGGCAGAAACGCCTTTTACCGTTAATCCGAACAAATGTAGCCATTGCATTTATTGTAATCTGTGTGACAAAACCTTAGACGACAATGTTTACCAATAAAGACATAGAATACCGCACCATTTTTGTAATCAACTGCATACACGAACGCAGTCTTCGTGTCAGTAACGGTGAGCTGTTGCTCGAAGAACAAATGGAAGACAGCGACAAAATGAAGACTCTGACCAAACTGCCGTTTCAGAAAATATTAGCTTTGTTTATCATAGGGCATATACGCATCACCACGCCATTGATAGAGAAATGCAAGAAATTCGGTGTGGCATTAGTTGTCATGAAACCTTCATTGCGTCCGGTTTTCTTTTGGGCAGATTCAGCTGAAGCAAATTTTCTGTTGCATCAGCGACAATATGAGTTTGAAAAAGAAAACATCAGTGTGGCAAAGGTTATTGTAGAGAATAAAATACGTAACCAGTTGAAAGCTTTGTGTGATACTCGTCGCAAGGATGAGTTTACAGGGCAGTCACGCTCCGTGTTGCAGGGATGTCTTGACACCTTGCCTGATATTGCGGACTATAATGCACTCATGGGAATAGAGGGTATGGCGGCCAAGTCTTTCTTCACTGCATTCTATCAGGATTTTGACTGGCACCAGCGCCGTCCACGTACAAAGTGCGATGCACTCAACGCCACACTCGACATCGGCTATACTATTCTTTTTAATTATATCGAATGCTTCCTCCGTATGTTCGGGTTCGATCTTTATGTAGGCATTTATCACCGCATGTGGTTCAAACGCAAATCACTCGTCTGCGATATCATGGAACCATTCCGGCCAATCATAGACAAGGCGGTACGAACAGCGTGGAACCGCAAACAGTTCTCCGAGAAAGATTTTCAAGTGCAAAAAGGTGAGTATCGCCTTCGCTATGAGCACAATGCAGACTATTGCCGTGTGTTTTTTGATGCCTTGATACCCTACAAGACAGAAGTGTTCAAGTATGTGCAGTCTTATTACCGTTGTTTTATGGGGCGGAAGTCTGTCCGGCAATATCCAATTTTCCTGCTTTGATATGTTGGTGATTAGTTATGACATAAGTGACGACAAACTGCGTAACCGTTTCTCCAAGATGCTTACTAAATATGGAGCTGTACGCCTTCAATATTCTGTGTATGAAGTGAACAATACCAACCGCGTGATTGATAATCTGATTACGATGATAGAAGATATTTTTGCCAAGAAATTTAACGGCGGCGACAGTGTGATAATCTTTGATGTGTCTGCGGTAAAGCTGAAGAAGTATGGCAATGCTATTCATCGTGATACAGATATTGTGTACTTTTAGTTACAAGGCAAGTTGTTATATTGTAGCGATTTGATCTTTCGTTAGAGGGTAAAAAAATGACGGCAACCCAACTCCGAAATTTGAGTCATTTCATGCAAATATAAGTCTTCACAATCCACACATATATACATAATTATTTAATAATAAAGCAACTAAATAAAATTCAAGAACAACAGCCTACTATTTCATTTTACAAACTTATCTTTTAATCATTTGGTTATTAAGATATATAATATTATTTTTGCAAAGTAAGGGCTATAAGACCTAATGAATTTCTACTATTGTAGATTGAATATCTTTAATATGACAAGCGAGGCGAAGGCTATAAGACCTAATGAATTTCTACTATTGTAGATTATCGTCAAGGATTATCATTTTTCCTTCTGGCTATAAGACCTAATGAATTTCTACTATTGTAGATCTCTGGGATAAGTTTCCTGATTGGATTGTGGCTATAAGACCTAATGAATTTCTACTATTGTAGATCATCGTCAAGGATTATCATTTTTCCTTCTGGCTATAAGACCTAATGAATTTCTACTATTGTAGATTATGACAATTTTGAGACATCGCACCTTTTGGCTATAAGACCTAATGAATTTCTACTATTGTAGATATATTTCAGGCCGCCGCTTGTATACTTCTGGCTATAAGACCTAATGAATTTCTACTATTGTAGATCAATGTAGTTTATGTTATATCTACATTGAGGCTATAAGACCTAATGAATTTCTACTATTGTAGATAAGGAGATGCCGCTCAACCAGATTCTCATGGGCTATAAGACCTAATGAATTTCTACTATTGTAGATCTCATATTTATCAAGATAATCACGATACGGCTATAAGACCTAATGAATTTCTACTATTGTAGATCTTACTCAGATGAAACTTATTCCGTTCATTGGCTATAAGACCTAATGAATTTCTACATAACCTACGGGAAGGGGATTGGGATAACCTACGGGACTATATGGGATAGGCCTACGGAGCAACATCCCGTAGGCCTACGGCTTGATTCCGGACAAGCCTACAGGACATCCGACCGGATACATCCGTAGGGGAAACTGCATTACGTCTACTTATCGTTCTTCGTTACGTCTACTGAAGGGGCTTCATTACGTCTACCGAAGGTTCTTCATTACGTCTACCGAAGGGGCTGCGTTACGCATACGTAAGATGCTGCCGCATGCGTATATAGTGGAACTATACACACATGTATAGTGAGGTTAGATACGCATACGGCGGAAGGCTTGATACGCATGCGGCAGAACGCCGGCCGTACGGGCGGCAACACACAGGGATAACAGGGCGCTTCCTCCTCACCATACCGCAGTATGCAGATTATCCTTCAATGGTTCATACTATCTGTGAATCAGCGAGAAAAGGTTCACTTTTCCTTCACTATTCCTTCATCCAAACTTCACAGTCGCCCATGCAGTCTGTCGTCTGGATGGCGGTAGGGACGTTTTTTAAAGAGGCTGCTGAAAAACGTCCCTACTGCATTGTCGCACAGGCAAGCGTTGTCATCACCCCACATTGTATCGTCTCCCCCATCGCATCGTCATGTAAGGCAATATTACGCGAACGTATCGGTGCGCACTCCGGAGAAGTGAATCCTAAGTGAAGGATAAATGAACCAAAAAGTGAACCATTTGTTGCTCATACACAAATAGTATGAACCATTGAAGCTTTTTTCCGACAAACTTTATTGTATCCGTTCGCCCATACCACCAATGTAATAATATTAGCATCCACAAGATAGGAACGCTTTTCAAAGCGTCTGCAATTGGGAACTGCATCTCGGCATAAACATTCAAGCAAGCTTGAAATTTCTGCTCTCGATTTGCATTATCTTTTCAGAAGATAAGCGGCATCTCGGCATAAACATTCAAGCAAGCTTGAAATTTCTGCTCTCGATTTGCATTATCTTTGCAACCGCAATTCTTTAAAACATCTTTGGTTATGGACAAGCAAAATATCACGCTCTCGATGCTCCGGCAGATGAGAGACAAGCCAAACACCGTTATCGCAAGCACCTCACCGCCAGCCGACAAACAGCCTCTTTCGGAGCAGAAACCAGTGGACGACCCGAAAAAAGAGGCGGTTTGTGAAGAAGAAACCACCCTTTATATCGTGCGACACGGGGAAACGGAGGAGAACGTGGTGAACATCCTGCAGGGACACCTGCCGGGACACCTGACCGAACACGGACGGGAACAGGCAAGGGCTCTGCGCGATGAGCTGGCCGACAGGCATTTTGATGCACTGGTGTGCAGCGACCTGCAGCGCTGCATCGACACGGCACACATACTCAACGAGCCGCACGGTCTGCCCCTCTCTCTCACCCCGCTGCTGCGCGAACGCGATTGGGGCAATCTGACGGGCATCAGTTACCTGAAAGCCCGGCAACAACTGAACAACACCGTGGAGAGCGTGGATGCGCTGTTCGCCCGCGCCGAGCGGTTTCTGCAAACCCTGGTGGAGCAACATGCGGGCCAGACGGTGCTGGCCGTGAGCCACGGACTGTTCTCGCGCGTGGTGCAAGGGGCAGCATCGGGGAAGACGCTGCGCGAGGTGCCGCGCATGGACAACGCAGAGGTAAGAGTGGTGAGACTGAAGCCCCCGCTCGCCTTCCGCTATCTGAAGGAAGAAAGCGGACTGACAGCCGACTGACAGCCTCTGCAGCCAAACTAAACGGCCTGCAGACCGGCTATGTAGTCCAGCAACTCCACGGCCTCCTTCACTGTCTCCACCTCCTGGATGAGCATGGAGCGGCGCCCGTCGGCCTCGCGCATCTTGCAGCGATGCACGTTCATGCTCATGTAGGCAATGCACTGACCGAAGGCACGACTCTGATAGAACGGGCTGTCCGACTTGTTGACGAAGTAAAGCGTCATGCGTCCGGCCTTCAGGAATATCTTTTCCGCACCCAGGTATTTGCCCAGACGCCGCAGCGTGACCACGCGGATGAGTTCCTCGCCCTGCTCGGGGATGGGGCCGAAGCGGTCTATCAAGCGGCGACGGAAGGCTTCCACATCATCGGGCCGCTCCAGCGCATCCAGTTCGCGGTAGAGCAACATGCGCTCGCTGCTGCCCGGCACGTAATCCTCGGTGAAGGACATCTGCAGGTCACTCTCCAATGCGCATTCGTCCACAAAGTCGGCACCGCTGAGTTCGGTCCCCGCCTCCATCTCCCGGGCATAAAGATCGGAAAACTCCTCGTTGCGCAGTTCCTTCACCGCTTCGGACAGAATCTTCTGATAGGTCTCGTAGCCCAGGTCGGCAATGAAACCGCTCTGCTCGGCTCCCAGCAGATTGCCGGCGCCGCGTATGTCGAGATCCTGCATGGCGATGTGGATGCCCGATCCCAGGTCGGAGAAGTTCTCGATGGCCTGCAGGCGGCGGCGAGCCTCCTGCGTGAGGGCGGAGAGGGGCGGCGCGAGCAGATAGCAGAAGGCCTTCTTGTTGCTTCGTCCCACGCGGCCGCGCATCTGGTGCAGATCGCTCAGTCCGAAGTTCTGCGCTCCGTTCACGATGATGGTGTTGGCGTTGGGGATGTCTATACCGCTCTCGATGATGGTGGTGGAGATGAGCACATCGTAGTCGTAGTTGGCAAAGCCGTAGATGACCTGCTCAAGTTCCTCGGGCGACATGCGCCCGTGCCCCACGCAGATGCGGGCATCGGGCACGTGCTTGTGCACGAGTGCCTCCAGCTCGGGCAGGTTGGAGATGCGGTTGTTCACGATGAACACCTGTCCATTGCGGCTCATCTCGAAGTTGACAGCCTCGGCGATAATCTCGCCGCTGAAAGTGTGCACCTCGGTCTGTATGGGATAGCGGTTGGGGGGCGGAGTCTGGATGACGGAGAGGTCTCGGGCGCCCATGAGCGAGAATTGCAGGGTGCGCGGTATGGGAGTGGCGGTGAGGGTGAGCGTATCCACATTCACCTTCATCTGGCGGAGTTTCTCCTTGGTGGCCACACCGAACTTCTGCTCCTCATCGATAATGAGCAGCCCCAAGTCCTGAAACTTCACCGTCTTGGAAATGAGTTTGTGGGTGCCGATAAGGATGTTTACCTTACCGTCCGCAAGGTCTTTCAGTATCTCTCGCGTCTGGGTGGCGGTGCGTGCGCGGCTCAGGTATTCCACCCGAACGGGGAGCCCCTTCAACCGGCCCTTGAAGGTCTGATAGTGCTGATAGGCCAGCACGGTGGTGGGCACCATGACGGCCACCTGCTTGTTGTCCGCACAAGCCTTGAAGGCGGCACGCACGGCCACCTCGGTCTTTCCGAAGCCCACGTCGCCACACACCAGACGGTCCATCGGGCGGGCACGCTCCATGTCGGCTTTCACGTCCTGCGTGGCCTTCAACTGATCCGGCGTGTCCTCGTAGAGGAATCCGGCCTCCAGCTCGTGTTGCAGGAAACTGTCGGGACTGAAAGCGAAGCCCTTCTCTTCGCGGCGACGCGAATAGAGGCGGATGAGGTCGCGGGCGATATCCTTAATCTTGGTCTTGGTGCGCTCCTTGAGTTTTTCCCAAGCCCCCGTGCCCAGTTTGTTGACGCGCGGCGGTTCGCCCTCGCGCCCCTTGTATTTGCTCACCTTGTGGAGCGAATGGATGGACACGAACACCACATCGTCGTTCTGATAGAGAATCTTGATGACTTCCTGCGTGGTGCCGCCCGAGGGGATGCTCACCAAGCCACCGAAGCGCCCCACGCCGTGGTCCACATGCACCACGTAGTCGCCCACCTGAAACTGCTGTATTTCCTTGAGCGACAGCGCCACTTTTCCGCTGCGCGCCTTATCGCTGCGCAGATTATACTTGTGGAAACGGTCGAAAATCTGATGATCGGTGAAGAGACATACGCGCAGGGTGCGGTCGGCAAAACCGGCATGCAGCGTACGATCCACCGGCGTGAAACGGATGCCCGGTGCCTGTTCGTCGAATATGGCCTGCAGGCGGTCGGTCTGCTTGGCCGAGTCTGCCAATATATATAAGGTGTAGCCCTGCAACAGATAGTCGGCAAACGATTGGTTGACCAGTTCGAAGTTTTTGTGAAACACAGGCTGAGCCTCCTGACTGAACGAAAGCGTGGCCTGCGGTGTACCCGTGGGGCGATGGCCTATCTCCACCCGGCGGAAGTCGAGGAAGCCCCGGCGGAACTGCGCCCCGTCCGTGAGCACGCTTTCGCGACGCAGACGGTCGTGCTGCTCCTGCCGCTCCATCTCACTCACCGCCTCCTGCTCCAGCAGGGCCTGCTGAGAGAAGCCCTTCTCGTAGACGCTGTCCACGGTCTCGCACACATAGAGCCAATCCTTCACCACCAGCACGGTCTGCGCCGGCAGGAAACGCGACAGGCAGACTGCCTCTTCCCCGCCCTGCAGTTCGGGCACGATGGACACAGCCTCGCAGCGGTTTTGCGACAGTTGGGTCTGCACGTCGAAGGTGCGTATGCTGTCCACCTCATCGCCGAAGAAGTCGATGCGATAGGGAAATTCCGAAGCGAAAGAGAACACATCCACGATGCTGCCACGCACAGCGTACTGCCCGGGTTCGTACACATAGTCCACCCGCCGGAAGCCGTAGGCGAAAAGCGTCTCCTCCACAAAGCCGATGTCCACCCGTTCCCCGGCAGACAGCCGGAGGGTCTGGCTGCTGAGTTTCTCACGCGACACCACCTTCTCGGCCAACGCCTCGGGACTGGTGATCACAAACAAAGGCAACGTTCCGGCCGACAGGCGGCTCAGCACCTCCGTACGCAGAATCTCGCTGGCCGCATCCTTCTGGGCATAGCGCACAGAGCGGCGATAGGACGAGGGGAAATAGAGTACGCGCTCCTCGCCCAGCAGCTGGGTGAGGTCGTGATAGAAATAACCGGCCTCCTCGGCATCGTCCAGCACAAACACATAGGGGCGGGTGAGCGCCTCGGGAGCGGCAGCCACCAGCGAGGCAAAAGCAAGCGGGGCGGCCGAGGCACACAAACCACCCACATGTGCGGTGTGCACGCCGTCGTCCTGCAACAACCGTCCCAGTGCCTTCACCTGAGGATGGGCGGCATATAACGTAAGAAGTTCCTGTATTTCCATGTTGTAAAAGCGTACAAAATTACGAAAAATAGATAAAATCACCCCACAGACCGTAAAATAAATCGCCCGGCTGGCATCCGTCTCGCCTTTTCTCGTTATATTTGCCTTGCATTAACCCGATGAATCAAGCTTAATCACACAAGGCGTATGAACTCAGACAGCATAGTCATCATCCCCACCTACAACGAGCGGGAGAACATAGAGAAGATTATCCGCGCCGTGCTCGGACTGGAACAACCGTTTCACATACTCATCATCGATGACGGCTCGCCCGACGGCACAGCCGACATCGTGAAGCGACTGATGGCCGATGAGTTCGCCGGTCGTCTGCATCTCATCCAGCGCACCGGAAAGCTGGGATTGGGCACAGCCTACATAGCCGGATTCAAGTGGGCTATCGAAAAGAAATACGACTATGTATTCGAGATGGATGCCGATTTCAGCCACAACCCCAACGACCTGCCCCGCCTCTATGCCGCCTGCGCCAAGGAAGGATATGATGTGGCCATCGGCTCGCGCTACGTGAGTGGCGTGAACGTGGTGAACTGGCCCATCGGACGTGTACTCATGTCGTACTATGCCTCCAAGTATGTGCAGATGATTACCGGTCTGGACATCCACGACACCACGGCCGGATTCAAGTGCTACCGCAGGCAGGTGTTGGAAACCATCGAACTGGACAAGATACGCTTCAAGGGCTATGCTTTCCAGATAGAAATGAAATTCACCGCCCACCAGTGCGGATTCCGCATCAAGGAAGTGCCCGTGATTTTCGTCAACCGCGAACTGGGCACCAGCAAAATGAGCGGCGGCATCTTCAGCGAAGCGGTGTTCGGTGTGATACGCCTACGGTTGGACGGATGGTTCCGCAAGTTCCCCAAGGGGGTTCCCGCACGGACATAAAGAGACCTTTGGCTGCCCCTTCTATTGATATAAATCAAGAAAAAGAGGCTTTATATAAATTTCTACGTAAACATTTTGCAAGTATAGCGAAACTGCCTACCTTTGCATCGTGTTTTTCATAGTATTAGATTTAAGGTTAACAAAGGTTGGGCTTCAGCGGAAGCCCTTTTTTTATGCTTTGCCGCAAACGCCGGCTTCGGATACCCGGCGTTCACACCATGCAGTCAGCGTGTCCATCTCCGCACAATGGGGACAGGCCGCCAGCCTGTCTTTCAGCCTCATCATGCGGAAACGCTCTTTATCAGTTCCTCTATCTTTTGCACCAGCGAGGCTGGAACGGAAAAGCGTACATCTGTGCCGTCCACACGCAACGAAGCCAGAAAATGCTCCCACTCACCGGCATATACCCCCATCATGCGAATGTTTGTGGGTGAGGTGAGACGGGCGGAATAGCGCATGTTGGCCAGACGGTCGGCAGCTTTCAAGAAAGAAGCATAGGGGGTGCTGCGGATGCCGGCATAATATTTCTCGTTAGCCCGTTCGGCACGATTGCGTCCCTTCTCGTTGGTGAGCGCATACACCATCTCGGTGGCCATCACGGCACGCTCCTCATCCATACCTCCGGCCGTAAGGGCATGGCGCTTCACATCGTTATAGGTGAGGCGGGCATCCTCTATGCTGTCGTGGTAATAGGCAGCGAAGAGCAGGGGCACCACATCAGCCTCGGCCACACATACCTCGTGGGCAAATTCCTGCACACAACCGGCCACAGAGTCCAGATGGTAGCCATAGGGCAGATTGCCCGAGTAATGCTGGTTCACGTGGTCGTGCAACTCGTGCGCCGCCAACCGGATGCGGTCGAGCAACGGTGCCTGACGCAGCAGGCATGCCTCAAATTCTTCTCTGTTCATCTCTACTCTTTTTATTGTTTCTCTTGACATCCGTCCGGCATCTGTATCGGAACGGAGATTTACAAAGGTAACAAAGTACAACCGTTTATCCAATTCTGTACACGATATTTTATCCAAATGGCCGCACATTCCGTTTTTTATATCTACCTTTGTGTGAACCACCATCCCCGGGATGATTAAGAACAGACTGACATGAAGACCTGGATAAGAAATGCCTTTTTGGTGAACGAAGGACGATGCACACAGGGCGACGTCCTGATTGAAAACGACCGCATAGCCTGCATCTGCACGGACGGACACGGAACGAACGACACGACAGCCGACCGCACGGTGGATGCCACCGGACAGTTTCTGCTGCCCGGCGTGATAGACGACCACGTGCACTTCCGCGAACCGGGACTGACCCACAAAGCCGACATTGCCGGCGAGAGCCGAGCCGCCGCCGCCGGCGGCGTCACCTCGTATATGGACATGCCCAACGTGGTGCCGCAGACCACCGACCTGCAACGCCTACAGGAAAAGTTCGAGCTGGCCGCCGGACGCAGCCGGGTGAACTATTCGTTCTTCTTCGGGGCCACCAACACCAACACGGACTTGCTCCCGCAACTCGACCTGAAGAAGGTGTGCGGCGTGAAGCTTTTCATGGGCAGCAGCACGGGCAACATGCTGGTGGACCAATACGAATCGCTGCTGCAGATTTTCCGCCGCTCCCCCCTGCTCATCATGACCCACTGCGAGGACAGCGCCCTTATCTCGGCCGCCACCAAAACCATCCGTGAACGGTATGGCGATAACCCCGATGTGTGTCATCATCCCGAGGTGCGCAGCGCCGAGGCCTGCTTCCGTTCCACCGAACTGGCCGTGCGGCTGGCCCGCGAAACCGGCGCACGGCTCCATGTGGCCCACGTGACCACCGCACGTGAACTGGAACTGTTCTCCACAGCCCCGCTTTCCGACGGTGGGCTTCATGCCACCAAGCGCATCACCGCCGAAGCCTGTCTGCCCCATCTGCTCTTCACCGATGCCGACTATGCGCGACTAGGCACACGCATCAAGTGCAACCCCGCCGTGAAGACCGCGGCCGACCGCGATGCACTGCGACAGGCACTCACCGACGGACGCATCGATGTGGTGGGCACCGACCATGCGCCCCACACCGTGGAGGAGAAACAGGGCGGCTGCCTGAAGGCGATGTCGGGCATGCCAATGGTGCAATTCTCGCTCGTAAGCATGCTCGGCCTCAGCGATGAGGGGGTGTTGCCTATCGAACGGGTGGCCGAACTGATGTGTCACGCACCGGCACGCCTGTTTGACATCCGTGAGCGCGGATTCCTGCGCGAGGGGTATTATGCCGACCTGGTGCTGACCGAACGTCTGCCCCAGCCATACACCCTGACGGCTGCAGACATCATAAGCACCTGCGGATGGAGCCCGCTGGAAGGAAGCCGCCTGAACTGGCGCGTGAGACAGACGTACTGCAACGGGCAGCTTGCATACGACAACGGCCGTATCAATGATGACTGCCGCGGACAACAACTGACTTTCGACCGATGATTCACACACTGCATTATACCCTGCACGAGGTGCAGGACTACATCAACTGGATCTACTTTTTCCACGCCTGGGGCTTCCCGCCGCGATTCGCCTCCATCGCACGGATTCACGGTTGCGATGCCTGCCGGGCCGGATGGCTGGCCGGATTTCCCGAAGAGGAGCGCCCCCGGGCCGAGGCCGCCATGCAGCTCCACAAGGAGGCGCTGCGCATGTTGCGCATGCTCGACCGGGACTTTGAGACACACGCCCGCTTCGGCCTGTTTGACACCGTGGCCGATGGTGATGACCTGCTCGTCAGCCTCTCGCCACACTCCACCGTGCGTCTGCCCCTGCTGCGCCAGCAACGTTCCATCCGCCCCGCCGATCCCCTGATCTGCCTGTCGGACTTCGTGCGCCCCGCATCGCAGGGCAAGACCGACACCATAGGCATCTTTGCCGCCACGGTGGATGCCGCCATGGAACGGCTCTACACCGAAGGGCAGCATGCCGACGATTATCGCCACATGCTGGCACAAACCCTGGCCGACAGGCTGGCCGAAGCCACCACGGAGAAGATGCACGAGGAGGTGAGACGCTCCTACTGGGGATATGCCCCCGATGAACGGCTGACCATAGACGACCTGCTCGCCGAACGCTACCAAGGCATACGGCCGGCCGTGGGCTACCCCTCGCTGCCGGATCAGAGCATGAACTTCGACCTGGACCGGCTGATAGACTTCGGCACCATAGGCATCCGGCTGACGGAAAACGGCGCCATGCAGCCCCACGCCTCCGTGAGCGGACTGATGCTGGCCCATCCCGCCGCACGCTACTTTGCCGTGGGCAAGATTGGCGAGGATCAGTTGCTCGACTATGCCCGCCGGAAAGGGCTCACTCCGCAACGCGCACGCCAGTATCTGACCGCCAACCTGAGTCTTACCCCACACTCTTCCTAAACACGAACACGTATGATAGCACGCATTCTGCCCGTCATCCTCTTCACCCTAGTGGTACCTAACCTCTATATCTTCCGCCGCCGCATGCGACGCCACGACCTTGCCTTCTGGCAAAAGCATCTGGTGTGGTTGCCCGAGTTGTGCCTGCTCATTGCCACCCTGACCATCGCCTCCACCGAGACCCTGTCGCCGGACAACCTGGTGTACATAGGTTATTATCTGGTGGCCTACATGCTGGTGGCTCTGCCCAAACTGGTTTATCTTATTATCGGCCTGATGCTCACGGCAACGGGCAGACTGTGTCCGGCTCTGAAACGTGCCGTCCGTCCCGCCTCTCTCCTGCTGGCGGGAATCACGTTTCTTTCCCTGGCCTATGGTGCCTTTCTGGGGCCGAACCGGCTGGAGGTGCGCGAAGCCGAATACCGGAGCACGGTGTTCCCCGCCGCTTTCGACGGTTACCGCATCGTGCAATTCACCGATGCCCACCTGGCCTCGTTCTTGCAGCGCCCCGAGCAGATAGACCTGCTGGTGGACAGCATCAATGCCCTTCATCCGGACATGATTGTCTTCACGGGCGACCTGGTGAACACAGACGCCGACGAACTGCCGCCGTTCATGCACTCCCTGAGCCGCCTGTCGGCCCCGGATGGGGTGTTCTCCATCTTGGGCAACCACGACTACCAGACCTATGCACGCTATCTCACACCCGAAGAGCAGACCCTGCATCTTCAGCAACTGAAAGACGGACAGCGGCAAATGGGCTGGCGGCTGTTGCTCAACGAGCATGCTGTGGTGCGCCGGGGTACAGACAGCATCGCCATAGTGGGCGTGGAAAACGACGGACTGCCGCCCTTCCCCGAACTGGGTGACCTGAGCAAGGCTTTGGACACACTGCCCGGATACGGCGCCGCCTCATCCGTACAGACTCCTCTGTTCAAGATACTGCTCAGTCACGACCCCACCCACTGGCGGCGCAAGGTGCTGCCCGAGACCGACATCCAGCTTACCCTTTCGGGACACACCCACGGCATGCAGTTCATGTTGCTGGGATGGTCGCCCTCGCAATACATCTACCCCGAATGGCGGGGTATGTATGCCGAAGGCGAACGTGCGCTCTACGTGAGTCTGGGAGTGGGCGGCGCCCTCATTCCCTTCCGATTCGGTGCATGGCCCGAAATAAATGTCATTACATTACGCTGCAAATAAATAAAAATCGTACTTTTGTCCCACACTAAATAATCCTAACGCATCATGACATTGCTCTACCGTATATACCAGCTCTTTATCGCCCTGCCCATCCTGCTCGTCTGCACGGCTCTGACGGCACTCATCACCATTCTTGGCGCCTGGACAGGCAACGCCCACTTCTGGGGCTATTACCCCGGCAAGATTTGGTCCATCATCATGTGCCGGATGCTGTTTCTGTCGGTCGAAGTGCGCGGACGCGAGAATGTGGACGACAAGACCTCCTACGTGTTTGTGGCCAACCATCAGGGAGCTTTCGACATTTTCCTCATCTACGGCTATCTGGGCCGCAACTTCAAATGGATGATGAAGAAGTCGCTCCGCAAGATATTCCTGGTGGGCAAAGCCTGCGAGAGCGCACGCCACATCTTTGTGGACAAGTCCGGCCCCAAGAAAATACGTGAGACCTACGACCGCGCCCGCGAGATTCTGAAGGAAGGCACATCGGTGGTGGTGTTTCCGGAAGGTGCCCGTTCGTTCACCGGCCACATGGGTGTGTTTCGCAAGGGGGCTTTCCAATTGGCCGATGAACTACAATTGCCCGTTGTGCCTGTCACCATCGACGGTTCGTTCGACGTGCTTCCCCGCATGGCCGGCTTTAACTTCGTGCACCGCCACAAGATGGTGATGACAATCCACCGCCCCATCCCACCCAAGGGACAGGGCACAGAAAATGTGAAACAGACTATGGAGGAAGCCTATCAGGCGGTGATGAGTGCCCTGCCCGAACGCCATCAGGGCTTTGTGGAGAACAAGGATCAGTAAAGCCGATTTCTACAACACAGACGGATCCGCACCCCAAGGTGTGCCCGCCTCCCTCCTCGGAAAACAAAGAACCTTTCCTAACACCTCTATCATAGAGGTATAGGAAAGGTGCTGTATATACAATGATTCATCCGCTACTTGCTGCGGCGGCTCTTCAAGCGGGTGTACAAACTGCGACCGTGCTCCTTTGTCGGCACAACCGAAGAACGGGTTGAAGCCGAACGGGTGGGACTGTATGTAAACTCATAGGTGATGCCACCCATTACTTCACCGTCCACCAGATAGCCTAATTCCACAGAGGCTATCGAACCGTCTGTATTATATACAGGAGTCACCTGCTGGACACGTTCATAGTTACTTCCATTTCCACTTCTGGCCAACCGAATAATGGTAGGTATCTGTACGGAAGGCTTACCCATCAGACCGGAAAAACTCAGATAGGGGAAATCCATATTTCCAGCCAAGTTCTCACCATCCATATAAATACCAGAGTTAGGCTGATCCGCAGCATATTCAAACCGGTATTCGTTCACTTCGGTCACAAGCGCACCTTGGTTGTCTGCGTATTCGTCTTCCTCTACCCACGAAGTAGTAAGGGTCTGCGACACCATATTGCCATCGCTCCACACACAGGCAACCTCCTCACCTTCTCCGGGAGTGTATGAATCGAAGCGAGCGCTCCACCGCAACAGATGACCTTCGTCATCATACGAAGCTAAAATCCGGCCGTTCGATTGAAACGAATCCTCTATACCGTCTTCATCATCACTGCCTTCTGAGGTAATATCCACAGATACCATACACCCCTGTTCGTTCAATCGGATATTCCGGTATGTGTCGCGATAATAACCGCCGTCCCACGATTCCTCATACACAAGCTGAAGGGGTGCGGGAATAAAAGCAAACGTTTCGTCATAGAGATTACCACCCGTCATACGACCGCCCTCGTAGGTGAAAGTGCACGTGGTATAACCACTATGGGAAATCGATGTCACCGGGAAACGAATGCCCATTTGGCTGAGCAAAGGTGATTGCTGAGCGTATCCCACGTCAACACTGCTTCCGGAATCGCCCTCGTCCCCCTCATCACCGCCGGGAAGTTTGGTCGTAGGATTCTGCACTTCCGGTTCATCATCTCCGCAAGCAGTAAAACACAGAGCCGCAGCAGCAAGCATGCAACCCAACTGACAAAATCGAATAATTTTCATAATATCTCCTTTTTAATGGTTTGACAATGAGAGCATCCTAACTCCATAGAGAATATGATGTCCCGATACAAATATACTCATTATGTACGAACGAAGGATACTGCATGCCGCAAAAAAGCAGGAAGATATGGAAAATTCATTCAATATATGACGTCATTTCAACGCCGGCGTGATAATCTTCGATAATCCACTGCTGATGTTGTTCATCGCTGCCTGCCACACTGTCTGCAGACGAGCCTGTTCCGTCTCGCGTACAACATTCTTCTGAATACATTCAACACACACAACATTACAGGTTTCATGCCTCTCTGATTAAATGTTTCTTATCTCACAATCCAATTCTCGTGAACAGTCTTGGCTTTCTGGTTCTCACCAAAAGCCACACCGATGTCCCGCATGGCCCTGATGCGAGACATCTCCAATCCGACGACCTCCCGTTGCAATTCTTTGGAGAATTCCCAATCATCACCTATACGTTGTCTGATAGTCTCAGCCAAAGCCAAAGCTTCCTCCCAACAGGAGGAAGAGGGGTCGATAGCGGTCAGGTATGCGCCGGCCAGCAACGCCCCCTCTTTATCCTGTGTGGCATTCCACACTGCACGTGCCTTGCTCACCTTGTCGGCACAGTCGAAGTTGATATAGTCCTGAAAGACCACCGTCATGTATTGTTCCACCTCATCGTAGCGGTTGCAGCAGGTCGGCACGGAAGCCAACAGGCAGAGCGCCTCCTCGAAGTTGTGACGGACGGCATAGCTTTTGGCACGTTGCAGTATGGCAGGCACCTGTGTGGCGTAGTATTCGTTCACTTTCCTGCGGACATCATTCAGGAAAGCCTGCAACTGTGCATTGTCCGAACGGATTCCGGAAAAAGCCGCTATATAAGCCTTGGCCTCGTTGCGACCGGCCCCGGTCAACCGGAGTGTGGAAGAGGCAAACTTCTCGCCGGTATAGTTGTTGCCGACAAACAGTTGCAGTTCTATCGTGAGCGTCACCAGCGGCCGTGTGCCACTCAACAGTTCTTTGGAGGACTCAAACGTATGAGCCACGATACTGAAGTTGGAAAATCCGGCTCCGCCTTCCATCCCGTATTGCAAAAGCATCTGCCTCAGGCGTCCTTCAAGCATAGACTGTGCCGTATTCGGCAAGGCCTCGGCCTGTTCAGGCACCAGAATCATCATAGGCACCACACAGTCATTCGTCTGCGCCCGCATATGCGCTCCGCTCATCAGGCAGCCCATCAATAGGATAGCTATATTCTTCATCGTCGTTCCTCCTTTATTTAATATAAATGTTCACCTTCCCCAAACCTCGTATCTTGAAGTCGGCATTCACTCCGTTTTCCACCAGAAAATTCACCAATTTCTGAGCTACGTCCTTTGCCCCTTGCTTACGCTGTCGGCCGCGGATTGTAGACGTAAGCGGAATATAAACCCCTTGGTATCTCAAGAATGTGCTTCCACTCTGCACACGTTCCAGACCATTTCCTTCTACCGAATTGTCATATAGGAAATCCTCTATCTGCTCGCGAAGCGTGTATTCGCCCACTTTGCTATTCATCGTCATTGAAGACGTTTCCAAAGTTTTTATCTCGAATGCCACCATACGTCCACGAGTCTGCATATTGCTGTAATAGGAAAGCATCTTAGCCAAAAAAGCATCCATATTACCAAACACGGCCTCGCGGAGAAGCACGGCAGGATTTGCCGAGGTGGACGGAGCACCGATGCCTTCAACCGGAGCAAACATCCGGTTGGTGTAGGCATCCGTGCCGGTCAGCGTGTAGGATATCTGGTATTGCGGACCGTTCTTCAATAAGCCAAACTGCACCTTTACCAGTATATCTGCCTCGGAATTACGGATAATGGCTTCATCCACACTCTCCGATTCATCTCCGCCGTTGGCCGCTGCCATCGCGGCATCGGCCTTGGTGTTATTGATAGCTTCGAGCAAATCCACGATGACTATGTTCTCGTCACGATCGGATATCAGCTGGGCAACTTGCGTGAGCACGGAATGAAGCGATGGGTCTTCACTCAATGCACGTTCGTAGTCTGCCACAGTCTCTGCCACTCCGTTGTTGTCCATCTCCTGCACATAACCGTGGGTCTTACAGTATATCATATCGGGTACCACCATCACATGAGGAGGTGTCATGGTCTTCTGCGCCAACAGTCTGTCCGCCACACACAGCATGGCAACACAACACAGCACCATTAATATCTTTGTCTTCATACACCTATTTTTTTGAATTCACAATAATATTATCTGCCTCCAAGCGTTGTCTCAACTCCGAACGATTCACCGTCACTGTGATACCGTACATCACGCTACCCTTACCTTGGAATACGTCTCGTCCCGACTTACTTTGTCCGGATGTGGTGACATATTTACGGTAGGCTCCGCCATCGGAAAAGAACTTGTCAAAATAAGCCTCATATTTGCCACGGGCATTGGCTTCCGACACTAATGGGAAAGCATTGCAGTCTCCACTGCCAGCCGTTATTCCCGTAAACACCACGTCATAAACAGCCTTCTTACAGGCCTGCTCCACGGCATCGAACTTGTTTCGCCCGGATGCCCACACGCGCAAAGTGCGGTTGCCGTCCATGCCTACTCCAAGGCATTCGGTCTCATAATTGTGATAGGCAACTGTCTGCGTATGTGCTTCCCGGCTCTTGCAACCGGTCGTAAGCAGTACGACCACTACGCCACCAGCATATAATATCGTCTTTTTCATACCATTCGTTTGTTTTAAAATTCATAGCCCAATTTCAGCATCGCCCCACTATAGTTATCCGTACACTCCGCATGCGATTTGAGATGACGCAGCGTATAGTGGATACCAACGAGGAAAGCCGAACGTTTCTCTCCAATGCGTAGACCAAGGCCTGGCGTCAGGAATCCACCGTCGGGAATACTCGTTCCTGCGCTGACCGACCAAAACGGCACCACACGCCGCATATTGTCGGACAAGATGTTGCCACGAGCATTCACAAACAAGGGCATGGATAAATGGTTACGGGTGTCACGCACATTGCTGTTGTTGGGATAGTAGAGCGCCCCTATACCAACACCGACCTTTATGTATTGCGAAAAACGATAACCGTTGGCGAACGCAAGTCCGGCCATAGCCACATTGCGCATGTTCTCCATAACTGTGGATCCACCGCCCAATTCAATAGCGCACCAATAGCCACGATCTTCCTCTGCTATGTTGATGCGTCGCACAGGGTCTTCGGGCATTCGTATCTCACGTTGCTGAGCTACAGCCGTACCCAGGGTCATCATCGACACGACCGATAAAACAATCCTTTTCATACTCACCACAGATTGGAGAAGCCTTTCACGACACCGGACTCCTCAAGATATTTTACCAGCGATTCTTTGTTCACCAGCAGATTGGCCGTCACCTCATAGCCTTTCTTCATCTTAGCGCTCGTCAATGACGCCTCCACCAAAGAGGCGTAACGCTTATAGGCGCCTTCGTCGTTGAAAGCTTTGAAAAAATCCGCTTTAATCTGTTCCACATTGGGATCTTTCACCAGCGGTTTCTGCTCGCCATGACCATCCGCGGCCATCAGTCCGCGAAAAATCACACCGTGAACGGCACACTGCTTAAGAACATCGGATGCCTTTCCTCCTTTCAGTTCACTCTTGGACACAACGGTCGTCACCCGCACCAGATAGTGTCCGCTCTTGCCTTGTCCCACGCTCGATATGTTGTATTCGCGCTGAGCATAGACCGACAACATAAACATGCAACTTACCGCTGCCATCAGTAATCTTTTCATAAGTTTTATTCAATTGGTTGTTAAAACAAGAAACCAAAAGTACCGGCCTTATAGTACTTGGATATATTGGCCGCCACAAAGAGATGTTCGTTGATGTTCATACCTACCTTTACATCATAATGAAAGGCCGTTCCGGTATATATTACCTTTTGGTTTTCAGACCAAACTCGATCACTCGACCAACTGTAATTCAAATTATAGCTGCAAGGTTTGGATACATAAGCAAACTGGTATCCCAAGCTTGGCCACACAAACCAAGTCCACCTTCCATTCTTTCCCCAAGGTTTGGCACGAAGTATGAATCCGGTTGAAAGATCCAATTCCATAAAACCTCCTCCACCAAGCATATTCCACGTCACGGCATTCCATGAAAAACGAGAATGATAGTTTATCACCCACCCTACACCAAAGCCACCAACAACGCTATTATCATCATACGACAAACCGAACGCATGTCGGGATTTTCCACTACCTTCAATTTCCTCTATGAGTTCATCCTTCGGTATGCTACTGGAACCGACAATTGCCCCTACATACAAATTATGACGCTTGTACTGATAGCCCAACTTACCCATCTCGCGCAACTGCAATCCCTGATTACAGATATCACGGCGTCCGCTCTTGCGGCGGAATTGAGTCCCTCTATGCTTTTCCTCAAGGCTGTCTGTTGTTATCGACAGATTGGTATTCTTCCAAATCCCGTCCACCACAGGCACCACGGTTCCCACTTTTTTGTATTCAAAACCGTGTTTCTTTTTCTTCGTCTCCAACACCTCGTATTTCGACTTAAGGTTCACACCTTCCTTGGTACCGATATAGGCATAAATATTGCCATTGTCGCACGTGAAAGGTGTCTTGGGCTTGAACACGGGATACATCTTCGCCAAATTGTTGATACCCTTGTCCACCGCATCGGAACACACCTGACGGATGACCAAATCCAGATTGTTGGTACTTTTGGAGACGGTGCGGCTACTGCGCGAACGGTACTTGCCCAAATATTCCAACTGAAACGATTTCTTATCACTATCGAAAGCAGCCCGACGACTGCGGGCCTCGTCTTCGGGCGTTGTCTCATCCACCCAATACTGACCGTACATCTTGTCACGCAACTTATCGTTCCACTTCAACTGATAGAGATAGGCTTGAATATTGACCGAAAAACCGGCTATCTCCTGAGACAAGGCACTTCCCGCCACACCCAGCGACGATATCGAACTGTACAACTCGGCATTGGCGGTATTTCCTTTCTGCGCCTGCTGCTGCGCCATAGCATTCATCGCACCGGCCGCAACGGCAAAAAGAGCGGAAAAAGCCTCTCCCGTCCTACGCTTATCATAGTAGCGGATGTCACACACCAGCACAAAGGTATTTTTCAGCAGTTCTTCGCCTTCATCCGTGAGCAAGGACAGTCCGCGTTCTGTGCTCTGCGCACGCTTCAGATCGGAATAAGTGGCATTGTAACCGCCCCAGTCGTGGATGCGATTCATGTTCATCCGCCCTTGGTAATCACGATTGAACCACTTGCCCACCAGTTCCTTGGCCAAGTCCCTATCCTCGAGCGCCTCTGTCACACGCTTCTCGAAGGATTTCTTCTTGGATATGTTCAGCACCCTGACGGCCACGTTCAAATCGTTGTAGCGAGCCGGCAAGGGCATGGCATGGAATTGTTCTTCAATGGCCTTGGCATATTGATCACCCTGATCGGTAATCAACATGAGACACAACGAACTCCGGCGATAGGTCTCAGGCTCAACCGGATCCACTGCCAACTCCCGCTCCTCCGCGACAGGTTCATCCTCCTCCATAGCCGACTGAGCCCATATTCCTGCGGGCAAACAAGCTACGGATAAAAACAAGAATCCCTTTGCATAGATACTTCTCATAAAAATAAATATGTGTCGATCAATCTCCCTACACCGACGCTGTTACATAAATAAAGACTTGATTGACCATAAAAAAAGAAGCGTGGAGATCCGACCTGTCACTCGTTCCACGCCTTGAGGCTCTCGCATTGCCTTGTTCTGTTGAACGAGCAACGCAGAGCCCACGCCGATGGATTTTTATCTATACACCTCACACTATTCCACATCCCCCTCTATTAAAGGTATATGAAACAAGCATAAGGATATTTATAAAAAACATCCCTTAGGCATCTACCGTTGCTGTGTTCTGACAGAACATTGGAAATTTGCGAGATTTCAAGACGTCAAAACCAGCGTTTGATAAACGCTTTTCTTAATATAGCAACTCCACACCCACCCTTCGTTTTCCGTCTGTCGGACATACTCCTTCAGGAAAATATGTCTTTCAGACCCGGCGCAGGCTGTTTCGTGCTTTTGTTGTATCCCGAAAGAAATCTCTTTCCATCCAACAGCATAGGAAGCTAATGAATTCCGTTGAATCTCATCCTTGTCCATGCAAGCACCAACATGTAGAGTCAATGCAAAGGTAATGAATTAACACGAAAAAGCTATTATATTCCTAAAAAATATTATTGCATCGGACGAAGTTGTGCTTCTAAAATAGAGCTTGGCATGAAGTTGCCGCCTCTCGCAAGAGAGGTCTTAAGGTGTTCCTCCACACACTTTTGTTACATTTCTATTTTGTTATAAAGCAAGGCAGATTTGAAAAAAAGAGAAAATCAAGGCTTCCAGTTGGAAAAATAGAAATTCCCAGTTGGAAAGTTCCAATTTTCCAACTAAGCACTTTTGCCCGCCTTTATATATTAATTATACAAAAGAACAGCCCTGAGATTTTACTATTCTTCCGGCAACAATTCATCATCCGCTTCCTCGGGTATAGTCAGAGCCTTCAGTTCAGCCATCGAACCGCTGAAGATATTGCAGTCCACATAGCCGCGAATACCGTCCACACGTCCGCAGTCTGTATGCTGCCAGAACTTCCAGTCGCCTTGATACGAGAGTTTGTCCACATAGTAGTGGGCTATCCAATAGGGATAGTCGTCGAAATCGGGTGTGTTGAGATAATCGAGTTTGAACTTATAGCCCGTGTAAAGAATGGGTTTCACCCCATATTCCGCCTCCACGATGTCCAGCCAGCGTTTCACGGCCTTCTGCAACTGTGCGGGGGTGAGTCCGCCGGTTTTCTCCACATCGAGCACCGGGGGAAGATCACCGGGCTCGAGATGCACCTGTTTGAGGAAGAACCGTGCCTGACGCTCTGCATCGCAGTCGGGGGAGAAAAAATGATAAGCACCACGCACAATGTCGTTGCGGCGCGCCTGATAAAAATTCTGATTGAAGTTTTCGTCTATCAAAGACACGCCTTCGGTAGCCTTGATGAACACAAAACTTACGGGGAACGATCTGATATCGGCATTTCGCAGACGCTCCCAATCAATATTCTCCTGATAATGGGACACATCTATACCATGCACCTTGAAGCCGTCGGGATAATCGACCTCGCCATACATTGCCTTCCAACGGAAAGACGACGGGCCGATGAAGAAGTAATGGAAACCGGCTATATAAAGAAGGACAACCAGCAATCCCCCCGTCCACAAGGCCCACAACGGCCAACGCTGGAAAAAGAGCCGACCGGTCTTTTTCTTTTTAGACTTGCCCGAGTTTTCCTGCCTGGGCTTGCGCGGAGTGCGTTTTTGTCTGCGCGGCGTAGGCAAAGCGGTCTTCGGTTCGCTCATCGTGATAGCAAGGGGATTTACGTTATTCAGTTTTTCAAAGTCCCTCCGCCCGATTTTTTTTTGGGGGGGGGCGGAGGGACTTGCTAATTAATTAGTCTGAAAAAATCACTTAGCCTGCTCCAGCTGCAATGTCTTGGTAGACTGGTCGCATACTTCCGTAGGACCGAAATACTGGATGGGACCGGGATAAACGAAAGCCGTTTCCTTGGCCCAACGCTCACGCTGTGCGGCGAATGCCTTGAAAGGAGCACCGTCCAAGCGAACCAAGGCTTTCTTGATTACAGGCTTCATCTCGCCGTGACGCTTCTCCATGTTCATCATCATCGTGATGGGCACACCGCCGGCCACCCATTCGGCGGCAGGAGCTGTGGTATTCTTCACGATAGCCATATAACCGGTCTTGCCGTTGGCCATCAGCATGGCAGCGCTGGTACCCAGAGCGTAGCAATAGTCGGCATCGTAGTTGGAGGGAGCGGCGCAACGTCCTTCGTAACCGAAGAAGTGGTGCTGGGCTGCAAACTTGCCCGTATACTTGCCGGCAGACTTCCATTCGGCCAACTTGGCAGCAACCATCTCGGAGAGCAGTTTCTCCGTTTCGATGAGAGACACCTGTACGTTTCCGTGCGGGTCGCGCTCCATCGTGAGCTGTGCGGCCACGCCCAAGGGCAGAGATTCGTAAATGGCCTTGTTCTCGGCAGAGAGTTTGCCCAGAATCCACTCGCGCTGAGCATCCTTCTCCACGGCTTCGCCTTCCGGAGTAGCCAGCAGGTCGTTGAGCTCGGCGATGAGCTTCTTCATGGCGGGGATGAACTCGATGAGACCTTCGGGAATCAGCACCGTACCGAAATTGTTGCCTGCAGCGGCACGGTCGGCTACAGTCTGGGCAATGTATGTAACGATGTCGTCCAGCGTCTGGTTCTTCTCTTCTACTTCCTCAGAGATGATACAGATGTTGGGCTGACACTGCAGGGCACACTCCAAGGCGATGTGGGAAGCCGAACGACCCATCAGTTTGATGAAGTGCCAGTATTTGCATGCGGAATTGGCATCGCGCTGAATGTTACCGATTACCTCGGCATAGGTCTTACAAGCGGTGTCGAAACCGAAAGATGTCTCGATCTGCTCGTTCTTCAAGTCGCCATCAATGGTCTTCGGGCAACCGATTACCTGCACGCCATACTGCTTGGCGGCATAATACTCGGCCAGCACACAAGCATTGGTATTGGAGTCGTCACCACCGATGATCACGATAGCTTTGATGCCCAACTCGCGGATAATCTCCAGACCCTTCTCGAACTGTTCCTCCTTCTCCAGTTTGGTGCGACCCGAACCGATCATGTCGAAACCGCCCGTGTTGCGGTATTCGTCAATGATGTCGGCCGTCAGTTCCTTATAGTTGTGATCCACCAAGCCGCCGGGGCCAAGGATGAATCCATACAGTTTATTGGCCGGATTCAGACGCTTCAGACCGTCGAACAAACCGCAGATCACGTTGTGTCCGCCGGGAGCCTGACCACCGGAAAGGATCACACCCACATTGATGGGAGCGTATTCCTTAGCCTCTCCGGGAACAAACTCGATGAGGGGCATGCCGTAAGTGTTGGGAAACAACTTCTTGATTTCCTCCTGATCGGCAACCGACTGTGTGGGAGCACCTTCTTTCACACTCACGCTACCCTGCAAACCCTTCGGCAACTTGGGCTGATAAGCAGCTCTTGCAATTTGCAATGCACTTTTTTCCATAACTTTAATCCGTTTATAATGTAATTGAATATTAATATTTCTTATAGGTGCACAAAATTAGCGTTTTTTGAGGAGATTACGAAAGAGAGGGATTGAAAAAACAAGTTTTAAGCAATAAAAAACCGGAAGCAGGCGGATTTCCAAAGAAAATGACTACCTTTACACAAACTTATCTAACCTAAACATAAAACAATATGGCTAAAAGACGCATTTTGAAAAAAAATATCAACGCACGTTGCAGTGAGATGTTTGCCGACTGCGTGGCAATACAGTTGTTCAACAAAGAGGTTAAGCACGAGGACATTGACCCCATTATGGTGCGTGTGCTCAACCTGCAGACCGACATGCTGAGCCGTGTGAACCACGTGGAGCCCGGAAACACCCGCCAGTTCTTCTCCAAACTGGAAAACGACTTCAGTCAGGAGTCGGACGAGATTTACAAGGCGCTTTCCGCTCTGCTCTAATCCCGGCATGGCATGATTAAATCTGTCTGTCATTTCATTCTGTTCAGACTGATGGGATGGAAAGCCGAGGTTACCGTTCCGCTCAGGAACAAATACATCATCGCCGTGGCTCCTCACACCAGCAATCTGGATTTCCTGATAGGCATGCTCTACAGTCGGGCCATAGGGTTCCGTTGCGACTTCCTGATGAAAAAAGAGTGGTTTTTCTGGCCGTTGGGAGGCTTCATGCGTTGGCTGGGCGGTATACCCGTGTACCGCAGCAAGAACATGAGCATGACCGATCAGTTGGCCGAAGTGGCTCGAAAAAGAGAATCCTTTCACCTGGCCATTACTCCCGAGGGAACACGCTCGGCTGTCGAGGATTGGAAGAAGGGGTTTTATTACATCGCGCTCAAGGCCGACCTGCCCATCCTGCTCTACGGACTCGACTATCACGACAAACGTATCGTCTGCACCAAGGAGATACACCCCGACGGAGACATCGATACGCAGATGAAGGAAATCAAGATGTATTTCAAGGACTTCACGGGACGTCATCCCGAAAAATTCACCATAGGTACATTGTAACCCGCATGTAACCATGAGAAAACGTATTCTGACAGCCCTGGCAAGTTTTTGCTTGCTGGGCTTTTCCGTTTATGGCCAGCGCGCCGACAAAGTCATCAAGACCAAACTGAGCGATGTGTTCCAGCGCTATGTGACAGCCGTCACCACCCCCGGAGACCGGGGACGGATAGAGGACATACGCATCGACAACGGGCGTAAAGAGCTGCACATTTATATGAACGAACTCTTTGCCGGACAACCGTTCACCCCCGAGAAAGTGGAAAACCTCTATCGGGATGTGAAACAGTCGTTACCGATGCCCTACAACACATACCGGCTGACAATCTATGGATTCAACACCCCCATTGAGGAATTGATTCCCTCGTCATTGAACACAAACCGGGAGACACGACGCACATGGAAGGGGCTGGAATACAAAGGCGAACCATGGACAAACCGCACCTCACTGCCCTACAAAGCCTCCCACGGCCTGCACGGGCGTCACATCTCGCTGTGGGCCAGCCACGGACGATATTTCAAGCATGCCCTTGGCGAATGGGTGTGGCAGCGCCCCACGCTCTACTGCACCTGCGAGGACCTATTCACCCAGACAATTGTCGTACCCTACCTCATTCCCATGCTCGAGAATGCCGGCGCCATCGTGTTCACACCACGGGAAAGAGACTGGCAACGGGAAGAAGTGATTGTGGACAACGACACGTCCGGCAGGCAGGGGCGTCTGCTGCAGAAGACGGGAAAACACGAATGGCAGACCTGCGGACCGGGATTTGCCGCCCTGAGGAATACGTATCAGGAACATGAGAATCCGTTCCGGGAAGGTACCGCCCTGTCGGCTCATACCGTGACCGGCAAAAACCAGCAGTCCGCGATGACGTGGTTTCCGGCCATCCGCAAAGAGGGGCGGTATGCAGTGTATGTCTCCTATGCCTCGCTGCCCACCAGTGTGCCCGACGCCCGCTATACGGTGAGACACAAAGGCATCACCACCAACTTCAAGGTAAACCAGCAAATGGGCGGTGGCACATGGGTGTATCTGGGCACATTCGATTTTGCACCGGACGATGAACGCAACAATTACGTGATGCTCACCAACCGTAGCGACCATCGCGGATGCGTGACAGCGGATGCCGTGCGCTTGGGCGGAGGCATGGGAAACATCGCCCGCGGCGACTCCATCACGGCTCCCACCGTGAGCGGACTGCCCCGTTTCCTGGAAGGAGCCCGCTACTCAGCCCAGTGGGCCGGCATGCCCGACTCGGTGTACAGCCGCAAGGACGGGCTCAGCGACTATGCCGACGACATCAACACGCGTTCGTTCATGACCAATTACGTGGCGGGCGGGTCCGTCTACCTGCCGGCTGACAGCGGACTGCGGGTGCCGATAGAAATGTCGGTGGCACTACACAGCGATGCAGGCTACCGCATGGATCACTCACTGGTGGGCACATTGGGCATCTATACCACAAATGCCAACGACGGCGTGCTGGCATCCGGACTGTCACGTCTGAGTTCACGCGACCTGTGCGACATGGTGATGAGCCAGGTGTGCAGTGATCTGTCGAGCACCTTCGGTCGCTGGAATCGCCGGCAGATGTTCGACCGCAACTACAGCGAGACACGTGTGCCCGGTGTGCCTTCCATGATCCTGGAGATGCTCTCCCACCAGAATTTCGCCGATATGAAACTGGGCAACGACCCGTATTTCAGGTTCACCCTGGCACGTGCCGTCTACAAGGCCATCGTGCGCTACAGCGCCATCATGCACAACAGCCGGGGCATCATACAACCGTTGCCTGTGACCGACTTTGCCGCACGGATTCATCCACAGAAATCCGAAGTCAGCCTGAGTTGGTCCGCCGTCAACGATCCGTTGGAACCGGAGGCCAAACCTGCCGGATATGTGGTGTATACCCGCAAAGACGGCGAAGACTTTGACAACGGCACCTACACCACCGACACGCACCTCACCCGGGAGTTGGAGACGGATGCGCTCTATAGCTTCAAGGTGGCGGCCGTAAACGCAGGTGGCGAGAGCATGCCTTCGGAGGTACTTTGTGCGCTCAAAGCCTCTAACGCGCGCGGCAATCTGCTTATCATCAACGGTTTTCAACGGACAGCCGGCCCACAACCGTTTGAAAACGACTCGCTGCAAGGTTTCGATCTGCATGCCGATCCCGGCGTAGCCTACATGTGTACACCGGAATTCAGCGGGGCACAACTCATCTTCAACAAGGACAAAGCCAACCAGCCCGACGAACAAGCTCTGGGATTCAGCGGCAACGAACTGGAGGGAATGATCGTGGCAGGCAACACATTCGACTATCCCGTACTGCACGGACGGGACATCCGGAGTGCCGGCGGCTATTCCGTCTCTTCGTGCAGCCGTTCGGCCGTCGAAACGGCAACGGTAGATCTCAACGCCTATCCTGTCATCGACCTCATATTGGGGTTGCAACGCAACGACGGATACAGCACACGAAACTACGACCTGCTGGGCGACCGGATGTGCCGGCAATTGACGGAGTATGCCCGGCACGGAGGAAACCTGCTGGTGAGTGGCGCTTATCTGGCATCGGGCACAACCGAAACCGAACAACACTTCCTGACCACCGTGACGAGATGTATCCCGACCGGACAGATTCCTTCCGTGGAAATACCTTCCCTACGGGGCATGAACGTACAGTTCGAACTCTACAACAGCCTCAACGAAACCCGTTACGCAGTGCCTTCGTGCAGCAACCTGCAACCGACCGACGGATCGTATTGCGCCATGCTCTATCTCAACGGCAACCAATCAGCCGCAACGGCATACGCCGGACCCGACTACCGCTGCATGACCCTGGGATTCCCCTACGAGAGCATCACCGACGACAGCATACGCCGGCAGATAATGGCCGGCATCCTGAAATTCCTGCTCCCGAAATAAAGCAAGTACGGGAAAAAGCATGTATATTTGTAATCTCTTCTAACTAAAAACAATAATATTATGTACCAAATACAGAGCAATGCATCAGGCACACGTCAGATGTGGATAGACGAGAAGCACCTGGAGACCATCCGGAAATATGCCCTGTTTGCCGACCTCATCGACAGCAACGGCATCATCACGGAAACCGTGCTCGACAAACTTAAACTCAACGTGCAGTCGCTCATGCAGGCCACACCGGACAATGCGGATCTGATCACGCTCTGCCGGGACGTTCTGTTTCACGACAACATGAAAGCATTCGGTCTGCACCAACTGATAACCTTATATCTGAACCGTCTGAAAGAGTTGGAGGAGACCGCCGAAACCACCGGTGTGGAAAACGCCTGACGCCTTTTCACGCACACACATACACACAATACGGTCTGATGAAAGAATACAGATTGTCCGATTGGCTTCCCACCACCCGCAAGGAAATGGATCTGCGCGGATGGGAGCAGGCCGATGTCATATTGTTCAGCGCCGATGCCTATGTGGATCATCCCTCGTTCGGGGCGGCGGTAGTGGGACGGTTGCTGGAGGCCGAGGGACTGAAGGTGGCCATCGTGCCGCAACCCGACTGGCACGGCGACTTCCGCGATTTCAAGAAGCTGGGACGACCGCGCCTGTTTTTCGGTGTGGCACCGGGATGTATGGATTCCATGGTGAACAAATACACAGCTGCCCGACGCCTGCGCAGTGAAGATGCTTATTCACCCGACGGACGTCACGATCTGCGTCCCGAATACCCCACTCTGGTCTACACCCGCATTCTGAAGCAGATCTACCCCGACGTACCGGTTGTGCTGGGTGGAATCGAAGCCTCTTTGCGACGCCTCACCCACTACGACTACTGGCAGGACAGACTGCGCCCGAGTGTTCTGATCGAAAGCGGAGCGGACACCATCACTTATGGCATGGGCGAAAAACCGCTCACCGAGATGGTCCACCGGCTGACCACCGCACTGAACGATGGATACGAAGGCATAGATTACAATGAAAACGGAGAGGGACAGATGACTTCGGCAGCTTTCCGGAGTATTGTTTTCGGCGATCATCCCGTACGCCAAACCGTAGCTCTGTATAAGAACCAGATGGATATCCCCGGTGGAATCCGCCCGGACGACATCCTGCTCCACAGTCACGAACAATGCTTGACACAACCCAAGTGCCAGGCTGAGAATTTCCGTCACATCGAGGAGGAAAGCAACAAATACGAAGCACAGCGCATCATACAGCAGAGCGGACAACGCTATGTGGTGGTGAACCCACCCTATCCGCCCCTCACACAGGGCGAACTGGACGGATCGTTCGACTTACCCTACACCCGTCTGCCTCACCCCAAATACAAAGGCAAGCGGATCCCGGCTTACGAAATGATCAAATTCTCGGTCAACATCCACCGGGGATGTTTCGGCGGATGTGCCTTCTGCACCATCTCGGCCCATCAGGGCAAATTCATCATGAGCCGCAGCAAGGAGAGTATCCTGAAAGAAGTGGAACAGGTGGCGCAGATGCCCGGTTTCAAAGGGTATCTCTCCGATCTGGGCGGTCCGTCGGCCAACATGTATGCCATGAAAGGAAAAAACGAGAAAGCCTGCCGCAAGTGCAGACGTCCCTCGTGCATCCACCCGCAGATCTGTCCCAATCTGAACACCGACCACCGTCCGTTGCTTGATGTTTACCGTGCGGTGGACAGCCTGCCCTATATCAAAAAGAGCTTCATCGGTAGCGGTGTACGCTACGATCTGCTTCTCCACGATGCCAAAGACGCGGCTATCAACAAAGCAGCTGCCGACTACACGCGCGAACTGATTGTGAACCACGTGAGCGGTCGTCTGAAAGTGGCGCCCGAACATACCTGCGACCGTGTGCTCCACCTGATGCGGAAGCCTCCGTTTGCCCTTTTCGGGGAATTCAAACGCATGTTTGAGCACATCAACCGCGAGGCCGGGCTGAACCAACAGATTATCCCCTACTTCATCAGCAGCCATCCCGGATGTACGGAAGAGGACATGGCCGAACTTGCAGTACAGACCAAGCAAATGGACTTTCAACTGGAGCAGGTGCAGGACTTCACCCCCACCCCCATGACCGTGAGCACGGAGACGTGGGCCACCGGCTATCATCCCTATACGCTCGATCCCGTGTTCAGCGCCAAGACACCAGCCGAGAAACAAGCCCAGCGCATGTTCTTCTTCTGGTACAAGACCGAAGAACATCAGCGGATACGCCGTGAGCTCATGCGCATAGGACGACCGGATCTTGCCGCACGTTTGTTCGGCACATCCGCATCACGGAAAAGCGGCGGATATGCACCGCATCCCCACATCAAACCACCCAAAGACAAAAAACGGGGACGCAGATGACCGGTACCATGCTGAGGGCTCACTCTTTCATTCATTTAACACACTTCAAATCCAAATGATCAACGAACAACGCTCCAACGTCATTCACGGCATACTACTCGTCATGGGCTTCAGTTTCGCCGCCTTCTATGTGGCGGATTTCGCCTGGGTCAAACAGTTGTCTTTCAGTCCGCTCATCGTGGGCATACTCATCGGCATACTCTATGCCAACAGTCTGCGCAACCATCTGCCCGAAACATGGGTGCCCGGAATTAAGTTTTGCACCAAACAGGTGCTACGAACCGGAATTGTTCTCTACGGTTTCAAACTCACCCTGCAGGATGTGGTGGCCGTGGGACCGGCTGCCTTGCTGATCGATACGATCATCGTGTGCGGCACCATCTTGCTTGGATTGTTGTTGGCACGCCTGATGAAAATCGATCGCGAGACGGCTCTGATGACTTCTACCGGCAGTGCCATCTGCGGCGCTGCTGCCGTACTGGGCGCCGAGCCCGTGGTACGTTGTCCCGCTCACAAGACGGCAGTCGCCGTATCCACGGTAGTCATCTTCGGCACACTGTCCATGTTTGTCTACCCCATTCTCTTCCGCATCGGAGCCTTGGACAGCCTGAGCCATGCAGGAGTGGCCGTATACACCGGTTCCACACTTCATGAGGTAGCCCACGTCGTTGGAGCCGGCAATGCCATGGATCCCGATGGTCTGCTGGGCATATCCGGCAGTGCGACCATTGTGAAAATGATACGCGTGATGATGCTGGCTCCCGTACTTGTGATCATGAGCCTCGTGTTGTCACGACTGCACACCAACAACAGAGGTCGCGCATCGAACACCTGCAACCGCATCACCATCCCCTGGTTTGCCTTCGGCTTCTTGGCCGTCATTCTGCTCAACTCCGCCATCATCTATCTGACGGCAGACACCGGCGGATGGCTAAGTGATGCCTATGGCGAGCTACGTGCCACCATCAGTGGACTGGATACCTTTCTGCTCACCATGGCCATGACAGCCCTGGGCACGGAGACGAGCATAGACAAGTTCAGGCAAGCCGGTGCCAAACCGTTCATCCTGGCCGGAGCGCTCTACGTATGGCTTTTGACCGGTGGTTTCCTGCTCTGCCGTTATCTGGTCCCCGTGCTCTGATCCCTACGGCAGTCGCGTCAAATGCCGAGATATTCCCGAACGATGTACACCACTTCAACCAAAACCCTTGTAAGTCAATTCTATCACTATACCTTTCCGCATTTCACTTTTTTGTAGTAACTTTGTCCACATAAACCAATATATAATCCGACGCCATGAAAAAAAATCGTCCTCTGGCCATGCTCCTGCTCGTAGCGGTACTTGCCATCCCGGCATGTGCACAAAGCAATCTGGAACTGCGCCATCAATACGTGATGAAGAATCTGAAACTGAACAAAGAACTTTCCGCCAAATTCTCGCCGGTGTGCAAGAGTTATCTCGAAGCGCTCAAACAAGCCAAGTCCGGCTACAGCAAACTGAAAGACAAATACAAGGATGCCGAAAAGAACGGCACCCTCACCAACGGGCAGGCCGAACAACTGCTCAACGCAAAGATGGAGGCCGATGCCAAAGAGCTGGAGGTAAAAAAGAAATACTACGAAGAGTTTAAGAAAGTGCTTCCACTCAAAAAGGTCTATTATGCCTTCGATCTGGCCAATGACAAGAAAAGCAAGGTGAAGGGAGAAAAATAACCCTCCTCCCGTTCCTCCGGTCTGTCCGGTCGATATACAAGATGTCGACCGGTCATTTTCGTGATTCCCCGATAGCCCAATAACAAGAAAAGTATGAAAGAAACCGTTCCGTCCACCAATTCCCCACTGGCCTGGTGGCTGGCCATCCGCCCCAAAACGCTTACCGGTGCCATCGCTCCCGTACTTGTCGGGCTCACATCGGCCTATGCCGACGGACGACGTGCAGACGGCACGTTTCTCATGCTCCCCGCCTTGTTGTGCCTTCTATTTGCACTGCTCATGCAGGTAAATGCCAATTTCATCAACGACTATCTTGACTTCACACGGGGGATTGACAACGAGACACGCCTGGGTCCCAAGCGAGCATGTGCCGAAGGATGGATTACCCCCAAAGCCATGAGGCAGGGCATTGCCCTGACAACGGTTCTGTCTGCATTCACCGGCCTCCCGCTCATCCTGTACGGCGGTACGGCCATGCTGGCAGTGGGTATATTCTGCTTTGTTTTCAGTTTCCTCTACACGACCACCCTGGCACGCATGGGACTGGGAGATCTGCTCGTACTCGTATTCTTCGGTCTGATACCGACCCTGTGTACTTATTACATCCAACGCCACACAGTGACCTTTCCTTTGTTCTGCTCCTCGCTGGCCTGTGGCATTGCCACCGATGCCCTGCTGATTGTCAACAACTATCGGGACAGAGACACCGACCGGAGTGTAGGCAAACGAACCCTGGCTGTACGCATTGGGACGCGTCCTACCGAAGTCCTATACCAAATTATCGGCCCCACAGCTGTTCTGCTGTGTATGCCGATAGCTTGGCAACACTGTCCGGCAACCTTTCTACTCCCCTGCCTCTACCTGCTGCCGCACTATAAGGCCGGGCGACGTATGTCAACCATCCGGCAGGGTAGCGGACTGAATGAAGTGTTGGGCGTCACAGCCCGAAACATATTCCTGTTTTCCCTGCTTCTTTCCACAGAAATAATCCTATCAACTTTCTAACCCATCATCTTATGGCAACAACAGACGACAAGAAAATCATCTTTTCAATGGTCGGCGTCAGCAAGACCATTCAGCAAACCAACAAGCAAGTACTGAAAAACATCTACCTGAGTTTCTTCTACGGAGCAAAGATCGGTATCATCGGTCTCAACGGAGCCGGCAAATCCACACTGATGAAAATCATAGCCGGACTGGACACCAACTACCAAGGCGAAGTGGTGTTCTCGCCGGGCTACAGCGTGGGCTATCTGCCCCAGGAACCGCAACTCGATGATGCCAAGACCGTGAAACAGGTGGTGATGGAAGGCGTACAACCCGTAGTGGACGCACTGGCCGAATACGAGGAAATCAACCGGAAGTTCGGACTGCCCGAATACTACGAGAACGAGGATAAGATGAATGCCCTTTTCACCCGCCAGGGCGAGTTGCAGGACATACTCGACGCTTCCGATGCCTGGAATCTGGACAGCAAACTGGAGCGTGCCATGGATGCGCTCCGTTGTCCGCCGGCCGACCAGACCGTGGCCAATCTGTCCGGCGGTGAGCGCCGTCGCGTGGCGTTGTGCCGCCTGCTGTTGCAGAAACCGGATGTACTCCTGCTCGACGAACCCACCAACCACCTCGATGCCGAGAGCATCGACTGGCTGGAACAGCACCTCAACCAATACGAGGGCACCGTGATCGCCGTCACCCACGACCGCTACTTCCTCGATGATGTGGCCGGCTGGATTCTCGAACTGGACCGTGGCGAAGGCATCCCCTGGAAGGGCAACTACTCTTCGTGGCTTGAACAGAAGACCAAGCGCATGGAGCAGGAGGAAAAGAGCGCCAGCAAGCGACGCAAGACCCTGGAACGTGAGCTGGAATGGGTGCGTATGGCGCCCAAGGCACGACAGGCCAAAGGTAAGGCCCGCTTGAACTCCTACGACAAACTGCTCAACGAGGATCAGAAAGAGAAGGAAGAGAAACTGGAAATCTACATCCCCAACGGTCCGCGACTGGGCAATAAGGTGATCGAAGCCACCGGCGTGAGCAAGGCTTTCGGTGAAAAAGTGCTCTTCAACAACCTCAACTTCATGCTGCCGCCCAACGGCATCGTGGGCGTCATCGGCCCCAACGGAGCCGGAAAAACCACCCTTTTCCGCCTCATCATGGGATTGGACACTCCGGATGCCGGCACCTTTGATGTGGGCGAGACGGTGAAACTGGCCTACGTGGACCAGAGCCACCGCGACATCGCACCGGACAAGAGCGTATACGAGGTAATCAGCGGCGGCAACGAACTCATCCGCATGGGCGGACGCGACATCAACGCACGCGCCTACCTGAGCCGCTTCAATTTCTCGGGCGGAGATCAGGAGAAGAAGTGCGGTGTGCTATCCGGTGGTGAGCGCAACCGTCTGCATCTGGCCATGGCACTCAAGGAGGAAGGCAACGTGCTGCTGCTCGACGAGCCCACCAACGACATCGACGTGAACACCCTGCGCGCACTGGAGGAAGGTCTCGAGGCATTCGCCGGATGTGCCGTGGTCATCAGCCACGACCGCTGGTTCCTCGACCGCATCTGCACCCACATCCTCGCTTTCGAGGGCGAAGGCAACGTGTTCTACTTCGAAGGCAGCTACTCCGACTACGAGTCGAACAAGATGAAGCGGCTGGGACTGGAAGAGCCCAAGCGCATACGCTACCGCAAACTGATGGAGGACTAAACGCATGACGGACATTCTGGCCATACATGCCGTGGAGGGCGAGCACATCGACCTCCACCTGGATGGCGCACGCATCACACAGTTGCTCACCGGCGTGGGAAAGGCACAGACTGCCATTCTACTCACCCGGCAACTTTGCCTGCACAAGCCCCGTCTGGTAATCAACTACGGTAGCGCCGGCACGCTCCGGCATGCCGTGGGCGACATCCTCGTGTGCCGCCATTTTGCCGACCGCGACCTGTCGCCCATCGCCATCCCCCACACCGGCGAACCGATTTCCACCGCCCACCTGCTCCGCGAGTCCGGTCTCTGCACCGACTGGCATTCGCTGGCCGATGTCGATGCCGGCTACGAAGCGCTCTGCAGCACCGGCGACAGTTTCGTCACCGACGCACAGAAAGCGGACGGTGACGTGGTGGACATGGAGGCCTATGCCGCCGCGCTGGCCTGCCGCATCCAAGGCGTGCCCTTCATCTCCGTGAAATACGTGACCGACATCGTGGGGCAGAACTCCCTACGAGCCTGGGAGGAGAAATTGGCCGATGCCCGGACGGGGCTCGCCCGCTTCTTTGCCACCCACACTTTATACTAACAAAAAAACATCTACACATGGCCAACAACGACTGGAAACAACGCCTCGGTATGGTATATTCCACCAACCCCGACTTCTCGTTCGACACCGAAGGCGACGAGCAGGAACCTGTCACCCTGCCGCCCGCACAGCAACGCCTGCGCACCGCCATCGAGAAGAAAAACCGGGGCGGCAAGTCGGTCACCATCGTGCGCGGATTCACGGGCACTGCCGACGACCTCAAAGCGCTGGGCAAACAGCTCAAGACGCGACTCGGAGTGGGCGGCGCCGTGAAAGACGGTGAAATCATCATCCAGGGCGAATGGCGCGACAAGGTGATTGCCCTGCTGCGCGAACAAGGCTACACCCAAACCAAATGACAAGAACCAACCATCTAATGAAAATTATCATGAAACGAATCATCTCCCTGCCTCTCGCATTATTTTTCCTCTGCCTGTCTGTCCTCGCCCATGCAGGACAACTGGAGGACATGCTGAGAGCCTTACCCGCCGTGAAGCAGATAGACACGCTCTCCACCAACCGCTTTGCCGAGAAATACGTCATCCGGTTCCAACATCCCGTGAGCTACGGCAATCCGGCGGCGGGCACCTTTGAGCAGCGTGTCATCATCGGACACAAAGGCTTCGACCGCCCCACCGTAATGGTGACCGAGGGCTACGGAGCCGCATATGCACTGAATCCACATTATTCCGAAGAGCTCTGCGAGATACTCGACGCCAACCTTGTCTTCGTGGAATACCGCTACTTCCTTGAGTCCACCCCCAATCCCTGCGACTGGAACCACCTCACCGTGTGGAACTCACTCAACGACCTGCACGAGGTGCGCACTGCCCTCTCTCCCATCTACAACCGCAAATGGCTGGCCACCGGTGTGAGCAAAGGCGGCATGACGAGTCTCTTCTACCGCGCCTACTTCCCGGACGATGTGGCGGCCACCGTTCCCTACGTGGCACCGCTCAATGCCTCCGTGGAGGACGGACGCCATGAGCCCTTCATCAGCCGCACGGCCGGAACTCCCGAACAACGCCGTTGCATACTCGACTACCAGACCGAGCTGCTGAAGCGCAAGTCACGACTGATGCCGCTCTTCACCGACTACTGCCAAGGCAAAAACTACCGTTTCAATGCACCGCTCGAGGAGATCTACGACTACTGCGTGCTCGAGCTTTCCTTCTCTATCTGGCAATGGGGCACCCCCGTACAGAAGCTTGCATCCGACCAGGCCGACGATGCCGACCTGCTGAACAACTTCCTGGCTCTGTGCGACCCGTCCTACTTCCAGCCCGAGGGAACCAATCTTTCGTTTTTCGTTCAGGCGGCCCGCGAGCTGGGCTACTACGGCTACGACCTCACTCCATTCCGCGGCCTTACGTCCATCCGTTCCACCAAAGGGTATCTGAGCCGCCTGATGCTGCCCGCCGACATGCCCCACTGGCGTTTCAGCAAGAAACTCTACAAACACACGCGCCGCTTCCTGCGCCGTTCCGATCCCACCATCATGTTCATCTACGGTGAGAACGATCCTTGGTCGGCCTCGGGCGTCATCACATGGCTCGACTTCTCCCACAAAAAGGAGATGTGTGCTTTCGTGGATCCCGCCGGTTCCCATGCCTCGCGCCTCTCCACGATGCCCCCCTCGTTGCGCGATGCGGCCATCGCCCGTCTGCGGCGCTGGATGGAATAATATAAAAATTTCCATACACAGGCATCCCACGCAGAGAGAGTTTGTGTGCTCTACTTGCGTGGGATTTTTTCCTGTGCGGCAAAACCGCAACAATCTTTATCCACAAACAAAATCTATATCTTGTCTTTATCCGGCGGTATGCAATCGCTTGGCCAATCGTTCGTAGGCTTCGTTTGCCCGTTTCACCTGCTCGTCCACACTATCGCGCACCATCTGTATCCCCTTGCGTCCAGCCTCGGCCGTGCGTTCCACCGCCTTATCAGCCTCGTGTCCCGCACGCTCCAAAGCACCCCGATGACGTGCCTCACGTCCCTTGCGACAAGCATACACCACATACACCGCAGCAGCGGCCAATCCAAACATCAACATCTTTTTCATAATCGTTTTAGTTTAACATGTGAATAATCCATCGGACTCGCCCCTGCATATAGCGGGACGCCCGCCTCGTTTATCTCTGTGCGGCAAAGATAGGCGTCCCACCCGTTGCCCGCCAAATCCTATACGCTTTCTTCAAACTCCTTAGGACACGTTACGTAAAAATACATTTATCTTAAAGGGATATAATAAAAATTGGTGAACTTTGGCCATAAGGTCGTTTATGCCGCCGGAGAACAACCATATATCTTCGCCCACTGTTTTTGGGGAGGGGACCAACATTATCATCAATAAAACTCTATAGTGTCACAGAATCCTCAGTTTCGAACCACCCGATACCGGTTCCCCTCGGCCGTGTGCACCTTCCTC